>CBDIPJ010000003.1:0-341630 GCA_965283655.1 Limisphaerales bacterium | reverse complement strand
ATGATCTCCAGTACCTCTTCAACGCGGCCGAGCCCACCCTGTAGGCCAAGGAACACCGGAAATCGCCCGAATACCCGGCGGGCCCGGATGCTCCAACAGGAACGGAACCGTGAATCTGGAAACGGCAGTTGGAACCGCAGATGGCGCAGATGACGCAGATGATCAGGAGCCTGGATCGGACGTACCATTCACCTGCAAGGGGATGTTTTCACGGGCGTCGGGTGCTGGCGGTTCTGCCCTTCCATCTGCGCGATCGGTGCCATCTGCGGATAAATAAACTGCCGATTCTGGGGTGAACCCGTGAAAGACTGTCCGCCATGAGCATTGCCCAGATCCTCCTCCGCCGCGGCCTGGTGACCGCGGAACAACTCGAGGAAGCCCAGGCGCTGCAACGCGCCGAGGGCCTCCGCCTCGACCGTGCCCTGATCCAGCTCGGCGTCCTCTCGGAACGCCAGCTCCTGACCCTCATGGCCGAACACCTCGACCTGCCGGTCGTGGACCTGACGGACATCACCATCGATCCCGAGACCCTCCGTTCCCTCCCGTCGAAGGTCGTCTACCGCAAGCGCCTCATCCCGGTCTCGCGGACCAACGGCACGCTCAACGTCGCCACCTCCGACGCCTTCGACCTCTACTCCTTCGACGAGCTCCGCCTCACCACCGGCCTCGCCATCCAGCCCGTCCTCGCGCCCCGCGATGACATCGAGAAGATCATCAAGTCGCACTTCGGCCTGGGCGGCGACACGCTCGACGAGATGGCGGGAACGGACGACGGCCCCGAGGCCAGCTCCGGCCTGGAGGTGGGCGAAGACCTGCTCGAGGCCGCGCAGGAGGCGTCCGTCATCAAGCTCGTCAACGAGATCATCCTCGAAGCGGTCTCCGAGCGCGCCTCCGACATCCACATCGAGCCGTACGAGCACCACATCTCCATCCGGTACCGCATCGACGGCGTGTTGCAGGAATCCCCGGTGCCCCCGCAGATGCACCGCTATTCCGCGGCCATCATTTCGCGCATCAAGATCCTCGCGAACCTCAACATCGCCGAGCGGCGAATCCCGCAGGACGGACGCATCAAGTTCCAGGTGGGCGGCCGGCAGGTCGACGTCCGCGTCTCCGTCATTCCCATGCTCTTCGGCGAGGGCGTGGTCATGCGTCTCCTCGACAAGTCGAACGTCCTCTTCACGCTCCAGCAGCTGGGCATGGATGACGCCACGTACGCCGTGTTCAAGGGCCTGATCGATCGTCCCCACGGGATCTTCCTCGTCACCGGCCCCACCGGTTCCGGCAAGACCACCACGCTTTACGCCGCGCTCAACGCCATCGTCGGTCCCGAACTCAAGGTCATTACCGTCGAGGACCCGGTCGAATACAACCTCGGCGGCGTGAACCAGATTCCGGTGAACCACCAGGTCGGGATGACCTTCGAGAAGGGTCTGCGCGCGATCCTGCGTCACGATCCCGACGTCGTGATGATCGGCGAAATCCGCGACCTGGAAACGGCCTCGGCCGCCACCCAGGCCGCCATGACGGGTCACCTCGTGCTGTCCACCCTGCACACCAACGACGCCGCCTCCGCCCCCATGCGTCTCTGCGAGATGGGCGTGGAACCCTTCCTGGTGGCTTCGACCATGATTGGCGCGATGGCGCAACGCCTCGTGCGCCGCGTCTGCCCGAAGTGCAAGGTCTGGTACCAACCGGACCACGCCAACCTTCCCCACGATTTCGAACTGGGGCCCGAAGCCAAGCTCGCCCGCGGCACCGGTTGCCCGAATTGCCGCAACACCGGTTACCGCGGCCGGACCGGCCTGTACGAATTGCTGGTGACCAACAACGCCATCGCCGAGCTGATCATCGCCCGCGCTCCCTCCCATCAGATCGTCGCCGCTGGCCGGCCCTCTGGACTCCGGCTGTTGCGCGAGGACGGCTGGCTCAAGACGCGGGACGGGTTCACGACCCCGGATGAGGTCGTGCTCTGCACCGCGCACTAGGCAACGGCAACGCTCCCAGCCAAACTCCTGAACGATGCCGCGGTTCACATACACAGCCCTTTCCGAAGCGGGTGCCCAGACCACCGGGACACTCGAGGCGGACTCGCAGCCCGCGGCCCTGCGACTCCTCGCGGAGAAACGGCTCTACCCGATCTCCGTCAAGGGCGACTCCTCCACGACCGACGGGAAGCCGAAGACGCGTCGGGTGAAGGCCGCCGACCTGGGCATGTTGTACTCCCAGCTGGCCGACCTGCTGGGTTCCGGCGTGCCGCTCCTCCGTTCGCTGGATTCCCTGATCAAGTCGACGGTGAATCCGTCGCTGAAGGAATTGCTCCGCGAGATCCGTGCGTCGGTGGCCGAGGGCCAGAACCTCACCGACACCCTCAAACAATATCCCGAGGTGTTCCCGGTGCTGCACACCGCGATGATCCAGGCTGGGGAACGCGCCGCCTTCCTCGAGGACGTGCTGCGTTCGCTGTCCGGGTTCATCGAGCGGTTCGAGGAGTTGCGCTCGAAGGTGATGGGCGCGCTGATCTATCCGGCGCTATTGGCCACCCTCGGCACCGTGGTGATGGTGGCTGCGTTGGTCTTCTTCGTGCCCAAGTTCGAGCCCCTGCTCGCGGCGACCAAGAAGCCGTTGCCGTCGGAACTCCTGTTCGGCGCGTCGTGGGCCCTGCGCAATTACTGGTACCTGGTGCTGCCGTTCTTTGCCGCCGCCGGCTTCGGACTCTGGTCGGCCCTCAACAACGAGAAGCACCGTCGCGTCCTCGAGGAATGGCAGCTCAAGATCCCCGTTGTCGGATCCGCCCTCCGCCTCCTCGCCATCACCCGGTTCTGCCGGATCCTCGGCACCATGCTGGCCAACGGCGTCCCGCTCCTGCACGCCCTCCGGATTTCCAAGGACGCCACCGGATCGCACATCCTCTCTGATCGCATCGCCGAGGCGACTGAGTCCGTGCGCGACGGCAAACGGCTGTCGGAACCGCTTTCCGTGGGCGGGTTCATTCCCGAACAGATCCTCGCGATGATCACCGTGGCCGAGGAATCCAACAAACTGCACGAAGTCCTGGTGCAGATTGCGGATACGGTCGAACGCCGGACCAACCGGCAGGTGGATCAGGCCGTGCGCCTGATCGAACCCGTGATCCTCTGTGCCGTGGCCGCCGCCATTGGTTTCCTCGCCCTCGGCCTGCTGCTTCCCATCTTCACCATGGCCTCCGCCTTGGGATCGAAGTAGGGGGAGGGGGAGTTTTGAAGTCCGCCTGCAGGTAGCAGACGACGTCAGGAGGCTGAGGAAGAGGTCCAGGTTTTCAGATTCAAGTTTGAAGCCTGTCCCACTGCCTCGTGACCTCGTCAGCTACCCCTCTCAATCGTAGCAGACGACGTCAGGAGGCTGAGGAAGAGCTCCAAGTTTTCAGGTTCAGGTTCGAAGCCTGACGCCTGCAGGTCTCGGGCTTGAAACTTGAAACTGAAAACTTCGAACTCTCCTCCCACTGCCTCGTGACCTCGTCGCCTACGTTCGTAGCAGACGACGTCAGGAGGCTGGGGGTGAAGAGCCACGTCGCCAGACACCATTTCCCTGGGTATCGCTTCGAGATCCTGTTCCCAACGCCAACGGCGTTGCGGCCCATAGCCCAGGGTTGGTCCGAGGAACGAGGACAACCCTGGGAACTCCCGTTGATGTGGTCCCAACCGCAACGCGGTTGTGGCCCGGCCGGATGGGTGGGGTTGGGTCGCCCTTTCAGGGCTTGGGGTTGGTTTCGGGGGGGCGCATTGGACCGCAGGGCGCTGCCCTGGGCTGCCCCGTTGGGGCGGAGGGTTTCAAGTTCTGATGACGACATGAGGAGGCGAGGGGCGGAAATCTCTCGAATGGCGACGAGGACCTCGCCACCCCGTTCCGTTCTGGAGACTGGAATCTGGGAACTGGGAACTCCCCTTGTAGCGGCGCATCTTCATCCCCGCCGGGTGAGGGCACCCGGCCTTCAATCTGGCCGCGGACTTCTCCATCAGCTGGATTTCGCAACTGCCGGGAAGATCCGCGTGACCCTGGGACTCTGGGTGAGCGCCACCGGCGTGATCATCCGTCGGTCGAGGGGCAGGGGGCCGACCTCCATCTCGCGGATGAACGTTTCATGCGGCTTCCAGTTCAGGTCCCCGAGCCGGTCCCAGTCCGCCAGCTTTATCCCCAGCCCGCGTTCATACGCCAACGACACGAGTTCCGAGCAGTAGATCTCGTCATCGCCCGGCGCGTAACGGAAGTCGTAGGGGCGCCCGGTCAACGCCATCAGCTCACCCCGCAGTTTCCCTGCCGCCGCAGGGGCCGAAGCCGAAGCCAGGTCTCCCACCCGGTACACTTCCACGCGCGATCCCCGGCCGCGCACGATCCACTCGGCATACGGCGTCCAGCGCACTTCTCCCAGCGCCTCGACGACGTACCACGATCCGGAGCGTTTCATCAGCACGCCGCAGTGGGACCATTCACTGCCGGTGACCCCCTCGATGGCGTCGACCAGTGGCCCGCGTGGCAACGATTGGAACACCAGATCCCCCTCCTGCTTGGCGGACCACAGCGCCCGGGCCACCCGATCCAACCGGATCGCGCCCGCGAGTCCGACGAGGATCATCAGCATCAGACCCAGTCGTACCTGTCCCGCCCTCGAACGGGGAGCGATCCTGCCCAGCCATCCTGTCTTTGGTGCATTCATTGGCTTCCTCCGGGATTCGGAAGCTTGGACCGGGCATCGGTCGAAGCGTGTTGAACGGGTGTACACGAACCCAGCCACTTCACGGAACGGGGAGGCGACGTCCTCGTCGCCGTCTCCCAAAGCCCTCCCACGGCGATGAGGACGTCCCCGCCCTGAGCGGTTGAACGTTACCAGAAGTTTGCGCTCGGATCCTGCCCCGGCGGGGGCATTCTGAAGGTCGATTCTGTACCGTGATTCCTGAAACGAAACTGCTGTGGCTGGGCCTGCGTCGTGGACTCCTGTTTGCCGGGTGTTCCTTGATGCTGGCCGGATGTCTCACCGACGGCGGGCCTGTCCAGGAGATCGATGAGGTCCATCTGTTTGGACTGCCGGTGGCGATCAATATCGACAACGTGCCGGGTGCGGATGCGTTCTCCGTCCGCGTCTTCGTTTCGAAATCCGAACTGGCGAAGGGGGTCCCCATCCGCAAGGGCACGCTTGAAATCCTGCTGTTCGATGGAGCCTTGGTGCCGAACCAACCGTTGCCCACGACCCCGTTGCGCGTGTGGTCATTCTCGGCGCAACAGCTGAAGGGTTTGGCGAGCGAGAACCGCCTGGGAACGGGTTACGAGTTCACACTGCCGTGGGCGGGAACGCCGCCCACACGCAATCGTGTGACGGTCCTGGCGCGGTATCGTCCTGTCTCGGGTCCGTCGGTGGTTTCGGGTCCGTCGTCGATCTCGCTGAGCGTGCGGTGAGATCGAAAGCGGCGATTGAACCTGAAAACGGCAGTTTCATCCGCAGATGACGCAGATGACGCAGATGACGAGGAGCTGGAATCGCACGTGCCATGCACCTGCAAGCTGAGGTCTTCGCCGGCGTCGGATGCTGGCATTGCGCCCTCTCTATCTGCGCAATCGGCGCCATCTGCGGATAGATGAACGCCGATTCAAGGTTGAGCGCGACCGCTTGCCTTGTCCGGGCTCACTGCACCCGACCGAACCGCCGTTCCAGTTCCCGCCATCCCATCTCGATGAGGGTGGGGCGCCCATGGGGACAGGTGTAGGGCATCTGGCAGTTCCGCAGGTCGTCGACGAGCTTTTCGAGTTCGGGCCCGCGCAGGGGGTCGTTGGCCTTCACCGCGTGGCGGCACACGGTCTTGGCGACCATCTCCTCGCCGACGCGCAGGGTGTTGACGGTCGTGCCCGCGGCCTTCAGGGCGTCCACCAGGTCCAGGGTGAACCGCCGTGGATCGGAAACCCGGATGAAGGGGGGCAGGGCATCCAGCAGGAAGGTGCGTTCGCCGAACTCCCGCAGGCTCACCCCCAGCCGATTGAGGATCGTGAGGTGCCGCCGGACGAAGTCCGCGTCCCGGATGGATACTTCGAGGGTTTCGGGAAGCAGCAGCCGCTGCGAGGGGGCCTGTTCCGCCTGTTCCATGCGATCCAGCATCTGCTCGAACAGGATCCGTTCGTGGGCCGCGTGCTGGTCGAGGAGGACGAGCCCCCGGTCCGACTCCAGGACCACGTAGAGGCGCCCGATGACCCCGACCAGCCGGAGTGGGATGGAGAGCAGCGGGCTGTTGGCCGCGGGACCAGCCACCATGGGGCGCGGAGCCGGCGCAAACGCCGGCAGCAAGGGGGCGGGCTCCGGGGCGGGTAGGGCAGCGGGTGGCGGCGAGGCCGGTACGGGTGGCGACGGTGGGGCCGGAGCGGGTGGGCGTGGGCGTGGGAGATCGGACGGATCAGACGGATCCGTCCGATCCCGCCCCCCTGAAGAACCGGCTGCGCCGGCGCTGCGGCCTGCGCCTGCTGCACCGGCAACTCCACCGGGCGTTCCACCGGGCGTTCCTGCTGCCGGGCAAACTGGAGGAGGGCGTCGCGTACGCCCTTCGCGACCATCCGCCGCACCGCGCCTTCCTCGCGGAACTTCACCTCGCGCTTCGCCGGGTGGATGTTCACGTCGACGGCGGCGGGGTCGATCTCCAGGAAAAGGCAGCAGACCGGGTAGCGTCCCTTCATCAGGGCCGTGTGGTAGCCTTCGAGGAGGGCGTGGTTGAGGCCGCGGTTCTCGATGGGGCGCCGGTTGACGAACAGATGCTGTTCATCGCGTGTGGCGCGGGAAGCGCCGGGAGCCCCGATCAATCCCCACAGTCGGAAATGGCTGGCGATGGGTTCACGGAGGATCGGCACCTCGGGATCGTCACTGCCCGGGGCTTCCTCGATCTGGGAGGAGAAGTCGACGGGCACCCATTGGGTGTTGCCGCCGTGGAGCTGGCGGAGGCGTTCGCGGAGGGCGTCGAGACGGTGTGCGGTGGTCTCCGCGGGCAGGGGCGGCAGCTGCCAGACCAGGCGTCCGTCGCTGATGAAGGTGAATCCCACGTGGGGATGCCCGAGCGCGGCCAGCACAAGGTAGTGCTGGATGTGCGACCGCTCCGTCTCCTCGCTGCGCAGGAACTTGCGCCGGGCCGGAAGGTTGAAGAAGAGGGAGCGGGCCTCG
This sequence comes from Limisphaerales bacterium, assembly GCA_965283655.1. Classification (GTDB taxonomy): domain Bacteria; phylum Verrucomicrobiota; class Verrucomicrobiia; order Limisphaerales; family UBA9464; genus UBA6176. The sequence goes on along the minus strand of CBDIPJ010000003.1, from coordinate 334,459 downwards.
ATGGACGTGCCATGCGGGTTGGCGGCGGCGCGGACCTCGGCAATGCGCCCGCCCTGGACGATGACCGAAGTCCCTTCGCCGGTGGTCTCGTCCCGTTCGCGACTGGTCAGGGTGAACCGGCTGATGCTGGCGATGGAGGGGAGCGCCTCTCCGCGAAAGCCCATGGTCGTGATGGCCGAGAGGTCCTCGGCCTTCCGGATCTTCGAGGTCGCATGACGCTCCAGACACAGCAGGGCGTCATCGCGGCTCATGCCATAGCCGTCGTCCGTCACCCGGATGAGCGACCGTCCACCGGCACCGATCTCAACCGTGACGCGGTGGGCATCGGCATCGAGGGCATTCTCGACGAGCTCCTTCACGACCGAGGCCGGGCGTTCGACGACCTCGCCAGCGGCGATCTGGTTGGCGACGTGGTCTGGAAGGAGTCGGATACGGTTCACGTGGGGGACAAAGTGAGCGCACGAAAACGTGCTGGGCAAGCCCCGGCGTGAACGGGTTGTGACGGGCAGGGGAACCGGCGCGGGCGTGGGGTAATTCGGAGCGGCGCGAACCCAACCGTCCGATCATCCTTTGCCGCAAGTCAGCGCGGGGCAGGTGAGATCCAACGAATCGCCGTCCCATCATCCGCCCGTGCCGGTTCCTCCAACCGCCAAAACCCATGGGGGCCAAAGATGCCCGTGAAGTCGTGGAGAACAGCTCTGCAGTCAGACAACGCAACCTGTGGGTTCAAGGTTTCGGTGGTGACGGACCTCAAGCTGGTCCCGTCAACGCAAGGCCGCCTTGCAAAGAAACACAAATGCGGCGCGGGTACCGTGGGCTTGCCTCAACCTCTGGACCATTCGTGTTTTTACCTAAGAGTGAGCCTGAAAGCGGCCGTTGGAGCCGCAGATGGCGCAGATGAGGCAGATAGTCAGCAGCTTGGATCGGGCGTGCCCTTCACCCGCAAGGCGACATCTGCACGGGCGTTGGGTGCTGGCATTTCTGCCCCTCCATCTGCGGAATCTGCGGTTCAATGAACTGCCGTTTCTAGGGTGGAATGCGCGGTGCTGGGCGACATCGCGGAAGGGCGCATCTTGCACTGCCCCCGCATGCAACGGGGTGTCGACGTCCTCGTCGCCGTTCCGAATCCTTTCCAAGGGGGCAGTCTCAAGATTCGCCTTCGCGGAGGGCGGGTTGCTTCGGCGGGAGTCAAACCGGCTGTTGGACGGTCGCCACCTGGGTTGCCGTCCGCGGCAGGAGCACCGTGAACTCGGAGCCTTCGCCCGGGGCACTGTTCACGCCCACGCGTCCACCGTGGGCTTCGACCACCGCCTTGACCAAGCTGAGTCCCAGCCCGAGACCCCGCTGCGACCGGGACTTGTCGCCGCGGTAAAGACGGGTCCAGATGCGCTCCAGGTCTTCGGATGCGATCCCCATGCCGTTGTCGCGGACTCGGACCAGGGCGCCTTCGGGGCGGTTCTCGGCCATGAGTCGGACGGAACCGCCGGCCGGGGTGTACTTGAGGGCGTTGTCGAGGAGGTTGGCCAGCACCTGGCGCATCCGCGGAACGTCGAAATCCGCGGGACACTCAGGGGGTAGTTCCATCCGGATCTGGATGGACTTCTCCTCGGCCACGAACTCGTAGACCTCGGCGACCTCGCGCAGGAGGCGGCACAGGTCGGCGGGCTTCCGGTCGAGGCGCATCATTCCCGCCTCCGCCTCGGTGACGTCCATCAACGTGTTGAGCATGCTCAGGACGCGCTCGGATTCCTCGACGCAGTCGGCGAGCGCCTCCCGTGCCTGTACGTGGCCCGCCTCCGGAGCCAGCGCCAGTTCGGCCGTTCCACGGAGACGCGTGAGCGGCGTGCGCAGGTCGTGCGCGGCGTTGTCGAGGGATTCCCGCATGGCGCGGATGAGGCCCTGGTTGCGGTCGAGGACCGTATTGAAGAGTCCCACGAGTTCCGCGAGGTCGTCGTTGCGGCGCGGGGCCGGAACGCGGGCGTCCAGACGTCCGGTTTCGAGGATCGATTGCGCCGTGTGGACGATCTGGCGGATGGGTTTGGTGGCGCGATGCGCAAACAGGGCGCCGCCAGCGAAGCTCACCACCACGACGATGGAACCCAGCAGGAGGAACGTCTTCCGCAGCGGCTCCAGCAGGACCTGCCGGTTGTCGGTGCTGCGGCCGACCTGGAGGATGGAACCGTCGGCCAGGCTGCGGGACGCAAGGGCCAGATCCCGCTCGGCACCACTCGGGATCCGGATGAACTCCTGCTGCCCCTGGAGCACGCCACGCCCGTTGGGCAACGGAACCTGGACCAGTCGCGAACCCACCCAGCCGTCGGGAACCTTCGCGAAGGTGACGTCGTTGCCCCGGGAGACGAGGCGCACGAACAGGGAGACCTGTTCCGGACTGACGGAGTCGCGGGTGACGGCGTCGCGCAGGCCGCGTTCGCCCCGTTGGGCGTAGGCCCCGGCGTATTCGTCGAGCTTGGCTTGCAGCAGCGTCTGCTCCCGCGATTCCAACGTGCTCGTCACCAGCCAGTACAGGCTGCCGAACAGGATCAGCGAGGAGGCGAGGAAGACGAGGGCGTACCAAAGACTCAGACGCACCCCGAACGCGACCCGCCATCCCGCACTGCGGGCGCGGCGCGTTGTCGCGTGCGATGGCGCTTCAGGCCGGACGGAGGACATAGCCAACGCCGCGCTGGGTGTGGAGTCGGGTCTTGTCCGGGTCGATCTTGGATCGCAGGCGGTGGACGAGGACATCGACGACATTGGTCTGGGGATCGAACGAGTAGTCCCAGACGTGCTCGAGGATCATGGTCTTGGTGACGGTGCGACCGGCGTTCCGCATGAGGTATTCCAGCAGGGAGAACTCGCGGGGTTGGAGTTCGACTGGCTCGGCGCCGCGCCGCACCTCGCGGGTGAGCAGGTCGAGGGTGAGGTCGCCCACCGTGAGACGGGTGGGTTCGCCGGTGGCCTGTGTGGAACGCCGGATGAGCGCCTGGACCCGGGCGAGAAGCTCGGAAAAGGCGAACGGCTTCGTGAGGTAGTCGTCGCCGCCCGCCTGCAATCCCCGCACGCGGTCTTCCACGGAAACCTTGGCGCTCAGGAAGAGGACGGGCACGCGATTGCCCGAGGCACGAAGCTGGCGGACTACCGAGAGTCCATCGAGTCGGGGAAGCATGACGTCGACGATGGCCGCGTCATACGGGTTGCCCGCGGCGAGGTCGAGGGCGGCATGGCCGTCCGTGCAGGGATCGACGGCGAACCCGCTCTGGCGAAGTCCGTTGGTGACGAACGACGCGATCTTGGCGTCATCTTCGACAACCAGAATACGCACGCGGGCAACCATGGAGGGAGCGGACGGGGCGCGCCACAGGAAGTTGCCGGGGTCGCTTCGTGACCCTGCCCCGAACTGGAACGGGGTGGCGACGTCCTCGTCGCCGTTCCAGAGCTTTGCCCAAGGCGATGAGGACATCGCCGCCCCGAAGCAATCCTGCGGGGTGCCGTGGCAGGAAGCGCCCAATTGCCGGTTCGCAACGGCAAGAGGATTGACACCGGGGGCGGGTCGGCAGGACTTTCTGCCCATGAATGATTCCCCTGCAGCAAATGCGACGTCCCGTCGCGACTTCTTGCGGACGACCGGGACCTTCGCAGCCGCTTCCGCCCTGGCCGGTGTTGCCCTCCCCCGCGTTCACGCCGCCGAGAACAACACGATCCAGATCGCGCTGATCGGCGCCGGCGGTCGCGGCACGGGTGCTGCCGCCAACGCCCTCAACGTCAAGACCGGCCCCGTCAAGCTGGTCGCCATGGCGGACGTGTTCGACAACCGCCTCAAGTCCAGCTTCGAGGGCCTCAAGGGCCAGTTCGCGGACAAGATGGACATCCCCGAGGACCGCAAGTTCGTCGGGTTCGATGCCTACAAGAAGGCGATGGACGCGCTGAAGCCCGGGGACATCGCGATCCTCGCCACGCCGCCCGCCTTCCGTTGGGTGCAGTTCCAGTACGCCATCGAGCGCGGCCTGAACGTGTTCATGGAAAAGCCGGTCACCGTGGACGGTCCCACGTCCCGCCGGATGTTCGAGCTCGCCAAGCAGGCGGACGCGAAGAACCTCAAGGTCGGTGTCGGCCTCATGTGCCGTCACTGCCGTGTGCGCCAGGACCTCTTCAAGCGCGTCCAGGACGGCCAGATCGGTGAGATCATCGCGCTGCGTGCCTACCGCATGCACGGCCCGGTGGGTTCCGCGTTCACCGAACCCAAGAAGCCCGAGGAGAACGAGACGATGTTCCAGATCCGCCGCTTCCACTCCTTCCTGTGGGCGTCCGGCGGTTGCTTCAGCGACTTCTACATCCACAACATCGACGAATCCTGCTGGATCAAGAACGCCTGGCCCGTCGAGGCCCAGGCCTCCGGCGGCCGTCATTACCGCGGCAACTCGATCGACCAGAACTTCGACAACTACTCGGTCGAGTACACCTTCGGTGACGGCACCAAGATGTTCATGTACGGCCGCACCATGCCGGGCGTCCATGACCAGTTCGCCTCCTACGCCCACGGCGCCAAGGGTCTCGCCGTCATCTCCTCCGAAGGTCACTGGCCCTCGAAGGCCCGCATCTACAAGGGTCACAAGATGACCAATTCGGAGATCGTCTGGCGCACGCCCAAGGAAGGCCCGGAACTCGATCCCTACCAGCTCGAGTGGGAAGACCTGACCGCCGCCATCCGGAACAACACCCCGTACAACGAGGTGGAACGCGGCGTGAAGGCCTCCCTGGTCACCTCCATGGGCCGTATGGCCGCCCACACGGGCCAGATCGTCACCTACGACGACATCCTGAACTCCGATCACGAGTTCGCCCCGGGCCTCGACAAGATCACTCTCGAATCCCCGGCGCCGCTCCTCGCGAACGCCGACGGCAAGTACCCGGTGCCCATGCCCGGCATCACCAAGAAGCGCGAGTACTGACCCGCGCCCGCCCGGCACCCGCTGCGGTCCGGCACGAAAAAGGATCCGTCTGATCGGAATGATCGGACGGATCCTTTTGCTTTCACTCGGTCAGCCTGAAAACGGCGGTTGCATCCGCAGATGACGCAGATGACGCAGATAATCTGGGCCTTGGATCGAGAGGTTACGGCACCCACAAGGCGTCATCCCGTCCGGGGGCTGACTTCGCCATTTCTGCCCTTTTATCTGCGAGATCGGCGCCATCTGCGGATAGATGAACTGCTGATTCCAGGGTCAGAGCTGCATCGACTTGATCCAGCCCACGAAGTTCTCGCGCTCCTTTGCCACCAGCGCGTCGGGTCCGGTCAGCTTGAAGAACCAGGACTTGTCCCCATCCGGGACGATCGCGCCCAGGATCCGCGTCGGGCCCTTCCCACCAAGGTCCACGACCGTCGCTTCCTGCCCGCCCTTCAGCGTCACCTTGATGGCCTCCTTGGCCAGGGTGTCGTCATCGGTTGATCCGAGGCCCACCTGACCCCGCCACCGGTTCACGTTGGGCAACAGTCCGCCGCCGCCCGACGACAGCGTGCTGATGGAAACATCCCCAACCTCGGAACCAGCGCCCGGGATCTCGAAGCTCGCCAGGCGCATGGCCCGGGCCCCACCGCGACGCCAGTGCGTTGGAACCTCCCATTTGGGCAACCCGGCCGCAGGCCCCGGCGGAAGGTCCGGCGTGGAAGGTGCAGAAACGGCCGGACGCGGGGGCGGCTCCGGAGCGGCGGCCGCCGCGGGAGCGTTGGGCGCTTCCGATTCCTCGCCTTCGGGGCCAGTGCGCACCGAGGCCAGCCATCCGATGAACCGTTGCTTCTCACCCGCAACGAGGTCCGCTTCGCCCGTCGCCTTGAAGAACACCGTCATGCCACCGGCCGGGAGGATCGTGGCGAGGACACGCGTCTTGTACTTCCCGTCGAGCATCGCCTCCTGGCTGACCATGTCGTACACGTGCGCGCTTTCCGTGCCGACCTTCACCGGATCGCGGGCCGTGGCCAGTTGGTCCTCGGTCAACGGGGCCAGTTTCACCTGACCGCGCCAGCGGTTGACGTTCTCCAGTTCCGTCCCCGCCTGTTCACCCAACGCCGTCACCGAGATGTCCACGCTGCGGCCATCGGGCGCGGTCACTCCGTAACTGGCCAGTCGCATGCCGCTGGCGTTCGGGCGCTCCTGCCATTCCGGCGGGATGGTCCACGGCGCCTTCGGAGTCCGCGCGGCCGGTGCCTTGGCGCTTCCCGGGTCCATCGCCGGCGCGGAGGGAGCCGATGCCACCACCGGGGCGGCGTTGGTCTCCTTGGCCACTTCGTAGACCCGGACGTCTTCCTTGCCACAGCCCGCGGCCAACACCGCCACCGTTACACCCAGCGCAGTTCCAAATCGCATCCGCGCAATCAACCCCCGGACGCGCCACCACGCAAGAACCCAGAAGCGGAAGACGTCCGAAGTGGCCCAAGCCGCGACAAAGTAATGGCGGCCTGTGGCTGAGGGCGTATAAAGGCCGGCATCGCCTTGATGTTCCCCCCGCCATGAAAACACCCCGATCTTCCGGAAACCAGCCGCGTTCACCCTGATCGAGCTGCTGGTGGTCGTCGCCATCATCGCCATCCTCGCCGGGATGCTGCTGCCCGCCTTGGCCAAGGCAAAATCGAAGGCGATCAAGACGCTCTGCACCTCCAACGGCAAGCAGTGGGGCATCGCCGTCAGCATGTACGCCGGCGACAACAACAACGCCTTCCCCGACAACAGCGGCGGCGCCGGATTCTCCTGGATGATGCCGTCCATGAGTAACTTCTGGAACAACTACCTGATCAGAACCGCCGCACCACCACCCGGAACGCCCGCGCCCAGAACGACGTCCTCTTCTGCCCCGACGACCTGTGGCACCGCGCGGCCGAGAAGGGAATGATCTCCAGCGACAACACCGCCCAGCTCCTCGGGTATTTCTATCTTCCGGGACGCCGCGCCGGCGATACCGACATCACCGCGGGCGCCCAGGGCACCGCCGAATGGCACTTCCGCAAGAAGCTGGATGGTCCCTACGCCGCTGCTCCCATCCTGATCGATCGCCTGCAGGCGGTGGGGTCGAAGACGACGAACATCTACGACACCCGGCTTTCCTGGAGCACCGACTTCGACGGCAAGAAGGTCCTCACCTCGGTGCACCGCATCGGTCGGGGCGCTCCCGAAGGCGGTAACTTCTCCTTCGAAGACGGCCACACGGAGTGGTTCAAGGGACAGCGCGTGTCCCTCGGTTCCGACTACGGCGGGTGGCAATGCTTCTTCAAGATCCCCATCGAGACGCGTTGATCTTTGGGTTGATTCCGGTCTTCGGGGTCCTTCTGGCCATCCCGGCGGTCATCGTCGGGATCCTGGGCCTCTCGTTTCGCCGAAAGAACCCCGGTGCCAAGGGTGCTGTTCACGCATGGGTCGGGATCGTCTGCGGCGGCCTCTCCATCGCCTACCACCTCGGTGCCGTGATCTTCATGGTCACCGCCTCCACCAACGTCGGGAACTGAGGGGAACCGTTGGGTTGGGCTGCCGGGTGAGGGCACCCGGCCTTCAGCCTCGTGGATTGCAGGCCACGTGCCCCCACGCGGCGGGATCATGGACACCGCCGGGAGGGGTTCCATCCTCTGCCTCCTTACGTCGTCAGCTACATCCACGAGGGGTAGCTGACGGGGTCACGAGGCAGGGCCTGGGGCTTCAAACTTGAATCTTCAAACTTGAAACTCCTCCCCCCTTACTTCCCAAACACCGCGTGCTTGGGATCGCCGCCGGATTGCAGGTAGGCGACGAGGTTCAGCACCTCATCGGCATTCAACCCGTTGATGAGGCCGGCGGGCATGAGCGAAACCGGGTAGGGTTTGCGGGCCTTGACCTGATCCATGGCCACCGTGGTGGATTCATCCGGGTTCCGCGGATCGGCGAGGACCACCAGCTTTCCGTTCTCCGGATATGCACGTCCCACCAGCGTGGAGCCGTCCGCGAGGGTGATTTCCTCGGTGCCGTACTGGTCGGAGATCACCTTCGACGGTTCGATGATGTTCTCCATCAGGTCACGCAGGGTGTACCGGGAGGCGACCCCCGTGAGATCAGGTCCCAGGCCGCCGCCGGAACCGTTGAACCGATGGCAGGTGGCGCAACCGGTCGAGTGGTACATTGCGCGGCCATTCTCGAAGTCCCGGTTCTTCACGCCACCTCGGGCGAGGGACAGCACCTGGTCGATCGTGTACGAGCGGCCCGGTCCCTTGGGAGCGGCAAACTGCGGATCAGCGGCGGCAGGCTTCGCGGTGGAGAGCGCGGCCATCGCCGCCTTCTCGTCCGCATCCGTGATGGTGGCGAGGGCGTCCTTGCGGATGTTCTCGAGGAATCCACGGAAGCTGTTGCCGCCCTGCCATGGCGCGGTGCGGGGGAACCAACCGAAGAACGACTTCCGCAGCGCCGGCGTCCATCCCACCTTGGCCTCACGCAGGATGTACGCGAAGGCGATCTGCTCCTGGTTCGGACGGCTGTTGGCCGCCTGCGAGAATGCCGTCGCGTAGCCGCGGTTGCGCTCCAGAAGGGCGTCGCTGGCGTACTTCAGGTCGGCATCATTCGCCGTCAGCATCAACGGCACGGTCTTCGCCACCACGCCCGGCGCTCCGATGTTCACCAGCGTCCCGGCGAGTTCGCGGTTCAAGGACCGGCTCTTCGACGGATACAGGGCATCGAGGCGGCGGATGACCGCCTCACGGACCGATCCTTCGGGCTGGCCTTGTCGGATCAACGCCAGCTGATAGGCGCGCACCACGGCGAGCTGCGCGGCTTCGTCGAGCTTCGCAAAGTCCAGGCCGTTCAACACGGCCAACAACCGATCCCGATGCTCGGGCTTGCCCATCCGGGCCAGCGCCACCGCGCCTTCGATCACCGCCCACGGCCGCTTCTCCCCGAACACCCGATCCGCCCAAGTCGCCACCGGTTGACGTTCGATCGCCACCCGCGCCGCGTAACGGACCCAGCGATCCTTGTGCGCCAGATGCGGCCAGGCCTTGCCGACCGCTTCCGGTCCGGTTCCCTCGTCATGCAGGGTTTCCAATTCGTGCCGCAAGGCGTGCGCTGCCGTGGGCTTCAGGGCCGCCACCGCCTTGGTGCTTTCCTTGCCCGTGTACGAAACCCGGTAGACCGCTGATTCCGTCCCGCGCCCGCCAATGGCGAAATACATCGCCCCATCCGCCGGATGGATCAGGACGTCGGTCAACGGCAACGGACGGCCGCTCACGAACTCCTCCTTCTCCGCCTTGTACCCCGCGCCGTCCGGCGTGAGGTGGATGGCGTACATCGTCCCGTAGGTCCAGTCGTTGGCGAAGATGGCGTGCTGATACCGCGCCGGGAACTTCGCACCCGTACCGGACGTCACGCCGGTCGGACTTCCCGGACCGATGTCGACCATCGCGGGAAGGCTGTCGGGGTAGTAGGTCGGCCACTTGCCCGCGCCGGAACGCCACCCGAGATCACTGCCGCTCGGCGCCATGCAGATGCGCGTGGGCCGGTACCAGGGCGCTCCCGCGTCCCATTCCATGTCGGAATCGTACGTGAACAGGTCTCCCAGCGAATTGAAGGCGAGGTCGTACTGGTTCCGGTAGCCGTAGCTGACGAGTTCGAACGTCTTGCCGTCGGGATCGGTGCGGACGATGTAACCGCCCGGAGCCATGATGCCGCGGGCGTGACCGTTGGCATCCCAGAGGCGGGTGATGACCTGGTCCTCGTTCCAGGCCCGCGCGGCCCGCGAGAGTTCCATCTTCTCCGGGAGCTTGGTGTGGTTGCCGATCGCCATGTACAGCGACTTGCCGTCGGGCGAAAGCACGATGCCATGCGGGCCGTGTTCGCCACCGCCATCGATGCGGCGCAGCAGCTTTTCCTCGTCGTACTGGTCGTCGCCATCGGTGTCGTGCAACCGCCACAGGCCCTGGCGGCCGCCCTGTTCATTGACCATCACGTACAAATGGCCGAAGGCGTGAAGCAGGCCGTGCGCGCCCCCCACGGAATTGGTCAGCTTTTCAACGGTGGCCGCCTTTCCCGAACCCGGAGCCGCCAGCGTCAGCCGATACAACCCGCCCCCCTGATCGCAGGCCAACAACCGTCCCTTCGGATCGACCGTCATGCTCACCCACGAACCCTGTTCGCCCTTCGGCACCGCGTGGATCAACTCCACCTTGAAGCCGGGCCGGACCTGAATTTCCTCCACGGCGGTGACCCGGGGCAGACCTGCCGGTGCTCCGGCCCCTGCGAGGGCGTCGCCCCACGGTTCGTCGCCGTACTTGGCGATCACCTTCGCCGGCTTCCATGGCGCCTTCCCGGGAACCATCGCCTCCCACGACCCATCCGTTTCCACGACGGTTTCCTTGCCGTCCGCGGTCTTCAGGCGCAACCGCGCCACCAACCCGGCCGGACCACCCTCATTCCTGCCTTCGACCCGGAGCTCGTGTTTCCCGGGCGTGAGCTGCTTCGTCAGGTTGAGCTTGGTGGCCGCGTTCCAGTCCGCGTTCGTCAGCACGCCTTGTCCGTCGAGGAAAGCCTTCGCCCCGTTGTCACAGGTCAGGAAGAGCACGCCCTCCTTGAGATTGGCGGGAACCTCGAACGTCCGGCGAAAATGGGCCGCCTGCTCGCTCCCCGGGCCTTCCGCCCAGATCCAGCTGGTCTCGGCCTGGACCATGGAACAACCCAGGCCCAAGAGGCCCGAAACCAACGCTGTTGCGCGCGTAATCCGTAGAATGGGTGGCATCCGCCTACCAACGCCCGAAACGATTCCCATATTCAAGCCAGGACTCACGCCGGGCTCGGGCCATTGGGAAATTTCCAGTCCCCCGACCTCCAATAGTAGCAGTCGACGTCAGGAGGCTGGGGGAGGAGTCCCAAGTTTGAAGTTTCAAGATTCAAGCCCGATCCCGGCATCTCTCGGTCTTGAAACTTGAAACTGAAAACTTCGAACTCCCCTTCCACTGCCTCGTGACCTCGTCAGCTACAATCGTAGCAGACGACGTCAGGAGGCTGGAGGAGAGACCTCCCCGTCACCCCTCCTCCAGAGGTCCGATACCGTCACGCCCATCCCTCGCCTATGACCTCCCCATGCAGACGTTGGATCAACACGGCGCGACACCCCATGAATGACCACAAGCAACGCATCATGGGAATCCTCGCCGTCGCCGCCCTCGCCTTGGGAACCGTCGCCCTCGGCGCGAAGAGCCTCCTTTCCATCCGCAGCTCCCACGGCTCCCCGATGGGCGAGTCCGTCCGCACACCCGAAGGCATCGCCACCCTGATGCAGACGTTGGAACCCTATGTCCCATCGCTCCACCGCAACCCCGAGAAGGACCGGTATCGGATCGCCCTTCACCACCAACCCATCTCCGAGTCCGCCAAACCCCGGATCATTCCCATCGCCCGCGGCGTCCAGGCCCGTGAATTCGCGTGGACCCGGATCCTCGGATCCGACGGGCGCCACGTCTGGTGCAACGTCCAGGGCCTCGTGGGCGTGAACATCGCCACCGGAAAACTCATCGATGCCGACGATCTCCGGAAGGCCAATCCCGGTCAAAACGAAGACTGGAACGATCCCCGCCGCCTGTCCTGCACCGGCCAACTCCGCGCCTCCACCTCGGATCGTTCGATCGTCCTCACCGTCGATCCGAACACCCTCCAGGTCTCCCGCACGGCCGCTCCCAAACCCACCAGCCGATTGCCCTTCGATCCGAAGCCCGAACACTTCCTTGCCTTCGCCGTGCGCCCAACACCCACCCAATGGCTCAGCCTGTTGTCCCCAGCGCAGGCCGCTGGATCGTTCAAACCCGGGTCGCGCCTTTCCCGCGCCGATGACGCAGAATCCGTCCGCGAACCACGCCATCTCCACCGCGGAACCCTTGGACCCGAACTCGACCGCGGATACCGCGAGATCGTCTCCCTCACGCCCGCCTCCGAACGGGCCTTCGCCAACGGTGCGTTCATCCGCACCGACATCGACGCCGCTCCTGTCCGCCTAACCGCACCCGACGGTTTCCTGGTGGCCTACAGCTCCCACACCAACACCCAGGCCCTGCTGAAGGTCGCGCGCGTGGACACCAACGGCGCCGTCGTGTGGGACGCCGAAACCGGACTCGACCGCTTCCAGCTTCGCCAGATCCTGCCCGACGCCCGCTGCATCGCCTTCGTCGGTACCCGGCTCCCCATTCCCAACAAGCTTTCCGAACCCCTCCTCGTCCGCATCGACACCGCCACCGGCAAGGTCATCACCACCTCGCTCTGGCAATGACCCACCCAGACCCAGAACGGGGTGGCGACGTCCTCGTCGCCCCAGCCCAGAGCTTCTCCATGGCGATGAAGCCATCGCCACGCTGACCCAGAACGGGGTGGCGACGTCCTCGTCGCCCCGGCCCGAAGCTTCTCCCCATGGCGATGAAGCCATCGCCACGCTGACCCAGGACTTCCTCGTCGCCCCAGCCCAGAGCCTCTCCCCATGGCGATGAAGCCATCGCCACGCTGATCCAGAACGGGGTGGCGACGTCCTCGTCGCCCAGCCCAGAGCTTCTCCATGGCGATGAAGCCATCGCCACCCAGACCCAGAACGGGGTGGCGACGTCCTCGTCGCCCCGGTCGGCGGAACTTCCTCAGCAAAGTCCCCAATCCACCTCACGCCCCCACCAATTCGCGGATGGGCGTCCCACCGTCCGTCAGCGGCCGCGGCCGCCCCAACGGATCCATGAACTCCGCGCTCGGCGAAAGCCCCAGCAGGTGGAACACCGTCGCCGCCAGATCGCGTGGACGGATCGGACGTGAATCCGGCAACCCACCGATCCGGTCGCTGGAACCCACCACCTGCCCGCCTGGAATACCCGCCCCCGCCATCGCGATCGAGAAGCACGCCCCCCAGTGGTCGCGTCCGCCCACGGCGTTGATCTTCGGCGACCGTCCGAATTCGCCCATCGCGATCACCAAAGTCTCATCCAGCAACCCGCGGTCCCGCAGATCCTCGATCAACGTCGCGAAAGTCCGGTCGAATTGCGGACACAACACATCGCGTACCCGGCTGGCGTTCGACGCATGCGTGTCCCACAACGGGCTTCCCGCCACCTCGGCCTTGCCTTCCCGCGGCCAGTTCACCTGCACCAGGCGTGTTCCCGCTTCCACCAACCGCCGCGCCAGGAGGGCGCTCTGGCCGAACTTGTGCGGCCCATACGACGCGCGCAGCGCCGGCGTTTCGCGCTCCAGTTCAAAAGCCCGCCGGCTCGCTTCCGCGTGCAGGAGTTCAAACGCCTTCCGTTGCGAATGATCCCATCCGGTCACCGGCGCGCTCGCCTCTCCCGCGCGGAAATGGGCGTTCAACTGCGACAACAGCGCCTGGCGATCCTGCAACCGCACCTCCGACAACCCCGCCTGACGGCTCAACCCCTCGATCTGCATCGGCAGAACCGTCGGGTCGCACCGCATGAGCATCGGATTCCACAGCGGCCCCATCAGCCCGCCGTCCTGTCCGGGCCACAGGATGTTGCCGTCGTTGGCCAACGGTTCCGGCAAGACCACCGAAGACATCGGTGAACGCGTGCTCGGCTTCATCGCACCAACCACCGCCGCCAGGCTCGGCCAGTCCTGCGGTCCCGGCGGCACGTTCTCCGCCCTCGACATCGGCTCGTATCCCGTCAGCATGAACGCCCCGCTCGTCGAGTGCGCATCGATCTCCGTCGTCATCGACCGGATCACCGAGATCCGGTGAGCCACGCGCGCCGTGTAAGGCAACGTCTCGCAGAAGTGCGTTCCCGGAACACTCGTGCGGATCGACCGGAACACATCCCGCACTTCCGAGGGTGCATCCGGCTTGGGATCGAAGGTCTCGTGCTGCGGCGGTCCGCCCGCGAGGAAAAGAAGGATGCAGGACTTGGCCCGACCGAAGCTCCCTGCCGCACTGCCACCCGCCCCAGCATCGGAAGCCCGCAGCTTCTGCCCCAGCATCCCCGACAACGACAGTCCGAACGTCCCCAGTCCACCCACGCGGATCCATTCGCGCCGCGAAAGCTGTGGACCCAGACACGGCGGACGCTGTCGGTGATCGTTCATGTGGAGATTCTCCCAAATCCTCCCCACCCACCCGCCAACCGCAACAACAAGTTTTAGACGCCCATTTCCCTGGGCGCATCCTGACAGGTCCCTCGCCTGGAACTGGGTGGCGACGTCCTCGTCGCCGGTCCAAAGCCTTTCTCAGGCCGATGAGGACACCGCTGCCCCTTGCCCACCGCCCCAACGGGGCAGCCCAAGACAGCCCAGGGCAACGCCCTGCGGTCCAGCATCACACCCACAAATCATCCCAGCCCTGAAAGGGCGGCACAGCCCTCCATCTGTCCCCCTTTTTGCGTCCTCTTTCGATTTTTGCGGCTGTCCCCTTCGCGGCCTTGCGGCTTGGCGGCTTTGCTTCCCCTGTCTGTTCGTGAAGGAAGACGGAGAGGAAAAAGCCGCGAAGCCGCCAAGCCACAAAGGCGGTGGACTGCCCCGCCACACCTATCCTCCTTTTTGCGTCCTCTTTCGATTTTTGCGGCTGTTCCCCTTCGCGGCCTTGCGGCTTGGCGGCTTTGCTTCCCCTGTCTGTTCGTGAAGGAAGACGGAGAGGAAAAAGCCGCGAAGCCGCCAAGCCACAAAGGCGGTGGACTGCCCCGCCACACCTATCCCCCTTTTTGCGTCCTCTTTCGATTTTTGCGGCCGTTCCCCTTCGCGGTTTGGCGGCTTTCGCGGCCTTCGCGGTGGTCCCGGCATTCGACCCGGTGTTGAGTCTCGTTGTGAACCAGAACGAAGCAGCCCTTGTGGCCCAACCCCGCAGCGCACGCCCTCCTTCCGGAAACCTGCATCGGCGCCACACCAAGACCCTCCTCCAGGCATGAACCCTCCCAATCCATCCGCCACCCCCACGCCCAAAGGCTGGTCCTGGATCCGACGCCTCCTCGCGACCTTCCCTGACGTGCGCCCCTGCGGACCCCTACTTCAGTGAATCTGCGGAATCTCCCATCACGGCACCCGACCCACCTCACGCACTCCGGCCCCCACCCGACGCGTCCGCGCATCCCCCAGATCCAGCCGGGCCTCTTCCGCCAACAGCAGCATCCGGCTCAACACCTCGGGCTCTGCCCCCGAGACATCCGTGGTTTCCCCCGGATCCCGTCGCAGGTTGTAGAGCTCCAGGCCCACCCGGAGCGGTTGGTATCGCGCCGGGACGCCGTTGGTTCCGCCGGGCCCGCCCGCGAGCGTCTGGGAAGTATGCGGCAGGAACAGCTTCCAATCCCCGCTCCGCACCGCGATCAGGTCGCCCTGGTTGTAATAGATGTAGTAGGCCGCGTGCGGGTTCGTCGCCCCGACATCCCCCCGCAGGATCGGCCACACGTCCAGACCATCGATCCGACGCGGAGGCAGGGCCGCTCCCGCCAACCCCGCCAACGTCGGAAGCACATCGATCGTCATCAGGGGGGTATCGCACTCGCGTCCCTTCGGGATCCGACCCGGCCATTGCATCACGCACGGCACCCGGATGCCGCCCTCGAAGCTCGTGCCCTTGCCCTCGCGGAAGGGGCCCGCGGAACCCGCATGGTTTCCGTAGCTCAGCCAAGGCCCGTTGTCCGACGTGAAGATCACCAGCGTGTCCTCCTCCAACCCGTGCCGGCGCAGCGCCTTCAACACCGCTCCCACCGAAGCGTCGATCTCCTCGATCACATCCCCGAACACGCCCCGACGCGACCGGCCGGCATGATCCTTTCCAGCGAAGATCGGCACATGCGGCATCGAATGCGCCAGGTACAGGAAGAAGGGCTTCGCCGCGTTCCGCTCGATGAACTGCACCGCCCGCTCCGTATAGCGACGCGTCAGCAGCGATTGATCCGGCGATTCCTCCACCACACGGTCCCCTTCGATGATCGGCAAGGGCGGGTAGGTTCCCACCGCTGCGCTCGGATGGCGCGGCCACATGTCATTCGAGTACGGCAGGCCGAAGTACTCATCGAACCCCTGCCGGATCGGCAACAGCTCCGGCGGCCGACCGAGGTGCCACTTGCCGAACATTGCCGTCGCGTACCCCCGCGGCTTGAGCACCTCGGCAATCGTCATCTCGTCGGGGTGCAACCCGATCTTCTGCTTCGGTCCCAGCGCCCCATGGATTCCCAGACGGTTGGGATAACACCCCGTCAACAGCGCTGCACGCGACGCCGAACACACCGCCTGCGCCACGTAGAACGAGGTGAACTTCGTCCCCCGGCGCGCGATCGAGTCGATGTGCGGCGTCCGGATTCCCTTCGCCCCGAAGCACCCCACATCCCCCCACCCGAGATCATCGCAGTAGATGAGCACTACGTTGGGAAGCCGGACCGCCTTCGGTGATGCTCCCACGGCCTTCACCGCCCCAACCCCACCCACGCAGAACAACAGACATCCCAGCATCCAAACCAGACGCCGCCGCCCATCCAATCCAACCCAGGGAGAATCCATGCCCCCGAGGATCCACCGTCTCCCCCCTCCCGAAAAGCCCTTCTTCCCTCCCACCCGCAGCCGCCGATCCCACACGTAGCAGACGACGTGAGGAGGCTGAGGAAGAAGATCCCAGATTCCAAATCCCAGTATGCTGCGCCCACTGCCTCGTGACCTCGTCAGCTACCCTTCCCAATCGTAGCAGACGACGTCAGGAGGCTGTGGAAGAGGAGTCCCAAGCTCGAAGTTCCAAGTTTCAAGCCAGCCGTAGCAAACAACGTCAGGAGGTTGCCGTAGCCCCCCGAGTCCCTTTCCCCCTCTCCGGTATCCCTCAGGCCCGGAGGGCCGAAAGATGATAGCCCACGGCGTCAGCCGTGGGTTCTCGCACGCGTGGAAGATCGAGCCCCAGCGGGGCGAAAGACGCCCTCGCCCAGGCCGACGCAAACCCGATCTCTTCCCCCGCCGCAACGCGTCCAGGATTCATGCCGCGCTCTACCCCAACCCGCCCCCGCCCCCGCCGCAACGCGGCGCACGGTGGCAGCCCAGCGGTGGAGCGAAGCGGAACCCTGGGTCAACCCACCCCACGATACCTCGCCCCAACGGGGCGAACGGTGACGACACGCGCCCTGTTCCGTGTGCCCGTTCAGCCTAAAACCGACCGTTCGTTTAACCGCTGATTTCGCCGATTCCGCAGATGGAGGGGCAGAAATGCCAGCCCTCGAGGCTCGTGCACACCTCACCTTGTGGGTGAAGGGCACGCCCGATCCAAGCTGCTGACTATCTGCGTCATCTGCGCCATCTGCGGTTCCAACTTCCGCTTTCAGGTTCAGGGCACGGAGAACGTTGTGTCACGTGGTCCCCGGGATTCCACCGTTTGCCCCTGCGGCGCACGGGCACCGGACGCCAAAGCCGTTCCAGCGGTTGGTCAGTTCTGGAATCTGGCCTCTGGCAACTGGGAACTCCTCCGCCCGCCTCACCCCAGATCAAACAACAACGCCTCCGTCCCACCATCCCCCCGGATCCGATGCTCCCCCGCCGTCTCCACCGACGCCCCATCCCCAGCCCCCAGCTCGGCATCATCCAGCCAGACCGGACCCCGGATCACCTGCAGCCACATTCCCCGACCAGCCCCCAGCCCATGGATGATCTCGCGCCCCGCCACCGGCCGGATCCGATAGATGTCCGCATCCTGATGGATCACCGCCGATCGCTCGCGGCCATCGGGCGAGATCACCAGGACCTTGTCCGCATGGGCCTGTGCCGGATCCGGACGCCATTCGGTATACGACGGCACCAGCCCATGGGCGCGCGGCCGGATCCAGATCTGCAGGAAGTGCGCCGGCTCGAATCGGGATGGATTGAACTCGCTGTGCTTCACCCCGGAGCCCGCGCTCATCAACTGGATCTCGCCCGGCTTCAGCGTCCGTCCGTTGCCCAGGCTGTCGGAGTGCTCCAACGCCCCTTCCACCACGTACGAAAAGATCTCCATGTCCCGATGCGGATGCGTCGGAAAACCGCCCCCGGGCGCCACGTGATCCTCATTGATGACGCGCAACGTCCGAAACCCCATGTGCGCCGGATCATGATAGTCGGCAAAGGAAAACGTGTGCCGCGAATCCAGCCATCCATGGTCGGCATGGCCGCGGTCATTGGAACGTCGGATGATCGTCATGAACCAACGCTCGGGTTCAGCTCGCCCTCTTGCAAGTACCTGTCACGTCGCCTGAGCCAACCTTTCCGGTAGGTCTCAAGCCGACCCGCGCGAATCGGTCTTTGTCCCAACCGGGGTGGCGACGTCCTCGTCGCCCTTGCCGGGGCAGAAACCGACATGGGCTCCGCCCTCCAGCCATCCTGCGAACGTTGCGGGACAGGAGCTACAGAATCGTCCCGACGGAAGCCAGACCCACCAGCAACCTGCCCATATTGAACATTGCCGATCCGGCGACCTTCATTAGGGTTCCGAGATTGAATGGTTCAGGACCCTCGCCATCCCATGATGCGAAGCGACGGGGCGGCAGCGTCCCGAGACACGACCAACCTGACCAGGCAGACCCGAAAATCATCCTGCCCATCCTGTCATCCTGTCCAAAACAACGACCTCTCATGTCACTCACGGAGATGGGTCGAGACGACCTTGCCGGTGCGACGAGGGATCGCACGAGGTGGGTGTACCTGAGCTTTGACAGGGATCGATGGAGTCTTCATGGCGACCGTGCTGGTAGAGGTTCTGGGGTTGTTGAGGTGGTCAACTTTGACATGAGCAAGGGGCCGAACCAGACGATGGACCTCGGCGATGCAGGGTGGGTTCAGCCTCTTCCATGACGCAGAAATATCACGCGGAGCCGCGGAGAGCGCCGAGAGTGAGGCTGTTCACTCATCTCTACCTTTTGGGAACCCTGCGCCGAGCGGTGGCTCGCCCTGCATCCATGGCGGATGTCCAACCTCGGCGAACTCTGCGGCTCGGCGTGGATTTCCCCCCTTTTGGAGCGCATGGCTGCACCTCCGCTCCCAGGCCTTCTCTGCTTCCTGCTGGCGGACTCATTTCATTGGGAAGCGAACCAGACGGTCCAGCGAACGGGCGCCAGCCGCCACGCCGAGTGGCGATGCGGACGTTGCCGGTGGCTGGCTCCCGTCGCTGACCTTTGCGTTAGGCCGCACTACGTCACGATGCCATGCACACGTTTATGCTCGTAACAGGCGACAAGATTGATGAGCAGCTCTTGCCGTTCAGCGTTCACACGGAGGTCGAGCCTTACGAGTCGTTCCTTTCCGACGAGGACATCCAGAGCATGGCCGAACATTACGGAGTCCCGGCCACGGATTTGGCCGCGCTCGCGACCAAGATGCAGGATTGGCAGAGTGCTGAGGGATTTGTGCGAGATGGCCGGCTTGGCTACATCTCCACCCACAACCCGAAGGGCCGACACGACTGGTATCAGGTCGGCGGGCAGTGGGCGGACACGCTCAGACTCCGCCAGCCACGCCCGTTCCGCCGATTCTTCGGCCTCATCCCAGCCGGGAGCACGTCACGCGCGACGACCGCAACGAAGGCGGAGATTGACCAGCAGGCGCTGCTTGCCGACCCACCAGCAGCGCTCTTGTTTCGCGGCGAGTGGTTCGCGTCGCCTATCTTTGCTCAGGGTGACGCCGAGGCCAAGTGGCGGACGGAGTTCTCAGAGCATCTTTCACGGATACCCGATGACACGTTACTTACAGTTGTTGATGTTCACAGTTGAGACCGTGCGGCCTAACCAGATCACTGGACCGACCGCGGGCGGGCCGCGTCAGTTTCCAATTCGGACGCCACTGGCCGCCCGCGTCGGTCAGTGCTGGCGTTGGGCACCAATGGAAGCCACGCCATGAAGGTCATCCTCGTCAAGGTACCTGCGGCCGCATCGGACTACTCCTTAGTCAGTCTGCTGCGTGATGTGGGGGAAGACGTTTACGGGAAGTTTCATTTCGACGGCATTGCCGAGGTACCCGACATGGATTCAGCGATCACCGAGCTTCACATTCACGTCCTGGCCACCCGCCACCTTGGAGCCGTGACCTCTTATCTGAAAAAGTCACTGCGCCGGCATGCTCTCTCCGAGTATGCCCAGATATCGCGCCTCGACCACGCAGATTCACGTGCATAAGCCGCCGAACCAGGCTGCTCCAGTGAACGCGCCGATTGCGCCTCGCATCCATTCTGGGCACGCTTGGCAGCGCTTCACTGAGCAGCAACGTTCGATTCCCTGACCAAGATCACCAGGATTGCCACCGGACTCCGATCACGCCCGAGCCTTCGGACACGCCTTCCCAACCAGACATGACCACGATCCAGACACAGAGGGCGACGACGTCGGGTACCGGCCACGCCCTGCTTGCGGGGGAGAGCCTGGCAGGAGTACCACTGATTTTAATCGAACTATCAGGTACAGCGAACGGGCGCCAGCCGGCACGCCGAGTGGCGATGCGGACGCTCCCGGTGGCTGGCTCCCGTCGCTGACCTTCAACGTTGGGCAGAAGAAAAAATGGAACCGCCTGCCGACTGGCCCTTCGATCAACCGCGAAATGCTGCGACCGTTACCACGAGGTATGTCATTCGGAAGGATCAGCCGATCACGCACGTTTACCACGACGAGGAAGATCACGGCTGGCAGTTCCACTACGGGGGACCGATAGACATGGCCGATGCCTTACTCGTCACTTTGGCTTCAATCGTTGAGATCGATCCCACCGTGATCGAGATTGCAGATCTCCCACCCGGCTGGGCGGCCACACGCGAGAGGCCGGGATTACCTTGGATCAGAAAGAAGAATGAATGCTGAGCCCAACCATGGCGGTGCAGCGAACGGGCGCCAGCCGACACGCCGAGTGGCGATGCGGGCGCCCCGGGTGGCTGGCTCCCGTCGCTGACCTTTGACGTTCGGCAACACTAAGTCTCACGTGAGTTCGGCCGTGCGAATCGAGTTGGAGATCTGGGATGGCACGCTGAGTAGGCGTGAGCGCCTCCACGGAGCTACGCCGCGGGACTTGCGCGAGGCGCTGCTCCGCCTCGACGGTGTCCGCACAGATTGTCTTTGGATGGAGATTGATGGTGTCGGCACTTTGAGCATCGGTGGTGGGCCATCTCGTTTCGTTGTGGTGTCGTTTCCATCCGATGGATCCTCCTCGCATGTTGCTATAGGCGATGATGACGGTGGTGCGGTAGAGTTGCAGGTTGGTGGTCAGACAGGCGCATACTCGGCTGCGATGGCTCTGCCTACTACGGCCGCCTTTGATATAGCGGAGCACTTTCTGACTTCGGGGGGATTTGATCCTGCCCTGAGGTGGATCGAGGATTGTCCGCCTGAATAGCATGTACCTCAAATCGCCGAACCAGACGGTCCAGCGAACGGGCGCCAGCCGGCACGCCGAGTGGCGATGCGGACGCTACCGGTGGCTGGCTCCCTTCGCTGACCTTGGCGTTGGCCATCCCAGACAGACCAAAAATCACGACACATGAAAGCGACCGGTCATGGGTACGTCTGGCACGCGGTTCACGTCGTGGGCTATCGACGACGACCCGACGACAACGATCACCGATGCGGCGGCGGCTCGGTTCTTGAGTCTTATGCGTTCTTTGCGGCTAGATCCACCTCATTGGGAGGTCAACCAGACGGTTCAGCGAACGGGCGCCAGCCGGCACGCCGAGTGGCGATGCGGGCGCTCCCGGTGGCTGGCTCCCGTCGCTGACCTTCAACGTTGGCCATCCCAGACAGACCAAGATTCACGACACATGAAACCGACCGGTCATGGGTACGTCGGGTTCGAGGTCTACGTCGTCGGCTCTCGACCACGACCCGACGACAACGATCACCGATGCGGCGCTGGCTCGGTTCTTGAGTCTTCTGCGTTCTTTGCGGCTAGATCCACCTCATTGGGACGCCAACCAGTCGGTCCAGCGAACGGGCGCCAGCCGGCACGCCGAGTGGCGATGCGGCGGCTCTGGGTGGCTGGCTCCCGTCGCTGACCTTCGACGTTGGGCAACTTTGATGCGCATGACACAGACACGCCCAATGCCTCGGCGAGTGTTCCTTCCCGATTGGGTTTGGACAGTCACGTTTGTCTCGACCATTGCCGGCTCCATTGTGACCGACACCCCTTGGTTCTTCGTCGGACTTGTCATCCTGCTTTTCGCCCAGGGCATCTATGTGTTCCACGTCGTTCGTTGTCCGACTTGCAGCGGACGGCTCAGATTCCATCAGGCCTTCATCCCACACACGACTCGCTACCGATTTCAGCTCGCTTGTCCACACTGTCAGGTTGTTTGGGATACGGGGAAGATTTCGGATGACCACACAGACTGAGTTGTGCATGAGACTGCAAATGCCCAACCGGACGCTCTAGGGAACGCCGGGATGGCGTTCTGCTTCCATTTTCACGCCCGGGCCCCGGCGTCCCTGAGCTGATCGTTCGGCCGAGCAGTGAAACGTCTCTTAGCCATCATCGCGGTTCTCTTTTTTGGAGCGTGCGCTCGCGACGCCGCCGGCGAGCGTGGCATCCCCACTCGGTCTGGGTACGAGGATTGGAGTGAGTTGGGCATCGATTGGAGTACACTGCATTATCCGTCTCCAACGGCCGAAGACTTCGAGTCGACGATTTACAGTTGGCTCACAAAGGTGGATTCCGGGACGAGATTGGAGAGGCAGATCGGGGCGGCATGGTTGCTCGGCACCATGTCCTGCACCACGATGACAGAATCACACGCAAACCTCCCAAAACTGTTGGACTCAATGAAGTCTGTGTATGGTCGGGCAAGGATTCCTGAGTCCGGCGAGATATGCGTGCTGCGATTCGCTTCCTGAATACCAGATCTATAGAAGGCCATCGGTATGGTTCGAACCATGACGGTCCAGCGAACGGGCGCCAGCTGACACGCCGAGTGGCGATGCGGACGTTCCCGGTGGCTGGCTCCCGTCGCTGACCTTTGCGTTGGCCATCCCAGACAGACCAAGAATCACGACACATGAAAGCGACCGGTCATGGGTACGTCGGGTGCGAGGTTTACGTCGTGGGCTATCGGCGACGACCCGACGACAACGATCACCGATGCGGCGGCGGCTCGGTTCTTGCCTCTTCTGCGCTCCTTGCTGCTAGATCCACCTCATTGGGAGGCCAACCAGTCGGTACAGCGAACGGCCGCCAGCCGACGCGCCGAGTAGCGATGCGGACGCCGCCGGTGGCTGGCCCCCGTCGCTGACCTTCCACGTTAGCCCACATCGGACGCCATGCCACCTTTCAACGCCCCATCTTGGAAGCAGCTCACCAAAGGCCACGCACGCGACGCGAAGTTCGGACGCCCGGCGATTGAGAGTCAGCTTGCAACGGTCGAGCAGGCTCTCGGCATCCGTTTGCCAGACTTGTTGCGCGAGTTTCTTTTGGAGGCAGATGGTGTTACGGCGGATTACGGTTCAGGCGTCATCTGGTCGGCAGCGGACATCCAGAAGCGCAATCTGGAGTTTCGGACGCTGGCCAGCTTCCGTGACCTCTACATGCCTTTTGACCATTTGCTCTTCTTTGGCGACGACGGCGGCGGCGACCAGTTTGCGTTTGCCATCCACGCCGACAGACAGGTTCACAAGCACGATGTGTTTCGTTGGGAGCATGAGACCGACGCTCGCTCATGGTTTGCGGGTAGGCTGGAGCAGTTCCTTGAGACCCGATTGAAGAAGGAGGACGACGATGATGAGGGCTAACCAGAGCGCTGCAGCGAACCGCCGCCCCGCATTGCAGTCGGACGGTTCAGGTAATTTGGCCGAGACTGTTGCAGCCAACCGGGCGTTTCCGGCGGCGGTCGCTGAGCTTGGTCGTTCGCCATCCCAGGCAGACCAAGAATCACGACAGATGAAGACGACCGGTCATCGGTACGCCAGCGGCGAGGTTCACGTCGTTGGCTTTCGACCACGACCCGACGACAACCACCATCGATGCGGCACTGGCTCAGCTCTTGCGTCGTCTGCGATTCTTGCGGCTAGATCCACTTCATCGGGAAGCGAACCAGACGGTTCAGCGAACGGGCGCCAGCCGGCATGCCGAGTGGCGTTGCGGACGCCGTTGGTGGCTGGCTCCCGTCGCTGACCTTCGACGTTCGGCAGAGATGCATCCAAAGTGAACAGGATTATCGAACTGCACGACTCTTGCGTGTCTAGCCTTACATCCGAAGGCGGTCGGATTGTGTTGGTCTTCGAACCGGCATACATCCACCAATCCGAGGGACGACCGGGACAAGACATCGGCACCGGCTGGGTTCAGAACTGCAGGTTATCGTTCGACGCTGCATTGCTTGAGGGCGCTTTGCCGGAGCTTCCATGCAACGTGATGGACGGCGACCTCACGATTGGAAATGTGGTTCACTATGGTGCGATCCCGATGCCGCTGAGCCAGCAGGGGGCGATCTCTCTTCGTCTGCTTTTCTATCCAGGCTGTGAGCCAACAATCTCGGGTACATCCGTTGAGCTGGAGACGACAGGGATACCGCACTATGTTGAGGACTTTGAGCCCCACACCCAGAACGGGACAATCGCCGAACAGGCCGCTCCAGGAACGCCGGGATTGGCCTCCGCTTGGATTCTCCCACGTAGGGCCCGGCGACCCTAAGCTGATCGTTCGCCATCCCAGGCAGACCAAGACTCACGACAGATGAAGACGACCGGTCATGGGTATGCCAGTGGCGAGGTTCACGTCGTCGGTTTTCGATCACGACCCGACGACGACAATCACCATCGATGTGGCACTGGCTCAGCTCTTGCGTCGTCTGCGATTTTTGCGGCTAGATCCACTTCATCGGAAAGCGAACCAGACGGTTCAGCGAACGGGCGCCAGCCGACACGCCGATTGGCGAAGCAGACGGCGCCGGTGGTTGGATGCCGCACCGACCTTCAACGTCGCCCTGACTAAGCAGACCGAGACCAGCATGAACACAAGGACACAATCAACATTGGCCATCGGGGCAACGGTTGCGCTTTCCGTGCTCGATGAGGTTTTGCCTGACGGGGGCTTCTTGCTGCTCGTCGTTGTTTGGATTCTTGCGTTGGCATCCGGCATTGGCGGTGAGCGATTGCCTGTGTTTGTCCGGGTGTTTGCGACCTCTGGCTTTCCTACGACGCACGGACACAGATCCTGTCTGGTTCGGACTGAGGACAGGATGCATGACGCCGCGTCACCCTGAGGGTCCTGGGAACGGTTGCCAGCCGTTGAGTCCCGATTCCATAGCAGCCCCACCGTTGGCTGGGTCCCGCCGCTGACCTTCGATGTTCGACAAACCGGAAACCGAGATCCAAGACAGGAAGCTGACTTCTCAACTCAGACAGGATGACAAGATGACAGGATGATTACGGACCACGACGACTGCCAAAAGCATCCTGTCCATCCTGTCATCCTGTCGAAAGCACACTTATGACAGGTCTCATTGGTAGCAGAGCATCGGACTCTCCTTCGGACTCTGCTGTAGGGATCCGAACCATCCGGTCCTGGAACGGGTCGCGCTTGCCGGGTGCCCTGCCATGATTTTGCTCGTCGTCGACCGTGACGAGTTCCCAAGTGCCAATTCAGAAGCGAACCGCAGAGGCTCCGAGTCGTCCTCCGAGTTTCTTGGGTCGCGGGATAGATTGCGCTGGAGCCAGCGCAGTCCCCACCCATCCTTGTTCGGTGAACAAGGCTTCAGTGGCTGACGAGCACGTTGAGCATCCTTGACGCCGCGCCAACAACTCATGGGTCGGCCAAGGACTGCTCAAAGACTCCCAGCAAGGAGATAACCGATGCTTCATTTTCAGACCGTGACCAATGTGGCGTGCAAGGTGCTCGTGACGTCCATCGCGGCCCTTGGACTGCTCGCCGCATCCTTCGGAACGGCTTCTGATGCCTTGGACCACCCCAAGCCCATCCCAAGAGGGCATCCGAGGCTGGTTCGCAAGCCAGGTTCGGTATCCTCGAGCGTTCACTGCCAGCTGCAGGACAAAGCGGGCAACCTCTGGTTCAGCACCGGGGGCGAAGGCGTGTACCGCTTCGATGGGGCATCCTTCATTAATTTGACCACCAACGATGGGCTCCTCGATAACGACGTGCGATCCATCATCGAGGACAAATCTGGAAACATCCTGTTCGGCACGAGGAGCGGTATCTGCAAGTACAACGGCAAGGAATTCTCCAAGTACGGCGACAACACCGAACTGCATCGGATGCCGGTTACTTGCCTCCTGGCGGACAGGGAGGGCAACCTCTGGATAGGTACTCTCACAAGCGGGGTTTACCGCTATGACGGCAAGAATCTTGCGAATTTCCTCAACGGGGATCGTCCGTTCAATCTGGACAGCAAGTATCAGACGATCATGGACATTCTGCAGGATAAGAATGGCAATCTTTGGTTCAGTTCCTGGAATGGTGGTGGCGTATGGCGATACGACGGCCGGTCGTTTACGAACTTCGTCCCGTCAGCCGACTACTACCGGCGAAATGAAGACGGCCGCTCGGAGGCTGGGATGACGCCGTTTCTAGGATCGCTTCCAGGACCGTTTCGTTCTGGTCACTTGTCGCCGCCAGACAGTATTGGCGACGATATGATCTTTTCCATGACGGAAGATAAGGCGGGAAACCTCTGGTTCGCCACCCGGAACCATGGCGTGTGCCGCTATGACGGGAAGGAATTCACCAGTTATCTGGGCAATGAACGGATGCTCGCTGCTCTGGAGGACAGCAGGGGAGCCATGTGGTTCACGACTGTCGACAACGGCGTATGGCGGTACGATGGCAAATCATTCACGAATTTTACGACGCGAGACGGCCTTATCAACAATTCGGTTTTCAGTGTTCTTCTGGATCGAAGCGGCAACCTGTGGTTCGGAACAAGGAACTGTGGTTTGAGTCGGTATGATGGCGACAAATTTGTCAGCTTCTCGGATTAGCAAGGACGAGTTCGGGAGCGCGGCGTCGCTGATCTGATCGTTCGATACCCCAGAACCCCTCCATCCAGGACAAGAGCCACGCGGAGTATTCACGACAGGATGAACAGGATTTACAGGATGATCCCGATACACGGGAGACCCGAACCAAGACAGACCCAGCAATCATCCTGTCCATCCTGTCGAAAACAGACTTATGAGAGGTCTCATTGGCAGTCTTGCGGATCGGACTCTACTTCGGCTACTCCTCAAGGAAGTTGAACCATCCGGTCCATCGCACGGGCGCCAGCAGGTACCCCGGTGGCGATGCGGACGCCGCTGCCGGCAGGCTTCCGTCGATGACCTTCTGGTAGGCCAATCCGCACGACATGCTGACCATTGACTTTGAGCCGCCAGCCGAGTCGGACCCTTGCGAGTGTTGCGGTGGCCGCACTACCTCGCTCACTCGGTTTGTTCATTCCGACGGCGATGCGTTTGCGGAATCACTGACCGCTCGCGTCGCTATGTTCTGTCGATCTCAAACAGATGATGCCGCCCAGTCCTGACACGCTGAGGTCCGCGCTATGCGCCTACGTTCACACCTTTCCGGTGCGGGATAGACTGGATGCGTTTATCCGAACAAGGGGATTGGATAAGCAATCGGCCGAGATAGTACAAGAGATCGAGGCCCTGATGAAGACTGCGGAAGGTCACCTCTGGGATTATCCTGGAGGTGTGCCGTGGACAGAGAAGTTCAAAGCGGACTACATCCAGCTACTCCAGGAAAAGCATCCTTGGATTGATCAGGCCTGTATCGACAAAATCATGTCCTTCGCAGGCTGGATTAGTTGGCACGAAGGATTGAACTCCCGAAGATGAATGTAAAGCGAGCCATGCCGTGCACCAGGAACCTGATCGTGTCACGCCTCGGGCTCTCGCGTGGCGCGTTGGCACGATCAGGCAGATGGTCCCGGGCTTCAGTAACTTCGTCGCTCCGCTTTCGCGATGAATGCGCTGGCGCCCAACAGAATCACTCGGGCGAGTGCGGGCGGACCGCCTCAAACGATCGGTTCGGGCATTGGGCCGACTTACAACGTGGAGATGTCGACGTCAAAGCGGGGTGAGATGCCGTGGCGATGCGGACGCTCCGGATGGCTGGATCCCATCGCTGACCTTTGACCTTCGCCATCCCAAGCAGACCAAGATTCATCCCAGATGAAGATCACCAATCATGGATATGCCCGTGGTAAGGTTGACGTCGTTGGGCTTCGACCACGGCCAGAAGATGGATCTCGCCAATGCAGGATGTGTTCAACCGCTTCCATGGGTCCGAAGTCTCACGCGGAGCCGCGAAGAGCGCGGAGAGGGAGGCCGGTGACGCATCTCTCCCCGTTGGGAACCCTGCGCCGAACGGTGACTCGCCCTGCATCCATGGCGGATGACCATCCTCCGCGAACTCAGCGTCTCGGCGTGCATATCCCCCCTTTCGAAGCGCATGGAGGCGCCTTCGCTCCCGGGCCTTCTGCGCTTTGTCCGGGGAGAATCACTTCACTGGGAAGCGAACCAGGCGGACCAGCGCAGGGCCGCAAGCCGACACGCCGAGTGGCGATGCGGACGCTGGGGGTGACTGGCTCCCGTCGCTGACCTTTGCGTCAACACACCTTTGGAGTCGCCCACCATGGAGTATCTCGTCACCAAAGAATTGTTGAACCTCCACGATAAGTACGATGGCGATTTGGGTCTGCTCGACGAACGGTGGGCCGCCAAAGAGGATCGCGAGCTGTTCAGCAGCGAGCAGATTCGCATTTTCAGCGAGTATCTTGAGCAGCTGCGGTTGAGACAATCGGGCAAGTTATCCCCTGAGCTCAGCCGGAAGGTCGAGCAGAGGATACGTGAGCTTGAGTTACTGATAGCACCTGAAGTGATTACGACTCTACAGGCGAGACTGGGTTGATTGGAATTGTTGGATTGTCAGGTCGGTTTGCTAACCAATGAGAAGCGAACCCGGCGCGAGCGTCGCGGTTGCCATTGTTGCGCCCCGTGCACCGGCTCGCTGAGCTTTGGTTGGTCGGGAACGAGACTCAACACCGTGCGCATCCATGGCCCGAGGTCCACAGATGCTCCATTATGTCCTTCAACCACGGTTGGTACGGATATCACGGATGCGACGTAGGAAGATGCACGACCCGGTGCGTCCATCTTGGAGGTTGCCGATGAGCTTCCCACCATTAGGGTTGTCCATATGACCAGTTCAGGGCCCTCGCCATCCCCGGATGCGAAGCGACGGGGCGGCAGTGTTCCGCTGCATTGCCAATAGCCCAGGAGTCAGAAACCCGAACCAGAGGGTCCAGCGAACGACAGCAACAGCCACGCCGAATGGCGCTGCGGACGGCGCCGGTGGCTGGCTCCCGTCGTTGACCCTCGAGGTTTGGGAGAGCGACTACGATGAACCACGAGGCTATGGAACGGAATCGACCCCGTCTCGGGGTACTCTGCAGGCAGATCCAGCGGAGGCCGACGGGCTTTCGATTCTGCTTCTTGCTCTCGGTCCTGTGGCAATTGATCGTGGAGAACGCTTCGTTACATATCCCTGCACCGTTGCAGCTCGGCATTGCCTTCGGAGGGCCCATCATTTTCTCAACGGTGATCCTTTGGACTGACCACCGATTTCGTGAAATCCACTGGATCTTCCGCCCGTTCAGTCTCGCGGCTACCGCTGTTGGGCTCACGCTAGCATCCCTCGCGCTGCTCATGATCGTTTGGTTGCCCATGTTCATCTTGGGGGGCGGAAGATTTACGGATTAGGACCGCATCCCCAACCATGACGGAACACCGAACGGCCTCCAGCCAGCACGCCGAGTGGCGATTTCACCGCTCCGGGCGGCTGACTCCCGTTGCTGACCTTTGACCTTCGCCATCCCAAGTAGACATGGAATCACCCCATGGGAAGGCGACCGAACATGAATGTGCCCGTGGCAAGGTTGACGTCGTTTGGTTTCGACCACGGCCAGAAGATGGATCTCGCCGATGCAGGATGGGTTCAGCCGCTTCCATGGGGCCGAATTATCACGCGGAGCCGCGGAGATCGCCGAGAGGAATGCCGGTGACTCATCTCTCACCGTTGGGAACCCTGCGCCGAGCGGTGACTCGCCCTGCTTCCATGGCGGATGTCCAGCCTCCGCGAACTCAGCGGCTCTGCGTGCATATCCCCCCTTTCGGAGCGCATGGAGGCAACACTACTCCCGGGCCTTCTGCGCTTTGTTCTGGGAGAACCACTTCATTGCGACGCGAACCAGCGAACGGGTGCCAGCCGACACGCCGAGTGGCGGTGCGGATGTCGCCGATGGCTGGCTCCCGTCGCTCACCTTCTGCGTTCGACGACCCAGAAACCGAGATTCAAGACAGGAAGGTGACTTCTAAACTCAGACAGGATGACAGGATGACAGGATGATTACGGACCACGACCACTCCCAAAGACATCCTGCCATCCTGTCGAAAACAGACTTATGAGAGGTCTCATTGGCAGTCTTGCGGATCGGACTCTTCGTCGGCTACTCCTGAAGGAAGTCGAGCCATCCGGTCCAGCGAACTGGCGTCAGCCGGCACGCCGGGTGGAGATGCGGACCCTGCTGGCGGCTGCCTCCCGTCGCTGACCTTTGCTTTCGCTCAACACCCCATACCATGCTCCTATCGCGGAAAGCTCGAGTGACCCTGTTCTCGGGCGTGGCCCTCGTGGCTGTTGGCGTGGTGACACTCTGGATGAGCTTGCCCAGCATCGAGCGGTGGGGAGTTGGCGTTCACCAGAAGAGCGTTACGCGTTCCCTGGCTGCGTGGGGGATGGAGGACGCGCTAATCACCAACGACGCGTCCGCCATCCAGGCCACTGAGATGCTCCGGTATATCGGTTCCTACTACGTACCGAGCCCAGGATACCGCGGTCCATTGGAAGTCGAGGCTGCGTTGGAGAGGCAGCGACGCGAGAGTACGGAGCGCATTGTTGCTGCCTTGGAGCGATACACCGGCATCCAGTATGGCACGAACGTGCAGCGGTGGACTGAGTGGGCAGAGAAGACGCAGAGACTTGTTGTCCGATGAAATCCCGAAGACTTAAACTCATCGCTGGGGTGGTGGCCCTGGTTGCCGTCGTTGATGCGTTGATGGCGATTCCAGCTCTCCTTGCGGCGCGTCAGCAGAGCGATTTTCCATTCCATGACACCTACGTTCTGGACGTGTTCGGGCTGCCGTGGTGGGTGCTGCCTTCGGTGTTATTCCCCATTGCCGTGTCCTTGTTCATCTGGAGCCTGAGAGTTGCCGCGCATGAGAGGAAGAGTTGACCGGTGCATCAAAACCAACCGCCTCATCTGAGCGACAACTTCATGACGGTCGTCCTGATCATTGGCGTTTTCGGATTCGGACCCGCCGGCCGAGGCCTGGGCTCAGCTCTTGCGGATTCTGCGATTTTTGCGTCTAGAGAGGGTTCAGTGGGAAGCGAGCCAGTCGGCACGCCGAGTGGCGGTGCGGACGCTCCCGTTGGCTGGCTCCGACGCTGAGCTTCCTTCTTATGCAGCAGCAAAGCGCCAACATGATTCCTCAGAATCGGCCGCTGACGGAGGACGAGGGTGCGTTGTTGCAATGGCTGTTGGAGCACAGCACCGCGACGACGGCAGAGAAGGCCCAGTTACCCTTCGTCTCAGTCGTTGGTCGTTGTCCCTGCGGATGTCCGAGCATTCATTTGGCAGTCAACGGCAAGGTAGCCAGGCCCGGCAGCAGTAGCGTTATCATCGCGGACTTTTGCGGCACGACCCCAGAGGGTGCTTTTGTGGGCGTCATGGTTCACATACGCGATGGTTTGTTGTCCGAGTTGGAAGCGTATTCGCTCAGCGAGACCAATACATTTTCCTTTCCGCGGCCAGAAGCGTTGGAGCCAATACCTTTGCCAGACTGGGACGATCCAGGCCACCCAGCATCTGGGGCAGCGTGATGGCCGGGCGTTTATCCGCGTCAGTTCCATGTCCCCCCTCAGCGGGAGGTGGTCAGACCACGTGATCTACGTAGACCTCTACTCCTCCCCCGCTCTTGCCTTACGTCCATCGGGATTTACGGTGCCCAACATTGCATGACGACAGACATCCGAAAGCTGGTCCATGCGGTGCCGTTTGTGCCGTTCACGATTCACCTTGCTGACGGCGGGCAATTGCGGGTTCCAACCGTGGACCACATTGCCGTCCCACCCTCGGGAGGACGGGTGTTTGTCTTTGGTGACGGCGAGCAATACGACGTGCTTTCGGGCCTGTTGATCACCCGCATCACGGTGGATCGTGAGCCATCCAGCTTCCCTCCCGGATGAACCCGAATCTTTCGACACGAGCCCGTCGCTCAGGCCGGTGTGGCTGGTTTTGAGCGGCCCCTAAACGCCAAGCCATGAAGTTCCTCACCATCGTTCGGTCTCCCTCGCGTACTCCGTTCCTCGGTGGTGTCGGCGTCGGTGTGTTGATCGGCTTCGCTGCCTGCTGGGGCTTTGGCCTTTTTGCGACGCACTATCATCCGGTTGAGGAGTCCAAGCTCTGTTACCACGCGCTGACGACCGAGCCCGGGAAGCTCGATCCACAGACCCGGGAGTATCTCAAGGCACGGTATTATTGGAACGCCGCGGTGTGGGTGACTCCATCCTGGCAGGCCGGTTGGCTGACCGATTTTGGCCCGGTGGACGATTCGCTGCTGGTGGGCCTCCACCCCTACAAGGACGCCTCCACGAGTTCGGAGGTTTATCAGGCGGCTCTTCGCAAGCACCGTCTTTCACCCAAGTCCAAATGAACCTGAAAGGGGCAGGTGGAAGCACAGATCATTCTTCGCTCTGCGGGAGCCGACCGCGCATTCGACACGGCAGATGACATCTCACGGCAATTCCCCAACTGAACTGTCGCCAGACTGGCCGCCACAAGAAGCACCGGGATGGTGCTCTCGTCCTTTTTCCACCCAAGGACCCAGGCCACACCGAACACCATGCCCCATTCAAAACCGAGATACGGATTGATGCTCACGATGGCCCTGTGTTGGCAACTTGTCGTGTCTGCGCTGGCTGTTGGAGGCCTCTTCCCAGAGATCTACGCACTGTTTGGCATCCCGTGGAACTCGACTGGTTTCATCAATGTCGTCGGGACGACAGCCGGACTGGTTCTGCTCGAGTTGCCGCTCGTTGCCGTACTCGCAGGATGGTTCTGGCGGTACCGACGCTCACGGAACGACAACACGAAACCTAAACCTGGGATCGGCAGTTCATTTGTCCGCAGATGCCGCCGATGGCGCCGATAGGAGGGCAGAAATGCCCATATCCGAACCCGACCAAAAACCTCACCTTGCAGGTGCGTTGCAAGTCCGATCCACGCTCCTGATTATCTGCGTCATCTGCGCAATCTGCGGATGAAACTGCTTTTTCCAGTCTAAAGCCGACGGACCAGCGAACGGGTGGCACACCGAGGGGGGATAAAGACCTCACCGGTGGCTCAGTCCCCTCGGTGACCTTGCAATTCAGACCCCTATGAGTCGCGCCAAAGGAATCCCGTTACTGCTCGCCGCTCTCTGCGGCAATCTCCATTCGTCGTTCGCCGCCGAGCCCGGGCAACGTCCGCCACGGGAAGTCCTGGAGTTGGCGCAGCCTGCCTTGCAGGACGGCCGCCGCGCGCTGGAAGCAAACGATGCCGTCGCCGTGCGCGCCGCCGTTGCCAAAGCCATCGCGGCGCTCGGGTCGTGGGCAGGAAATCCGGAGACAGCCACCCGCCATTACCCGCCCGTCGTGACGACCCCGTTTGATGCGGCCAAAGTGCGGGACTGGTGGCTCAAGGAGATCCAACGCGGTGTTCGCCGCCTTCCGTGGGTGAAGAATCCCACCGGTGACCCGCGAACGATGCAGTCTGGATTGCGTGAAGCCGCGTGGCCGCTCGACGGCCTCGCGCGCACGGCACTGCTTTATCCAGAGCACCGCGCCGAGCTCACGAAGCGGGTACGCGACGGCGGGGACTGGCTCCTCCAGAGGCAACATTCCAGCGGCGTGTTTCCTTTCCCCATCGGCCCCGGACTGAACCCACGCGAGAAGGTTGGCCACATGGTCGCCCGCATCATCAAGGAGCATCCCGACATGGTGGTGAACGATTGGATTCCAGACGACCGCACGGACGGCGGCTTGCAGTTCGACAACGGCCTGTGCGGGAGCGCGCTGATCAGCGCGTGGACATTGACGAAGGATGCGCGCTACCTCGAAGCCGCGCGCCGTGCGGGCGACTGGGCCATCACACGCCCGCTCGTGTCGAACTGGAACTATAATGCCTTCAGCGTCGGCCTGCTTGCGCGCCTGGCGAGAGCGACCGGCGAGGTGAAGTATCTCGACGCGGCGGTGGCGAAGGCGGACATCGGCGTGTTGCCCGGCCAGATGGCCAGTGGGCGGTGGTTCGACGCGCACAACGCCTGCGTGGTCTATCACGACATCCTGTTGCGCGAGTTGCTGGAGCTTCACCGTGCGCTCCCTGCCGGTCATGCTTTCGGCCCCACGCTGCGCGGCGCGATCATGCGAGGCTTGAATCAAGCGGCGGACGAGACGCTGGAGCACGGCTTCACCGGCACTTGGACGGGCATTTTCGCGAGTGGCCTGCAACGGCTCGGTGAAGACAAGAAGTGGCGCGATGCGCTCAACGTGAACCTCAACGCGAGCGGGAAAGGGGGCGCACCGACGCCGGGCTTTGCTGTCCTCTGGGTGCTTGAGGGTATCGGGGGGAAGCCGTGAGAGGTCTATCCTGTCGACAGGAAGAGTATCAGCACTGAGATGCCCTCGGTAGGTGAGGTCAGAGGGTCAAGTCACTCTTGCGGGATGGATCCTTCCCAGAGTACGCAAGAGATCAAACGAACCCGACGGCCCAGGGTACGCGGGACAGATGGAACGCCGACTGGCGATGCGGACTGCCCGGTGGCTGGCTCCCGTCGCCGACGTTCCACGTTGATCAACGGTTAGCATATGCCGGGAATAACGCGTGGAGACGGCGAAGACCGCAAGGATTGGCGCAACCGAGAAGCGCAGGAGCGGTGCGATCAGTTTGCGCGGCGACATGGCATGACGCTTCGCGAGGAGAACGGCGTGGTTACTGTTGAGGTGGACGGGATGCATCGGGTCCTTCACGAGGCCTCAGACCGGCAGCTCGTGTGGGCGGAGACGTTGATGGTCCTGATCGCCTTGCTTCGGCACCATCCGTTCCCTGCGCTGCCCCCCCCAATGCCAGCGCCTCAACGCGTGGCCGGGCAAAAGTTGACGCGCGAGCAGCGGCGCAGCGCCCAGATCGCAACCTTTCTAAAGCAGTACGCGCGAAAGGCGTATGCGGGATCTGATCCGAACGACAGGCAATACAGCCGAAAGATTGAAGCGAAGGTAAAGCGCATGCGACCGGAGGATTTTGACTACTTGCTGCATGGATTGGAGGAAGATGGCTAGGATGCTCGTCATCGGATCAGAGGGTCCAGCAGACGGGTGCCCGTCGACACGCTGCGTGGCGAGGTGGACCTCCTCGGTGATTGGCCTCCGTTGAGACCCTCCCTGTTCGCGACCCACTTATGACTTCACGAACTGCCCTGCGCATCTTCATTGGACTCTTCTGGGTGCTCGCCCTGCTGTCCTTGGTTCCCGAACACGTGTCGTCAAGTTGGCCGCCGCCCCTGTTGCAGGCGTGGGCCGCGGCAGAGGATTCCCGGACGATCCCTCCCGCGCTCATCGTTGCGCTCGTCACCCTGGCGATCACGTCGGTTGGGTCATCGATTGGTCTGCTTTTTCTCCGGAAGTGGGCCGCGCCGATTTTCGCGGCGACCACCTTCCTCAGCTACGTCGCGGTCGCGCTGGAGGGGCCTCATGTGGTGCATGGAGCTGGCTACGCCCTTGCGGTGATGTCGGAAGTCTGTGCCGGGATCGTGATAGCGCTGTGCTTCTGGAGCGATGCCCTCCAGAGGAAGCAGGAGTAGCCCGTGGCGGCTCGAAGTTTCGCGACGGTCCAGAAGCTCCTGGAGATGATTGGTGCGTAAGGGGGTGTCTTCCCATGAGGATGTCCGGACGCTCGACCCGGGGCCTTCCGCTTCAACGCCTCTGGCGTGTGGGTTCGAGCAACCGGAAACACTGCCCTCCTTGGGAAAGGTTTCGTGGCGGCGATGTCCTCATCGCCCTGAGATAGGCTTTGGACCGGCGACGAGGACGTCGCCACCCCGTTCATTGCAGGGGCAGTGTCAGGATGTGCCCCAGCGACGCGGTCCTCAGGAAATCCCCTTTCCCCGGGGCTCGGTCGGTCTCCATCTTCTGGCGATGTCACGTGCCCGCCGACAACTGGAGTCGGAGCTCCGCGCCCTGGTGCGCGAGCCGATGGACGATGCCGCGTTGCGGGATCGGCTCGAGGGGCTCGCGGAGGCGCTGACGCTGTTTTCCGGGTTCACGTGGCTTTGGGGACCGGAGCTGTATCGACGCAACCGGGTGCTTTTCCGGCCGTTCATCCTGGCGCGGTTCGGTACGATCTATGTCGAGAACCCGAAGGAGTTCCGCTGGGTTCCCGTGGAGTGGAAGGGCGCAACGGGGACGGCCCTCGACGGGTGGTTGCGGGAGGTGGAATCGAACCGCGACGTGACGCTGTTCCGGAAGCTCTTCCTCTGGAAGTTCGCGGGCGTGTTCGGGCGGAATCGGTCGGCCCTCTTCTGCGCCGAGCTGCTGAAGCGGTATCGGCTGGCGACCACCGATGACGGACGGCAGGAGGTCCTGCGCCGGTTCGATTTCGCCTTCGAGCTGGATGAACCCACGGCGCTGGAAATCTTCCGGGCCGACCCCTCCAGCGGGCCGTACCTGCTCCGGCACCTGTACTGGCATTGGATCTGGGATTCCGAGGGTTCGGGAGAGACCTGGACCCAGGTCATGGCCCTCGCCCGCAGCCGGGGCGACGACGCGTTCGCGTGGTCGCTGTATCGCGCGCAGGTGCGGATCGCGGACTGGCAACGCGACGCGTTGGAGGATTGCCGGACGATCCCCGATCCGGCGGCGTTGGACGCTCGACTCGAGCAACGGCATCCGAAGGCGGGTTACCGCAATCTGGGCGAGCCGTTCCTCAAGCTCCTCGAAGCCCGCGGGGCGGATGTCATTCCCTATGTCGCGCGCCATCTGCGACAGGTTTACGGCGGGTACTTTGGGACGGGTGCGGCGGGCAAGCTCGTGACGCTGGCCCGACAGCGCGGTTGGCGTGGGTTGTGGGCGGCTGCGGCCCGCATTTCGCTTCCGGACAAGGGATTCAACGCCGAGGTCCGCGGCGTGCTGGAAGACGGCAAGATCAGCGTCGACGAGCAACGGGAGAACCTCGCGCTGCTGGCGGGCGTGTCGCGCGAATGGAACTTCAGCGGCCTCGGAACCGCCCATGTCCATGGACTCACCGAGACCGTGGCCCTGCTCCTGTTCCGCCGTTATCCGGAACTCCTGCGGGGACCGTACCGGGTGCACCTCCAATGCGCGGGCTGGAAGGAAACCTACGACCAGCTCGTGTCCGAGCTGATCGGGGCGGGGGAGGAAGACCTGGTTGATTTCGTCGCGAGCCGTTTTGTCGGGTCTCTTTCCGTGGGAGCGTCGAAGGGCGCGGTGTTGGCGGAGGTGGAACGGCTGGCCGGATACTATGAATCGTTGCTGGCGAATCCGGCGGTGTTCGCGCGACGGGCGGCCACGGTGCTTGGCCATGTCCCGGCGTATGCGCTCCGTCAGTATCCGAGGTTGATCCGCGAGAACCGGCTCGCACGCCTGCTGCTGGCGCGGACGCCGGCCTCCTATCTGGCGGATCCCCGAAGCGTCGCTGACCTCATCGAGGGCTCCGAGATCCACGTGATGGCGCTGGGGTATCGGATCCTGGACTGAACGATCCACGGGCCATCGAGATGGCGCGCACGCATGCCGACCTGCTCCTCGGCACGCTGCTGCGACCGCTCCATCGGACTACGCGCCGGCTGGCGTTTGATGCGCTGGCCAACGCGGCCTCCACGCCGGAGCTGGCGGCGCGGATCCTGGCACGGGCGCGGGAAGCGTTCGCGTTGCCGGAGGACCATTATCCGAAGGACGCGTTGGCGATCCTGGTGGCCACGATCCTGGATCGATGGCCTGAACTCCGGGGACCCCGCGAGCAACCCACCGTCTACCGCAAGGCGGTGAAACGTCAGGAGGCCGCATGACGTTCGCGCCCTTCCAATACGCCACGCCGAGCGCGTTTGAATCCACGCGTGACAGTGAGCGGCTGGGATTGGCGGCTGATCCGCGTCGACCCGTTCGCTTCCATGGTCGCGTGGTGCGCAACGTTCCCTTGCTGCGGTTTGCGCTGCGCGCGTTGGGCGAGGCGATCTGGAGTCGGGATGAATGGTTCAGCGACGGGGAAATCCTGGGCGGCGTGCTGGATCCGGTGGTGACGGTCCACCCGGACCGGATCTTCTTCGAGGCCTTCAGCCAGGACCAGAGCACGGCGGCGACCCTGGTTGTCGACCGATCCCTCTTCGAGACCGAGGGCGAAGTCCGCACCGGGACGACGAACATCGATTTCACCGCGTGGTTCTGGGCGGCGCTCGGCGAGATGCGCAGCAGCCGCGAAACGTGGCTCCGTGTCGAAGCCGGCGGCGTAGAAATCCGGACGAAGGATTTCGGCGGACGTTTCGAGCGGAAGGTGGATGTGCCGGACGGGTGGGTCCGCGGATTCCTCCAGTTGCAGGCGGCCATGGCCTTTCCCGGGACGCGCCTTTCCGTGCGGCCGGTCGACCTGCTTTCGGCCCTCCGCTACCTCGATCATCACAAGGCCCGGATCAGTCCGCGGGCACTGCGGTATGAATTCACACCGGGCAGCGATGCCCGACTCCTCCTCGAACCGTGGGAACACGCCGTGCCGCTCGTCGGTGCGGAACATGGTCACACCGAACCCCGCGTGATCCGCACCTGGGGCCGGCGCCGGCTAAAGTTTCTCGCACCCCTCCTGCCGTTCGCGGACCGCGTCGACATCTACCTCAAGGGTCGCGCCATGCCCTCGTTCTACGCGGTGAAGCTTCCGGGCATGACCTTCCTGCTGGGATTGTCCGGATGGTCGGAACAGTCGTGGACGGGCACGGGCAGTTTTGAGCTGGGTGCGGCCGACACGGTTGCCACGGCCACCGTCGACGCGGTGCTCGAGCGCCTTCGGCTGCGGCACGCCGTGTCCGAATCGGATCTCGTCCGCGAACTGGGCTGTCGGCCGGTGGAAGCGGCTGCCGCCTGCGCCCGCCTGTGCCGGCTCGGGAAGGCGATGTACGACGTCGAGTCCCGCCAGTACCGGCATCGCGAGCTGTTCGCCGAACCGATTCCGGAAGCGCAGCTCTTCCCCCCGGACACGCGGGAACGTCAGGCCCGCGAATGGGCGGCGGCGGGACGGGTGCGCGTGGAGCTGTGCGAATCCCAGGAGACACGGAAGGTGCGCAACCTCAAGACGCCGGAAGGGCGCATCCGACGTGAAATCATCCACCGCGACTGGCGTGTTCACGGGTCTGTGGACGATCAACCTTCGGTGGACCTTGTCCTGAACGACACCGGCCGGCTTCTGTTTGCCACCTGCGGTTGCGCTGCGTTCCGCGAGCACCGCATCACGCGAGGACCTTGTGCGCACATGGTCGCGTTGCTCCGCGCCACGGAATCCCAGCGGACCGATGCGCCCACGTCGGTCGCCACCATGGAACCGCTGGTGCGGGCACCGCGTCCTGTCGATGAGGGGGAGGGGAGTGATGAATGAGATCCTGCGCCCAGCAGGAGGCCCGGAGACGGGGTGGCGATGTCTTCATCGCCGTGGGAGGGCTTTGGCATGGGGCGACGTGGACGTCGCCGCCGCGGCCCAGGGATGGAGAGGCGATGTCTTCATCGAACTTCCCTCTTTCCACCGGTGGGTGGCGGCCGTTCACTTTCGGAAGTCCGGGGCGGTACGATCAGCCATCATGCCGCGGTGTTTCGCCGCGGCGGCAAATTGTTGCCGTTACATCGCCAAGGCTCCCAACGTACGGAACGCTGGGAGGCCCTGAGTCCAGAGCCTCGCAAGTGATCCCGTCCCGGACCTCCCACCCTCCACGCCCCACGATCCCACGATGCCCCTCCTGAGCTGGATCCAGTCGCTCTTCGGAAAGCCGCCGGCGCGGGATGTCAGCCGCCTGCAACCGGCGGCGTCGACGGCCGGCGCTCCGGTGGCACCCGACGTCACCGAGGAGGCCATCGACACGTCCGGCGGGCCGTTGAAGCCCGGGCACCGGCGTCGGGCCATCCGGGATCCACGCCTGTTCCCGAAAGCCCGGGCTCCCATCAATCTCCGATTCGGGAAGCCAGCGCCGTTGATACCCAAGGCGGAGGCGGACCGGATGTTCGGGCCGACGCTGCGCACCCGGAACCGACAGCTGCGCGACCTGCTCACGGACGCGGCACAGCTGAAGCGACTGGGCCTGCCGGTGTGGAAGACGGAGGACGACGTGGCCGAAGCGCTGGGCATTTCGTTGGGAATGCTGTGGCACTTCGCCTCGCATCGGACCCACGACCGTTGTGTCCATTACGTGGCCTTTGAAGTTCCGAAGCGTTCCGGGGGCACACGGGTCCTCTTCGCGCCGAAACGGCGCTTGAAGGCCATTCAACGCCGACTTCACGAGCTTCTCGTCCGCCGACTCCCGGTTTCCCAGCACGCGCATGGGTTCGTCACCGGGCGCAGCATCCGGACCGGGGCCGAGCCCCACGTGGGCCGGGACTTCGTGTTGCACCTCGACCTGCAGGACTTCTTTCCCTCGGTGACGTACGCCCGGGTGCGCGGGCTGTTGATCGCTTACGGGTATGCGTATCCGGTGGCGGCGACATTGGCGGCGTTGTGCACGGAGTCACGCCGGCAACCGGTCGAGATCGAGGGGGTTGTGCGGAACGTCCCGGTGGGGCACCGGCACTGCGTGCAGGGCGCACCCACGAGTCCGGGGCTGTGCAACGCCCTGGTGTTGCGGATGGACCGCCGGTTGGCGGGTTTGGCGCGGAAGTTCGACTGCACGTACACGCGCTATGCCGATGACCTGACTTTTTCGGGCGACGTGGCGCGTGGATCGATGATCGGGCTGCGGGAACGGGCGACGGAGATCATCGTGGCGGAGGGGTTCGTGGTGAACCGGCAGAAGACATTCCTGGCATCGCGTGCGGGGCGACAGACGGTGACAGGCGTGGTCGTGAACGATATCGCCGGTCTTTCGCGACAGGATCGACGCCGCCTGCGGGCCGAAGCCCACCAGCAGGCGAAGTCGGAACGGGAGGGAAAACCGGTGTCGGCGGAGGCCCTGGCGCGGTTTGAAGGCCGGATCGCCTATCTCTCCATGCTCAATCCGGGTCAGGCCCAGGCCTTGCGCGCTTTTCGGGACCGCATGGCATGAAGCCCTGTCACGAATGTGGCGCGGAATTTTCGGAGGAGGACTTGCTCCATCTGGCGGGTGCCTGGGTCTGTGGTTCCTGCAAACCCATTTTCCTCCAACGGCTTCGGGAGGGAGCGCCGCCGGCGGACACCGATCCGGCGCGGGGAACCTTCGCCATGGGGCGCACCATGGTGGTCCGGTTCGGAGCGAGCCCACCACCCCGGTGCGTCCGCTGCAATGCCCCCGGCACCTGGCGGATGCGGCATGCGTACTCGTGGCATCCGGGATGGTTGATCTTCACGTTGTTCTGCACGCCGCTGGCGTTCGTGATCGCGGCGGTCGTGTTCAGTCGGACGATCCATCTGGACCTGATCTTGTGCGCGGACCACGCCCGGGAGCGTCGTCGTCGGTTGCTGCTGGCGGGGGTGTGGGTGGTCACCGGGGTGATCCTGCTGCTTGGGGGCATTTTCGGGAGACGGATGGGGTTGTCTGTGCCGGCCGCCGTCTGCATTGCGGTCTCGGGTGTGATTTCGATCCTGATGGGGCCGTTGTTTGCCCAGCGGGCGTCGGGAGTACTGATTGCGCGTCGGATCCACGACCAGTGTGCGGTGCTTCGAGGGGCCGACCGGGCGTATCTTGGGTCGCTTCCC
Organism: Limisphaerales bacterium; assembly: GCA_965283655.1. Classification (GTDB taxonomy): domain Bacteria; phylum Verrucomicrobiota; class Verrucomicrobiia; order Limisphaerales; family UBA9464; genus UBA6176. The sequence goes on along the minus strand of CBDIPJ010000003.1, from coordinate 292,537 downwards.
GCGTGGACCGGTGACCCGCCCTGAGGCTGTGAGCGCCCGTTGGTTGCGTCGCGGACGATGCAGATTTCGCTGAAATCGCGGACGAATGGCTGAAACGCCCATTGACCCGGTTTCCCTGCCGCCGGTACGTTCGCCAACTCAGTCAGGCACTATGATCGGTACAATTCGCAAGCATTCGGCAGTCCTCTGGTGGATCATCGTCGTGGCGGTGATCGTCAGCTTTGTGGCTTGGAGCGGCAGCGATCAATCCTCCTTGACGGCACTGGTCCGTGGGAACGCGGGGCTGTTCGGGACCGTTGACGGTCACGACATCACCCGTGACGAGCTCGTGGAGCGGATCCGGCAGCTGGGCCTGCAGGAGAACCTCTCCAGCCGCCGGCGCTCGATGAGCGAGGAGCAACGCAACGAATTCGCCGCCCAGACTGCATTCCTCGATTTCAAGATGCAGAGCATGGGGATCGTGGCGGATGATGAAGTCCTGGCGAGTATGGTCCGGGATTCCTTTCGCGATCCCGCCACGGGGCAATCGACCTACCCGGCGATGATCGAGCGCATCAAGGCGAGCGGCGGCCGAGAGGATGACTATCTGGCCCTTCTCCGTCGCGATGTCGAGCAGGCGACCCTGGGCAACGTCCTGTCGATTCCCGATTCATTGGTGACCCCGCGTGACGCGGAGGCCGAATACCGCCGCGAGAACGAGGAAGCGGTCGCGAGTGCGGTGTTCTTCGTCAGCACCAACTTCATGAGCTCGGTGACGGTGAAGCCCGAGGGGCTCGGTCAGTTCTACACCAACCGCGCGCAGAATTACCGGATCGCGGAGAAGTTCGTGGTTTCCTACCTCCATTTCCCGGCGAGCAACCACATGGCGGCGGCCGAGGCCGATCTGGCGACGATGCCTGACCTGACCAACCGGTTGGAACAGGTCTACGCGACCCGCGGTACCAACGCTTTCCTGGACGATCAGGGCGTGGCTCTTTCCAAGGAAGCCGCTTTCCTCCGCATGCGGACGGAACAGGTGAAGTCCAGTGCGGCTGCCCGCGCGACCGAGGTGGCCACCGAAGCCTACAACGAACTCGCGCAGCTCTCCCCGATCAAGCCGGAGAACCTGGACGCCATCGCCACCAAGCGTGGTTTGCGGGTCGCCTTCACCCAGCCCTTTGCCCGCGGCGAACGCCCCCTCGGTCTGGAAAGCCTGCCTGACCTGTCCACGGTCCTGCAGGGGTTGACCCCGGACGCTCCCTTCAGCGAGCCCATGACATCGGTCAACGGGGCCTACATCCTCGCGATCAAGGCGCGGATCCCCTCGACCATCCCGCCCCTGGCCAGCATTGAACCCCGCGTTGCGGATGACTACCGCCGGTTCCTGGCCCTGGAAGCGGCCCGTTCGGCCGGTCAGGCGTTCCGCAATTCGCTGACCAACGCCCTGGCTGCCGGCAAGACGTTCGCCGGATTCGCCGCCGAACAGAAGCAGCAGGTCGTCGACCTTCCCGCCTTCAGCCAGTCGATGACGATGGTGCCGGGCCTGCCTCCGTACGCCGACCTGGGTTCCCTCAAGGACACCGCGTTCGCCCTCGAAGGCGGCGGCGTCTCCGGATTCACCATGGCCCGCGACGGCGGCTACGTTCTCTTCCTGAAGCAGCGCAAGCCCGTCTCCGAGGAAACGCTGAAGGCTGGCCTCCCCGCATTCATGGCTGAAGCGCGCTCCCGCCGCTCCAACAGCCCGTTCGCCCAGTGGTTCTCCGGTGAATGGGAGAAGAGCAGCGTCGCCGCTGCCTTCCGCCGCATGAAGGGCACGAACGCCCCCAGCGAGATGAACTGAGGGTTTTGTAGGGGGGTGGATCGGGCGGATCCGACTGATCGGACTGATCCGTCCGATCAGTCCGATCAGTCCCCTCCTCCGTGGCACGACCAGCTGGCCACGAGTTCGGGGAAGCGGCAGCCCTGGCAGAGGGCGTTCGTGGCTGAGCAGAAGTCGTCGGAGACCTGCAGCAACCCCTGCTGGAGGGCGGCGCGGCGGGGGAGTTTGCGCCGTTCTCCCCCAGCAAACGCAGTCGGGCCATGCGGAGGACCGCGTTGTCCTCGCCGGCCGGCCATCCGAAGTACCGCCGTTCCACCTGTTCCCGAACATCCGTTCCCTGGGCAACCTGGGCTCTCGCCCAGATCCACGGAAGGATCACGTTGATGGCCAGGTCGGTGATTCGGGCACTTCCCAGCAGGGGACTCACTCCACCCGTCCGACCGGCCAGGGTCCAGTGTTGCTCCCAGAACGGATCCCGTGGGGGTAGGAGGACTTTCGCGACTGCGTCCGAGGGATCGTCCGGACCGGAGGTCAGGATCGCGTTCACGAGCCGGTTCGGGAGGTCTGGCTGCAGCATCCAGTGTGCGGCCAGAGCCAGCCGTCGCTGCGGGTGGTTTGCCGGGCGCAGGCCGGCCAGTCGCCACGCATCCTGCGGAATCATCACGGTTCCAAACCGTGCCCGGTCCCGCCACCAATGGTCCCACAGGCCGCGGACGTAACCTGGCAGGCCCGATCCCGGATCCAGGGGAAGGAACCCGCCCAATCCCAGCAACCGCGCCTGGGCGCACTCGACCGAACCCAGTTCGGCTCCCTCCGGTAGCGGGGCGAGTTCGGCGATCCGGCGCAGGGGCCAGGTGTTGTTCCGATACCCCAGCCCCGCGAGCAACCCTTCCCAAAGTGCCTGGTCCCATCCCGAGTGCCGGGCCCGGGCGCCGTACTCCGATCCTTTCCGCCCCAGCCGATGACGGGCGGCGTCCTCGAGGAGGGTGCGCAAGGCGTCATCGTCCAGGCGACGCAGGGGTGCCGAGCATCCGCCCCGGACGTTGGCCGGGATCAATCCTGGAGCTTCGCCGAGCAACCAGGGCACCAACTCCTCCAGTGGGGAATCCAGCCAGGAAGACAACGTCAGGACTGGAACCCCGGCGGCCTCCGAGCCTTCCTGCCAGACAACATGGAGGATGACCTGGCGATAGGCAGGATTTCCCGCGTGCCGATGCCCGAACCAGCCCGAGGCGTGGACGTCGATCTCGACATCTCCGGAGACCGCGGGGCCGTCGTCAAACTGGAGGATGGCTCCCTTGAAGTCCGGGCCGGCAGAACGATTCCAGAATCCCGGATGCAACACGCGCACCGGGCGTCCGTCGTCGGTCCGGAGAGCGTCCCGGCGCAATCGCTGATGTCGCCAGAGATGTTGCATCCAGCGTTCTGGCGGTGTCTGGCATTCCTGGAAGGTTGGGGTCGAGCGGATGCGCTCGAGCCATCGGGAGTAGTTTCCCGCGGTTGTCTGGGGCATGACCGGACCATCGTGGGCGCCTCCAAGCCCTGTCAAATCGGCCGCAGGAACGGGGCGGCGATGTCCTCATCGCCTTGGGAACCGCTCTGGAACGGCAACGAAGACGTCACCACTCCGTTCCTTCCCGGGGCCTTTCAGGCGCCGACCGGTTCAGTGGCGTGACGCAGGGTCGCGTCCAGAAGGTGGGGCAGATTCGCCGCGGTCTCCCTCGCCTTCGCTAGGTCGTTGGCCTCCAACTGCCGACCCAACTGCTCGAGCGCATCGGTGATCGCCAACAAACCCAGGGTTGCTGCCGCTCCTTTCATGGTATGGACATGCGCTACCACGCCGGAGAAATCCGCTGCGTCCATTGCCGTCTGCAGCAGTCGCAGTGATTCATTCGACGGGTTGCAGAAACCGGACACCAGCTCCACGAAGACCTCGTGCGACAAGGCCGCACTGACCTCCGATGCCACCTTGGGATCAATCAATGGCGGGGTCGAATCCAGCGGGTTGATGTCCGCTGTGCCCTCCTGGATTGCCTCCTTCGCGGCTTCCTCCGCCGGGATTTCCCGTCCGAAGTGGCGGGCCAGCGCGGCCACCAGGTCGTCCGATTGGATGGGTTTGGTGAGGAAGTCATCCATGCCGGCCTTGCGGGCCCGATCGCGTGATTCGGCGAAGGCGTCGGCGGTCAGTGCGATGATGCGGATGAGGGACTTTGGCGCCGACATGGCGCGGATGGCCCGGGTGGCTTCGAGTCCGTCCATCACGGGTGTGTGCACGTCCATCAGGATGACGTCGTAGTCACTGTCCTTCAGGGCGTTGACGGTTTCCTGGCCGTTCTCGCAGAACCGGGCGCGATGGCCCAGCTGCTGGAGCAGGACCGTCAGGAATTTCCGGTTCACCGGATTGTCCTCGGAAACCAGGACGCGAAGGCTGCCGACGTAGGCCGAGGCAGACGGGACGGGCGGCTGTTCTGCGCGGGGTTTGGCCGGCTTCAGCGGAATCCGGACCGTGAATGTGCTTCCGTGATTCAGCCGGCTGGCGGCCTGGATGTCCCCCCCCATCAACCGCGCCAGCTGGCGGGAGATCTCCAGTCCCAGTCCGGTCCCTCCGAATCGTCGCACTCGTCGCGAATCTCCCTGTGAGAACCGCTGGAAGAGACGCTTCAAGGTGGCGTCATCCATCCCGATGCCCTCGTCGCTCACTGCGAACTGGACCTGGCGGGTGCCGATGGCGTCGATGACCGGCTCGGCGTTTACCTTGACGCGGACCTGGCCGTGTTCGCTGAACTTGATCGCGTTGCCGATCAGATTGAACAGGATCTGCTTCAGCCGGGTTTCGTCCGCCTCCACCCACACCGGCAAGTCGGATCCGATCTCCACGCTCAGCGTGAGGTTCTTGGCGCCGGCCTGAGCGTGCATCAGGGATTCGACCGAATGCAGGAGCAAGGGCAGTTGGATTGGCTCGGGCTGCAGCTCGAGCTTTCCGGACTCCAGCTTCGAGATGTCGAGGATGTCGTTGAGGATGACGAGCAGATGCCGTGCGGACAGCGAGGCGGTATCGACGAGGTCCGTCTGCTGGCTGGTGAGCCGCGTGTCGCGCAGCAGGGAGAGCATCCCCAGGATGCCCTGGAAGGGCGTCCGGAGTTCATGGCTCATGTTGGCGAGGAAGTCGCTCTTGGCCTGATTGGCGTACTCGGCCTCCACCCGCGCCTGACGCAGGTTGGCGGCCAGGGTTTCCAGTCCCCGTCGTCGCGATTCCAGCTGTCGGATCTGGGCAATCACCAATCCGGCGAAGGCCAGCGTCAGCGAGCATTGGAACACGGTCAGGCCCACTCCCAGCTGTTGCTGGGTCCGGACGGCGTCATTCCGCTCCTCGACGTGGCTCGCGATCTGATGGGAGGCGAACATCGAAAGCGCACGGAGTGGTTCCTCCAGAGCAATCAGCTCGTCCCGCAACCGCGTCCAACCCGCCACGTCAGGGGCCACGTCCACGGTCTCCCCGATCACCGAGTCCATGCGTGCGACCATCCGGTCCAACCGATCGATGGTCGCCAGATACTCCGAGGTTACCGGCAGGACATTCCGCGTCCGGGACGGGCGGACGACGTCCACGCGGCTGACGAAGATCTCGTAACGCGCCTGGACGTCGCGGAAGGGCACGCTCTCGGAATTCCGGAGTTCGTCTTCAACCAGCCCAAGGAGCCGCATCTGCTCGTTCTCGAGCTTGTGGAAGCTCCACGCGAGGAAATCGTCCTTGAACTGCGCCTTGCCGCTGATGAGGACCGTGGCCTGCCATTGGACGTAGCCCACCGCGCCAAAGGCGAGGATCAGGATGACGCCGATGCCGGCCAGCCACACCCGGAATGGAAACCCCGGTGCGGCTGCGGCGGATTCCGCGGCGGCGATCAGCGGATCTCGATGGCTTTCAGCTGCCATGCGGCGCGGCCGTAATAGAGCGGGGATTGCAGGGTTTCCGAGGAATCGAAGGGATACATGATGAACAGCGGCCCCTTCTCACGCACCGTCATGAGTTTCCCGTTCGCGAGGCGGGCGACGATCACGTCGTACTTCTCGATGTCCTCCATCGGGATCTCGACCACGTAATCATTCAGGGCGATTGCCCGGATGGTCTTGCCCGAGGATTTGACCGTGGCCAGCACATCGCGGAGCCGTGGCCCGGTGTATTCCCGGACCTCCTCATGCCAGGGGGTGCGGGTCTTCAGATGGTGCTGGGGCAGTTTTTCGAGCATCGCCATGTCGAACTCGGCCTTGGTCTTCCCCTGGTTTCCATCGCCGATCAGGCCGCTCAAGGTGAGGATCACTTTCCCCGAGGGGGCATCCAGCGCCTGGACGGCCAGCATCCCTCCCAGAAGCACCGCAGGCCCCAGCCATCGCCGGAGCCAATCACCCGTTGCTGCACGAAATCCTCGCCTCATGATCTTGCCTGTCCACCCAGTCAAACACCCCTCCTCGTCGAGTGACTGAAATCTATCCAAGGGGACAGGTGGCCTTCAATCCTCCCTTCCGTCCCGTGATGGATTACCCAGAGATAGCCCTCAACCGTGACTTCGCAATTGGGTGTTTCCCTCGCGGATCCGAGCCTGGCGCTGCTGCGCGACGGGTGGCGGTGTCCCCGTCGCCGCTCCGGAATCCTGGGGTGGGTCCATCAAGTAATTCTCACCTTCCGCAGACTTGGGCTACCTTGGCCCCGTGACGACGTCGTTCCTTCTGGACCGCAGCGAACTTCGCGACCTGGCCGCCAAGGTGGAGGCCGGGCAGCGCCTGGACGAATCCGAGGCCCTCCGCCTGTTCGAGACGCGCGACCTCAATGCCCTCGCATTGCTGGCGGACCGCGCCAACCAGCGCCGGAACGGATTGCGCGCCTCCTACATCGTCAACCGGTACATCAATTACTCGAACTACTGCATCCTGAGCTGCCAGTTCTGTTCGTTTTCCCGCAAGAAGCGGGACGCGGACGGCTTCGAGCTCTCCATCGAACAGATGGTGGCCAAGGCCCGCGAGGCCCTCGCCCTTGGCATCACGGAGCTCCATATCGTGGGCGGCCTGCATCCGTCCCTGCCGTTTCCTTACTACACCGACTTCCTCAAGGCCCTGAAGGCCCTGGATCCCCGGCTCCAGCTGAAGTGCTTCACCGCCATCGAAATCCTCCACCTCGCGTGGCTCGCGAAGAAGTCCGTTCCCGACACCCTCCTCGAACTCAAGGCCGCCGGTCTCGAATCCCTCACCGGCGGTGGCGCCGAAATCTTTCGGAAGGAAGTCCGGTCGCGCATCGCCAAGGGCAAGGAATCCGGCGCCGAGTACCTCGACGTGCACCGGATCTGGCACCAACTCGGCGGCCGCAGCACCTGCACCATGCTCTACGGTCACGTCGAAAGCCTCGCCGACCGTGTCGACCACCTCCGTCAGTTGCGCGCCTTGCAGGACGAAACCCACGGGTTCACCGGCTTCATCCCGCTTCCTTTCCAGCCCGAGAACAACGACATCCCCGTCCGCACCCCGCCGACCGGGTTCGACATGCTCCGGACGATCGCCGTCAGCCGTCTGTACCTCGACAACTTCGATCACGTCACCGCGTACTGGGTCGGCATGGGCCTCAAGATGGCGCAGGTCGCCCTCAGCCACGGAGCCGACGACATCCACGGCACCATCATCGAGGAGCACATCTTCCACATGGCCGGCGCCAAGTCGCCGCAGATGACCACCGAGAAGGAATTGGTGAAGGCGATCCGCGAGGCTGGCCGAACCCCGGTCCAGCGGAACACCTTCTACGAACCCGTCCGCATCCTGGACGAACCCGCCGCCGCCGCCACCGTGGCCTCCCTCGAGGCAGGTGGCGACGCCCCCGCGGACCGTGTCCAGGACACCGTGGCTGCCGGCGGTTGAACGAAAGGCAACTTGGGGTTGGCCTCCGCTGCCGCGGCCCCGACACTCCCTTCGCAATGCAGGAAGCTCCAGAATCCTTGTCCCTCTACGATCGGGTCGGCGGACGTCCCGGCCTCGAACGGCTTCTGTCCCGGTTCTACGACCGCGCCCGCGAGGATGATCTTCTGGGGCCCATCTTTGGCGCCCACGTCCACGACTGGGACTCGCACCTCGAGACCGTCGTGAACTTCTGGTCCAACCACACCGGCGGCCCTGTCCTGTACCGGGGTGGCATGGGACGCCACCTGCGGCTTGGATTGCGACCCGAGCACTTCGACCGATGGCTCGCGCTTTGGCGGACCAACGCCGAAAAGGAGGTCGGTCCCCAATGCGCCGAGGAACTCCACCAGATCGCTTCCCACGTCGCCACCAACCTCAAGGCGATGGCCTCCCAGGTGTCCGCACTCAACGTTGGAGGCGCGGCCCCGCGCCCCGGCAGCCGCTTCAGCATCAAGCCTCCGACCCGGCCCACCTGAGCCGCATCCAGGCAGGAAGGATCTCGCGCAGAGGCGCAGAGGCGCTGAGGGGAACAGAAAAGCAGGAGTTTTTGCACCCTTGAAGGCGCTCACCGCTGGGTGACTCCTTGGCGCTGAAGACATCGCTTCCCCGCTTACGGACGGGGTGGCGACGTCCCCGTCGCCGATCCAGAGCCGTTCTCATGGCGATGAGGACATCGCCTCCCCGCTTACGGACGGGGTGGCGACGTCCACGTCGCCGATCCAGAGCCATTCTCATGGCGCTGAAGACATCGCCTCCCCGCTTACGGACGGGGTGGCGACGTCCCCGTCGCCGTTCCAGAGCCGTTCTCATGGCGATGAGGACATCGCCTCCCCGCTTACGGACGGGGTGGCGACGTCCCCGTCGCCGGTCCAGAACCGTTCTCATGGCGATGAGGACATCGCTTCCCCGCTTACGGACGGGGTGGCGACGTCCACGTCGCCGGTCCAGAACCGTTCTCATGGCGATGAGGACATCGCTTCCCCGCTTACGGACGGGGTGGCGACGTCCCCGTCGCCGATCCAGAGCCGTTCTCATGGCGATGAGGACATCGCCTCCCCGCTTACGGACGGGGTGGCGACGTCCCCGTCGCCGGTCCAGAACCGTTCTCATGGCGATGAGGACATCGCTTCCCCGCTTACGGACGGGGTGGCGACGTCCCCGTCGCCGATCCAAAGCCATTCCCAATGGCGATGAGGGCATCGCCGCTCCGCCTTCCGCAAACATCCAGCATTGCCGAGCCCACCCTCCGAAGGCTTCGATGGCCCCATGCTCCGGATCCGCTTCTCTCGTCTCGACTGGATTCTCCCGCTGCTCCTCGCGGTCGGAGTCCAGGCGGACTGGCCGCAGTTCCGGGGACCGAACGCCACGGGCGTGGCCTCCGGCGGGTTTCCAAGGGTCTTCGGACCCGGCACCAACCAGTTGTGGTCGGTTCCCGTTTCCCCGGGCAACGCGTCCCCGATCATCGCGGGCGACCGCCTTTTCCTGACTTCCTGGGACGGTTCCGCCCTCTGCGTTGCCGCCTACTCGACCGCCGATGGACGCGAGCTCTGGCGTCGGACGCTCCCACCCGGAACGATCGAACGGGGCGCGCCTTGGAAACCCGGCGACCGCCACACCGGCGACCGACGGCGAACGCGTGGTGGTTTACTTCGGCGCGTTCGGCCTCGCCTGCTTTGGCGTCGATGGCACCGAACTCTGGCGGCATCCACTTCCGGTTCCGGTCACCCAGCACGGCGCGGGAACGTCGCCCATCCTCGCCGGTGATCTCGTCCTCCTGAACTGCGATCAGGATGTCGGTTCGTACCTTCTCGCCCTGGACAAACGCACCGGCCGCCAGCGTTGGCGGACCGAACGTCCCCATGCGTTGCGCGGATTCTCAACACCACTGGCCTGGCCGGTCGGGAAACCCACCCAGGTCGTCGTCGCCGGCACCCTCCGCCTTGATGCCTACGATCTGGCGTCCGGTTCCCATGCATGGCACGTCGATGGCCTGCCCAACGAAATGGTCAGCTCACCCATCCCCGGTCAGGGCGTGATCCACGTCGCCGGCTGGACGGCGGGATCGGGCGTCGGGCGCATGCCGGCCTGGGATGGGTTGATCGAGGCCGGGGATGCCGACAAGGACGGCGCGCTTACCCGTGACGAGGCCCCGGGGGGTCCTGCGCGCAACCACTTCGCCTATCTTGATGCCGACAAGGACGGGCGACTTTCGAAGGCTGAGTACGCCGCGGCCGCCCACGCCTTCGACGCCTCCCGGAATGTCGCGATGGCGGTCCGACCGCAAGGCGCCGGCAACCTCACTTCTTCCGCCATCCTCTGGACCCACGGTCGTGGCCTGCCGTATTGCCCGACCCCTTTGCTCCACGACGGCCGCCTTTATCTCCAGCGCAACGGCGGCCTCCTGACGTGTCTCGACGCCGCCTCCGGAAAAGCCTTCTACCAGGAGGAACGCCTGGGGGCCCTGGGCGACAATTACGCCTCGCCCGTGGCTTCGGGGGACCAGGTCTGCGTCTTCTCGCAGGCGGGAGTGGGCGTCGTGCTGAAGGCTTCCGACCGTCTCGAGGTCCTCGCCCGCAATGAACTCGGCGAATCTGTCGTGGCCACTCCGGCCCTCGACCGCGGCCGCCTGTATGTCCGTTCCGCCACCCGGCTCTGGTGCTTCTCCGAGGGCGGGCGCCCCTGAGTGGCTTGGCACTCCTCCCTCAGCCTCCTGACGTCGTCTGCTACGATCGGGAGGGTAGCTGTCACGAGGCAGTCGAGGGAGAGTTCGAAGTTTTCAGTTTCAAGTTTCAAGACCGAGGGCTTGAATCTTGAATCTTCAAACTTGGGACTCCTGACCCCTTCCCGGTTCCCGGCTTGACTCACGACTTCACCGGGGGAGGCTCCCGGGAGCCTATTGACACTGCCTCCGCATGGAACGGGGTGGCGACGTCCTCGTCGCCGTTCCAAACCCATTCCCGTGGCGATGAGGACATCGCCGCCCCGAAATCATTCCCAAAGGGGGACGCCTCCGGCGTGCCCCGGGGACTTCTTCAGCCTGCAATGATGCGCCTTCACCTGACCGTGCACCCAAAACCCTCCACCCCGCTCGCCTGGCTGCTGCTGGCGTTCGCTTTGGTGCTCTCGGCCCTCAGCCTTCGCGCTGCCCCGGACACGCGCCCGAACTTCATCCTGCTCTTCGCGGATGACCAACGCGCCGACACCATCGCCGCCTGGGGAAACCGCCACATCCGCACCCCGAACCTCGACCGCCTCACGCGGCAGGGCTTCAGCTTCCGTCGCAATTACTGCTTCGGCTCCGACAGCGGCGCCGTGTGCATCCCGAGCCGGGCCATGCTCATGAGCGGACGGCCCTGGATGGATTCCCGACATGACCTGCGCGACATCCCATTGATGCCGGAGCAGCTGGGAGCCGCGGGCTACCGGACCTTCGCCACGGGCAAGTGGCACAACGGTCGGCCTTCGTTCCAACGGGCCTTCCAGGAGGCGCGCTCCGTGTTCTTTGGTGGGATGGCCGACCACACCCAGGTGCCCGTCGTGGATCTTGCCGGCAAGACGTTCACGCCCGTTCGAACCGCCGCAAAGTTCTCCAGCGAGGAGTTTGCCGACGCCGCCATCGACTTCCTGAACTCTGCCACCAACGCGCAGCCGTTCTTCTGTTACGTCGCGTTCACTGCCCCACACGACCCGCGCAATCCGCTCACCAACTCGGTCCTGCCGTATTACCGGAAGCGTCCGCCGCTCCCGGAAAACTTCCTGCCCCAGCACCCCTTCGACAACGGATGGATGCGTGGACTGCGCGACGAGAACCTCGCGCCGTATCCACGCCCGCCGGGCATGATCCGCGACCAGCTCGCCGAGTACTACGGGCTCATCACCCATCTCGATGAGCAGGTGGGCCGGATCCTGGAAACCCTGAAAAACCATCCGAAGGGCCGGAACACCTACGTGATCTACGCCGCCGACCATGGGCTCGCGCTGGGCAGCCATGGGCTCCTCGGCAAGCAAAGCCTCTACGAGCACAGCATGCGGTGTCCGCTGATCATTGCTGGTCCGGGTATCCCCGCCGGGCGCAGCACCGAGCGCTTCACCTATCTCCTCGATGTCTTTCCCACGGTCGGACAGCTCGCCGGCCTCCCGCTTCCGGATCGCCTTGGCGGCCGAGATCTCTCGTCGCTCTGGTCGGGGCCGGCGTCCGCCTGGCGCGAATCGCTGTTCACGGCCTTCACCGACACCATGCGCTCCGTGCGCGACGAACGCTGGAAGCTGATCGTCTATCCGCGGACGAACCATCGCCAACTCTTCGATCTCCGGCGCGATCCCGACGAACGCCGCAACCTCGCCGACAACCCACGGCATGCGTCCACCGTGGAGCGCCTCACGCGCCTGATGGAACAATCGCAGGCGGAGGTTGGCGATCGCCAGCCTCTCGCCACCAATGCCCCGGCGCCGCTCGCGATCGACCTGTCGAAGGACTACGTCCGGAAATCCGACGAATGGCAGCCCCAGTGGATCCGGGACAAATACTTTGATCCCGTGCCGCGGCGGTAGCGGACGAGGTAACGAGGCAGTGGTTCAAGCTCAGCCTCCTGACGTCGTCTGCTACGCCCCGAGGGTAGCTGACGAGGTCACGAGGCAGTGGTGCAGGCTTCAATCTTGAATCTTCAAACCTGAGACTCCCACCCCAGCCTCCTGACGTCGTCTGCTACGTTCCGAGGGTAGCTGACGAGGTCACGAGGCAGTGGAAGGGGAGATCGAAGTTTTCAGTTTCAAGATTCGGATCAAGACCGAGAGCTGCCGGCATCGGGCTTGAATCTTGAAGAGACAAACTTGGGACTCCTCCCCCCGCCTCCTGACGTCGTCTTATGACCGGGAGGAATCCAGAACTTGAAACTGCGCCGATCGCCCACATGCTCAGGCACGATGTTCGAACGGCGAAACCCGGCCCGGCTCCTGGGCACCCTCACCGCACTCTGTCTGGCCTGTGGCTCCGTCCAGGCCGCCAACGACGATGTCGGTGCCACCAATCGCTTCGGATTCACCGGCCCCGAGATCTTCCCGATCGATGCCGGCACCGGATTCCTCCGCGCCGCGGACCTCGATGGCGACGGCCGCAACGACCTGGTGATCGTCAACAACGCGCGCTCCAAGCTCACCCTTCTCTACAACCAGACCGGCCTGACCAACGTGCCCGTCAAGAAGGAGGTCTCCGGCCGGCGGGATGTCAACGAGCTCCCTGCGGACGCCCGCTTCCGCGTTGAAAGCATCTCCTCCGAGAAGCGCATCTCCAGCCTCATCGTCGAGGACCTGAACGGCGATCGCCGGCCGGATCTCGCGTACTTCGGGGATCCCAAGGAACTGGTCATCCAGTTCAACGAGGGCACCAACACGTGGTCTGCCCCGAAGCGTTTCGACCTGGGCGACGGACTCCTCGATTCCAACGCGCTCACCAGTGGCGACATCAATGGCGACGGGCGTCCCGACGTCCTGCTCCTTGCGGAAAAGCACGTCCACCTCCTGCTCCAGCGCGAGGACCGGTCCCTCGCCGAACCCCAGAAGATTCCCTACACCGGCACGGTCAAGGCGGTGCAGGTCCTCGACGTCAACGGGGACGGCCGCAACGACCTCATGCTGGTGAACTGGGATCATCCCAATCCCTTCCGCTTCCGCCTTCAGGACGGCACGGGCCAGCTCGGTCCCGAAATCCATCTGACGCTGGCTCCCGTCCGCGCCTACTGGGCCGATGACCTCGATGGCGACCGCAAGACCGAGTTCACCACCATCGCGGCCAAGTCCGGCCGCGCTGCCGTGAGCAACGTCCGTCACAAGCCTTCCGAAGCCATCGCTGGATCCCTCACGGACGGCCAGTTCGCCGTGCTTCCGCTCCCTCGTTCGGACAAGTCCCGACGTGGCCTGGCGTGGTTCGACGTCAACGGCGACCTCCGGGCCGACCTCCTCGTGGCCGATCCCGAGGGCGGTCAGCTGCTCGTCTATACCCAGCAGCCTGATGGTGCGCTTTCCACGCCCCGCACGTTTCCGGCATTCAGCGGCGTCACCGACATCGCCGTCACCGACTGGAACCGTGATGGATCGCCGGAAGTCTTCCTCCTGAGCCCCGACGAGAAGCAGGTGGGCCTGGCGGCCGTCGAGAAATCCGGACGGGTCGCCTTCCCGAAGCCACTGCCGCTTCCCGGACGACCGCTCGCCATGACCGTTGGTGAATCCGCTCCGGGCAGCCCGTCCTTGCGGTCATCATCGAGCGCGAGGAGAAGCGGACCAAGGACGGCAAACCCGAGAACGTCGCCGTCCGCGAACTGATCCTCATGGGAGCCGACCTCAAGCCCCAGGCCCAGGTCCTTGCCGAGAGCTTCAAGGGAACGCCTTCCGCCCTGGCGTTCCACGATGCCGACCAGGACGGGCAGACCGACCTTGTGGTCCTGACGCCGTACGAAAAGATCAAGATCCTGCGCCGGCTCTCCGAACCGAAGGACGGCAAGTCCTTCGAGGAAGTGGACGTCAATCCTCCCGGCGGCGCGGTCGACAATCCGTGGCATGCCGTGGCCGATGCCGACGGCGACGGCCGGGCGGAACTGTTGCTCGCGCAGAAGAACTTCGTCCGTGCGGTCGTGCTCGAAGGCAAGACCGGCGACGCGGCCTCCTGGAACTTCTCCGTCCGGGACCAGATCAATGGCGCCAGCAGCAGCTCGCGCATCGTCGGTGCGGCGGCCGTTCCGATCCCTGATTCCAAGTCCCCGGCGATATTCCTCTTCGATGCCGACCGCAAGGCGCTGACGGTCTGCACCCGGAACGCCAGCGGCGTGTGGCAGGCCGGACGCAACCTCCCGCTTCCGGTCACGGACTTCACCACCCTGATGCCGCTCTCCATCCAATCCACCAACGGCATTCCGAATTCCGTCGGGTTCCTTGGCGCCAACGGCGTCGCGTGGAAACGCCTCTCCGGCGATATCTGGGAGATGGCGGAGCTCGACGGTTACGAGACGCCCATCAAGGACGGCTACCTGCACGACGTCGTCAGCGGCGAACTCAACCAGGACGGCCGTCGCGACCTCGTCTTCCTGGAAACGTCCCGGGCCTACGTCGATCTCGTCACCTTCGAGGCGCCGCACCAGCTCGTGCCCGCCAACCGCTGGCAGGTGTTCGAGGAACGCACCTTCCGCCAACGCCGGCCGGTCGAAAGCCCGGAACCGCGCGAAGCCCTCGTCATCGACCTGACCGGCGACGGCAAGGCCGACCTCGCGATCCTCGTCCACGACCGCATCCTCCTGTACCCGCAGGAGTGATCCGCCTCCGGGGTGGCGACGTCCTCGTCGCCCTTCCAAAACCAAACTCACGGCGATGAGGACATCGCCGCCCCGAACACAGCGGAGTGGCGACGTCCCCGTCGCCAAACCAAAGCCTCTTCCAAGGCGATGAGGACATCGCCGCCCCGGTCGGAGGGATTCACTCCCGTACCCTCCCCTTACACTTTTGTAATGCTCCGGAAAGGATCGGGTCAGATCCGTGCATCAGTGTGTGCCCAGAAATTCAACGAAGGAACGCATACGATGAACAACGCAGAATCCGAGATCTTCGCCCAACCCGTCCGGGAACCGCGTTCCCGGGTGGACGCCCGATGGCTCCGATGGCCCGTGGTGGCCCTGGCCACCGCATCCCTCTTCCTCGGCGCCATCCCGTCCCTCCGCGCCAAGGAGGAGGCCGACAGGCCAACACCGCCCAAGCTTCAGGTTGATTCCAAACCCTTGGTCCGCGACGGCAACCTGCCACGGTCGTTCGCGCCGGTGGTCCAGAAGGTGTCCTCCTCGGTCGTGCAGGTCTACACCTCCACCCGGCCGCGTCCGATGCCCGGCTTCAACCAGGAGGATCCCTTCAACTTCTTCGGAAACCCGCAGCCCCGGCGCGGGCCTGCGCCCCGGCAGCAGGGCGCCGGCTCCGGTGTGATTGTTTCCAGTGACGGCTACCTCCTCACCAACAACCACGTCATCGAAGGCGCCGACGA
Organism: Limisphaerales bacterium; assembly: GCA_965283655.1. Classification (GTDB taxonomy): domain Bacteria; phylum Verrucomicrobiota; class Verrucomicrobiia; order Limisphaerales; family UBA9464; genus UBA6176. The sequence continues at coordinate 276,782 of CBDIPJ010000003.1, read as the reverse complement.
CGTGAAGGTGAAGCTCTCCGACGGACGCGAGGTTCCCGCGAAGGTCGTGGGCCGCGACGAGAAGACCGACGTCGCCGTCCTGAAGATCACCGCGGAGGAACTCAGCCCTGCCACGTTCGCCGACAGCGACCGCCTCGAGGTGGGTGACGTCGTCTTTGCCGTGGGCAATCCCTTCGGCATCGGCCAGACCGTGACCATGGGCATCATCTCGGCCACGAGCCGGGCGACCTTTGGCCTGCCGTACGAGGACTTCATCCAGACGGACGCGGCCATCAACCCGGGCAACTCGGGCGGCGCGCTCGTCGACGCTGACGGCCGGTTGATCGGTATCAATACCGCGATCATCTCCCGCTCCGGCGGCAACCAGGGCATCGGCTTCGCGATCCCGTCCAACATCGCCCGTGATGTCCTCGAAGCGCTCGTCACGGACGGCAAGGTCACCCGTGGGTATCTGGGTGTCCTTCCGCAGGACGTCACGCCGGCCCTCGCCCGGAAACTCGACCTGAAGGACCGCGGCGGCGCCATCCTCTCCGAGGTCACGCCCCGTAGCCCTGCCGAGAAGGCCGGTCTGGAAAGCGGCGACGTCGTCACCGAGGTCAACGGCAAGCCCATCCGTGATGCCAACCACCTGCGCCTGGAAGTCGCCCGCGTGAAGCCTGGCCAGTCCGCCAGCCTGCGGGTCCGCCGCGACAGCGACACCAAGCTCATCAAGGTCACCGTCCGCGAGCGTCCCGAGGAACAGGAACTGTCCCGCTCCAACGGCGATCGCGAGTCGACGGACCCGGGCACGCTCAACGGCGTCGGCGTGGCCGACCTGAATGCCCAGAACCGCCGCCAGTACCGCATTCCCGAGCGCATCAAGGGCGTGATCGTCACGGAAGTTGAGGAAGGTTCCCCCTCATGGGAGGCCGGCCTGCGAGCCGGCGACGTCATCCTCGAACTCAACAAGAAGGTCGTGGAGTCCGCCGAGGAAGCCGTCGCCCTGACGGAAAAGCCGAAGGACAAGACGACCCTGCTCAAGGTCTACACCCCTACGGGCGCCAACGGCGCCGGTGGCGGAACCCGGTTCCTCGTCGTGGACGAGAGCAACTCGAAGTAAGGGGTCGTGCGGGGTGTCCGACTGGTACGCCCCGCTGGTAGCTGACGAGGTCACGAGGCAGTGGTGAAGGCTTCAATCCTGAACCTCCAAACATGGGGCTTCTTCCACAGCCTCCTGACGTCGACTGCTACGTCCCGGGGGTAGCTGACGAGGTCACGAGGCAGTGGTGAAGGCTTCAATCCTGAACCTCCAAACATGGGGCTTCTTCCACAGCCTCCTGACGTCGACTGCTACGTCCGCTCTCTACTTCCGCGGCGGCGTCACGGTGCGGCGGGAGGTGGACTTGGCCGGGGGATTCGTCCGTGCCGGGACCAGCGCGTCGAGTTGCTTGCGCAGCCCGTCGAACTCCTGCTTCAGCCCGCGGTTCTCCTTCTGCAGGTCCGTCACCTCGCGGCGCAGGTCGCCGAGTTCAGCGGCGGGTCGACGGGTTTCGCGCATGCGGGTCAGGGCAGCGGAAGCGGCGGCTTGTTCGGGCGTGGACTTCGAAGCGCGGGCAAAGGTCTCCACGACGGGGATGGCCTGCGGATCACCGAGGGTTCCGAGGGCCGAGATCGCCGCCCGACGGACGCCGGGGCGCAGATCGTTCACGCGGGAGACCAGATAATCGCGCGCGGCGGACTTGTCGTCGGCATGCCGATAAAGCCAGGCCAGCGTGGCGAGACCATCCGCCTGCACCTTCGTGGGCAGGTCCTGGCCGCGGGCACGCATGAACGCGAGGACGTCGGGAGCAACGGTCGGATCCTCACGCTGGCGCAAGGACTCAAGCGCGGTCTCGGTGATTTCCTCGCGGAAGGAGTTGGTGGTCATCCAGCGCAGGAGCTGCTGGCTGCCGTTGGTCAGGCCCGGATTGGCCAGCAACCGCACCGCGGCGAGCCGGACGTCCGGATGGGTCTCACGACCCAGCACGCCCATGGCGATCGGACCCGCCGCGTCGCGGTAGAAGCCGTTGATCGCGCGAAGCACGGCGATGCGCGCCCGGGGATCCGGCTGGACGAGCGAATTGGTCAACGCCTGGAAGGCTTCATCCGAATGGATGGATCGAAGCGCCGCGGCGGCATCGCTGCGCACGGCGTGGAACGGGTCGGAATTCAGGGTGGAACGAAGACGTTCGATGGCGGATCCATCGCGCCGTCCTTCCAGCACTTCAACGGCGATGAACCGGCCGATCAGGTCGTTGGTGTTCGCGAGTTGGCGGCGCAGCATGGCATCGGGCACATCCATCTTCACCTTGGCGAGGACCGTGTACTCCGGATCGATGCGGACCAGATCAGGCGCGGCGGGGAGTGGGATGTGGAAATCCTCGGACTTCGCCTGGACACGCAGGACGCGATCAATGGTGTTGGAACCGACGGTGAAGCGGACGGGCAGGGGAACATCGAAGAGCATCACCGTGGGCGTGAGCTTCTGGGTCTGGGCGATCGAGAGCTTTGCGAGACGGCTCTTCTCGTCCCAGCTGTAGCGGATCTGCAATTCCGGATGGTGACCGTGGTGCAGCCACTGGTCGAAGAAGCGGTCGAAGCTGCGGCCGGAGAGTTCCTCGATGACCTTCTGGAGATCGGTCGTTTCCACCACGCCGTACGCGTGGCGTTGGAGGTAGGTGGTGATGCAGCGGCGGAAGAGGTCCTCACCCAGTTGCGAACGCAGCATGTGCAACACCCATGCGCCCTTCGGATAGGCGCGATATCCGAACTGGTCCACGGGCTTGGCGTAGTTGCGCCAGACGATCGGGGTTCCGTCCGTGCTCGAAAGCACCGACTGCGCGTTCTCGTGCATGGCGTGGAGGAACTCGTCGCGCCCCAGTTGCTCGCGTCCCTGGAGGGCGTCGTAGTAGGTGGCGAAACCTTCGTTCAACCAGAGGTGGCTCCAGTCGCGGCAGGTGACGAGGTCCCCGAACCACTGATGGGCGAGCTCGTGGGCGACAAGGCTCCGGCTGCTGCGCACGGGGTCGTGGCCATCGGCGAACAGCGTGCCCGCCGTCAGGACGGTGATGCTGGTGTTCTCCATCCCACCCCACGAGTAATCGTCGACGACGATCTGGTCGTACTTGGCCCACGGATATGGAACACCCAGTTCGCGCTCGAAGAACTCCATCATCCCACGGGTGTCGCGGAAGGAATTGCGGGCGTAGGCCGCCTGTGAAACGGGCGTCCAGAACGCGAGTGGAACGTCGCGGTGCTTGTCTTCGATGCCCTGCAGTTTTCCGGCGACGAGGCAGATCAGGTAGGTGACGTGGGGCTTGTCCTGGAGCCAGCGGACGGCGGTGAGCCCGGTGGCGGCATCGGCGGTGGAGGAAACCTGACGGCCATTCGAACGGACCACCATTCCCGAGGGCACCCGACAGGTGACCTCGGAGGTGAACTTCTCGTTGGGCGCATCAAAGCATGGAAACCAGTGCCGCGACTCGATCGGTTCGCCCTGCGTCCAGAGGTGCGAGTCCTCGGGGCGGTAGCCCATCTCGGGCGTCCGGAAGTAGAGGCCCTGTTGCGGCTCGGTGCGGTAGGTGATCGTGACGGTGGTCTCGCGATCGGCAGGAACCGGTGGGTCGAAGCTCAGGACCAGACGGTGGTCGTCGTAGTGCCAGCGCGGCATCGACTCCGTGGCCGTGACCGACTCGATGGTCATCGCCTCGGCGTCGAGCTTGAGCTCATCGAGCCCCTTGGCGATGGGCTTGAAGCGGAGCGTTGCGGTTCCCTGGATCGATCGCTTCAGGAAGTCCGGGGTGATGTCCAGGGCGAGGTGCTGGATGTCGACCTCGCGACTCGGGGAATAGTTCGGGGCCGTCTCGGTTTCATCTCCTGCTGCAAGTGCGGCACGCGCCTGTTCCGCCATGGCACACCAGCGGCAACGGAAGTCGTAGGCCTCCGCTCCCATCCCCACCGGGATCGATGCCAACGCAGCCAGCAGGAGGAACAGGAACCGCAGCGGATGCCGTCGAAACACGAATCGAGTCATTCTGCACTCCTTGTCCGTGCGGATCCATGCGGGGTCAAGCCGGCATCCGGGAACCGCCCGCCTCAAACGGGGTGGCGACGTCCCCGCGCCCTGCCAGAGCCTTTCCCATGGCGATGAGGACATCACCGCCCCGGCCCCGCTTCTCAATGAATGTCCTGTCCAGCTGCGTCGCCATGGAACGGAGTGCTGCAATCGATGAACCGATTTCAGGGGTGATGCGGTGGTTGAATCCGCAGATCGCGCAGATGATCCAAAGCTCGGATCGAACTGGTTGTGGGCCCGCGGGGTGAACCTGCGGCCGAGTCGGACCTCGGGATTTCCGCCTTTCCATCTGCGCCATCGGCGTCATCTGCGGATAAATGAACTGCCGATTCCAGCTTCAGGATTCCCCGCGGCTTGACCCGAGCGCCATCCGGACGTTGTTTGGCGTCTGTGCGGGTTTTGATTGTGGGTTGCGGTTATGTCGGTTTGGAAACCGGACGCCAATGGGCGGCCCGGGGCGCCCATGTCGAGGGGGTGCGCCGTTCCGCCGAGGATGCCGGGGACCTGAAGGCGGCTGGAATCGTCCTGCGCGTGGGCGACGTGACCCGGAGGGAAGATGTCCTCGCCTGGCCCGGCGACTGGGATGTCGTGGTGAACGCCGTCTCGTCGTCGCGGGGCGGGGCCGAGGTCTACCGAAAGGTCTACGGCGAGGGCACGGAACATCTCCTCGCGTGGATGGCTGGGGGCCGTGTCGGCCGGTATGTCCATCTCAGCAGCACCAGTGTGTATGGTCAGGTGGACGGCAGTTGGGTGGAGGAATCGTCCGCCACCGAGCCCGCATCGGAGACCAGCCGCCTCCTGGTGTCCACCGAGGAGCGGTTGATCGAAGCCCACGCGACGTCGGCGTTGCCGGTCTCGGTGCTGCGTGTGGCCGGCATCTATGGACCGGGTCGGGGCCATCAATTGCAGCAGTTGATGCGCGGGGAGGCGCGGATCCAGGGGGATGGACGACGCTGGGTGAACATGGTCCATCGCGACGATGTGGCCGCCGCCATCCGGGTTGTCAGTGAAGCGGGGGCCACCGGACGGATCTACAACGTGGTCGATGACGAACCGGTGGCGCAGGGCGACTTCGTGACGTGGCTGGCCCGGGAATATGGACTTCCGCTGCCGCCGGTGGCCACCGAGGAGGAGAACGCAGCGCGCAAACGGGGCCTGACGCACAAGCGTGTCCGCAATGCGCGCCTCCGCTCCGAGACCCCGTGGGATCCTGCCTTTCCGACCTTCCGCGAGGGGTATCGGAGGAAGTTTGAAGTTTGAAGATTCAAGTTTGAAGGGAAGGGAGTTGGCAGATGCCGGAATCTATACGCCGGAGGCGTTGGAGCGGATAGCCCCGGGTCGTGCGTAGCACGCACCCGGGGAATGACGTGTCCATTTGGAATCCGCACCCCGGCGGGGTGCAAAGATTCGGGAGGCTGCAACCCCTGCCGGGGTAGGTGACATCTTGGGTACCCGGGACCCGGGGTTGCTTCGCACCCCGGGCTACCTGCTGAAACGCCTCCGGCGTAACCCCTGCGTACAGCCGGGTGCCCTCACCCGGCGTGGATCGGGAAAGCGCCGTGGCGGGGCACGTGACCTACAGCGGAGGGGGTGGCCCTCATCACCCTGCCTCCTGACGTCGGCACGATCGGGAGGGTAGCAGTCGACGTGAGGAGGCTGTGGTTGGGCCGTCCTGGGATCTGGGAACTGGGATCTGGAAACTCCACGGGACCGGGTGGAACACCCCATGTCGCACCCCATGGTGAGGGGGCAACATGGCAGGAGAGGTTGTCGCCGCGAACCGCGGCGCCCTCGCCACCGTTCCCGTCATCAATGCACACGCCAAACTGGCGCCTTCCCGATTGGATATCGGGAAACGCGTCACCGTCGCCTTCCACCGATCCAGAGGAGCTCCCCCTGCGGGGCGAGCTCTACAGTGCCGAGCAACTCGGGATGCACGCGTGTGCACTCGCGAGTGGCCATCGCATGGATACGCGCGGGGGGCCCAACCGGCTGCTGTCGCGCCTCACCGAGAACGAGTTGATCCTGCGCTCGTTCAACCGGTCCACGTTGCGACGGCAGCATGAACACCCGATCACGCCCGCCTCCGAGTGGCTGGTGGACAACTTCTACCTGCTCGAAGAGCAGATCCAGATGGCGCGCCGGCATCTTCCCCGGGGTTACAGCCGCGAATTGCCGCGTCTGGCTTCGGGGCCGTCGGCGGGTTTCCCGCGCGTCTACGACATCGTCCTGGAGCTGATCGCGCACGTGGACGCGCAGATCGACGCCTCGAACCTGCGTTCCTATGTGGCCGCCTACCAATCGGTCCAGACACTGCGATTGGGGGAGCTGTGGGCCATTCCCATCATGGTCCGTCTGGGCCTGATCGAGAACCTGCAGCGCGTCAGCACCCGGCTGGTCCGGGCCCGGGATCAGCGCGATCTCGCCAGCCTGTGGGTGGCCCGGCTCCAGCATGTGGCCGAATCCAATCCGTCCGAACTGGTCGTGATCGTCGCCGACATGGCCCGCTCCACCATTCCCCCGACGAGTCCGTTCGTGACGGAGTTCTGCCACGGCCTGTCGCGGTCGAGTCCCAGCCTCCAGCTGGCCCGCACCTGGCTCGAACAACGGTTGGCCGAACACGGGCTCTCCATTGAATTGCTGGTCCAACTCGAAAGCCGGAACCAGGCCGCGGACCAGGTCTCCGTCAGCCACAGCATCACCAGCCTCCGGTTCCTCAGCGCGATGGACTGGCGCGACTTCGTCGAGGACCTGAGCGTCGTCGAGCACTCCCTCCGCCGGGATCCGGCTTCGGTTTATGCCCGGATGGATTTCGCCACGCGGGACAGCTACCGGCACGCCGTCGAGTTCTTCGCACGTCACGGAGCGATGGACGAGGAACAGGTGGCCGATGAGGCAATCCGCCTGTCCGCGGAAGGCTGCCTGCTTCACGCCATCGAGGATCGTCGGGCCCACGTCGGGTACTACCTGATCGCTGAAGGCGAGGGACTCCTTGGGCGCACGGTGCGTCTCCGACGCCCGTGGGGACAATGGATCGAACGGACGATCCGGGCCTTCCCACTGACCTGGTATGCGGGAGGCATCAGTCTTTCGACCGTGGCCCTGACGGTGGTGTTCGCGCGGCGCGAGGAGTTCGCGTTGGTTCCGGTGTCCGCCTTCGTCCCGCTCGTCGGGGTGTTCCTTCTGGGTTCGAGCCAGCTGGCGGTCTCGATGGTGAACTGGGTTTCCATGCTCCTGGTGCCGCCTCGACGCCTGCCACGCCTGGACTTCACCCACGGCATCGCACCGGAAGGCCGGACCATGGTCGTGGTCCCCACCATGCTCGACACGGTCGAGGGCATCGATCGCCTGATCGAGAGCCTGGAGATCCATGCATTGGCGAATCGGGATCCGCATCTGCACTTCGCGTTGCTCACGGATTTCCAGGACGCCGACGCCGAAACCCTGCCAGAAGACGCCGGCCGGGTGGCCCAGGTCCGGGCGGGGATCGAACGCCTGAACCAGCACGCCACGGCCGACGAGCCGCCGCGCTTCTTCCTGTTTCACCGGCCCCGGCGGTGGAATGCCAGCGAACAGCAGTGGATCGGGTACGAGCGCAAACGCGGCAAGCTCGCGCAGTTCAATGAACTCCTGCGCGGCGGAGCCGTTGGGGCCTTCTCGGAAGTGGTGGGGCCGATCGGGATCCTGTCTTCGATCCGGTACGTCATCACGCTCGACACCGACACGCAGCTCCCGCGCGAGACGGCGCGGCGGTTGGTGGCGACAATGATGCATCCGTTGAACCGCCCGGTCTTCGATCCCGTCTCGGGTATCGTCTCCGATGGTTATGCGATCCTGCAGCCGCGGGTCAGTGTGAGCCTGGCGGGTTCGCGACGGTCCCTGTTCGTGCGCCTGCTCGCTGGGGACGTTGGCATCGATCCCTATACCCGCGAGGTTTCGGACGTCTATCAGGACCTGTTCCAGGAAGGGTCGTTCATCGGCAAGGGCATCTATGACGTGGACGCCTTCCAGCGGGCGTTGTCCGGGCGTTGTCCCGACAACATGGTGTTGAGCCACGATCTGCTGGAAGCCTGCCATGCGCGGTCGGCCCTCGTGAGCGACGTCGAGCTCTATGAGGCGTTCCCGACCCGCTACAACGTGGATGTCGCGCGGCGGCATCGATGGATCCGTGGCGACTGGCAGATCCTCCCATGGCTGCAGCGGCGTGTGCCCGGCATGGAAGCCGGCTGCACGGCGAACCCGCTGTCGGCACTGTCCCAATGGAAGATCCTCGACAACCTGAGGCGGAGCGTGGTGCCGATGGCCCTGCTGGGATTGTTCCTTGGGCTTGGTTTCACGCAGGCGGTTCCGGCGATGGCCGGTCCGGCCGTGTTGGTGGCGCTCATCGGGATGCCCAGCCTTCTGGCCTTTGTGGTGGGCCTCCTGCACAAGCCATTGGACCAGCGCTGGGGAATGCACCTTTATGATTCGGGGCGCTCGCTCGGACGGCAGGCGTGTCAGGTGGTGCTGACGGTCGCCTTCCTGCCCCACGATGCATTCATCAGCCTCGACGCCATCGTGCGCACGTTGGCACGCATGTGGGTAACGCGGCGAAACCTGCTGGAATGGCAGACCTCGGGGGCATCGGGACGCAGTTCCAGACTCGGGCTCCTGGGATTCCACCGGGATCTGTGGATGTGCCCCGGTGTGGCGATGTTGCTGCTGGGCGGTGTCCTGACCGGGGGCGTCGATGCCTCCGTTGGTTTTCTCCCAATCCTGGCGCTGTGGTTTGCGGCGCCCACCCTGGCCTGGTGGATCAGTCAGCCGATCCGGGTCAAGGTGCCGGACCTGACGGCCGATCAGGTGGGGTTCCTCCGCGTCACGGCGCGGCGCACGTGGCACTACTTCGAGACGTTCGTCACGGCGGAGGAGAATTGGCTGCCGCCGGACAACTTCCAGGAAACGCCGGTGACCGCCACCGCATCGCGCACCTCGCCGACGAACATCGGCCTGGCGTTGCTGGCCAACCTGGCGGCGCGCGATCTTGGCTATATCCCGCTCGGGGAAATGATCCAACGGACCGCGGCGACGCTGGGATCGCTGCGCCGGTTGGAGCGGCACCGGCTCCACTTCTACAACTGGTATGACACGCGCACGCTGCGGCCGCTCCTGCCGCTCTACGTTTCGAGCGTCGACAGCGGGAACCTCGCAGGGCATCTGCTGACGCTCGCCGCGGGACTGCGGGAGCAGGCCGACACGTCGGTGTTCTCGTCAGCCATCCTGCTGGGTCTGGGTGATACGCTGCGCATCACCCGATCCTTGTCGGTGGCTCATCCGGCCATGGATCGGTTGGAGGAACTCCTGCAAGCCCGACCGACAACGCTCGCCGCTGCGGAGGAACTCCTGTCGCAGGCCACGGAGCATGCTTCCGCCCTCACGGCGGCCGCCGGACTGGTTCCCGGGGAAGGCCTCGAATGGGCGCAACGGCTTGTTCGGCAGTGCCGGGATCACCACGCCGAATTGGCCGCCCTCCTTCCCGGACTGACCCAGCACCGGACGGACCCGATGGCATGGACGGCGCCCAAAGGATCGTCTTCCGGAGCGGCCGAAGCGCTGCCGGCCGCGGTCTCGCTTCGGGAATTGACGAAGGGAATGCCCGCCGGAAGTGCCGGATCCGGCCAGCAGTTCCTCGATACACTGGAGGCCTTGGCGGTCGAAGCGGAGGACATGGCCGCGATGGACTTCACCTTCCTGTTCGACGCGACCCGCGACCTCTTCTGCATCGGGTACAACGTCGGCGAACGCAGGGCCGACGCCGGTCACTACGACCTGCTGGGGTCCGAGGCGCGGCTGTGTTCCTACGTGGCGATTGCGTTGGGGCAGATTCCCCAGGACCACTGGTTCACGCTGGGGCGCCTCCTGGTGGCGTCCCATCGCCAGCCGATCCTCGTCTCGTGGAGTGGGTCGATGTTCGAGTACCTCATGCCGTTGCTGGTGATGCCGACGCACGAGGGAACGCTCCTCGGGCAGACCTGCGATGGCGCGGTGTTGCGGCAGATCGCCTATGGCAAGACCCGCGGCGTGCCGTGGGGCATCTCCGAATCCGGCTACAACCGGACCGATGCCCAGTTGAACTACCAGTACCGTGCCTTCGGCGTTCCGGGTCTGGGTCTGAAACGCGGGCTGGGCGACGACCTTGTCGTGGCTCCGTATGCCACCGTCCTCGCGCTCATGGTGAGTCCGCGGCAAGCGTGCGAGAACCTCCAGCGCCTTGCGGAGACGGGGCTCAGCGGACAGTTCGGATTCTACGAGGCCATCGACTACACGCCGTCGCGGCTGCCTCCGGGCGAGAACGAGGCGGTCATCCGCTCGTTCATGGCGCATCACCAGGGCATGAGCCTGCTGGCGCTCGACAACCTGCTGTGCAACGCCGCCATGCAACGGCGGTTCATGGCGTGTCCGATGCTCCGGGCCGCCGAGCTGTTGCTCCAGGAGCGGATGCCACGGACGGCAGCGACCGTGCTCACCGAATCCCCGTCCGTGCTTGAGCCAGAGTCGGGCTTGCGACGCAACCAGGCGGCCATGCGCGTCTTCACGAATCCGTCGCTCCCCGCGCCGGAAGTGCACCTGCTCTCCAATGGGCGTTACCACCTCATGATCACGAGTGCCGGGGGCGGATACAGCCGCTGGGGTGGGGTCGCGATCAACCGTTGGCGGGAGGATGCCACCCGCGATGCCTGGGGGATGTTCGTCTACCTGAACGAGGAGGCCTCCGGCGAATCGTGGTGCGCCACCTTCCAGCCGGCCCTGCACCCCACCCGCGAATACGAGGCGATCTTCACCCAGTCGCGCGCCGAGTTCCGACAACACCACGCGGGCATCGACCTCCACACCGAGATCAGCATTTCGCCCGAGGACGACATCGAGCTGCGTCGCATGACGCTCACCAACCGAACGCCGGTGGAACGGGTCATTGAGTTGACCTCGTACTTCGAGATCGTGATCGCGGCACCCGAGTCGGACATCACGCATCCGGCGTTCAGCAACCTCTTCGTCCAGACCGAGTTCATCCGCGATTCCTCGGCAATCCTGGCAACGCGGCGGGCGCGGTCCGCGGAGGAACGTCCTCCGTGGCTGCTGCATCTCCTCCTCGCCCACGAGCCGCACCAAGGCGCGGTGTCCTGCGAAACCGATCGGGCCCGTTTCCTCGGGCGCGGCCGCTCCCTGTCCAACCCGCTCGCCATGGATTCCGCGGGACCGCTTTCCGACACCGCAGGAGCGGTGCTGGATCCCATCGCGTCGCTCCGACGAAGGGTCACCGTGCCGGCGAACGGATCGCTGACCGTCGACATGATCGTGGGCATTGCTGCCGATCGGGAATCGGCGTTGGCCCTGGTGGGCCGGTATCAGGGCGACCGCATGGCAGACCGTGCGCTGGACCTGGCATGGATCCACAACCAGGTCACCCTGCAACAACTCGGGATCACCGAGGTCGAGGCACAGACCTACGGCCAGCTGGCCGGTGCGCTGGTGTTCGCGGATCCGGTCCGGCGCGCGGCTCCAGCCGTGCTGGCGGCCAACCGTCGCGGTCAGGGCGGCCTGTGGAGTCATGGCATTTCGGGCGATCTTCCCATCGTCCTGCTGCGGATCACCGACGGTGAGAAGGGGAGCCTGGTGGAACAGGTCATCCATGCCCATGCCTACTGGAGGACGAAGGGCCTGGAGGTTGACCTCATCATCCTCATCGAGGATTCGTCCACCTACCGTCAGGCCATCCACGACCAGATCAGCAATCTGGTCTCGTCCGGCATCGCCGCCCAGCTCCTCGACAAGCGGGGTGGCATCTTCGTCCGACGCCTCGACCAGATTCCTGCGGAGGATCACCTGCTGTTCCAGGCCGTTGCCCGCGTCGTCCTGACGGATACCCGGGGAAGCCTCGCAACCCAGCTCGAACAACGTTCCCATCTGGAATCGCAGGTGCACGCGTTCCGCGCTTCCAGGCCACGCATGGATCCGGTCCCTGTCGGATTGCCGGAAGCGGACCTGCAGTTTGACAACGGTCTGGGCGGGTTCTCAGCCGACGGAGCGGAGTACGTGATCCGGCTTTCGTCGGGATCGGTGACTCCGGCTCCCTGGGTGAACGTGATCGCCAACCCGGGCTTCGGCACCGTCGTGAGTGAGATGGGGGCGGGCTACACGTGGAGCGAGAACGCCCACGAGTTCCGCATGACGCCGTGGAGCAATGATCCTTTGCAGGACCCGCCCGGTGAAGCCCTGTACCTTCGTGATGAGGAAACCGGCGAGTACTGGTCTCCCACGCCCCAACCCGCGACGACTCCAGGCGCGTGCACGGTGCGGCATGGCTTCGGATACTCGGTGTTCGAGCGGACCGCCTTCGGCATCACCTCCCGCCTCTGGATCTACGTGGCACATGATGCGCCGGTGAAGTTCCTGGTGCTCACCCTGCACAATGTCTCCGGTCGCGCCCGACGCCTTTCGGTGACGGGCTACTGGGAATGGGTGCTGGGCGAACTGAGAAACAAGGGACTCCTTCACATCCAGACCGAGATCGACCCGCGTACGGGCGCGCTGCTCGCGACCAATCGCTTCAACCCGGCCTTTGCAGATCGCGTGGCTTTCGTGGATGCCAACGATCCCGCCCAATCGCACACGGGCGACCGCAAGGAGTTCATCGGTCGCAACGGCAGCCTCGCCCAGCCCGCGGCCATGAAACGGACGCGGCTTTCGGGACGTGTCGGATGCGGTCTGGATCCGTGCGGCGCCGTCCAGGTGTCCTTCAACCTCGCGGTTGACCAGCAGCGTGAGACCAGTTTCCGGACCGGGGTTGGATCCAGCCTCAGCGAGGTGCAATCCCTGATCCGACGCTTCCGTCGGCCCGATGCGAACCGCGTGGCGCTCGAAGCCGTGCGTGCCCATTGGAACCGTACGCTCGGTGCGGTGCGTGTGGAGACGCCGGATCGTTCGGTCGATTTCCTGGCCAACGGGTGGCTGCTGTACCAGACGCTGGGCAGCCGGATGTGGGGACGCACCGGCTTTTACCAGTCCGGCGGGGCGTATGGCTTCCGGGATCAGCTGCAGGATTCGCTGGCTTTGCTCCACAGCGAACCGGCGCTGACCCGGGAGCACCTGTTGCGCGCCGCTGCCCACCAGTTTGACCTGGGCGACGTCCAACACTGGTGGCATCCACCGATCGGGCGCGGGGTGCGCACCCACTTCTCCGACGATTACCTCTGGCTCCCCTACGTTGTCTGTCGCTACGTCAGCTCGCTGGCGGATTCAGGAGTCCTGGATGAGGTGGTCCCATTCCTCGAAGGGCGGCCCGTGCGTCTCGACGAGGAATCCTATTACGACCTGCCCGGAAGTTCCGCGACGTCCGGCACGCTCTACGTGCATTGCGTCCGGGCCATCGAACGTGGCCTCGTGTTCGGTTCGCACGGACTGCCCCTCATCGGCGGTGGGGACTGGAACGACGGGATGAACCTGGTGGGACACGAGGGACGCGGGGAAAGCGTGTGGCTTGCGTTCTTCCTGTACGACGTCCTCGTCCGGTTCGCCGCATTGGCCGCCACGCGGCATGACACGGCGTTTGCGGAGCGCTGCCAGACCGAGGCCGGAAACCTGAAACGCAACATCGAATCAAACGCGTGGGACGGGGATTGGTACCGCCGCGCGTACTTCGACAACGGAGAGCCCCTGGGATCGCACGCCAACGAAGAATGCCGGATCGATTCGATTCCCCAGAGCTGGGCCGTCCTCAGCGGGGCGGCCGATCCCGAACGCGCACGGCGGGCCCTCGTGGCAGTGAACGATCAATTGGTCGATCGCGCGGCGGGCCTGATCCGGCTCTTCCATCCGCCCTTCGACAAATCCTCGCTCGAACCCGGCTACATCAAGGGTTACATCCCGGGAGTGCGCGAGAACGGGGGGCAATACACCCACGGTGCGTTATGGACCGTCATGGCCCTCGCACTCAGCGGGGAGGTCGAACGTGCCTGGGAACTGTTCGGACTTCTCAATCCCATCCATCACGGCGATTCGCCGGCGCGCATCGCCATCTATCGGGTCGAGCCCTATGTGGTGGCGGCCGATGTCTACGCCGTGGCACCGCATGTCGGGCGCGGCGGGTGGACCTGGTACACGGGTTCCGCCGGATGGATGTACCGATTGATCCTCGAGACCCTTCTGGGACTGAACCGCGAGGGGAATCGCCTGCGCCTCACGCCGCGCTTGCCGCTGGCGTGGCCGTCCTGCCGGATCATTTACCGCCACCAGGACACCACCTACCGCATCGAGATCGTCCGGATATCACCGGAGGATGCCGGCGCGGTGATGCCGTCATCGTCAGGGGAACCGCTCGGGAATGGCGACGAGGACGTCGCCACCCCGTTGAAGACAGGCGTCGCGTCAGCAGGAAGCGCCCGTGTTGCCACCGAGGATACGCTGGTGCTGGACGGGATGACGCAAACCGGAAACAGCTTCACGCTCGCGAACGATCGACAGGAGCATGCGGTGACCCTTCATCTGGCGGCTCGCAAGGTTCACAGCGCACCATCTCGTCCTGCGGCCCCATGATCGGGTTCCGGGCCTTGGCTTCTGTTGGATCGCTGCTGGTGGTCTGGTGTGCGTGGACGACCTCGGCCGGGTCGAAGGTCTCGCCGAGGATCCGGACATCCAGGATCTGGTCGGGCACGAGCCCCACGAGGCGAGAGTTGCCTTCGGCTTGGTAATCCCAGACCCAGTAGCGGTTCAGACCATCGGCGGAGTTGATGTTGGGTCCATAGTCCACCGGGGCGCAGACGCGGTCGAGGACACCCGCGTCGCGGTAGGAATAGAAGCGGACGCAGACCTTGCAGCGCTTGTGGATGGCCTCGATGAAGGCTTCGTGATTTTGGATCATGGTTCGGGTGGTTTCAGACACGGGACGAAGGAAAGGAGGTTGATCAGACGGATCGGGGTCTCAGGAAGAAGAGGAGGACACCGCTGGCGAGGCAGATCACGCCAACGACGGGGGGCACGAAGTGGGACGTCGTCGTGGCGATGTGCAGGCCCAGGAAGTCAATGGGCTTGCCCGGCGTCCGGAAGGTGATTCCGGAGTAGGCGAGGACGACGATGCCGAAAACGACAAGGGCGATGGCAATCAGGGTACGGAAATTCATGGGATTCAGGCTCTGGGTTTGAAGTGGATTGGCGTGATGTCCGCCAAAAGACCGCGTGCACGCACGCGGTGTGTCGGAGGTTCGGGCAAAACGCCCGAAGGTGGATCAGTTGCCGGCGACGGGAACGGCGATGGTCATGCCGTTGACGACCTTGTCGACGCCATGGACACCTTCGACCAGTTTGGTCACAAGGCTCTTCTCGGCATCGTTCTTGGCGATACCGGTGAGGGTCACAACGCCGTGACGGGTCATCACGACCGTTCGCACGCTGCTCGTGGAGCGATGGGAGGCCAGCACCAGCCGGACCTGGGCCGTCACGGACGCGTCATCGAGCTTCTCGGAGGCCGTGCGCGGCTTGGCCGCTGCCGCCGTGGAGATGGTCATTTCGTTCACCACCGACTTCACCCCCTCGATGTCCCGGGCGTACTCGGTGACCAACTCGATCTGGGCGCTGCTCGAGGCCACTCCGCGGAGGCTGACGATTCCATCCTTCACGTACACGTCCGTGCCGCTCGCACTGACGTGGCGATGGAACAAGAGGGTCGTCTTCACCTTGGCTGTCAGCCACGCATCGGAGTGTTCCGGTTCAGCGTCGCCCTTCAACACAAGCCGGTTGTCGACGCTCACGACGCCCGGAAGGCTTTCCACCGTGGTTTCCGCCAGCGTGCGGTGCCCCGTGTCGGCCACGGTCCCGGTCAGGATGACGATCCCGTCCTTGGACTCGGTCTTGATGTCATCGTCCTTGAGGATGGTCTTGAAGACATAGGTCTTCTTGGCGGCGGATTCGATGCGGTCGTCGATATCAGAAGCGGCGAGCAAGGTTCCCGAAAAAGCGAGTGCACCGAGGGTTGCCAACACGGCGGTGGCAAGCTGCTTGGTTGTAGTCATATGATTCCTTTGTTAACTGATTTCCGGAACGGATGTCCCGGATTGCACATTAGGTCGGCAGGTATCGGTGGGCCATGGGGTCTAGCCCTGAAGCAGGGCGCCTGGGTAGCGAAGGGCGCATCTTGACTCTGCCCCATTGAGAACATTCTTCGGGGCGGCGATGTCCCCATCGCCATGGGAAACGCCTTGGAACGGCGACGAGGACGTCACCATCCCGTTCACTGCGGGGAAGTCCTGTCCTGCGCCGTCATCGCTCCGTGGATTCTCCGGTCCTGCCCGAAGCTCCGGGCGCAGGGCTGAAGTTGTATTGGAAGAGAAGGCCGATGGAGTGGCCTCCGCGATCGCCGTTGCGCAGGGCCTGGAACCCATGGCCGTAGCTGAGGACCCACCGCCAGGATTCGCTTCGGGAGGTGTACATCACCCCGGGGCCGACACCGGTCGACCATTCACCGGGCTGTTCAAAGCCACGGATGAACTCCATCCGGGCAGTCGCACCGGTGAGGCGCAGTTGCCACCGTCGGTCTGTGCTGATCGGGATACCGATGCTTCCGGTGAGGTGCACGAGACGACGGGCCGAAAGCTCCTCGAAGAAGTATCCCGGCAGGATCAGGGGGAATTCCCCCGCCAGGGGCAGCATGCCCCCGACGCGCCAGGCATTCAGGCGATCGGCCCCCGTGGAGCCGGCTCCCATGACCGCCACACGGGCCTGGATTCCTGAGTCGGCCCACTTCCGGCTTCCACCCAGATAGAGCCAATAGAGATCCGTCCGCGGTGACACCGAACGGTCGTTGTCGTACCCGAACGTTCCGGCGGGTGTCTTCCATTGCCGTTCAAACCAAATGGAGGCTTCCAATCCCAGCTCGGGGAAGAGCACCGGTTCACGGCCGGCGACCCGGATGCCGATGCGTGTCCAGCCGTCCACCCGATCCTCGGGTACTTCGAATCGATCCTCGGTCTGCAGGGCATCCGAGTAGGTGGAGAGCTCCGGTCCGCCCTGAACAATCAGGCTGATGGGGACCTGCTGGTCTGGATTGAATCGATGGTACGCCCGCAGTGAGACGCCGCCGCCATGACCGGCGAAGGTCTGGTCCTTGAGGTATAATCCTTCCCTGACCTCAAAGTGGCTCTTGGCAAGGATTCCTCCGTTCACCCCGATTCCCAGATCGGTCTGGGGAGAGAGCAATCCCCGAAACCCGAGTTCCCCGTCCACATAGCCGGGTGCAAAGACAAGCCTCAGGGTAACATTGGTCCTCAGGAATGCCGGGTGGTTATAGTGGTAGTAGGCATAGCCCGCAATCGGACCACTGCCCACGAGCGCCTGATCGTAGCCGATTTCGATCAGGTTCCGGGGTGTGGGATCCAGCTGTGCTGCGCGGTTCCGCGGCTGCATATCCAGAGGCAGGCCGCGGCGAGCGTGGAAACCTTGATGGGGGAAATCGTACATGGCCTTTCTGGACCGGAGTCCACGGGAGTTGTCCCGGTAGGGATGGGTGTGGGAATGCGAAGTCAGCGTTCTTTCCCGAGGAGGGATGTTCCCGTGCTGGCGCATCCTCAACCATGGGGTGAGGACCCCATGGCCGGGTGCGGTTCCCTGGGCGAGGGTGATGGGACAAATTCATGTCCATCGGAACCATTCTCCTGATTGTCCTCATCCTCCTCTTGATCGGGGCCCTACCCAATTGGTCCCACAGCCGGAGCTGGGGCTATTATCCAAGCGGAGGCCTTGGCCTCCTCTTTGTCATCCTCCTGATCCTCGTCCTTCTAGGACGTATCTGATCGACGTCACCGACCACCCCTCTCCAACGCACTTTCGAATCCAAATCCCATGAACTCACAAACGCTCGCGAAGCCCACTCAGGCCGTCCGCGATGACCTTCACCAGCTTACCGAAGACGCCAAGGCTCTGCTCGCGGCCACCGCGGATGTCGCCGGTGACAATATCGCCGAGGCCCGCAAGCGCCTCGCGGGTGCCGTCGAACAGTGCTACGCCCGTGCCCGGGCAGGCGCGACCGCCGGCACGGAAGCCGTCGATACCGCCATCCGCGCCAATCCCTATCCCGCGATCATCGCAGGGGTCGGCCTGGGTGCCGTCCTGGGGTACCTGATTGCCAGTCGCGGCACGTGTCACCGCGCCTGATATCCGAACCTCCTGGAATCCACTGTTCCAACAAACCCTGGGTCTTCCGCCTTCTGAGGGGATGACTCAACCCGACTCTCAGGATGACTGAGTCCATGCCCCCTCCGGACAGCCCCTTCCAGGCTGCCCGGCGTCTTGGTGTCCGCCTTCTGGCCATTGGGCGGAATCGCTGTGAGCTCCTGAGCCTTGAACTTCAGGAGGAGCGGGCGCGGCTGATGTGGGCCTTGATGGTGACGGTGGGGATCGCGGTGATCGGCCTTTTGTGCGGCATCACCCTTACCGCGGCCATCGCCATCCTCTGCTGGGATCGTTCTCCTGGGGCGATTCTCCTTGGAATGGCCGCGGCGGAAGGTGGGGGAGCATGGCTTCTCTATCGACTTCTGTCCCGCCGCCTTTCCGCGTGGACACCGATGAAGGCGTCCCTTGAGCAGTTGGGACAGGACCAGGCCGCGTTGCACAGGATCCTGTCATGACCCCCATCGAAGCCCGCAAGCATCTGCTCGTGGCGGAAGCCAACCTCCTGCGCCTACAGGCGGTCGCCGAGATTTCCGGCATCACGCAAACCTTGGCGTCTTCGTCGAGGCAGCCCGGTTCCGCAACCGCGGTGATCAGTGCCTGCTCGAGCATCGCCTCCATCCTCTTCCTGCGCTCCCCGTCTTCAGGCCCTGCCGGGAAGGTGCGGCAGATGCTTCCCGCGGTTCTGGACAGTCTGCGACTGGGCATGGACCTCTGGGTCGCGTTCCGCCGTCACTGATCGGTGAACCTGAAAGCGGCAGTTGGAACCGCAGATGACGCAGATTGGCAGGAGCTTGGATCGGGCGTGCCCTTCACCCGCAAGGTGACGTCTGCACGAGCCTTGGGTGCTGGCATTTCTGCCCCTCCATCTGCGGAATCGGCGGCATCTGCGGTTCAATGAACTGCCGTTTCTAGGGTGAAGGCAGGTCGGGTTTCACCCCATATCTGATTTCTGATCGATCGTGTCCTATAGGGGGGTCGAAACCATGAACTTAAACCTTAGCAGAAGCAAAACGATGCCCAACTCCAACTCAATGCAAACAGGCCTCCGCTGCGTCCTGTCATCGGCCACCGCAATTCTTGCCCTCGCAGCATGCAGCCAAGTCACGATGGGTGCCGGCACGATCCTCCTCGACGACTTCTTCGGCCCTCCCGCCGGCCAAACCATCCAACAGGATGGTATCGGAAGCACCTCCAGCTTGTATGTAAACGGGGATCCCGGACTGCTCGGTGGTTCCCGTTTCATGAATCTTGCCGTCACCGCGGACGCGGGCAGCATTGCCATCGGCAGCTCGAATGGCTCTGTCGCGGACAAGCTGGTCTATGAGAATGGTTCCGGCGTCTACAGCATCCTGCAGCTGTCCTATAACGCCAACGGGATCGGTCTGGCGCAGAACTGGAGCCTCCTCGGCCAGATTGAGTTCCTGGTCGATTCTGCCGACCAGAACGGCACCGCCATCATTGAGCTCTTCCAGGGCATCAACTACAACGGGCTCGCGTTCGCCACCCATACCACCGCGATTCCCCCGATCAGCACGCTGAACACTCCGTTCGCCGTGCCGTTTGCGGCGTTTGCGACCTCGGGCGGATTCAGCTTCGCTGACATCGGATCCATCCGGATCTCGATCGAGGGACCCGAAGCTTACGACATGGTGATGCATTCCATCATTGTGGACCCTGTTCCTGAAGCTTCCACCGTGGTGCCGTTGGCCGGTTTTGCGGTCGCTGGCTTTGGCACCTGGTTTGCCCGTCGCCGTAAAGCGGCCCGCTGAACGCCGTTCGTTGCGACGGAAGCCCGCCTGGAGGCAGGCCAAGATCGAAAGAGCCACGGACCTTGTTCTCGGGTCCGTGGCTTCTGTTGTTCTTACCGGGAGGAGCCGTAGGGCTTCGAACGGCCCGAGGACTTCGAGAGATCGGGCATCTTCTTGAAGCGCGCCAGCGCGTCCTTGCGCCAATCCCCCGTGGCCTCCGGTTCATCGGAGGCCGTTTCTGTGCCCGCGTCGGGTGATTCGGAGGTTGTTCCTCCCGAAGCACCGGCCGACCCCGGACGGGAGCTGGGCGTCGTCGTCCGCGGCTCGAAGAAGGAGCTCGCCCCGTAGGCTCCGAACGTGGAAGGAGCGGCACCGGAGGCGAGGGATGGCGTGGTATCGCCGCTGGCTGGGCGTGGCTGCGCGTGGGCAACGGTGGTCTCCGGGATGGGCGGTGGGATGGCTCCCGCCGTGCGGGTTGGGGTGGCCCCAATGGACTGTTCCTCGTTGGCATCCACGGGTTCCCACGCAATGCGGACCGAGGGCGAGGCGCCCACGTAGGCGGTGACGCGGGAGAATGCGAGGTTGCCGCCGTCGACGCGGGTGGCGAGTTCCTGTGCGGTGAGCAGGGCACCCAGGATGGATTGAACGGCGGGCGAATTCCATTGCATGTCGCGCAGGCCACGCAGCCGGGCGGCGGGAATCTCGGCCACCCGGACCAATTGCACGACGAGTCGTTGGTGGAGGCCCATCTCGAGTTCGACGGACTCCAGTTCGAAGCCTGCCTCGCCGAAGGCGGGTCCGGCGTTGCCCAGCTCGCGGATGGATTCGACGAGCCGGGCGTCATCGACACTGCGCATCCCGGAGACCGAAGACAGGACGTCGGCGCGGAGCTGCTGGATCTGGCCGGCGGTGGCGAGGACGGACTCGCGTATCTGCGCCGCCTTGGCGGGGGCGGCGTCGATGGCGCGTTGGACCTGGGCGGCCTTCTCGCCGATCTGCTGGAGTTTCTGGGCGAATTTCTTCATGGGATCGGAGGTGGCTTGGCGTTGGAACGGGCCGGAGCGGGAGGCGGGGCGGGTGTTGTAGCGGGTACGACGGCAGCGGGCTTGGATGGGACGGAGGCGTCGGATGCCGCCCCAGTCGAGAGGACCTTCTGGAAGCGTTCGAGGAACTCGCGCTCGTTCGACAGCATCTCCTGGGTGACCTCGATCTCGATGGTGCCCTGTTTGGCGCGGACAGCGAGGAGTTCCTGCGCGGTTCGCAGGTGATCGCGCTGGTGGCCGGCGATGTCCTTCAGCGTGGCGAGCGTGCTGTGGATCATTTCCAGTTCGTGGGACAGGCTGGCGACCTTCTCGGCGAACGTTCCGGTGTGCACCGAGGACACCGCCCGGGTGAGGTCCTCGCGCAGGAGACGCAGGCCTTCGGTGACCTGTTGGCCGAGATCAGGCCCCGCCGCTGCGGTGGGTGAGGTGGCCATGACGGCCGGTGCAGCGGGCGCGGCGGAAGGCACGAGTCGTGCAAGCCCTTCGCGGATCTGTTCGAAGCCCTGAAGCACCGGAGCGAAGTCGACGGTGACGGCGCCCTGCCCGCGGCTGAGTTGCCGTTCGAGGGTGAGCTGGATGGATTCGAGTCCGGCCTGGAATCCGCCCAACTGCGCGACAACCCGTCCCACGGGATCGTTCTGGTCGCCGCCGCGGGAGAACTGGTTCCGGCGGAAGGTGCGCTTGATCTCGTCCCAGCGCGCGGCTTCGTCGGCGCTGAGGGCACCGATGATTTCCTTGAACCGAAGCAGGTTCGCCTCGGCGCCGGTGGTGAGGGTCTGGGACTCGCCGCGATAGTGGCCCACGACGAGGGCGCGCACCTCGTCGTCGTTCATGATGGCAGCCACCTTCTCGGCGAGCCGGTTCATGTTGCGGTACGAACCCTGGAGCTTGAAGGCGGGCTCGGTGCGGAACTCGTCGGCCTGTCCGGCGGACAGGATGTACTCCTGGTTCACGCGCATGACCGTGCTGCGGATGGTGATCAGCTTGCGCAGGACGGAGAGGATCTCCTCCAGTTCCTGCGGCGCGTACTGGCCTTCGAGGGATTCCGCGGATGTGCTCCCGCCGTTCTCCGCCATGCGGAGGAAGGCCTGGATGTCCTTCTGGCTGCGGTTGGCGAGCGGCGCGAGGACGGCGTTGGAGGTGACTGCGTTCTCGATGTACGAGGCCTGGAACCACTCGGCATTGCCGCCGATGATGTCACCCAGGTTGTAGGTGTCCGCACGGTTCGCGAGCATGTCCGGGATCCGGAACTTCTGTCCGCTTTCGGTATAGGGATTGCCGGCCATGACGACGACCACCTTGCGCCCACGCAGGTCGTACGTCCGGGGCTGGCCGCGCCAGACGCCTTCTATCTTCCGCTGGGCATCACACAGCGAGATGAATTTCTGCAGGAACTCCGGATTGCAGTGCTGGATGTCGTCGATGCAGATGAGCGCGTTGTCGCCCATCTCGAGCGCGAGGTTCAGCTTCTGGATCTCCTCGCGTGCGGAGGCATTGGGCGCTTCCTCGGGATCGAGAGAGGTGACGTTGTGGCCGAGCGCCGGGCCATTGATCTTGATGAAGACGATGCCGAGCCGGCTCGCGACGTATTCGAGCAGCGTGGTCTTGCCGTAACCGGGCGGCGAAATCAGCAGCAGCAGCCCCATCAGGTCCGTCCGCTTCGCTGCACCCGCCGCCCCGATCTGCTTGGCGAGGTTGTCGCCGATCATCGGCAGGTAGACGCGGTCCGTGAGCTGGTTCCGGACGAACGAGGACAGGACGCGCGGACGGAACTCGTCGAGGCGCAGCTTCCGCCGCTCGCGGTCGAGGAGTTGGAGCTTCAATCGATGGAAGGCCTCGAACCGGGGCACGGCCTCCGCCTCGTGGCGCCGGAGGCGTACGGTGAAGTCGAGGTATTCGAAGACGTACTTGCTGGCCGCGATGCGCGGATGGCTGCCGCGGATGCCTTCCAGTTCGTGGCGGACTTCGGCATGCACGACGGTGCGTGGCATCGAGTCGCCGCAGAAGATGATGGCGGCGGCTTCCTCGAGGTGGGTTTCCTGCCCCGGATGCGCGAGCACGAATCCGCGCAGCCAGTCGCGCACCATGTCGAGTTCGCTCGCCGGATGGGAGGCGAGCGAGGCGCGTGTGGCCGCGAAAGTATCCTCGCGGCCCTTGGCAACGAGATGCTGGTGGAAGGCGGCCGCGAGGTGGTCGGCTTCGCGCGTCACGGAGAAGGAGTCGCCGTGGGTGAGCTCGAAGAACAGGTATTCGGCGGCGGCGGACGCCTGTTCCTCCGGGTACAATCCCTGGTCGCGGACGAAGGCCGTGACCATCGTGTGGAGGGAACGGATGTATCCAGCCTGGGCGGGATCGCCGGGGAAGAGTCGATTCCTTTCGCTGAACCCGGTGAGCTTGGCCGCCCAGAGCGTGCGGACTTCCGGGGCGCAGAACCGGCACCAGAACACGGCACCGAGGGCGCGGGCGACGGGATGGTACCGTGCGCGCTGGAGGGCGACGTGGGTGGAGGCGAACACATGGAAGATGCGCGCGCCGTCGACGTCATGGATGCCCTTGGCGTAGCCCTCCTGATACCGGCCTGCCATGAATTCCTGAACCCACGCAAGCCGGGCCTCCTCGGACATCGCGAGCACCTGGTCGAGGTTGGGACCGGCGCCGGAACCGGCGTGCCGCATCAGTTGCCACGCGAGGTACTCGGCCCGGTAGACGTCCGCACCTTCGGCGACCACTTCCTGTGACCACACGGCACGGGTGCCGAGGTAGGCCTCGTCGGTGATCGGATCGAAGTATTGCGTGCTGGTGAGGTGGAAGAAGGGGGCGTCGTCCCGAACCACGACGGTGAGGTCGAGCGGCTGGGTGTTGACGTTGAAGCGGTGCTTGCCGAGCTGGATGACGGCGGTGCCGTCGACGAACAGTTCCTGTCGGTCCTTGAGCTGCCGCACCGCTTCCTGCTGGACGGTCTTGAGCCGGCCCTGGAGGTCGTCGGCCTTGACCGAGTCTCCCAGCTCGAGCAACTGCGCGATGGTCTCACGGACCTTCGACGGCATCTGGTCCGAGGCGACATAGGTATTGATGTCGTCGAGGGACTTGAAGCCGGCGAGGCGGTTCTGGATGACCTTGAGGATCCGCTCGGCGGCGGACATCAGGGCCTGGGCTCGGCGGTTGCGCTGTTCGACGAGGGCGATCTTGCGTTGCTCGAAGGCCTCGTAGAGCTCGGTGCGGCGTTCGGTCAGCTGGACGGTGTATTCCTCGAATCCGGCAAAGGCGCCTTCGAGTTCCTCCAGTTGGACCGTGAGGCGGTTGAGGTACTCGTCGCAGCGCGCCGGCGTGTCGCACAGGTCGAGGTAACTGGCGGCGGATTGACCGAGCAGCTTGAGCTGGGCGTTGAACTGCGCCGCGCCCTCGGCGGCAACCAACGCCTGCAGGCGCTTCTTCAGCGCCGCCTTGACCTGGTTGAGGGTCGAGTAGACGCCCGTGATCGAATCGATGATGCGCGTCGTCTCGGTCACATCGTCGATCTTCAGGTTGTTGACGATCTCGATGAGCATCTCGAGCTCGGTGCCCGCGTCCGAGACCGCCTTCTCGACCTTCTTGCCCTCTGCGACCTTGGCCACGCGATCGACGGCGCTCAGCTGTTCCGTCGCCTGCTTGCGGTAAGGATCGAGCGACTCGGGCTTCAGCAGGAACTTCACGCAGGCGGCGGAAAGCTCCGCGACCTGGACAGTGACGTTCTTCTCGAGGGCCTCGATCTGCGGAAGATCGACGTAACGGACCTCGCGCAGGGTGATCAACTCGCCGCGCAGATGCCGCAACGAAGCCAGGTGCGTGACGAAGTCCGCCAGCACGCGGAAGCCGGCACGGCGCACGGCCTGGAACTGGTCCTCGCACTTGCGGCGTATTTGCGCCACGCGCTGGACGGCCTCCTGCTGGAGACGGCGGACCTTGGCGAATTCGTCGACGGCCTTGTCGGCGGCCTCGCGGACGTTGCGCAGGGCTTCATCGAGCTGGAAGCCATCCGCGGAACCCAACCACGGGTAGGCGTCGAGCATCGCGCCGCAGCGCCGTACCAGGTCCGTGTAAAGCTCGGCGTAGGGATGTTCACGCCGCGCGAGGGACAGCACCTCGGTGACTTCGGCGAGACAGCGGACGACGTCC
The DNA here is from genome assembly GCA_965283655.1 of Limisphaerales bacterium. GTDB lineage: Bacteria > Verrucomicrobiota > Verrucomicrobiia > Limisphaerales > UBA9464 > UBA6176. The sequence continues at coordinate 251,544 of CBDIPJ010000003.1, read as the reverse complement.
TTGTTGCCGACCTGGTAGAGGAAGGCGTCACGCTGGCCTGCGGGTTCATGGCCCAGTTGGTAGAACGGCGTCTGCCGCAACTGGATCATGTGGTGCTTCTGCGGTGAGTCCTCGGCGCGGACGAGCACGAGGTGGCCATTCGGGAAGATCGAGAAGCCGTGGCAGCCGATGCGTTCCTCGACCTTCTGCTCGATCAGGCGATAGGGGAGCAGGGCGTACTGGCCGGTCTCGGGCTTGAAGAAGACATAGAGCGAATCCTCCCCGCTCGGGGCGTGGATGACGCGCTCCAGCGTCATGGGAAGGTCGCGGGCCTCGAAGGTCTTCAGCTCGCCCGTCGAGAGGTAATACCCGTCCGGAAAGATCAGGCCGTGGTCCTCGGGCAGCAGCGCGCAGGACTGCCCCAGTGAATCCACGCGGACGGCCGTCTGGAGCTTCTCGTTGAAGATGAAGAACCGGGCGGCGGGTTCCTTGTACGGCCGGATCTTCAGCACGATCAGGTGGCCGATGGTCGCGTAGGCAATCTCGGCGTCGTCGACCTTCTGGAAGCGGTCGTCGACGGGTTCCGAGTACACGCCTTCGCCCGTCGCGGTGTTGTCCTCGACCTTGATCGTGAGGTCGCCTCCCACGCACTCGACGAACAGGCGGTCCTCGATGGAGATGTGCGGGTGATCGCCGTAACGGAAGGATTCGCGATCCGGGGTGCGCCACTTGAACTCGAACGCGGGCGGGAAGCCGACCTTGCGGTATTCCGACTCGGCGCGGCCGTCCACGAAACGGAGTTCGCCTCCGTTGTAAGCCCACTTGAACACGGCGAAGTCCCCGGCACTGCTGCCCGTGCGGAACACCATGTAGACGTGGCCGTCGATCAGGGAGAACTTCGAGAAGGTGGCGCGCTCGTAGACGTTGTAGAGGCGCTTGAAGTCGGTGAGGAACCGGCGGTCGTTGAGGATCTCAAGGCCGGATTCCTTGAATGTCCCCGCCTGTTCGTCGCGGCTGTAGATCGCGAAGACATCGGCAAGGTCGATCTCCTTCTTGAGTCCGAACTGGACGTTGAACCCGAACAGGAACCGGCCGTGCCCCAACGCCACCATGTCCTGCGGGATGCAGTTGTGGGCCGTGGTGATGCGGTCGGCCTGCAAGAGCTTCGACTCGACCTTCCCGAACACTGCCTGCCGCCGCGCATCCAGCTTCGCCATGCGTTCGCGCAACAGCGCGGCCTGATCGAGCAACCGCTGCCGGATGATCTCATACGCCGCGCCGCCGAGGGCGGATGGCGGTGCAGAAGTGGATGGGGTGCTGGCTTCAGCCATGGATGGGTTGGGAGAGGGGGTGAAACTGGAAGCTGGGGAAGGCGGTGCGCGGCGTGTGGGTGGTGTGATGCTCACAACCCGCGGGACTGGTATCGGCCGGGCACGAGGTGCGGAGCACCGGCAGACGATAGCCCACGGCGTGAGCCGTGGGTTGGGGCGCGAAGGGGACCCAGCCCCGGAGGGGCGCAAGATTCCGGGTGGTCTGGGATCTGTCGCCCCGCTGGGGCTGGGGATCCGCGCTCCACGTCCACCCACGGCTCACGCCGTGGGCTACCGTCTTTCGGCCCTCCGGGCCTAGGGCGGCCGGGTGGGGCATGGGGTTTGGATTCGCCGGGCACGAGGTGCGGAGCACCGGCAGACGATAGCCCACGGCGTCAGCCGTGGGTTGAGGCGTGAAAGGGAACCAGCCCCGGAGGGGCGCAAGATTCCGGGGCTCGCGGGTTCTGTCGCCCCGCTGGGGCTGGGGATCCGCGCTCCACGTCCACCCACGGCTCACGCCGTGGGCTATTGTCTTTCGGCCCTCCGGGCCTGAGGCGGCAGGGCACGAGGTGCGGAGCACCGGCAGACGGTAGCCCACGGCGTCAGCCGTGGGTGGAGGCGTGAAGGGGAACCAGCCCCGGAGGGGCGCGAGATTCCGGGGGGTCTGGGATCTGTCGCCCCGCTGGGGCTGGGGATTCATGACCCACGTCCACCCACGGCTTACGCCGTGGGCTACTGTCTTTCGGCCCTCCGGGCCTGAGGCGGCCGGGCACGAGGTGCGGAGCACCGGCAGACGATAGCCCACGGCGTGAGCCGTGGGTTGAGGCGTGAAAGGCAACCAGCCCCGGAGGGGCGCAAGATTCCGGGGGGTCTGGGATCTGTCGCCCCGCTGGGGCTGGGGATGCATAACCCACGTCCACCCACGGCTTACGCCGTGGGATACTGTCTTTCGGCCCTCCGGGCCTGAAGCGGCCAGGCGCGAGGTGCGGAGCACCGGCAGAGGGTAGCCCACGGCGTGAGCCGTGGGGCCCTCCGGGCCTGGAGACATCGCGTCCATTTTCAGGACTTCACGACTTCGGACGCCTTCACGTTTCCAAGGCCCTTGTCCTTGATGGCGGCGAGGGCGGAACGCATGAGGCCCTGGACACCGGAGTCGTCCGTCGAAGCCATCAGCTTCGCCAGGAGCGCGGACAGCGTGAGGTTGCGGAGGTCCTCGGTGCGGATGCCGAAGTCGGCGACCCACTTCGACAGTTGACCCTTGAAGAACTCGGGGTCGCCATTGAAGAAGGTCTCCTTCACGTCGCTGAGGACCCGGCTGTTGTCGACGGCGCGATCGACGGACTTCCCCGTGCCGATGGCGCGCACGACCTTCTCGAAGAAGTCGTTCTCGCCCCCGACGATGTCGATCTTGGCGGACTTGAGGGCTTCACCGACAACGCTGGCATTGGCCTCGGCGATGTCCTTCTGGACGTTGATGGCGGCGAGCTCGACGTCGCGTTCCTTGGCGAGGCGGAGGCGGAATTCCTCGTGCTGCTGGCCCGCCGCGTGGAGGAGCTTCATGGCCTCGGCCTTCTGGTGGATCGACTTGGCCTCGGCGCCCCCACGCGCCTCGATGCCGGTCGCCACGGCGAGTTCCTTCTCCTTCGTTCCCCGCGCCTCGGCTTCCGCCTGGGTCTGGGTGTTCTCGGCGATGACGGCGCCGCGGGCCTTGAGGACTTCGGCCTCGGCGATGCCCAACTCGCGATTCGCGGCGGCATCGGACTTCTTGGCGTTCGCCTTGGCGATGGTGACCTTGGCCTCGGCCAATCCCTTGGCCGCCTCGCGGGCAGCGATGCCTTCGGCCTCCTGTTCGGCCGCGTGACGACGCTTGTCGGCGACCTTGGCCTCCGCGTCCGCGATCGTCTGGATGCGTTCAGCATCCCGCAGCGCGGCTTCGCGGCTGGCTTCGGCGGCGGTGATCAGCTTGATCTTCTCAGCCTCGGCGAGGTTGCGTTCGGATTCCTTCTGGGCCTCGGACGCGACGACCTTCTGGGTCTGGTCCTTCTTCGCGTTCATCTCGGCCTCGATGAGGGTGACCTCGCGGACGCGTTCGGCGGTCATGCGTGCCTCGATGTTGCGCTTCTCCTCCTCCTGCTGGGTGACGGCCTTCTGCTCCGCGACCACGGTGGCACGCTTGCGCTCCACGTCGACGGCGGCCTCGTTGACCTTCACTTCCTTGTCCATCTCGGCGAGCGACACGGTGCGCTCGCGCCGGACGCGTGCTTCCTCGCCCTCCTGCACGGCTTCCTGTTCAAGGCGCTGCTTCTCCTTCTTCACCGTGAACTCGCGTTCCTGCACGGCGCGGTTCATGTCCTCCGTCCGGAGGCGGATGGACTCCTCGGTCTCCAGACGACGGCCTTCGACCTCCATGCGGCGGGACTCGATCACCTTGCGGGCCTCGGCTTCCTCATTGGCCTTCACCTCGGTGATGGCCCGTTGCTGCTTGGCGGTGTCTTCCTCGTTGCGTCGGCGCTGCTCGCGCTTGGCGATGTCGGCGTCGGCATTCTCCTTTTCCACCTGGACCTGTGCCCGCTGGGAGAACTCGTTCGCGACGACGCGTTCGCGCTGGGTGATCTCGGTGATCTTCTTGATGCCCTCGGCGTCGAGGACGTTGCTCGGGTCGTGCTGATCGAGCGGCGTCTGTTCGAGGTAATCGATGGCAACGTCCTGGAGGAAGAATCCGTCGAGGTCCTTGCCGATGGTGGACTGGATCTGGTCGCGGAACTTGATGCGCTCGGTGAAGAGTTCGTGGAACTCCATCTGCTTACCGGCGGTCTTGAGCGCTTCGGAGAACTTGGCTTCGAAGAGTTCGCGCAGCTGGGCGAGGTCAGACACGCGCTCCGGGGTCAGCATCTGGGCGACCTTGCGGACGCTCTCCGGGGTGGCTTCCACGCGGATGTAGAAGGCGACGGTGATGTCGGCGCGGATGTTGTCCTTGCAGACGAGGCCATCCTTGCCCTTGCGGTGGATCTCCAACTTCTTCACGGAGATGTCCACCACCTCATAGTTCTGGAGGATGGGGACGGCGAACATCCAATCGAAGGAGATGCGCACCCCGCCGAAGCCTGTGATCAATCCGGCACGGCCTGGGTGGACCTTCCGAACGCAGATCATTCCGAAGAAGCCGATGACGGCGAGGAGGACGAGGGCCGGTATGATGAACCACATGGTCTGACGGGTGTTGTTGGATCCTGGTGCGCGTCTTGATTGTCTCCGATCGACGTGCACCGATCTAGACGGCGGCCGGAGAGCAAGGCTGTTAAACCAGAGTGGTCTGGCCCCAGCCAGTCGATTCTCAGGACAAGGATTCCAAGTGCCCCGACGCGATGCACCTCGGAATGCGACGTCCTCGTCGTCTTCCTACAGCAACTGCCTCACGCGAAGACTGCGAAGAATGGCTGAACTCCGCCTGCGTCCATCCCCACGTCGCCGCGTGCCCCTCTTGAAGTCGCAACAGGCCCGGAGGGCCGAAAGACAGTAGCCCGCGGCGTGAGCCGTGGGTGGCCGTGTGTTATAGGACTCCAGCCCCAACGGGGCGACAGAAGCCACTCGTCCCGGAATCTTGCGCCCCTCCGGGGCTGGATCCCGTTCGCGTTCCAACCCACGGCTCACGCCGTGGTCTATCGTCTGCCGGTGCTGCGCACCTGGTGCGCTGCTCCTCGGAACCGGTTTCGTTCCGAACCTCTTGCTCCCTACGTGGGTCTACGTAGCACGGTCTGCGTATGGGTACGTACCCACGGATAGGTGTACGCCGGGATACCCGGACTGTGGGAGACCACGGCAGGATCGGGGCCATGGCAAATCGTTCCCTGGGGGCCCGTGGTGGCCAGGTCCGGAGGCTGGGCAGCTCCCTGATGCTGGTTGTTGCGGGTTGGTTGGGTCTGGGGGTCTGCGTGGACGCGGCGTCCACGCGGACCCAGGTGGTGACGCTCCAGCCGGGTTGGAATGCCGTGTATCTCGAAGTCCAGCCGGCGGCCTCGGCACCGACCCACATCTTCACCAACCCGAACGTCCAGACGGTTGCCTGGTTCCGGAAGGGCGGACTGGATGCGAAGTACATCCGGAACCCCGGGGACGCACCGTGGCGCAGTGAGGGATGGTCGGTCTGGTACGCGCCAAGCCAGCCGGATGCGGTCCTCACGGACCTTCACGACATCCGGGCCGGGCAGTCGTACCTGATCCGTGCCTCCGCCGCGACGACGCTCAACATCACCGGTGAAGCACGGCTGACGCAGCTCGAATGGCAGCCGAACAACTGCACCTTTACCGGTCTTCCCGTCAGCGACACGCAGGGACCCACCTTCCAGCAATTCTTCGCCGGAAGCCCCGCCCACGCCCGCCACCGGATCTACCGGCTGGAAAGCGGCGTCTGGAAGATCGTCCGCAATCCCGCCACCACCCGGGCGAAGGCCGGCGAGGCCTACTGGATCCAGACCGATGGCGCCTCCCGTTACCAAGGTCCGATCCGCCTCAACCTGCCTGCGTCCGGCGAGATCGACTTCTCCCGCACCGGCGATTCCTTTCCGCTCCAGATCGTGAACGCCGCCCCCACGCCGCGGACCAACATCACCATCACACTGTCCGGCGGCACCGGCCCGTTGGGCCTCGTCGAAGCCGTCCAGGATCCCGGCGCCCTGACCTATCGCCGGGTGAACTTCACCGGCGGAGTCGTCGCCCCCTCCCTCCCCGCGGAGCGCACCCTCCGGCTCGAACCCGATCGCGTCGCGATGACCGTTCCCACCAACACCACCTTGCTGAGGCTCACCGACGGCAACGGCTTCCTCCAATGGATCCCGGTCCGCGCCGTCAAGTGAGCGCTGCACTGCACCCTGGCGCCTCCCCCATTCTTTCCGTTCCGAATCCTCCAAAACGTCCATGAAAACGAAGCTTTCCCCACTCTTCCGGCTGTCTGGCCGAGGGTTCTTCTGGCTGTGGTTGCTGGTGCTCCTTCAGGGCGCCCACGCCCAGTCCGTCACGAACAATCCGGACGCCGCCGGCCTGTGGATGGGCGATGTGGTCCTGGATCGCGTGGGCGGGTTGACGGGAACGACGAACAACCCGGCGAAGACGGGCACGCCGCTGCAGTTCCGGGTGTTGTTGCATGTCGACAACGCCGGGAAGGTGAAGCTGCTGAAGGACGTCATCGTGGCCAAGCGCGCCACGCCAACCCTGGACGTCGTGCTGGTCAACGATCCCTCGCGCCTCGCCTCGCTCAACCTCGAGCGCACCACCGAGCAGGCCATCGCCGGACGCCGTTACAGCGCGGTGGGCTATGACTTCGGCGGACTCGATCTCGCCTGCCGCGGTGGCATCGGACAGGGCTTCCGATGCGAGGCTTCGCTCGTGCTTTCGAACAACGCCCCGACGAACCCGTTCCGCCACGCCTTCCATCCCGACCACGCCAACACCGGTGCCCGGTCCTATACGGTCCGTCGCGAGGTCGGCATCTCCTTCACGACGCCTCCCCAGCGCCTCGCGGAAGTGGACACCCTCGAAGGCAACTACACCGAAGCCATCCATGGCCTCGCGTTGCAACCGATCTCCGTGGCCGGAACGGTGACCCTGCGCCGCATCTCACGCGTCGCAATCCTCAACCAGTGATCCACCCCACCTCCTTTCAATCCTGAATCAAGGACTTCCGATGAATCTCATTCGAACCTTCGCACGGTTGGTGAAGCGCTCTTCCTGGGGTGGGGTGGAGACGTCCCCGTCTCCCCTCCAACGCCATGCCCATGGCTATGAGGACATCGCCGCCCCGATCGAGGCGGTGTCTGCGGGCACTCACGGTCTGATGCGGCTCGGCCTGCGCTGGCTGGCAGCGGGCTGCCTCGCCATGGCCTCGTTCCTGCCCGCCCACGCCGGCGAGCCGCTGCATTACCTGGCGACCGGTGTCAATGCGGATGGCCTGGTCAAGGATGATGAACTGATCGCCTTCCACAGATCGGCGACGGATGACGACGGCAACGTTTTCGCCGTCGGCATCTTTCAGGGTGTGGTCCGGTTCCAGGGGATGACCCTGCAGCCGCTGAATCCGACGGAACCCAGACGTACCGGCATCTTCGTCACGCGACAGGGGGCCGGTGGGGGTTGGGACTACCTCACGAGTGTCTTCAGCAGCTTTCCCCAAGCCCTCAATACAACCGAGTTCGGTCTCACGCTCGCAAAGTCGATTCAGGTCAACGACGTCGAGGTGGATGGCACGTCGGTCTACATTGCGGCGACGATCAACGAGGCAACCACGGTCCGTGCGGGGGTCGTGATCAAGGTCGCCAAGGACACCGGAGCCGTTACCTGGATCCGTTACATCACCGGTACGGATGTGACGATGAACGCGCTGGCTGTGGACTCGGGGGGGCGCGTGACCGTGGGCGGGGCCTTCAAAGGGTACGCCGGAAACACCGCAACCCCGGCACGCGTCCTGAGCCCCGCGCAAGGCGCACCCCTGACCACGATCACTGCCGTTGGTAATTTCACCGACAACGTTGACGCCTATCTGGTGCAGTTCACGGCGGCGGGTGCCGTGGGCTGGACCTCCCGGAGCGGCACCTCAACGACGGCAGGACATGAGACTGTGGCGGCGATCTCCGCAGACGGCCTGGATCAGTTGCACGTCCTGATGAACTTTGACGGTGTCTCGGTGGGGTCGGGCAAGAGCTCCCCGGTGGATCTCCGCAACAGTACCATCGACAGCAATTCCCGATACACCACGACCGAGCTCGGCTGCTATCCCATCGTCGGTGACCTGGACACCTGCCAAGGCTCGAAGACCGCGATCGCAGGCAAACTGAGTGCCAATGGGAGATGGCTCGACCATCTCGTCCTCGAGCCGGATGCCCACCTGAAGGCCCAGTTCCTGGCGTTGGTTGCAGGCATGCAATTCGAGATCGACGGAAAGGACCTTTGCCTGTTTGACGGGAAGATCTACGTGGCGGGCAGCTACAATCTCATGAATGGCAATGGGAGCACCCACCGCCGTGGTGGCTTCATCCTTCGCCTCGCCGATGACTACACCGCGGATCCCGACATGGTCTACTTCCGGCCGGGTGGTGCCGAGTCCCCGACGTTTCCCGTGCGGATGGTGCCGGCAGGCGGCCGACTGCTGGCAGTGGGTTACGCCTCCACCTCGGTCAATCTCCATGCCACGGCGCTTTCGGACACCTCGCTCGGCGACGTCGACATGGAGCTCAACCACACGGTTCCCAACGACTATGTGGTCAGCTTCAACAACCGGCTGGTGCCCCAATGGATCACCAGCACGGCCGAGCCGGGAACCCGCCCGACTCCGAATGTTTTCACGGGACGCCTGCTGGCCTTCAACAGTGACCGGAAGCAGATCCTCTGGGGAGGTGGCTTCCGGACCTCCTCCTTGCGTCGGCTCGCCATCGGTGAAGGGGACGACATCCTCGTCCTCGAGAACGACACGCTGCGGGATACTCCCGAATCCTGGGGATGGATCGTGGCGCTGAACACGGACGGTGAGTACCAACTCCAGCAACGGCTGAACGTTGATTCCCGGTTTGGCCCGGTCCTCGTCAACAACACCCTGTTCAGCGGCAGCGGCAATTTCATCCGCGGCAGCCGCATCTCGATCAGTGTCTCGCCCACCGTCAGCACCAACAATGGCGGAACACGCCACGTCAACACCGGCTATTCCCTCAACGACGAGATCAACTCCGGCTCGGCGAACAACTACACGCTGGAGCTGTTCGAGGACACCACGCTCACCTTCAATTGGGTCACCGAGCATCGCCTGACGATTGCCAGCACCCACGCCGACGCCGGACTTCCCACCGCCTCGACACCCGGCGAGCCAACGCCTCCCCAAGGCAGCCACTGGATCCGGGATGGGAGCCCCGTCAACCCGTCCATCAACGGCATCGTCCCGGATCCGGCCGACTTCGACCTCCGGTACTATGTCTCGCGCATCGCGGTCACGGGCACCGTGGGCCAGACCAACAGCTACCCGGTTCCGAACCCCAATCCGGCGCCGACGCAGTTCGCCATGACCGGCCCGGTGACGATCACCTACAGCTGGCGCAAGCAGACGGCCGTGACGATCGCGCACAACGCCACCGCTGGTCTTTCCCTCCCGCTGACACGGCAGCTCGACCCGGCCGGGGCCGTCGTGTCTTCGATCCCTGGCTCCGGCCGCTTCTGGTTTGATTTCGGCGCCCGTCTTGAAGTGATGGCGCGTGCCTCCGATACCGCCGCTTCCAAAAGCCTCGTGGGCTGGCAGGGCGCTTCCCCGGCCGACCCGGCCTACTTCCCGGTCTCGACGTTCAGTTCGTCTCCGCTTCCCGGCGGGGCATCCCTCACGACGCACCTCACCTCGCTGACCGTGGACGGCAATGCCTACTGGCGCCGCTCCATCGCGGCCCTCAACCGGCCCATTTCCGTCCTCTGGGACTACGGCTCCTCCTATCTCGTCATCCGAGCCGCCGTCGGCACCGACATCGTCTACCCGGCCAATTCGCCAGCGGTGCTTCCACAGGCTCCCACGGGGCGCGAACTGTTGGCGACAGCCGGCGTCGGCACGACGGATACCTTCGCCTGGGACGAACGCCGCAAGGTCGCGGTCGCCATCCGGCCGGGCATCTTCGAGCTGACCTGGAAGCCGGTCGCCGCCTCGGCACCGGATGTGAAGGCGCTCGTCTACACCGGCTTCGACGGCGATCCATGGCAGGACGACGCGGCCAGGCGTTACACGAACACGGTCAAGTACCGACACATTGCCCAGACCCCCGGCGTCGAACTCGATCCGTCCGCCACGGACGCCCGATACTTCGACGGGCTCCTCTTCCACCTTGGCGGTGCCGGCGTGAACGGGTCCCGCTTCTCTGCGGACCGGACCACGAAGTCCGTCCTCCTGTTCCGCACCAACGTCCTCGCCGCACGCACCGTGCGGGATCCCAACGAGGAGATCCTCGACGTACGCGTGGTCGAGACGCGCGCCTGGGACGCACCGACCGCATGGACCGGTGGTGGCCGCCTGATGCTGACGGCAGGGGGCGGCGTGCGGGTGGGTTCACCTCTGGGAACCCCGCTTCACACGGGCATCGAGCACACGGGGTACGTGGTGAAGGAGAACGCGAATTACAACCCCCTGATCTACGACCGCGCCAATGCCCAGGGACCGATCATCCCGGTGAACGTGCCCGTCGCGTCTGTCCCGGAGACTTCCGACCAGGCCCTGATCATCGTCTGGTATGAACGCCGCGACGGCCTGGAGTGGCCGTACCAGCCGATGCACTACCCGGACTTCTTCTGGCCGCTGGCGACCGTCGGAACGAACCTGACCGATGGCGACCTCCACCGCATCGTCATCGCCAGCCGACTCGGTTCCGAAGGCCTCAGCACCAACGGCGTCGTCCAGCCGTCGTATGATCCTGACCGTTTCGAGAACGTGCAGGTCTACAATCAGCCCGATCGCACCAAGGCCGGCTACAACCCGAACGAGGAGCACGCCCGCGTCTATCCGTCCCTCCTTGCGGCGCTCGACGGCAGGTCCGTCCCCGCGGTCTTCGCCTTGCGGAATGACCTTAACATCAGCCGTGCGAACATCGTGCTGGATCCGATCACGTTCCGCGCCGCCGACTACACCTCGGATCCGTACGTCCTCGTGCAGTACTTCGACAAGCAGGCGCAGACGAATCGCATGCGGGTCTACAATGTCCAGCGGGTGGACAATGTGGTGGATGATCCGCGACTCGACCGGCTGCCGGGCAGCGCAGGCCGCAACTACCGCTTCATCTACAACACCGTCGCCGGGAACCGCATCAACCCACCCTATCCCCTGGATCTCATCCTGGGACTCTTCCCCTGCGTCAATACGGTTCCGGGGAACCCGTTTGTTCCGGAATCGAACATTCCCAACGGGACCTTCTATCGCGATGCGGACGCCCAGCGTTGCTGGCACATCGACCACAAGGGTGGCGGCTGGGTCGTCTCCGGTGATTCTGCCTTCGAGGGCTACTTCTATTACCCACTCCAGGCGGATTTCTATTACCCGTTCGAACTGGATCGGACTGTCCAGCCCGACAGCGTTGGCGACTGCATCCCCTGGCTGCCCCGGTTCGCGGTTGGGACCCTTGCCTTCAAGGGTGTGTTCGACACCAACGCGGTCGTGCGAAGCGAGCCGTTGGCCATCCGGTACAACACCAGTTGGCCGACCAACGTGGCCGTATTGAAGGCGGGCGAGACGCTGACCTATCCCGGCGGCGAGAACCGCCTCGACAATCCCGATGCACCCGGACTTCCCGGGATCATCGGCTTCGCGGCGGCCTCGATCGTCTTTGATTCGCTGAATCCGGGGATGCAGCCGTTCCCGGCGGCCAGCCCGGACGAACGCTTCTCGGCGCGGGTGATGGCACCGTTGGAGGAACGCCTGCTGCCGCTCCCCCGGACCAATCTCCCCGTCGCGATCCGCACGCCGGGCGTCAACGTTGAGGTCAATGGCAATGAATGGGTGTTCACCCAGCTGCCGCCTTCGCTCCGGAAGCGGGTCTTCTATCGTCCGCTGGCCAAGCTGACGACCACTGCGGCACCCGGTGTGCTGGGACTCCGGGGCTACGTCAACGACCGTACCCTCGGTGCGCCTGACCTGACCGCCACGCCGCCGCCGGTCTATGTCGTGGAGCCCAACGTGCTCACCGAGACGGAACGCCGGACCTTGGCTGATCTGGCTGCGGGCGACGCCGGGTGGACCGCTGCCGTCAACCAGCTCTACGCCCTTGCCCGCGATCCCAACGGCGTCGGCGGGATCACGTGGAACGTCGGGCTGATGCCCGGCACCAATTCGGGAACCGCCATTCCGTTCACCAGTCTTGGCGTCGGTCTCGCGCTCGTCAGCAATCCTGCATTGCTGGTGGCGGACACCAACAAGCCCCCGATCTACGTCACGCTCGCTGAGAACGATCACCCGTCGCTCGGCGATGCGCCGGTTTCCCTCCACGTCATCCAGGTGAGCCGCCTGCAGAAGTATCGCGGTGCGCTGAAGGCCATCCTTCCGCCGAATGTCTTCGACGAGAAGATCACCCTCCGCCACACCGCCGACTTCGGTGGCAACGTGGACCGCGTCGCCTACGCGTGGTGGTTCCACGAGGAGGACGGCACGGTGAAGGTTGGGGATGTCCCCGGCAACGTGTCCGCGGGTTCGCCGCCCTGGAGCGCGGTCGGCGATCCGAATGGCACCCCCGGCCTGAATCAGATCGAACTGAACGGCAACCCCACGCTGCTCCTGGCGGACAACCTGTTCTACGCGCGCTATCGCCATGTGGACGGCCCCGCCGCCACGGCCTCGAATTGGTCCGACTGGGCCGGCGCTGCCAACTCCTCCATCCGCGACCTCACCGGCGATGGTCGCCCCGACTTCCGTCCGCAGCTGGCCATGGGCTGGGTGAAGCGCGTCCTGGATGGCATCAATCCCTACGAGGCCCGCGTCCGCGAGTTCTCCCGTTCGGACAGCCCGGCGACCGCGGCGAGCCTGCTCCGCACCCTCGGCGCGCCGTTCAGCGGTCCCGTGGCCCTCAACGCGGACAAGAACGTCGTCGAGAACGTCGGCCTCATCGAACTCTACGAGACCGTCCTCCAGCGCGCCCGCGACATGAGCATTCAGTCGACCCCGCCGGTGACGTCGCCAGGTCTGCTCTCGGCGCTGATGCTCGCCTCGAGCCGCCTCTCTTACTTCTACTCGCTCCTCGGCAACGAGGCCTGGGATGATTCCATGGATCCGACCGTCGGCTACGGCCGCGCCGAGATCGCCCTCGACGTCGGCAACCTGACCAGCAGCCGGTTCTGCTTCGAGAACCAGCAGGCGTCCCTCCTCGACGAGGAACTCGCCCTTCTCCGTGGCACCGACGAAAGCCTCGGACGCCCGGTCTTCAACCGCCTGTTCTGGAACTTCACCAAGGGCGAAGGCGAAGTCGCCTACGCGCTCAACTACCAGATCAAGGACGTCACCGGCGATGGCATCCTCGACGAGTCCGACGGCCTCCGCCTCTTCCCGCAGGGCCACGGTGACGCCTGGGGTCATTACCTCAGCGCCATCCGCAAGCACTACGACCTCATCAACACCCCGGGCTTCATCTGGCAGCGCCGCAGCGAGTATTACAACCTGCTCGATGTCGTGATCGGGGTCGATTACCTCGATGAACGTCAATTCGCCCGAACCGCCGTCGCCCGCGCCCGCGCCGGTGCCGAGGTCGTGAACCTCACCTGGCGTTCGCGCTACTCGGAACAACCCGCCGCCCGGACGCTCGGGTACACCGACTCCAACACGAGCCGCGCGTGGGGTGTCACTGAGTGGAGCCGCCGCGCCGGTCAGGCCGCCATCTTCGACTGGATCCTAGGCAACGCGCTGCTCCCGGAAGCCGATACCACCCGAGAAGGCATCGAACGGATCGACCGCACCACGGTCACCGAACTCGGCACCATTAGCTCCCACCTGGGTTCCATCCAGCTGACCCTCGACAATTCGGACGCTGGGCTCAACCCGCTCGGACTCGATCCCGATGTCGTGCCGTTCGATATCGACCCGACGCACATCGACGTGGGCTCGACGGCCCAGATCGGTCGGCAGGCCGTGCAGGGTCTCTCGCACTTCGAGCAGATCTTCGAACGCGCCTACGAAGCCCTGCGCAACGCATCGGGTGCTCTCGACAACGCCAACATCCAGAAGGCCCAGCTCCGCCAGGTCGCCCAGTCTGCGGATGACTTCCGTGTCCGCGCCGCTGCCGAGGACATTGAGTACCGCAACCGCCTGATCGAGATCTTCGGCACGCCCTACACCGGTCAGATCGGTGCCGGCAAGGCCTACCCCGCCGGATACCAGGGCCCCGACTACAACCTGTTCATGTACGTCGACGTGAACGACGTGAACGCCGATACCGTGCCGGTGGCGAACAGCGACACCTACTTCGACGAGTACGTCTCATTCTACGACCTGCTCAACGACGTGCCCGATGAGTTCAAGACCGACCTCGAAGAACATTTCCTCGACGACATCACCCTCGAAGGCAATACGGCGGTCGGGCTCCTCGGAGACGACCTTGTCCATCTGCGCCTGCCGGCCCTCGCCTCCGACTACGCCTTCGTCGCTCCCGCCAACTGGGGACAACGCGATGCGCCCGGGCGGCTCCAGGCCCTCGTTGGCGAGATGGTCCAGGTCCAGTCCGATCTCGGCATCGCCGTCGGCGACTATGACTTCCTCATCAAGCAGCTTCGCGATCGCGTCGCCCTGCTCAAGATGCGGGCCGACATCTCCTCCGATGTCCTCAGCATCAAGTCCACGCTCTATGATGACATCGAGAGCCTCAACGAGCGCATCGATGCGCTCCGCACCACCGCGGCGGTGCTGAACACGTCGGCGGATGTCTTCAATGATGTCGTCGCAGGCATCATCGAAGGTCTCCCCAAGGTCGTCGGACTGGCCAACGACGCGACCTTTGCCGCGCGCAACGCAATCAAGATCGCGGGCAGCGTGGCCTACGGCATCACCCGCGGCTCCGCGACCTTCATGGACAGCTCGGCGGACATCCTCGAGAACTCGAAGGAGCTCGTGTCGCTTCAGGCCGAGCGGGAGATCGACGGAAAGGAAATGTCCGTCGAACTCCGCGGCATGCTCTACGACATCGAGGAACTCCTCGTGAACGAGGGCGTGACCCGGATGAAGCTCTTCACGATGCGCGAGCAACTGCGTGGCCTGTTCGACCAGTATCGCGCCACGCTCCAGGAAGGCGTCCGCCTGATCGAGGAACGTCGGCAGGCCAACGCCATCATCGCCGCCGAGACCCAGGAGAACCGTTACCACGACGTGCTCTTCCGCACCGCGCGTTACGAGGCCATCCAGCGCTACCGGGTCCTCTATGACCTCGCGCAGCGTTACTGCTACCTCGCCACCAAGGCCTACGACTACGAGACGAACTTCGACCCGCGTGACCGCGCTTCCGGCCGGCCGTTCCTCAATGAGATCGTCCGCGCCCGCACCCTCGGTGAGCTCGGCGACGACTTCCCGCTCTCGGGTGCCGGCCTCGCCGGAACCATGGCTCGGTTGCACGAAACCTTCCGGTCGATCGAAGGCCGGCTTGGCTTCAACAATTTCCAATACGACCAGACGAGCTTCTCGATCCGCAACGAGCAGGCCCGCCTGAAGCCTTCCGAGGATGGCGCCACGGACCAGGACTGGGTCGACAAGCTCGAGTCCGCCCGCGTCGACGACCTCTGGGATATTCCGGAGTTCCGGAAGTTCTGCCGGCCCTTCGCCCCGCGCGGCACGCCGCAGCCCGGCATCGTGCTGCGCTTCCGGTCCGCCGTGCGCGCCGGCGAGAACTTCTTCGGCAACCCGCTCGGTGGCGGCGATGCGAGCTACGACCCGACGCTCTACGCCACCAAGATCCGTGCCGCCGGCATCCGGATCGATGGCTACCCGCTCGAGGACCTGGCCCGTACGCCCGGCGTCTACCTGATCCCGGCCGGCCTCGACTACATGTCGATCCCGAACAGCCCGACCCTCGCGCTCCGCGCCTGGAACGTCGTGGATCAAGCGATCCCGAGTCCCTATCAGCTCGGGGCCACCGAGCTCGGTCGGCCCGACTGGATCGCGGGCATCGATTCGCTCTCCGGCCAGGCCGGCGAGGCCCGCCGCTTCTCCAGCTTCCGTGCCTCGGTCTCCGAGGATCCGTCGGAAGATAACGCCTTCAACTCGACGCGGCTGATCGGCCGCAGTGTCTGGAATGATCAGTGGATCCTGATCATCCCGGGCCAGTCGCTCCACGCGGACCCGGCCGAGGGCCTGGACCGTTTCGTCCAAAGCGTCACCGACATCCGCCTCAACTTCGAAACCTATGGCTACTCCGGAAACTGAACCTCGGAAGGAAACCAAGAACATGAACGCCATGAATCCAGTCCGGAACATCCGACGCCCGTCCGGGGTAACGACGTCCCCGTCGCCCTCGCGTTGCCATGCGGACGGGGTGGCGACGTCCCCGTCGCCCTCGCGTTGCCACACGGACGGGGTGGCGATGTCCTCGTCGCCCTCGCGTTGCCATACGGACGGGGCGGCGACGTCCCCGTCGCCTTCCGGTAGCCTTTCCCGTCGCGATGAAGCCATCGACGCCCCGGTCCTCGGAGTACCCTTCCTCCGTCCATTCCTGGCCGCGATCATTCTGTGTGTCGCCACCGTCTTCCCCGCCACCGCCGCGCGCATCGCGGAGCCCGGCACGACCCTCTTTGGGACCATCACCGAACAGGTCGGCTCCCAAAGCTACCCCATCACCGGGGGCAGCCTCGTGTGGCGCATCCGTACCGTGGGCCCCGGCGGACGCGAGCATCGCCTCACCACCGCGGTGAATCCCTTCGGTCCGGACACGGGGCGCATGACGTATCGCCTGACGCTCCCGCACGAGCTGTTGTCCTACGATCTCACGGTCCGGTCCAACGTCCTGGCCGTGGGTGCGTCGTCGACCAAGGTGGAACACATCGGGGTCACGCTTAATGGCAAACCCCTCACCCTCGCCCCGATCGTTGCGTCCGGCTTCCAGATCGACCAGACGCGTCGCGCGGGCACACAGCGGATCGATCTCACGATGCGCGTGGTGGGGCAGGATTCCGACGACGATGGCTTCCCCGACGACTGGGAGGACGCCAATGGCTATGACAAGTGGAACCCCGCCGATGCCCCCACGGGCGGCAGCGGCGGCAACGGCGGATCGACCGGAAGCCAGGCCCAGACGTTCGCCGAGTGGCGCACCGCCTTCTTCCCGGGTCAGAGCTCCAACCTGGACCTGTTCGGTGAACAGGACACGGACGGCGACGGCATCCGGAATCTTTTCGAGTACGCCTTCGACCTCGACCCCACGAAGCCGGATGCCGCCGCCGCCTCGGCGCTCGCGCTGCCGCACTCGTTCTCCCAGGGCGGGCGTCAGGGCGTTGGATTCCGGCGTCGGCCACAGGCCACGGATCTGGATTTCCAGGTCGAGTTGTCACCGGACCTGATCACGTGGTTTGACGGCGCGGATCTGATGGACGCCGCCACCCCGCCGGCTCCGGGGGACCCCCGCACACTGCTTGTCGGGAAGACGGTTCCAGCGGACGATGCCGTCGAGTTCTTCCGGGTGATTGTCCGAAGGAGATGATGCGGATTGCCTATGCCATTGTGGGAGTCGTGGCCGTTCTCATGGCGGGTTGCCGTCGTGAGGCGGCTGCGCCGCTTTCGGGGGATCCTCCCGCACCGACGGGTGTCCTGAGCGTCGATGGCCTGCCCATCCTGCGCGAAGACCTGGAGTTCGAACTCGCGCGGAATCGTGGTCGTGGCGCCGAGGCGGACTTCGACGCTGTCGTCGCGGAACTCGTGCAACGCCAGCAGATGGTCGCCGAGGCCCGACGGCTGGGCCTCGATCAGGAACCGGCCACACGTCGCGCCCTGGAAGGCGTACTGGTGGCCCGTTGGAAGGAACGCCAGCTCGAACCCCGCCTGGCTGCCACGAACAGCCCCGTCCCGTCCCCCGCTTCACCGTCGCCTTCGGAGCCCACAGACGGCGCCGCTTCCCGCGTTGAGACCCTGTCGCATGCGGCCTGGTTGCGCCTGCAGTTCACGTCCCGGACCTCCGCCGCCCGCAAGGCGACCCTCCGCGCGCGCATGGATGAAGCCCGCGCCAAGGCCCTCCAGCTCGAATCCTCCATCCCCGGCTTCGGTCCGCTGGCCATCGACTACTCCGATGACGACGCCACCCGGTCCATGGGCGGAGACCTCGGCTGGATCTCCCCTGCGAAGACTTCGCTCCCAGGCGGGGATGCCGTCCGTCAGGCGCTCGACGGTCTCCAGCAGAACGGGGAGGTCAGTCCGGTGATCGAAGGCCGCGACGGATTCTACCTGCTCCGGTTGATCGAACGCCGGGAATCCAACGCCCGTGGGGCCGCCGCCCGTCAGGAGGTCGCCGTGGCCTCGCATCGCGCCCAGATCGAACGCCGCCGCTCCATCGAGAACGCCGCACTCGCGGAACTTCGGGAACGCATCCCGGTCCAGTACCACACCAACGCCCTCGAGGAAGTCCGCTCCGCCTGGCGCGCGGCACGCGACCGCAGGGATGAGACCCCGACAGCACCTCCCGGTGGAGGTCCGCGATGAAGTGGGTGCCACCATGGTTCCACTGCACCCCGATCGTTGCGCTTCTCCCGTTGGTCGTCTTCGCCAGGACCGACCTACCCGGCATCCCGCACGCCGAGTACCTCATCAAGAACTGGAGTACCGTCGACGGGCTCCCCGACACGACGGTTCGAGCCATCACCCAGGACCGGGACGGGTACCTGTGGGTGGGCACCGCCGGCGGCATCGCACGGTTCGACGGCATCCGGTTCCGCAGCTTCACCACCGGCAACACTCCGGCGCTGGTCTCGGACAATGTCTATGACCTCGTCGAGGATGCCTTCGGCCGGATCTGGTTCGCCACCTCGCATGGACTCGCCGTGCGCGAACAGGACGACTTCCGCTGGTACGACTCGCCAGACGGTCCCGGAAGCAATCCCGTGTTCGGCGTCGCCGTCGATGGCGCCAGCCAGGTCTGGGTCCAGTCCCGCGAAGGGCTTCTCCGCCACGATGGCACCCGCTTCCAACCCGTCCCCGTCGCCCCTTCGGTAACCCAGTTCATCGTCGATCCCTCCGGCCAGATCTGGGCGGGTGGCCCAAAGGGCGTCGAACGGTGGAACGGCACCGCCTTTGTTCCCGTCCCCGGAACAGCCTCGGTCGACGCCATGACCGTCGACGGCACCGGAAAGGTCTGGATGCTGCGTTTCCCCAACGATCTGTCGGTCCTCGAAGCCGGGAAGGTGCGGCCCATGCCGTCCCCCGGCTCCGGTTGGTTCCAGGCGCTCAGTGCCTTGCCCAGCGGAGACGTCTGGGTCGGTGCGCGCGTCGGCAGCGAATCCGTCCGCTACCGCAACGGCGCCATCCAACGGGTGGATGCCACCGATGGATTGCATGGAACCCGCCCGGTCTGCTTCTTCGAGGACCGTGCCGGCAATCTGTGGATCGGCGCGAACCGCGGCGGCCTGTTCCGGCTGCGCGAACCCCGGTTGAAATTGTATCGGACCGGAAGGGACCTTCCCTCGGGTGCCGCCATGTCTGTCGCCGCCGATGCAACCGGGACCCTCCATGTCGGGATCATGGGAGCCGGCCTGCTGGCGTTTGATGGGAACCGGTTCCAACCCGTTTCCGTCGGTGACCCGCGCTCCCCCTGTTTCTCGCAACCAGCCTGATGGGGGCCCGCGAAGGAGGGGTGTGGACCGGAACCCAGTTCGGTGGGCTGCGCCGCTGGATGGACCAGGGATTGTCCGCGCCAACGGGTCGCCCTGTCGGAACCCGCGCCCTGCTCAAGGATCGTGCAGGGCGTCTTTGGCGCGGCAGCCTTGCCTCCGGACTCGACTGTCACGAGGCCGGCGGCATCCGCACCTATACGACGACCAACGGACTTTCGTCCGATTCCATCACCGCGATCGCCGAGGCGGCTGATGGTTCGATCTGGTCGGGAACCGAGAAAGGCCTCAACCACCTCGTGGATGGGAAGGTGACGCGCTTTGGTACCGCCGACGGGCTCGGCCACGAATGGGTGCGATCCCTCTGTGTGGATTCCCTCGGGATGCTGTGGGTCGGCACTGCGGGGGGCGGGCTTTCCGCCTGGAAGGATGGGCGCTTCATCACACTCGGGGTTTCCCATGGGCTGCCCAACGGACGCATCGACCTCATCCTCGATGACGGCCAGAACAACCTGTGGGTCGGCACCCCTTCGGGTCTCACCCGCTTCTCCCTCGCCGACCTCCAGCAGTTCGTTGCCGGCAAGGGGCGCACCGTTCACGGGACCACCTTCGGTGCCGAGGACGGACTGCCTGTTCCGCAGTTTGGAACGGGCTTCCATCCGGCGGCCATGGCCGGCACGGATGGCAAACTCTGGTTCTGCAGTGATTCCGGGATCGTGATGATCGATCCCGGCCGGCTCCGCGATCCGGCTCCCGCTCCCAAGGTGCACATCGAGGAGGTCTGGATCGATGGAGCGAGGCTCCCGTCCGTTGTTCCTCGCCAGGGAGTGGACCTGCCTCCGGGCACCGAACGTCTGGAGATCGTCTACACCGGACTCGAACTCTCCGCGCCTGATCGCGTCCGGTTCCGCTACCGTCTCGAACCTTACGACCCGGAGTGGGTGGATGCGCATGACCAACGGTCGGCGCGTTATTCGAAGCTCAAGCCCGGCACGTACCGATTCCGGGTGGACGCCGCCAACAACGACGGAACCTGGAGCGCGCCGGTCAAGGGCATGTTGGTCACGGTACATCCCGAGTTCTGGCAGACGCCGTGGTTCCGCGGTGGCCTGGGTGCCGGAGGACTGGCTCTCGCCTTCCTCCTGCTCCGTGTGCGCGTCCGCACCCACTCCCGCCGTCGCGACGTGGAGGAATCCTTCACCCGCCAACTCATCGAATCCCAGGAACACGAACGCAGCCGCATCGCCGACGAACTCCACGACAGTCTTGGCCACGGTCTCCTCGTCATCAAGAACCGCGCCTCCCTCGCCGTCGGTCAGCCCACCGATCCCGCGCGCCTCGTCCAACACCTGCGCGAGATCTCCACCATGGCCACCGAGGCCATCCGCGAGGTCCGCTCCATCGCGCGCAACCTCCGTCCCTTCCAGCTCGATGAACTCGGCCTCACCAAGTCCATCGCCGCCGTCATCCGCAACCTCGCCGATTCCTCCGACATCGAGTTCCACGTCTCCCTCGATCCCGTCGATGACGCTCTCGCCCCGGATGCGCGCATCAACTTCTACCGGATCGTCCAGGAATGCCTGAACAACGTCGCGAAGCACTCCCAGGCGCACAGCGCGACCGTCGGCCTTCGTTGGAACGACCAATCCCTCCGCCTCACCGTCAGCGATGATGGCTGTGGATTCACTGCCCCCGAGCCCACGTTGCTGGCCGCCGCCGGCTTCGGCCTCGGCAACATCGCCCAACGCGCACGCACCCTCGGCGGCCAGGCGACCTTCGAATCCGAACCCGGCCGCGGAACCCGCGTCACCGTCGAGGTCCGCACCGTCGTTGCGCGCCCCGCCACCCTGACTTCCTCCCACACCCAGACCTTCCGAAAGGCCGCGGTATGAATCCCCCTCTAGCCGACGATGCTGCGCCGGGTGGGGGCACCCGGCCTTCAACCTTCCCATCTGTAGGCCGAGTGCCCTCACGCGGCGTTCCCCGGCTTGAATCTTGAACCTCCCCCTCATGAGTTCGCCCCTTCGCATCCTCATTGCCGATGACCACCCCATCTTCCGACGGGGGCTGTGCGACGTCATCGAGACGGATCCGACGTTGCATCTCGTCGGGCAGGCGGCCAATGGCGAGGAGGCCGTCCGGAGCATCGCGGAACTCAAGCCCGACATCGCCATCCTCGACGTCCACATGCCGCGCCTCACAGGGCTCCAGGCGGCCCGACGGCTCCGCGACGCCGAGTCTCCGGTGAAGCTCGTCCTGCTCACCATGTATGAGGACGAATCCCTCCTGAACGAGGCCCTCGACCTCGGCATCAACGCCTATGTCCTCAAGGAAAACGCCGCCGAGGACCTCATCCAGGCCATCCGCGCCGTGGCCGACGGCAAGACCTTCATCACCGCTTCCCTCACTGGCGCGCTGTTGCGCCGACGCAGCGACTCCGAAGCCCTCCACCGCGAACGTCCCGGACTTCAACGCCTGACTCCCACCGAGAGGCGCATCCTCCGCCTGGTCGCCGACGACCGCACTTCGAAGGAGATCGCCGACCTGCTTGGATGTGCCGTCCGCACCGTCGAGACCCACCGCCAGAACATGAGCCAGAAGCTCAACCTCAGCGGCAGCCACAGCCTCCTCAAGTTCGCCTACGAAAACCGGTCGTTCCTCTAGGGGGGCAGGAGTTTCAAGATTTCAGTTTCAAGATTGAAGCCGGTTCCCAGATTTGTAGGCCGCGTGCCCCCACGCGGCGCGACCCCAGTCCGCCGGGTGAGGACACCCGGCCTTCCATCAGAGTTCCCAGTCACCAGTTCCCAGAGCCCCGGAATCTTGCGCCCCTCCGGGGCTGGACCTCCCACACACCCGAAACCCACGGCTCACGCCGTGGGCTATCGTCTGCCGGTGCTCCGCACCTCGTGCCCGACCCTCCCAGGCCCGGAGGGCCGAAAGACAGTAGCCCACGGCGTCAGCCGTGGGTGGACGTGGGTCATGGATCCCCAGCCCCAGCGGGGCGACAGAACCCGGGAGCCCCGTTGCTCCCGATTCTTGTGCGGCGGCGTGAGCCCGGGCAGCGTCGGGAACTGTTCGTTGGGGAACCGGGAAATGAGCGGACACACATGCGTGAGTTCAGGCTGAAGCCAAACGAGCGCGATGATCGGGTAGGCTACGCCAAGTACCTGCGGGAAGCCGTCGGCCTCACTCCAGAGCCCGGCATGCGGGTCCAACTGGAGGGGCGGAGTTGCCGCCGTTCCTCCAATCGATCCTGGCGGATCCTGTCACGGCCACGGTCGCGCTGAAGTGCGAACAGGTCGGAGTGGACTGGTTCGACCTCTCACCCTGAAAGCGGCAGTTGGAACCGCAGATGACGCAGATGACGCAGATAGTCAGGAGCTTGGATCGGGCGTGCCCTTCACCCGCAAGGTGACGTCTGCACGAGCCTTGGGTGCTGGCATTTCTGCCCCTCCATCTGCGGAATCGGCGGCATCTGCGGTTAAATGAACTGCCGTTTCTAGGTTCACTGGAGATCACGCCCGAGGAGTTGCGGTTGCTGCTCGCTGCCAAGGGCGGCTACGTGCGGCTCGGAGCGCGGGGTTGGATGCGTGCCCGCGTTGTTCTTTCCCCCTTTTGCGTCTGCTTGTGATTCTTGCGGCTGTTCCTGTTTTCCTCCGCGCCTCACCCCTTGAGGCCCTGGCGGGCGAGGACGGCGGAACCGGTGATGCCGGCTTCGTCGCCCAGGCGGCTGGCAATGATCTGGATGCCTTTGTCCGTGCCGGTCATGGCGTAATCACGGGCGGTGGTCTGGATCAGGGGCATCATTTCGTCCTGCAGGGCGTCGAGGACCCCGCCACCGAGCACGATCACCTCGGGGTTGAGGAAGTTGATGACGTTGGCCGTGGCGATCCCGATGTACTCGGAGGCTTCCTCGACGACCTTCTGGACGAGCTTGTCGCCCTTGCGGATGGCCTTCCGCAGATCGCCGGACTTGAGGTCGGTGATCTCCTCGCCGGGCCCCAGGAGTTCGGTGAGCTGGGACTTCGCGCCGTCCCTGATGGAGTCGCTGAGCTTGCGGAAGATGGCGGTGCGGCTGGCGAGCGCCTCGAAGCAACCGCGGTTGCCGCACCCGCACTTGGGTCCGCCCACCTGCAGGACCATGTGTCCGATCTCGCCGGCCGTGCGGTTGAATCCTCCAAAGAGCCGGCCGTTGATGAAGATGCCCGCACCGATGCCGGTGCCGACGAAGATTCCGACGATGTTCTGGGGCTTGGCGTCGAGTTCCACCGCGTGGACGCCGAGGGTGCAGACATTGCAGTCGTTCTCGGCGAACACGGGGACGCCGAGCATCTTTTCGAGGTCGCGTTTGAGCGGGGCGTCCTTCCACTTGAGGTTCGGCGCGAAGAGCACGTCGCCTGTCTCCGGGTTCACGGCGCCGGGGGCGCCGATGCCAATTCCCCGGACCTGCTTCAGGGAGATGTCGGCCTCATCGACGGCATCCCGGATGCAGCGGTCGATCCGTTCGACGACCGCGCCGTAGCCGCGTTCGCTCTTGGTGGAGAGCTTGGCGGTGGCGATCTTCTTGATTTGCGGGGTAAAGACCCCTGAAAGGATTTTGGTGCCGCCCAGATCGACACCGACAATGAGGTCCTGGCGTGGAGTTCCCTCGGGCATGGGCCCATCGTCCGCGGAAGCGGCGTTGCCGCAAGTAAAACTCCCGAAACCTGCCCTCTCTTTCAGTCCCCGTTGGGGAAACTGCCGAGGACCTTGACGAAGCTGCAATGGGCTCCGAGCTGCTCGATGGCCTTCGCCAGCTTCCCGCCTTCGGCATGGCCATCGCAGTCGACGAAGAAGAAGTATTCCCAGGCCTTCCGTTTGGAGGGTCGGGACTCGATCTTGGTCATGTTGATCCGGAACTTCCGGAACGGGGCGAGGGCCTTGTGCAGGGCGCCCACCTCGTCGCGGATGCTGAACATCAGGCTGGTGCGGTCCGAACCGCTGGGCGGCGGCACCTGTCGGCCGAGGATGAGGAATCGCGTGGAATTGGCGGCGTTGTCCTGGATGTCCCGTTCCAGGATGGGAACGGAATAGGTCTCGGCGGCGAGTTCACCGCAGAGGGCGGCGGACTTGAGATCCTTGGCGGCGAGTTCGGCCGATCGCGCGTTGGAAGCGGTCTCGGCAAGTTCGGCGTGCGGGAAGTGGCGTTGGATCCAGCCGCGGCACTGGGCCAGCGTCTGGGGATGCACGTAGAGCTTGGCGATGTCCTCGCGTTTCCGGGCGCGGCTGGCGATGCAGTGCGAGATCCGCAGGACGACCTGGGCGACCACCTTCAGGTCACTGTCCACGAACATGTCGAGGGTGTGGGTGACCACGCCCTCGGTGCTGTTCTCGACCGGCACGACGCCATAGTCGGCACGATGCTTGGACACCTCGTGGAAGACGTCGGCGATGGTGCGCTGGGGGGAATAGGTCAGGCTGGAGCCAAAACGCTTGATGGCGGCCTGGTGGGTGAAGGTTGCTTCGGGCCCGAGGTAGGCGATGGTGAGATTCTTCTCCAGCGAGAGCGCGGAAGACATGATCTCACGATAGATGGCGCGCAGGCCGTCGTCCGTGATGGGGCCATCGTTGAGCTTGCAGACCTTCTGGAGGACCGCGCGCTCCCGGTGGGGCGCGTAGATCTCCTGTCCCTGCTTTTGCTTGATCGCGCCGATCTCCAGCACGTGCTGCGTGCGTTGGTTCAACAACGTCACGATCTGCGCGTCGATCCCGTCGATGGCCTGCCGATGCTCTGGAAGCGTCATGCTTGCGATGATGAAACCATGAACGCGCGACGGGTGGAACGATGGAAACGATGTATGAGTGCGTTGGCGATGGCACCAGCAAGGCGCCCCGTGGGCTTCGTCAGGTCGCGAGGGTGACGCTTCCAGAAAGACGGGTTGACCTTTGATATGGAGAGGGCACTCTGTCGAAAACTTCCCCCCAAGGCACAGGTCGGAACGCGCATCACACAGTTCCGAAGGCGGGCGCGAGGCGCCCGCAGTGCCACCTCAATACCAATTTTTCCGATCATGCCCATCAGGCATCGAAGGGAGGTGAGATTGAATGGCAGCAAAGAGTAAAGCCGCAGCAAAGCCGGCAGCGAAGGCCCCTGTAAAGGCCCCCGCCAAAGCCCCTGCAAAGGCTCCTGAGAAAGCTCCTGCGAAAGCAGCAGCCGCAAAGAAGCCCGCAGTGAAGAAGGCCGCAGCGAAGCCGGCGCCCGCAGCAAAGGCCGCAGCAAAGCCCGCAGCAAAGCCCGCCCCCAAAAAGGCGGCAGCCAAGAAGCCGGCCGCTAAGAAGTAACGACCGACGACCCCGAGGCGGAGTGTCCCTGTTTCACAACAGGGCCTCCGCCTTGGCATTGGCCTCAGGAGTTCGCGCCCGCCAAGCCAGCCAGCGCACCAATGTGCAACCGCCCATCCTTCAGGATCCGGGCGCGCAGGCCCCCCCGTCCCCTCAGGAATTCCTCCACGCCCGCGGTCACGGCGTGATCCATCCAATAGCAGGGACGACATTCCTCCACGCCTTCAAACAGGATGCCCTGTACCTCGAAGCTTCGCCCGATCCATTCCGCGAGCCGGATCCCTTCCGTGATCACGTTCCGGCGGTAAACCCACGGCTCCACGGCCACGCCGAACGTGTCCAGGACCGCCGCGTGCACCTCCGCTTCGAAGAACGTGATCTGTCCCTTGTAATCAGGACGGTGGTCGATGAAGCGGTCCCCGACGATTCCCCGGCCCGCCAGGCAATCCAGCCATGGCACGGCCTCCATGGGATGCACGCCCGGTTCAATGCCGTGATGCCCGACAAAGTTGTGCGCCCGCGAACGGAAGAGCGCCACCACGCGCGCAGTGTCTGCCCTGTGCGGGACCGGTGCGGGTGGCGTTTCCATGCGGGCGAGGACTACGGGTTCTTTCGGATCAGCGTCGCCACGAACGCCCCATCGACTCCGTCCCGGACGGGATCAATCTGGCGTTGCTGGACCACGTCGAATTGCGTGGAACCCCCGATGAACGCCTTCACGACACCGGCGTTCTCCTCGGCTTCGAGGCTGCACGTCGAATAGACGAGGACGCCGCCCGGCCGCACGAACTCCGAGACCCGGCACAGCAGCCGGAACTGGGTTTCCGCGAGTCGGGTGATTTCCTCCGCCTGGATGCGCCAACGCAGTTCCAGCCGACGGCGCAGCACGCCGGTGTTCGAGCAGGGTGCATCGAGCAGGACGCGGTCAAACGCTCCAGCTTCCCCAGGGATGGCCGGCGGACTGACCGGGGTGACGCAGGTGACGCCAAGGCGGGTGCAGTTCTCCGTCACCAGGCGCAGGCGGGAAGAACTGTTGTCGTGCGCCACGATCCGGCCGTTGTTCCCCATCCGGTCGGCGATATGGCCGCATTTCCCGCCAGGAGCGGCGCAGAAATCGAGGATCGACTCGCCTGGCTGGGGATCCAGCGCCTGGACGGCCAGGTGCGTGCTGGGATCCTGGACGTAGAATCCGCCATCGACGAACGAGCCGAGCGTGGCGAGAGGGGGGTGCGACACCAGGTGGTACGCCGAGCCGCCCGGGATCCAGTCGTGGTCGATGGGCAGGGCGACAACGCCTTCGGCCTTCCAACGCTCGTTGAGGGCCTCCGGGGTGGTTTTGAGACGATTGACCCGGACGAAGGTCGGGGGTGGGGAATTGTCCCACTCCAGGAGTTTCAACAGGCCGGGCTTCCCGAATTGCCCACGCCAGCGGTCAACCAGCCACTTCGGATGGGACCACGCGGTCGCTGGATCCACGATGGCCAGCTTGGTCAGGTCCGTCCGGAGCTGGACCCGGTCGCGGTCACAGCCGCGCAGGACGGCGTTGACGAACCCCGCCTGCTGCGGGAACCCGGATTCACGGGCGAGTTCGACCGTTTCATGGACGGCGGCATGGGCCGGAATGCGGTCGAGGTAGAAGAGTTGGTACAGTCCCAGCCTCAGGATATCGAGCAATGCGGGCTTCTGCGGGCGACCCTCCGTCCGACGGGAAATGATCCAATCGAGCGTGGCGCGCTGCCGCATCACTCCGTAAACGAGCTCCTGAGCCAGCCGCCTGTCGGCTGGGGTGAGTGAGAGGAATCCGGGATCGGACTCCATACGGTGCTCCACGAAATCTCCCGGAGCGCCTGCGCGCCCGAGGGCGCGGAAGGCAATTTGTCTTGGTCTGGCATCGGCCACGCGCCCATACTGTCGACGAATCGACAATCGGCCAGCCCGCAGTTCCCGCCCGGAAGGGTTCGGGCACGTAATTAATTCGTCCGGGCAGGTCGTCGGTTGATACCGGAGCGCACGAAGATGAAAGAAGAACTCGATAAGTTGGTTGCCAGCGGGAAGATCCAGACCAAGCACGTCGAGCCGCTTCTTGCCCTCGCACAAGCGGGGTTCTGCCAGCACAAGAGCTGGGGATTTGGCCGGATCACGGCCCTGGATGGCGCGCTTGGCCGCCTGAACATCGATTTTGCGACGAAGGCCGGCCATACGATGGACCTGGTTTTCGCCGCTGAGTCCCTCAAGGCGATCACCCGGGACCACATCCTTGTCCGGAAGCACATGGACCTGGATGGCCTGAAGCGGGAAGCCGCCCTCCATCACCTCGACGTCGTGAAGCTCGTCCTCCGTTCGATGAACGGCCGGGCCACGGTGGATCAGGTGCAGGTGGTGCTGGCGGACGTGGTGACGTCTGACTGGAAGAAATGGTGGGAAGTGGCCCGTTCGGAGATGAAGCGGGACGGCCATTTCACGGTGCCCCTGAAGAAGACGGACCCGATCCTCTATCAGGAACAGGAGATCGCGCTGGGCGACCGGCTCACGATCGAGATCCGCACGGCGAAGGGCCTGAAGAACAAGATCGCGGTCTCCGCCGAGATCCTGAAGAGCGTCGACGACATCCGTGGCCACGATGTCATTTCCGAAGCGGTCCACCTGTTGGGCGCGGATATTTCCACGCACATCCAGACGATGCCGTCGCTGACGTTGGAAGGCATCTTCATGCGGGATGACCTGCGTGCCGCCGGCAACATCACGCCGCCGGAAGTGCAGATTTCCGCCCGCGACATCTTCAGTCCCCTCAGCCAGGAGACCCCGATCGAGCGCCTGCTGGAGAAGCTGGTTGCCTTCTTCGAGGAACTTCCCGCGGTGAAGCACCGCCGGGCACTCGAGGCCTTCAAGGAAGTCGTCCCCGATTGGGGTGCGATGCTCGTCCTGATCTTCAACCGGGTGACCGCCAAGCTGGCGGGAGAATGCGCCCGTTTGCTCATGATCGAGGGCCGGACCCAGCTCCTGAAGGACACGCTCGCCCGTCTGGTCAGCCAGCATGCCGCTTCCAGCGAATTGCTCCTCTGGCTCGGCAAGGAACGCGACGATGTCTTCGCCGACATCCTCGGACCCGAAGTCTTCCGTGCCATGATCACGGCGATGGAGCGGGACGCCTTCAACGAGAAGAAGACGAACCGCCTGCACGACTTCGTGCTGGAGGACATGCAGCTGCTCCCCGAGCTGATCGAGTCGGCGGACGTCGAGATCATCAAGGATCTGGTGCGTTCGTTGCAGCTGTCTCCCGCCTTCGATGACATGGACAAGCGTTCGCTGCTGGGCCGCATCGTGAAGGTCTATCCGCAGATCCAGTCCATGATCACCGGCGACTCCGGCAAGGACGACAAGACCTTCCTGGTGAGCTGGTCGAGCCTGCAACGCCGCAAGTCCGAGTACGACGAGCTGGTGAACAAGGCGATTCCCGCCAACGTGAAGGACATCGCCATCGCCAAGAGCTACGGCGATCTCCGCGAGAACCACGAGTTCAAGGCGGCCAAGGAAATGCAGAAGGTCCTGCATCGCCGGAAGCACGATCTCGAACTCCAGCTGGCCCGCGCCCGTGGCACGGATTTCGCCAGTCCCCGCACCGACGTCGTCGTTCCCGGAACCCGCGTCGCCTTCACCGATCTCGAATCCAACAAGCAGGAGTTCGTTCAGCTCTTCGGCGCGTGGGATGGAGATCCGGATCGCAACATCCTCAGCTATCTCACGCCACTCGGGCAGGCCCTGTTGAACAAGGCTCCCGGGCAGGAAGCCGAACTCGTCAGCGGCGATCATCGCCGCCGGGTTCGCGTCGATCAGATCGCCCCCGGCGACACCTCGCTGGTCACGGTCGAGGGGAACTGAGGGCGGTGCTCCGCACCTCGTGCCCGGCCGTTTCAGGCCCGGAGGGCCGAAAGACAGTAGCCCACGGCGTCAGCCGTGGGTGGGCGTGGGTTGTGGATCCCCAGCCCCAGCGGGGCGACAGAAAGCCACTCGTCCCGGAATCTTGCGCCCCTCCGGGGCTGGATCCCTTTTACGCTTCAACCCACGGCTCACGCCGTGGGCGATCGTCTGTCGGTGCTCCGCACCTTGTGCCCGACCAAAAGCCCGGAAAACATCCGCCTCACCCGGCGGTGCCCCGGACGCGGGCGATGATGCTGGCGGCGATCTCTTCCGGGGGGCGGCGAAGGTCTTCGGACCACGCATCGGGCGGTGTTTCCAGGGTGGCGAACTGGCTGTCGAGCAGCGCGGGCGGCATGAAATGGCCGGCGCGGGCCTTCAACCGTTCCGCGATGACCTCCCGGGGGCCGGTGAGGTGCACGAACCGGACCCACGTTTCATTCCGCAGGAGGATGTCCCGATAGGCTTCCTTCAGGGCGGAACAGGCCACGACCGCCCCCCGGCCTTCCTGATGGGTGGTGCGCATGTAGGACGCGATGGCTTCCAGCCAAGGCTTCCGGTCCGTGTCGTTCAACGGCGTGCCGGTCCGCATCTTGGCGACGTTGGCTGCCGGGTGAAAATCGTCCCCGTCCCGGAACTCAAACCCCAGTTGCCGGGCGACCAGACTGCCCACGGTGGATTTCCCGCATCCGGAAACGCCCATGACGATGATGATCACGGCGCGAACATAAGGAGAACCCGGTGTCAGGTGAAGATCCGGCTGAAGGCAGCCCACGTCTGGAGCACCGCCACCGGCGGGAAGATGTCGGGGCGGCAACGTCCTCATCGCCCTGAGAAAGGCTTTGGACCGGCGACGAGGACGTCACCACCCCGTTCCCTGTGGTTGCCAGCATCCAGGTGCGCCCATCGCAGGGTGGGGAGGCGACGTCCACGTCGCCCGATGTCCCCATGCGATCCACTCCCTAAGGAGGTCAACAAATGACGAGCTTGCCTCTGGGAATCCCGCTTCCAGGGCACTACTGTTCTCCGGTGACCGGGATCGCCGTGTGGGTGGCGACGCAGGGAGATTTCCATGAAAACAGTTTCCGCCATCGTTGGTTCTTTCGTGTTCGGGGTTGGGCTCCTGGCCCAGACCGTGTCTCCGGTTCAATCCGGAGCGCGCCCGTTCGGATTGGGAATCGCCGACCCGGTGATGTTGGCGGGTTCGGATGTCTCCTCGGCGCGGTTCCAGACGTCCGTCCTGCCCGGATTGACGACGTACCTCGCCCAGATCCTTCCGGAAGGGCAGCGGATCGATCAGGGATCCCAACTCTTTGATCCGAGCAAGATCCGCCTGACGACGGACGCGGACGTCCGGGTCTACTTCGTGTCCGAGGGATCCGCGGCGGCCAACACGCTGGGATTCGATGTTTCGGGATCCGGCCAGGGACGCAGCAGCGAGATCATCTTTCCGAACGCGTCGAGTGGTGCCTCGCGGACGGCGGCCAATCCGCTTCGGCCCGGTGACTTCGTCGATCTGGGGGAGTTTGAGTCCGGACAGAAGCTCGATTTCTTCCTGGTTGCCGCAAAGGTGAATGGCGGTGGGAGGGGGAACTCCGGAAGGGGATCCAGTGCGAACAACGACCTGATCCGGAATGTGGTCTCCTTCGCGACCGTCTACGGCAGCTATCTCATCATCGGCTTCGAGGAGACGATGGGCGGTGGGAGCGATCGCGACTTCAACGACCTGCTCTTCGCGATCGACCTCGGTGCTGCGAACGCGGCGGCCTTGGCAGGCTTGACGGCCACGCCGGAGCCGGCCACCTGGCTGATCCTGGGTTCGTTTATCGCGGGTGGGTTCTGGTTGGCCCGGCCGAGGCGCAAGGCAACGGCCTGAACCGCAATACCAGCCCATCTCGCGGACTCACGCCTTCTGCAACCGGGTGTTCCCGGGTTCCACGGCGAATCGGGCCCGGGTCTGCACCGGTGCCCCCGGACGCGTCACATACGGCACCGTGCGGTATTCCGTCTGCCAACGCTCGCGGGTGACGTCGCACAGGACGTAGCCGCGTTCGGTGTTGTGGAACTTCACCGCCGGATTCTCGCTCAGGAGGGCGGGAAGGTAGGCCGGTTGGTCCATACCATCGCCACCGGAGGAAATGGAGGTTCCCACGAATTCCACGCCCACGGGGCCGGGATTCGAACCGTCGTAGGCACGGTCGAGGTCGTTGGCCCAGTTGGTGTGGATGTCGCCCGTGAGCACCACCGGATTCTGGATCCGGGCCTGGTGGAAATGGTCGAGAACCCGGCGGCGGTCCGCCTCGTACCCGGGCCATTGATCCATGCTGAAGGCCTCCTCCGGTCCGCTCTTGCGATCGACCCGCGCCATCATGACCTGCTGGGCGAGGACATTCCACAGGGCGGAACGATCGGCGGTCCGGCGGAACAGCCAATCGCGCTGACGCCGACCCAACAGGGTGGCGTCGGGCCGGAGCGCGTCGGCGCACTGCGGTTTGTTGCCGTCGTTGCAGGGTTGGTCCGTGCGGTACTGGCGGGTATCGAGGACGAGGAAGCGGGCGAGGCGGCCCCAGGCCATCTCGCGGTAGAGCTGCAACGCGGGACCGGCGGGTTGCTGGGCGCGACGGAGCGGCATGTGTTCGTAGTAGGCCCTGTAGGCGATCGCACGCCGCTTCAGCAGATCCACCGGTCGCACGTTCTTCTCCTCGGAGATATCGTTGGCGTAGTTGTTGTCGACCTCATGATCGTCCCACGTCACCACCCACGGCGCCGCGGCGTGCATGGCCTGCAAGGCGTCGTCCGAACGGTAAAGCGCATACCGGTTGCGGTACTGTTCAAGCGTCCGGATCTCGGGCCCGCGGTGGGACCGGATGCGGTCCTTCGTGGCTGGTCCCTCGTAGATGTAGTCGCCGAGGTGCACGACCAGGTCGACGTTGTCCGCCAGCATGTGGCGATAGGCGGTGTACAGGCCGGTTTCGAAGTGTTGGCAGGAGGCGAAGGCGAACCGGAAATCCGAACCCGCGGAGCCCAGCGGCGGCGTGGTCCGCGTGCGACCCACGGGACTGCGTTCCCCACCCGAATCGAACCGGTACCAATACCACCGCTCCGGCTTCAGCCCGCCCACCTCGACATGGACCGCGTGGGCCCAGTACGCCGACGCAATGGTGGATCCGTGGCGCACCACCCGTTCGAAGCGTTCGTCCTCGGCCACCTCCCAGCGCACCTCGATGGATTCGGTGGTCATTCCGCCGCCGTTCAACGGATCCGGAGCCAGCCGCGTCCAGATCACGAAGCCATCCGGCGTGGGATCCCCCGAGGCCACGCCCAGCTGGAAGGGATAGTCGCGGAAGGCCGGGTGCCGCGGGGTCGCGGCCCGGGTTCCGACCGGGAATAGGGTCGCGGCCGCGGCCGCACCACCAGCCAATCGCAGGAAGCCGCGTCGGTCCCGACGCGCCGACCAAGACCAGGGGGAAATCATGCGGGTGATGGTATCGGGATGCCGGTCCTTGTCCACGGACGGACGGTGACGCTTTCGCGGTTTTCCGGTGAGCGCTGCGTGACTACGCTGGGCGGCATGGAACGACGCGTGATCCTCGAGGTGCTGGTGGATTCGGTGGAATCGGGACGGGCCGCCGTGGAGGGCGGGGCCGACCGTCTGGAGGTCTGCCAGAACCTGTTTGAAGGTGGAACAACCCCCAGCGCCGGATTGATCGCCGCCCTGAAACGGGCCGTCGATCTGCCCCTGAACGTCATGATCCGACCCCGCGGCGGGGATTTCTGCTATTCCGAATGCGAGTTCGAGGTGATGCGGCAGGACATCCGCATCGCGCGTGAACTCGGGGCCGCGGGGATCGTGCTGGGCCTGTTGAATCCCGACGGCACCGTGGACACGGCGCGCACGGCCGAATTGATGGCCTTGGCGCGGCCCCTGAGCGTGACGTTCCATCGTGCGATCGACATGACCCGCGATCTCGACGAGGCGCTGGAGGCCTTGGTGGCGCTGGGAGTCGACCGCGTGCTGACCTCGGGCGGCGAGGGGACGGTCATCGAGGGCGTGGATGCCATCGCGGGGCTGGTGCGTCGCGCAGGCGATCGCATCGTGGTGATGCCCGGTGGCGGCATCCGCGAGCGCAATGTCGAGAAGGTGGTCGCCCTGACCGGGGCCCGTGAGATCCACGTCAGCGGCAGCCGCGCCGTGGAAAGCCGGATGGAATTCCGGAACACCCGCGTCCCGATGGGAAAGGACCTCAGGCCGCCCGAGTTCAGCCACAACCAGGTCGATCCCGGCCGCGTGGCCACCTATCGGCGGTTGGTGGGGTGAGGGGGGAGAGTTGGAAGATTCAAGTTTCAAGATTCAAGCCACCCACAGCCTCCTGACGTCGACTGCTACCCGGGGGGCGTAGCAGACGAGGTCACGAGGCTGTGATGATGGCGGGCTTCAAACCTGAAAACTTCAAACTCCCCCCCTTGGCCCGCGCGCGGATCCCAGCCACACTGGCGGCCACATGAGCGCTGAATCACGTCTTCAGGAACTGAACCTCATCCTTCCGCCCGCCCCCAAGCCGGTCGCCGTCTATCGGCCCGTCGTCGTCATGGGCAATGCGATCTACGTCTCCGGCCACGGCCCCGTGCGCACGGATGGCACGCTGATCACCGGTGTGGTCGGACGCGATCTTGACCTCGATGCCGGCAAGGCCGCCGCACGTCAGGTCGGTCTCGCCATCCTCGCCAACCTCCGCGCCCACTTCGGCAGCCTGGACAAGGTCGGCCGCGTGGTGAAGACGCTGGGCATGGTCAATTCCGCACCCGACTTCTACGACCATCCGAAGGTCATCAACGGTTGCTCGGAGCTGTTTGCCGAGGTCTGGGGTCCGGACAAGGGCATCGGTGCGCGCTCCGCGGTCGGCATGGGTCCCCTCCCCGGGAACATCGCCGTCGAGATCGAGGTGATCTTCGAACTCGCCTGATCCATGAAGCCCTGGCCCGGCCTGACCAACGCGGACGAGGTGGCGTCGCCTGCGCTGTTGCTCGACGACGCCCGCATGGCCTCCAACCTGGCGGCGATGATACGCGTCGCCGGGGATCCGGATCGGCTGCGGCCCCACCTCAAGACCCACAAGATGCCGCAGTGGGTGCGGCGTCAGGTAGAAGCCGGGATCACCAAGGCCAAGGTCGCCACCATCGCCGAGGCCGAACTCGCCGCGGTTCACGGCGTCCGCGACGTCCTGCTTTCGCTGCAACCCGTGGGGCCCAACGTCACCCGGCTCATCCGGTTGGCGACCCTGTTCCCGCAGGTCCGCTTTTCCACCGTGGTCGATGACCCCGGGGCCGTGGAAACCCTCGGTCGCGCCATGGCGGCGGCAGACATCGGACGCGTGCTGGGGGTCTTCATCGACCTCGACATCGGTCAACATCGCACGGGCTGCGAACCCGGACCGGCCGCGATGGCCGTGGCCGAAGCCATCCGGCTTCAGCCCACGCTCCAGTTCCGCGGCCTGCACGCCTACGACGGCCACCTGGGAATCCCGGACCTGGCCGCGCGTGAAGCCGCGTGCGAAGCCGCCTATGCGCCCGTGGAAGCCCTGCGCCAAACCCTGGAATCGGCCGGGATCCCTGTTCCGGCGATCATTGCCGGTGGTTCCCCGACCTTCGCCATCCATGCACGGCGTCCCGGGGTGGAGCTGAGTCCGGGGACAACGGTTCTGTGGGATGCCGGCTACGGCTCCAAGTTTCCCGATCTCCCCTTCGAACCCGCGGCGTTCCTCATCACACGCGTGGTCAGCAAACCCGCTCCCGATTGCGTCTGTCTGGACCTGGGACACAAGGCCGTCGCCGCCGAAATGTCGCCGCCGCGCGCGGTGTTCCCGTCCCTTCCTGATGCTGAAGCGGTCAGCCACAGCGAGGAACATCTCGTGATCCGCACTTCGGCCGCGGCGGGACTGCGCATTGGCGATGTCCTGTATGCGATTCCGTGGCACGTCTGCCCGACCGTCGCCCTCCATCAGGAGGCGTGGCTCGTGCGCGACGGACGGGCGGTGGAACGTTGGACCGTCGAGGCGCGCTCGCGTCGGATCACGGTCTGAGGCGTCTTCCGGGAATCCAGCACGTGAACCGCGATTTGCCATTCCGACGGATCTGGATGCTGGCCGTGGTCGCCTGGTGCGGCATCGGCGGCATCGCAGCGGCGGGGTCCGCACAGATCGAGCAGCGCACCAACGGATGGTGGTGGGTGGGCCCGGACGCCAAGCCGTTCCTGAGTGTCGGGGCCTGCGTCATCTCCAGCTGGGACAGTCGCGAGAACCACGATCCCGAGAATCCCGGCTATTCCGTGTGGAAGGTTCATCCCACGCCGGAGGCGTGGGCGGACGTCACGCTGGGGCGCTTGCGGTCGTGGGGATTCAACACGCTGGGAGCGTGGGCGGATCATGCCGCGCTCAACGCCGCACAGGAACGCGCGGCCACGAATGGCACCGCCCTCTGGATCACCCCGGTGCTCCACATGGGCAGCGCAGCAGGCGCGCCGTGGTGGGATCTGTGGGATCCCACCGTTGTCCAACGGATGGAGGACAAGGCCCGCGACGAGATGGCGGCGTACCGTGGCAACCCGCATGTCCTCGGATTCTATTCCGACAACGAACTCGGCTGGTGGGGCGCCACGTTGTGGAAACTGACGCTGGAACAGAAGCGCACCAGCGGACAGCGCCAGCGCCTGGTCGGGCTGTTGAAGGAGCGGTACGCCGGCGACTGGCAGCAGTTGCGTGCGGATTTCGACGCCGAGAACGCCGATGGCTGGGCGGCCCTCGACGAGGGCGGTGCCCTCTTCGTGAAACCCGGCGGCGCGGGCTTTGCCGTGGTGCGCCAATTCCTTGGACTCGTGGCTTCCCGCTACTACGCCCTCTGCGACGACATCCTCCGGCGCAACGATCCCTCGGCCCTGTACCTCGGCGATCGCTACGCTTCGTATTATTACCCCGAGGTCGCGCGCGCCGCGGCGCCGTTCGTCGACGCCATCTCGAGCAACCTCAACGCCGATTGGAACGACGGCAGTTTCCTGCGCTGCTACCTCGACACGCTCCACGAGATCACCGGCAAGCCGATCCTCATCACCGAGATCTATGCCGCCGCCCGCCAGAACCGGTCCGGGAACCGCAACACCCACGGGATCTATCCCGTCGTCGAACGCCAGTCCCAGCGCGCCGCCCTGGCGCGTCGGACCCTCGAACTCATTGCCCGGACGCCGAGCGTCATCGGGGTGGATTGGTTCCAATACGCCGATGAACCGCTGCATGGCCGCGGTGATGGCGAGAACTTCAACTTCGGCCTCGTCGACATCCACGACCGTCCCTACGTCGAGGTCACCTCGGTGTTCGCTGCGTTCGATCCGGTCCGGCTCCGCGGAGCGGCCCCTTCACCACGACCCGATGCGCGCGGCGGAATACCACGATCGCCCCGGGATCCCTTCGCGGATTTCACCGCAACCCGCGCGTTGAAGTCTTGGGACCGCGAACGGGGTTTCATTCCGCCGAAATCGTCCGCCCCGTGCGCGGACCTCTACGTCAGCTGGGACCGTGGAAATCTTTATCTTGGCTTGTGCGCGATGGACGCCATGGAACCCGCCTTCTATCGCTGGCCCTACGTTCCCAAGCAGGACCGGGCGCAGTGGGTGGTGGAGATCGACGGGCGCGAGGTGGTGCGTTCCCGCGTGGGCTCCGCCAAGGAACCGATTCCCAGCCGACCGGAAATCCGCGTGGAGCAGATCACCGGGCCCGCGCCCGCGGTGAGGACCACGGCGGCGATGGCGATCCCGGCGATCGAGCTGGGGCGGAAACGCCTTCAGGACGGAACGAAGCTGCGACTGCGGGTGTGGTATGAATCCCACGGCCGCGTGCAACGGGTGGAATGGGAAGGCGACTTCGAGCTGGCGAGGTGAGGGGGTCGCTGTGTGGACACGGCCGCAGGGGCTCCCGGGAAGGCGTGACATGAATGCTTCACGAATGATCCATCCTCCCATCCTGATGAATTGATTTATGGCTTGGCCCAGCGGTTTGGCGGGGTAACATTCTCCCCATGCAGATTCCGGCCTCCGCCCAGGTCTCCTATACACGCGGCGCCGATCTGGTGGATCGCCTCCGCCAGCGGCTCGTCATCATCGACGGCGCCATGGGCACCATGGTCCAGCGTTACAAGCTCGGTGAAGCCCAGTACCGCGGCGACCGCTTCAAGGACTGGACCGGCAAGGACCTCAAGGGCAACAACGAGGTCCTCCTTCTCACCCAGCCCCACATCATCCGCGAGATCCACGCCCAATACCTCGAGGCCGGGGCCGACATCATCGAGACCAACACCTTCTCGGCCACGACCATCGGCCAGCACGACTTCTTCTTCCGTCATCCTGACGGCCGCAAGGATCCGGCCTTCTTCGATGCCGTCATCAACGACCCGTTCCTCGTCCAGTTGGCCCGCGAGATGAACCTCGCCTCCGCCCGCGTCGCCCGCGAGGCGGTCGAGGAGGTCTTCGCGCGGACGGGCCACCGCGGCCTTGTCGCCGGTGCCATCGGGCCCATGCCCGTGACGGCGTCGATCTCACCGGACGTGAACGACCCCGGATTCCGGGCGGTGACCTTCGAACAGTTGCGCCACCAATACCGCGAACAGGTGGAAGCGTTGCTCGACGGCGGCGTGGACGTCCTGATGGTCGAGACCATCTTCGACACGCTCAACGCCAAGGCGGCGCTGTTCGCGATCGACGAGGTCCTCACCGCCCGCAACGAGCGCGTGCCCGTGATGGTGTCGGGAACGATCACGGACAAGTCGGGCCGCACGCTCACCGGCCAGACCGTCGAAGCCTTCTGGAACTCGGTGCGGCACATCCGTCCGATCACGATCGGATTCAACTGCGCGCTCGGACCGGAAGAGCTGCGGCCGTACGTCGAGGAGATCTCGAAGATCGCGGACACCTACGTCTGCATCTACGCCAACGCCGGCATGCCGAATCCGCTCCTGCCGACCGGGTTCCCCGAGACGCCGGAGACGATGGCGCCGAAGGTGCGCGAATGGGCGGCCGCGGGCTGGCTGAACATCCTGGGCGGCTGCTGCGGCACCAGTCCGGATCACATCCGCGCCATGGCGCAGGCGGTGCGCGGATTGCCGCCGCGGACGGTTCCGGTGATTGAGCCCTACCAGCGCCTGTCGGGCATGGAAGCGTTCAACCTGACGCCCAACACGAACTTCGTGAACGTCGGCGAGCGCACCAACGTGACCGGTTCGCCGCGCTTCTCGAAGCTCATCCTCGCGGGCAACTACACCGAGGCCGTCAGCGTCGCCCGGCAACAGGTCGAGAGCGGTGCCCAGATCATCGACGTCAACATGGACGAGGGCATGCTCGATGGCGTGGCGGCCATGACGCGCTTCGTCAACCTGATTGCGTCGGAGCCGGACATCGCCCGCGTGCCGATCATGATCGACTCGTCCAAGTGGACGGTGATCGAGGCCGGACTGCGCTGCCTGCAAGGCAAGGGCATCGTGAACTCGATCTCGCTGAAGGAGGGCGAGGCGAAGTTCCTCGAACAGGCCTGCACGGTCCGCCGCTTTGGCGCGGCCGTGGTCGTGATGGCCTTCGATGAAAAGGGCCAGGCCGACAGCTTCGCCCGCAAGACCGAGATCTGCGCCCGGTCGTACAAGCTCCTCGTCGAAAAGGCCGCGTTCCCGCCCGAAGACATCATCTTCGACCCGAACATCCTCACGGTCGCGACCGGCATCGACGAACACAACAACTACGCCGTCGACTTCATCGAGACCGCGCGCTGGATCAAGGCGAACCTGCCCCGCGCGAAGGTCTCGGGCGGCGTCTCGAACATCTCGTTCAGCTTCCGTGGCAACAACCACGTCCGCGAGGCGATGCATTCGGCGTTCCTCTTCCACGCGATCCGCGCGGGACTGGACATGGGCATCGTCAACGCCGGCATGCTCGAAGTGTACGAGGAGATCCCGAAGGACCTGCTCGAACTCGTCGAGGACGTCCTGCTCAACCGACGCTCCGACGCCACCGAACGCCTCGTCACCATGGGCGAGGAACTCAAGAAGCGTTCTGCCGGCCAGACCGCGACGACCACCGGCCCGGCCGATGAAGCGTGGCGCTCCGGAACCGTCGAGGAGCGTCTGAAGCACGCCCTCATCAAGGGCATCGACACCTTCGTCGACACCGACACCGAGGAAGCCCGCGCGAAGCTGGGCCGCCCGCTGCTCGTGATCGAAGGCCCGCTGATGGATGGCATGAACGTCGTCGGCGACCTCTTCGGCGCCGGCAAGATGTTCCTCCCGCAGGTCGTGAAATCCGCCCGCGTCATGAAGAAGGCGGTCGCGTACCTCACGCCGTTCATGGAAGCCGAGAAGGCCGCGGCCACCGCGGCCGGCCAGGCCACGCAGGCGCAGGGCAAGGTCCTGCTCGCGACGGTCAAGGGCGACGTCCACGACATCGGCAAGAACATCGTCGGCGTCGTGCTCGGGTGTAACAACTACGAGGTGATCGACCTCGGCGTCATGGTTTCCACCGACAAGATCCTCGACACCGCCGAGCGCGAGAAGGTCGACATCGTCGGCCTGTCCGGCCTGATCACGCCGTCGCTCGACGAGATGCAGCATGTGGCCCGCGAGATGGATCGTCGCGGCCTGAAGCTGCCGTTGCTGATCGGTGGCGCCACGACCTCCAAGGCCCACACGGCCGTCAAGATTGCGCCCGGTTACCGCGAGCCCGTGATCCACGTCCTCGACGCCAGCCGCGCCGTGCCCGTGGTTTCCGCGCTGCTTTCGGCGGAACAGAAGCCTGGCTTCATCGCCCAGCTCCGCGTTGATCAGGAAGCCGCCCGCGACCAGCATTCCGGCAACCGGCGCAAGCTGCTGCCGCTCGCCGAAGCCCGGAAGCGCGCGCCGCAACTGGCCTACACCGACCTGCCGCAGCCGGCGTTCATCGGCCTGCGTTGCCTCGATACGGCGCCGACGCCCCGCACGCCCGGCATGTCCGGTGGCGACAACGCCGTCACCACCGAGGCCATCCGACTCGATGACCTCGTGCCGTTCATCGACTGGTCGCCGTTCTTCCACACGTGGGAATTGCGCGGCCGGTTCCCGTCGATCCTCGATCATCCAAAGCACGGCGACGAAGCCCGCAAGCTCTACAACGACGCGCAGGAACTGCTGAAGGAGATCGTCTCCCGGCGCCTCCTGCGTGCCCGCGCCGTGTACGGGTTTTTCCCGGCCAACCGTGTGGGCGACGTTGAGGACGTCGAGGTCTACAGCGATGCCGCGCGCACGCAGGTCGCCACGACCTTCCACTTCCTCCGCCAGCAGATGGAGAAGCAGGACGGCTCGGCGAATTGGTCGCTCGCCGACTTCATCGCTCCGAAGGCGGCGTCCGGCAACGCGCCGTCCGACCACCTCGGTGGGTTTGCGGTGACGACGGGCATCGGGCTCAAGGAATTGGTCGAGCGTTACAAGGCGGCCCATGACGACTACCGCGCCATCATGGCCGAGGCGCTCGCGGACCGGTTGGCGGAGGCGTTCGCCGAGTTCCTGCACCATCGCGTCCGACGCGAGTGGGGCTACGGCCACACGGAGAACCTCACGACCGAACAGATCATCGAGGAACAGTACCGCGGCATCCGTCCGGCCCCCGGTTACCCGGCGTGCCCGGACCATACGGAGAAGCGGTTGCTGTGGACCCTGCTCGGTGCCGAGGCCCGCGCTGGAATCTCACTGACCGAAAGCTGCGCCATGTGGCCCGGAGCGTCGGTCAGCGGATTCTACT
This sequence comes from Limisphaerales bacterium, assembly GCA_965283655.1. Classification (GTDB taxonomy): domain Bacteria; phylum Verrucomicrobiota; class Verrucomicrobiia; order Limisphaerales; family UBA9464; genus UBA6176. Next base: position 209,934 of record CBDIPJ010000003.1, on the reverse strand, counting down.
TCGCGCATCCCGAGTCGAAGTTCTTCGGCATCGACAAGCTCGACCGCGACCAGGTCGCCGAACTCGCCACCCGCAAGGGAATGTCCCTGCCCGAACTCGAGCGCTGGCTCGGGCCGTGGCTGAATTATGATGTGTGAGGGGAGGAGGGGGGAGTTTGAAGTTTCAAGTTTGAAGTTTGAAGTGGGGTAGCCGACGAGGTCACGAGGCGGGGCTGGGGAAGTTCCCAGTTCCCAGTCGCCAGATTCCAGTATAGCCCGGGGTGCGAAGCGACCCCGGGTGCGTGCTTCGCACGACCCGGGGCTATCGGCTCCCATCCCTCCGGGATGCCAGACCATGCCGCTTCCTTGAACCTAAAACCGGCAGTTCGTTTAACCGCTGATTTCGTCGATTCCGCAGATGGAGGGGCAGAAATGCCAGCTCCCAAGGCCCGTGCAGATGTCACCTTTCGGGTGAAGGACACGCCCGGTCCAAGCTGCTGACCATCTGCGTCATCTGTGCCATCTGTGCCATCTGCGGTTCCAACTGCCGCTTTCAGGTTCAAACTTGGCTTCCCCCTGACTACGGCGCGATCGTCAGGTCGCCCTTGGTGAAGGCATAGCGGAGGACCTTGTCAGAGCTGCCTGCGGGGAGATCGAGCGTCAGCACGATCGCGTCAGCTGGCGTGTCGTGTCGGAATGGAACCAATGTCGCCTGCGCGCCCTTGATCCAACGTTCCGTGGGACCGCCCGGCTTGGCAAAGGTGAGGAGCGCTTCCAGGTCGGGACAGGACCACGCGGCATGGGCGGCGGCAAACTTGCGCATGCCATCCGTCAGACGTTCCACGTGCGCCGGCGTCTCCATCCCGGCCTTGAACCCACGTGCCTTGCGGAAGGCGCGCCCAACGGGCCCCAGCATCAGGCCGACCAGGATCCCGATGATGGCCATGACGCAGAGCAACTCGATCAGGCTGAACGCCCTCCGGCCGCGGGCAGATTTCCTCTCGGATTCAACCAGCACCGGAAGGTCGTCCATGGGACGGACCTGGGATGCTGGGGGTAGGCGGACACGCATGCGCCAACGTTCGACCGACGGGCCGACAAGTCCTCACGCGAGCGGGGGGAGTTTTCAGTTTCAAGATTCAAGATGGATGTGAGGGCACGCGGCCTGGACCGGAAGTTGCCAGTTCCCAGTGACCGGTTTTCCAGAACGGGTGACTGGGTTCTGGCAACTGGGACCTCCCTCTGTAGATTAACGGCCATGCAGACGGATCTGGCGGGAAAGGTGGTGGTGATCACGGGCGCCGCGCGTGGCATCGGTGCGGCGACGGCCCGCGCTTTCGGCAAGGAAGGAGCCTGGGTGATCCTGGTGGATCGCGACGCGATCGGGGGAAAGCAGCTGGAACGGTCGATCGGCAAGGCGCAGTTCATCGAGGCCGACCTGAGCACCGAGGCGGTGTGCGAGACGGTGATCCAGACGGTGGTGAAGCAGTTCAAGACCGTCGATGTGCTGGTCAACAACGCCGGAGCCAATGACGGCCTCAACCTCACGGCCAAGCCTTCGGCCTTCATGGATTCCGTGCGGAAGAACCTGCTCCACGTCTACGCCATGACCCATTACGCCCGCGAGGCCCTTGAGGCCTCCAAGGGTTCCATCGTGAACGTCAGTTCCAAGGTCGCGGAAACCGGTCAGGGCGGCACCTCGGCCTACGCGGCCGCCAAGGGCGCCATCCATGCCCTCACCCGCGAATGGGCCGTCGGCTTCGCGCCCAAGGGCGTCCGGGTGAACTGCGTCGTCCCCGCCGAATGCGACACCGACCAATACCAGCGCTGGTTCGCCACCCAGAAGGACCCCGCGGCCGCACGTGCGGGCATCGAGCGCCTGATCCCCTTCGGACGTCGCCTGACCCGACCCGACGAGGTCGCGGACACGATCGTGTTCCTGTCCTCGATGCGGGCTTCGCACATCACCGGGCAGTTCATCCATGTCGACGGCGGGTACACCCACCTCGATCGCGCCAGCACCGGGGAACAGACGAAGTGGAGCTGAGCGGAAGGTGGGGGGCTGGCTGAGCCCCTCCAGGATATGGAAACCACGGAACTCATTGAAGTGCTCGGTCGCGGCGAGGACAGCCGGCACCAGTTCAGAGAGAACATCACCAATCAAGGCCATCGTGGCCCGGCCCAGTGCGGTGGGCGCAACCTGACGCTGCCCGCGTCTCAAACGGGGTGGCGATGTCCTCATCGCCTTAGGAATGGCGTTGGAATGGCGACGAGGACGTCACCACGCCGTTGCATGCGGGGGCCGTGTCAAGATGCGCCCCAAGTGGAGCCGAGGCTTGAATCGGTGTTCGAAAAACTGGGACCTTGTTCCCGTCATGAGTCAGAAGCCGGCCCCGAAGGTCTCGAAGAAGTTCCAGTCGTATCCGCGTCTCAACCCGCTGGGGGTGGGACGGGACATCACCGCGGCGGACCTGATTGATCAGGTCTTCCTGGCCTACAACGGCGGGCGCTTGCGTGAGGCGGCGCAGTTGCTGAGCCGGAAGATGCTTCCGGACGACGGCTATATCGGCATGTCGCTGACCGGCGCCCTGACGCCGGCGGGCCTGGGCAAGTCCTGCCTGATCCCGATCATGAAGGCGGGGTTCGTGGACTGGATCGTTTCGACGGGCGCCAACCTGTACCACGACCTGCACTACGGCCTGGACATGAAGCTCTACGCCGGTTCGCCGTTCCTCAATGACGTGGATCTCCACAAGGAGGGCGTCATCCGGATCTACGACGTCATCTTCGATTACAACGTGCTGCTCGATACGGACGCGTTCGTGCGCGAGGTCATCCAGGGACCCGAGTTCCAGCGGCCGATGGGTACGGACGAGTTCCACTACCTGTTGGGCAAGTACGTTCACGCCCGCGGCAAGAAGCTGGGCATTGAGGACAGCTCGGTGCTGGCGACGGCCTACGAGTGCGGCATTCCCATCTTCACGTCGAGCCCCGGGGATTCGTCGATCGGCATGAACGTCGCGGCGATGTCGATGCGGGATTCGAAGCTGGTGTTCGACGTGAACCGTGACGTGAACCAGACGGCGGGCATCGTCTATCACGCCAAGAGCACCGGCCACACGAGCTCGGTGTTCATCCTGGGCGGTGGCAGCCCGAAGAACTTCATGCTCCAGACCGAGCCGCAGATCCAGGAGGTCATGGGCATCAAGGAAAAGGGACACGACTACTTCCTGCAGGTGACGGACGCGCGGCCGGACACGGGCGGTCTCTCCGGCGCCACGCCTGCCGAAGCCGTGAGCTGGGGCAAGGTGGATCCGGACAAGCTCCCGGATTCCGTGGTGTGCTACACCGACAGCACCATCGCGTTGCCGTTGCTCAGCGCCTACACGCTCTCCCGTGTGAAGCCCCGGAAGCTCAAGCGCCTCTACGACGATCGCGACGCGATCCTCGGGAAGGTCCGTGACCGGTATCTGAAGGTCGGAACCGTCTCGAAGGTGCTGACCAGCCGGAAGGTCGCCAAGCGCGGCTCGTCCGTCGGCTTGAAGAAGGCCTGAGCATCGCTTCCAGCGAGGGGCCCATCGAATCTATCGACTGATGGGAGGTCGCCTGGCTGATGCATGCTCCGTCGCATGCATTGGACACGATGGATTGGATGGGCGGTGGCGGGTGTGACGGCCGTGTGCCTGACCACTGGATGTGCGATCTGGGATTCGAACCAACGGACCACGGAGCGCACGAGCCTGCTGGATTTCCTGTATCCGAAGGCTTCGGAGAAGACGCTGCAACCGACGATCCCGACGCTGAACCTCCCGCTGCGGGTGGGCTTGGCGTGGGTTCCCATGGCGGGCGACGCCCGTGGGTATCAGGAATCCTCCGAGCTCCCGGCACAGTTCCTCGAAGAGACGCTGGGAAAGGTGCGCAACCAGTTCACGAACCTGCCGTTCGTGTCCGAGGTCGTGATCGTGCCCGGCCAGTATCTTCAGCCGAAAGGCGGCTTCGAGAATCTGGATCAGGTGCGGACGATGTTCGGGGTGGACGTCATCGCACTGGTTTCCCGGGACCAGAAGCAGTTCGCGGATCCCAACGCCCTGTCCTTCCTCTATCTGACCGTGGTGGGGGCGTACGTCGTTCCTGCTGAGAAGAATGAGACCTACACCATGGTGGACACGGCGGTGTTCGACATCCCGAGCCGGACGCTGCTGTTCCGGGCGCCGGGGATGCATCGATCCAAGGGACATTCGACCTATGTCGGGTTGGAGGCCGCGCTCCGGAAGGATCAGAAGGAAGGAGTGGTGCTGGCGACCGACGCGATGGTGGGCCACCTGAAGTCGGAACTGGGATTGTTCCAGGAACGCGTCAAGAAGCAGCCGGACACGGTGCGCGTGGTTCACCGTCCGGGATACACCGGAGGTGGCGCGGGTGGATGGTTGGATGTGGTGTGGGTTGGACTCGTGCTGGTTTGGTTTTGGGTCAGCTGCCGTCCGGCGTCCCAAGCAACCGTCCGGCATCCGCGATGAAGACCGCGGCGGCTCAATGTTCACGAACGGTTCCGGGAGCGGTTCCCGCGTGGAACGGGGTGGCGACGTCCTCGTCGCCGTTCCCAAGCCGTTCCCATGGCGATGAGGACATCGTCGCCCCGAAACCAATCCCAATGGAGGCCGCGTCGAGAGGCGTTCCATGGAGGCTGCTGGCGGTCGGGACCTTTGTCTGTGCGTTGCTGCCCTGGTTCGTTCCAGGGATCGCGGATGCCCTGGTGCTGGATCGCGAGCGGTTGATGGCTGGCGAGTTCTGGAGGCTGTTCACCCATCCCTGGGTGCACTTTTCCATCCCGCATCTGATCGTGGATCTCGCGTGTCTGCTGGGCCTCGGGATCGTCGCTGCCCGGAAGGGGCTGCATCTGGACTGGCGCTGGGCGCTCCGGTTTCTCGCCGTCATCGGGTTGACCGGCGTGACCTGCCTGCTGCTGGACCCGCGGTTGGATCGGTTGGGGGGATTGTCGGGAGTGAATGTGGTGTTCGCGGTGTGGTTGGGTCGTGCGCTCTGGAATCGGGGAGACCGGTGGGTCGCGTTGGGGTTGTTGGGCGGACTCGGACTGAAGCTGGTGGCTGAGTGGGCGGGTTGGGCCACGTTTGTCCGGTTTGATGAACCGGGGGTTGAGGCCTGCGTCCTGAGCCATTGGGCGGCGGCGGCGTGGGGGGGAGTGGTCTATGGGCTTTCCTCTGCCGGTGCTCCGCACCTCGTGCCTGGCCGCTTCAGGCCCGGAGGGCCGAAAGACAGTAGCCCACGGCGTGAGCCGTGGGTGGACGTGGATTGTGGCTCCCCAGCCCCAGCGGGGCGACAGACCCACTCCCATGAAACGGGCCACTGGAGATTGGGAATTGGGAGCCCCATCCCCAGCCTCGTGACCTCGGCCACCTCCCCCTCAATCGGAGTGAGACCGGTGTAACGCGGGGCCGCATGCTGCGTCTTGGTCGGCATGCACGGGTTTTTTCGGTTGTTGCTGGGCGGGCTGATGGTCTTCCGCCTGGCAGCGGCCCTTCCGGTCCTTGAGCCATTCAATCACGCCGCAGGGTCCCCCCTGAATGGCCTGACCACGCCGAATGGCCTCACGTGGGGACGTATCGGCGCGGGTGCCGCCGCTCAGGGAACCACCGCCACCGGAAACCTGACCTCGCCAGGATGGCCGGCTTCGAGCGGTGGCTTGGTCCAGCTGTCGCCGGGAGCGGGTGGAGGCGGCAGTCGCTTGCCGCTGGGGATCACGCAGACCAATGGGGTCCTGTACTACAGCTTCCTGTTGAAGGTGAGCAACGCGGCTCCGGTCGTTGCACCCGCTGCCATTGCCGCTTTTGATCCGCTGACCACGGGCATCCCGACCGCAACGGAACTCTTCGGCCGGCTCCTGATCCGTTCGAATGCCGGCGGCTTCAACCTCGGCATGGGACGGAACACCTCGGCCAACGGACAAGCGTCCTGGGCTCCGAACCTCTTCACCGCCAACGACACGATCCTGGTCATCGCCGCGTATGAGTTTACGGCGGTCAACCATCGCGCCTACCTCTGGCTGAATCCCCCTTCCGGAACGTTTGGTGCCGGAGCCCCTCCGGCTGCGACCGTGACCAACAACAACGGCACCAACGTCCTTGCCTCCCTCGCGAGCCTGAGCTTCCCGATGACCACGGGCTCCCCGTTGCTGGCCCTCGTGGATGAAGTCCGCGTCGCCACGTCGTGGGCCGAAGTCACCTCGTACGCCGGTCCCGGTCCCGGCGGACCCTTCGTCGAGCGGTTCCTGTCCCATGCCGTCAACAACTACACCGGGACCGTCCTCGATTCCGACGACGATGCCGTCCGTCCCGGTGCCGTCTATGATCGCGAAGCGATCCGTGTGGAAACCCGCTTCAGCCTGCAGAACACCAACACGACCGAGCAGACGCGGACATACCTTCTGAACTACCGGCTCCTCGATCCATCCGGCGCCGTCCAGCCCATCCGGGCGTTCGGGTCCGCGACGGCCAACAGTTCCAACAGCTACGATCCGACGGTCGTCGTGACCGTTCCGGCGGGTACCACGACGAACCTCACGAACATCGCCTTCGTGCGGCCCACGACCCGTCTGGCTCCAGCCACGGCGTACGCCGTCGAATGCCGGTTGTTCCGGGACACGACGGTGTTCACCGGATTCTCGACCTCGGACATCCCCCGACTCTACTTCCACCACACCAACATCGTCTCGGTGGACGCGGCCGCGAACGTGCTGGCGCGGCTCGATTCACTGACGCCCACACGTGATTTCGCGCTGCGGTTGGCGGGTCCGGATGCCCTCAAGGCCTTCCAGGCGCAGGCGACGGTGACCCTCTCCCGGTATGACCGGTATCAGGTGGCCACGGCTGGATCCGCGGCGATCCCGGTGATCTTCCAGCTCGAGCTGCGCGATACGCTGGGCAACTCCAACATTCCGCTCCGGACCGCCCTCGTCAGCAGCAACATCACCCTCGCGGAATGGACCAACGGCCCGACGCGGAATGTTCCCTGGCAGCAGGTGCATTCACAGGTCCTCGATTTTGAACCGGCCGCTGGCATCCAGCTCAACTCCGTGGCCGGCCGCTACCAGTACCGCGTCACGGTGGCCCACAACAACGCGATCACGGGCGGACCGGACCTCGTGGCGGGCAACCGGGCCGAGAGCACCACGCGTGGTCTCCTGCACTTCAGCGGCGCGCTCAACGCCGGTTCGGTCGTCGGTGTGTTCACCAACATCGTCAACACCCCGGCGAACCAGGGCGCGAACAATCCCGGCATCAACACCAGCGTCGCTTTCGGGACCGGTGGTGGCGGGTTCGTGAACTCCTCGCTCCGCTTCGGCAGCGCGACCCCGGCCAACGTCCGGCTTCGGGTGGATGGTTCCGCTGACCTGCTTTCCACGATCCCTGTGACCGGTGGGACGACCGGATCCAACACACTCCAACGGATCGCCTTCAACGCCACGGCACCGACCTTTGGTCCTACGGGCCTCGTTTCCTCGGTCACCCTCACGTATCCGTCGGGCTTCGGATGCCGCGAAGGCAACCTGAACCAGCCGTTCTCGCTGGGTACGGTGGTGTTCCCGAACACCCCGATCAGTCCCGTGACGCTGGCGCCGTCGGGTCCGGTGACTGCAACCGCCGCCTCCGGCCAGAAGTGGTACTTCAACGAGGAATCCAAGCCGGTGTGGTTCGAGGCCACTGGAATCACGTGGAACCCGACGACGGGGTCGCTGTCGATTGTCCCCACGGCGGTCACCCACGTCCGCAAGCCAGCCTATGCGGATCCAACCATCCTTGTGGGCGGCGCGGGCTATCGCCCCTCCAACGACCGCTACTGGGAATTCGTCAGCGCGGTGACCTCACCGGACGTGAAGATCACCGCCGACCTGCTGGGGCGCGCGTTGGCGACGTTCAGCGTGTCGTTCACGACCGAGGGTTCGTTCGAGGCTCACTTCCCGGCGAAGACGATCCTCGGGTGGGGCGGCGGCGGAAGCCTCTCGGTCTCGAACGACCTTCCGATCCCGTCGATCAGCAAGTTCAACACGGTGTCGAACACCGTGATCGACTACCTCGTGGGATGCCGCGACTGCGGATTGTTCGTGGTGGGATCCATCGGCGACACCGACCCACGCGAGATGGCGTTCGGTACGGGCTTGCGCGTCACGGTCGATGGCGGCCTGACGGGTGAAGGCACGACGCCTATCCCGGCGGGGCAACCGAACAGCATCCGCGATCTCGGCTGGGGCAAGTCGGACGGCCTCTTCACGCATCTTGTGGAACGGGTGAACGAAGGACGGTTCCACATGCCGGGAAACTTCCTTACACCGCGCTCGCTGGCGGTGTCGCCGGCCGTCGCGGCGCTGGTCGAGCCGCGGGACCTTCCGGGCATCCTGTTGCTCACCGGTGTGGATGCGCTTTCCGGCAACGCCGTCGCCCGTGCGCTGGGATCCATCACCAACAAGGACGACGAACTGCTGGTCGTGGGCACGGCCGGGTATCAGGCCGGCGCCGGGGACTATGCCGGCATGAACTACACGCCGACGAACAAGCTCGGTGGTGCCCTGGATCCGCGTGCGATCAGCCGGCTCGCGGGACAGGAAACGCAGTTCGATCCGAGCGCGCGTGAGAAGTTCTACCTGCGCCGCTCGGGCGTGACCGGCATCCACGAGGCGGCGGGTGCGGTCATCCTCAACAACATTTACGGCTACGAGTTCAGCGTCTCGAACCTGTCGCTGTCGTTCGTGGGTTCGCAGAACGAGGTCTCGGGCCTGACCGGTGACATCGTCCTGCCGTATCCCGCCAACTTCACGTATCGCATGGAGGGAATCACCCTCCGCTGCAATGGCCACTTCGAAGGCGCGCCGCGATCACCCAGCGGCTTGGTCATCAACCTCGACTACTGGAACACCCCGCTGATCGTGAACGGCATCGCCTTCGAGCCGCCCACGGTCGGGGCCTCGGGTGTTCCGTTCCTGCCCGACTGCGACTCGGACGATTACACGCTGGTGTTCGACGTGTCCTACAAGCCGCTGAACCAGTTCTTCCTGGGCGACTACGACGCCTTCACCGGCCGCGTCGCCATCAACAACGACGGCAACATCGTCGGGGCTGGCGCAGGTGTGGCGGGCGTCGACTCGCGCCTGATCGGGCCCACCACTCTCGAACTCAACGGTTCCAACGGGGACAAGTATCCCTTCGAACCCGTCGTGGGCGGGTACTTCAATCTCTGGAAGGCGGAGTACGACGACGACGTGGCCCCGGGATGGTTCAACCTCGTCGGAACGCTCAATGTGGCCTTCTTCCAGGACCTGAAGGTCCACATGCACGTCAGCCCCAACTCGCTGCTCGGCGAGGTCAACATGATGGGCGGTTGGCCGGCGTCGGGCTTCACCACGGAGTCCGCCTACTGGGAGGTCGCCGGCAACCACTTCTTCAACGATGCCGACTTCGACGCCACCCACGAGGGCGCTCCCGGCATCGGGTACGTCGCCTACCGCGACGCCACCACCGAGAATTACAATCCCCGCGCCCAGAAGCTCTGGGCCACGATCGTGAAGTTCGATTACTCCCTCGTGTGGTCCTCGGCCGCGAAGGAGTTCGTCGGTCTCGAACCCAAGGAGAAGAATCTCATCGTCCTCAAGACGTTCAGCCGGCTCGACCACCTCCGCGCGGCGAACGCGGACATCTCCTTCGGGGCGCAGTACAGCACGACCCCGATCGCCAACCTCACCGAGATGCTGCTCGAAGGCACGGGACTGAACGACGCGCTCAACCAGGCCGTCGGCGCCCAACTCTCGTACCTCGACAAGGGCCTCGGCCGTCTCGGTGACATCCTCGATTCCGATCCCCACAAGTATTGGGATCCCATCCTCGACCAGATCCTGGATCCGGTGCTCAACGACCTCTACGCCCAACTCGAAGCGGAGTACGCCCGGGTCGAGCCGTGCCAGTTTGCCACGGCTGCCCGCCCGATCCTCGACCGCTACATCGGGGGTGCCCAGAACCAGGCCAACTCCGTCTCGAACAAGCTCGCCACGGTTGCCGGTGTCTACACCGATGCCGCCACTGTCCTCGGCCAGACCTACCTGTGGCTTGGCGACGTCGAAGTCGCCATCGATGCCGCCATTGCCAGGGTGCCGGCCAACGCCACCCTCGGCGGCGGTGCAGGCGATGCCGCCGGGCAAGTCGTCGGCATGTTCACCGAGGAAATCATCGACGCGGCCTACAAGCCGCGCCAGAAGTCGAAGGAGATGGCCACGGACATCCTGGCCTTCGTCCTCGGCAAGGCCGCCGATGCCGCCACGCAGGCCCTCATCGAGGAACTGCTCGAAGGTGAGGACATCCCCCTCGACGAGATCGGGGCCACGCTCGCCGAACTCCGGGTCGCCATTGGCGAAATCCGTGCCCAGTTGAAGCCCGCGGCCGCGTACGCCACGCAGATGGCCGCCATCCTCAACGGCCTGTCGTCGGACATCGTCATCATCACCAACCTCGCGACCGAGGACACCGTCGACTACCTCGAGTCGTTCGCCTGCGGCATCGATGATCCGTTCCTCGACGTCGCCGAGGACGCCTTCAAGAACCAGCTCAAGGAGTTCATCAAGGAACGCTTCTACGAAACCGGCATTCCCGCCGCCGTCCAGGGCTTCCTCAAGGAACTCCTCTACGACCTGAACGCCCTCTTCGTCGACGCCGCCAACTCCGGCATCGCCGCCCTCAACCGCGTCCTCGAAAAGGTGCTCACCGATGCCACCGTCGGAGCCCTCGGCGCCGCCGCCAACGAGTCCGCGTCCATGCTCGGCGACATCGCCTCCGCTCTGGGCTCCGGAAAGATCACAGGCGATGCCCACATCGTCGGCGACAACCTCACCGACCTGCGCCTCGACATGGAGATGGAGTTCGGGTTCAACGGCGATCGTGAGAACCCGGAGGAAGGTTCCCTGATGAAGCTCGCCACGGCGCTCCACATCAAGTCGCTCAACAACGAGGGCGATGATGGCACCTGCTCGGCGGGCACGACGCCGGCCACCGAGGTCACCGTCAACATCCTCGTCCAGCCGGCGGCGTTCCTGACGGACGACTTCCGCATCCAGGCCGACTTCCTCTTTGCCTTCTCGAATGATCCATCCGCGGATCCGCCGTTCCGTGTCCTGCAGCTCGGCGGCGGCTTCGAGGTGCCGGTCTACATTCCGCTGATCCCCGGCCTGATCACGCTGAAGAACATCGGCGGCGACGCCTCCTTCGGGAAGTTCGAGGACTATCTGTCCGCGAACTGCGACATCGACGTCATCGAACTCGTCACCGTCACGGGCGGGCTCTTCATCGGAAAGACGTGCGACTACAAGCCGTTCGACCGCTGGGCGCCGGACGTCCAGAACCTGATCAAGATCGGACCGAACGGTTGGGCGGGCATCTACAGCGAGACAAGCGCCCATATCGGGATCGGCGACAACTGCATGCTGCGTGCCAGTTACGGCGGCGGCATTGGGTTCGGCATTAGCTGGGATGATCCCGCGGTGCTCGGCCGCATGTACGGCTACGTCGATGGCGACTTCCTCTGCTTCATCCACGGTGGTGCCGACATCGAACTCGGCGCGCGGGGCGACCTCGGCGACGCGCTGAGCGGCGACCTCTTCGGTGCGCTCTGGTTCAAGGGCTGCGCCGGCATCGAGGTGAAGATCATCTTCACTGTCACCGAGAACGTCTGCGTCATCTATCAGGATGGTGCGTTCACGTCCGAGTGAGGCCTTCCATGAACCCCATTCTTCCTTTGAATTCCATGAAGCCTCACCTTGTGACGCGTTGGATCGGTTACGTCGGCCTGCTGCTCGGGCTGTGTGTCTCACGCCTCGTAGCCGCCCCGCTGCCGCAGGCCTCCTGGCTTGCCACCGTCGGCACCACCTGGCGCCAGCCCACGGGCGAAGACTGGTCCTACCTGCTCTATCAGACCTCCGACGGTACCTCCTTCTCGGGGCGCACCATTGCGATCTACCGCAAGGAGGGTGATCCGGCGTCGCCCGCGACATTCACCCGCCAGGCGGTGACACGATTGCAGGACAACCCGGCCGTCATCGCGCCGCTCCTCGACCGCTCCGTCAACGTCGGCCAGGACCTCAACGAACTCGCAGAACACGTCACGAGCCTCTTCCAGTCCCTCATCCCCGCACCGTCGGTCACACTCCCCGAGCGATTGGCCGCCGTCGTCCAGGGATTGAACGCCGATCCCTCGCTGCACTCCCGGATGATCCTGTTGTCGCGTCGCCATCCCGGCGCGGCGCTCGCGTTCGGCATGGCGTGGGCCGAACCCCTGCCCAAGGATTTCCGCGTCTTCACCTACGAGCTGCGCGATTTCGATCCCGTCGCTGGCGTGGATCGGGCCGTCCTCGGCCGCGTCACCATCCGTCCTGGCAATCCGCTCGTGCTGCCGCGCCCGGGCCTTCCCATTGATGTTCCGACCAACAGCCCGAAGGCCGACCTGCTCGCCCGACTCCGCTGGCCGACGCCCGATCCGCTCCGTCGGTTGGCGCCGGCCCAGATGGGTTTCAACGTGTACCGCGTTCCCAAGGTCGTCGCGGAGACCCGTGGGTTCACCACCAATCCACCGGCGGCTGGCGTCCTGGCCACGCTCGCTCGGGGTGCCACCGGCGTTGAGATCGTCAATCGCCAGCCCGTCGTGCCACCGAAGGAATACTCGGCAAACGACGTGGCCGATTTCGTCAACGACCCCAATACGGTCTTCATCACCGACGATCGCGCGCGGTTCACTGGTGGACCGGGTTTCCGGGACGGTGACCAGTTCTGCTATTTCGTCAGCGCCCGGGATCTCCTGGGGCGGGATGGTGAGTATTCGCAGGCCCTGTGCGTGACGATCTGCGACCGGGTGCCGCCCTCCGCACCGAATGGTCTCAAGGTGGCGAACGACTACCTCATCGAGGGAACCCAAGGGGTCCAGCGCATGAAGCTGACCTGGAAGCCCGCCATCGACGCCGTGGCCCAGGGCGTGGCGCGTTATGCCATCTACCGATGGGAGGATCGCAACCAGATGCACGAACAGGTCGACACCGCGCTTCCCATCGCCTTCGTCGATGCCGGCGGTGTCACCAACAAGTACACCTTCATCGACCGCACCGCCAAGGCGCCGACCGTGGCGAAGGATGCCGGCAAGGTGTTCTGGTACACCGTGCGCGCGGTTCAGGACACCGCCTGCGGCCCGCTCGCCTCTCCGGATTGCGCGCCGGCTCGCGGCATCCCCCGCGATCGCGTCGGTCCATCCGGTTCGCCGCCGCAGCTCACGATCCGTGAGCCGCAGCTGAACCTCAGTTCCAAGTCCATCCGCAAGGAAGGTGGCGACACCAATCTCGCCGAGAATGCCATCCGTTACGTGCTTCGAGCGTCGCGCACCAATCGCGAGGTGGCGTGGGTCGAGATCACGGTGGTCGACAAGTCCCTGCCCACGGGTGCATCCACCCTCGGGCGTCACTACTTCCCGCCGGTCATCGCGCCGGCCTACGGGTCCCATGCCACGGCGGCCACGTTCAATTCGATGGAATGGAACTACGTCTCCACGAACCGGGGCACCGTCACCAACGTGGTCACCTTCGGCACCGCGAACGGCATCACGTCGCAGCAGTTCATCGTCCCGGTTCCACCGCCCAACCAGCCCGGGTCCTCGGGAGGCGTGCAGATGGATCTCTCCGTCGAGTGGAAGACCGCCACTGCCCGTGATGGCCATGCCACGCACTTTCCCCGCGACATCATTCCCGAGATGCGGATGAACGGAGGCAAGGTCACCGGCATCCCTGTTGAAATGACCGTCTCCACGGATGGCGAACAATGGCGCCTCTACCGCAAGCTGGATGACGGACCGTTGGCCATGATCGGCGAAGGCGACGTGCCGCCCGCCCGCGCCGGTCGTAACGCAGCTCCGGCGGCGGACGCCCTGATCGCGTTCGCCGACGACGCCATGCCCATCAACACCGCCGCGGCCCGCTACTACTCCCAGTACCTCGACGCGGATGGGAACGCCGGTCCGCTCATCGCCTCGGTGGCCGTCGGAATCTCGACCCCGCCTCCGCCGGCTTCCGCCCTCTCGCTCATCGCCGGTGACGGTGGGACCAACGATCCCAGCACCACGATGAGCTATACTTGGAGCGCGGCCCCCTACGGCTCCGCGCGCTATCGCATCTGGATCGGCAACCCGGCACGGCAGGGCGCCCCATCGCTGATTCCGGTGCAAGCGATCAACTTCACGGGCACCTCCTCCACCAGCCCGGCGACCCGTCGAAACGCCGGGCCGGCCATCGCCATCCCCTCGGTGGTGGACACCACCTTCCCGATGATTCCCGCGATCTATCGCGACTTCGTGACGGACACGGGCATCACGAATCTTCCCTGCACGGTCATCGACACCACCCTCATCGGTGGCCGCGTGGGCATTGGTCCGGTCTACTCCAACCTCCTCCAGCGCGCCACGATCTCGGCCGATCTCTACGTCCTGGTCGAACCGGTGGCGCTGGATGGCACCGTGGGTGTTGCCAGTGCCGCCAAGGTTCTCCCGGCCGGAGCGGGCGCTTCGAGCACCAATGTGGTCGTTCCCTGGCCGCGACGTCCGCTGCCGCCACCACGGCTCGACTTCACCACCGGCACGCCCGGGTTCTCCGCGGTGCGCATCAAGAACGGGGACCTCAACGGAACGAACAACGCCGACTTCAACGGCATCGGCATCCTGCTCGGAACGACGTCGATCAACGCCAAGATCGGATCGAATCCCGCCACCGGTCGGAATGCCTGGCTGAACGGTCTGGTGGATCCGGATTCGCTCCTCTTCAAGGATCCGGAAACGACGCTGCCGATCTTTGGGCACATCCTCTCCACCGTGACCCGGGTGACCCCTCCGGGGCTCGAGCTGCCGATCGTGATCAACACACAGCCTCCGGTGTCCGCGGTCCTCTACCGCCAGCAGATCCCGAGTGCCGCCTTCCCGCAGCCTCCCGGCGACCTGCTCCAGGTCAGTCCGATGCTCGATGGGATCGAGCACAACAAGATCAGCGATCCACTCCTCGTCCCATTCTCGCCGGTCCTCATTCCCGCGACGCGGTTGGATGACCCCTTCATCGGGATCTTCCCGTACCTCGGGAGCTACGGCCTCTTCCTTCTCGATACCCAGCCGATCATCTCCGGTGCCACGTACCAGTACTTCCTCGTCCGGTTCGATGACTTCGGCGAGATGATCGAAGTCCTGCCCACCAACTCCGTCACCGCCACTCCGTGACCCTCGACGCCATGAATCATCTCCTGGGCAAGCTCCTCCTCCTCGCCACGATTCCGGCAGCGGTCGCCTCCGCGCTCCCGCCGGAGCCTGTGGTCGAGACAGCCACCGAGTTCACCACGGCGGCCGATCTGAACGGGGATTCGATCCTCGACCTGATCGTCGTCGACAAGGTCACGGGCCAATACCGCACGGCATTCCTCTCCGGCAACAAGGCCGTCTGGGAAGTGGCCCGGCCGTCCGGAATCACCGATGTCACCGGGTTCAGCACCGGTCCGTTGTTGCCGCGGGAGCCGGCGGCCGTCGTGACGCTCCCGGCTTCCACGAACCGCGCGGACATGGTGTTCGCGAGTCCGATGGCCAACCGGCTTTCGGTCATCAATGGCGGCA
Organism: Limisphaerales bacterium; assembly: GCA_965283655.1. Lineage (GTDB taxonomy): Bacteria > Verrucomicrobiota > Verrucomicrobiia > Limisphaerales > UBA9464 > UBA6176. The sequence goes on along the minus strand of CBDIPJ010000003.1, from coordinate 194,278 downwards.
TCACGACCCCGAATCCCCAACCGTTCCCGGTCTATCCGGTAGGCGTGAAACCCGAGTTCGTCGTGGCGCTCGACGTCGGCGGTGCCGGTGCCAACACCTGGCTGGACCTGTTCAGTGCCAGCATCGGCGACGGCGCGCCGGATCCGTTGCGCATGGCGCTCACCCGGAATCTCACCGGAACGTTCCAACCGTTCGCGGACCAGATCCTTCCTGTCCGGCTTGCCCGGGGCAACCGGGTGCTGCCGCGCACGAACTCCCCCTCCGAGTACGCCGCGGCCGTGGGCCGCGCGCCGACGACGGACAGGTCCTGCTCTATGATTTCACCGGTGGCCTCAACCGGATCCAGGCCTCGATCCTGGCCCAGCCGCCCAACGTGGAGTACGCCGCGGGAACATTCTCGAATCGCGCCCTCGCCACCTTCCTGGTGTACGTGCCCGGCGCATCGAACCTGACGGTGTATCCGCTCGTCGAACCGGCTCCGAACGACTTCGAGTTTCCGGCAGCGCCGATCGCTTCCCTTCGCTTCGGTACCAACCGACTCGATGCCGTCCAGGTCCTGCAGGGCGGAGGTGCGGCCCAGTTGGGTGTCATCGCCAACGACGGCACACGCGCTGAACTCTATGCCTACGACGGACGCACCAACATCGTCCGCGTTGCGGCCTTCAACGCCACCGCTCCGAATCTCTTCACCCGGTTCGTCGGCACCGGTCCCACCAACGCCCATCTGCTCTCGGGTCCTGGCGGGATCTCGTCCGCCTTCATGAGCCTCGTCTGGAACGGAAGCACCTACGCCGTCGAAACCACCGGCGATCTCACGCCGCTCCAACCCACCGCGGGCCGCGCGAACCTCGCCCAGTACCTCCGCGAACCTTTCGTCCATCCTTCCCCGGTCCTGCTCGCGCTGAACGCCGCCGCCGATTGGGCCTCCGTTCCACGCTTCGCGACCAACGCAGCCCCCGGTGTCACCAACCGCGTCGTCAACGTCACGGGCGAATCCTTCTTCACGCCCCGCAACGGCCTCGCCTCGCCCTCGCCGGTCGCCATCCTCGCTGAGCCCGCCACGACCCACGTGCTCGCGTCGCAGTATGCCGAGTCCATTGCCATCGCCACGCTTTCGCCCGCCTTCGGTCCCATTGTCTCCGATCTCAAGATCCATCCGGCTTCCGGGACCTATGACGTCGGCGTCACGATCACGCTCTCCCCAGGTCTCGCCGCCCATCAGGTCCGCTTCCGCACCAACGGTGGTCCCTGGACCACGTACACGGCCCCGCTCTACGTCTATCGCGACACCGACCTCGAAGCCTACGCCGCCCCGGCTCCCGGGGGGGCGCGGTCCGCGATCCTCGCTGCCCAATACCGGTTCACCCAACCGTGGTACGCCATCGACTCCGACGCCGACGGCGTTCCCGACTTCGTCGAGGAAGCAAAGCGGCTCAACCCGCAGGGTGGCGATGACAGCGACAGCGACGGGTTCACCGATTTCGACGAACTGCTCTCCGGTTCGGATCCAACCCTCGCGACGGACGTGCCACCCACCAATCATGTGCGGGCGTCGTTGATCTTCCCGGTTGAACTCCAGCTGACGCCGCAACCGTTCCTCGTGCCGCTTCCCGGCATCGGAGCCGCCACTGGAACTGTCGTGACCGTGCGCACGCCGCAGGGCTCGCTGCTTGCCGAAGCGGCCACCACGCGCAAGGCGCTCCTCGAAGCACCCTCCGCCGATCTGCTCCTGAACTTCACCGCCGGTTCCTTTGTCAGCGTGGCCACGCCCGAGCACTTCAACGCCACGCCGGCACGCAACCCACCCACGGAACCCAGCGGCCGCGAATTGCTCGGCCTGCTGACGGTTCCGCCGCCGGCCTTCGAGGCGGTTCCGTATTCCCCGGGCATCGGTCCCATCCCCATCCCGTTGCAACGCGAGGCCGAGTTGTGGGAGGCCGCCGCGCGGACCTTCATCGGCACGAACACGCCCCCCAAGGTCAACGCGGTCCTTCAACCCGTTGACGTCCTCACGGCCGCCCTCATGGAGCGCAAGCTGGACCTGCTTCTGCCCACGAATGTCTGGCCGCGCACGAATCGGCTCTCTCTCTTCCCCCACCGTCCCGGCGATGCCCTGCGCACGAATCCACCGACGGACGCCCTCAACTGGCTGGGCTCGCCGCTGCGCTCCAATACCTGGCACCTGAACGCCATGCTCGAAGGCTTCCGCACCGGCGTGCAGTCCATCTCCAATTCCCAGGTCGCCACGCTCCGTCTGGTCAATGCCAGCCTCTACGGCATCTGCACCTACTCCAACATCACCACCGTCACCAACGGCACGAATGTCCTCCGTCTCTCGACCTATCCGCCGCTGATCGTCGCGCTGCGCACGCTGATCGAATCCAACGCACTGCCTGAGCCCTACGCCTCGATCGCCGAGTTCACCCCCACGGTGGTTTCCAACGCCGCCGCGGGAGCCCGCTTCATCCTGGATGGCGTCCAACCCCGCCCACGCGTCGAGGTCCAACTCTCCGTCGGGCCCAAGTCGTTCATCGGTGACTGCGGCGTCCTCTTCGATGCTTCCGGCCAACGCGTCGCGCTGCGCGATCGATACGGCCGGGCCTACTTCCCCGGTGCCGCCTTCGATGTCCCCCCGGGTGCCATCGTCCGCCTCGTCGGATTCGAGGATGTCGCCATCCCCACCTGCGCCGATCGCGCCATCGAAGTCATCGCGTTGGCTCTCATCGACGTGCCGCCCGGTTCGTACTCCGACTTCGACAGCGACGGCCTCGATGATTCCTGGGAGCTGACGTTCCTCGGCGGTTCCCTCGACGAGAATGGCGCCAACGACCACGACGGCGACCTGTTCTCCAATCGCGCCGAACTGCTCGCCGGAACCGATCCTTCGAACGTCGCCTCGAAACCGCCTGGCCCGCCGCCGGGTTCCGAACTTGCCGCCGATGGTGTCCCCGCCGCGCCCGAGGGCGATGCGGTGGTCGCGGAGGGCGAGGACGGCGCGCTCGATGTGTCCCTCGATGGCGACAGCGAGGATGGTGTGGTGCTCGACGCTGGCGACAGCGACGGCATCGAAGCCGGACTCGAGGAATCAGAAGGCGCTTCCGGTCCGTCTTCCAGCACACGCCTTGGACGCTTCGCCCGCATCGCAGCCGACACCACCGGCTTCCCGGAGAGCCTGGTCATTCGCGGCTTCGGAACGGTCGGCACCAGCTCGAACCAACCCGTCGCCGTAGCCTGGTTGTCGTTTGCCGACAACGTACTCACGATCGTTCCTGACACGTCCCCGACCGGATCCAGATCCAATCGGGTCGTGTTCCTGGGGCCCGGAGGCATTCCCATCGGGTCCGCCTTCTATTCCAACCTTGTCCAGATTCGCCTGCGCGGCATTCCGCCCGCCGGGGTTGCCGGTTCGCGCTCCGCCGCGCCTGCCGGTCTCCCGTCCAGCATCGGGAGCTTTGTCGCCTCCTCCGCATTCGCCCTCGGTCGTGCGACCGTCGGCACCGCCAAGGACTTCGCCGCACTCGTCGTCAAAACCGCGGATGTCGCCGCAGATGTCGTTACCGACGTGGTCAGCGGCGGCGGCGGCGACGACGGAGAGGGTGGGGAAGAAGAGGGCGGCGAGGACACGGGAGGGGATGGGGGCGATGAGAAGGGCTTCACGGCCTGGCCAAAGATCGTCCAACTGCCCAACGGCACCACGCTCTCGAATGTCACCGCCGTCGTGATTGCGCCCGCCGATCCGACCGCTTCGGTTTCGCGCGTCAGCCGGATGAGTGTCCGCTCGAGTTCTGCAGGTTCATTTCGCGTCCGCAAAACTGGCCTGCTCCGCGATGGTTTCGCCTACTCGGCCACGGGCGGTCAGCGAATCCAAGGCGTCCGCAACGGCTTCGGCGACGCTGGCTTCAACATTGCCCGCGGTCCGCTGGTCGATGGCGTTCCTTCCGGTGATCCCGGCCTGCACCTCCGGGTCCGACGCTCCACGGATGTGGCGCAGATCCTCGCGAGTGCAGCCGTAGCCCAGTTCAATGTGTCCGACTGGGACTTCCTGATGGAGCCTGCCGACACGACCATTCCCCCGCAGGGAACGTCCGAAGGCGCCGTTGTCGCACGCCTCGCGGGTCGAACCACCGCGGGTCCCATCGCAGCGCAGTTCCGCTCACGACCGGGCACGAACAACACGGCCGTGTTGCTGATGGAATCCGAGGGGATCCACTGGCGTTCCGTCGAGGCCATCCTCTTCGGCGGCGACGGTGCCCAGGCCTGCCGCTTTGTCCTGCCGGACGGAGCCCTCGGCCGGATTCCTGCCTCAGCCCGCATCGTGTCCATCCAGCCGCATCTGCCCGCCATGGGGATCAAGACGCGTGCGCTGTTCCTGCGGATCGCCTTTGCCACCCCGGTCACCTGGACGCATCCAACCTCAGGCCAGACCTGCACCGGTCAGGTGCTTGTCGTTCGCGCCGAGTTCCGTTCGCCCGTCCGGTTCATTGGCGAATCGCCCACGTTCGCCGTCGACGGTCCCTCCACGCCGCCGGTCAACACGCCCGTGCAACCCGGCGTCCGCCTTGATTGGGGGGATGCGCCCGACGCGCCCTATCCCACCCTTGCCGGACGCAATGGCGCCCGCCACCGGATCGTTGCCGGCCTGCGCCTGGGTCGGCGGATTGATTCCGAACCAAACGGCCAGCCTGCGGCCCTCGCCTTGGGCGACGACCTCAACGGCCTCGACGACGAGGACGGCGTGGCGTTCCTCACCGGCGTGGTGGCGTCGAAGTCTGCCTCCGTGGCAGTCCGCGTGCGCGCCGTGGCGCCCTCCGCCCGCCTCGATGCCTTCATCGACTACAACGCCGACGGCGACTGGGCCGATGCCGGGGAACAGGTCTTCACCTCGCGGAGCGTCACCAACGGCCTGAACCTCCTGACCTTCGCCGTGCCGGCGGGTGCCACCAACCGTCCGAGCGTTGCGCGATTCCGCCTCAGTTCCACCGGCGGCCTGACGCCCACCGGTCTCGCCAATGATGGCGAGGTCGAGGATTACCGCATCCGCCTCGGCACCACCAACACGCCGCCTGTGATCCGCAGCCTGGCGGTCGATGGCGAAGGCCGGGCAATCATCGATGCTGCCTTCGATCCCGAGGGCGTCTACACCCTCGAATCGAGCACCACGCTTGCCCCCGACGCTCCCTGGGGACCCGAGACGCTTCCCACCCCGGGAAGCACCCTCGGCACGAAGCTCCCCGGCGACCCCATCGGCACCCGCCAACGCTTCTACCGGTTGATCCAGGAATAACCGTACTGGCACTTGGGATCCGGAAACCGGTGTAGGCCGCGTGCCCTCACGCGGAGCAGCCATGCTATCGGAATCGGAATCGTTCCCGGACGCACCCATTCCTTTCGACGCCTCACGGAATCTTGCGCCCCTCCGGGGCTGGTTCTTCATCGCGCGCTTCAACCCACGGCTTACGCCGTGGGCTACCATCTGCCGGTGCTCCGCACCTCGTGCCTGGCCTCTTCAGGCCCGGAGGGCCGAAAGACAGTAGCCCACGGCGTGAGCCGTGGGTGGACGTGGATTGTGGCTCCCCAGCCCCAGCGGGGCGACAGAACCCGCTCCCACGAAACGGGCCACTGGAGATGGGGGATTGGGAGCTCCATCCCCAGCCTCGTGACCTCGTACCGTTGGGGAGGTAGCAGACGACGTAAGGAGGCTGTGGAAGGCGGGGAAGCTCCCAGTTTGAAGTCCTCGCCGGGTGAGGGCACCCGGCCTTCAAGGGAACTGGCAACTGGCCTCTGGAAACTGGCAACTCCCCCTTGAAGGCCGCGTGCCCTCACGCGGCGAAACGATGCGCGTCGGTATCGGTGTCCCTATCGGAATCGGAATCCTTCCCGGACGCACCTCTTCCTTTCGACGCCTCACGGAATCTTGCGCCCCTCCGGGGCTGGTTCTTCAACGAGCGCTTCAACCCACGGCTGACGCCGTGGGCTATCGTCTGCCGGTGCTCCGCACCTCGTGCCTGGCCTTCTCAGGCCCGGAGGGCCGAAAGACAGTAGCCCACGGCGTGAGCCGTGGGTGGTCGTGGATTGTGGCTCCCCAGCCCCAGCGGGGCGACAGAACCCGCTCTCATGAAACGGGCCACTGGAGATGGGGGACTGGGAGCTCCATCCCCAGCCTCGTGACCTCGTACCGTTGGGGAGGTAGACGACGTAAGGAGGCTGTGGAAGGCGGGGAAGCTCCCAGTTTGAAGTCCTCGCCGGGTGAGGGCACCCGGCCTTCAAGGGAACTGGCAACTGGCCTCTGGAAACTGGCAACTCCTCCTTGAAGGCCGCGTGCCCTCACGCGGCGAAACGATGCGCGTCGGGATCGGTGTCCCTATCGGAATCGGAATCCTTCCCGGACGTACCTCTTCCTTTCGACGCCTCACGGAATCTTGCGCCCCTCCGGGGCTGGTTCTTCAACGAGCGCTTCAACCCACGGCTGACGCCGTGGGCTATCGTCTGCCGGTGCTCCGCACCTCGTGCCTGGCCTCCTCAGGCCCGGAGGGCCGAAAGACAGTAGCCCACGGCGTGAGCCGTGGGTGGACGTGGATTGTGGCTCCCCAGCCCCAGCGGGGCGACAGAACCCGCTCCCACGAAACGGGCCACTGGAGATGGGGGATTGGGAGCTCCATCCCCAGCCTCGTGACCTCGTACCGTTGGGGAGGTAGCAGACGACGTAAGGAGGCTGTGGAAGGCGGGGAAGCTCCCAGTTTGAAGTCCTCGCCGGGTGAGGGCACCCGGCCTTCAAGGGAACTGGCAACTGGCCTCTGGAAACTGGCAACTCCCCCTTGAAGGCCGCGTGCCCTCACGCGGTGAAACGATGCGCGTCGGGATCGGTGTCCCTATCGGAATCGGAATCCTTCCCGGACGCACCTCTTCCTTTCGACGCCTCACGGAATCTTGCGCCCCTCCGGGGCTGGTTCTTCAACGAGCGCTTCAACCCACGGCTGACGCCGTGGGCTATCGTCTGCCGGTGCTCCGCACCTCGTGCCTGGCCTTCTCAGGCCCGGAGGGCCGAAAGACAGTAGCCCACGGCGTGAGCCGTGGGTGGTCGTGGATTGTGGCTCCCCAGCCCCAGCGGGGCGACAGAACCCGCTCTCATGAAACGGGCCACTGGAGATGGGGGACTGGGAGCTCCATCCCCAGCCTCGTGACCCGTACCGTTGGGGAGGTAGACGACGTAAGGAGGCTGTGGACGGCGGGGAAGCTCCCAGTTTGAAGTCCTCGCCGGGTGAGCCTTCAAGGGAACTGGCAACTGGCCTCTGGAAACTGGCAACTCCTCCTTGAAGGCCGCGTGCCCTCACGCGGCGAAACGATGCGCGTCGGGATCGGTGTCCCTATCGGAATCGGAATCCTTCCCGGACGCACCTCTTCCTTTCGACGCCTCACGGAATCTTGCGCCCCTCCGGGGCTGGTTCTTCAACGAGCGCTTCAACCCACGGCTGACGCCGTGGGCTATCGTCCGCCGGTGCTCCGCACCTCGTGCCTGGCCTTCTCAGGCCCGGAGGGCCGAAAGACAGTAGCCCACGGCGTGAGCCGTGGGTGGCCGTGGATTGTGGCTCCCCAGCCCCAGCGGGGCGACAGAACCCGCTCTCATGAAACGGGCCACTGGAGATGGGGGACTGGGAGCTCCATCCCCAGCCTCGTGACCTCGTACCGTTGGGGAGGTAGCAGACGACGTAAGGAGGCTGTGGAAGGCGGGGAAGCTCCCAGTTTGAAGTCCTCGCCGGGTGAGGGCACCCGGCCTTCAATGAACTGGCAACTCCCCTGGTTGGCCGCGTGCTTGCGTGTTGGGCGTCCGGTCCGTTGACTTCGTCTCCCCACGGCCGGGCCGGGGGACTTCACGTGCGAACAGGACCAGGCAAGAGCGGCTACTATGTGTTGGAGGGGTTGAACTCCTTCGCGACGGCGTATTTCTTCAATTACGTCCTGCAACGGTTGCGTCGGGAGGCCGGGTTCACCGACATGGAGACGCTGCTGCTCTGTGTCGTCCACGGGTTCCTCTACATCCCGGGCTCGATCTACGGCGGACGATTCGGGCAACGGTTCGGTTACTTCCGGTCGTTGCACGTGGGTTTCGGGGGACAGTTCGCAGGAGTGGCCCTGGCGGGGTTGGTGCCGGCGGCTTGGGCGCAGGTGGCCGGCGTGGCGATCTGGACGGCGTCGATGTGCTTCGTGTGGCCGATGCTCGAAGCCTTGGTGAGCGAACATGAATCGAAGGAACGGCTGCCGGATCGGGTGGGGGTCTACAATGTCACCTGGGCGGCGACGGCGGCGCTGGGGGTGTTCGTGGGCGGGACGCTGTACAAGGTGCTGGGCGCGGCGAGCCTGTACTGGCTGCCGGCGCTGGTGCATCTGGCGCAGTGGGTGGCGCTGCCGGGATTGGCGAGGAAGCATGATCGATGGGTGGAAGAGGGACGCCTCCTCACGTCGACGGCTACGGTGGGGGAAGAGGGGCGCCTCCTCACGTCGACGGCTACGGTGGGGGAAGAGGGGCGCCTCCTCACGTCGACGGCTACGGTGGGGGAAGAGGGACGCCTCCTCACGTCGACGGCTACGGTGGGGGAAGAGGGACGCCTCCTGACGTCGACGGCTACGGCGGGGGAAGACGGACGCCTCCTCACGTCGACGGCTACGGTGGAGGGGGTGGGTTATTTCAAGCAGTTGGCGTGGTTGGGGAATCCGTTCAATTACATGGCGATCAACACGGTGCTGGCGATCGTGCCGGCGCTGTCGGTGCGGTTGGGGCAGGACGTGGAACGGATGGGGCAGCTGATGTCGGTCTGGTTCGTGGCGCGGGCCGTGGCGTTCGCGGTGCTGTGGAAGTGGACGGGGTGGCACTACCGCTTCGGATGGTTCGCGAGCGGATTGCTGCTGTTGCTGGCGGGGTTCGTGGGCGTGGTGCTGGCGCCGTCGACGTGGGTGCTCGTGGTGGCGCAGGTGGCGTTGGGATGGGCGAGCGCGGTGCTCTACTACTCGTCGCTGTTCTACACGATGGATGGGTCAGAGACGAAGGGGGAGCACGGCGGCGTGCACGAGGCCTTCATCGGGTGCGGGATCTTTGGCGGGCCAGCGGTGAGCGCGCTGGCCATCTGGGCAACCGGGAGCGCGTTGGCGCCCGCTTGGGCGGTCGGCGGATTCCTGTTCGCGGGCTTCGTGGTTTCGGTGGTGGTGAAGGTGCGCGGAACCGCGAAGCGCCCGGCGGCTTGAGGGCCGGTTGAAGGGATCAAGATCCCCGTCCCGGAAGCTGCCGCCCCCCTCACTCCCTACGCCTGCGTCAGCAACAACGCCAGCACCTGCGCCGTGACGATCCGCAGCAGCATCGTCAGGGGATAGACCGTGGCGTAGGAGACGTGGGGCGCGTCCGATTTGGCGACGGCCGCGGCGAACGCCAGGGCGGGCGGGTCCGTCATGCTTCCCGCGAGCAGGCCGGAAAGGGTCATGAAGTTGAGCTTCCACACCAGGCGCCCAAAGAGCCCGACTGCCAGCATCGGCACCAGCGTGATCAGGACGGCGATTCCCAGCCACGACAGGCCCTCGGGGGTCAGGACCGTCTTCACGAACTTCTCGCCGGCCTTCAATCCGACACACGCCAGGAACAGCGTGATGCCCAGTTCCCGGAAGGCCACGCTTGCCGCCGCCGGCATGTGCCAGACCAGTCCGCCAAAGTGCCCCAACCGGCTCAGCAGGATCGCCACGATCAGCGGCCCCCCAGCCAGTCCCAGGCGCACTGGCACCGGCAGTCCTGGAATTGCCACCGGCAGCAGACCCACAAGGACCCCGAGCGCGATCCCGACAAAGATGGGCGTGAACTGCGTGTGCTGAAGCGCCTTGGCCGAGTTGCCCACGCGCTCGGCCGCCCGATCCAATCCCTGGGGTTCACCGACGATGTTGAGGACGTCGCCGAACTGGAGTCGGACGTCGGGCACCGCGGTCATTTCCAGGTCGGCACGCGAGACGCGACTGATGATCACGCCGTGCAAGGCCTCCAGGCCAAGCTCAGCGAGGGTCTTCCCGAGGATTTCCTTGCGGGTGACCACCACCCGTCGATGTGAAACCACCGCCTGCGCACGCATCAGGTCAGCATCGGTGCGTCGACCCACGACCCGCTCGAACTGGTCGAGCCCGGACCGCGTGCCGACGGCGAGCAGGATGCTGCCGGTCTCGATCTTCGTGGCCGAGGTGGCGGCCTGGACATGACCCTCAGGAGACTGCACGCGGGAAAGGACGACCCCGGTTTCGTGCAGGCCGGGAATGGCGGCCGGGGCGAGGCCGGCGAGGTTCCGGTTCTCGACGAGAAGTGCGCGGCGTTCGAGGGGATCGATGCCCTTCTTCTGGGCGGCCTCGAACTCGGCGACCTCGCGTGCCGGATCAATCTTCAGCACGCGTTGGAGAAGGATCAGGGCTGAAATGATGCCAACGATCCCGATGGGATACGCGACCGCATAAGCCAGTGCCGGGATGGCGCGTTGGTCGGGGGTCATGCCGGGCACCGTGGCGAGCGCCTGCTGGGCGGCACCGAGGGACGGAGTGTTGGTGGTGGCCCCGGAGAAGAGGCCCAATCCGGCAAACGGTCCCAACCCGAGCAGGACCGCACCGATGACAATACCGCCGCCCATGACGACGACCGCGGCGGCGAGCGCGTTGAGCCGGAGACCTTCCTTGCGCATGGAGGCAAAGAAGCCGGGCCCGAGCTGCAACCCGATGGTGAAGACAAAGAGGATCAGTCCGAATTCCTTCACGAACTCGCGGATGGGTTCCTCGATGTGGATGCCGACGTGTCCGGCGGCGATGCCTGCGAACAGGACCCCGGCGCTGCCGAGGCTGAGTCCGCGGATGCGGATGGATCCAAACAGGAGTCCCGCAACCGCCACCAAAGCCAGCGTGAGCACGGCGTAGGCGACGGGTTGTTGCTCCAATGTGGAGATGAGGGAGTTCATTCCGTTCGGGGAGGGATGACGCGAAGGGCGGGGGCGGAAGTCGCACCGCGTCGTAACGGAACCTAGGGCAGGGAGGGGGGAGTTTGAAGCCCTGAATCTGAAGGCCGGGTGCCCTCACCCGGCGTGCTTGGAACTTGAACCTTCCAACTTGGAACTCTCCCCCGGACTGCCTCGTGACCTCGTCAGCTACAGACTACCTTTTGGGCTTATCCTTCGTTGACCCCGACTCGTTGAGGACGACGGCGGAGAGCTTCTCGCCGGAACGTTGGTATCGCACGGTGAACTTCTTCTTCGCGGTGGCGTCCTTGAGGATCTCGGCGAACTGGGCGGAGGTCTTCACGGGCTTCTTGTCGACCTCGAAGATCAGGTCGCCGACCTGGAATCCATATTCCGCGAGCTGGCTGTCGGCATCGACGGCGGTAACCACCACGCCGGCCGTCTTCCCGAGCTTGTACTTCTCGGTGAGTTCCTGATCCGGGGCGCGGACCACCAACCCGTATTCTGCGCCGGGTTCGGCTTCTGGCTCGACCTCTGGGTCCGGCCTGCGCGGGCCACGGGCAATGCGCGGATCGAAGAGTCCATTCCGCTCGGCCAGTTCAGGCATGGCATCGGTCGTGAGCTTGGCCGTGAGCGGCTTGCCGTCCCGCAGGAACTCGATGTGGATCTCGGATCCCGGGCGGCGTCGGGTCACGAGCCGGCGCAGTTGGTTGACGGTGGCGACGGGGCGGCCTTCGATGGTCGTGATGATGTCCTCGCGGCGGAGGTCGGCCCGGCGTGCGGGTCCGCTGGAGGGGACCTGATCGACGAAGACGCCATTGGTCATTCCGGGGAAGCGGGCCCGGAGGCGTTCATCCTCGCGGATGCCGACGATCCCCACGGCGAGCCATGAGCGCTGGAACCGACCCGTGTCCACCAGTTGGTCGGCGACCTCACGGGCGAGGTTGGCGGGAATGGCGAAGCAGATGCCGGTACCCACGCCACGGATCATGGAATTCACCCCGACGACCTCTCCTTCGAGGTTGAGCAGTGGCCCCCCGCTGTTGCCGGGGTTGATGTTGGCGTCGGTCTGGAGGAAATCCTCGTCCATCAGCAACCGGCTGAGGCCGGCGCGGCCCTTGGCGGAGATGTGGCCGAAGGTGACGGAATATTCGAGTTCGTACGGCGCACCGATGGCGATGGCGAACTCACCGACGCGGACGTTGTCGGAGTTGCCAAACCGCGCCGGCTGCAGCCCGGTAACCGACTCCTTCAATTTCAGGATGGCGATGTCGGACTCGGGATCCTGCCCGCGGACTTCGGCCTCCACCTCGCGTCCATCATGGAGCTTCACCCGGATGCGGTCGGCGTTCTCGACGACATGGGCGTTGGTGAGGATGAAGCCGTCCTCGCGGTAAATGATGCCCGACCCCTCGCCGTTGTAGCTGGGTCCTTCCCGTTCCTGGCGTTCGCGCTCTTTCCGGAGATGCTCCTCGAACTGCTCGCGCATCTCCTCGGGCATCTGCTTCAGAAAGGGATGGTCGGACTTCCCGGCGAGGGTTTCGAGTTTCTGGGAGACCTGCACGACCACGACCGAGGCGGTGCCCCGTTTGGCGACGTCGACGAACGCCTCGTTGAGCTGACGGGCGACCTCGATGGCGGTGGGCGAGGCGGCCAACAGCGAGCTGGGTCCGGCGGCGGACCCAAGGAGGGCGGCAGACAACGCGAAGACCTGAAGGCGGGGAAACACGCGCATGCCGCACGCTACGCCGGACCCTTTCGGATGCAACGGTCCAAGTAGGGCGGGAGTTTCAGGTGTCCTCAAACATCGAACGTTCCCCCGGTTGACCCCGGGGGACGGGAGTGATGGGGTACGCGGATGGCAAATGAGGAATTGCAGATCGAAGTCCTGAAGTCCGGAACGGGAGCCTCCCCCAAGAAGGGATCCACCGTGACCGTCCACTACACCGGAACGCTGACGGACGGCACGAAGTTCGACAGCTCGGTGGACCGGGACGAGCCCTTCGAGTTCACCCTGGGCATCGGCCAGGTGATTGCCGGATGGGACCAGGGCGTGGCGAAGATGAAGGTCGGCGACAAGGTGAAGCTCACGATTCCCTATCACCTCGCCTACGGGGAACGCGGGTATCCCGGCGTGATCCCGCCCCGGGCCACGCTCATCTTCGAGGTCGAACTGCTCGGGGTCCGCTAAGGCACCCCGGGAACCCGCGACGTCCCTCCATGCACGCACCCCGGATGAATCCGCGATGGCTCCTGATCGGGCTGGTGCTGGTGCTGGCGTCGTGTGCTTCGCAACCGGTTCCCCGGGTGACGCCCGGGGGGCCTCCGGATGCAGAACCTGCCAGACTCCGCCCTCTTCCCGCAGATCGCGGCGATCTGCACCTGGTTCCGTCCGAAGCCAGCCGGGTGACCCATCCCGTCGCGCAACGCTTCATCGAAGGGCGTGAGGCCTATTGGAACCGGGACACCCAGGCCGCGGTCTCCGCCTTCGAGAAGGTGCTGGAAGGGGACTGGCCGAAGCTGACACCGAACCAGCGGAAGATGCTCCTGCTGCAGGCGCTCGAGGAATCCGGGAACTGGGACGAGGCCGCGGCCTGGTATCCCCGGCTTGGGTTGCAGGAGTCGCACTCCGCCCGGCTCAAGTATGCGCGGACGATGGCCGCGTTTCCGGCACGGTCCCTCGAGTTCACCGCGGATACACCGCCCATCCCATTCACGCTCCAACGGGATCAGCTGGTGATCATCGAGGCGCGGATGGAAGGACGACCGGTGCGCCTCCTGGTCGATACCGGATTCTCGCTCACATTCGTCACGGCGGACTTCGCGCGGGAAGCAGGGGTGACCATGACGGACGAGATCATCCGGATGTCGGATTCGAACGATTCCGACAGCGAGGGGCGGTTGGCGCGCCTCGGCGTGTTGGAGGTGGGTGGATTGACCGTGCGCAACCTTCCGGTTGTGAGTTCACCGCCGCGATTGCTCCGGAAGTTGGCGGGCCCGATCGACGGAGTGCTCGGGTGGGACGTGCTGCGCGACCTGGTCGTGACCTGGGACTTTCCGGCGCGAAGGATGCAGTTGCGGAAGCCGGACAGCACCGGGATGGCGTCGGCACGAGAAGCGACTGAACCCAATCTGTCTGGACGCCAGATGCCGGTGATCGCCGTGACCAGTGGTTCCGGACAACCGCTCGACCTGTTCCTCGACACGGGATTCGCGTCCCGAACCTTCGGGCTCGAATTGAACCGGAACGCGGACATCCTCGCGTCCAAGGTGGACCTGTCGAAGTTCCGCTTCTCCTGGTCGCCGGGCATCACCTTCGGGATGCATTCGTTCCGGGTGCGTTGGCCCCGTCGTGCGCGCCCCTTCCTCTTTCACTTTGCGGGCCATCACTTCGAGGTTCCACAGGCCACGCTCACGCGCGAAATCCGGATCCATGAACGCCTCGCAACCGTCGATGGCGTGGTGGGCAACGCGCCGTTCCTGTCCGGCCGCCTGACCCTCGATGGCCCCGGCCGGCGGGCGAGCTTTGTGCGTTGAGGAGTTTCCTTCCCTGCCCTTGAAGCCGGGGTGGCGACGTCCTCGTCGCCCACCCGCCGGACCCTTGGGCACGCGCTACACCACAGCCTCCTGACGTTGGTAGCTGACGAGGTCACGAGGCAGTGGTTCAGGTTTCAGACGTGAAACTCCAACCCGGGGCATCTTCCACAGCCTCCTGACGTCGTCTGCTACGTTGGTAGCTGACGAGGTCACGAGGCAGTGGTTCAGGCTCCAGACGTGAAACTTCAACCCGGGGCATCTTCCACAGCCTCCTGACGTCGACTGCTACGTGGGTAGCTGACGAGGTTACGAGGCAGTGGTTCAGGCTTCAGACGTGAAACTCCAACCCGGGGCATCTTCCACAGCCTCCTGACGTCGACTGCTACGTGGGTAGCTGACGAGGTTACGAGGCAGTGGTTCAGGCTTCAGACGTGAAACTCCAACCCGGGGCATCTTCCACAGCCTCCTGACGTCGACTGCTACGTGGGTAGCTGACGAGGTCACGAGGCAGTGGTTCAGGCTTCAGACGTGAAACTTCAATCCGGGGCATCTTCCACAGCCTCCTGACGTCGTCTGCTACGTTGGTAGCTGACGAGGTTACGAGGCAGTGGTTCAGGCTTCAGACGTGAAACTTCAACCCGGGGCATCTTCCACAGCCTCCTCACGTCGACTGCTACGTTGGTAGCTGACGAGGTCACGAGGCAGTGGTTCAGGTTTCAGACGTGAAACTTCAACCCGGGGCATCTTCCACAGCCTCCTCACGTCGACTGCTACGTTCGGAGGCTTCTGGCCACTGGGGAACTCCCCTCAGTACACGCCTTCGACGATGTTCTTCTCCATCGCTCCGAAGGGGCGGACGTCGCCAACGCCATCCCAGGCATAGGGCGGACGCGGGGCGCGGCGGATCGCTTCGTCGCGTTCGAGGAAGCGCGGCATGAAGAACTCCTTCGTCAGCGTGGTGAGTTCGACCCGACCGAACTGGCCGTACTCGACGGTCTCGTTGGTCTGGTTGGGGTTCACGACGCGGAGGATCGCCCGGGGCTGCGGCGCGTAATAAGTGACCGAGAACTGGTCCTCGGGCTGCAGCGGAACGCTGGCGGCCAGACCCATCAGGGTATTGCCGTAGGTCGGGTAGAATCCGATGCGTCCTTCGAGGAGTTCCTCGACGAGGTAGCGGACCTCCTGGGGCTTCATCGAGGTGCCGCCGCAGAACACGCCGCGGATGCCGGCGTCCCAGAGGTTGACCTTCTCGGCGAGGGCTTCGAGGAGCTTGGGCGTGGTGAACAGGCCGGTGACCTTGCGGTTCTTGAGGATGGTGGCGGCCTGGTCGACGACATGGACCATGTAGTCCTTGGCCTCCTGGTACTTCTTGGCGGCGAGGACCTTCTTCACCCAGCGGGGATCCAGGTCGATGAAGTAGCAGGAGCTGCCGCGGACATTGGCCAGGTGCTCGATGGCGAGACGGAGGCGTCGGGGACCGGTGGGTCCCATCATCAGCCAGGCGCCGCCGCGCGGGAAATGGGCGTCGTTGATCTTCTCGCTGAACTCGGAGTAATCGACCTTGTAGTCATTCCAGCCGATGCGCTGCTTGGGCATGCCGGTGGTTCCACCGGTCTCGAAGATGTTGAACGGTTGCCCCTTGAAGGCGGCGGGAACCCAGCTCTCGGGCTGGAGGTCGCGGAGGAATTCGTCCTGGAAGTGCGGGAACTTCAGCAGGTCGTCCACGGTCTTCACCTCCTTGCGGGGGTCAAAGTTCTTCGCGGCCCAGTCCAACCAGAACGGGCACCCGGTTTCAGGGCTGAAATGCCACTGGATGATCTCGCGGAGGTGGGTTTCCAGCTGGGCCTTCGCGGCGGCAACGGTTTCGGCGGCGACTGTCGGGATCGGCATAATCTGTTCCTTCAGGAGGGCGGATCGTAACTCGAATCTGGATTTTGGAAAACGGAGGGATCGAGCGCCCGGAGCAGGGCTCCGGGCGCCTGAATGCTTACTTCTTGATCTCGATGGTACCGGACGGCTTCTCGACTCCCGTCGGCGTGGCGCCGGAGGCGATCGCGAACAGGTGGGTCTGGCTGCCGACGTACATCGTGCCATTGGCCACGATCGGCGTGCTGTAGACCGGCGCACCGAGGTTGGTCTCGCTGATCAGCTTCATCGTGCGGTCGGCCTTCAGGACCACGAAGTCGCCGTCCTCGTCCCCGACATAGACCTTGCCATCCACGACGAAGGTCGAACCCCACATGTGGGCCTTCATGTCGTAGACCCATTGGAGCTTGCCGGTCTCGACATCGAGGCAATGCACGAACCCGGAGAAGTCACCGATGAAGAGCAGGCCGGTGGCGGGATCGATCGAAACCGTCGAGATCGAGCGCTTGATGCCCTTGTACTCCCAGAGGACACCGCTCTTGGTGATGTCACCGGTCTTGGTGGGATCGATGCACACGAGACGGCCGACGCCCTCGCCGTGCTCGGGATCCTGGCCGGAGGCGACGTAAACGCGGTTCTTGTAGAAGACCGGCGTGGAGTTGATCTCGCTGGGACCTTCGGCGGCGGGATACTTGAACGGCTTTCCATCCTTCGCCTTGTAGTCGGGCGGGTTGATGTCCAGCCACCAGACCTTGCGGAGGTAAGAGTTCTCGGCGTCCTCGGTCAGACCCGGATCCGCGCCCGGAAGCACGGGAACGATCGCCGCGCCATTGCCCTTCTGGGGCTTGGCATCCAGGGCGTAGGCCACGCCGTCGCCGCCACCGAAGAAGATCTGCCATTTGCCGTTCACCTTGCCGGCGGCCGGCGAGGTCCACTGGCCGTGGAAGATGCGGGGCCCGACGCCGGCGTTGTCCTCGCCCATCAGCTTGCCCGTGGCGGGATCCAGGGCGATGAAGCTCGGGGAATTCGGGGAGGGAATGTTGACGTGCGTCCAGTCCTGTCCGTTGGAGGTGCAGACGTAGAGGAGGCCGTCGACGAGGATGACCGAGCAGTTGGAGGCGTTGTGCGGGAAGACACCCAGCTCGTCCATCATGTCGTAGCGCCAGAGGATGTCGGCATCCTGTGGGCCGAGTTCGACAGGCGAGCCTTCCTTGGGCGTGTCCTTCGACATGTAGGCGGCCTCGTCCTTGTAGTCGCCGTCATTGCCGTTCTTCTGGCCCTCGGTATCGAGGCAGAGCACCTCGCAGCGGGAGGTCACGACATAGAGCCTGTTCCCGACCACCAGCGGCGCGGCCAGCATGCCGAGGTTTTCCCAGTCGTTCACCTTGCCGGACTTGAGCTTCGGCACGATGAGCTGCCAGAGGTACGCACCGGTCTTCTCGTCGAAGGCCATCATCACCGAGCGATCCCCGACATGGCGCTTGTCGCGCGGCGATTCGTTGTTGGTGCCGACGAACACCTTTCCGCCGGCGACCACGGGGTTGCCGTAGGATTGGGAGCCCAGCTTGACCGCCCACTTCACGTTCTTGGTCGTGGCCAGGTCGATCTCCTCGGTGCCGGACTTCAGCTTTCCGGGATCGAATGAGTCGGGCATGCCCTTGGCCGCGGAGTACATGTTGCGGCCGGGGTCGTTGCCGCCCCACTGGGGCCAATCTTCGGCGCGGGAAACGACACCCGCGGCCACGAGGGCCACGGTCAGGATGGGAATCGATTTCATCAGATGCGTAGGCTCGGAGTTGCAGGACGCGCGTTCAGTTCAAAGTGACGGTGATGTTGTCGATGGCAACCCGCTGTTCCTGCGGCGAGAAGCCAAACAGGCCGGGAGATCCGGTGGTATGGCCATTCTTGTGGTTGAAGGTGATCAGCCAGCCATCGGGCTCGGGATCACCCTTCTTCCACGCCTTCCCCATCACCACGGCGGTGCCGTCCGGCAACATGTCGACGCGGGACTTGAGGGTGTACCAGGTGTTCGGGGACCACTTGAACGGCTTGCTGGTCTTGATCCGCTCCTGGTTGGAGTTGATCTCGATCTCCTTGGAGTTGCCCTTGAGGATGATGGCGTAGCGCTGGTTGATGATGCCCACCTCCGACATCTTGCGGGCGTTGCCTTCGCTCAGGACATCCGCCTGGATCGTGTAATTCGAAAGCGTCGGGAACCCGAAGAACACCTGTCCGCGCTGGAACAGCTTGTTGTCGATCGTCTTCACCAACGCCGCGTTGGTGGCCACGCCGTCGAGCTCCTTCGCGCGCACCTCAAACCGGAAACGCGCGGAATTCCACGAGAGCGGCGGGTAGGCGAAATCCGTCGGCGGCTCCATCGTGTTCGTCGTCTTGTTCGTCAGCGCGAACTGCTGGAAATCGAACTTCAACGGCGGTGCCGGAAGGATGCGTCCCTTCACGAATCCGACCAGTTCGGTGCCGTCGGCACGCTTCAGGGTCGCCTTGAACTGGCCTGCCGAGGCCACGGTGGAGGGCATCGCCACCAACCGGCCTGCGCTGTCGAACTTCGCGCTCGCAAAGGCGCGCACCAACGCCGTCGGCGGCACATACGGTTCCCAGGTCAGCGACTTGGGATCCACGCTTTCCTCCACCGTGAAGCCGTTCGCGTCGAGCGCCCGGATGCGGAACTCCTGGGTCTGTCCGGGACGGATCAGGAACTCGTAGGGGATGACCTGCAACTGCTTCGCCGCGCCCGCCTTCGGCCATTCGGCCAAGGCCACCGCCGCGGGAGCCGGAGCCACCTTGCCGAACGCGTACAACCGCTTGTCCGTCTGCACATACAAGCGGCCTGCGTATCCGATCGGCGAACCAAAGCAACGTCCCACCAGCTGCGTCCGGCTGACTTCCTCGGCACCATCATCCGTTGGCCGGAGCACGATCAGGTCGCCGTTGGAGACGCTGTCGGCATCCGTGGAGGTGGCGCTGGCCGCGTCCTTCATCGTGACGTACATCGCGACGTAAAGCAGTCCGTCGGCGTAGAAGGGCGTGCTCTGGCGCTGTTCGATGCCGATCTTCTTCTTCCACAGGACGCGGCCGGTGGTGGCGGCCACGGAACAGAGTTCGCCGGTGCCATTGACCTCGTAGATCCGGTTGCCCACGACCACGGGCGAGCTGGCCAGCGACCCGACCCCGTTGCGCCAGACCTCGAAGGTTTTCGGCGGGAACACGTGCGGAATGATGGCGTTCGTCGGCTTGACCTCGTCCGGACGGGGAATGCGGAAGGCCGCCATGCGTCCGATCTCGGAGGAATCCAGATTCTCGGACTCGTGGGTGGCGATCAGGTTGTCGCCGCTCTTTACGAGCGCTGCGTTGATGCCGCCCTTGGCTCCCGCCTTGGCAAACGAGAAACGCCAGAGGGGTTCGCCCGTGCGGGCATTCAACGCCAGAAGCGTGCTGTCGCCGCCGGCGCTGTAGAGCACCCGTTTTCCACCCCAGACGTCGAAGTAGGGATTCGAAAACGTGTTGTCCTGAGGGCGGTCGCCGGGAGCCGCGCTCCACACCAACTCACCGGTCTTCTTGTCGAACGCGTAGAAACGGTCGCCCGCGGGGCCGTGTGCCCCCCACGAACTCGTGATGCCGCGGGTGATCACCAATTCCCGGTCCACGGAGGGCGACGCCGTGCGCGAGTTGGGAAAGGTCAGCCGGCCGAACTCCTCCATCATGGAGTGCTTCCACATCAGCTTTCCGTCGGGCGTGAACGCGCACAGCAACCCCTGCGTGAACAGCACATAGACGTTGCCGGTCTCGGGATCCACCGTCGGGGACGAGGTCGCGTAGCGGAGGTAGATGGTGTCCGAAAGGAAGTCCGATTCGCGGTGTTCCCAGATCAGCTTGCCCGTGGCGGCATCGAAGCAGCGGACCGCTTCCTGGAGTTCAGCGCCTTCCCCAAGGTACCCGTTGATGAACAACCGCCCGTCGGCGATGACCGGGGTGCTTTGCCCGGGAAATTCGGTGGACCAGAGCGCCTCGGAGGCCTTGATGGCCGTGGGCAGGCCCTTCTCGGCAGAGACGGAATCGTGGAGGGGTCCCCGCCAGTTCAACCATCCCTGGACAGGTGCGGCCTGAGCCAGAAAGGAGCCGAGCAGGACGGGCAGGGCGGAGCGGAAGAGGTTGGAGACATTCATGGCGGGAAAGGCCTGACGATGCCGCGAACCATGGCGGTGCGCCGGGAGTCAGGCAATCATTTAGTACGAGTGCGTACGATTCCGGGCCGCCCTGACGCCGGCCCACATGGAACGGGGTGGCGACGTCCTCGTCGCCGCTCCAAAGCCTTTCCCAAGGCGATGAGGACATCGCCACCCCGAAACCTTTCCAAAAGGAGGCAGTGTCAGGATGCACCCGGTCACCGGGGCCGACTAAGCCCCGATGAGGCCGTTTCCCCGAGTCCTCAGTGGTATTCCTGGACCGTGCGGACGGAGTAACCGGACTTCTGCAGGGCCGCGATGCCCATGGCGGCGGCGCGGGCTCCGCTGAGGGTGGTCATGATCGGAGTGCCGGTCATGACGGCCGTGGTGCGGATGCGGACTTCGTCGGCCCGGGGAGCGGAACCGCTGGGGGTGTTGATGACCAGCTGGAGTTCCTTGTTCTTCAGGAGGTCGACCGCGGTGGGACGTCCCTCGCCGATCTTCAGGATGCGCTGCACCTTGAAGCCGGCGGCTTCGAGGATGGAGGCGGTGCCGTTGGTGGCGACCAGTTCGAAGCCCAGTTCGACGTACTGGCGGGCGACCTCGGCGACGAACGGCTTGTGGGGATCACCCACGGAGATGAAGACGCGGCCCTTGAGGGGCAAGGGCGAGTTGGCGGCCATCTGGGCCTTGGCGTAGGCAACGCCGAGGTCGTGATCGAGTCCCATGACCTCGCCGGTGGAACGCATCTCGGGGGACAGGATGATGTCCTGGCCAGGAAACTTGTTGAACGGGAAGACCGACTCCTTGACCGCCCAGTAGGGGGGCCAGATCTCGGCGGTGAACCCGAGTTCCTTGAGGGTCTTTCCGGCCATGACCTTCGCAGCCAGCTTGGCCAAGGGACGGCCAATGGCCTTCGAAACGAAGGGAACCGTCCGGGAGGCACGCGGATTGACTTCGAGGACGTAGACCACGTCGCCCTTCACGGCGTACTGCACGTTCATGAGGCCGATGACCTTCAGCTCGGTGGCCATGGCGTGCGTGTAGCGGCGGATGGTATCGATAACGTCCTTCGAAAGCGTGTGCGGCGGCAGGACCATGGCCGCGTCGCCGGAGTGGACACCGGCAAACTCGATGTGCTCCAGCATGCCGCCGATGACGATCGTCCCGTCCTTCGGATCGGCGAACTGGCCGACATCGGTGATGCAGTCGACATCCACCTCGGTGGCGTCTTCCAGGAACTTGTCGACCAGCACGGGGCGCTCGGGCGAGGCCTCCACGGCAACGCGCATGTAGTGCTGCAGTTCGCCGTCGGAGTAGACGATCTGCATGGCGCGACCGCCGAGGACGAAGGAGGGCCGGACGAGAACCGGATATCCAATGCGCCGGGCGATGGCGAGGGCCTCGGACTCGTTGGTGGCCAAGCCATTCTGGGGCTGCGGGATGGCCAACCGATCAAGCATCGCGGCGAACAGCTTGCGGTCTTCGGCGATCTCGATGCTTTCGGGGGACGTTCCGATGATGTTGACCCCGTTCTTCTTGAGGGCGAGGGCGAGGTTGAGCGGGGTCTGGCCGCCGAACTGGGCGATGGCTCCCCAGCATTTCTCGCGCTCGTAGATGTGGAGCACGTCCTCGAGGGTCAGCGGTTCGAAGAACAGCTGGTCGCTGGTGTCGTAGTCGGTGGAGACCGTCTCCGGGTTGGAGTTCACCATCAGCGTCTCGAACCCGTCCTCCTTGAGGGCGAAGGCAGCGTGCACGCAGCAGTAATCGAACTCGATGCCCTGGCCGATACGGTTCGGGCCGCCGCCAAGGATCATCACCTTGCGGTTGGGGGAGACCCGGACCTCGTCATCGCCGCGATCGTAGGTGGAATAGTAATACGGCGTGTAGGCCTCGAACTCGGCGGCACAGGTGTCCACGAGCCGATAGCTCGGCACGAGGCCCATCTCCTTACGGCGCGCGCGGACCGCGTCCTCCGTGGTCTTGGTGAGGTGCGCGATCTGGCGATCGGAGAAACCCAGCGTCTTGGCCCGTGTCAGCAATTCAGCGTTCATGCGTCCGCAATAAATCCTGTCGAGGAAGCCAGACCCGGGGCGGGGTGTCGAGCGGGGGATTCGCCTTGGTTCATGCCGGTGGCCCGCTAGCCTTCCTTTGTGATCGGAACTCTTGCTGAACTGGAAGCATTCACCCGCCGCCTGGGACGTGAGGATCCCGCCTTCGGGGCGGAATGCGTCCTTTCGGGCCCGGGACTCACGGATGCCGAGGCTGCCACGCTGGTCCAAAACCTTCCTACGCTCCCCGAGTCGTACCTGCGTTGCGCACGCCAGTTCCGCCTGCTGGGCGTCCGGATCGCCGGGTTTTCGCTGAGCCCGATGTCTTCGCGCGGTTCCTTGGTCGAGGCGCTGAGCCGGGCCAATTCGGCTGACAACCCCGCACAGGCGCGCCTGTCCGAGGAAGGATTGATGCAGATCGGGGTCAGCGACAGCGAACGGGTGGTCGTGGCTTGCCGCGGTTCCCAACTGCCCGAAGGCACGGTCCTGTCCTTCCACCTGTTCGATGCGGACGAACCGCCCGCGTTGCTCGCACCGGACTTCGAACGTTTCCTGCTGTACGCCGGCAACCTGCTGGAAATCTCCCTGACGCTCACTGGCCGAAAGGCCATGGATGCCTTCGAGGAGCGACTCGCCGAGCTCGACGCCTCCGTCGAGATGGTCGATGGCTGGTGGGAAATCGCGGAGGAATTCATTTACTGACCTGCCATGACCTCCCGCCCCACCGCCCACCGCACCTTACGATCCCTTTCCCAGGTGCTGATCGGGTTGGCCCTGGTGGGGGAGGTGCATGCGGACTGGGTGGCCGCACGCGGCAACAACGGTCGGACCGCTGCCGTGGACGTCGGCCCACCAACCGAAGCGTTGGTCGCCGCGTGGTCGGTGGAATCGGGGAAGCCCGCCCCTGCGTGGGCGGGAGAAGCGCGGGGCAGCCTGTGGCAGAAGATCGACCAACCGTTCGTCTCCCGCGCGGCAGACGACCTGGCCCCGCACCCCATCCTGGCCGGCGATTCCATCCTCTTCGCCACGACCCGTGACGAGGTGCGGTGCGTCGACCGCCTCACTGGCCGAACCCGCTGGACCCACCTCTGCGGCGGGCCGGTCCGATACGCGCCCGTCGTTTCCGGGGACCGCGTCGTGGTGGGGGCCGACGACGGATGGATCCGCGCGCTCCGGATGGCGGACGGAGCCCAACTCTGGGCCGTGCGTGTCGGCCCCGACCAACCCTGGATCAGCGGCAATGGCCGCCTGATCAGCCCGCATCCGGTGCGCTCGGGACTGCTGGTGTCCGACGGACAGGTCTACGCCACAGCCGGGTTGTTCCCGTTGGAGGGCACGTATCTGGTGGCGCTGGACCTGGCGGATGGCGCGCTGCG
Source organism: Limisphaerales bacterium (assembly GCA_965283655.1). Lineage (GTDB taxonomy): Bacteria > Verrucomicrobiota > Verrucomicrobiia > Limisphaerales > UBA9464 > UBA6176. The sequence continues at coordinate 170,300 of CBDIPJ010000003.1, read as the reverse complement.
GTGGCGTCGGCTTCTCGGGAATGTTTCGCCACAGGGCTATCTGGTGGAGGCGGGTCCCGACCTGATCGTTCCCAATGGCCGTGCGACCCCGCGTGTTTACTCGCGGAAGGATGGAACGTTCCGACGCGAACTGGGCTCGGCGACCGGAACGCTGGCCGTCGTTGCGGGGGATGAAACCTTCGCGGGGCCGGGGGCAACGGGTGCGATTGCGTCCGGTTCCACAGCAATGCCGGCGCCCGGCGGGAAGCCTGCGGGGAAGATCGTTTCGTATCCGGGCCGCCATCTCGCGGTGACGGCGACCACCAGTTACCTCGTGAACGAGCGCGAGATCCTGGCCCTGGACCGCGAACGCCTGCGCCGTTCCAAGGGGGACCTGGTGGAGGCGACCCGATGGAAGCGGAGCGTGCCGGGCGCCGGAGCGCTGATCGTGGCGGGTTCCAACGTCTTCCTCGGGGTCAGCAACACGGTCCAGGTCCTCCGCGCCGAAACGGGTGAACCCGGGCCGATCCTCACCGTGGATGGGCCGGTTGCTGCCCTCGCCGCCGACGCCCAAACCCTGGCGGTCTCGACCACCAGCGGGCGGATCACGGCGTTCGTTGCCCGCGAACCTGTTCCGACGGCAACCGCCCAACCGCCGCAAACCACCGCCGCGACGACGATCGAACCCCTCGGCAACAACCTCGCCATCGCCCTCAGCCAGCTCCCCTCGCCGCGCGGTTGGGGATTTTACCAACCTTCGGGACCGATCGCGGACGATACGACGCTTCCCGCGCTGCTGGCCTACGACGAACTCCATTGGGTGCTCGCCGTCCCCACCCACGCCGTCGACGACGCACGTCGCCACCTGCATGCCCGAGGGTGGTTGGGGTCCCGCACGGCGGTGGTTGGACTGGGCAAAGGAGAGACCGTCCCGGTTGCCGATCACCTCTTCAATGCCGTGGTGGGTTCGACGCTTTCCGTGGCGGAAGCGCAACGGATCGCCTGCCCAGCTCCTTCCGGCGTGATCGTGCTCCAGGATCAGCCGATCCCGGGGGCTCCTGTGGCTGGCACAGGCCGCTGGACCCACCAGTACGGGAACGCCGCCAACACCTGCGCCACCGCCCAATCACTCCAGGGCGCTCCACGGCTCCAATGGTTCGGCGGCCACGGTCCGGAGCGGATTCCCGATCGCCACACCCGAGGCCATGCGCCCCTCGTTTCGGGCGGATTGATCGTCACCATCGCCGAGAACGGCCTCATCGGCACCGATGCCCGCAACGGAACCGTCCGGTGGCAGATCGCACTCCCCGAATCGATGCGGTACGCGATGCCGTATGATGCCGGATACGTGGTGCTGAATGAGTCCGCCTCACGCGTCTGGGCCGCGGTGAACACCGACCTCTGGGAGATCAACGCCCGCAGCGGAACAGTTGCCCGTCGGATGCCCGCGCCCGGTCGGATCGCGGCCGACGACCACTGGGGGTGGGTGGCCCGGGAGGGCGGTCGGATCCTTGGCAGTTCCATGCGCCCCACGGCGGCGCGCACGCGCAAGGAATACGATCTCGTCGACCTGGAATACCGTTCCGGCCGGCCGTTGGTGTGTTCGCGGACACTGTTCGCCCTGAATGAGGACGACGGCACCGCCCGATGGGTGGTGGCGACGGAAGGCGCCTGGGTGAATGCGACGCTGTGTGCCTCTGGAGACCGGCTTTTTGCCGTGGAAGCGCGGGGGACGAAGGCCCGTGCGGATCGTACCGGGCGGTTGACCTGCGCGGCGATCCTGGAGGAAGCAGCGGTGGTCTGCATCGATGCCGCCTCTGGAAAACGCCTCTGGGAACGCCCGCTGCAATGGCCCGAGGCCGAGGACATCCTCGGTCTGTCGGTGGCGGGCAACCGCCTCATCCTTTCCTGCGCGCGGAGTGCCGGTCCGCAAGCGGCCTATCATCTGCGGTGCTGGGAGACGGCCGACGGCACCGAGCGTTGGAAGACCTCCGGACTGAATCCGGTCCACGACCTGTTCCATGGCCAGCAGGTGAAGCGCCCGGTGGTGCTGGGCGACCGGGTTTCCTTCGAAAGTGACCTGTTCGACATCGCCACCGGGGGGCGTTGGATTCCCAAGGGTGCGGCAGCGGACTGGATCCTGAAGCGCCCGGGACATGCCTGTGGCGGGATGACGGGTTCGGACGATGGACTGCTGTTCCGTGCGGACAACCCGACCTTTTTCCGTTTCGAGGATGGATCGTTCACGCGGCTGGCGCCGACCCGGCCGGGTTGCTGGCTGAACATCCTGCCGGCCGAAGGTGGCGTGCTGATCCCGGAGGCCAGCGCCTCCTGCATCTGCGGATACCCGATCCAGGCCTCACTGGGCTTCAACTTCCGGAAGGATCCGGCGCCGATGCTGGCCGAGATCCTTCCTTCCCGTCCCTGATCAGGGCAATCAGCCTGGAATCAGCAGTTCATCTATCCGCCGATGGAAAGGCAGAAATGCCAGCACCCGACGCGGGTGAAAATCGCACCTTGCAGGTGCGTGGCGCGTCCGATCCAAGTTCCTGATTATCTCCGCTATCTGCGCCATCTGCGGATCCAACCGTCGTCTTTGGATCAACCTTTGGCTGCGGCCGGGGCGCTGGCGGTGCCGGGGACGATGGGGGCGTTCGTGGCGGCCACTTCGGCAGCGCGCTTGGCCACGACCGCATCCTTGATCTTCTTCGAGAGCTCGGGCTTGTCGATGAGCGTCTTCCGTGCGGCTTCCTTGCCCTGACCGATCAGTTCGCCGGCGTACTGGATCCAGGAACCCTTCTTGTCGAGGATCCCGTGTTCGAGTCCGCAGTCGATGATGCTGCCTTCCTTGTCGATGCCGTGGTTGAAGAGGATGTCGAACTCGGCCTCGGCGAACGGAGGCGCCACCTTGTTCTTCACCATCTTGACCTTCACATGGTTGCCGATGGCGGTGCCGGCGCTGTCCTTGATGGCGTCCTTGCGGCGGATGTCGATCCGGACGGAGGCGTAGAACTTCAGGGCCTTGCCGCCCGGGGTGGTCTCGGGGTTGCCGAACATCACGCCGACCTTCTCGCGGATCTGGTTGGTGAAGATGCAGGTGGTCTTGGCCTTGTTGAGGATCGCCGTGAGCTTCCGCAGCGCCTGCGACATCAACCGCGCCTGCATGCCCATCGTGGCCATGCCCATCTCGCCTTCCAACTCCGCCTTCGGCACCAAGGCCGCCACGGAATCCACCACGATCACGTCGATGGCGTTGGAACGGGCCAGGGTTTCGCAGATCGAGAGCGCTTCCTCACCGGAATCGGGCTGGGACACCAGCAGGTTGTCGAGGTCCACACCCAACCGGCGCGCATAGGCCGGGTCCAAGGCGTGCTCGGCATCGATGAACGCAGCGTTGCCTCCGGCCTTCTGGGCATTGGCGATGATGTGCAGCATCAGCGTCGTCTTGCCGGAGGACTCGGGCCCGTAGATCTCCACGATCCGTCCGCGCGGCACGCCACCCACACCGAGGGCGATGTCCACCGCGAGGGAACTGGTCGGAATCACCTCGATCGGCCGGATCACCTGGGCCCCCAGCCGCATGATGGCGCCGTCGCCGTAGGACTTGGTGATCGTGCTGATGGCCGACTCGAGGTCCCGGGACTTCTGGGCGACCAGTTTTGCCGCCTCCGGACTCAACGCCGGCTTGGCCTCACGCGGTTCGACCGCCTTCACGGCCTTTTCGGTCTTCTCGGTCTTCTCGGATTTGTCCGTCTTTTCGACCTTGTCGATGGACTTGTCGGCGGGCTTCTCGGCGGTTTTCTCGGCCATGGCAGGAGCGATGAGATTCGTTTTTTGCACACGTGCAGTGAAGCACAGGGGAGGGACAACCACGGGGCAACCCCCCCGGATGATTCTTCCGAACCCTGCCTTCCTTCTACAGCACGGTGCCCGCCAAGGTTACAGCGTCCCGACTGATGTAAACCGGAAAGACTGTCGGCCTGCGGAGGCGCATCCTGATGCTGCCCCCTTTGGGTATGGTTTCGGGGTGGCGATGTCCTCATCGCCATGGGAAAGGCTTGGGAACGACGACGAGGACGTCGCCACCCCGTTCAGTGCGGGGCATTGGCGAGATGCGCCATGGCTTCCGGATTCGGGCTTCCCTCCGCGCCTCGGCTGTTCCTAGGGTGTGACAGGGTTGGACGGATCCGGAGGAATCGGGGCATCGGGGGGAATGACCGGTCCGCGAAACCTGTCGAAAGGCAGGGACGCATGGCTTCACGAACCACACGGGGGATACCGGTTCGGACAGGCATCGAGGATGCCGTCGAACGGTGGATGGACGCACTGGATCGGTTTTGCCGACGCCGACTTCTGGCGGGTTGGGTGTCATTGACACTCTCGCTGGGCGCGCTCGCGCAACAGCCACCGCCACCGCCGGAACCTCTCGTCACCATCCAGGATCTGGTCGCCGATGGACGCAGGTGGGGTGAGAACACCCCCGTCCGGATCCAGGGGGTTGTCACCGCGATCCTTCGCGATGGCAGTTTTTTCGTCCAACAGGGGGCATCCGGTGTCCGCGTCCTGGGCGGAACCCCGGACCGTGTACACCCGGGATCACAGGTAGAGGTCCGAGGAACCGTCGCCCTGGATTTCCTGCTGCCCGTGGTAAGGCTGGTGGCGGCGACCCAGATGGGCACCGCCGACGAACCCATCGCCCCGCTCATCACGGCGGCGGAGGCCCTTGAGGCCACCCATGCGATGACGCTGGTCCGCATGCGTGCGCGATTGGAGGACGCCACCACCCTGGAAGGCTGGGAATGGGTGCTGCGACCGAACGACAGTGACATCCGGCTCGTTGTGGATCTCGGCCCCAACGCCCGGAACGAGGCCCTCGCACGCATCGAGCCGCAGAGCCTGGTCGAAGTCACGGGTGTCCTGAGCCGCCGCATCAATCCCAAGGGCGAGGTCGCAGGCCTCCATCTCGCCGTCCGCTGGGCGTCGGATGTGGTGCTGATCGACGGTCCCCTGTTCTGGACGCCGGTTCGTTTCTGGCAAGCCTTCGGGATCGCCACCTTGCTCGTGGGCGGATTGACCATCTGGCGGCTGACACTCCGTCACGAGGTCATCCGCCGCACCCAATCGTTGCTGGCCCGGCTCGATCAGCAGTCCGCCTTGAAGGAGTCCGAGGAACGCTTCAGCCGGATCTTTGGCGCAAGCCCCGATCCCATCGTCATCTCCCGGGCGAGCGACGGTTCCATCCTCGATGCCAATCCTGCCTTTGAAGCGGTGACCGGATACGTTCGAGACGACATTCTCGGCAAGACGACCCTCGACCTGAGCCTCTGGCGGAACGTCGAGGTGCGGTCCCGTGCATTGGCCGAGATCCGGTCCAAGGGTTCGATCTCCAACGTTCCCTTCGAGCTCCGATCGCGCGACGGCCGGTGGCGTCACTGCCTGGTTTCCGCCGAACGGATCGAGCTCAACGGCGAGAGCTGTGTGCTGGCCATGATCCGCGATGTCACCGATCGCGAGAAGCAGGCGCGGGCGCTCGTGCGTGCCCAGAACATCGGCCAGATCGGCACGTGGACGTACGACCTGCAGTTGCGCACGTTTGATGCCACCGAGGAAGCCCGGCGCATCTGTGGAGCCCCCTCCACCTCGATTGCGATGGAGGATATCGTTGCGTTGATCCATCCCGAAGACGTCCCACGGGTTCGACAGGATTGGGCGCGCATGCTGGAGGGTGGCACGCATGACATCGAGTATCGCCTCATCATCAACGGGGACATCCGCTGGACGCATGCGCGTGCGGAGGCGGAATGCGACGCTCAAGGTCGGCCGCGCTGGGTTGCCGGGGTGACCCAGGACATCACCGCACGGAAGCGCATCGAACTTGCCCTCCGGCAAAGCGACGATGCCCTCCGTCGCGCCCAGACCATCGCCCGCGTGGGTCACTGGGAGTACGACGTCGCCACGGACCGGTTCGAGGGGTCCGAGGTCACTGCGGAACTGTGCGAACTGCCACAGGGCCGGCACACCAGCAGGCGACTGCTCGCGCAGGTCGTCGACGAGGACTCCCAGCGCGTGAGACGGGCATGGACCGAAGCCGTGAAAGGGAGTCGGTACGAGATCGAGTACCGGATCCACCTGAAGGATGGACGGACGCGCTGGCTGCACGTGCAGGGCGAACCGGAATTCGACGCGTCCGGTCGCCTGGTCCGGGTGATCGGGGCGGCCCAGGACATCACCGACCGGAAGCTCGCGCAGATCCAACTCGAAAAGCGGGAAGCCCTTTTCCGTGCGATCGCGGACCAGACTCCGGACAGCCTCTTCCTGATCGACATCGCGGACCCCCAGGTTCCGGCGCGCATCGTGTACGCCAACGCCGCCGCTGGATCCATGCATGGGCACCCGGCGGAAAAACTCGTGGGTCTTTCGATCACCGTCCTCGACGACCCGGAAACGGCCATCAACTGCCGGGGACGGATCGACCAGCTCAACCGGGGTGAACTCATCTCGTTCCGAGGTGGGCATATCCGCCGGGACGGGTCGCGATTCCCTGTGGACGTCACGGCAAAGATGATCCCCGTCCTCGGTCCCGGCATGGTGTTGTCCATTGACCGTGACATCACGGAACAGCTCCGCGCCGAGGCGCTCAGTGACGGGCAACGGCGGGTGCTCGAGATGATCGCGCAGGGGCGGCCCGTGAACGAAACCCTCGATGCGCTGATGCACCTGCTGGAGGAGCACTCGCCGGAAATGATCTGTTCCGTCCTGCTGATGGGTGCGGACGGGGAACATCTGCATCATGCGGCCGGCCCCAGCCTGCCTGCCGAGTACACACAGGCCATCGACGGCGTCCGCATCGGTCCGAAGGTTGGTTCCTGCGGCACCGCCGCGTTTCGCGGTGAGCCGGTGTTGGTCGCCTGCATTGATACGGATCCGTTGTGGGCGGACTTCAAGCACCTCGCCCTCGCTCATGGTCTTCGCGCCTGCTGGTCGACTCCGATCCTCAACCGCTGTGGGCGTGTCGATGGGACTTTTGCCATCTACTTCCGCAGCCCCGGTCTGCCCACCGAATCCCATCAGCGCCTCATCCGGCTCGCCACCCAGACCATCGCCATCTGCCTGACCCGTCATGAGGCCGAACGCGAACTGCGGAATTCGCAGGAGCGCTACGAAGCCTTGGTGTCCTCGGTCGAGGGCGTGGTGTGGGAAGCGGATCCGTCGACAGCGCAGTTCCTCTTTGTCAGCTCCGCCGCCCAACGAATGCTGGGATATTCCGTCGAGGAGTGGCTCCAGCCTGGCTTCTGGGTGGAGCACCTCCACCCCGATGACCGGGAGGCCACCATCAACTTCTGCCGGGTGGAGTCCCTCGCCGGCAGGAGTCACGTCTTTGACTACCGGATGTTCGCCGCCGATGGCCGCATCCTGCACATCCGTGATTACGTCACCGTCCTGATGGAGTCGGGCAAGCCACAGCTCCTTCGCGGCATCCTGGTCGACATCACCGCCCAGAAGCAGATCGAGGATCAGAAGCGACGCCTCGAGACCGATCTTCACCACGCACAACGCCTCGAATCCATCGGCACCCTCGCGGGAGGCATTGCCCACGACTTCAACAACATCATCGGTGCCATCCTCGGGAACGCGGATCTCGCCCTGAAGGATGTTCCCTGGGATCACCCGGCCTACGAGAGCCTGGATGAAATCCAGAAGGCCGGCCTCCGCGCCCGTCATCTGGTGCAGATGATCCTCGCCTTCGGGCGTGGCGACCGCGTCGAAAAGCGTCCCCTCCGCATCGAACCCATCGTCGAGGAAGCCGTGCACCTGCTCCGGCCCTTGCTCCCAAGCGGCGTCCGCATCGTCACCCGCATCGATCCCAGCGGGGCGGCCGTGTTGACCGACGCTTCCCAGATCCATCAGATCGTGATGAATCTGGGCACCAACGCCTGCCAGGCCATGGAAGGCCGCACCGGGACCATCCAGGTCTCCCTTGCTCCCGTTTCGCTGGAACTGATCGAGGCTTCACGGATCCCCGGTCTCGCCCCAGGGCACCACCTTCTCCTGACCGTCCGCGACGAAGGCATCGGAATGGATGCCACCACGCTGGGCCGGATCTTCGACCCCTTCTTCACCACCAAGGGGGTTGGCAAGGGAACCGGCCTCGGTCTCCCCGTGGTTCATGGCATTGTGACCAGCCACCAGGGCGCCATCCGTGTCACCAGCGAGCCCAATCAGGGGGCGTGCTTCGAGGTGTTCCTGCCCATCACCACGGAGCTTCCGGAGGCCTATCCCGCACCGACCGCGCCGGTGACCCGCATCTCCGGCGCCGGCCGCCATATCCTGATGCTGGACGATGAAGAGGCCCTGGTCCGATACCAGTCCCGACTGCTCGAGCGGGAGGGGTTCAAGGTCACCGGTTTCACCAGCCCGGGCCGTGCCCTCGACTTCCTGCGCGAGGATCCCGAGGCGGTCGATGGCCTCATCACGGACCTCAACCTCCCCGGTGCATCGGGCATCGACGTCATCCGGGAGGCCCGCCGGCTCCGTCCCGCCCTGCCGATCATCCTGATGTCGGGACTCATCTCCGACGAATTGCGGGAAGCGGCGAGCGATCACGGTGCGGACGAGTTGCTGGCCAAACCGGGAAGTACCGAGGGATTGATGGCCGCACTGAAACGGGTCCTTGAGAATGGCACCTCATCGAAACGAGAGTTCCTTTGACTCATGTCTCCGCCACCGCTACGCCCGAGGCATGACAAGCCCCCGGGCGCGGTTCCTGCGCTTCCTTCCGTTCCTTGCCTTGCTCCTGGTGTCTGCCCTCCGGGTTTCGGCCGCGGAGCCTTGGCCCGCTTCCACCCAGGACTGGCACGGTTTCCCAAAGGTCGAACTGACCGTCGACGGCCGCACCGCCACCGTGGTCCTGCCCCGCACCCCGGCCCCGGGAAATCCATGGGTCTGGCATGGCGAGTTCTTCGGTCACCGCCCGGAACCGGACATCGCGCTTCTCGGGCTCGGGTTCCACATCGTCTATCTCTCCGTCCCCGACATGCTCGGAAGTCCGAAGGCCGTCGCCCATTGGGAATCCTTGCACACGCTGCTGACGACGCGCCACGACCTCGCCAAGCGGCCCGGCCTGGTCGGGCTCAGCCGCGGCGGTCTGTACGTCTACAACTGGGCCATCGCGCATCCTGACAGGGTCGCCTGTGTCTATGGCGACGCGCCCGTGTGCGATTTCAAGAGCTGGCCCGGCGGGCGCGGCTCGGGTCCGGGCAGCAAACGCGACTGGCAACTCGTGCTCAGCTCGTACGGATTCAAGTCCGACGCCGAAGCCCTCGCCTACACGAACAATCCCGTCGACCGACTCGCCCCGCTCGCCGCAGCGCGCATCCCGCTTCTCCATGTCTTCGGTGATGCGGATGAGGTTGTTCCCTGGACCGAGAACACCGGCCTCATCGCAGAGCGTTATCCGAAGCTCGGCGGCGAAATCACCCTGATCCGGAAGCCCGGCGTCAAACATCACCCCCACGGACTCGACGACGTCCGACCGATCGTGGAGTTCTTCTGGAAGAACGCTGGGCCGGCAGTGGTCGGGCGCACCCCGGAGGAGCGTGCCGCCGGACTCCGTTTGCCTGCCACCCAGGTTCCCGCGGCCAAGCCCTGAAGATCGAACGTATGAACGCCCCGAATCCGTCAGCGTCAATCGCGCCACGCCGCCGTGGCTTCCCATGGTTCCCCGTGGTGACCGTGGTTCTTGGAGCCATCGGGATCCTGTGGATCCGCTCCCAACCGGAACTCGAACGGAACCTCAAGGGCTGGCTCAGCACCCTCATCCCGATTCTCGTCCTGCTGTTCAACCTGGGGTGGTTCTTCCTCACACCGCGCTTTTCCGCACGGACGCGACTGCTGGGCCTGACCGCCCTGATCAGCCTCGCCATCCTCGGCCGTTTCACCCTCCGCATCGATGGCGCCATGAACGGCACGGGCCTGCCCGCCTTCGCCTGGCGGTGGTCCGGACCCTCGGCTTCCATCGTTGCTGCCCCCGCCGTTCCCACGCCTTCCAGAGCTCCCGCCACCGCCCGTGATCCCCGTCTGGACTTTGCCCTCGATGTTCCGCAATTCCTGGGAGCAAGGCGCGACGGCACCGCCCCCAATCCCGGGCTCTCCACCCACTGGACCACGCAAGCGCCCCGCGAACTCTGGCGCCGGCCTGTCGGCCTCGGTTGGTCCGCCTTCGCCGTTGTCAACGGCCGCGCCTACACGCAGGAACAGCGCGACACCAACGAACTTGTCACCGCCTGTGAACTGCTCACCGGAACTCCCCTGTGGGAGCACGCCGACACCACCCGCTTCGTGGAATGGCAGGGCGGCGACGGTCCGCGGGCCACGCCCACGGTTCATGAGGGCCGGGTCTATACCATGGGGGGAACCGGAATCCTCAACTGCCTGGATGCCGAAACCGGAAAGCGGCTCTGGCAGCACTCCGTCCTCGTGGAGAACCGCGTCGGCACAAACACGTGGGCGTCCAGTGGCTCACCCCTCATCGTCGACGATCTCGTCGTCGTCACGGGCGGCACCGGCAAGGGTCCAACCCTGCTCGCCTACAACCGGGTCACAGGCGCTCCTGCGTGGACCTCGGGGGACGATGCCGCCAGCTATGCGTCTCCGGTCCTCACCACCCTGGCGGGTCGTCGCGTCATCCTTTCCAACAACACCCGGTCTGTGACCGCAGTGGAACCTTCCACCGGAAAACGCCTGCTCGAACATGTCTGGGGATCGGAAAAGTTTCCCAAGGCATCCCAGCCGCTCGTCCTCGGAGACGACCGCATCTTCATCTCCGGTGGATACGGCATGGGTTGCCAGTTGATCCGCGTCCAGGCCAATGCCGACGGCACCCTGAAGGCCGAACAGGTGTGGAAAGGCGTCAGCATGAAGACGCAGTTCAACAGTCCCGCCCTGCGCGACGGCCACCTCTACGGTCTCGACGACGGCCTGCTCGCCTGCGTTGTCGCCGACACCGGGAAGCGTGTCTGGAAGGACGGTCGGTATGGATCGGGACAAACCCTGCTCGTCGGCGACCTGATCCTGGTCCAGAACGAACGCGGATCCCTCCACCTGTGTGCAGCCTCCTCCAGCGGATTCCAGGAGCTCGGTTCCATCCCGGCCCTTTCCTCCAAGACGTGGAACCATCCCACGCTCGCCGGCCGATTCCTTCTGGTCCGGAATGACCGCGAAGCCGCGTGCTACGAACTGCCGGGGAAGTGAGGGGGGGAGTTTGAAGATTGAAGATTCAAGTTTGAAGCCCTGCACCTCTGCCTCGTGACCTCGTCAGCTACGATTCCGTGGGTAGCAGACGACGTGAGGAGGCTGTCGGGCAGTTTGAAGTTTGAAGATTCAAGTTTGAAGCCTGCGGGGCTGAAGGCCGGGTGACCTCACCCGGCGCATGTTATCCAGGCACCAGATCCCGGTTGCCGGGAACTCCCTCCACAGCCTCCTGACGTCGACTGCTACGCTTGAGGAAGGTAGCTGACGAGGTCACGAGGCAGTGGATCAAGAGTTCGAAGTTTTCAGTTTCAAGTTTCAAGATGAGAAGCCGCCGGCTTCAAACTTGAATCTTCAAACTTCAAACTCCCTCCACAGCCTCCTGACGTCGACTGCTACGCTTGAGGAAGGTAGCTGACGAGGTCGCGAGGCAGTGGATCAAGAGTTCGAAGTTTTCAGTTTCAAGTTTCAAGATGAGAAGCCGCCGGCTTCAAACTTGAATCTTCAAACTTCAAACTCCTTCCCCAGCCCCCTGACGTCGTCTGCTACGCTTGAGGAAGGGAGCTGACGAGGTCACGAGGCAGTGGATCAAGAGTTCGAAGTTTTCAGTTTCAAGTTTCAAGATGAGAAGCCGCCGGCTTCAAACTTGAATCTTCAAACTTCAAACTCCTTCCACAGCCTCCTGACGTCGACTGCTACGCTTGAGGAAGGTAGCTGACGAGGTCACGAGGCAGTGGATCAAGAGTTCGAAGTTTTCAGTTTCAAGTTTCAAGATGAGAAGCCGCCGGCTTCAAACTTGAATCTTCAAACTTCAAACTCCTTCCACAGCCTCCTGACGTCGACTGCTACGCTTGAGGAAGGTAGCTGACGAGGTCACGAGGCAGTGTTCAGTTCCCAGCTCAGGGGATCTGCACCGCGCGGTAGAGGCGGGTGCTGTTGCCGGGCTCCGGGGTGGTGAGGAGCGTCAGACCGGTTGGAGCCGCGTCCCACTCGGACACCGTCTGCCATTGGCCCCAGACGGTGGAGGTTTCGACGCGATAGCGGCGACCCACCGTTCCGCGCAGGACGATGCGCACGCGTCCGTCGGCTTCGAGCACGGGCGCGTCGAAGGCGGGCGGCGGAGTGACCGCAGTTTCAACCACGACATCAAAACCCGTGTCCGAGGAACGGATCGGGTTTCCGTTGTCGCGGACCCGGACGAGGACCGGATGCGTGCCGACGTCGGCAACGGTGGGAGTCCACGTGATGCGGCCAACTGCGGAAACGGCCAGCGCGGTCGGTCCGCTGACGCGCTCGAAGCTGAGTGCCTGAAGCGGCCGGTCCGGATCGATGGCGGTGAGGTCGAGGCTCCAGGCCTGACCCACGGCGATGCGCTGACCGGCCACAGGGTTCAGGGTCGGCGCGAGATTCACTTCGCGGACAGTGATGTCGAAGCGGTTGGTCACGCGGAGCACGGGCGAACCGTTGTCGGAAACCCGAACTTCCACGGGAACGACGGAGGGACCGTCGTCCTCGGTGGGTGTCCACAGGAGACGACCGGTGGCGGAGACGCTGATGCCCGCGGGTCCGGACAACCCTTCGAAGGTGAGGGTTTGCGTCGGTTGGTCCGGATCCGTGGCGTTGAGCTGGACGTCGAGGAGGACGCCTTCATCGACCGCGAGCCCGGTGACCGGCGGGAACACGGGCGGGCGATTCGCGATCAACGTGGCGTTGGGCGCCCCGGGGGTCGGACTGACCGCCGTGATGCCGGGGACGAATCCGTCGGGAAGCCTTCCCGCGGCGACGTCGGGCTGCGCGGCAACGGTCGTGAAGAGGGTATCGACCGCCTGGGTGGTGCCGTTGCTGATGCGGCTGAGGGTCAGGCGCAGGGGAGCACCGGCTGTCGCGGTCGGACGGAAGCCGGCGTGGAGCTCGGCGGGTGTGGACTGGGCCGCTTCACCGTCCACGAAGACGGTGAGGAATCCGCCGGCGGGGATGGAGGTGCCCGAGGGGAAGGCCCAGCGCATGGGGTTGGCGTCGAGGTCGGAGAGGAACAGTCCGTTGAGGGAGGCCGTCTCAGTGCCGGTGTTGACGAGTTCGATCCACGGTTCGCGGGTGCCGGAGGCATCGGCGATGCCGGTGGTGTTGCGCGCGAGGACCTCGTTGAGGCGCACGGTGGGGAACTCGACCATCGTGGCCGAGACGTTGTTGGCGAGCCCAGGTGTCGCGGGAGGGATGGTGCCTCCGACGAGGGTGATCTCCAGGCCGAAGACGATGTCCGAGCTGCCGCTGGCGTTCTGGTGAACTTCAACGGCGAGGGTGTTCTCACCCGGAACGAACACCGAGGCAGGAACGGTGAACGGCCCTTCAAGGAGGGCATCACCGACGAGTCGGTTGCTGAGGGTATCGTGGGTCGGGTCGGTTTCGTCCATGCCGAGGGAGTGGACGCGGCGGCCGTTGACCCAGAGGACGTATCCGTCGTCGAGGAAGGTTCGGATCTGGACCTCGACGTCGGGCGGCAGCGCGGGAAGCGTGACCGTGCGACGGAAGTAGTAGGTCATCTGGCCGAGGGTGAGCGCCGTGGTCTTGTTGGTGGCAAGCTCGGCGCCTTCGACGAAATGGAGGCCGCCGCCGCTGGACCAGGTGAGGTCGTTGAATCCGACCGTCCGCCAGTTGGTGCCGCCGGGGGGAGGTCCGTCCTGGAAGTAGCGCCAGGAGTCCAGGAACCCGGTGACGTTGCGGTTGCCGGTGAAGGAGGTAGCCACGCCCCAGTTGCCGGGCCGGTTGCGGTCGCGTCGGGGATCGAGCAACTGGAGGGACACGGGAGACGCGGTGGCCGCTCCGGCCCATGGATAACCCGAGCCGTAGTCGAGCCGGTCAAGGACCGAGCCGGAAGCGTCCTGGAGGACGACGGAATCGGCGAGGCCCCCAAGGGTTCCGGTCCAAGCGCCGGCGATGGTTGCGGCGGCGCCGAAGGCCGTACGGAATGCGGCGCTGTTCTGGACGACAACGACGCGGGCGCCGGGCGCGACAAGCGTGTTGGCCGGGAAGGTGAAGGTCAGGTTGCTGCCGACGAGCCGGTGGCCGGACAGGTTCCAGGACGTGACAGCGGACGCGTTGAGCAGTTCAACGAACTGGGTGTTGGGCGTTGCCGGTTGGCGCAGGACTTCGCTGAGCACGACCTTGAACCGCGGCTGCGTGGTGACCGGGAAGGTGCGCGTGGCGCTGAGCGCGCCGGGGCCGTTGTCGGTGACGCGGACCGTGATGTTCTGGGTGGTGGCTCCTGCGTCGGAATCGGTCGGCCATCGGAAGTCGCCCGTGGTGGGATCGATCGTGGCGGTGGGCGGCGCACCGGGTTCGAGACTGAAGGTGAGCGTTTGCGCGGGCCGATCGGGATCGGAGGCGATGGCCTTGAAGGCGACGGTCTGTCCCTCGCCGACGGTTTGCGACGCGATGGGTTCGAGGGTCGGAGGCTGGTTGAGCTCGCGAACCGTGATCGAGAGTTCGCGGACGACGGAGAGGGCCTCGGGTGAACCATCCGCGGCGCGGATCAGGACGACGTACGAACCCGGTCCCTGATCCTCCGTGGGCGTCCATTGGATGCGTCCGGTGGATTCGTTGAGGCTGAAACCCTGAGGAGCGGCTCCATCCAGGCGGAACCGAACCGTGGTTCCCTCGGGATCGGTGGCCACAAGGGGCAGGTCGAGCAGCGCGAGCTCGTCCATGATGACCGGCGTGGGCTGGGTAAACACGGGCGGGTTGTTGACCTCGAGCACGGTGATCCGGACTTCGCCGGTGCGGGAAGCCACGGGGGAACCGTTGTCGGACACGCGGTAGTTCACGGTCTGGACCGAACCACCGAGGGCTTCGCCGGGGATCCACGTCAGCAAGCCAGCCGGGGAGAGTTCGACGCCGGGCGGGATCGTTCCCTCGAGCGCGAAGGCGAGCGTGTTGGGCGGCAGATCCGCGTCGGTGGCCGGAAGTTGGAGGCTCAGCAGCGAGCCTTCGGGAGCCACGACATTGGTCACGCCAACAACGATGGGCGGGAGGTTGACCTCGGTGACCGTGATGTTGATGCGCAGTCCGCCGATGCGCGGCGGTGTGCCGTTGTCCGTGGCCCGCAGGAGCACGCTGTAGGTGGCCGGTCCGTCGGACTCGGACGTCGACCAACGGAAGACGCCGGTCGTGGGATGGATGCTGGCACCGGACGGGGCATCCGTTCCCAGCGAGAACTGGATCGACTGACCCGCGTCAGGATCCGTGGCGACGGCCGTGAAGGTGATCTCGGTCTGTTCCGCTGCGGTGATGTCCGCAATCGGGTTGAACGTGGGCGGGCGATTGGCGCCGGAGAGGACGTTCGGGGCGCGCGGCGAAGGCGTCGGCATGAAGTACAGCGGCGGCGCGGCGGCGTCCGGGAACCGACCCATGGAGATGTCGTTGGTCTGCGATCCGAAGGTGAAGCCGTCGACGAGAGCTCCGGCGGGATCGAAGAGCCCGATCTGTTCGCCGCCGCGTGCGAGAGCGAATCCGGCATGCAGATCAGCGTTGGTGGACGTGTTCTGGCCGGTTTCGTTGTCGGCCCAGACGAGCAGGAATCCGCCGGCGGGAATGGGATAACCGCCCGGGATGCGGAACATCGCACCGATGGAATTGGTGAGGTTGTCCGTCAGGTAATAGCCGGCGAGATCGACGGCCTGCGATCCGGTGTTGTGGAGTTCGATCCAGTCATCCCAGTCGCCATCGGCGGGATCGGCGAGGGTCCGGGTGTTCTGGGCCATGAACTCGTTGATGACGACGTTGACGGCGGGAGTGGTGGGATCGTTGGTGGCGCCGACGGTGGGGTTGAACAGGATGCGTCGGGTACGCGGTTCGCCGTCGGGAACGGAGCCGAAGCTGCGGCCGGCGGGAAGCTGTTCCCACGTCAGGTAGTCGAGGACGGCAGGCGTGTTGCCGGTGCCCTGGAGCCGGACAAGGGAAATGCTTCCGGAAGTGGGGTTGAGCCGGAAGGAGGTGTGGGGAATGCCGGCGGCGGACTCGGCGGTTTCGCCATCGGCCCAGACGGTGAGGAATCCGCCAGCCGGAATGGTTGATCCGGCCGGGAAGGCCCAGGCGGTGAGATTGGTGGAGGTGTCCGTCAGGAAAAGACCGGACAGGTCCACGGCCGTGGTGCCGGTGTTGATGAGTTCGACGTAGGGATCGCGGTCGCCAGCGTTGTCGCGGGGGCCCGACGGATTGTTGGGCAGGACTTCGTTGATCCAGAGGGTTGGGAAAGCGAGCAGGGCCTGCGTGACCGAGTTCGCGCGTCCGGGGGTGAAGGCGTTGGCGGCATTGGTCGCGGTGGCGGTCCAGTTGGCCACGCGCCAGGAACCGCGGGAGGCGTCGATCAATTGCAGGGAGGGCCCGAAGCCATCGGCCTGCGTCGGCCACGGGAGGTTGTTGTCATACCGGACGTCCGAGATGACCTGCTCGGTATCCCCCACGGGCCGGACGAGCGCGATGCGTTCGCCGCCGTTGTCGAGGGAGCCCGGGAACTCGTCGAAGACAAGGACGCCGGCACCATAGGCGAGGGTGAACGCGGCACGATCGCGGGCGAGCACCCAGAAGGATGCGGGCGTGAGGATCGATCCGGCGGGGAAGGTGTAGCCGAGACCGTTGATGCGGAATCCGGAGAGGTCGAAGGACGTGGTGGTGGAGCGATTGAACAGCTCGATGAAGGAGGCGCCTGTGGCGAGGGCGTTGTAATTGATCTCATTGATCACGACGAAGTCCTCGGGCTTCTGGAAGGCGCCGTTGTACGTGACCGTCACGGAATCAGTGAGGCCGGCGATGGCATTGCCGTGCCGGTCGACGCCGGTAAGGGTGATGGGGTTCACCGCAGCCGTGAGCGGGACCCGGACGCGGAAACGGAGGACGTCGATCCACTCGATGGGGACACTGACGCCATTGGCGCGGATCTCAACGGCGGCGAATGGGGAGGTGCCCTCGATGGTGGCCGTCGGCGAGGCGGAGGTGAAGTTCACGCCGTTGTTGCTGGTGATCGCGAAGGCCGCGGTATCCGCAGCCTGGATCTGTTGGCGGATGAATTCCCGCCGGCCTTCGAGGTAGGCGAGGATGGACTGTGGTGCAACGGTCCCTTCGATCCGGTTGAACGCGAGGGCGGAGCCGCGGGCGCTGAATTGCGGCAGGTAGTTGGATGGTTGGAAGGGCCCGTTGACGGCGTCCCGGTAGGCGCGCCACGCCATGCGGCGGAAGGCTGGCCAATCGAACATGAAGTTCACGTTGCCATCCTGCCCTCCGAAGAGCTGGCGGTTGGTGCCGTCACCGGCGCCGAGCACCCAGTCCATGTCCCACGGAAGGATGTTCCAGCGGCCACCGGGCTGGTAGTAGATGTACTTGTTCTGGCTGTTGCCGACGCCCCACGTGTCCCAGTTCCCAAGGCAGGCATCGAGGACGAACATCCGCATCCACTGATCGATGTCGGCGAGGTTGAGGAGGTTGGCCTGATAGTTGGTCGTGCGGCTGTTCGCAGCGGTGATGAGCGCGAAGAAGTTGGTGAAATCGTTCGCCGTCGTGCCGTTCGGCCGCGGCTGCCAGTTCCAGCGATAACGCGAGAGGTTGAATTGCCCGTTTGGATTCCGGTAGTTGCCGAGATCCGCACCGACAACGTCGAAGCCGCCGTCATCGCGGAACTCGAACCAGAACGCGACCTTGTGGAGGTCGCCATCGGGACCATCGGGGAACCAGCCTTCGGCGAAGTCGTTGTTGGGCTGTTCGAGGTCCTCGTCGACGGCACCATGAGGGTTGCCGTTGCGATAGAATCGGACGTAGCTCGTGTTGAGGTAGGGCAGGCGGAGGCCACGGGTGAACCAGTTGGCGATCTGGTTGCGCATGCGGGTGTTTTCCTCGCCGCCATTTCCGGTGAGGGCGTACACGCGGTCGCTGGCTCCGAGCAGAAGGTCGTCCGAGGGCACGGTCATGGTGAAGTCCGCCTGACCGGTGAACGGACTGCCCTTGCGGCGGATGCCGGCGTTGTAGATCACGCGCAGGTTGCCGTGGACGAGCGTGCCGTCGCGATAGGTGTTGTTGAGGCCGTCGCTGTTGAGGGCGTCATCGACGGTCTGCGTCGTCCAGGAGTGGACGTGTTCGAAGCTTCCGTAAGGCACGGGATCGCCCCACCGGATGTTGGCTTCCGTGACCGCAGGCAGGCCGGCGAAAACCGGACCGGTCGGGAACTGCGCGGAGACCGCCGTGCCGGCGTTGTCGAAGGCCACCACGAAGAACTGCACCAGCGTTCCGGCGGTCCGGCCCGCAATCGTTGCCGACCAGTTACCGTCACCGGCGACCAGGTCGCCACCGGTGCCGTCGTCGCGCATGACCGTGGTCGTGAAGGCGCCCGTGTGGCCGACGCGTGTACGGAGGCTGACCGAACTGACGCCATCGGGATCAGAAACGCGTGCCGAGACCACGACGGGTTGGCTGACGTTCGGAACGGCCGGCGAATGGGTAACGGCAAAGATGGCAGGGCCGGCGTTGGAAACGCGGCGGCTGTTCTCGCGGCCAGGGGTTCCAAGGTTCTTGGGAACCGGAAGACGGGCCGTCATTTCAAGACCGCCGCCGCGGAGCCGGAAGAGGACCTCGGGCCACCCGGCAATCCAACGCGCACGGGCGCGGATGGTGCCGACGATGTTGTTGTTGAGGCCGGGGTTGACCGGGGTACTGATGCAGTTCCGGCCGGCGTCGAGATCGCCGGGCGCGATGAGGCGCAGGGCACGTGCACCAGCGAAGGCGCCGACCGACTGCGCCCGGGACCCGGAATGATGGCCGAGGAACGACCATCCGGTGGCGGCATTGCCCGCGCCGGTTTCGAATCCGCCGTTGGCCAGGAGCGAAAGGTTGTTGGGTGCCAGCACCTGGACCTCGTCGATCAGGCATTCGCCGGCGTCCAGCATGCCGAAGTGCAGGCGATCCGGGGTCTGCGATCCAAACCGGAGCGTGTCCGTGACGGTGAAGAGCTCCCATGTGGACTTGGAGGATTCGTCGGAGTCCGCCCAGCTTGATGCACGCAATGGGTCTGCTCGGGGATCGATGAGTTCCAGGGACGACCCGCCACCGTCCGCCCACTTGCCCCAGCGTCCGCCATCGGCATAGGTCACCTCGGACACGACGATGCGGATGGTGGAAGTGGTCACCTCGCCCACTTCGTTGGTCGACCGGATGGTGTCGGGCTTGGAGAGGGCGACGCGTTCGCCGCCATTGGCGAGGGTGCCGGACCAATCGCCAAACACGTTGGCAGGATCAAGCCCGGGATGGTTGGCGAGAAGGCGGGTGCGGTTGGCCCCGACCACGACAAATCCACCCGGGGCAATGGACGCGCCGGAGGGGAAGGTGAAGCTCACGCCGTCCTCGAAACGCCAGCCCGCGAGGTTCACGGCGGCACCGGACCGGTTGTGCAGCTCGATGAATTCGTCGGCGTCATCCTGCGTGATCGGATGGTAATAGAGTTCGTTGAGGACGACCTCTTCGACACGCCACGCACTGTTCGGGTTTCCCGGGGTGCGCGATTCAAGCCGGCGCCATTCCGGGGCTCCATCCGGCGCCCGACCGGAGGAGATTCCGTTTTCCTGCCCACCCATGCGGATGGCATCGAGGATGCGGCGGCCGTCCGCACTGATGAGGTACACGGTTTCGCCGGCGGAACTGAGGCGGAATCCGATCTGGTTCTCGTCCACCGCAAGAAAGCCGCGCGGCGCGAGGACCGTTCCGGCAGGGAAGCGGTAGCGGTTGGTGGTGAAGTCGTCGGTCAGGACGCACCCGGCGAGGTTGACCTCGACACGGTTTCGGTTGTGGAGCTCGACGAAGTCCAGGAGGGGAAGGTCGGTGTGGGCCAGAAGCTCGTTGAGCACGACGCCATCGGCAGGGTCGGCCACGATGGGATCGATGTTGCCGGGGCTGCCGCCGCGAAAGGCGCTGGCGGAATAGGACCGCGGATTCGCTTCGCCGTAGCTCGGATTGACCAGGACCAACGAATGACCCGTGCCGGCGGCGGCAACAGGCCAGGGTGTGTTGTCCCCAAATTCCACGAGCAGCTTCTGCGCGCCGATTTCGTCGCGCAGCTCGACGACATCCCCGCCATTGCTGAGCGTTCCAGCGAACGGTCCAACGATCTGGCCCGACACCCCGGTGGCGCGCAACGCGGCAGGATCCGCGGCCACGACGACAAACTCCCCGGCACCCAGGCGGAACCCGGCCGGGAACTGGAACGTGGCCCCGCCACGGAGGCTCCATCCAGAGAGGTCTTCAAAGATGTCACCTGCGTTGAAGATCTCGATGAACTCCGATGCCGAACCCGCCCCGGTGGGCGCCGTGTCATAGTGGATTTCACTGATCACGATACGGGTCCGGCGGCTGGTAACTCCAAGACCTTCGCGGGTGGGCGTGAAGGTGGCCACCGCCGTACTCGTGCTGGGGCCATACTCGCGGAAACGCGCTGTCGCCGTCCGGGTCGCATCCCGCCCGGCAACCGTGAGCCCGACCGACAACTGCGCGGGGAGCGTCGCGGTCATGGTGCCCAGCTGCGTCCAGCGCACGCCGTCCGTCGAACCGAATCCGGCCAGCTCATTCCCAACCCGACGCAGGCGCAGCCACGTGTGCGGGTAGTTGACTGGGAAACCGCCCCGGATGGATCCGTACGTGGCTTCGCCACCCGCCGTGTTGCGGGATTCAAAGAGGACGCCCGGACGCGACGACGAGGCAAAGGTTCCCGCGAAGATCCCGTTGGCCGTCCGTCCCACCCGTGCCATCAGGCCCGCAACAGCGTAGGGATCGGTAAGGGCGAAGTCGGCGACACGGACGTGGAGGTCGAAGTTGCCGCTGAGCGTCTGCCAGGCGAAGGCGGCCGTGTCCGAGGTTCCATTGATGTCGCCGCCGGTCGAGGACACATCGAACTCACCAGGTCCGCCCCGCAGCACCGAGCCCGCGACACCATCGGAGCCGAGGTTTGCCGGAGCCAGTTCGGAGGCAACAAACGACGCCGTGGATCCCGGGACCACTGGATTCGCGGCCGCCGCACGGTCGGTGATGCCGGTGACGCGCACAGTATAGGCCGTACCGGAGACGAGGGTGGGTACCGTCAGGCGAAGGCGATTCGGCGCATCCCCAATGACGGCGGTGCTGACAACCAGGCTCGGCGTGACCTGGAAGGCGTTGGTCAGTGGATCACTGGGGAGGTTGACCGCTTCGCTGAACTCGAGGGTGATCGTGTTCGGGCTGTCATTGAACGCCCTGAGGAACCGGGGCGCGACCGTGTCCGCGGTCACCGTCAGGATGGCTTCCGACGACAACGCGGTGCCGAGGGCGTTCGTCAGGAACGCACGATAGCGGGCTCCGTTGTCCGAAAGGGTGACGGGCCCGACCTCCAGTATCTTTCCGGTCTGACCCGGCAGGTTGACGCCGTTGCGCCGCCACTGCAGCTGCGTGAGCCCGACATTGTCCCAATCCGCAGAGAACGTGGCGAATCCACCCTCGACCACATTGGTGGACACCGGGTTCCGCGATACCCGAGGCGGCTGCGGCACAAGGCCCCACGCGGTGAAATGCTCGAGCGGGATCGGCGCCTCGTCGCGTCCGTCAGGCCGCAGCCACCGGACCGCCAGATTGTCACCGCCCCCTCCCTCCTTGTGGAGTGCCTCGATGTAATAGGTCTGGCCGGAGACCAGTGGGATGAGTTCGCTGCGTTGCTCGGCGTTGGCTTCCCAGTTTCGGGAACTGGTCCAACTCGTGACGCCGGCAATCTGTCGGCGGTTCGCAGGCCGGTCGTCGGTGCTCAGGAAGAGGGCGGAGGCATCGTCGCTGGCGATCCAGAACCGGTAATTCCCGGTCACCGGGGCCACGAAGGTCGCACGGATCCGCTGCCCATAGTTCTCATCCGAATCCACCGGCGTCTCGAACAGGTCGGTGATCAGCGCCGTAAACGCAGGACTGTTCGGGAAGGCCGGATTGTTGGTCAGATCCGATAACGAACTACCACCGATACCGGTGTAGACCTCGCGCAGGATGCTCCCCGCACGGGCGTCGGGCAGCCAAAGGGTCAACAAGAGGGTGACGAGCGCAAAAGGCCACCCCAGACGTGGGAAATACTTGGACATGCGGAATGTCCAGAATGTAGCAGGATTCGTGCACTTTGGCGAACCTGCGTCAGGAATGGGGCGGGAAGTTCAAAGTCCCATCACCCCGGCCGGTCTGGGGATTGCACCCGCGATTCGGGAACACGCCGGGTGAGGGCACCCGGCCTTCAGTTCCGGCCCTTCAAGCTCCGCCCCTCACTTCGCAGCGGTCTTCAAATGGCCCAGGACCTGCTCCGCCTGGTCCGAGGTCGACCCCTTCGGATCCACCCACACGCACTTGCCATCCTTGAACAGGAAGGCGGACCGGCTCGCCATCCCGATCGCATTCTTCACGCCGAACGCTTCGACGATCTTCTTCTCCTGATCCGCCAACAACGGGAACGGGAACTTCTGCTCCTCCTTGAACTTCTTCTGGCTGGCCTCCCCATCCGTGCTCACGCCAAGCACCTGGACGCCAGCCTTCTGCAGTTCAGCCCAACTGTCCCGCAGGGAACACCCCTGCTTGGTGCAGCCCGGCGTGCTGGCCTTGGGATAGAAATAGACCAGCAGGTACCCCTTCGATCCCACCTTCGCCAGATCCACGGCCTGGCCATCCTGATCCTTGCAGGTGATCGCGGGAACGGCCGCGCCAACCGCCAGCTTGTCCGCGGCGCCAGCAAGGAACGGAAACAGGCTCAACAACAACGATGCCATGAGTGCTTTCATCGCCCCAGAGTGCGCTCGCCGCAAGAATCAGCAACCTCCCACTGGCACGCCCTCAAACTTACTGCTCCACCGGCAACACCTCGATTTCCAGCCACGCTCCCACTGCATTGGCCTCCGTGACCACCTGCGGAATGCCGTTCACCAGATCCAGGGAAGGCCGGTGAACATGCCCGGCAAACACCCCCAGCAGGTTCGCCGCTCCGAACACCTCCCGGTGAAACGCACGCGTCACCTCCGTGTGCCCCGTAGCACGCCATCGCTCCCGGCGCTCCAATTCAAAGTTGCGGTCCGTCGCGCCTCCCCACTCCGGATGCCCACACCCAAATCCCAGCGAACGTCCCGGCGCATACAGCGGAATGTGAACCATCAGCAACAGTGGCTTTCCCGTTCGCACTTCCTTCCGGAAAAACTCCAGTTGCTCGGGTAGGATCTCATAGTCCGAGTTGTCCAACATCACGACCCGCACTCCCCCAACCTCACGCACCGACATCAGCGGATCCTTCCCCTGATGCAACGGGGCCAATCGTTCGCGGGACCAGTACGCCCGCAGTTCCGCCGGAGACCCAACCATCCCTTCGTAGTGCCAGTCATGGTTTCCCGCCGTGTACTGATAAGCCAGTCCCGTGGATCCCAACTTCCGCGAGACCCATTCCACCGCTGCCTCCGAAGGAAAACTCACGATGTCCCCCACCAACGCCAGCAGGCCCGGCCTCCATTCCCCCGCACGTTGGAGGGCCGCCGTAAAACTGGCCTCCGGAGTCGTCGGCTCCCCCGTCGCGAAATGCTTGGTCTGATTGTACGCCCGCGCCATGCGTCCACTGAACCCGACGAATGGCGCACCGCGCTCGTCATCCCGGAACAGGTGTGTGTCCGCCACCATCAGGATCCGCACGGTCTCGCGAACCGCCGGGGTAAAGATCCGGACCCGGCTGCCATCCAGGGCGAACGTCCCGCGCAACGTCCCCGTCGCGGTGCTGTCCGCGGACATCATCACGGGGGCGGCAACACAGGCAACCGCGGGAACCGCAGCCACCATGAACCGGCGACGTGTCATGCCTGGATCCAGACATCCGTCCGGGTCTCTTTCAAGCTTGCGGCCTCCGCGCTTGCCTCAGGAGGCGAAACCGTCTAGTTCGTTCAGTGCAAATTGAACGAACTGGAACATCCGGTTCTTTTCCGTAGGTCCGCCCCGGCGAACTGACCGGCACGAAGTGTGCCCGCCACCGTCCGCTCCCAACCCAAACCACGGCCCGGACCTCACCCGCCCCCCATGCCGCTCCCACGCTCACGGATGGAAATGGTCGAAGTCACCGCGCGACTCTGCCAACGGCTCGGTCTTCCCGTTCCAGCGGTCAGATCTTCGGTCTCCTCTACCTGTCCACCCAGGCCCTCTCCCTCGACGAAATCGCCGAGGCACTCGAGATCAGCAAGGCCAGCGTCTCCACCGGCACCCGGCAACTCCTCGGATGGCACGCCATCCGTCAGGTCTGGAAACCAGGCGACCGCAAGGACTACTACGAGGCCCAGGCCGATCTCGGCGAACTGCTCCGCGCCAATTACCTCGGGTTCTTCCGGCCCAAACTCGACGCCTCCAAGCGCAAGCTGGCCGTCCTTCAGGAATTGCTCGACGCCGACCTCAAGTCCGGCAGCCTCGAACCCACGGATTACGCCGTGTGCAAGGAACGCCTCGAATCACTCACCCGGCTCCAATCCCGCATCCAGAAGCTGCTCCCGCTCGCTGAAAAGCTCCTCTAACCCCATGAAAGGCATCCTTCTCGCCGGTGGCGCCGGGTCCCGGCTCTACCCACTCACGCTGGTGGCTTCCAAACAGCTCCAGCCCGTCTACGACAAGCCGATGGTCTATTACCCGCTCACCACACTCATCGAGGGTGGCGTGCGCGAGATCTGCCTCATTTCAACACCGCAGGACCTGCCCCGCTTCCAACAGCTCTTCGGCGACGGCTCGCAGTGGGGACTCCGCTTTGATTACCGCGAACAGGCGAAACCCGAGGGAATCGCCCAGGCCTTCCGCATTGCTTCCTCGTTCATCGGCAGCGATCCCGTGGCGCTGATCCTCGGCGACAATGTGTTCTACGGAGGCGATGTCTTCGCCCGCGCCTTTGCGGACTTCCGCGGTGGCGCCACGATCTTCGGCTACCACGTCCAGGATCCGGAGCGGTATGGCGTCGTCGAGTTCGATGCCAACGGCCGGGCCCTTTCCATCGAGGAGAAGCCAAAGCAACCCCGCAGCAATTACGCCGTTCCCGGCCTCTACCTCTACGACAACGAGATTGTGGCCATCGCCCGCGACCTCAAGCCCAGCGCACGTGGGGAACTCGAGATCACCGATGTGAACGTCGAGTACCTCCGCCGTGGAACCCTTCACGTCCACCGGCTTGCCCGTGGCTTCGCGTGGCTGGACGCGGGCACCAGCACCTCGCTCCATGAGGCCAGCGCTTACGTCCAGACCATCGAACGTCGCCAGGGCATCAAGGTCGGTTGCCCCGAGGAAGCAGCCTTCCGTCGAGGATTCATCAGCCTCGACGCCTTCCGCGAACTGGTGAACCGCCTTCCCCGCTGCGAGTACCGGACCTATCTGGAATCCGTTGTCGATGAGGCCGTGCGGAGCTGACCCATTTGTTCCGGTTCCCCCCTCCACCGTTCCCAGCACCTCGGACCAACCCAGCACTCCCTCGACACGTGAGTCTTACATCGCACCGAGTCCTCCTTCTCGGATCCAACGGCTATGTGGGTTCCCAGTTCCTCCACGAACTCCGTACCCGTGGTCATGAAGTCGTGGCTCCCCGGAGTCGTGAGCTGGACCTCACCGCGTTTGATGCGGTCATCTCCGCCCTCCGTAAGATCAAACCCGCCTTCGTCTTCAATTCGGCGGGCTATACCGGAAAGCCCAACGTCGACGCCTGCGAAGCCGATCGCGCTGGAACCCTCATTGGCAACGTGGTTCTCCCGCAGACCGTCGCCCAGGCCTGCGCCTCCCTCGGCATCCCCTGGGGTCATGTCTCTTCCGGCTGCATCTTCTCCGGAGCCCGGCTCCGCCAGGACGATGGCACCCTGCTCACACTCAAGGACCTGACGAAACCCTCCGTTCGGGAGTGGGTGCGTACACACCGGGAGCAGGTGGTCGGATTCACCGAAGAAGACACCCCGAACTTCAGCTTCCGGGACGGTCCGTGCAGCTTCTACAGCGGCACGAAAGCCCTTGGCGAAGAGGCCATCGCAAACGCCGGCCAGGGCTATATCTGGCGCCTGCGCATCCCCTTCGACAACCTCGACAGCCCCCGCAACTACCTCTCCAAGCTGCGCACCTATCCCCGGGTCTACGAGAACTTCAACTCCATCAGCCACCGCGCCGACTTCGCCCGAGCCTGCGTGGACTGCTGGGAGAAGGAGGTTCCGTGGGGAACCTACAACGTCACCAATCCGGGTTTCGTCACCACCTCGGAGGTCGTGGACCTCCTGCGAAAAACCATCGATCCCAACCGCGAATTCCAGTTCTGGGCGGACGATGCCGAGTTCTACCGCCAGGCGGCACGCACACCCCGCTCCAACTGCGTCATGGATTCCGGCAAGCTCCTGCGCGCCGGGGTCCCCATCCGACCGGTCGCTGAAGCCCTCGAACAGAGTCTTTCCGAGTGGATCCCCGCCTGAGCCCACGCCCTTCTTCCCTCCCTCGACAGCCAGCACGGTCGCCCTTACAAGCTATGAATCTTCTCGTCACCGGCGGTTGCGGCTTCATCGGCTCCAACCTCCTCCGCCAACTCGTAGGCCAGCCCGAGATCACCACCCTCGTCAACCTCGACTGCCTCACCTACGCCGGTCACCCCGCCAACGTCCGCGGACTTGAATCCGACCCCCGCTACCGATTCGAGAAAGTCGACCTTCGCGACCAGGCCGAGGTCGTCCGCGTCGTCCAGCAGCACGACATCACGCACGTCCTCCACCTCGCTGCCGAATCCCACGTCGACCGCTCCATCAGCGGTCCTGCGGACTTCATCACCACCAACATCGTCGGCACCTTCAACCTCCTCGAGGCTTGCCGGTCCCGGTGGCTGTCGCCCGGGGCACCGCAACGCCCGGTGCGCTTCCATCACGTCAGCACGGACGAGGTCTACGGCTCGCTGGGGGCCACCGGTTACTTCCTCGAAACCACGCCGTACGCCCCAAACTCCCCGTATTCCGCATCCAAGGCCTCGAGCGACATGCTCGTCCGGGCCTATCACCACACCTATGGCATGCCCACCGTGGTGACGAACTGCTCCAACAACTACGGACCCTTCCAGTTCCCGGAGAAGCTCATTCCCGTCGTCATCCACAAGATCCTCGCGCGTCAACCCATCCCGGTCTACGGCGACGGACTCAACGTCCGCGACTGGCTCTTCGTCGAGGATCACGCCGGAGCCCTGTGGCAGGTCCTGACACGGGGCGTCTGGGGGAAACCTATAATGTCGGCGGCCACAATGAGTGGCCCAACATCCGCATCGTCGAACTCCTCTGCGACCTGGTCGATGAGATGAAACCGGAACTCGGCGGCAACTCCCGCAAGCTCATCACGTATGTGAAGGATCGCCCCGGACACGATCGCCGGTACGCCATCGATGCCTCCCGGATCGAACGAGATCTCGGATGGCGTCCCGCCCACACCTTCGAGACCGGCATCCGCAAGACCGTCCGCTGGTACCTGGACAACACCCAATGGACATCGGAGGTAGTTCGGAAAGCATGAGCAGCGTTTATCCGCAGATGGCGCAGATAGCGCAGATCCTGGAGGACAATTCGCCGAGGGACCCAGACACATTTGCCATCATCGGAGCCGCCATGGCGGTGCACACGGAACTGGGCAATGGATTTCTGGAAGCGGTCTATCAGGAGGCGTTCAGTCTCGAGCTTTCCCAGCGCAGCATTCCGCACCAACGAGAAGTTCAACTTCAAGTCAGCTACCGGGGCACACCGCTTCGTACTTACTACAAGGTCGACTTCATTTGTCTGGATCAGGTCATCGTCGAATTGAAAGCCTTGAACGACCTGACCTCCGTCGATGAATCGCAAGTAATCAATTACTTGAAGGCATCCCGCTTGAGCCGGGCATTGCTTCTCAATTTCGGTCTCCCACGCCTCCAATACCGCAGGATCGTCCTTTCGAAGCACTAAATAGCTCAGGAGTCATTTGAATCCATAGTGCAGCTGGCATCGATTCAACCACGGCCACTACCCCGCTCGAGGTGAGAGCAGCAAGCTGGATGCTAGGTTCACAGCATCTGCGTCATCTGCGTCATCTGCGGATAACCTCCTTTCTCAATCAATCCATCCACTCCCCATGCCATCACTAGCCATCATCGGAACAGGTTACGTCGGGCTGGTCACTGGAGCCTGTTTCGCGGAGGTGGGTCACACCGTCCTGTGTGTCGACAATGACCAGCGCAAGGTGGACATGCTCACCGCCGGCGGCATCCCCATCTATGAGCCCGGGCTGGAAGACCTGGTGAAGCGCAACGTGGCCGCCGGACGCCTCCGCTTCTCCTCCTCCACTGCCGAGGCTGTCCAGGAAGCCGACGTCATCTTCATCTGCGTTCCCACGCCGCCCCAGACCGATGGCTCCGTCGATCTCTCCTTCATCGAGGGCGTGGCCCGCGAGATCGCCGCGAACCTCACCGGATACCGTATCATCGTCGACAAGAGCACGGTGCCGGTGAAGACCGGTGAGAAGGTCGCCGAGACCATCCGCCGTTATGCCCGTACCAAGGTCGACTTCGACGTCGTCTCCAACCCGGAGTTCCTGCGGGAAGGATTTGCCGTCGACGATCTGATGCACCCGGACCGCGTTGTGGTTGGCGTCTCCGGTCCCCGACCGGCAGCGCTCATGCGCGAGATCTATGAACCGTTCAAGGCCCCGATCATCGTCACCGACACGAACTCTGCCGAACTGATCAAGCACGCCGCGAATTCGTTCCTTGCGCTAAAGATCTCCTATATCAACGCCATTGCGAACATCTGCGAGGCCTCGGGAGCCAATGTCCTCGAGGTCG
Organism: Limisphaerales bacterium; assembly: GCA_965283655.1. GTDB lineage: Bacteria > Verrucomicrobiota > Verrucomicrobiia > Limisphaerales > UBA9464 > UBA6176. The sequence continues at coordinate 141,223 of CBDIPJ010000003.1, read as the reverse complement.
CCAACGGCATGGGCATGGACGAACGGATCGGGCGCCGCTTCCTGAATGCAGGCATCGGTTTCGGCGGCTCCTGCTTCCCGAAGGATCTCTCCGCGTTCATCAAGATCTCCGAGACCCTGGGGCACGACTTCCGTCTCCTCAAGGAAGTGCAGCGGATCAACGCCGACCAGATGGAACGTTTCGTCAAGAAGATCACCGACACCCTCTGGGTGCTGAAGGACAAGCGCATTGGCGTCCTGGGCCTTGCCTTCAAGCAGAACACCGACGACGTCCGCCTCTCCCCGGCCATCGACCTCTGCCAGCGCCTGCTCAAGGAAGGCGCTTCCATCCGCGTCCACGATCCCAAGGCGATGGAAAAGGCCAAGGCCATCCTGCCGCCCGGACCCAAGGTCGAGTACGTCGAGGAAATGCAGGACGTGCCCACCGACTGCGACGCCGTCGCCATCGCCACCGAGTGGCCGGAGTTCGGGAAGCTGAACTGGGCAGCCGCACGGCAGAAGATGATTGCTCCCATCCTGTTCGACGGCCGAAACCTCCTTGATCGAAACGAGATGGAGTCCATCGGCTTCCTGTACAAGGGGGTTGGAAGGTAGCCATGCCCACCGCCCTCATCACTGGAATCTCTGGCCAGGACGGCTCCTATCTGGCCGAGCTGCTGCTTTCGAAGGGCTACACGGTCCACGGCACCTCGCGATCCGCACAATCCGCGGTCATCCATCCCAATCTCGCGCGCTGCTCGGACCAGCTGATCCTGCATTCCATCGAGATTTCCGACACCGCCCGCCTGACGGAACTCGTCCGCAACACCCCGTTTGACGAGATCTATCATCTCGCCGCCCAGACCCACGTTCCGCGAAGCTTCGAGGATCCACTGGGCACCTGTCAGACCAATGTCCTGGGGACAGTCGCCCTCCTGGAGGCCATCCGCACGCTCCAACCCAGGACACGCCTTTTCCACGCGTCCTCCAGCCTCATCTTCGGCCAACCGGATCAATCCCCGCAGGATGAGTCCACCCCGTACCGCCCGGACAACCCCTACGCGGCATCCAAGGCGATGGCCACGCAGATGGTCTCCATCCACCGCAAGACCTATGGGCTCTTTGCCGTGAACGGGATTTGCTACAATCACGAATCCCCCCGACGAGGTCCGGACTTCGTCACCGGCAAGATCTGCCGCGCTGCCGCAGCCATCGCTGCCGGGTCCAAACAGCGCCTGATGCTTGGCAACGTCCACGCCCAGCGGGACTGGTCCGACGCCCGGGACTTCGTCTCGGGATTCTGGCGTTCGCTGCAGGCGGAAGTACCCGACGACTACGTTTTCGCCAGCGGGATACTGCATACCGTGTCCGATGTTCTCGAAATGGCCTTCTCCAGCGTCGGTCTCCAGTGGAAGGACCACGTGGAATTTGATCCGGGGCTGCTGCGCCCATACGATGGCCACCAGCTCGTCGGGAATCCGCGTCGTGCGATCGACAGGCTCCAGTGGGTTCCTTCCAGCTCCCTGCGATCGCTCATTGCCGAAATGACCCACACTCACCACCGCGCATTGGCTCCCGCCGCCGTGCCCACTCCACGATGAGAATCCTCCTTACAGGTGCCGCCGGATTCATCGGGTATCACACCGCGCTCCGGCTTCTTTCACGAGGCGATGAAGTGTGCGGTGTGGACAACTTCAACAGCTATTACGACGTCTCCCTCAAGGAGGCGCGCGCCTCGAACCTTTCGCCCCATCCGGGCTTCAAGCTGCACCGGCTCGACGTGTCGGACCGGGAGGGACTCATGAGGGTCTTTCAGGAGTTTCGGCCTCACCGGGTCATCCATCTCGCGGCCCAGGCCGGTGTCCGACACTCCATCAAGGATCCCTATTCCTATATCACGAGCAATCTCATCGGTTTCGCCAACATCCTGGAAGGGTGTCGTCATCTCTCGGTCGAGCACCTCGTCTACGCTTCATCCTCTTCGGTGTACGGGGCCAACACGCGTCTTCCATTCTCCATCCACCAGAACGTCGACCATCCCTACAGCCTCTATGCGGCCACCAAGAAGTCGAACGAACTGATGGCCCATGCCTACAGCCACCTCTACCGGTTGCCCACCACCGGCCTCCGCTTCTTCACCGTGTACGGGCCCTGGGGTCGCCCCGACATGGCCCCCTTCATCTTCACCAAGGCCATCCTCTCAGGGCAGCCCATCGATGTGTACAACAACGGCCAGATGCGCCGCGACTTCACCTACATCGATGACATCGTCGAAGGAGTCGTCCGCACCTGCGACCATGTGGCCCTCCCCAATCCACGTTGGGATGGCAATGCCCCCGATCCTGCCACGAGTCACGCCCCCTACCGGATCTACAACATCGGCAACAGCCATCCAGTCCAGTTGCTCGACTTCATCGCAGCTCTTGAGTCCTCACTGGGCCGGGTTGCGGTCAAGAACCTGCTACCCATGCAGCCCGGCGACGTTCCTGCGACTTCGGCAGACGTCGAGGATCTGACCCGCGACGTCGGATTTGCCCCCTCCACCCCCGTTGAGGTCGGCGTCCCGAAATTCATCGATTGGTACTGCCAGTATTTCAACGTCCGCCGCTGATTTCAGGCCGTAGCAAACGACGTCAGGAGGTTGTGGTGAGGAAAGTCTCTCGTTCGAAGATTGAAGTTTGAAGGCTGTACCACTGCCTCGTGACCTCGTCAGCTACCCCATCCGTAGCAAACGACGTCAGGAGGTTGTGGTGAGGAAAGTCTGCCGTTCGAAGATAGAAGTTTGAAGGCTGTACCACCGCCTCGTGACCTCGTCAGCTACTCCATCCGTAGCAAACGACGTCAGGAGGTTGTGGTGAGGAAAGTCTCTCGTTCGAAGATAGAAGTTTGAAGGCTGTACCACTGCCTCGTGACCTCGTCAGCTACCCCATCCGTAGCAAACGACGTCAGGAGGTTGTGGTGAGGAAAGTCTCCCGTTCGAAGATTGAAGTTTGAAGGCTGTACCACCGCCTCGTGACCTCGTCAGCTACCCCATCCGTGAAATCTGTGGAACAAGAACCTCCCCCCTCCGTGGAATCTCACCACATGCTCAGAGTCGCCATCGTCGGTCTCGGCTATGTCGGCCTGCCGCTCTCCCTCCAATTCGCGCGTTCCGGTCTCCCTGTCATTGGATTGGACATCGACCCCGCCAAGGTGGAGGCCCTGAATGCCGGTCGGAGTTACATCCGCCACATCGAGGCTGGATCCATAGCAGCCCAAGTCCAGGCGGGAAGGTTCATCGCCAGCACGGATTTCTCCGACGTGCGGAAGGTCGATGCCGTCATCATCTGCGTCCCGACACCACTGAACAAGAATCGGGAACCGGACATTTCCTATATCCTCCAGACCGGACAGGCGATTGCCCCCCACCTTCAGAAGGGTCAGCTCATCGTTCTGGAATCCACCACCTACCCTGGCACCACGGACGAAGACCTCCGCGAGGTCCTCGAAAGCGGATCCGGCCTCAAGGCAGGAATCGACTTCCACCTCGCCTTCTCACCGGAACGCGAGGATCCGGGCAATCCCAACAGCGTCGTCGCTTCCATCCCCAAGGTTGTCGGGGGGCTCACGCCCGCCTGTCTCGACAAGGCGAAGGAACTGTACGGACACGCCATCCGGACGCTGGTTCCGGTTTCCTCATGCCGGGCCGCCGAGGCGACGAAGCTGCTCGAGAACATCTTCCGGAGCGTCAACATCGCCCTCGTGAATGAACTCAAGGTGGTCTATGCCGCGATGGGCATCGATATCTGGGAAGTCATCCACGCCGCCAAGACCAAGCCCTTTGGCTACATGCCATTCTATCCCGGGCCGGGACTCGGCGGGCATTGCATCCCCATCGACCCGTTCTACCTGACCTGGAAGGCACGCGAGTACGGACAGGCCACCCGCTTCATCGAGCTCGCCGGCGAGATCAATACCGCGATGCCGGAGTGGGTCATCCAGAAGGTGGCCGAGGCCCTCAATGATCACTCCAAGTCCGTGAAGGGCTCCCGCGTGCTTGTCCTGGGCCTCTCCTACAAGGCCAACGTCGACGACGATCGCGAGTCCCCCAGCTACGTCCTCATGGAAAAGCTCAAGCAGCGAGGCGCGCTTGTTTCCTACCACGACCCCTTCGTCCCAGTCATCAAGCCCACCCGCGAACACCCTCAATGGGCGGGTGTCCAATCCATCGAGTGGACGGAGGCCAACATCCGGTCCTTTGACGCCGTCCTGATCTCCACCGCGCACAATTGCATTGATTACAACCAACTGGCCGGGTGGGCCCGGCTGGTGATCGACACCCGCAACGCCCTGGCAGGCGTTCCCACGCGCCCCGGCGTCTGGGTTCGCGCCTGACGCCCCTCGCCTTTCCCCTGCATTCCATCCAAGGTTTACCCATGGCTGAAACCGATCCAGCACCCTCGGCGCCCTCCACTGGCCGGATGATCGCGTCCCTCCTTCCTTGGGTCGGACCTGCCTGTGTGATCGGATGGTGGGTGCGCGATCTTTCCTTTCATTGGGCGAGCCTGGTCGAGTACCGCTTTGGCTGGATGGCCTTTGTCCTGGCGGGGTTCCTGTTCTGGGAACGGTGGCCGGGACGACCCGCCCCCCTGCCTCCGGAGAGCCCTCGCCCGGTCGTGGCCATCACCTTTCTGGGCCTGGCAGGGTTCGCCATCGTCCTGGCCGCAGAGCTTTACCGCATCGGCGTGATGCGCGCTCCGAGTCAGGTCTTTCCCCTGAGCGTGGGCTGTGCCTGCTTCATCGGGGCGCATCTGCTGGCGATTGGCGGTTGGCCTTTTGCGAAGCACTTCCTGTTTCCCCTCCTGTTCTTCTTCGTGGCCGTACCCCTGCCCAACCTGTTCTGGCAACCGGTGGTCCTCGGGCTCCAGGACCTCGTCGCGGTGTTGAACGTCGAGTCTCTGGAGATGCTTGGCATCCCGGCGCAACGGGAGGGACACGTGATCCAGTTGCCGAATACCCGCGTGGGTGTGGACGAGGCGTGCAGCGGCATCCGGAGTCTCCAGTCCACCGTGATGGCGGCCCTGTTCATCGGTGACCTCACCCTGCGGCGCTGGCGGACGCGGACGGCCCTCCTTGTCGCCGGGGTGACCCTGGCCATTGTCGGCAACTGGGGCCGATCCCTCTATCTCTCGCTGACCGCGCACCGCGGAGGATCCGACTCCCTGAACGCCGTGCATGACTCCGCGGGATGGACGGTCCTGGTCTTCACTGCCGGTGGTATTGCGGTCCTTTCCTGGATCATGTCCAAGCTGGATAACCGTCTCGACGGGGGTGCCACCCCGGAATCACCATGAACCCGAATCGCATCGGGCTGCTGTTGAGCGCCCTCTTTTTCATCGCCGTCGGCGGTGCCTGGGGCTGGTACCACATCAGCCCACGTCAATTCGACGTTGCCTACCGGTTCATCCCCGTCACCCGGGTTCAAGGGTGGAAGTATACCGAGACACAGGTGACCAAAGCGGTGATCGACACCCTGGCGACCACGAATCTGGTCAATGGCTCGTTCGAAGGCCCGCGCGGGGAACGGTTCACCGTGTTCCTGGGTACCTGGGACGGCCGGGACTCCAAACAGCTCTCAGTGGTCGCCCATAGCCCGGATGTGTGTTGGGTCGCCGCGGGTTGGAAGCCCGTGCCGGCCGATCTTCCAGAGCAGTTCACCATCCGGTTTGGAACCAATGAGGTTCCCTTCGAGGTCAGCCTTTTCGAGGCCCCCGGTGGCGCCTTCCGCGAACTCACGGTGTGGTGCACCCTGGTCGGCGGCCAGGTCTATGAGGAACGGGGACGGTTCGCGGGCGGTGAGCTGGGTGCCAACAATCGCAAGCTGTCGGCGGAAGGCGCCCGGCATGGCCTTCGCTCACGCATCGTCCGGGCCATTGGCGACCGTATTCCGGGCAGTGGGACCAAACAGTTCGCGAGGTTTTCAGTCCGGATCCAGGGAGACACACGTTCCGCGCTGGCCGCCCTGTCGGAGTTCGGGGCTCGATGGTTGACCCTGGATTTGCAGGCTGGTGCAACCGCAACCAATTGAAAGTCGACACGATGGATTGGACCCAATACCGCTGCTTCCAGGGAAGTCCTGTGGACCGCTCACGCCCGTTCTTCATTCTCGGGCCGTGCGTCATCGAGAACGAAGCCCTGCTGGATGACGTGGCACGGGAGTTGGTCCGGATCCGCGAGAGCCTTCGCGTCCCGATCCTCTTCAAGGCCTCCTACGACAAGGCCAACCGCAGCTCCGCGAATTCCTATCGCGGACCCGGCGCGGCCAATGGGCTCCGGCTGCTCGCCGGAATCCGTGAACGATACGGCCTGCCGGTCCTGACGGACGTTCACGAATCCGATCAGGTCGCGGAGGCCGCACGCTGGGTCGATGTCCTGCAGATCCCGGCGTTCCTGTGCCGGCAGACGGACCTCCTCATGGCGGCCGGAGACTCCGGCCTGCCCGTCAACATCAAGAAGGGTCAGTTCATGGCACCCCAGGCCATGGGCCATGCGGTCGACAAGGTCCGCCATGGAGGCAACACCCAGGTCTTCCTCACCGAACGGGGCACCACGTTCGGCTACGGCGATCTCGTCGTGGACTTCCGGGGTTTTCCGATCATGCGCTCCATGGCGCCCCTGATCCTCGACGCGACCCATTCGGTGCAACGTCCCCCCGTGGGCGGGAGCACGACGGGCGGAAATCGCAGCGAGGTGAGACTGCTGGCACGCGCCGCGGCCGCCGTCGGAGTGGATGGCTACTTCATGGAGACACATCCCAATCCCGATGCCGCCCTCTCCGACGGTCCCAACATGGTCCACCTCGACAAGCTCGGTGAGACCATCGAGGAGATCCTGCGGATCACCGCCGCCCGGGGTTCGTGAGCCCGGACGCCGCTATGGAGTCTGCCTACACATGGTTTCGGTCCGTGATCGAAGCCGAGGCCGAAGCACTCGCCGGTTGCGCGTCGAGGCTGGAGTCCCGTGCAGTGGAGCAGGCGGTTGACCTCCTGGTCCAATGCCGTGGAAAGGTCGTCCTGCTGGGTGTCGGCAAATCCGGGCTCATCGCCCGCAAGGTGGCCGCAACCCTGTCCTCCACCGGTACCACCGCCGCCTTCCTCCATGCATCGGACGCCTTGCACGGCGATCTGGGACTCCTCAGTGCTTCGGATGTCGTCATCATGATCAGCCACAGCGGCGAAACAGATGAACTGACGAGCCTGTTGCCTCACGTGCAACGGCGGAATGTCCCCATGATCGCCATCACGGGGAACATGGATTCCACCCTCGCACGCAGCGCAACCGTCTGCCTCGATGGCCGGGTTGAACGGGAAGCCTGTCCGCTCGGTCTGGCACCCACCTCCTCGACCACTGTGGCCCTTGCGATCGGGGATGCCCTCGCGATGGCGGTGGCCCGGACCAAGGGCCTCACCGCGGAGGACTTCGCCATCAATCATCCTGCCGGGCGCCTCGGCAAACGTCTGACCCTGCGCGTTTCCGACCTGATGCAGTCGGGAGCCAACAACCCGGTCATTGCTCCCGACGCCGACTGGCGGACGTTGATCCATGCCATCTCCAGTTTTCGTGTCGGCGCGGTCTCGGTCGTCGATGCGGACGGATCCCTCCTCGGGATCGTGACCGACGGGGATCTGCGACGCGTGATGGCCCGGGTGGACCTGGGTGAACTCGCGCGTTCCTCGGCGGCGGACATCATGACCCGGCAACCGCGGCGGGTGGCTTCCAGCGATCTCGCCTACCACGCCTTGAAGCGGATGAAGGAAGGCGAACTGGGTGTCAGCGTGCTGCCCGTCGTGGACTCGAACGACCGCGTGGTGGGAATGCTTCGATTGCAGGATCTCGTCCGCGCAGGCATCTGAGCTGCCGTCCGCCGGCAACCCGTTTTCCGATCTCTCATGACATCACTTCCAGCCATCCCCCTTTTCAACCCATGAACATCGTCGGTTTCATGCCCATCCGGACCAACTCAAAGCGGGTTCCGGGCAAATCCATCCGGATGCTGGCCGGGCGCCCCCTGTTCTGCTGGCTCGCTGAGACGATGGACCGCCTGGGTTTCCCGATCCACGTCTACTGCTCCGACCCGGGCGCGCTTGAGCCGCTGCTGGACTTCAAGCCCAACCACATCGTGTTCACGAAGCGCCCGGAGATATTGGATGGCGATGGGGTGCGCGGGATCGAGATCTACCGCGAGTTCGCACGGGCTGTTCCGGCTTCGGTCTACCTGCTGACGCATTGCACTTCCCCCTTCACCAGCGTCGAGACCTTCCGCGCCGTGACCGAACCCGTGCTCTCGGGGCGCAAGCGCTGCGCCGTCGTCGTCCGACGCGTCCAGACGTTCTCCTGGTTTGAGGGAAGCCCGCTCAACTTTTCCATTCCCCGGGTCCAGACCCAGCTGCTCAAGCCGATCTTCGTCGAGACAAGCGCGGCCTATTGCTATCGCGCGGATGTGCTGGAACAAGGCGATCGATCGGACCTCAACCCCGAGCTCGTCGAGGTGACGTATCCCGAGGATGACGACATCGACACCGAAAGCGATTTCCTGAGGGGTGAGGTCACCGCCTCCCTCGTGAGGCAACGGCGGGCGCAGGCCTGAGGGCGGCCAGCCTTCCAGCAGATCCCGAAGAATCCAATATGTGGCCGTTGCTGCAAAAAGCCTGGAACAGTCCATCGCTCACCACGATGGCCAGCTTTGCAGCGCGCTCGGCCGGCCTGGTCCTCCTCCTGCCGCTGGTGTTGAACCGGTTCTCGGTGACCGAAGTCAACGTCTGGCAACTCCTCTCCACCATGGCCCTGATGGCGGCCCTGGTTGACTTTGGCTTCACTCCCACCTTTACCCGGATCATCGCCTTCGCCATGGGTGGAGCGACGGACTTCGGAACCGTCCGGGCCGGGATCTCACAGGTCGGACAGGCGGAACGTCCACCGAACTGGGACGGCGTCACCCGCATCGTCCAGACCCTGGGCGGTCTCTACCTCCGGATGACCCTGGCGCTCGCCGTGATCGCGTGCGTCATCGGGACATGGGCCTTGCACCGGCCAGTGAGCCTGCTCTCCGATCCGGCGGTCGGTTGGATCGCCTGGGGCGTCACCGTGGTCGGAGGCCTGATGAGCTTCTGGAACGGCACCTATATCAGCGTCATCCAGGGCCTCAACGAGGTCGCCATCTTCCGTCGGTGGGAAGCCCTGGCCTCCCTCGCAGCGCTGGCTTGCTCCGCGGCGGTGCTCGCCCTCGGCGGCGGACTGATTGCCGTGGCTGTCACCACCCAGGCATGGGCGGTCCTCGCCGTCTTCCGGAACCGCTGGCTCGTCCGGTCGCTGGCCGGAGGCCGGATCCGCCAGATCAAGGGCATCGCGATCGATCCGGACATCCTCCGGTCGGCCTGGCCGCGGACCTGGCGCAGCGGTGTCGGTGCCCTGGTGTCCGTCGGACTGACCCAGTCCAGCGGCGTCGTCTTCGCCCAGTTCGGTGATCCCCCGGTTGTCGCCTCCTATCTGCTCGCCCTGCGGGCCGCGAGCCTCCTGACCCAATTCTCACAGGCGCCCTTCTACAGCCGGCTTCCCCTGCTCGCCATGCTCCGCGCACGGGGGGATGAAGCCCAACTCGTGGACGCTTCGCGCCGGGGCATGCGCCTTTCCTATATCCTCTTCGTCGTCGGTGCCGTCGCCGCCGCCATCGCTGCCGGGCCCCTGCTCGGAATGATCGGCAGCAGCGTGCAGTTCCTGCCGCCCCACTCCTGGCTCATCCTCTGCCTCGGACTGTTCTTCGAACGTTTCGGCGCGATGCATCTCCAGCTCTACAGCACCACCAACGACATCCGCTGGCATTACGCTGCCGGAGGCGCGGCCATCCTCTACACCGCATCCGCCGCCCTGGCCGTTCCCTTCATCGGACTCAATGGCTTCATCCTCGCCACCGTGGTGGGGAACGTCGCCTTCTACGCCCCCTACTGTGCCCGCCTCTCCTACGGGGCCCTCTCCGAATCGCCCGCACGCTTCGAACGCAGCACCTCCCTCGCGCCTTTCGCCGCCCTTTCCTTCGCCCTCGCCGTTGCCTTCATCCCGAGCCTCTTCCCACGATGATCTCGCCCCGCTGTCACTACTCCCCGGATTCCATCATCCCGCTCTCCGGTCCCCAGAGGGAGGCCCGCAACCGCCTCCTGCACCAACTGCTCGAGGGCGCCGTCACCCTCCAGCGCACCCCCTGCCTCTGCGGTGACTCCGGCGGCACCCTCCTCGCCGAGCGCGATCGTTGGGGCCTTCCCGTCTCTACCGTCCTCTGCACCCGCTGCGCCCTCGTCCGGACTTCCCCGCGCCTTCCCGACAGCTATCTGCCGGCCTTTTACGAGCACGAGTACCGCCTGCTGATGGATGGCATCAGCATCCCCACCCCGGCCGCCTTCGAGCTCCAGCAGCGTCGCGGCCGCGAAGCCATGGAATTCCTGCTCGCCACCGGCCCCATCGGTTCCGGCACCCGCGTCTACGAGATCGGCTGCAGTGCCGGCGGCGTGCTCCAACCCTTCCTTCAGGCCGGTTGCACCGTGGCCGGCTCCGACTACGACGTCCGCTTCCTCGCCAACGCCCGCAGCCTCGGTATCGAAACCCGCCACGGAGGCTGGGAAACCCTGCGCGATCTCCCCGCCCCGGACGTCATCCTCCTCTCCCACGTCGTCGAACACCTCAACGACCCCGTCGATTTCGTGCGCTCGGTCGCTTCCCTCCTGAAGCCTGGCGGTCGTCTCTTCGTGGCCGTCCCCGGCCTCGACGCGGTCGCGGACGACTACTGCGGCGACCTCGTGCGATACCTGCAGATCTGCCACACCTTCCACTTCACGCGCCGCACCCTGCTCCAGACGCTCCGCAGTGCAGGCCTGACCCCCGTCCGCGCCGACGACACCGTCCGCTCCGTTTCCGTCCGCCCGCCGGGCCCGGTGGGACTGCCGGAAGAGGCGGAGGATCCGGTCCGCCTGCACGAACGGATTGTCGCGCTGGAACGGCACTTTGAGCAGCGCGAAGCCAGCCTTCCCCGTCGTGCCCGACGCCTCGCCGCGGGCTTCAAGCGCCTCCTGACCTCGGCCGCCTGACGGTCTGCGGCGACAACGGACAGCACCCTGCGCGTGAACAACCTGCCCCCACGTTTCGATTCCCTGACTTCCATCCGCTTCCTGGCGGCGGTCGCGGTGTACCTTTACCACTGTCGGCATCTCTTCGGACTCATCGGTGATTCGGATCTGGAAAACCCTGTCGACCGGGGGCTGGGCTTGGGATTCCTGGGTGTGCCCTTCTTCTTCACTCTTTCGGGATTCATCCTGTGCGTCGTCTATGCAGCGAGAATGCCTGCCGAGCAGGGGAAGGGATCGAAGTTCGATCTCCGGGGATTCCTCATTGCCCGGATCGCGCGTGTGTATCCCATGTACATCGCGTGTCTGATCCCCGCGATTCCCTTGTTTCTGGCAGACTCACGGGAAGCGCCGTTGTGGTCGAAGGCAGTGGCCGTCGTCACGACACCCATTCTCCTTCAGGCGTGGATTCCATCGTCCGCCCTGCTTTGGAACCCGGTGGGATGGTCACTCTCCGTCGAAGCCTTCCTTTATCTGCTCTTCCCCACCCTCCTGCGGGGGATGATGGAGGCTCCTCACTCCGTCCGTTTGCCGTTGCGGGTGCATCCCTGATCGTGGGTGCGGCTGTTCTGTTGGGTATTGCACTGATCGCCCCGGAGACTGGCCTTCCTGGACCCTTTGCGACTCCGGCAAGCGCGTTCCAGAAGCTCGCCCGGTACTCGCCGGCACTACACCTGCCGGCGTTCATTGGCGGCATCGCCGCCGCTCTGTTCTACATCCGACAAAAGGCCTCCCTGACTGCGACCCACGGGCTTGTGTTCTGCATCACCGCCGTCGCGTACTGCGTCGGAGTGGCTTTCGCCTCCACCCGCATTCCCCATCTCCACCTCCACAACTGGATCCTCACTCCGGGCTTCGGGATGCTGCTGATCGGGCTCGCCATGCTGGACAACGCCAAAGCACTTCCGCGGTTTTCATTCCTCAACCTTCTGGGCGAAGCCAGTTATGCCTTCTACCTCACGCACCTGATCGTCATCAGGGTGTATGTGAAGATCATTGAACGGATGACCGGAGCCCCCGCTGCCGGTTGGGCACACGCCCTCGCCTGCCTCCTTCCCGCAACCCTCATCTCCATCGCCTGTCACCTCTGGATCGAGCGGCCCATGCGTCAAACCATCCTCCACTGGGCAGGGCGTCTTCAACGCCCCGTCCAATTACCGATTGCTCCATGAAGTTCGCCGGATCTGCGGAACCACCAAGCCAAGTGCCATGATCACAGCCCTGCTGATCCTCACCCTCCTCATCATCATCCTGGCCATCCCGATCACCAGCAGGCTGGCCCGCGGAGCGCTCAATCCCTATGCGCTCATTCTTTCGACGTTCGGATTCGAAGTGTTCCTGCTGCTGCTGGATCCGTTCACCACCAAACCGGTTCCAGGCGCTGTCGCTTCGCTGCGGTTGGCGTTGGTCATGCTAGGCGCCATGATCAGCATCTTTGCGGGCACCATGCTTGGACTGAGGGGCAGGCCGACGGCACGCACTTCCAGTGCAACGAGGCTGACAGCGATCCCATTGATCACCATCGGCTGTTGTCTGGTATCCCTCTTTACCCTCGCTGACATGACCCGGAAGGTGGGCGGGTTCCCGCTGTTGATCATGGGGCAAAGCTTCGCTGCGGGTACCGGTACAACATACGCCGACTATTTCACCACCTTGTTCATGTACGGTCTCGGGATCTGCCGTGTTCCAGCCATCATGCTGGCCGTGGACTTTGTCGGCTCCGGGCAGCGGTTCCAGGACCACCTGAAGGCCAATGCGCCGTGGTATGGTGCGACGCTTTTCACCTCAGCAATCATGGTTCTTGGTGGACAGCGCAACTGTCTGTTCTGGCCTTTCGTCTGCTGGGGTGGGGCCTATCTGGTGACCAATCCGCGAGCCACGAAATCCATCTTCCCCGTCATTGTGGGCACCCTTTTCCTGGGTTGGGTCTTTGCACTCATCGGCTCGCTCCGATTCGGAGCCAGCTCCGCCGCCTCTACCGCGCTCTTCTCCTATTACCAGGCTGAGATTCCAGACAACAGCCTCACGCGCTCGGTCATCTGGCTTCCTACCTACATCGGGCCTTCCCTATACAATTTCAACGCGGCGCTCCTGTCACCCTATGAACCGACCATGGGCAGGACCCTCGCCATGCGGACGCTACCCGACAGTTGGCTGCCCGACAGTTTTTCGGGAACCGATTTCATCGTCGATTATCTCTACGCCGAAGATCTGATGCCAATGTTCGGGCAGACGTTCCGGACGGCCATGGCCGACTTCTACGGCGAGTTCGGGATCCCGGGTGCCATCCTGATTCCAGCCATCCTCTTCTGGTTTTCCGCGCGGGCTTACCGGAACGCCCGGACCAGCGTCCGCTGGTGCTACCTGTACATCGCCACCCTCCCCGGAGTCGTCATGATGCCGTTCATCGACTTCTTCACCGGGTCCACCAACCTGATCCCACTGGTCTCCACCCTGATCATCCCGGTGCTGTTCAAGGCCCAGTCCAAGGTGGGTTCCCAGCTCGCTGCGGCCCCATCCATCCAGACGCCACCACTACTCGATACCCGGCTGCCGGCACGCCCGTGACCGGACTTGACCTGACACGATCCTGATGGCCCCCATGCGCATCACCTCTGAACCGGCGCTCCAGCATCCGGAGATCATCCGGCCCCACATGCCTCCTCCCGGGCTGGCACGGCTCCGCTACTTCCGTGAAGCCGCCGCCCTCGCAGACCGCATGCGTCCGCGGATCCTTGCGCTCCGGAACCGCCACGCCGGCCGGCGGGCCTTCATCCTTGGCAATGCACCCTCCGTTGCCGAAATGGACCTCGGCCGCCTGAAGGATGAGGTCGCCTTCGCGGTCAACTCCACCTTTCGGCTGTACCCGCGCATGGGTTTCGTCTGCCCGTACACGTGCTTCTCGGACCGCGTCCGTTGGCGCGAGACAGGGGCCGAGATGCTGCGGAACTCGCCCGGAACAGAGGTGCTCTGCTGTGACGAATGGGAGGTCCCGACGCCGCCGGACTTCTACTCCGAGGCTGAGCTCGAGCGGGTCATCGTCCTGAACCAGCTCTACCGGCTTCCGTCGTGGCTCCACGCGATGACACCGCTTCGGAACCGCGCCGGGATGTTCACTTACGCGGGGCTCAGGACACGCCAGTTTTCCTGGGACCTGACGGCGGGGGTCTGCGTCGCGAAATCCGTCATCTTCATGGCGGCACAGGTTGCAGCCTGGATGGGCTGCAACCCCATCATCCTCATCGGCGTTGAAATGAATTATTCGCAACCCCAGGCGCACTTCCACGGGCAGAAGGTGTGGACGCCCACACAGGATTACGACCAGGAGGTGAAGCCGTGGTTCGAACTCTTCCGGCGCGACATGGAAGCCCGGGGTGTCGAGTTCCTGAATGCCACCCGTGGCGGACGCGTGAACGAGCTCAAGCGTGTCGAGTACGATGCGCTGTTCCGGTAGGTTCTGCCTGCCGATGGGATCGGCGGCGGACCGTTCCATATCTTCGTGAAGCATTCCGGCCCGCGCGTTCTGAACCCGCCGGCTTCCAGTCTTCCCGCACACCCCACGCCATGCCCTCCGGAACCGCCGACCCAAGACCCAGCACCAGCCATCCGCTCCCTTCGGCCTGCTTCACCTTTGGGAGCAGCGACGACTCCGGCGCGGGGCGCATGGGATTTTACTTCGCGAGGGAGTTCCGCCGACGCGGATGGAACGTCACCGCAATGTGCCCGCCACCGCCGCCCGGACAGGGAAGCGTCGTCACGCGACTGGAGGGTGCAGGCGTCGCGGTCGAGCTCTTTGGGCAAGTGTCCGGACGCCCTGACACCGGGATTGTCCGGACGCTGAAGCGTCATCTGGTGCATACCCGGGCGCGGATGGTGGTCAGCATGCACCAGCAGGACATGAAGTTTGCCGCCTGTGCCGGAATGCTGGCCTCGGTCCCCTACGTCGCGTCCGGACAGAACACGTTCACCTTCTCCGGAGGTGCGGCACGGCGTTGGGTGGCCGCACGAACCCTCCGGTGGCTCCTCCGGTGGCACTGCAGCGGCGTGATCGCGACTTCGCAGCGGGTTGCCGACGAGTTCGTCGGGCTGCTGGGCTACAAGGGCCCGCTTGAGATCCAGCCCAACGGTGTGGACACGGGACAGTTCGCCGGTGTGCGCGCGGCAAGGGAGAAGATCCGGAGCACGCTCGCCGCTACCCCACTGGACCGGGTGGTGGTCTCCGTGGGCCGGATCACCCGGCAGAAGAACCAACTCGGCCTCGTGGAGGCCTTCGCCCGTGCCTTCCCCGCGAACGATCCCAGTTCCGGATCCACCCACCTGTGGATGGTCGGTGCCCCCGCGCAGACCGCAGAGGATCAGGCATACTTCCGTCAGGTCGAAGACAGGATCTCCGGACTTGGCCTTGGCGGACGCGCCCGCGTGACCGGGTGGCGCAAGGACATCCCCGAGATCCTCGCCGCCGCCGATCTCTATGTGCAGGCGTCCCTTTGGGAGGGATCCCCACTCGCCGTTCTGGAAGCGATGGCTGCGGGCCTGCCGGTGATCGTCGCTGACAACGGCGGCGTCCTACCGGATTTCCAAACGGGCATCCACGGATGGATCATCCCGGCCGCGAACGCGGAGGCCCTCGCCAGCATCCTCCAAGAAGCCCTCAGGATGGGTCATGCAGCGCTCGACGCCCGTGGTCAGGCCGCCCGGGATCTCGTCACCCGGCGTTACGATTCGTCGGCCGTTGCTGGACGTTTTTTCGAACTCGCCACCGCACATGCGGGATGCCGATGAAGGTCCTGATGCTCATACGGGCCGACGCCGAGTCGGTGGGAGGCGGGGATGTGCAGCAAATGCGCGAGACGGCGGCGGCCCTCCGCAGGCTTGGGGTGGACGTCGAGACGTCCTCACGCCTTCCCCACGATCCGCGGGGGTTCGATCTGGTGCACCTGTTCAACACCACCCGGATCAACGAAACGTGGCAGCACTTTCAGGCGGCACGCGCTGCGGGGATCCCCGTCGCCGTATCCACGATCTGGCACTCGATGGCCGAGATGCGCCGCTATTACGCCGCGCAATACCGCGTTCCTTGGTTTCCCGTGTGGTGGTACAGCGGACTGCGGGAGATCCACTACGCCCGTCGGAGTCGCTGCCCTCTCGATTGGGCGTCCTTCCTCCGGTACCGGACCTGCCAGCGGCGTGTCGCGGCACGGTCCGACCTCCTCCTGCCAAACTCCGCAACCGAACTGCGCATCCTCGAGTCGGAGCTTGGCGTGAAGGCCCGGCGGGCATGCGTGATTCCGAACGGCTTCAATGTCTCTATCGCCCGCGCGGCGGCCCTCGAGCAGGGAGCTGCGCCACGGTTGGGTGTCGTCTCTGCCGGCAGGATTGAGCCGCGCAAGAATCCCCTTGGCGTGATCCGGGCTTTCTCACGCCTTCCAGCGGAGGCCGGCAGCCTGCGCTTTTATGGGGCGCTCAACACCTCGCACGCCCGCCATGCGGAGGCCTTCCGGACGGCGCTTGTGCCGGGCCGCATCGAGCACGCCGGCAAGGTGGACCCGACGGAACTCTACCGGGTCTTCGCGCGGTCGAAGGTGGCCGTGCTGGCCAGCTTCTATGAGACCACCGGCCTTGCCGCGCTCGAGGCGCTCGCCTGCGGCACCCACATCGTCGTTTCGGACTCGCCCTATTCCCGGGAGTACTTCCGGGATCTGGCGTTCTATTGCGATCCCTACGACGACCGGTCGATCTCGGACGCCATCGCCCGGGCGCTGGCTGCTCCGCCGCTGGAAGTCCCCGACTGGATCCACTCCTATACCTGGACCAGGCGGGCAGGCTCACCCGCGATGCCTACGAGGGCGTGCTCCGGAAGGGGACCTGATTCCCTGATTTTCTGCGTGATTGGTGCAATCCGCGGTTCCAACGACTCTGTCCAGGTTCACAACTGACATGGCAACCCCACCCGTACACGTCGGCTCCAACGCCGGCCCACACCACGGGCATGCGCCCGCACACGACATATCCGCGCCCGGCCCGGGCACTGCAGGAGATGTCATCCTCTCGGTCATCATCGTCACTTTCCGGTCCCGCGGAGAGATCGTGGAGTGCCTGGAGTCCATCCCACGCAGCCTTCAGGGCCGGAACGTCGAGGTCATCGTCGTGGAGAACGCGTCCGCCGACGGAATCGGAGAGCTGATCGAATCGCGGTTCCCGTGGGTGATCTATCGGGACGCCGGGGAGAACCTTGGCTTCGGCAAGGCGAACAATCTCGGCTACGAGCTGGCGCGTGGGGAATACGTCCTGTTCCTGAATCCGGACACCATCTCCAATGCGGAGGCGTATCTCCATTGCCTGCAGCGGCTCCAGGCAGATCCGGGGATCGGGATCATTTCGCCGAAGCTGGTCATGCGGAACGGGGAAATGGATCTCGCCTGTCGGAGGTCGATTCCAACCGTGTGGGACGGCTTCTGCCGGGCTGTCGGTCTCGCGGCACGGTTCCACGACGTAAGCCTTTTCTCGGGATACAACCTGACGCATCTCCCGGCGGACGGGACTTATGACGTGGGGTCCGTCAACGGGGCGTTCATGCTGTGTCCACGGAGGATGCTGCTGCGTGTGGGCGTTTTCGATGAGCAGTTCTTCATGTACGGGGACGACCTCGACCTGAACTTCCGGGTGCGGCAGGCCGGGTACCGCGTGGTCTACGACGGACGGGTGAGCATGGTGCACATCAAGGGTGTCAGCTCCGCAACAGATCCCGAACGGATGGCGAAGGCGGTATTCTCAGCCACCCAACAGTTCTACCTCAAGCACTTCAACCCCCACGGTTCCTGCTGGGTCGGGTGGAAGTACGGACTCCTCTTCGGCGCATGGAGCCTTCTCGCCCGCATCAAGGCCCGCTTCAAGGGCCACCGCAGTGCCCGCCCACTCTAGCCCCTGTGAGGATCCAGCAGTTCCCCGCTGAGAACACCAACTCCATGAGCCAATCCCGGACCAACAACTTCGATCTCGCACGACTCGCTCTCGCCCTTCTGGTGGTCGGGCAGCATCTCGGCGATCTCTCGGGATCCCCGGTGGTCGCCGGCTGGTTCAGGCACTGGAGCGGCCTATTCGCCGTGCAGGGCTTCTTCGTCATCTCCGGGTACCTGATCGCCCAGAGCTGGGAGCGGTCGTCCGGCCCGTGGGATTATACCGTCAAGCGCCTGCGCCGGCTCTACCCCGGCTACCTGGCCTCCGTGATCGTGTTTGGCCTGCTGTGCGCGGCCACTTCCACCGTGCCCTTGTTCCAGCTGTTGGTCCGGTCCGAGACCTGGCGCTTCTGGATCGCCAACCTGACCTTCCTGAACTTCCTGCAGGACACATTGCCGGGCGTCTTCACGGGCCGGCCCCACCCGGAGATCAACGGCGCGCTATGGACGATCAAGATCGAGGTCATGTTCTACGCCGCCGTGCCGGTGATCATGCTCCTGTTGCGACGGTTGAACGTGCACCTTGTCCTGGGCGCGGTTTTCGCGGCGTCGATCGCCTACAAGCTGTTCTTCACATCCCTTCATCCCAGCGAGACTCTCGCGAAGCAGCTGCCCGGGCAGATGATGTACTTCGCGGTGGGGATGTGGGCCTACGGATGGCGGGAATCATTCCTCAAGTGCAGCCCGGCACTCTTCCTTCCGGCGGCCGGCGTGTTCTGGGCCTCCCACTACCTCCTCGAACCCGTCCTTCGGCCCCTGGGCGTAGGGTTCCTCGTCCTGCTGTTCTGCCTGCGGCTACCCTTTCTGGGAAACTGGTCGCGATACGGCGACTTCTCCTACGGCGTCTATGTCAGTCATTTCCCGGTGATCCAGCTTCTGGTGTCCATGGGTCTCTTTTCACGATCACCCCTGCTGGGCCTTGCCGTATCGGTGCTTCTGATCGCCATCGCTTCCACGGCATCGTGGCATCTGGTCGAAAAACGCTTCCTGCGAAAGTCAGCGGACAAGCCTCCGGGCTTCCGGCTTGGAAGTTCACCCGCGACCTGAGAGAGGCGCTCAGCGCGTCCCCCTGCCGTACATGACGCGCATGCGTACTTGAACCTCCGGGCCTGTTCCCAAAAGCGATATCCGCAGCATTCGGGCATCCGTTGAATCTTCGAGCGCAGCCCCCGCGCCTCCCACCCGGCTCCAGAAGGCCGGGGTGAAATCGCCGACCCGGACCGTGATGGTCCGGGTTTTTTCGTCCACGGGCCAGTCCTCGGCGTGGCGGAAGACCGCACGATCGGGGGTGATCAATTCGATGCGCCCGCGGAAGGACGCTTCCACCGCCTGGATTTCCACCCGGAAATGATCGTCCGGAGAGAGATCCAATCCCGGCGGCAGGGGCAGCAGCAGATGGCTGTGGGCCGTCGGCGAGCCTCCCTCCCGGCGAAGGACGTCCCCACTCCGTTCCCACGTCTGGCCCGGCTCGGTCGAGAGCCACGTTCCATCGATTGGCTTCCAATCCAACGGCGGCATGATTGCCGGACGCAGTTCGATCTCAGCCTTGTCGAAGTCCCCGCGTTCGCCATGCCATTCCAGCCGCACACGCCTCGGCCCTGGGCTGGTAGAACCGTCGGGAACCACGTGCACGCGAAGTTCACGGTCACTGTCGGCACCCAGGTCCGTGCGTCCCGATGCCGCCCCAACCCATCCCCGTGGCATCGTCAGCCGCCACGACCCCTTGCGATGCACCCCCGAGAACTCGTGAAGGGATGCCCGAAGCGCCAGGGGCACACCAGGCGCGTAGTGGTAAGCGAGCCGTGAGCCGACCGGCTCCAAACCGACCGGGTTCAACGCGGCAATGACCGGGGACGGCCGTCGGTGCACCGGCGTTGAACCATCCCTGGCCCGCACCAGTGGCGGTGGCCGCACGCGCTTCCAGTCCACACCGGCAACGTGAAATCGGCGCGGCGGCGTGAACAGGTGCAGGTTGGTCGAGGCGTCCAGCATCACGTCCCATGCCGCACCGTCCGGCAGGGGATGTTCCCCATCCAGCCCCAGCCGCACGGGCCTCGCCTGCGGATCAAATCGGAGCCGCACCGTCTCAAGGGATGTCTCCGCCCCCGATGCCAGGCCCCTTACCGGCGGTAACATCAGGTCCGCGCGACGCCAGGGCGTGAAGAGGACCGTCCACCACGACCCATCCACGGCGGATTCCAGGACCCAGCCCATCGTCTCCCCGGAATCGCGATGGTGCAGCCGCCAGACCGGTCGGTGCATCGCCGCCATTTCCCGGATGCGATTCCACGCCGCCAGGGCGGGTCGCGGTGTGCCCTGTGGATCCGTCAGGCCGAAATCCACGTCGCCCTCGACGTAAGGGGTGAGGCTGAACAGCCAGAGCTGGTCCACCCCGGCGATCGTTCCTTCCAGGGTCATCCGCTCCACGGCAGCCCGCTGGCGGGCGAGATGGACGGGGCCCGGCTCCACAGGCGTATCCGCGACGCCATATTCGGTGATCCACAGCGGTATCCCGGGCCGTCCCGTCCGGGCGGCGAAACGGCGGTGGGCTCCGATGGCCGGCAGGAAATCGTGGGCCCAACCATAGAAGTGCACGTTCCAGGCGTCCGTGTAGCGCGCCCCTTCATTGTCGCACCACCGCTGGAAGTAAGGCCCCGGCAAGGCCGCCATCGATGGCATGAGGAGCATCGGCCGATCCATTGCGGCTCCTGCCCGCCGCCGTAGTGCCCACCACGCCGCCTTCTGGACCATCGCCAGCCGGTCGGGCGTGTCCGCCGAGAAATGCAGGTCCGGCTCATTCCCGATCTCGATGGCGCCCATGCCCGGCAGGCCCGGCACCGGACTTTCGAAGGCGATCCGATAGACTTGGCGCGGATCCGTTGGCAGCTGTTGTCGGCGTCGTCCCGCATCTTCCCCGTCGACAACAACCGTGGCACCGGGCCAGAGGATGGCGGCGCGTCGTGGGGAGGAGGCGGTGAAGGCCGGGTTGCCGCGGGCCCATGGAACGCCCTGCGGCGGGTCGGTCACAGGTGCCGTCCAGTAGGCCCCGTACTCCGTCGCTACCAGGCAGGCCGGAAGGGACCAGGCGAGGAGCAGGAGAAGGGGACAGGAAAGGCGCATCCGGCCTCAGTAGGCGTTCTTCCGGCTGACGAAGGTCATGAACATGATCTGGAAGTCGAGCCAGAGGGACCAGTTCTCGAGGTACCAAAGATCGTAGCGGACGCGCTCGGTGAGGTCGGTGTCGCCGCGGAGCCCGTTGACCTGGGCCCAGCCGGTGATGCCGGGTTTGGCGGCGTGACGCGCGTTGTAGTGCGGGATGCGGGTGGTGAGCTGCTGGACGTGATAGGTCCGCTCCGGGCGTGGCCCGACCAGGGCCATGTCGCCGATCAAGGCATTCCAGAACTGGGGCAACTCATCGAGGTTCCACCGCCGCATGAATTTCCCGATGCGCAGCACACGGGGATCTTCACGGAGCGTGGATTGGTTCAGGTGGTCTGAACCGTCCGACCCAATGCGCATGGAACGCAGCTTCAGCATGCGGAACCGGGTACCAGCGCGCCCAATCCGTTCCTGGCTGAAGAAGATGGGGCCGGGAGACTCCAGCTGTATCAGGATCGCACAAACGGCGATGATCGGTGCCCCAAGGAGGAGACCAACCATTGCTCCGACGATATCCACGCAACGCTTGAGGGTCCGGTAGGTCAGCCGGTCCAGTGGGAGCCGCGAGACGCCGAGGATGGGGATCCCGGAGACCGTCTCGAGCTGGAGGCCGGAGATCAGGATCTGGAAGTAATTCGGGACGAGCTTGAACTGGACATTCACGCGCTCGCAGAGGTTGGCGAGGGAGATGATCTCGTCCCGGGGCAGGTCGAGGTCCGACAACAGCACGATGTCCGCGCAACCGCTTTCGAGGACTACCTCCAGTTGCGCATACTCGCCGATCTGGCGTGCTTCCACCGGCAGGAGCAGGTTCGTGGGAGTGGGTGTCGGCACATACCCGACCACCTGGTAAGGCTGACGCCGGTCGCGCACGACGGCCTCGACAATCCGTGCCGCTTCGGAGGTCCAGCCGACCACCAGTAGCCGCTGTCGCAGCGAGGCGGCGAAGGGTCCCATGCGGAGCAGGCGGCTCAGGATCCAGCGCCAGCCCAGCAACCCAAGGACAGCCGATATGTAGGAAAGGAATGCGTAGACCCGGGAAATGGGCGGATCAAACTTCAGGAACAGGCTCGCGCCCAGGTAGGCAAACACCCAGAAGGTGGCTCCCCGCACGATCACCATGCCCGCTTCCCGCTGGTGCAGCATCCGTCGACGCCGGTACAGCCGGAGGTAGATGAACGTCCCAAGCAAGAACGCGCTACCCACCAGGATCAGCCCGAGATACCGCGAGAGCGTGTATTCTTCGGGACGCACCTCGGTGGAGGTAAACATCGGGATCCAACCGCTTTGGAACCGCAGCCAGAACCCGATCAGCAGGCCCGACAGAATGACCATCGCGTCCCCGGCAAACACGATGGCGATCGCGGTCTCCGCCGAGATGCGCCCAACCCTGGACCGACCGGCCGGAAGAGAGGCCAGATCGGGGGGCAGATTGCGGAATCCCGGGGATGTAGCCATTGATGCTCTTCGTGGAGGAACTGTTGCTGACGCCTCGAAGACCGATGAGGAGGTCCGACCAACGTCACCCGTCGTTCCTGCCGAATACCGGCCCTGTAGTCAAAACCATTAGTTTCCGATCAGCAGGAACGTTTGCCCTGAAGACTGCAGTTGGATCCGCAGATGGCGCAGACGACGCAGATAATGAGGAGCTTGGATCGGGGGTGCCGTTCACCTGCAAGGTGATGTCTTCACGAGCGTCGGATGCTGGCATTTCTGCCCTTTCGTCTGCGCAATCGGCGCCATCTGCGGATAAATGAACTGCCTTTTCCAGGTTTACTCGTGGCCTTGAACCTTTCGGCCAATCGGCGGCCCGGCGACCGTGAACAGCGCCGCCAGGATCAGGAACAACAGGTGCAACGAGGGAATCTGGAAGGGGAAATCCACACGCGCATGCACGAGGATCCCCACCAGCCCAACCCACGTCAGCCACTCCATCTCCCGCGGGACCGGGAGGCTTCCACAACGCCATCGGCTCAACACTGCCAGCACCATCAGCCCGAGAACAAAGGCGAACCCCACCCAACCCAGCGTCAATCGCGTCTCCAGCCAGTCGTCGTGGACGTATCCATGCCACATGCCACCCAGTCCGGAACGGTAGAGACCATTCAATGACAGGAACGTTTCCGCACCGGATCCCCACACCGGGAAGTCCGGGACCATTCGCCGGGCTACCTCGTAGATCTCTGTCCGTCCGGACAGTGAGTTGTCGACGAGCGTGTTTGAAAAGCGCTGTTCCAGCGCCTTGCCTGCCAACCCCCAACCCAGGGCCAGCGCGGTCACGAAGGCCATCGCCATGCCTGCACGGGCTCGCCACCCACTCATGGAGCGCGCCAGGACGACCATGGCCACCCCCATCTGGAGCAGGCTCACCGCAATCCCGCCACGACTGCCCGCGACCATGACCGCGACCACCATGATCGTCACCAGCAGCAACAGGAGGGGATAAGGCTGACCTCCCGAGCGCGAACCCAGGGATCACGCCGCAGGCGCTCATTGCGGAGTCCCCACCACAAACCCAGAGCCAGCGGCCAGATCAGGTTCAGGAACTGCGCGGCATTCGCCCGGTAGGGATAGGCCCCAAACACCCTGCCGAAATTCCCCCAGGGTATCTTGATCACCCAAAGCAGGTCCTTGGACCCATCCAACCGGTGCAGGATGCCTACCATCGCCATCAGCGCCGCATTCACCGACAGCGTCCATCCCAGCCATTGCAACCGGTCCGTAATGCGATCCACATCCTCCGCCGCACGGCCGTCCTCGTCCCGATGCCGTTCGGATCGTGACTTGATCCGCAGCCAGTCGCGCATCGCCCAGAACACCCCCGCAAACGCCAGATACCGGAAGAAGGCCTTCCGCGTGGCCGCCAGGTCATACGTCGTGGGCAACCACGCAATTGAATCGCGATAGAGGAACTCCAGCCCCTGCGTGCCCCAGTTCACCTCCGCACGGGCGTTCCACAGGCTCACGCCGACCTGGATCAGGACCAGGAGGGTCAAGACGCCCATCCCCCAGACTGGCCACTGGGCAACGGCCCCGTCACGTCGCCAGACCACGGGCTGGAATCCCGTCCACCGGCACACGGCCCACTTCGCGACCCACAACAGCCCCAACACCCAGCCCGTGCCGATCAGGACCCACGAACTCCAGAACAGCGTGCCCCCAGCGCCCCACGGGGCGAACACCACCAGAAAGAGCAACAAGGCCCCGGACACGTTGTCCAGATGCCGATGCCAGCGGCGACCCCGCGAGTTCAGTCCACGTCCTGCCATGAGAAGCCCCGATCGTGAACCCTCGCGAGGCGGTTGTCAGGCCTTGCGTACGTAGCAGGCCTTCAGCGCAATCGCGCTGCCCTCGATCTTGCAGGAGATCTCGTGATCGCCCTCGACCAACCGGATGCCCTTGGCCTTCGTGCCGCCCTTCAGCACCTGCGAAGAACCCCGCAATGGCAGGTCCTTGATGAGGACGATGGCATCGCCATCCGCCAGCACCGTGCCGTGCGCATCCTTCACCACGCGCGCCTTCTCCGGCTCCGGGGCCTTCTCCCACTCATGACCACAGGTCACGCATTCCCACCGCTCGGAATGCTCCAGCACCTCGGTCATTTCACACATCGGACAGGCAGGCTTGCTCATCAGTCCCCAACCCTAGCCGCCGTCCACCTCCGGGAGGAAGGACCCAGAGTTTGAAGTTTGAAGCAGCGTAGCAGTCGACGTCAGGAGGCTTTGGTTCTCGGCTCTCGGCTCTGGGGTCTGGGAAACTTCCCTCATCCTCAGCCTCGTGACCTCGTCTGCTACGCGGAGGAGGTAAGACGAGGTGACGAGGCTGGGAATGAAGCGTTCCCAGTCCACAGCACCAACCCCAGCCTCCTCACGTCGGCAGCTACGATTCTGGAGACTGGGAACTGGTTTCTGGGCCCCCCGCCCCCCCTCACCCTTGGATCTCGGACTTCAGCTGGTGGAACTTCACGAGATTCAGGATCAGCAGGACCAAGCCCGCCGGACCGGCGAGATAGTTCAGCAAGGGCACGAACGAGCACGCTCCACAGATCGCATACCACAACCCGATCTGCTTGCCGCAGTCGCCGAGGTCCTGTCGGCCGATCGATGCAAAATAGGACTGGAAGGACTCGGGAACGCGTTGGAACACGAAGAAGTTCCAGACAATGGCCCAGCAAGGAATCATCAGGAGCCACACCTGACCGGGCTCCATCTTGCGATGCTCGGCTGGGATACGCGCCAGACTGGAGGACACCAGCCAACAGACCACCGCGTTGATCACCAGACCGATGGTCAATGCGATAACCACGATGGCCACGATGACCCCTGCCGCAAGCATTCCCTGTTCGTTCTCGTTCATGCCTTGCAATGGCTCCCCAGTGCCGCACGACAGTCAATCCGGATTCTGACCCTTCCGGGTGGAACACCCTTGAGCCCTTTGGAGCTGGCACGTGAACGGTTCTCGCCAAGCTCAGGCAGGGGGAGTGAGGGACTTCAACGGTGTGAAGGTGGTGGGCGAGACAGGACTTGAACCTGCACGGCTTGCGCCACGGGATCCTAAGTCCCGCGTGTCTGCCATTTCACCACTCGCCCCCGGTCGAAGGACCGTCCGCCGACACTAAGACAGGGATGGGGCCGCAGGCAACGAAGGTTCTGGCGGGGTTGTGGGCTCCGCGGACTTCAGCGTGGCACGGAGGAGCCGGATGAGATTGGCGGGGTCGATGGGCTTCTCGATGTGTTCGTTCATGCCGGAGGCGAGGCATTCGGCGCGGGCTCCGCGCATGGCATTGGCCGTCAGGGCGATGACCTGGATGCGGGACCAGGGCTGGGAAGAGGCGCGGATCCGGCGCGTGGCCTCGTAGCCGTCCATGCCGGGCATCTGGCAGTCCATCAGGACGACGTCGTAGCTGTTCCGGGACAGGGCCACCAGGACGCTGGTGCCATCGGCAACGGCGTCGCACAGGCATCCCAGCTTGGTCAGCAGGGTTTCCGCGTAGAGGCGGTTGACCGGGTGATCCTCGGCAAGCAGGACGCGAAGTCCTACGAGGTCGCGGGCATCCGGGATCTGCGATTCGGGTTCGACAACGTCTGAAGCGGAGCGGACGCCAAGGGCTATTTCGATGGCGCGGGTCAGGGCATCGAGCTGGATGGGTTTTGGTACGGAGGCGGCGACGCCTGCCGCGAGGAGTGCGCCGGGAGAAGCGGATTCCCCGGGCCATTGGGCGACGACAAGACGTTCGGCGACCAGGGTCCCTTCCTCACGCAATTGGCGGGCGAGGGCGCGTGGGGAGGCGGTCTCGCCCAGGTGGCCCAGAAGAAGGAGGGCGAATGGGTTGCCGGATTGCCGGGCCTTCACGATGGCCGAACGGGTTGCTTCCAGCGATGACGCCTCCGTATCGACCCGGACGCCGCACGCGCCCGAGTAGTGGGTGAGGATCCGGCGTGTGTTCCCGTCGTGGTCGACCACCAGCGTCCGCACAGGACTGGTGGAAGGCTGTGCGAACACGGAGGTTTCGTCGACACCGGCTGCAACGTGGAGGGGGAGTTCGAACCAGAAGGTGGAACCGTGTCCCGGGGTGGATTCCACCCCGATGGTGCCCCCCATGAGTTCGACGAAGCGCTTGGAGATGGCGAGGCCGAGGCCGGTGCCGCCATAGCGACGGGTGGTTGAAACATCCGCCTGCGTGAAGGGCCGGAAGAGGCGTGGAAGCGTTTCCGCGTTGATGCCGATCCCGGTATCCCTCACCTCCAGCCGCCATGCGGGAGTGGGTTTGTTGATGACGTTGACCTCGACGTGGATGGAGCCGCGTTCGGTGAATTTGAGGGCGTTGCCCACCAGGTTGAGGAGGATCTGGCGGATCCGGTTGGGATCACCGCGCAACCGGCCCGGGAGGCCGCGGTGGATCAGGCAGGTCAGTTCGAGGCCCATGGTGCGGGCGCGGGGGGCACACAGCTCGAGCACCCCGTCGATGGTGGTCCGGGGATCGAATTCAATGTCATCGATCCGGAGGGTTCCGGACTCGATCTTTGCGACGTCGAGCAGGTCGTTGATGATGGCGAGGAGGGCCTCGGTGGAGGTGCGGACGGAGCTGGCGTACAGGCGTTGGTCCTCGCTGAGCCTGGTATCGAGGAGCAGGTCGTTCATCCCGAGGATCCCGTTGAGTGGGGTTCGGATCTCATGGGACATGTTGGCAAGGAACGCGTCCTTGGTGCGGCTGGCATCCGTTGCTGCCGCAGCGAGGCGTTGTTCCTCCTTGAGGGCCAATTCGAGGTCGGCCGTACGGATGCGGACCTGGCCATCGAGGCGGGCGTTCTCTCCGGCGATGCGCCGCCGGACCTGCCAGCTGTAACCGGCGAGGCCGGTCATGAGCAGGCCGAGTGCGATGACGGTGGGGAGGAATGCGGGCCGCGCCTGGAGGGGAAGGGGGACGAGTTCGAAGAGGTGGAGGGCCGCGGCGGTGGCGGTGTCACCGGACTCATCCATGCAACGGACTTCGAGGCGGTGCTTTCCCGGTTTCAGTGAGGCGAGGTCGAAGCCGGTCTGTGGCCAGGGCCCAAAGGCGGTCCAGGGACCGTTGTTGAAGCACCATGAGAAATAGACGTCGCGACGCTCGGAACGTGGCCGGTTGAACTGGGCGACTTCGGGCGTGGCCTGGAGCCGGGAGCCCACGATGATCCGTGGGCTGGCATCAAGGTCCAGGATTCGGGGCGGCATGCCATCAGGCCGGTACCGAAGGGTTCCGTTATCCCCGTTCACCCAGAGCTCGCCATTGAGGATCTCCGCGACCCGCCAGGGAACCACCGGCTCGGGGAGGCGGATCCTTGAGATGAGGGTATCCTCGGCCCGCACCCGGTGGATGCTGCGGGCGGCGATGATGGGCAGCGGGGCCGCGGGAGGGCTGCGATGCCGCAGGGACGATGCCGAAAGCTCCTCCTCGCGCCATCCGAGGTTCGAAATCTGCCATCGGCCCTCCCGCTGCAGGGCGACGCCCGTGATGCCCCCCAGACGGCTTTGCATCAGGAATCCAAAAAGGCCACCCACTTGAAGGGCGTGCTGCCCCCAGCCGGGAAGCTCATGGATGCGGGTGAACCGGCCGGTGCCCGGGTCGAACTTGTGGACCGTGGTGGTGCGGTAGATGTAGGGCGCCCCTTCAAGATCCGTACTCATCCGGGGTTCCCAGAGCCAGTCGAGATCAGGGACGGTCACGAGGTCATTGGACTGGCCATTGGAGTGGTACAGGATCGCGGAACGGTCGAGCGACGCGAACGCCCACACCCCGCCCTGACGATCGCTGTCGAGTCCCAGCAACTTGTAGCCTTCCGTGTTGGGGATCGTTTCGTGGGACCACCGGCCCTTCTGATGACGGCTCAGCCGGACGGTTCCATTGGAACTGGTGCCGCCCAGCCAAAGCCGGCTGGTGGCGTCGATGACGCCGAGTTCCGGCTTTGGCAACCCGGTGTCCGCAGAGGTCCAGCGGATCGCCGGTGTCCCGGTGTTCTGGACAACGTCTCCCAGGCCCCACGCCCAAAGCTCTCCGTCCGCGTCGGGGACCACCGACTGGCCAGCCTCGCCCCAGATCACGCGTTCCGAGCCCTCCAGTCGCGAAAGTTCTCCATCCTCGTGGAACCAGAGCCGGTTCCGGCGATCAACGGCGGAGGTGTTGAGGGATTTCCGGAGTCGCTGCCATTCTCCGCCGTTGCGATCCCAGCGCATGGCCAGATCCTGGCCAACGATCCAGAAGCCACCTTCCGGCGTTGGGGTCAGGTGTTCCACCCATTGCCAATCCCGGCGGCCGATCGGCGGCGTGACCACGCGCAGGTTCTCTCCATCGAGTTGTGCGAGGAATCGGTCCGGGCTGCGGGGAGGCGCCTCGCCACCGCCAACCAGCACCAGGACGCGACCCTGGGCATCGCGGGAGGCCAGATGAAGGATCTGCAAGGAGGGATCGGGCGAC
Organism: Limisphaerales bacterium; assembly: GCA_965283655.1. Taxonomy (GTDB): domain Bacteria; phylum Verrucomicrobiota; class Verrucomicrobiia; order Limisphaerales; family UBA9464; genus UBA6176. The sequence goes on along the minus strand of CBDIPJ010000003.1, from coordinate 112,029 downwards.
CACATGCCGTTCCGGTCCGCCCTGAGGATGCGGGTGGTCAGCGGCTTCCACTGGGAACCCTCGCTTTGCCAGATCCGGGAATCGGCCGTGATCAGGATACGTCCGGTCCAGTCCTCGGTGAACGTGCGGGGAGCAAAGAGTCCGGAGCCAGGGAGCGGGATGGGTTTCCAGCGCTCGCTGTCGAACTCGACGACCCCCTTGGGGGTGCCGGCGAGCACCCGGCCCTTGGAGGAGACGTAGATTTCGAAGACGTAGTTGGTGGGGAGGCCATCGGAGGTTCCATATCGCGTCCATTTCCCGTTCCGAAGCCGCGTCAACCCGCCCCCTGCGGTCGATCGGGGCCAGGGTTCGCTCGCGAACCAAAGGGTGCCGTCCGGGGCTTCAGCCATGCGTCGGACGCTTTCGCCGGCGAGATCGCCCGGACTGCTCCGGGCTTCGAAGCGACCGTCCTTCAGGACGCCCACGCCCTGATCCGTTCCCACCCAGACCTCGCCGTTCCGCCGCACGAGGATATGCCGCACCAGATTCGACGGCAGGCCGTTGGTCGTTCCCAGGTGTGTCCACTGATACCCGTCGTAGCGCCGGATGCCGTCCCAGGTGGCGATCCAGACGGTGCGGTCCGGTCCGACGGTGGCCGTGGAGATGTAGCGTCCCTCGCCGAGGGAATCCTGGGTGAAATCGCGGATGCTCCAGCTGGGTCCCGGTTCGACCGAGGGCATCGGGACACGGGTTTCGCCGAGCGCTGCGACCGATTCCAGAGCCAACCACAGAAGGAGGGCGACGAAGGAGGTCGTCCGGGCGCGACTCGACAGATGGGCAGCTTGGTTCATGCGGAAGGGACTTGCCCGAGTCCCGGCATTCTGCCGCACCCCTTTTCGGTACCCAGTCCGCCGAATGAATGCACCCAAACGTGGATTCGGTCCAGCCGCATTCCAAGGTGCACTGCGCGATGGGAGAAGGTGACTGGCCGTGGGCCCTTCCTCCGGAAGGGGAGGGCCGACGGCTGGAGCAGCTTCCAGCCTTCCTGACTGGGTCTAGGCCCACGCAAAAAATTAACACGGGAGTCCATTCTGCTGATCGTTTACATCTCCAGAGGTTTGCGACTTCGCCCCATCGGGAGCGCCATTTTTGCAGTTGAGCTTCGATTCGAGGTTTCGCTAGAGCCTAGCCCCCCACCATGAAACAGCGAAAACTCATACCACCCATCCTTGCTGGCTTTGGCCTCTGGAGCCTTTCCGTTCAGGCCCAATCCGTCGACCCAGCAGATGTCGGACTGACACCGCGGTCGCCGACGATCTATGTCAACCAGGCGCACAACAACAATACGACGTCGTCGCTCGGGGTTGGCATCACCTCCAGCAATGATGTCGTGGTGGGGTTCGAGGACGATCACAATCCCGGAACCGTCATCCGGCACTGGGCGGCGGCGTGGACCCTGTATAACCGTGACGGCACCCGTCTGACACCGGAGATCCCCGTCTCGAGCACCAACCCCGAGCTGGCTTCCCAGCCCCCGACCTCGATCGACACGTACTACCGGGCCTTCTTCCGTGCGGATGGCACCCCGACGCCTGCCCGGACGGCGTGGGGTCCCAAGATCAAGGCCAATCCCTTTGGTCCTGGGTTCGGCATGGGAGCCACTTCCTATGCCGTCCGTGATCCCATCAGCGCCACCGGCTTCAATGGTCCCGGCAATGAGATCGCGCACCTGTTCCCGATCAACTATGACCTGAGCCTCAATGGCGAAGGGGTCCGTGTGGGTTCTGCATTCGCACCGGTCCAGCTCGTCAACAACGACGGCACGTCGGCCGCCCTGACCCTTGCTGGAGGGACCGAAGCCGACTACGCCCCCGAGGGTGGCGTACGCATCGCGGACTGGCACTACCTCGCCAACGGCAACATCGTGATCGTCAATGAATCCCGTCAGGTTGCCGACCGTGCATTGACCGGACAGGAAGCGGGCAACGTGGTGACGTATCGGGTGGTGAAACCCAATGGCGAACAGGTGAAGGGTTGGACGGCGGTATCGTCCGCAGCGGGTCCTTCCGACATGTGGCACGGTGTGGCGGTGACGGCCAACGGCTTTGCGATCCGCTGGGGTTTCAACGGGGGCGCGGGCCAACGCACGACGCTGCGCTTCTTCGACAACAATGGAACGCCGGTCTCGCAGAATGTGGACCTCGCGGAGTCCATCCAGGTCCCGCAGGCGTCTGCGGGTGGACGTGGAGACGGTGCGGGATTCCAGGGCAACGGTGGGGATGCCTACGTCTATGCCGCCACCTCCGGTGGGCTCCTGCACATCAGCGTGCTCAATGCCAACGGGTCCCTGCGCTGGTCTCGAACCGTGGCTGACGAGAACGATGAAAACGCGCCTGCCACGGATCGTGCGGATGCGGCCATCGCTCCCGATGGTCGGGTGATCGTGGTGTTTGATGCGAACAACCGGTATCCGGATTTTCCGGGCAGTGGTCGGGTGATCATGGGCCGGATGTTCAGCGCCACCGGTCAGGCGGCGGGTCCGATCTTCCGGGTCAGTGAGAAGGCCGGGGAATTCCCGCCGGATGCCGTGGGGTTGTCCCGGCACCCGCGTGTCGCGTGGCGTGGCGATGTCATCGCGATTGTCTGGGAATCTCGTGGCAACAGCGATGCCACGCCGAACAACGTGGCGGCCCTGCGCATCTTCAACGCTCCCAAAGCACCCATTTCCGAACCTCGGATCGGCCTCGCAGCCCGTACGCCGACGATCTATGTCAACCAGGCGCACAACAACAATACGACGTCGTCGCTCGGGGTTGGCATCACCTCCAGCAATGATGTCGTGGTGGGGTTCGAGGATGACCACAATCCCGGAACCGTCATCCGGCACTGGGCGGCGGCGTGGACCCTGTATAACCGTGACGGCACCCGTCTGACACCGGAGATCCCCGTCTCGAGCACCAACCCCGAGCTGGCTTCCCAGCCCCCGACCTCGATCGACACTTACTACCGGGCCTTCTTCCGTGCGGATGGCACCCCGACGCCTGCCCGGACGGCGTGGGGTCCCAAGATCAAGGCCAATCCCTTTGGTCCTGGGTTCGGCATGGGAGCCACTTCCTATGCCGTCCGTGATCCCATCAGCGCCACCGGCTTCAATGGCCCCGGCAATGAGATCGCGCACCTGTTCCCGATCAACTATGACCTGAGCCTCAATGGCGAAGGGGTCCGTGTGGGTTCTGCATTCGCACCGGTCCAGCTCGTCAACAACGACGGTACGTCGGCCGCCCTGACCCTTGCTGGAGGGACCGAAGCCGACTACGCCCCCGTGGGTGGCGTGCGCATCGCGGACTGGCACTACCTCGCCAACGGCAACATCGTGATCGTCAATGAATCCCGTCAGGTTGCCGACCGTGCATTGACCGGACAGGAAGCGGGCAACGTGGTGACGTATCGGGTGGTGAAACCCAATGGCGAACAGGTGAAGGGTTGGACGGCGGTATCGTCCGCAGCGGGTCCTTCCGACATGTGGCACGGTGTGGCGGTGACGGCCAACGGCTTTGCGATCCGCTGGGGTTTCAACGGGGGCGCGGGCCAACGCACGACGCTGCGCTTCTTCGACAACAACGGAACGCCGGTCTCGGAGAATGTGGACCTCGCGGAGTCCATCCAGGTCCCGCAGGCGTCTGCGGGTGGACGTGGAGACGGTGCGGGATTCCAGGGCAACGGTGGGGATGCCTACGTGTATGCCGCCACCTCCGGTGGGCTCCTGCACATCAGCGTGCTCAATGCCAACGGGTCCTTGCGCTGGTCTCGAACCGTGGCTGACGAGGGGGATGAAAACGCGCCTGCCACGGATCGTGCGGATGCGGCCATCGCTCCCGATGGTCGGGTGATCGTGGTGTTTGATGCGAACAACCAGTACCCGGATTTCCCGGGCAGTGGTCGGGTGATCATGGGGCGGATGTTCAGCGCCACCGGTGAGGCGGTGGGTCCGATCTTCCGGGTCAGTGAGAAGGCCGGGGAATTCCCGCCGGGGGCCACGGGGCTCTCGCGGAATCCCCGTGTCGCGTGGCGTGGCAACCTGGCAGCCGTTGTCTGGGAATCTCGTGGCAACAGCGACGCCACGCTGAACAACATTGCGGCCCTCCGGATCTTCAACACGGAGGCCTCCGTGATGCCGGAGCCCATTGCCATCGGTTCCTCGCGTCTGGCCGGGGGCAACATCACGTTCACGTGGTCGGGTGGGAATCCGCCGTTCACCGTGCAGCGAAGGGCCACCCTCACCGGTACATGGACCGATGCCGCTGCAAATCTGGAGAGCCGCACCTACTCCGCTCCGGCGGGCGTCGGTGAATCCTACTTCCGCGTGATTGGCGGACGCTGATTCAAGCGCCGGGGCGCATTCCTTCGAACGGCCGATGACGATCCTTCGTCATCGGCCTTTTTTGCGGCGGGCTTGAACCCGGAAGGAATGATGGATTTGGATACCGTCCTTGGTCGTAGGGGATCCGCCCTCAGAAGGTTCACCTTCAACCCGGCTGTCGGGGAGCGGAGCGAGGGTGCATTGTCATCACGTCGACGGCCGCAAGGCTGAAGGCAACGTCAGACGAGGCCCGGGGAAATAGGGAAGGGAAGCGTCTGGCGAGCCACCGGCAAGACTCGGGCTTGGGGAAATGTAGGGTGCCCGCGGTCTTGCCGGTGTTTTGTTTTCCAAAGTTCCCAGTCGCCGGTTCCCGGTTTCGTCCGTCTTGAAACTTGAACTGAAAACTTCGAACTCCCCTCCCACTGCCTCGTGACCTCGTCAGCTACCCCTCCCAATCGTAGCAGCCGACGTCAGGAGGCTGAGGTCCGCTTCAAGCCAGTTCCCGGTTCCGTCCGTCTTGAAACTCGAAACTGAAAACTTTGAACTCCCCTCCCACTGCCTCGTGACCTCGTCAGCTACCCCTCCCAATCGTAGCAGCCGACGTCAGGAGGCTGAGGTCCGCTTCAAGCCGGTTCCCGGTTCCGTCCGTCTTGAAACTCGAAACTGAAAACTTCGAACTCCTCTCCCACTGCCTCGTGACCTCGTCAGCTACCCCTCCCAATCGTAGCAGCCGACGTCAGGAGGCTGAGGTCCGCTTCAAGCCGGTTCCCGGTTCCGTTCGACTTGAAACTTGAAACTGAAAACTTCGAACTCCTCTCCCACTGCCTCGTGACCTCGTCAGCTACCCCTCCCAATCGTAGCAGCCGACGTCAGGAGGCTGAGGTCCGCTTCAAGCCAGTTCCCGGTTCCGTTCGACTTGAAACTTGAACTGAAAACTTCGAACTCCTCTCCCACTGCCTCGTGACCTCGTCAGCTACCCCTCCCAATCGTAGCAGCCGACGTCAGGAGGCTGAGGTCCGCTTCAAGCCGGTTCCCGGTTCCGTCCGTCTTGAAACTTGAACTGAAAACTTCGAACTCCCCTCCCACTGCCTCGTGACCTCGTCAGCTACCCCTCCCAATCGTAGCAGCCGACGTCAGGAGGCTGAGGTCCGCTTCAAGCCGGTTCCCGGTTTCGTTCGACTTGAAACTTGAAACTGAAAACTTCGAACTCCCCTCCCACTGCCTCGTGACCTCGTCAGCTACCCCTCCCAATCGTAGCAGCCGACGTCAGGAGGCTGAGGTCCGCTTCAAGCCAGTTCCCGGTTTCGTTCGACTTGAAACTTGAAACTGAAAACTTCGAACTCCTCTCCCACTGCCTCGTGACCTCGTCAGCTACCCCTCCCAATCGTAGCAGCCGACGTCAGGAGGCTGAGGTCCGCTTCAAGCCGGTTCCCGGTTTCGTCCGACTTGAAACTTGAACTGAAAACTTCGAACTCCTCTCCCACTGCCTCGTGACCTCGTCAGCTACCCCTCCCAATCGTAGCAGCCGACGTCAGGAGGCTGAGGTCCGCTTCAAGCCGGTTCCCGGTTCCGTCCGTCTTGAAACTTGAACTGAAAACTTCGAACTCCTCTCCCACTGCCTCGTGACCTCGTCAGCTACCCCTCCCAATCGTAGCAGCCGACGTCAGGAGGCTGAGGTCCGCTTCAAGCCAGTTCCCGGTTCCGTTCGACTTGAAACTTGAACTGAAAACTTCGAACTCCCCTCCCACTGCCTCGTGACCTCGTCAGCTACCCCTCCCAATCGTAGCAGCCGACGTCAGGAGGCTGAGGTCCGCTTCAAGCCGGTTCCCGGTTCCGTTCGACTTGAAACTTGAACTGAAAACTTCGAACTCCTCTCCCACTGCCTCGTGACCTCGTCAGCTACCCTGCCCAGGCGGTGGCCTACGTCAGAATCCCGCGGATGATTTCGCCGTGGATGTCCGTGAGACGGTAATCGCGGCCCTGGAAGCGGTAGGTCAGGCGTTCGTGGTTGAACCCGAGCTGATGCATCAGGGTGGCCTGGAGGTCGTGGACGTTGACCTTGTTTTCGGCCGGGCTGAACCCGAGTTCGTCGGATTCGCCGTACATCATTCCGCCTCGCACACCACCGCCGGCGACGACCATGGAATAGCAATCCGGGAAGTGGTCGCGTCCGAGGATGTCGCCCTTCGCGGTGCGTCCTTCGCGGAACGGGGTGCGGCCGAATTCGCCACCGAGGACGACGAGGGTTTCGTCGAGCATGCCGCGCTGGCGGAGATCCTTGAGGAGGGCGGCCACCGGACGATCCATGGTGGCGCACTTCTTCGTGAGGCCATCGCGGATGTCTTCGCTGGGACCGGTGCCGTGGAAGTCCCAGCCCCAGTCGAAGAGTTGCACGTAACGGACGCCCTGTTCGACGAGGCGGCGTGCGAGGAGGCAGTTGTTGGCGAAGCTGGATTCGCCGGGTTTGGCGCCGTAGGCCTCGAGCGTGGCGGCGGACTCGCGGTTGATGTCCATGACCTCGGGCACGGAGGCCTGCATCCGGAACGCGAGTTCGTACTGCGCGATGCGGGTGGCGGTCTCGGGATGGCCGAGTTCGCGAGCCTGCATTTCATTGAGGTCGCGGAGGACGTCCAGGCTGAGCCGGCGCGTGCCGCGATCAAGGCCGTCGGGATCCGATGCGTAGAGCACGGGGTCGCCCTTGGAGCGGCATTGCACGCCCTGGTAGACGGAGGGCAGGAAGCCGCTGCCGAAGGAATTGCGGCCGCCGTTGGGCTGGACGCCGCTGGAGATGAGGACGACGAAGCCGGGGAGGTTCTGGTTTTCCGTGCCGAGGCCGTAGGTGACCCACGAACCGATGGAGGGCCGACCGGGACGCGGCGAACCGGTGTAGACGAGCAGTTCGGCCGGAGCGTGGTTGAACTGGTCGGTGGTCATCGACTTGATGACGCACAACTCGTCGGCGACGGAATGCAGGTGCGGAATGGCATCGGAGAGCCAGACGCCGCCCTTGCCGTGCTGGGCAAATTTCCGGGGTGTGCCCAACAGCTTGGGAACACCGGAAGTGAAGGCGAAGCGCTTGCCCTTGAGGAAGGCGTCCGGGCAATCCTGCCCGTTGCGCTTCACGAGCTCGGGCTTGTAATCGTAGAGGTCGAGGTGTGGCGGTGATCCGGTGAGGTGCAGGTAGATCACGCGCTTGGCCTTGGGCGCGTAATGGGGCGCGCGCGGGGCGAGTGGATCGATGACGGCCGGCGACGGGGTGGAACCGGAGAGGCTCTCGCGGAGAAGGGATCCGAGGGCCAGGGCGCCGAGGCCGTGGGCACCCTTTCCGAGGAAGTGACGCCGGGTGAGGTTCTGGAGCTGTTCGAGTCTGGGATTCATGGGTGGGCTCTTGGGGTCAGCGCTTCATGAGGACTTCGTCGAGGTTGAGCAGGACGTTGCCGACAAGGGTCCATGCGGCGAGTTCGGCGACGTTGCTGCCGGCGGGTGGTTCGCCGAGGGGTTTGGTGGCGATGTCGCGGGCCTTGGTGGCGTCGGCCTGGAAACGTTCGAGGGATTGCTGGAAGAAGGCGGTGAGGCGCTTGAGTTCGTCCTCGGTGGGAGTGCGGCTGAGGCACAGCCGGAACCCGTGGAGGAGACGCTCGGCGGGAGTCGATCCGGCAGCGGCCATGCGGCGACCGAGGGCCTGGGCGGCCTCGATGTAAACCGGGTCGTTGAGGGTGACCAAGGCCTGGAGCGGGGTGTTGGAACGTTCGCGCCGGATCTGGCAGACCTCCCGGTTGGGCGCGTCGAACGTCGTCATGGACGGATACGGGTTCGAACGCCGCCAGGTGGTGTAGAGGCCGCGACGGTAGCGGTCTTCGCCCATGCTGGTTTCCCAGTCGGTGCCGGATCCGAACGCGGCGCTCAACCCGAGCTTGGGCTGGGGCGGGCGCACCGGGGGGCCGTACATCTTGGGGCTGAGAAGGCCAGCGACGTACAGGGCCTGGTCCCGGATCATCTCGGCGGAAAGACGGAAGCGCGGGCCGCGCGCCAGCAGGCGGTTGTCGGGATCGAGCGTCGCGAGCTCGGGGGTCACGCGGGAGCCTTGCCGGTAGGCGGCGGAGGTAACCAGCAGCCGGATCATGTGGTTGATGTCCCATTTTCCGTCCATCAGTTCGACCGCCAGCCAGTCCAGCAGTTCGGGATGGCTGGGCAGTTCGCCCTGCGAACCAAACTCCTCGCCGGTGCGGACCATGCCCACGCCGAAGATCGATTCCCACAACCGGTTCACCACCACGCGGGCGGTCAATGGATTGTCGCGGGACACAAGCCATTGGGCGAGTGAGAGGCGGTCGACGGGGACATCGGCCGGTGCAGGGTGGAAGGTGGTCGGCAAACCCTCGGAAACCTCGTGGTCGTGTTCGAGGTAGTTTCCGCGGCGTTGGATGTGGGTCTTCCGGCGCTGGTCGTTCGCGAGCTCGCGCAGGATGGGCACGGTGGTCACCGGCTTCGTCGACTCCACGTTCTTGCGGAGGCGCACGAGCTGTTCGCGTTCCCGGGCCAGCGACGGTGTGACGGACAGGAAGTACTTCCGGATTTCGGCGCGGTCGGCGTCGGTGCGTTTCGCCGGGTCCGTATGCAACATCGCCAGCATCGGCGCGGGGATCCGGGCCATGGTGGAGGCGCGGGGATCGGTCGACTTGAGGATCCGGAGCCGCCCGAGGGTGGCGAAAGGAAGTGTTGAATCCTGTTCGAGGGTCAACGCGAGGTTCGTGCGACCGCCGAGGGCGATGGGCGTGTCCGGGAACAGGGTCAGCGTGTGCGGGACCCCGAACTGCGGACCGATGGCCCAACCCGGGGCCTTGGGATCCTTGTTCGCGAGGACGCTGACCGCCGGGAATCCCTTCTCGGCGTGATCGGCGACCACCGTTGCAAAGCGGAGGGCGCGTTCGCCGTCGGTGCGGAAGTCCGAGCTGGGCGAAGGGACCTTCGCAATGGCGGGTTGGTCCCACACGGGCTGGCGGTTGGCGTCGAGCAGGACGATGCGGAAGTTCGAGAGACGTTCACCGGCACCGTCGGTGCGGTTCCAGACCACGATGCGGTCGACGGGTTGGGCGGACTTCAGGTCGACCTCCCACCAGGGATCGTTCCGCGAGACTTCGGTATGCGTGGTGGACTTGGCCCGCTCGAAATGGCCGTCCGTGTTGCCGTCGATGGCGCGGCCTGCGGGAGCATCGAAAGCGGTGGTGCTCTGGGTGGCGGTTCCCTGGAGGGCGACGTTGTTGGTGCCGTGGAAGACCTGGACCTCGGCGAGGGACAGGATCTTTTCCTTGCCGGGAAGTTCGACGCGGACGAAGCGCGCCTGGGGCAGGGTGCCCGTCGGGGAACAACCGCCCCGCGAATGCCGGTGAGGACGAAGGCGCCGTCTGCGTGTCCCACGCCGCGTGCCGGCGGTCCCTCGTCGGGCAACACTTCGATCCGCAGTGCGGTGAGGGTTTCGGCGGCGGCTGACGGAATCTCGAGGGTGTAGGTGTCGTTGGTGCCGGCGCGGGCGATCTGCGCGGAGCCGTCCGGGCGGAGGGTGACCTGGGCACCGGCGCGGGACTTCAGGGCTGCGATCGGCGCGGCCTCCCAGGTCAGGGGGGTGGCGACGGCTTTTTCCCAGGCGGCCTGCTCCTGTTCGAGGGCGGCAGTCGGGGTCTGCAGGGTGGACTCGAGCCGGGTGATGCCGGTCTTCCACTGCTGCAGGTTCAGCTTTTGTTCGGCGGTGTAGACGGCATGGACGGGAGACTCGTCGCCGCGGTCGGCGTCGGCCGTGCTGTTGAAGACCGCAAACAACCGGAAGTAATCCTCCTGACTGATGGGATCGTACTTGTGCGTGTGGCACTGGGCACAGGCCATCGTCGTTCCCATCCAGACGGCCATCGTGGTGTTCACTCGGTCCACCACGGCGACGTTGCGGAACTCTTCGTCGTTCGTGCCGCCTTCGTTGTTGGTCTGGGTGTTCCGGTGGAAGGCGGTGGCGATGATCTCGTCGTCGCCGGCCTCCGGCAGAAGGTCGCCTGCGATCTGTTCGAGTGTGAAACGGTCGAACGGCTTGTTGGCGTTGATCGAGCGGATGACGTAGTCGCGGTAGGCCCAGATGGTGCGGGCGGGGTCGTCCGCATACCCGGCGGAATCGGCGTAACGGGCCAGGTCGAGCCACTGCCGGGCCCAGTGTTCCCCGTAGCTCTCCTTGCGCAGCAACCGATCGACGAGGCGCTCGTAGGCATCCGGCGACTTGTCCGCCAGGAATTCATCGAGCTCGGCCGGAGTTGGCGGGAGCCCGGTGAGATCGAGGGCGAGACGTCGGATCAGGGTCGGGCGATCGGCCTCGGGTTCGTGCTTCAGGCCCTCCTTCTCCAACCGGGCGGCGATGAAGGCGTCGATGGGGTTTCGCACCCAGGTCTTGTCGGTGACCTCGGGGACAGCACTGCGGATGGGTTTGACGTAAGCCCAATGGCGGGAATACGGGGCTCCCTGCTCGATCCACTTCCGGACGAGCGCGATCTCGTCCGGGGTGAGTTTCTTGCCGGATTCGGGGGGCGGCATCCGGTCGTCCGGATCCTGGGTCAGGATGCGACGCAGGGCTTCGCTTTCGTCGGGTTTGCCGGGGACGATCGCGCGCATGCCGCCGTGGTTGGCGTAGGCGTTTTCGGCGACGTCGAGGCGCATGACCTGGCCGCCGGATTTACGGGGCTTGGAGTCCGGGCCGTGGCAGCTGAAACAGTTCTCGGAAAGGATCCGGCGGATGTCGCGGTTGAAGTCGACCGTCTCCGGTGTGGCTGCGGCGGCGGTCTGGAAGGCGACCAGCGCGCTGCACACGAGGCGGACGACCCGCCAGCGTGCGGGATGGGAAGTGTGAACGTCGGACGGTGTCATCGTGCGGACCTCATTCGTGCCTCTGGATTCCAGCGTCGGATCCGCAGGAATGGAGACATTGGAAGGTTGGCCCTGACACACCGTTTTGACGAGGGAAAGAACGGGGCTGGGAGAGGATTTGGGGCGCATCCAGATGGCGCCCCCATGGAACGGGGTGGCGACGTCCACGGCGCCGTTCCAAAGGCTTTCCCGGGGCGATGAGGACATCGCCGCCCGGAATCATTCTCAAAGCGGGGCAGCCTCCGAGGTGCGCCCGCCTGGAAATGGTGATTATCCTGCGGGCTACTGACCGCAGCAGGACTTGTATTTCTTGCCGCTGCCGCAGGGGCAGGCGTCGTTGCGGCCGACGCGGGGGGTGGCCTTGACGGGCCGGGACTTTTCGAGGTCGGCGGCGGCTTCGGAGACCATCTGGCCGCCCTTGCCGGCGGCGGGATCGCTGCCGGGGAGAGGGTCGGCTCCGGAGGTGTCACCACCGAAGGCGGTGACCGACTGGTGGACCTGCAGCTTGGGCAGGTTCACGAGGAACTGTTCGAACGCCATGAGGCTGGCGGCCGAGCGGAAGATGTTGTGGCAGATCTCGGTCTTGATGTTGACCATGAGCTCGTCGAACAGCTTGAAGGCTTCCGCCTTGTATTCGATGAGCGGATCCCGCTGGCCGTAGGCACGGAGACCGATGGAGGACCGGAGGGCGTCCATCGTGTAGAGGTGCTCCTGCCAGAGGCGGTCGATGGCGGAAAGGATGGTGTAACGTTCAACGGACGCGAGGGCCTCGGGACGTTCGAAGCTGACCTTGAGGTCGTAGGCCTCGCGGATGGACCTGCCGATGTGCGAGACAAGGGCGAACTGGCCTTCCTTGAGCCCGTCGTAGAGCGAACCGGCGATCGGGAGTTCGCGACCGCTCTTGGCGACGCGAGGGAGTTCGTCCTCGGTCATGGCGACCGGGAAGTTGAGGTTCACCCAGTCGGCGAGACCGCGGAGGTTCCATTCGAGCGGGTCGGTATCCGAACTGGTGAACTCCTGGACCTTGGAGAGGACGACCTCCTCGAGGATGTCCATCAACCGGTCGCGGACGTCGTCGGAACGGATGATCTCATTGCGGAAGCCGTACACGACCTCGCGCTGCTTGTTCATGACGTCGTCGTACTCGAGGACGCGTTTGCGCATCTGGAAGTTGTGCTGCTCGACGCGCTTCTGGGCCTGTTCGATGGAGCGGTTGAGGAGCGGGTGTTCCAGCTCCTGGCCTTCCTCGAGGCCCATCCGCTCCATGTACTTCGCGATCTTCTCGGATCCGAACATCCGCATGAGGTCATCCTCCAGCGAGATGAAGAAGTGGGAGGAACCGGGGTCGCCCTGACGTGAGCAACGGCCGCGGAGCTGCCGGTCGATGCGGCGGGATTCGTGACGTTCGGTGGCGAGGACGTGAAGGCCACCGACCTCGGCGACGCCGGGGCCGAGTTTGATGTCGGTTCCGCGGCCGGCCATGTTGGTGGCGATGGTCACGGCGCCGCGCTGGCCGGCGGCGGAGACGATTTCGGCCTCCTGCTGGTGGAACTTGGCGTTGAGGACCGAGTGCCGGATGCCTTCGGCGCGCAGGGCGCGGGCGAGCATTTCGGAGGTTTCGACCGAGATCGTGCCGACGAGGACCGGACGTCCCTCGGCATTGAGCTTCTTGATCTCGTTGATGACGGCCTGGAACTTCTCGCGGCGGGTCTTGTAGACCGTGTCATGGCCGTCCTTGCGGATGCAGGGCCGGTTGGTCGGGATGGTGAGGACGCCGAGCTTGTAGATGTCCCAGAACTCGGAGGCCTCGGTTTCGGCCGTGCCGGTCATGCCGGCGAGTTTCAGGTACAGGCGGAAGTAATTCTGGATCGTGATCGTGGCGAGGGTCTGGGTTTCGCGTTCGATCTCGACCTCTTCCTTGGCTTCCACGGCCTGGTGGAGACCGTCGCTCCAGCGGCGGCCTGACATGAGGCGGCCGGTGTGTTCGTCGACGATGATGACCTTGTTTTCCTGGACGACGTACTGGACGTCGCGCTGATAGAGGCAGTAGGCGCGGAGCAGCTGCGAGATCGCGTGGATGGTGGACGCCCGTTCCTCGAACTCCGCCTGGATCTTGGCCTTGGCCTCCATGCGCTTCCGTGGATCGACCTCGGGACCGGTGTCGATCTGGTGATAAAGCGTGGGGAGGTCGGGCATCATGAAGCCGTCGGGGTCCGACGGAGACATGAAAGAGCGGCCCTTTTCGGTCAGGTCGGCCTCGTGGGACTTCTCTTCGATGGCGAAGAAGAGTTCCTCCTTCTGGGCGTAGAGTTCCTTCTTCGACTGATCCGCAAGGAGTTGTCCCTCGATGCGTTGGACGAGCTGCTGGTTGCGGGGTTCCTCGAAGAAGCGGAGGAGGCCTTCCGACTTGGGCTGGCCGACCTTGACGCGGTAGAGCAGGAGACCGGCCTGGTACTCGAGGTCTGCTGCGTTCTTGGGCGGGTTCGATCCATCCTGGGGCCGGGCCTGCTTGAGGAGCGGTTCCGCTTCGCGGAGGTACCGGTTGCAGAGTTCGGATTGGGCCTGGACGAGGCGGGCGACGTGCTCCTTGTGCTCCCGGAACTTGTGTTCGACGGAAACGACGGCCGGACCGGAGATGATGAGCGGGGTGCGGGCTTCGTCGATCAGGATGGAGTCGACCTCGTCGACGATCGCGAAGTAGTGGCCGCGCTGGACCTGTTCCTCCTTGCGGGTGGCCATGCCATTGTCGCGGAGGTAATCGAATCCGAACTCGGCGTTGGTCCCGTAGGTGATGTCCGCGAAGTACATCTCGCGGCGGACGCTCGGGGGCTGGTCGTGCAGGATGCACCCGACGGTCAGTCCGAGGAATTTGTAGATGTGCCCCATCCACTCGGAGTCACGGGAGGCGAGGTAATCGTTGACGGTGACGACGTGAACCCCGCGGCAGGTGAGGGCGTTCAGGTAGACCGGAAGGGTGGCGACGAGGGTCTTGCCTTCGCCGGTGGCCATTTCCGCGATCTTGCCCTGGTGCAGGGCCATGCCGCCGATCAGCTGGACATCGAAGGGAACCATGTTCCACGGCAGCTCGTGGCCGCGGACGATGGCGTTGGTGCCGCACAGGCGCTTGCAGCCTTCACGGACGACGGCGAAGGCCTCGGGAAGGATGGCGTCGAGTTCGATGCGGAGTTCGGCGTCATCCTCGATGGCTGACAGGCGGGCCTTCCACTCGGCGGTCTTGGCGCGAAGGGCGTCGTCGGGGACGTTTTCGAGCTGTTTGCCGAATTCGTTGATCTTCGTGACGACCTGACGCAGCCGACGAACCTCACGGTCGTTGCTGGAGCCGAAGATCTTTTTGATGAGCAGACTGATCATGGAAGGCCTTAATGCGAGCGGGCGGGAAGCTAGGAAACGCCAGCGGTACCGTCAAAGTGTTTGGCGAGGGGGGAGGTAGGGGCAGCACCTTGAGCCTGCCCTGTTTGGGGCGCGGTTCCGGCGCGGTGATGTCGTCACCGCGCCGAAAGCGGCCGCTGAATGGAAATGAAGTCAGCGCCACCCCGTCCAACGCGGGGTCGACATGCGGCGCAGCACCGTTCAGGGACCGCCCCGGGCGGGATCCAGGTACGGTGTGCCGGCGTAGTACCACTGGTTTGGGCGGAGGCTCTCGGTGTGGCCGTCGACGAACAGGATGTTGGAGCGGGTGTCGTGGCGCGGATCGGGTCCGCCCCAGTTCGGATCGTCGGGCGAGGAGACACATCCGGTGCAGGGGGCGTCGTTGCCGGGGTCATGGACGATCCAGCATCCGGGCTTCTTCTTGGACGTGGCTGTCACCGCGCGCTGCGGGTCGCGGCTGTTGGTGGCGGCCACGCCGCCGTCGCAGAGTTGAACGGTACCGGAGGGGTTCCTGACGGATTCCTCCGTGATGCCCTTGTACTCCCAGGTGCCCGGCCACCAGCAGCCGCCGAGACGGAAGTTGGCGCCGTAATTGCCGACGGTTCCATCGACGGGGTAGGCAATCTCGCCTTCGGAGGTGACGAGGAACGGGCCGGAGGTGGAGGTCCGGACGCCGACGCGCTTGGGTCGGACGGGGCAGAGGAGGACCTTTTTGGCCTGCTGGTACGGCATGATGTAGTTGTACCAGGACTTCCGGTCCTGCTGGTTGCCGACGAGGCTGAAGGTCCAGGGGAAGCGGCCGTTGTAATCCTGGGCGTAAAGGCGGGTCGCGATGCCCATCTGCTTGCAATTGTTGATGCAGGCGGTGGAAAGGGCCTTGCCCTTGGCCTTGGAGAGGGCTGGCAGGAGCATTCCTGCGAGGATCGCGATGATGGCGATCACCACGAGCAGTTCGATGAGGGTGAAGCCCCCATTGCGGGCGGGACTTTGGGTGCCAGGCGAAGATTGAATGTTCATGGGAGGTGCTTCTTCGATTGTTGGGAACCTCTAGGCTCAGTTTCTGATGGTGGTCCGTTCCGAAAGCCAGATCATATCCTGATTGTTCGGGCTGGCGACGTTCAACTGGATGTCGTTGTTGTACTTGGGTGCTGGCTTCGTGCGGGCGTCCACCCATTTCCGGATCTCAGCGTGGCTGTCGGCAAAGGAGATGCCGGCGGCGCCGTTGTGGTAGCTCCCGGGGAAATCGACGATGCGGGCGCCGCCCGGCGTGGTGACCATGGTGTTGGCGAATCCGCCGGCGTTGATGGAGTCAGGATGTTCGTCGAGGAGGACCCAGACGTTGGCCGGACCGGGGTTGGCGAGGTCGGACTCCTTCCTGAAGATCTTGTAGGTCCTTTGGTTGTCGACCATCTGACCGCCGGGAGGCAACCAGACGCCTGGGCCGCCGATGGCCTGGCTCATCCCCATGGAACGGACGCGGGAGTGCCGGGTGCCCCGGATGACGACCGCGCTGCGATCAGCCGGGCACTTGTAGACGGCGGCGCTCTGGAGGTAGGGAGCGAAGGCGGCCTTCCGGCGGTCGAGCAACTGGGTGGTGTTGGTGTTGTCCGTGTTGCCGGGGTTGAAGTCCAGCCAGCCCTGCACCCACGAATGCTGCTCGTTGGCGCTGTTGCCGGGCATGATGAGGCGGTCGTTGTTGTCGCCCGCGTACATATGGAAGCCGAGCTGGATCTGTTTCAGGTTGCTCAGGCAGGCGATTCCCTGGGCCTTGGTCTTGGCCTTCGAAAGAGCCGGGAGAAGCATTCCCGCAAGAATGGCGATGATCGCGATCACCACGAGCAGTTCGATCAGGGTGAAACCGCGGTTCCGGGAGATTGGGGGAAGTGTTGCCATGGACATGCTTTGCCGAGCCTTCAGGCAATTTGGTGAGAAACCGGGCCCGATGCCATCCCGAATTTGAGGGGTGGGGCGACGTGGTCCGAAAGGGGAGGTCCCGGTTGTCCGATGGTTGGCAAGTCGCGTTTTCCCCACGGTGATGCGAACCATGGCTTGCGGGCGATTCGCCGTTGGCCAAGCATCGAGAAGTCACCTTTCACGCATGCAACACCATCGAATCTCGGCCGCGTGGCGCAGGGCAGGCTCCCTGATCCTCGTCGGTATCGTCTCGGCTGCGCTCCAGGCCGCCAATCCGGCGGATGAACCGGCCCGGGGTCCCTTCTGGTCCGGTACGGTCACGCTCGGAAAGGACCGCCCCGCTGCCATGAAGGGTCTGGCCATCACCCTGGGGGCCGACCGCAAGAGCCACATTCTGTACGATCTCGACACCCTGCGCGTCGCCGCGGCCTGGTCGGGCGATTTTCTGGAGTTCGGGAACACCCTGACCAAGATCGAGTGGCCGCCGCCGCCGTCGGTGAAGGCGCCGATCCTGTTCGGCGTGGGCAACTCGCCCGGATGGCTCGGGCCCAAGTCCGAATCGGCGGATCCACGCGACAAGGGGCAGGGGCCGCTGCCGAAGACGTGGGCGCATCATGAAGGTGTCTACGTTCATGGCGACCGTGTTGTCCTGAAGTACTCGGTGGGCAGCGCGGTGGTTCTGGAGGCTCCCGGGGTCGAGGTGGTCGACGGACAGACGGTGTTTACCCGTACCTTCGAATTCGAGAAGGCGGGCGATACCCTCGCCGTGGTCCTCGCCGAAGGTGTTGAAGGATCCCTCAAGTCCTCCCTCGAAGCTGCCGAAGGTCCGGTGGCCGTGACCCTCACCGGTGGCCGCTCGCTTTCCGTGGCTGGTCAGGACCTCCCCAAGGGGACCCGCCTGGAATCCACATCCGATGGCCGACTTGTCCTGACGTTGGGCAAGGCCAAGACAAAGAAGGCGTATCGCGTTGCGCTGGCCGCTTCGGCTTCGCCCGGAGCCTTCGTCGCGCTGCGTGCCGTTGCGCCCGTCCGCCCGTCCGAATGGACCAAGGGCGGACCGGCCCGCTGGACCACGCCCATCACCACGCAGGGCAAGCCGGGCACCGAAGACGGACCCTACGTCGTCGATGCCATCACCGAACCTTTCCCGAACGTCTACAACACCCGCACGTTCTGGGGCGGATTTGACTTCCTGCCGGACGGGCGCGCGGCGATCTGCGCGTTTCATGGCGACGTCTGGATCGTCTCCGGTCTCGACGGATCGTTGGGCGAGCTGAAGTGGAAGCGCTACGCCACCGGCCTGTTCCAGCCGCTGGGCTTGAAGGTCGTGAAGGGGGACATCTACGTCGCCGGCCGTGACCAGATCACGCGCCTCAAGGACCTGAACCGCGACGGCGAGGCCGACCTGTACGAGAACTTCAACAACGACACCGTGGTGACGCCGAACTACCACGAGTTCGTCCTCGACCTGCACACGGACTCCAAGGGGAACTTCTATTACGCCAAGGGTGCCCCGTGGGAACCCTCCGTGACTTCCCCCCATCAGGGCACGATCCTGAAGGTGTCGCCGGACGGAAAGAAGATGGAGGTCTTCGCCACCGGTCTCCGCGCCCCCAACGGCATGACCGTGGGTCCCGACGACACGGTGCTCGTCGGCGACAACCAGGGTCACTGGATGCCGTCCTCGAAGCTCAACCTGGTCAAGCAGGGTTCCTTCATGGGCATGGTTCCGGCCGCCCAGCGCGAATTGACGCTGAAGTACGCGGATGGCCGCGAGATCCGCGTCAACCCCAGCGATCCCGAGGCGCGCAAGGCCAATGGCCTGAAGGGCTGGGACGGCAGCATGCCGATCCCGACCAGCTACGACACCCCGATCTGCTGGCTGCCCATGCGCTGGGACAACTCCAGCGGTGGACAGGTCTATGTCACCAGCGACAAGTGGGGACCGTGGAAGGGTGCGCCGCTCTTCATGAGCTACGGCAAGTGCCTCCTCTACGGCGTCCTCATGGATGAGGTCGACGGCGTCGTGCAGGCTTCGATGGTTCCGTTCAACCTCAAGTTCCAGAGCGGTGTCATGCGCGGTCGGTTCAGCCCCAAGGATGGCCAGCTCTACGTGTGCGGCCTCAAGGGATGGCAGAACGCGGCCACCCGCGACGGCGGATTCTACCGCGTCCGGTACACGGGCAAGCCGGTCAACATGCCGGTCAAGGCGCACGTGGCCCGCAATGGCATCCGCCTGACGTTCAGCACGCCGATCGATCCCGCCACCGCGCAGGACGTCGACGGCTATGCGGTCGAGCTCTGGAATTACCGTTACAGCGGTGGCTACGGCTCGGATGAATTGTCCGCCAAGACACCCGGCCAGAAGGGCCACGACAAGCTGACCGTGACGGCCGCCAAGGTCGCTGCCGATGGCAAGTCCGTGTTCCTGGTCGTCGATGGGCTCCAGCCCGCGGATCAATACAGCGTGAAATACACGCTCAAGACCGCTACCGGCACCGAACTCAGGTCCGAGGTGATCGGAACCATCCGCAAGCTGGGTTCCGATGTGACCGCCGGACGTTGAGGTGGGAGGCCCGGGGGAGGTGCCAGTTCCCAGTGACCGGTTTCCAGAACTGGTGACTGGGAACTCGGGTCTGAAGGCCGGGTGCCCTCACCCGGCGGGGGGCAGGAGCTTGAAGTTCGAAGATTCAGGTTTTGAAGACGCCGCGTGGGGGCACGCGGTCTACAGAACCCGGGAACTCTACCCCCCCAACGCCGGATGCTCGCTGCACTGCTCCAGCAATGCGGAGGCGAACTGGGCGGGATTCAATCCGCGCTCCAGGACCACCCATGGCTTTCCCGCCTGCAGCACGACCTGTCGCAGTTCACTCCGCGCATGGCTGGCCCATCGGATGGCCACGGCGACGACGGCGATGTCGGCCCGCTCGATGAGGGTGATGAGGCGTTCGTTGGACTGGTAATGCCGGGTTTCGGGCCACTCCACCCCGGCGAGGTTGAAGGCCTTGATGTATGCCTGGATCCGGCGTGGCTGCGGATCGCCGCCAATCAGGAGGAGGGTCCGACCTTCCAGGATACGGCGGATGCGGTTCATTTCCGGCGTCTGCCGGCTGGGAGCGTCGGGCGATTCCTCGCTGGCTTCCGTGGAATCCTCCCCGCTGGAATCCTCCGCAGCCTCCAACTGCTCCAGACGCCGCTGCCACAGGTCGGAAATCACCGCCCCGTGTTCACAACCTTCCCAGTGCGACGCATCAAGTTGGATCAGGGGAGCAAACAGGGCGTCGGTGGGCGCGACCCCCTCCGCTTCCAGCGCCCGGATGGCATCGACAATGACCTCGACGTGGTGGGCCCGTTCGGAGGCGTCCTGTTCCGATGCGGTCCCGGCCAGGCGTCGGGCATGATATTGGAGCCGTTTTGCCCGTTCCTTCACCGGCGACACCGCCGGACGCGGTTTCGGCCCGGTGGACGCAACCAACCCGGCCAGCACCGCGTCCAGCTTGGGCACCTCGGTGGCCGTCAGGATATCCTTCAGCCGGAGATGCCGCAGGAGATACTGATGCTCGAAGGCCGCCGCCTTCAGGTATCCGTGCAGGAACACCTGATCCTCATCCGTCATCCGGTGGTTTCGGCTCAGGACGTTCCGGAGCACGCACTGCGAAGACGCCATCAATTGCAGCCAGGCCGGACCGGACGGACCCGTTGCGGGATCCCCGGACTCCGAGGCCGCGGTCACAATCCGGCTGTTCAGGTCAAAGGCGTCGGCGGTCTCCAGCCATTCGGCGGCGCTTGCGGCGTGATGCGACGTGCCGTGCATCCATAGTTTGGCGCCGGCGGAGAGCGCGAGCAGCTCCTTCAGTTCGATGGGGCCGGCGGGCGCCTCTGGATCCAGCTGGATCTCCGTGATCCGCCTGCAGGCCCTCGCCTTCAGCAGGAATCGTTGTCCCAACTCCTTGAGACGCGGCCCCGTGTAGGGGTGGCGGACGGGCGTGGGAAAGGCAACGGATCGCGCCCCGGTCCCCAGCTGTCCTTCCTGCAGCAGGCTTTGGAGATGGGCAGGATCGACCGAGATCGACGGGAGCTTCGATGCCGACGGTTCCTCAATCAACGACCGTGCTGGAGCTGATGCAGGGGTCGCTGCCGGAGCCGGGGGGGCAAGGGTGGCGAGCGCTCCCTCCGCAGTCGTGGAACCAGCCCCCTGCGAGAAGAGGGGCGACGCCAGCAAGGCCTCCAACGATGCACGCACCTCCTGCCGAAAGACGGGATCCGCCTCCAGCGCCTTCCTGAAGGCGGGCGCCAGAAGTTCGAACAATCGTCCCAGAGACTGCGAACCCTTTGATTCGGACGGCGTCATCGGAGGACTTCGACTCCTGTACCAGTAGACAGCCAAACCCGATCGGACAACCCCGGCACCCGAACAAATCTTCCGGTTCCCCGTGCCACCCTTCGCCCTGCCGGCGGGAGGTCACCTGACCGTCCGTTCCATCGAAGGGGTTGCCTCCGGCCGGTTCGAGGTCGACACCGACTCCAACGGCGACGGCACGTCGGAATCCCGCGTCGTGTTCACCGCCGTGCGCCTTGCCGAACCCGGTGCGAACGGCGTGGCCGACCGCAACGAAAACGGTGCCGCCGATGCCGTCGACATCGCCCTGGGAACGTCGTCCGACACCAACGCCAACGGGATCCCGGATGAAGCGGAGGCGCTCGGAACGTCGCCCACGATCCGGGTTGCCCGCGTGGATGCCGCGACCGGTCCGGTGGAATTCATCGTGGAACCCCGGGGACCACGCCACACAACGTCCTCCGTGCCCTGAAAGGGCACCCGGAACAGAGTGCGTGTGGTCACCGTTCGTCCCGTTGGGGCGAGGTGTCATGGGGTGGGGTAGCCCTGGGTTCCGCTCCGCTCCACCCAGGGCTGTCGCCGTGCGCCGCGTTGCGGCGTGGGTGGGTGCGGGATGCAGTCCGGGGAGATTCGTCCCCAAAGGCACAACCCTGCCGGGGTTGCCCGTCGCTTTCATGCCCGCAACCCGGGCTCTGATCGTTCCAACGCCTCCGGCGTGGGCCAAACACTTCAATCCATCACGCCATCCCACCGCCCGGCCTGATCCGCCCTTTCAGGGCTCGTATCCGATTCGAACCCGGCCCCCCGGGCTGGAGACTGGGAACTGGCAACTCCCTGCCCCCACCTCCTGACGTCGGCGTCTACACCAACGCCATCCCCTCGGACTTCAAACTTGAATCTTCAAACGCCAAACTTTCAGGGCAGCTCCCGCCAGTTGATGTAGCGATACTTGGTCCAGACCCAGCGGAAGTCGGGGTTGGTGCGGCCGCCACCGGCCCAGTTGAAGCTCTCACGACCCACGGCCGAATCCTGGGCCGCCTTGATCACGCGGGGTTCGGTCCACTTGCGCCCCTCATAGTGTCCGTCCTGAAACGAGAAGGTGCTGAAGTTGCCATGGAAAATGGCGAAGGGATCGATCCATCCCGGTGAGGCCACCGACAATACCCATGTTCCAAGATTGGAATTCCGGGGATCCGACTCCTCGATGAAGACAAAGGATTCCGATGGGTTGAGCACGTCGGTGGCCTTCACAAAGGGCCTCTGGGCTGCTTCCCAACCAAGGATCCCGTTCATTCCGTTGGCCTTGGAGTAACTGTCCCACGCCCAACCAGCGCCCGGCTTGCGTTTGCTGCGCAGGTCACCGGGGCAGTGATAGGCGCCCATCGCGGAGGCATACTTCCACAGCGGTCCGTTGGTCAGGCCGTTCTGAACACGGCGCATGGCCTCGGTGAGGGTGATGCCCGCGGCGATGCCCGGCGTTGGTCCCGCCCAGTATCCACCACCGGTCAACGGCACGTTCACCCCGCGATCATTCCGCCACGTGTCAGTTGGCGCCAAGGCGTCGTTGAAGTCCGTCGAATACAGCGCCCATGCCAGCACAAGCTGCTTCTGATTGTTTGCGCAGGCGGCGCCCGTGGCCTTCAACTTGGCCTTGGAGAGGGCCGGAAGAAGCATGCCGGCGAGAATCGCGATGATCGCGATCACGACCAGCAATTCGATGAGCGTGAATCCGCCCTTTTTCTGGGATTTGAGTGTCATGATTTCTGCGTTGTTGTCTTTGACGCGGGACCGGCCAGTGTGATCGCTCAGGATCCACCGGTGCTTTCTGGCAACACCTTGTCCATTGTCCCGGCGGCGTGCAATCAAAGGAATGAAATCCCACCCCTTCGCCTGACCTTCCTGGCTCCTCCTGAATCCGTACTCCCCCACGGTATAGCGTCCCGCAATCACTCAACCCCATCCATGGACACCCCCCCTGCTGAAGCCCGCTGCAACCGCTGCCAGACGCCCATTCCCGTCGATGCCCCCGTCCCATTCTGCCCCCCCTGCATCGCCGCCGGTGCCCTGCGGCAGGGTCCCGTGGGAGCGGATGAGGACAACGGTTCCGGCCCGAATTGGCCGGCCATCGGGCTGGCACTGGGCATTCTGGCAATCCTGGGCGTCCTGATCTTCCAATCCATCCAGATGGACGCTGCCGCCAAGTCCAACGCCTCCACCAACAGCCCCTCCCAGACCAACCCGCCGCCGGCTCCCAACCCGCCCACCCCATGAGCGATCCCGGACCTGAGGCTCCAGTTCGTCCAGTCGCCGACCCCGCCCCCAGTGCACCGGTTCTGGCACTGGGGGCGGCAGGTGCCGACAAGGCGGTCCTTCCGGCCGGTGACGACGTCCGCATCCAGGCCGAGAACGCCATCCGCGAGACAGAAGCTGTCTACCGCAACGCGATTGCCGCCGCCGATGCGGTCGCCTACGTCCGTGAGCATCAGTCGCGCCGGTACACCTTTATGGGGGCCGGCATCGAAAGACTCACCGGCTACACCGCCGCCGAGATGACCCCGGACCTCTGGAACCACATCAGCATCCGGTCCGTCATGCAGGGCGATGGGGCAGGGCTGTCCGTGGAGGAGGCCATTGCCCGCTGCCGCGCTGGCACCCTGGACCACTGGCGCTGCGACACCCTCATCCGGCACCGGACCGGCACCGAACGTTGGATCGCCGAGGCGTCCGTCGAAGTGCTGCCGGTCGATGGCAAGCCCTCCAGTTCCGTCGGGATCCTGGTCGACATCACGGAGCGGAAACGCACGGAGGAATCCCTGCGGACGAGTGAGACCGGACTCAAGCAGGCGCAGCAACTCGCACACGTAGGCAACTGGGACTACGACCTGTTGACCGGTGAACTCCAGTGGTCCGACGAGGTCTTCCGGATCTTTGGCCTCAACCCGGCGACGACCAAGCCCACCTATGGGCTGTTCTTCGAATACGTCCACCCGGACGACCGCACCGCAGTGGAGCAGGTCTACCAGCAATCCGTAGCCACCCACACGCCGTTGACCGTCACCCATCGACTGGTGATGGCCGGTGGACGAATGCGCTTCGTCCAGCAGGAAGGCCGGACCGTCTACAACGACCGGGGAACGCCCATCCGTTCCTTCGGCACCATCCAGGACATCACCGAACGGAAGGAATCCGAGGAACAGCTCCGGGAATCCCGGGCCCTCCTCCAACAGGTCACCGAAAACATCGAGGAAGCCTTCTGGCTCTACGACCACCGCGAGGATCGTATCGTCTACGTCAGCCCTGGTTACCAGCGGCTCTGGGGCCGCTCCACCGAAGCCCTTTACCAACGCGCCGCAGACTACCTCGAAGGCATCCACGCGGACGACCGCCCCTCCGTGATCGACGCCCTTGCGCGTCAGGCCAAAGGCGAACCCACCGTCGCCGAGTACCGCGTCGTGACACCCGATGGTGTCCTCCGTTGGATCCTCGATCGGTCGTTCCCGGTACCGGGTCCGGACGGACTTCCCTTCCGCTCCGCCGGTGTGGCCCGTGACATCACCCAGCGCCGTCAGGCGGAAGAGGATCTCCGGATCTTCCGGACGATCGCTGACGGCGCCAACTATGGCGTCGCCATCGCGGCGCTCAGTGGCCACGTCCAGTACGTCAACGAGACCTGGGCCCTTGAACATGGCTGGCAGGTCGGAGAGATCCTCGGCCGCGACCTCACCCTGTTCCACCGGGACGAGGACCTGCCACGCGTGCAGAAGCTGATCCAGCGTACCATCGAGGAGGGTGGCTTCGCCGCGGAGGAGGTCTGGCACCTGCGACAGGATGGATCGACCTATCCCACGCTCATGTCGTGCGCCCGTATCGACGATGCCAAGGGAAACCCTGCGTTCCTGACCGCCACCGCCGTCAACATCTCCGACCGCGTCCTCGGCCAGCGGCGGCTCCAGCTCCGGAACGAGGTTCTGCGCCGCATCGCCGAAAATGCCAACATCACCGAGGTCCTCCAGTTCCTCTGCGAACAGGTGGAGTCCATCCAACCGGGGTGCCTGTGCCACGTGATGCAACGCCAGCCGGATGGCTTGCTCCGTGTTCTGGTCGGACCTCGCCTCACGCCTGAGATGCGTCAACGGATGGAACCGCTGCCCGTCAGCCCAACGAACGGTTCCTGCGCCGCCGCCGCCTTCACCCAGACACCGGTCTTCTCCTGCAACACCGCCACTGAGCCGTGCTGGGAATCCAAACGTGACCTCGCCCGGGACTTCGGCATCGGCGCCTGCTGGTCCACACCCATCCTCGACGGCGGCTCCGTCTTCGGCACCTTCGCCATCGGGTTTCCCACCCCCAAGACCCCCACCGACCTCGATCGCGGCTTCGTCGAGGAATGCGCCCGTCTCGCCGGACTCGCCGTCCAGCACCACGGCATCCAGCACGCCCTGATGGAAAGTTCGGCCCACTTCCGGACGCTCGCCGATTCCGGTCAGGCCCTCGTCTGGACCAGCGACACCAGCGGCTCCTGCAACTACCTCAACAAGGTCTGGCTGCAATTCACCGGGCGCTCCTTCGATCAGCAATTGGGCTCCGGCTGGCTCGAATCCGTCCACCCCGACGACCGCGAACGCATCCTTCGTGAATCCGATCCCCTCATGGCCCGCCGGGAACGCTTCACCCTCGTGTACCGCCTCCGGCGTCACGACGGCGAATACCGTTCCATCGAGATCTTCGCCACGCCACGCCACAACGTCCGCGGCGACTACCTTGGCTACATCGGCCATTGCCTCGACGTCACGGACCGCCTGGCCACCCAACGGCAACTCAATCGGTCGCAACGCCTCGAAGCCATCGGACAGCTCGCCGGTGGCATCGCCCACGATCTGAACAACGCGCTCGCACCCATCCTGATGACCTCCACCCTCCTGCGCCTGGACCACCCCGGCGCAGGCGACCTGATCGAGACGGTCGAGACCAGCGCCCGCCGCTGCGCCGACATGGTCCGTCAGCTCATCACCTTCGCCAAGGGCGCCGAAGGCAAACGGCAACCCATCGATCCGGCGGAGGTCATGCACGGCATCGAACGGATCGTCCGCTCCACCTTCCCGCGGAGCATCGACCTGCGCCTGCTGGTCGCCTCCGATGCCTGGCAGGTCCTCGGCGATGCCACCCAGTTGCACCAGATCCTCCTGAACCTGTGCGTCAATGCCCGCGACGCCATGCCCCAGGGCGGGCACCTCACCCTCCGTACCGAGAATGTCACGGTCTACGAGACCTTCCTCATGACCAATCCGGAGGCACATCCTGGCCATTACCTGCTCATCGAGGTCGAGGACACCGGGACCGGCATTCCCCCGGAAATCATCGACCGCATCTTCGAGCCCTTCTTCACCACCAAGGATCCCGACCTGGGGACAGGCCTCGGCCTTTCCACGGTGGTCGGCATCGTCAAGGGCCATGGCGGGTTCCTCCGTGTCTATTCGCAGCCAGGCCATGGTTCCCGGTTCAACGTCTACCTGCCCGCCCTCCTCGACGATCATCCCAACCCGGAATCCCCGCACACGGCACAGAAGCCATCTGTGGATGGACGCGGCCTTTCCGTGCTCGTGGTCGACGACGATGCCAACGTCCGGCAGGCCCTCGCCACCGTGCTCGCCTCGCTGGGTTTCAAGGTGATCCAGGCGGCAGACGGAGCAGAAGGCCTCATCATGGCCGTGGAGCGGCGCACCGAAATCCGACTCGTCATCACGGACGTCCACATGCCCCACCTCGGCGGCGTACAACTCGTGCAGGCGCTCCGCCGCATGTCCCCGAAGCTTCCGATCCTCGTCACGAGCGGGCGCATCGACGAGCACGACGAGCGACAGCTCCATGAGTATGGTGTGGCCTCCATCCTGCCCAAGCCGTTTACCCACGAAACACTGGTCGCCGCGCTTGCCGCCGCGCTTCTGGGGCGCAATGCTGCCCTCGGGCTTTTTCCCTAGGCCCCCCCGGCAAATCCCTAACTTCCCTGAACCATGGCCAGAATCCTCGTCATCGACGACAACGTGGCGCTGCTGCGCTCCACCTCCGGCGTCCTCCGCGCCCACCAGCATGACGTCGCGACCTCTGGAAACGGGGCCGAAGCCCTCAAGCGCCCGGATCTCGACTCATTCCACCTGGTCATCACCGACATCCTCATGCCGGAGAAGGAGGGCTTCGAGATGATCATGACCCTGCGCCGGCTCCATCCCGCCGTGAAGATCATCGCGGTCTCCGGCGGCGGTTTCATCGACGCCCAGCAATACCTCGAGAGCGCCCGCATGCTGGGTGCGGATCTCACGCTGGAAAAGCCCTTCAGTGGCCTCGAACTCATGCTCGCCATCGACAAGGTCCTCGGCGCTCAGGCGAAGGGGTAGCAGACGACGTGAGGAGGCTGTGTGGAGGGAGTTCCCTGTTTCCAGTCTTCAACCCCAGCCTCGTGACCTCGTCTGCTACGAACGGAGGCGTTACTGAACTCCACTTCGCTCGTTGCGGGTGAATCGCACGAACGCGGCGGCGGTTGCCAGGAACAGCGCGGTGAACACGCACAGGACCTGGACGCCGGAGCGGTACGCCTGCGCCGGTTCCATGGCGACCAGGCTGGGCTTCAGCCATTGCAGCACCCCGACGTACCCGACCGCCAGGGCCACCACGGCGTACACCACGCCGAACCGCCGTCGCGCGAACAGGTCGTTCAGCAGCACGTTCGCGAGCGTGAAGAACGTCATCGCCCAGGCGAACCACGGCACCAGCGGTGACGCCGCCCAGTTCTCCGGCTTGTTGAAGAACATCACCTGCAACGGCAACCGCGGCAGCACCGTGCACGCCAACGCCGCACCACCGCCCATCGCCAGCGTCGCGAGGAACGTCAGCTTCAACGAATCCGACTTCTCCCCCATCGCCGCGCTCCGGGCGATCCGCGGCAGCATCACCAGCGCCAGCGGCACCGTGAATTGCGTGAGCCCGAACCCGATCGTCTGTGCCGGCGAATAGCGTGCCCCGAGGTTCCACTCTGCCAGCGCTGTCGCCGGCACTGCCGCCTGCCAGAACATGTTGTCGTATTGCTGGAACAGCTGGATCGAGGCGGCGTTGATCGCCAGCGGAATGAACCCCGCCCGCCACACCGCCCCGTCAAACGGCGCCGGCTTCATCCGGAGCACTTCGCGCGAACCCCACAGGCCCACCGTCAACGCTGCGGCACAGCCGAGCGCCGCACCCGTGATGGCCCCCGCGGCGCCGCCCGAGAACAGCGTCACCAACGCAACCACCGTTCCAAACCGCCCGATCCCGTCGAGGATCGTCAGCCAGCCGAGCGCGGCGAAGTTCTGACGTCCCTGAACGAGCCCACGCGCCACCGAGATCCACAAGGTCAGCAAACCCAGCACCCACGTGGCCCACAAGCCACCCGGCCCGGAGAGCTTCCAGATCCGGATCAGGTCCCCCTGGAAGAAGAACAGCCCCACCGCGACCGCGAGCCAGATTCCGAGGATCAGGACAAAGGTCCGGCGTGCCGCCGCCGCCACGCTACCGAGCAGCGGTTCCGTCACCGCCGCCGCCGTCTGCTGACCAAACAACGTCCACAATCCGCCACCCACCGCCGCGATGACATAGAACGAGGACAGCAGCGCCTTGAATTCCGCATAGGCCTGGTCGCCGCAACGTTTGCTGACGAATGTGTGGACCAGCATCATCGCTGCCCCGCCGGCAACCGTTGCCAGCACCATCCACGCCCCCTGCTTCGCAAAGCTCTGCTTCGTGTCGCTCATTGATGTCGCATTGTTCCGTCCCCACACCCCACTTCACCGCTTCCGCCGGACCATCGGCGCCGGCGGATGCTGGTGGACGCGTTCCGCAAAATCGACCGCATTGCGCGCGATCACTGACCAATCCAGTTCCGCAGCCACCTTGCGCGAAGCCTTCAATCCCATCTCCACCCGTTGCGCCGTCGGCATCGAAAGCCAGTACAGGATGTGATTGCCGAACGACCGCCCGTCGAACCCGCTGAACCGGATGGCATGCTCGGTCGCAAAATGCCGCCTCAGGTTTTCCAGCGGCGTGCTCACCACCGGCAGGCCGCAGCCCAGGTACTCCACTGCCTTCGCCACGAAGGCGCAGTGCGTTCCCTCGCTGGCCTCGTACGGCACGATCCCCAGCGTCGCGCCCTTCAACTGCCGCGGGATGTTCGCGTAGTGCACGAACCCCGGGCACTCGATCCGGATCCCCGGGCAACGCGCTTCCATGTCCTTCACGAACCGCTTCAGCGTCGGCGTGTCGCGTCCGACGAACCGGTATCGCACATCCGTCCGCACCCCGTGGACCAGCGCGAGCGCATCCCGCGCGATCGGTCCCAGATGATGCTGGTCGAACGACCCATGCATCACCACCACCGGGCCCTCCCCGTCCACCACCGGTTCCTCGGCCGGGCAGAAAACCCGCGAATCGTACCCGTACAACAAGGTGCGGATCCGCTCCTGCGGATAGCCCACCCCGACGAACCGCTCCGCCAGCGGATCCGAGACCGTCAGGATGCCTTCCGCGTCGAAACGCACGGGCAACGACATCTCGTACCGGTTCAGGGCGTCCACCAGGCCCGTCTTCGTGAACGGCGCCGGCCACGTCTCCATGAAGCCGGTGAGGTAATCCAGGAAGTTCAGCACGAGCCGTCCGCCCACCTTCTTCCGTGCCCATCCCGCCGCCACCGCCGAGATCGTGTGCTGCGCGAACAGGATGTCGTAGCCCGCCTCCGGGTCGCCTTCGAGCTTCTGGTCCGCCACCACCTCGCGCACGTATCCCGCCAGCGCCACCGGATACAACAGGTACTTCAGGTTCCGGAATCGCGTGTACCGCCCCATCCGCCACCGCTCGAAGATCCGCAGGTTCAGCCCGGGATCCTCCTGCAGTTTCCTCCAGTCCGGAAACTCCGGGCAGAACAGGTCCAGCCGATGTCCCCGTCGCCGGAACTCCCGCACGATGTGGGGAGCCTCCGCCGACCCGCCGCCACTCGGCGGCAGGAACGGTTCATGGGTCAGAAACGCGACTCTCACGGGTTGTTCATCCTCACCCTCCCAATGTCACTTCCTGGCGGTTCCAGCCCTTACAGTTTCCGCAGGAACGTCTCCAGGATGGCCGTGCCGCGCTCGAGCGAGTCCACCGCGATCCACTCGTCCCGCGTGTGCGCCTGGGCGATGTCCCCCGGACCGAACACCACCGCCGGAATCCCGCCTTCCGCCAGCGGCGCCGCATCACAGAAATAGTGCACCCCCACCGTCCGCCGCTTCCCCGCCGCCTTGCGCAACGCCACCACCCACGGCAGCGCCGGGTCGGTCTCCAGCGGATGACACGGGGCCGTCCGCAACGTGTCCATCGTCGCCTCAACCCCGTGCTTCTCGAGCAGTTCCTTCACCTCCCGCCGCACCATCGTCTCGGATTCCCCCGGCAACGTCCGGCGGTCCACCGAGATCACGCAATCGTCCGGAACAATGTTCGGCTGCGTGCCGCCCCGGATGGATCCGACGTTCACCGTCGGCGAACCCAGCAGCGGGTGTGACCGGCCTTCGAGCTGGGCCCGGTACTCGCCTTCAAGAAGATCCACCACGCGGGCCATCGCGTGCACCGCGTTCTTGCCGAGGTGCGGCGTTGCCCCGTGCGCCGCCCGCCCTGGGTCCGCAACTGGAGCCAGACATCGCCCTTGTGCGCTGTCACCACTTCCAGCCGCGTGGGTTCCCCCACCACGGCCAGATCCGCCCCGTATCCATCCTTCGAGGCCTGACCGGCATAATGCCGCGATCCCATCTGGGCGTTCTCTTCATCCACCAAACCCAGGAAGACGATCTCCACACCCTCGGGCCGGGGACCCGACCGCGCCAACCGGCGCACCGCCTCCAGCATGGCCGCCACGCACCCCTTGGTGTCGCACGCGCCGCGACCGACCACGCGACCATTCCGGACCACGGGATCCAGCAGGGCGTCCAGGTTCGGGTTGCCGACGGTGTCGAGGTGCGGTGCCAGCAACACCCGACGCCGCACGGGCCCCTTGGTTTCCAACCGCGCCAGCACGTTCCGGCGTCCCGGTGCGACGTCCTGAAACTCGACCGTCAGCCCGGCCGCGGCCGCCGTTGCCGCCACGAAATCCGCCACGCGCGCCTCGCCCGTCCGCGGATCATCCGCCGGCAGGAAGGCCGGATTGACACTCGGCAACGCGATCAATTCGCGAAGCAGCCGAACCACAGGGGATGGCGACGCCATGCAGGCCCCGACGTTAGGGAGTACCCGCCGAAGGACAAGGGCGGAGGCGGGAAGGGGGGAGTTTCAAGTTTCAAGATTCAAGTTTGAAGCTCCCCACCCCCGCCGGGTGAGGGCACCCGGCCTTCACTCTGGGATCTGGCAACTCCCTCACATCCGCACCCGGAACCGGTACGACGCCTTGGTCTCCGGCCATGGAGGATTCGGGGCCTGCGGCCGCGGCTTCCAATCGCTCCACTCGAGGAACTCCCGTCCGGGCCGACCCGGGATCGACACGAGGAACCCGGTCAATTCCACGCCCGTCAGCACCGGCGCGATCATCCGCTGGCCGCGCATCGTGAACAGGAACACCTCCCCTGGAACGATCCAACGTCCCGCTTCCAACCGCGCCTTCTCCGGGAACAACCGTCCGTTTTCCGACACCCGCAGCGTTTTCCCCGCGAGCGCATGGAGCTTCAGTTCCGCCCCGTTCGTCGCCGGTGCCTCCTTTACGGTCACCGGGAGCTTCAACTCGATCTCCAGCGTCAGGGTCTGGCCATCGATCTCGGGTGGGATGTCGGCCAGGGCCCACGACAGCCAGGCCACCAGCCCCAGTGCTCCGGCCAGAACGCCGGTTACCACGCCCATCCCCCGCAGGTAACCCGCCCCCTCCTGCGGCCGCAGCATTCCCAGGATCACCAGACTCGCCACGAATGCCACCACCGCGCCCGCCAGCGCCCACCCGATCACGAAGAACCCCGACTTCCCCTCGAAGCTCGAGACCCGGTACCAACGCACCGCCGCATTCGCGACAAACCCCGCCCCCAACAGCCCCAGAACGGCCATCGGCAACGACAAGAAGAAGTACACCATCCAACGCATGACAGGATCCACCGCAGGTTCAGGCCAAGCGCCCGAATCCCAGTCTGGACACGGTGACCCTCGGCACACCCACGATCCTATCGGCCTGCTGGTGTTGCGCCATCCGACCTTCGCCTGATCCAGTCCCCATTCATCAGAACAGATCATTCCTTTCATTCATTCCCCGGGAATATCCATCGCCTCACCCGGCCACCTGCTGGTGAAATGTGCGGTTCATGGCGAAAATCCATTTCATCGGCGGCGAAAAGGGCGGCGTCGGCAAATCCGTCGTTGCCCGCGTGCTTGCCCAGTACTTCATCGATCGGGAGCTGCCGTTCGTCGGATTCGATTCCGACCGTTCCCACGGCGCGCTGCTGCGCTTCTACACGGCCTACGCCTCCCCCGTGGTCGTCGATCGTTACGAGAGCCTCGACCCCATCATCGAGACCGCCATTGAACATCCCGAGAAGCGCGTCCTGGTGGACCTCGCCGCGCAGACCCACGATCCGCTGGTGAAGTGGATGGACGAATCCGGGGTCCTCGAGATGGCCGCCGAAGCCGGCTACTCGATCACCTACTGGCACGTCATGGACAACGGCAAGGACTCCGTCGACCTCCTCCAGAAGCTCGTCGAACGCTTCGGCGAACGCCTCGACTACGTCATCGTCCTGAACCATCTCCGTGGCGACAACTTCGACCTGTTCGATGCCTCGCCCGTGAAGGAGCGCATCGTGGAACTGAAGGGCCGGATCCTGAACCTCCGTCGCCTCCACGAACCCGTCATCAACAAGATCGACGCCACCAGCACCAGCTTCTGGGCCGCCCAGAACCGCAACGAGGACGGCAACCGCACCCTCGGCATCCTCGAACGCCAACGCGTCAAGGTCTGGCTCCGCAACGCCTACGAGGAGATCGACCGCGCCGGGGTTTGAGGCCACACACGGTGATTTCATCCGCAGATGGCGCAGATGACGCAGATGACCAGGAGCTAGCCTCGAGCGCGGCTTGCGCCTTCAAGGTGAGGTTTCGAGGACGTTAGGTCCTGGAATTTCTGTCCCTCCATCGGCGCAATCGGCGCCATCTGCGGATAAATGAAAGGCTGCTTTCAAGTTCCAGGTTGAGACGCGGATTCAGGGTTGGGTTGGCCGCGACAGGATCCTGCCCCGATCGAATCGCGCCTTTGCGGCCCACGCCTCGAAGGCCACGCGGTCCCGTCCATCGATCCGTGTGCCGCGGGTCCGGGCAATCCAGGAGTTCGCACCGGTCAGCTTCTGGAAGTCGCCCACGATGTAGTAGTACCGCCGGTCGGCATACAGCTGCTGGCGATCCTTCGTTGTCCACGTGTTGACCACGTCAACGACCTCCTCGACACGCACGGTGAAGCCCTTCGGTGTCGGAGGAATGGGCGGTGCCTCAAACCCGTTGTTCCAAAGGTGCCGGGTGCCATCAACGGTCGACAACGCCGTCGTGCATCCGCCGGCCATCAGCGCCGCAGCGACACCCAACAGGCCTCCCAGCCAAACCCGGCGGTTCATGCCGTCAACGCTACCTCCGCGTGCTCGTGCGTCCAATCCTCGACGTGACGGACGTCGGGAAGAGGGCGCATCTGGACATTGCCCCCTTTTGAAAAGGATTCGGGGCGGCGATGTCCTCGTCGCCTTGGGAATGGCTTTGGAACGGCGACGAGGACGTCGCCACCCCGTTCCATGTGGGGGCAGTGTCAAGATGCGCCCTCGGGAAGACATCGCTGGTCCTTACTGGCCGCTGAACCACCGTGAAGCCGGGTCGCGCAGCGCGCATGAGGAGCTATCGACTCGGCTTCTTCCTCGCGAACAGGAGGACCGCAATCCCCAGCGAGAGCAGACCCAGCGCTCCCCACAATACCGCGCGCACCGAACCGGCACGCAGCCGCAGACCAAGAAAGTTGTTGGAGGATGGAGGCGGCTCCGGGATTGCCTTGAAGGTGTTGGTGCCGCCTCGAACTTCCCTGAGCTCCCTCGCGCCGGAAATGAAATGATCACAAATGTTCGCATGGCGCGGGATCTCGGGTGTGGAGGTTTCAACCTGGAGAAGGCAGTTGGATCCGCAGATGGCGCCGATGACGCAGATAACCAGGAGATTGGATCGGACGTGTCATGCACCTGCAAGGTGAGGTTTTCACCCGCGTCGGGTGCTGGCATTTCTGGCCTTCTATCTGCGCAATCGGCGTCATCTGCGGTTAACTGAACTGCCGATTCTAGGTTTCAACCGGGAAAAGGCAGTTGAAACCACGAATCACACGGATCACACGAATAAGCAGGGCCTTGGCTTGGGATGGCCGCACACCTGCGAGGGGAGAGGTGGGCGGTGATGGAAACCTCCAAGCCAGCACCGTCCATTCGTGGAGTTTGTGAATTTCGTGGTCAGGACAACGGATGCTTCCACGTTCAACAACGGGACTGTTGAAAAGCTTCGCGGCATGGTTCGAAAAAGCATCGGGAAAGAAGTTGGCCCCCGGCCGGGTCCGGGTGCGAGGGTCCGGGATGGCGTCCGTTGTCCCTTTCATTGCCGTTGATCCGAAGAGTTTTCAGCAGAAGCGTCCCCGCGGGACGGTCACTGGCACCCTTTTTGTCCGATTCGAGGGTGGGGTGTTTCCCGAGCAGGGCTGGTCCGATTTGCCCGTCGCGGTCCTCAAGAACTGGATTGATGCGTGGATCAACCTGGTGGAGGTCCCGTCGCGTCGGGAGGTCCAGTGGGAGTTCATGGACGGCCCGCACAGCCTGACGGTCACGCGGGTGGATCGCACCGCATCCAGCGGCGCCATTGAGTTCCAGACCGTGCATCAGGCCCTGCTGGAAGCCGCGGAGCTGGTGCTGACCTACTGCGACGAACAGAAGTTGGACAGCCGGGAACTCGAAATCCTCCGCGAAGCCACCCAGCGCCTCCGCATGGTCCGCGGCGATGCCCGCCTGGGCGCCGGTCGCATCGCCTACTTCGAGGCCCGAACCCGCATTCCCGTCGTGCCCCGCCGCGCGCGGACCACGACGGCCGGAAAGTCCTGATCAACACCCCAACCCTACGGACTGGCGACCCTCACTTCAGGAGGCGTGGCGTAGTCGCCCCACAACCGCTCGATCTCGGCCACGTCCGGTGGCCCATCAAAGACCGCGATCCGGTACCGCAGGGTCAAGGGACGTTCCGCCGTGATCTCCACCGGTCCCGCCTGCTGCGGGGCCATGGAAAGGAAGGGTTCGTCCGGATGGATGCGCTGGGGCTGGGGTGCATGGACGTTCTGGGGATGGCCCATCACCAGCAGTCCCGCGCGTCCCTCGCCCAAGGCACCGCCCATCCAGGCCCAGCGCCCCACGGTGGCGGCGTTGTCGCCGCGATCCCGTCGGGTCGTGCCCTCGCTGTTCAGGAAATCCATCTTGCCCGCGCCGTTCCACGCCCAGCTTCCGCGAAACCCGATCCCCCCGTAACGATACTTCGGCAGCGACACCGATCCGCCCACCACACAACGATCGGTGACATCCACGTCGAACACATGGGCGGCGCGACCACCGGGGAATCCGCCGCTGAACACATGTACTTCCCAGGTTTCCGACAGCATCACGCGGGGAGCTCCGGAGGTCAGGTCCAGCTGTCGATGCCGGCTGCGGAACCCACCGTGGATGGCACCGCTCCAGGTCGTGTCGAGGGCCTCGAACTCCACCGTGCCCTTCTGGTCGCCCATGTTCCATGTGTCGGTCTTCCGGCCCTCGAACACCGCCTGCGACCACGCGAACCAGAGCCCGTGGTGATGCCGGTGATTGACCGGATAATCGTCGGTCACGATCGCCCCCGACGGCGTCATCACCGGATGGATGTATCCGCCGCGACGGAACGCCGGGGTGAGATCGGCGCGCCCCTCGGGGAAGGGGGTGGGCGTCGTCCGATACGTGAATGCGGGGCGTCCGGAAACCTCCAGGCGGACGGCGTTGGTTTCCGGGATCGCACGGACGACGGCGGTTGCCGGGCTGGTGGCCGGTTCCATCCGATACGTCCGTGAGCTGCCTTTCGGCAGGTCCTTCACGAGGAACCATCCGCGGTCGTTACCCACGATCCCGGTGGATTCCACCTGCACCGGAACCGCATCGAATGGGGCACCCGTTTCCGGAACCATCCGCCAGGAACCGGAGCGATGGGACGCGGGCATCGCGAAGGAAACCGCGGTCCCGCTGCGATCCAACGCCCCGGCGTCCACCACCACGCGGACATCCGCAGCCAGGAGGGAAACGGAGGCAGCACAGACGGCAAGGAGGTGGTGGGAGATCCGGGGCATTCCCGGGCTCCGCACCCTGGCGGACGGGGACACGAGGCCATGCTTCAGGGGGTATTTGTTCATAATCCTACCTCCAACGGACCTGAAACCTGGCCCCCCAACAGCCTTCAGGGCTGCGGGGTGTAACGGAGGTAGGGCTTCACCGTGCGCGCTCCCTTCGGGAACAACGCCGGGATGTCCGCGTCCTTCACCGCCAACGTCACGATGCAGTCCTGGCCAACCTGCCAGTCCGCCGGCGTCGCCACCTTGTGCTTCGCGCTCAACTGCAACGAGTCGATCACCCGCAGGATCTCCGCGAAGTTCCGGCCGCACGACATCGGGTAGGTCAGCGTCAACTTGATCTTCTTGTCCGGCCCGATGACGAACACCGACCGCACCGTCGCCTTGTCGTCCACGTTCGGATGGATCATGTCGTACAGCGCGGCGATCTTGCGGTCCGGATCGGCGATGATCGGAAAGTTCATCGTCGTGCGCTGGGTCTCGTTGATGTCGGACACCCAGCCGTGATGCGAGTCGATCGGATCCACCGAGATCGCCGCACACTTCACACCGCGCTTGTCGAACTCGGGCTTCAGCTTCGACGCCGCGCCCAGCTCCGTCGTGCACACCGGGGTGTAGTCGGCCGGATGCGAGAACAGCACGCCCCATCCACCGCCGAGCCATTCGTGGAAGTGGATGGTTCCTTCGGTCGTTTCAGCCGTGAAATCAGGGGCAAGGTCGCCAAGGCGCAGTGACATGGTGTGATCGAAATTGCGGAATGAATCGAATCCCAGCCCCGAACGCCACGGACACGCGTCCGCCCGGACAGAGCTGGAATGCACCCAGTTTCCGGTGACCACGACCGGCTGGCAATCCCGGAGAAGACTACTTTCCCTTCTCCAGCCACGCCTTCAACTCCGCCACTTCCTCCGGCTTCAAGCGTCGGTTCGGAGGCATGTAGCCGAAGTCCACCAGGACGCGGATCGAGTGCGCATGGGTGCGGTGCAACGGCGCGCGCTCGCCGTCGGCCGAATGGCAGCGCGCGCAGAACTTCATCGCCATCGCTTCACCGTACTCGTCCGCAGGATCCTCCGTCGGGAAGTGCATCCGCGACCGCGGTTGCTCCGCGATGTGCTGATTGATGGCCGCCGCCAGTCCCGCATCCAGGATGAGATCCTCCCGCGCCGGATGGATCGCCAGCGGCCCGGACGCATGGCACTTGTAGCAGCTCTTGGCCTCCAGCTTCGGTCCCGACTTCTTTGCTTCGGCAAAGTAATCCACCGCCGGGGTCACACTCACGTCCTGCACGATCGAGAAATAGGACCACCCCTTGTCCGTCGATGTCTTCTGCACGAGCAGGTACACCCGCGCCACCTCATTCGAGAAAGCCGCAATGTGGTTCAGCATCGGCTGCCGGATCACGTCCTCCTGCGTGCTCACAAGGCCCACGTCCGAAATGGGCACCGCGTCGCCCCGTTCGAACCGTTCCCGCACGTCGAGCATGTACGCCTTCACCTCAGCTTCCGTGAGCCCCTTCACCCCCGGCCTCGGATGCGGCGGCAGCGGCAATACCGGTTGCGTCCACTTCTTCCCGATGCGGTTGGTGCCCACGGTGGAAACCTGGGCGACAAAGGTCTCACGCGAGTACCCACTGAGGTCCAAGGGCGGCTCCAGCAACAATCCGGTCCCCAGCGAAACCGCCGGCGGAATCGGTGGCGCGCTCCGCTCGGCCGCGTGGGTCGTAACGCCCCACATAACCGCCAGGACCAATGGCAATACCCATCCGGCATGCACGCTTGCGAGCTTCACACCGCTGAGTCCAATCGACTCCACTGCCTTCTGGCAAGGGTCTCGCAGCTCCCACTCCAACTGGCGCCTCACTCACCCGATGGACGCGGCACGGCCCCGTCCGCGTCATGATGCTTCTTTTTCAGCTCGGCCCACCGGATCTGGAGCTCAAGTACCTTCGCAGCTTGCATGTCTGCCTCGATACTCCGTTCGTCCGCCTCGATGCCGATCGCTGGCTCCGGTCGCCCCAGTTGACGGATACCCAGGTTCTGAACTCCCCGATCCGCGTAGGTGCTGCTCGCCCAGGCTCCCGATGCCCGCTGCCGCGTGCCGTCCGTCCCCACCAACTCCACCGTCTCAATCTCGATACACCCCGAAACTTTCGAGGTGTCGAGTTGGACCCGAATTCTCCGGGACCGGACCTGGCTGGGGGATTGAACTCCATCTCGACCGGGCAGCCAGCAGTTTCTCCGAGGCTCCCCCTTCCGGGGTGCCGGCCCGGGCTGAAGCGGTCGGAACGGAGACTGGGTCCCGAATGAAGTCTGACGGTTGCGACGAGGGAACACGGGGCCGCGAAAGGACCCAGTCGGCGAGGCCCACCAGCAAGCCGAACCTCGCTGCGATAGAATGTCGGCGTTTCATGGCTAGCTCCTCGGTATGACGTCCGTGCTGAATATTCTTTAGGGCTTCTTCTCGAGCGGAATCATCTCGAACCGGGAGACCAAGAACCTTCCGTTCCGCGGTTCCCCGGTCACCCTCGCATGTCGAATCACTTGGCACATCCCGTCCTTCGCGTGCGCATCCCCCAGCGAATCCAGTCCACGCCATCCACGTAGTAGGCGCGTCCCTCATATCGGACCGCGAGGTCGCATCCCTTGCCGGGCAGGTGGATCAGTCACTCCCCGCAGGCCGCCTTCATGACCACAGGCTGCTCCACACGAAGCGGCTTCGGACCCGCGCATCCTCAGGGCGTCCCGCCTCAGCTTCACGCAATCGAACTGCGCAGCCCGCTTCCAGATCGAGACCCAAGCTCCGGTTCAGTCAATCCGCAAACCGCTGCCGCGGCATTCTGATCCGCCACCCTTATGGTCCTGTCCTCCCGACTTCGACTCACCTTTGCACAGCCCCAGAAGCAACCGCCCCCCACCCAGCACTGGCAACTCAACCAACCGGTGGATGCCGTATCCCACTGCAAGCACTACCATCACCAGTCCGAACGAGAGAGACGTCCTCTTCCATGGGGTCGCACCATCGGGAAAGGCCCGCCAGATCACCGGCACCACCAACAACTCATGGAAGAGGTACGTGGAATAGGAAGCGTCCCCCAACCCAACCAGCCATCGAGGAAGCGCCGGGCGCCAGCGTCGCACCCAACACCAGGAGAAAACTCGGCACGGCGAACAGCAGCAGCGCGTGATACTTCGTATCCGGCTTCAGCGCCCAAAATCCGTGGGTCGCCACTCCGGCCCAAATGGCCCCGGCAACCAGCAACCCCACATCCACCCAAGCCGCCGTGCGCCGATTCAAAACCACCCAGGCTGCCAGGATACCGGAGGCGAACTCCAGATTCGCCGGATGGAAGAGGTAGTTCACCCCGCGCCCCACCCCACTCCCAGTCAACAAGCCTCCCCATAGCATACTCACCACCAACGTCCCGGCCGAACCCAGGCTCCATAGCCACAGCACCCACGCCGCCCGCCGCCACGGCAGGAACAGAAGGGTCCCGAATACTAGATAGAACTTCACCTCGTGCACCAAGGTCCATGCTTGGTGCAGCACGGGTGATACCCCCTGCGGCAACAGCAGGCAGCTCTTGGCCAGCATCATGGAGCTGAATTCCCGCCACTCCACCAACCGCACCTCCCAAGTGCCCACCAACAAGGTCAGAGCCGTCGCCACCCAATAGATTGGATAGATCCGTAGAAGCCTCCTCTGCAGGAATCCCTCAACCACCCTCCCCACCCCGAACTGCCCATGCATCGTGTAGTACATGATGAAGCCGCTCAGGCAGAAGAATACGTCCACACCAATGTACCCACCCTCAACGAACTGGGGCAGGGACCTCTCGCCAAACCGGCGTATTACCGGCCCATCCACGTGGATCATGACCACGATCAATGCCGCCATCGCACGAAGCACCTGAAGGCTCTCCATCACTGGCAGGGATGTCGGTCGGCGATCCGGGCGCGCCCCGTTTTGATTCACCTAATAACCTTCACTCCGCAGTATTCTACAGCGCAAGTCTGATCCTCCCGCCAAGTCCCCACCTCAAGACGGACGTCCTTCTTCATGTGCTCTTGGACGACATCCGCCAATCTTGGAGGCCGAAGCCTCGGCAGACTTACCAACGTTTCAACCACCCCGGCGCCCACCCCGGAAGAAGGAGCCAGGCACCAGAAAGCAATGAGGCCGCGTCAATATAATGTATATTTTACCGTGCGCCGAGTGCGTCGCAGCGCCCTGCTTCCAGAACCCAGTTCGCTTGCGACTACGATTCAGGGGTAGCAGACCAAGTCACGAGGCTGGGGATGAATGTATAATTTACAGACACTACCCCATTGTCCATGGCGAAGGAATGGACCCCACCACAACACTCCCGGCCAATCCCCGCAATCCCCCCACCGGCCGTTACAGCCCCAGCCGCACCCGGTTTGCTTCCCGCCAGGCTTCACCCAGTTCCTGGACGGTCTTTCCGGTGAGTTCCCGCCAGAGTTCATCGCGGTATCGCCCCTCGCGCGATGCCGCGTTGAGCTTCACCACGACCTCGCGTCCGTCTGGATCAGCGTTGCCCCGCTGCTGTCGGGAGGTTCGTGCGCGCTGCGGTGGTTTTCGGCAACAGGCCGTAACGGCGCATCAAGGCCGGATCCATTCCATAGGGGTTGGCAGCCGAGACCCATTTGAGGCCCTCAAGGTGATTGCCTTCCACCCGCTGGAGGAATTCCTGCTTTCGTGAGTCCCCGGCCCGCGATGGCCACACAAGGTCAAACCCCTCCTGTGCCCATGGACGCTTTCCAGCCGTGGCAGCCAGGGTCAGTGGAATGGGCGAGCCCCGAACATGCCCTCCATGATCCTTTCCATCATCGCCGCAGCCTCGGATCCGGAACCCAAACGTGTCATGCCTCTGATACCGCAGGGGCTCACCGCTCATCCAGTCCATCGGCACCGCGTGCAGGTACTCCGGCACCAGTTGCGCCAACCGCTCGGGATACTCGCCATGCCTCAGTCCATACCTCAGCAGCGCAATCCGCACGGCGTTCAGTCCGACATCCGTCAGGTGCCGGCAATCGTTGGAAAGCCTGTCCTCGAATCTCCGGCTGTAGCAGAGGAGCGTGTAGGTGCCCAACCCAGCGGCCGATGCCATATCCCGATGTTCCTGCGCGTACACCCGCCACGCACAGGATTCCACCGCCTTGCGACCACAGGCCATGGTCCGTCCGTGCGATTCGATGTACCCCGCAGTCGAAAGATCACCCCACCCAAACCGCCAGACAGGGAAACACACGCACTCAACGAGTCCGCAAAAAGCGAGGCGCATCGGGTACCCGGAGTCGTAGGGTGGAAATTCGATCCACGTTGGATTCGGTTCCACGCACAGGGCCATCACACGGCGGCCAAGTTCACCATGAGGAAGGAATCTCAGCTGTGAAACCCGTTCCTCGAACTCTGCCCGCTCCGCCTCCATCCAATCGGATTCGAACTCGAATTCCCGTCCCGAGGGCGCAATGGCCGCCAACCACGCATCCTCCGGATCCCGCACCAGCGTCGCCCCCAGACGGATGCTCTCGGCTTCGTCCCGAAACAGATTACGGGCTGGCATCCAGTCCAATGCCAGTTGGCTGTCTCCGAGAATTTCCAGGGCGCGCAAGGCAGCCACCACCGGCTCGATGTTCCGTTCCCGCATCCCGGCAAGCGCATGCACCCGCAGCACGAGGCAAAGCGCGGCCAGGGAATCCCTGCGGTCCGCATCCCGTGCGAAGTCGGCACAGCCGGAGTGCGCGTGGATCCGTCCATCCATCAGGCCGAGGATCTGATCCACTTCAGGCCGACACCCGTCCACTGCGATCTTCAGACCTGCCCACGTGTTGGAGTTCCGGTTTCCCTCGGAGATCCACCAGTCGATCTCCGACATGGGAAGGGCTTGCCCGGGTCCAATCTGGATCAGGACCGGGGGCGCCTGCGTCCGCACGGACTCCAGGGAACGGGCGATCCACGCCGCCTGCAGGAATCGCGACTCGGGTAGCGCCGATCGCCGAGGCCTCCACCGCTGCACTTCGGGCGTCAGCCGGATTCCCTGATCCGCAACGAGACGTTCCAGCTTCATTCGTCCCCGAATGTGCTCTGCCAGCAGCCATCCAACGGTGATCACCATCACCACCAGGGACCAGCGGAACACACGGAACCACGGCCCACGCGGACGGGGCGGAGGCACCCCGGCCGCGGCGATCCTGGATCCACCGCAGCCCCCGTCCGCACCGACACCTGCTGGGCTCGCTGCCATCACACGCACAGACAGACACCCACCTCCCCACCTCACGCACCAAAGCAATGGGGTCGCGTCTAAATATTGTACATTTGATCCTGCGCCAAGGGCGTCACAGCGCCCAGCTTCCAGAAGCCAGAACCCAGTTCGCTTCCCTCCTCGCGTCGGCAAACACGGTTCAGGGGTAGCAGACGAGGTCACGAGGCTGGGGATGAATGTATAATTTATAGACGCGACCCCATCGAAAGCAATGG
The DNA here is from genome assembly GCA_965283655.1 of Limisphaerales bacterium. Classification (GTDB taxonomy): domain Bacteria; phylum Verrucomicrobiota; class Verrucomicrobiia; order Limisphaerales; family UBA9464; genus UBA6176. The sequence goes on along the minus strand of CBDIPJ010000003.1, from coordinate 69,249 downwards.
GGTCGCGTCTAAATATTGTACATTTGATCCTGCGCCGAGGGCGTTACAGCGCCCGGCTTCCAGAAGCCAGAACCCAGTTCGCTTCCCTCCTCGCGTCGGCAACCACGGTTCAGGGGTAGCAGACGAGGTCACGAGGCTGGGGATGAATGTATAATTTATAGACGCGACCCCATTGCCTTCCCACGACCCCATTGCCTCCCCAGGGGATCTGCCAGTCACGGCGGCATTGCGGTCGGGTTGTGGACACGACAAACTCTGAGGCGTGGCCACGATCCGTGATGTGGGACCACGCCCGACGACATGAAAGGCTCCCGCCCAATACAGATCGCAGTGCTGAAGCTCCTCGTTGCCGGAGTGCTTCTCGTGGCCGCGATTGTGAATTTCGCCGGCAATGGAGGGGCAATCTCCCAGGTTCACCCGAGTCTTGGACAAAGCACCTCCGGGGGCATCACATTGGCAAGGAGGGGCCCTCCGGAGCCCCCACCTCCGCCACCCATCTCCAGACTCCCCGCCAACCAGCCGGTGCCCATGTCTCCCGCGCTTCAGACGGAGTTGGGCAGGATCCGTCGGGCGCTGAAGGAGAGCCTGGACGGCTCGGCGCCGCTGCCCGAACGACACGCCCGGACCTTTGCCAGCTGGGTCTCGAACCTGATGCTGGATGTGGCCTACCAGGATGCGTTGCTCCAGGGCAACCTGCAGGATCCGGTCCTGGCGGAGGCCCAGGTGCGGCAGGCTGTTTCTTCGACGAAGCCATGATCCGGAATCCCCACTTCCACACCCTCCTGCTGTGTTTCGCCGCCGACAACAATCGTGTCCTGCCGTTGCTCGGACCCTACAATCTGCTGAAGGGTCCCGAATGGATCGAAGCGCTGGGAATCCCACTGGCCCCACCCGAGAACCCGTCGGGTTTTTGAGGGAGTTCCAGATTTTCAGTTCTCAAGTTTCAAGCCCGTGAAGTGCCGGGTGAGGGCACCCGGCCTTCAACCCCCCTTGAAACTTGGAACTGAAATCTCGGAACTTCCCCCCCCGGCCGAACTTCGAACTTCAAAACACCCGGTCAGGACCGTTAACGTCCCACCACATGCTCCCGATCATCGAAGCGTTGCTGGTACTTCAGGACAAAGACCGACGTCTGATCCGGCTGCGGGCGGAACTGGAGTCGGTGCCGGTCCAGCGACAGCTGTTGCAGACCAAGGCGGCGAAGACCCAGGCGGCCTTTGACGAGGTGAAGAAGCGGGCGACGCATGTCGAGAGCGAGCGCAAGCGCCTGGAGTTGGAGGCGGGAACCCTCCAGCAGCGGATCAACAAGCTGAAGTCGGAGCAGTTGGGCACGCGCAGCAACGACCAGTACAAGGCCTTCCAACACCAGATCGAGACCACCGAAGGGGAAATCCGCGGACTGGAGGACCGCCAGATCGAGATGATGGAACAGGCCGAGCTCATCTCGAAGGACGTCCAGGAAGCATCAAAGATCGCCGCGGCCCAGAAATCCGAAACAGACCGCCAGCTTGGAGATCTCGCCGTCCGCGAGGCGAACCTGAAGAAGGAGTTCGATGCCGTCTCCGGGGAGCGGGCCGGGCTCGCCTCCAAGGTGGAACCGATCGCGTTGGGTCGCTACGAGCGCATCCTGAAGACGAAGGGCGACAACGTCCTCGTCGGCGTCCATCGCGTCGTGTGCGGCGGTTGCCACGTGAAGTTGCCCATGCAGGTCTGCCTCCACGCCAAGGCGCAGCTCGAAATCGCCTCCTGCCCGAATTGCGGTCGCATGCTCTACTTCACTCCGGACATGGACGTGTGACCGCGCGGAAGGGCGACGCCGCGGCGAGAGCCGCCACCGGCGACGCCTGGAAGGCCAGATAGTCCGGGCAATCCAGCCGATGCCGCCCGGGCACGTCCACATCGAGCAGGTACCGGAGCTCTTCCATGTTCCGCGACCACCGGGCGCCGTTGAAGAACTCCATGGGCTCGAACTGCAGCTTGTACCGCGCCTTCTGCGTCACGCACGTGCCGATGTAGAGATGGTCATAGCCCGCCTCTGCAAAGAACTCCGCCGCACGCGTCATCAGGGAGATGCCGAGGTTTCGGGAACGATCGGAGAGATCGTAGAAGGCATAGTAGTAGTAGGCCACGCGCGGGGCAGCGAGGTGCAGCAACGCGGTTCCCAGTTCGGCGCCTGTCTCCGCGTCGGTGGCCTGCAGGAGATGGCTGATCACGGGCCCGGCCATCAGCCGGTCCAGACGCTCCGCATGCATGATGCCCTGGCCGAAGCGCTCGTCGGCGTACGAGATCCAGCGCGCACGCCGTTCCGCCGTGTCGGGGAACGCTGACTTCGGAATGAGCTCCAGTCGGATGTTCGCGGACTTCCGCAGGATGCGCCGGTTTTCCGACGAGGGCTTCCACTCCCGCAGTGGAATGCGGAGGTTGCGCACCAGATAGAACCGTTCCATCTCCGGATTCCCGGGCAGGAATCCCGCGTCAAACGCGTCCGCCGGGGTCTCACCCGGTTCGAGGAACGCCCAGACCACGTACGGGTACAGGTAGTGCGCGTAATCCGGGGTCGTCTCGGAAAAGAGGAGCTTCACCGGGCCGGAGTGTGGGTGAGGTACGGCGCCGGGGGAAGGGCCGGAACAGGGCTCAGAACAATCCGTTGTCCTCACCCGCCTCGGTCGTCAGGTCCTGCTGCAGGAACTGGATGAGGTGCCGCAACCGCTCCGCCACGGTCGCCGATTGCAGGATCACCTGCCGGGCGGACGACGTCTGGATCGCAAGCAGCGCGATCAGATCCGCAAACTGCCCCGGATTCGGAATCATGCGGAGGGCCTGGATCGCCGACCGGATCGGGTTCTCGGAATCCCCACCGGTGCGCACCAGTTGCTTCAGCAGGTCATTCGCCACCTCTCCCCCGGCATGCAGCTGTTCCTCCACCAGTTCCAGCACCCGGACCTTCAGGGCATCGACGGTCACGGAGTCCGAGTCGCCGATGTCCACCATGTGGATCTGCTGAAATCGGTAGGGCTTGTAGCGGACCACCTTTCCCAACCGCACGCGGGCCACCCCTTGCAGGATGAGGTTCGAGGTGCCGTCGGCATTCTTGACTGCGGCACGGACGATGCCGATGCCGGCTACGGGCAGCGGCGTCTCGCGCGGGTCGCTCGGTTTCTGCATCGCCACGCAGAACATGCGGTGCGAATCCAATGCCTCCGCCAGCATCGTGCGATAGCGCGGTTCAAAGATGCGGAGCGGAAGCAGCGCCTGCGGAAACAGGACGGCATTGTTGAGGATCATGACCCCGATGGAGTCAGGTACGACCATGCCCAAGTGTACGGTGGTCATCGGATGTCGCAAGCGGGTGGCGCAGGAGTCGTTGTTTGAAGGCCGGGTGCCCTCACCCGGCGATGTCACGGATGCGCCGTGTGAGGGCACGCGGCCTTCAAAGGGGGAGTTTTCATATCCCATCGACCAGTTCCCCGATGACCCAGCGTGCCTGATTTCGCAGGTCCACCGTCATTCTGCGCCAAGACATTCCGGGGGCATTCAGGCAGAAAATTGAGCATGGCCATCTGGATCTCCCACGCCTTTCGGCAGTTCATGTTCACCTGGCTGCTGGCGGCGTCTGCATGCGGTGCCGCCCACGCCCGGAACGACGAAGTCCTGAATCTGGATGACGACTTCGTTCCCGCATCGCCGCAGGCTCCGGGGCGGCAGGAATCCACCTCGCGCAAGGTCTTCCGCGACCGCGTCGCGCCGCACTGGTTCGCGGGGAACAATCGCTTCTGGTACCGGAACGAGCTGCGCGACGGTGCCGCCGAGTTCGTGGTGATCGATGCGGAACATGGGGTGCGCGGGCTGGCCTTTGACCACGCAAGGCTTGCCGCGGCGCTGTCCAAGGCCGCCGGAAGCGAATACCCCGCAGCGCAATTGCCCTTTTCCCGGATCCAGTTCCTGGACGAGGGCCGCGCGGTCGGATTCCGCGTCGGCGATCAGGCCTGGCGGTGCAGCCTCGATACCTACGCCTGTGCGAAGCTCGATGCCCTCCCCCCGGATGATGCCGTGGAACCCGCTGAACCCACCGAAGGCCGGCGCGGGCGGCGCGGTCCTGCGGCGGGTGAAGGTGGCGATGGCGGGCGGCCTTCGAACCGTTCACCCGACGGCAAATGGACCTGGGTCCTCAAGGATCACAACGTGTTCCTGCGTTCGACCGCAGAGGGAGCGGAGGAGATCGCGCTGAGCACCGATGGCCGGGAGGGCCACGCGTATGGCATGGCTTCGTGGGCACCGGATTCGCAAAGCCTCGTGGCCTTCCGCATCGAGCCGGGCGAACGCAAGGAGGTGCACCTGGTCGAGTCGTCGCCCAAGGAAGGCGGGCGGGCGAAGCTCCGTTCCCGCCCCTACCCGTTGCCGGGTGATCGCTTCTCGAAATACGAGGTGAGCTGCTTCGACGTCGCCACGCGAAAGCAGCTGAAGCCGGCCGTGGACGCCTTCGAACACGAATGGCTGCGGCCGCGCGTTCAATGGAGCCGGGACGGAAAGCGTGTCGCCTGGCAACAGGTGGACCGCGGGCACCAGCGCTTCCGGGTGATCGAGGTGGAACCGGCCACGGGAAACGTCCGCCACCGCATCGACGAAAGGACCGAGACGTTCCTCTGGACGGCCCACACCGAGAACCTGGGCCTGAACACCGTCAACTGGCTGACCAACTCCGAAGAGATCCTCTATGTCTCGGAGAAGAGCGGTTGGCGCCATCTCTACCGCGTGGAGGCCGGCTCCGCGGTGATGACACCGGTCACCACCGGCGAATGGGTGCTGCGGGCCATCGACCTCATCGACGAGGAGAAGCGCCAGGTGTGGTTTCGCGCGGGTGGCGTGCGCCCTGGCCAGGACCCGTACCTGATCCACTTCGGCCGGGTGAACTTCGACGGCACCGGACTGGTCTGGCTCACCGAGGGCGATGGCAACCACAGCGTCCAGTACTCGCCCGACCGGCGCTTCCTGATCGACACCTATTCGCGCGTCGACCTGCCTCCCGTGAACGAATTGAGACGCGTTTCCGACGGAGGCCTCGTCTGCCGGTTGGAGGAGTCGGACATCCGCTTGCTGCGCGAGGGCGGATGGCGGCCGCCGGAGGTCGTTGTGGCCAAGGGACGCGACGGAAAGACCGACATCTGGGGCATCGTCTGTCGACCGACCGACTTCGATCCGTCCCGGAAGTATCCGGTCATCGAGGACATCTATGCTGGTCCCCAGAGTTCCTATACGCCGAAAACCTTCAGCGCGTCGGTGCGCTACGAATCACTGACCAAGCTGGGCTTCGTCGTGGTGAAGCTCGACGGCATGGGCACCGCCAACCGTTCGAAGGCCTTCCATGACGTCTGCTGGAAGAATCTGCACGACGGCGGATTCCCGGATCGGATCCTGTGGATGAAGGCGGCCGCGGCGAAGCATCCCGAACTCGACCTGACACGTGTCGGTGTCTACGGCACCTCCGCCGGAGGACAGAACGCGGCGGGTGCGGTGCTGTTCCATCCTGAATTCTACAAGGCGGCGGTCGCCAACTGCGGCTGCCACGACAACCGAATGGACAAGGCTTCCTGGAATGAGCAGTGGATGGGTTATCCCGTGGGACCGCACTACGCGGAGGCCTCGAACATCGACAACGCCCATCGCCTCCAGGGTCACCTGATGCTGGTCGTCGGCGAACTCGACGACAACGTGCCGCCCGAGTCCACCTATCGGTTCGCGGACGCCCTGATCCGCGCCGGCAAGGACTTCGACTTCCTGATGGTTCCCGGGGGTGGCCACGGTGCCGGCGGATCCTACGGCCAACGCCGTTTGCAGGACTTCTTCGTCCGTCACCTGTTGGGCCAGCAACCACCGGCCCGCAACTCCGCTGCGCCGACGCCGAAATAGCAACGATCCCGCTTCCAACCATGAAACGCATCCAATCGCATCTGGCCCTCCTCGGGATCGCTGCCCTTCTTTGGAACGGCCCTCTGTCCGCACAGGACATCCCGGCCGTAACCGCGCCGCCCGAGTCCTTCTTCGGGATCGTGCGCGAGTCCGATCGGGAGGTGGCCCGCGGCTTCTACAAGAAATACATCGACGTGAAGGGAATGCCCGTCGTGGCCGCCGGCGCCGTCGATGACCTCGCCCTGCAACGCACCTACGAGATCGTCACCCACATGCTCGCCGGCCGTCCCGACATCATCCAGCGGATGGTCGATACGAAGATGTACCTCATCGTGATGGGACGCGACCAGGTGTACACGGACATGCCGGAATACCGGAACCATCCGAACCCGGCCTTCCAGAACGAGCGCGTGCGTGGCACGGGCGGACGCCCCACCAGCTTTGGCGAGGAGAACGTCCTGAGCCTGCCGCTGGATCGATACGACGACGAAAGCATCGGCGTTCATGAGTTCTGTCACACCATCGACAGCGCCCTGGGATCCATCGACCCGACCTGGTGGGAACGGAAGAACGGGGTGTACAAGGCGGCCATGGAGAAGGGGCTGTGGAAGCTGGCTTACGCCGGCTCGAATCCCGGCGAGTACTGGGCCGAGATCTGCCAGAGCTATTTCGACTGCAACCGGGCCAACAATTGGAATCACGGCCCCATCGTGACGCGGGAACAATTGAAGGCGTACGACCCCGAGGGTTACGAGTTGGTCCGGTCCGTCTTCAACCTGAGTCCGCAACAGGACTGGCGTTACACGTATGCCCAACGCCAGCCGAGCGTCATTGCGCCTCCGGCAAAGTTCAAAATCGATCCGTGGTACACGAAGTTCACCTGGGCGCGGGAATTCACCGTGCTCGGCCATGGTGCCAGCGACGAGGCCCTGCTGGCGGCCAACGAGACGATCCGCCGGATGTTCGCCTATCGTCACGACGTCCTGAAGGCATTGATGGCCGATGGAGTGAAGCTCGTGGTCCTCGGCCGCAACGAGAAGCTGTCCGATCTTCCCGAGTACGCCGCCTTCAAGGAACGGAAGGGTTTCGATGCCCTCTCGCGCACCCTCGACTACACGCCCGAGACCAAGCTGCTCGTCGTCGGCGAGGAGAACGTGCTGGCGGATCCCCGCCAGACGCAGGTGGGCGACAACCAGGTGATCCGCGTGTTCTCGACGGCGATCTATCGGGTGACGGCCGGACGGCCCGTGGATCCCAACTGGGAGAAGCGTGGACGCGATGTGCAGCAATACGAGTTGCGGGTCCAGCGGCTCGACGAGCGCTTTGGCGCGAAGTTGAAGGAGTTGCACGCGAAGTCCACCGCCGCGGGCAAATGGAAGGGAACGTCCGCGGTGCATTCACCGGAAGCCTACTGGGCGGCGGGCGTGCTGGCCTACTTTGACGCCCTCGGACAGGACGGCGCTCCCAACGACGCCGCCCATCCCATCCGCACCCGTGAATCCTTGCGGGACTACGACCCGGAGTTCTTCACCCTCGTCCACGACACGATGGCCTATCAGGGCCGCGTGGATTGGCGGGGAACGGCACGACCTCCGACCTGGAAGTAAGGGCTGCTGAAGGCCGGGTGCCCCCACCCGGCGACATCCATGATCCCGCCGCCAAAGGCAATGGGGTCGCAAAGGCAATGGGGTCGCGTCTATAAATTGTACATTTGCCCTGGGCTGACTTGGTTTGCCCCGTAGGGGCGTCGCCAGGATTCAACACGGTTGGCGCTCGCGGCGGATTCAGGCAAGATTTCCCGCATGGCTCCCCCTGTTTCCCACCGATGCCTTCGGCGTCCCTGCATATCGGCTTTGCTTCGGCCTGTAACCTGGCTGGGCACGCTGTGGCTGGTGGCCACGATGCTCCGCGCGCAATCGCCCATCCTGAGCGAGTTCATGGCGGCGAATGCCACCGTGCTGAAGGACACCGACGGCGAGGGCAGCGATTGGGTGGAGTTGCACAATCCCGATCCGGTGCCCGTCGCGCTCGCGGGGTGGTCGCTGACCGATGATCCGGCGGATCTCCAGAAGTGGCGGTTCCCCGACGTCACGCTGCCGGCGCATGGATTCCTGGTGGTGTTCGCCAGTGGCAAGAACCGCGTCGATCCGAAGTCCGAATTGCACACGAGCTTCAGTCTGGATCGTTCCGGCGAATTCCTCGCGTTGGTGAAGCCGGACGGCGTCACGGTGGCTTCCTCCTTTTCCCCCACGTATCCCCGGCAGACCACGGATGTCTCGTATGGCCGCGCGATGACGACGGAATCCATCACGATGGTGCCTGCGGGTGCGTCCGCGCGGTTGTGGGTGCCAGGTGCGTCGGGTGTTCCGGCCGGTTGGAGCCAACCGGACTTCAATGACACAGCGTGGCCAGCCACCGTCCTCGCGGTGGGTTACCACCGCACCAGCGCCGCAGGGCCAGAACCCGTGGAGCCGCCTCCGTTGCTCGAAGATGTCACGCGTCCGGGTGATGCGGTGGTACCGACGTCGCTGAACTCCCCCGGAAACGAAGGAAGCGACCTGGCCATCGACGGCAACACGGCCACCAAGTACCTGAACTTCGACAAGCTCAATGCCGGGTTCACCGTCACCCCGGGACTCGGGGAATCTGTCGTGTCCGGATTGAGGCTGACCTCGGCCAATGACGCGCCGGATCGGGACCCGACCTCGTTCCTGCTCCTGGGATCGAATGATGGATCGACGTTCAGCGAGATCGCGCGCGGGTCTGTTCCCATTTTCACCGCACGCTTCACGCCCGTCACGGTCTCCTTCCCGAACACCCGGCCCTACCGGCATTACCGCCTGTTGTTTCCCACGGTCCTGAACGCCGCGGCCGCCGTGGCAGTGCAGATCGCGGAGGTCGAGTTCCTCGGGTATGTGGGCGCACCACCGTCGGACTTCACCGGATTGATCCGGAGCAACGTGGAGGCGCAGATGTTCGCGAAGAGTTCCACGGCGTTCCTGCGGGTGCCCTTTGTGCTGACGGCGGTTCCTGGGCCTGGACAGCTGACGCTGCGGTTGCGGTATGAGGATGGCTTCGTGGCGTTCCTCAACGGTGTGGAAGTTGCCCGGGCCAATACGCCGGCCCAGCCGGGGGCAACCTCCACCGCCGTGACCAATCGGCTGCAACGTGCCGCGGTCGTGGAAACACGGATCGATCTCACACCGCGTCTGGGACTGCTGCGGGCGGGCGGAAACGTCCTCGCACTCCATGGACTGAACACGACCTCCGACAGCCGCGACTTCCTGCTGGATGCCCGATTGGAACTCCAACGGACGTCAATCGGGGACGTGGGTCACTTGCTGCTGCCCACCCCGGGCGGTCCCAACGATTCACGCACGGGCGGGTTGGTGGACGATCTCGTGGTCACACCGGGCCGGGGATTCTTCCCGGTACCCATCGACATCCGCATCACCTGTCCGACGCCGGACACGGTCATCCGGTACACGACCAACGGCAGTCTGCCGTCGGCGACGAATGGACTGATCTACTCCGGTCCGTTCCGCATTCCTGGGACGACGCCGCTGCGCGCCGTGGGCGTGCGTCCGGGTTGGAAATCATCCCGGGTGGAGACGCACACCTATGTGCTCCTCGACGACGTGGTGTTGCAGACGCAGTCGAAGGCGGTGCAGGCGGGCTTTCCAGCCTCCTGGGGTGACGTTGCTGCGGATTACGGCCTGGATCCGCGCGTGGTCGGTCCGAACGGCACGGATGCCTTTGGCGGCAAGTACACGCGCAGCCTGAAGTCCGATCTGTTCTCCCTACCGACGCTGTCCCTCGTGCTGCCGATGGCGGACATGTTCGGCCCGCAGGGAATCTATGCGAACCCTCTCGGTCAGGGCGCCGCGTGGGAGCGTGCCACCTCGATTGAATGGCTGAACCCGGACAACACGCCGGGATTCCAGGAGGACGCCGGCATCCGGATCCAAGGGGGCGCCTTCCGGCGCTTCGACCTGACCTTGAAGAAGTCCTTCCGCGTCGTGTTCCGCGACCAGTACGGAGCCTCGCGCTTGAGGATCCCGTTCTTTGGCACCAATGCCACCGATGAGTTCGACAACATCGTGCTCCGAGCCAACAGCAATGACGCGTGGCCTTACGCCGGCGGCGGCGCGGTTTACGTGCGCGATGCCTTCGCCATGGAGACGGCGCGTGCCATGGGGATCCCGTCCTCGCACACGCGCTTCGTGCACCTCTACATCAACGGACAGTACTGGGGTCTCTACAATCCGGCCGAGCGTCCGGATGCCGCCTTCTCCGCGGCGTACCTCGGAGGGGACAAGGACACCTGGGATTCCATCAACCAGGACTCCGCGCCGGATGGCAATTACGACGCGTGGAACCGGATGATCGCGCAGGTCAGCCAGAACATGGCGCTCGATGCCAACTACCAGCGGATCCAGGGCAACAATCCCGACGGCACCCGCAATCCCGCCTACGAGGATCTGCTGAACGTCGACAACATGATCGATTACCTGATCCTCAACTTCTACGCCGGGAACACGGACTGGCCGGGCCGCAATTGGTGGGCCGGCAGGGATCGCGCGAATGGCGATGGCTTCACCTTCCGGCCCTGGGACACGGAGACCGCGCTGGGGTTCACTCCCGTCGACGTCAATGTCACCGGCGCCTCCACCGCCGTCGCGACGCCTTATGCCGCGCTGCGGAACAACGCCCATTTCCGCCTCACCTTTGCGGATCACGTGTACCGCCACTTCTTCAATGGGGGAGCGCTGGCGGTGAATCCCGCCAGCCCCGGATGGAATCCGGCCCGACCCGAGAACAACCGGCCTGCCGAACGGTTTTCAGCCCTCGCCGGTTCGATCCGGTCTGCAATCGTGGGCGAATCCGCGCGGTGGGGCGACCAGTTGCGATCCCAGGCAACCACGCGCGACGAACACTGGCTGGTGGAGCGGGACCGACTGTTCAGGGACTACTTCCCCCGGCGCTCCGCCATCGTGCTCGAACAGTTCCGCAACGCGGGGCTCTACCCGCGCACGGAACCTCCCGTGATGAATCAGCGCGGCGGAGATGTGGCCGCGGGCTTCCAGCTCACCCTGACCTCCCCGGCGGGCATCATCCATTACACCACCGATGGCAGCGATCCGCGGACGTCGGCGTCGCGCAAGACCTATGCGGGCCCGTTGACCCTGCAGGATCTCACGACGATCCGCGCCCGCGTCCTCAATGGGCAGGAATGGAGCGCGCTGAACGAGGCGCGGTTCGTGGTGGGGACACCCACGATGGGCTTGTCCGAATTGCACTATCACCCCGCCGATGTCTCGCCTGCGGAATTGGCGGCCGGCTTCACCAACGCCGATGACTTCGAATTCATCGAACTGGTGAACACCGGGAGAACTGTCTTCGACCTGCGTGGGGCGCGGTTCACGACTGGAATCCAGTTTCAGTTCGACGATTCGATCGGATCCCAACTGCCGGTCGGTGGGTATCTGATCCTGGTACGAAGCCGGGCGGCCTTTCAGTTGCGCTACGGCTCAGGCCGGCCGGTTGCTGGGGAATACACCGGACGATTCAACAACTCGGGCGAACAGGTCGTGATGGTCGATGCCCGCGGCCGCACGATCCTCGACTTCACCTACCTGCCGAATGGCGGATGGCCCCAAAATGCGGATGGCGATGGCCCGTCGCTCGAAGTCCTGGATCCTTCGGGTCCCCTGAACACGCCGGCGAACTGGCGGGCGAGCACGGTGCGGGGTGGCACGCCCGGGGAAACCAACACGCCGCCGCCATTGGTCCTCGAGTTCCAGAGGCTCGATGGAAACCGGTTGCAGCTCCGGTTCACCGCGCTTGCCGGCCAGGGTTACACCGTGCAGACCCTCGACCAGTTCCAGCCGACCACGTGGCGCGCCGTGCAGCAGGGCGCCACCCAGTCACGCACCGCTCCCGTCGAGGTCCTCCTCGACGCCGCTCCCCCGGAAACCGCCCGCTTCTTCCGTGTGACGATCCCGTGAGGCGCAGAGAATGAAGGGCTGCAGTGGGTCCACCGATTTCACGGATGACACAGATGGACCGAGGCTGACTTCCGGCCGTCTCCAACAACATTCCGTTGGCCTGTCCGGTTCGGCCGGGTCCGGGTACCAACAGGTGATGCACGAACCGTCGAACGATCGAGTGCTGGACCAGGGAAAGGCAATGGGGTCGCGTCTATAAATTGTACATTTACCCATCGGCATAGTGCCTTGCCGGTGAATTGTACAATATTTAGACGCGACCCCATTGCCTTACGCGCGCGAGCCTGCCCACCCTCCGGTTCGAGGCCGGCGCCCCCGAACTCCGTCTCCTGCGCTCCACCCGACCGGCCGACCTGGAGTTGCGCTACGAAATCTCCGAGGACTTGATCACGTTCCGCACTGCGGTCGCCGGCGTCGATTTTGTCGAGCAGTCCGTCACCCCGCTGCCCGGAGCGGTTGAAGAAGTTGTCCTGCGCCTCCTCAGCCCGACCAAGCCCCGCGCTTTTGTGCGCGTGCGTCTGACCTTGAAGTAATCCCCGCCCCGCTCCCGGACGCCACCGTTTCACGCCCAACCCCCTTCAACCTCTCTCCCATGCACGCCACCACCGCCTCCATTGCCCCATTCGGGCTCAAGGCTTCTCGACCTGAAGGATCCGGAAGAAGTGTGTGGGGTTGGCGCTCGGGAGTTCGACCGAGGCTTCGCCGGTCGCGGGAGTGGAGATTTCGTGGAGCAGGGTGAAGTCGCCATCCACGGAAGGGCTGCTCAGGATCTGGTATACGTAGCCTGTGAGGCCTGGCCAGTAGAGCTTGAAGGCGCCGCCCGGTGCCCACTCACCGCGGCCCATGACGTCGGTGAGGGCTACTGCCGTGGCTGGTTCGACGGTCGTGGAACTGCTCGCCGGGGGTTCGTTCTCGGGTTTGACGATGGGTACCTGCATGCGGAGCAGGCGGAATCCCAGGGACAAGACCTCCTGCGGGCCCTTGGAGTCCGTAGACTGCCCCCATTCGGTGATGGTGACCTCCGTCAGGGAGATCGAGTAGAGGGTCTTTGGCGCGGTTGAGCCGTCAACCCTCCCGATCCACTCCAGCGTGGCCGTTCCAAGATTTGCACCGGTGGCGGTGGCCACTGCCAGCTTCGGGGTGGCGGCATCACTGGGGCGGGTCAGTTGGAGGACAGGCGATGGCTGGGGGACACCGCGCACCGGCGCGACGAGCCCAAGGGCCGAGCCTGTGATCGGAATCCAACCCCTGTGGTCCGTGTTTGTGGACGATCCACCCATGTCGCCCAGTCGCAGAAAAAGCTGATGTGCCTGAATGGACGGCGTGTCCACGAATGTCAGGAATGCGAAGGCGGCGATGATGGGACGGAACATGAGGGTGGGACGTTCAGGGCCGGCACAGGGCCAGGCAAAGTCAGGGATTTCCGGTAGCGAGATTGAAGGTCGCCTTCCCGTCCTTCTGGGTGGTGTTCAGGGGAACAAAGATCCAGGTGATCTTGGTAAAACTGAGGGAGAACGATTCGATGGGCTTCGCGCTTCCCGCCTGGGCCGACGTCTGGAAGCTGGTGATGCGGACACCTTCCAACTCCACCTTGTAGTAGTCCGCCGTCTCCTTTGAGGTCGTCAGGGTCTGGACGGAAAGTTTGGCCGTGGGGATGGACTTTCCGGTGGCACAAAGCTCCGCGAGCTTTGGAGAAAGGGAGCTCATCGGGGCCTGGACCTGGATGTCACTGAAGCTGGGCTTGGCGGTGCTGCTGCCCTCTCCACCGCCCACGACTATCGTGAAGGGGCGTGCATGGCCCATGCTGAAGGCTATGATCTCGATCTCCTCCTTGTGTTTCGGGGCCACGCTGTCCCCCTTGAGTCCCTCCAGTTGGAGGAAGATGTCGTCTGCAAGGGCTCCCGACTGTGGCGCGCACACGGCCAAAGCCGAGGCAGCACCCAGGATCTGCGAAAATCGTGCCTTCATCGTCAGGTAGAACCCCAACAGTGTTGGGTGATGGTGGTCAATGCGGGTAGCCTGATGGTCTACCACCATGCGGCCGGGCGCGAGGAAGGGAATGACCCGGGTTTTGACTGGAGTTAGCCTCGCGTCATGCCGTTATCCGGAAACCTGTATGATGCGATTGCCTACCCAACCCACCCGCAGCAGGCGCTTCATCCGGACCACCTGGCAGGGATCGGCTTGCTGCATGGGGTGGCTTGTGCACCCGTAACGGGGGCACGCATCCTCGAGATCGGATGCGGAAATGGCGCCAATCTCGTCCCGATGGCGGCCGCGTATCCGGGAGCAACGTTCGTGGGGCTGGATGCCTCGGGTGTTGCGATCGGCTTGGCCCAGGAATTCGCCCGTCGCTGCGGCCTGCAAAACATCCGGTTTGTCGCCGCCCGATTGGAGGAGCATCCATTGCCGGAGGCGGGATTCGACTACGTCCTTTGTCACGGTGTGTACTCTTGGGTTCCGGACTCCGTCCGGGAAGCGCTGCTCCGAGTCGTGGCGCGTTGTCTGGCACCTGAGGGTATTGCGTTCATCAGCTACAACGCGCTTCCTGGCTGGCACCTGCGGCAACCCGTACGGGACCTGATGCGCTGGCATCTGCGCGGGATCGATGATGCGGCCGAGCAGATGGTGGAGGCACAGGCGTTCGCACGGTTCCTTTCGAAGGCGATCCCGGATGAAGGGGCCGCCGGGCGGGCGCTTCGGGCGGAGTTTGCGACGGTGGCCGACAGGACGCCGCAGGTCCTGTGGCATGACGAGCTCGCTCCGGAGCACCGGGCGTTCTACCTGCACGAGTTCGTCAGCGCGGCCGCCGGCCATGGGCTGGTGTACCTGGCGGATGCCGACCTCATCGAGCATCTGCTGGCCAATCTGGATCCACAGACGGCTTCCAGCCTTCGTGCCGTGGCTTCCGATCGGATCGAGTTGGAGCAGTACGTGGACATCCTCGTTCCGCGACGATTCCGTCAGACACTGCTGGTCCGATCAGGACGGACGGTGGACGCAGCGGATCCCGGGCGTCTGGCCACGGCATGGTTCTCGGCGGGACTGAGTCTGAGCGAGGCGGCGTCGGGGCCGGGACCGGTGACGGCGGTCCGGTTCGAGATGAAGGGAGGTCAATCGCTGACGACCTCCTTTGGGCCTGGCATCCATGCGCTGCGTCACCTGATGGCTGCCGCACCCCGGAGGCTGGCCTTTGGTGAACTGGTGGGGTTGATCGGAGGTGAGGGGGCGTGGAACACCGCCGACCTGCTTCGGTTCCTCTTCGAATCGGCGGCCGGCGGGGCGGTCGAGTGGACGGCGTTTGGACCAGGGCCGGCGAGACTTCCGGGTGAACGCCCCATCGCCCTGGCTCCGGCCCGCGTCCTGGCGGAAGCGTCGACGGAGTTGCCGACCGCCCGTCATCGGATGATCCAGATCCCGGATCCCCGGACACGACAGTTGCTGGGACTCTGCGATGGCACGCGCACGCAGGATCAACTGCTGCTGGCGATGAACGGGACCTGCACCGCGGAATCCGCCTCGGGCGACACCCCGAACCCAAACCGTCAGGAGCTGGACGCCCTCCTGGGCCAGCTCGGGAAACTGGGGTTCTTCGTGGGTTGAGGAAGGCAATAGGGTCGCGTCTATAAATTGTACATTTGGCCGCGGGCAGCCGAGTCGAGTCGGACAAATGTATAATGTTTAGACGCGACCCCATTGTCTGAGTGATGCGTCCCTGAGCCCCAACGGGGCGATCCAAGGCAGCCCGGGGCAACGCCCCGGGTATCCGGCGTCGAATCAAGCAGGAGCCCTGAAAGGGCGGATCAGGCCGAGAGGCGGGATGTCGCCGAGGGATGGACGAGCTGGCCCGCCCTTTCAGGGCTTGCGGCTGGTAATGGGGGAACGCGACCCCAGGGCGTTGCCCTGGGCTGTCGTCGGACGCCCCGTTGGGGCTGGGGTTATCCGTTTCCTGACGTTGTCTCACTCCCGCCCAAGCGGTCGAGTGCGCGGCTGGAAGCTCCCGCCGGGTGAGGGCACCCGGCCTTCAAACCGCGACTGGCGACTCCTCACCGCCCTCATGGGACCCGGAGGCGGACGAAGCGGTCGCCAGCCACGGGCACGAGTTGCAGTCGGGTGGACTGGCTGAAAATCGGGTAGGGTCCGAGGCCGGACCAGTAGGCACCGGGGTTCAGGGAAGCACTGGTTTCCACGGTGTAGAACTGGCCGAGGCGGCCGTAGAGCATGAGCTCGTCGGGTTTGGTTGCTTCAATGACGGGTTGGGAGCCGATGACGATGATGCGGCCCGCGTTGGCGGTTCCGCGGAGGGTCCGGCTGCCGGAAGCGTCCGTTCCGACGACCTCGCGTGGGGTGATCCGGACCAGTTCGGAGACGTTCGGTTGGGTGTCGAAGGTGAAGCGGGCAAGGTCGAGTTCGCCGTCGAGGACGAACCCGGGGTCGGTGAAGAACGTGGCGGTGGAGGTGCCGTCGGGAAGGGCTTGAAGCTGGGCACCGGAGATTCCGGGGGAGAGCTGTGCGAGGGAGAGATTGGTGATGGTGGGTCCGAGTGGGGGAAGCGTGAAGGTGACGCGGGACAGCGGTTGCCCGGCGACGAGACCGAGTGGGATCGATCCCGGTTGGCCGGCGTCGAGGATGGTGGTGCCCACCTGGAGGCGGAAGGCGTTCGAGCGTTTGCGGACGTCGATGACGAAGGTTTGTGCTGTGGCCATGGGCGGCGTGCCGTTGTCGAAGACTTCGATGGTGATGGCGTTCACGGAGCTGGGTGCGAACTCGCTGGTCTGCCAGAGGAACAGTCCTGACGTGAGGTCGAGGGTGGCTCCGTCGGGAACATTGCCCACGAGCCGGAAGCGGAGGGTCTGTCGCGGAACGTCGGCATCGGTGGCAACCGCGTGGAAGGCGACGAGTCTGCCGGCGAGAATGGTCTGGTTGCGGATGGGGAGGAGCACCGGTTCGGCATTGGAGCCGATCAGTCGGACATCGAACGCGAGCTGGGCGGAAAGGGCTGGTTGGCCGTCATCGTGCACCGAGACCGAGATGCGTTGGGTGGTATCGCCCAGGACGCGCGGCACGACCCAGGTCAACAGACCCGACGACGGATCGACGGCGACGCCGTTGGGTGAGGTGGGAGCGACGGCGTACGTCAGGGACTGGAAGGAGCTGTCGGGATCGGAGGCACGCAGCTGGACCTGCAAGGTGGCGCCGGCGAAAAGGGTCTGCGTTGGGACCGGGGCGAATGTGGGCGGCCGGTTCTCGAGCGTGGTGACGGTTCTGGCCATTGGGACGGCGGGAACGGTGCTCCGGTTCCCGGCCGCATCGATGGCGACCGCGTAGAAGGCGTAGCGATGGCCGAGTTCGCCGACGAACGGGCTTCCGCCCAACGGCGTGGCCACCCGCCATGGGATGAACGGCCCATCGTCCACGGACGCGAACACGTCGAAGGTGAGGGCGTTGGTGGTGTTGTCGGTTCCCGACCAGCGCAGCGCAAAAGCCGGGAAGGAGGTCGCGGGCAGGGCGTCCATGGTTGCGACCGGGGCGACGGTGTCCCGCGGTGTGACCGGTTCATAGACGAGCCGGTAGTGCGTGGGCGCCCCGTGATCGAACAGGTGGAGATGGTTCCCGAGGATGGGCCGGCGGCCGAGGCCGATGAAGGTCCGGTCGGTCTGCCAGAAGTTGAATCCGGGCAGGGCGGAACCATCCGGGCGAAGCACGGCGACCAGTCGGAACGTGCGCGGGCCGGTGGAGCCCTGCGGATCGGGAAGGCGCAGGTAGGTCCAACCCGAGGCCGCGGAACCGAGGTTCAGGAGGATCTCGCGTCTCTGGAGCGTGGGCACCGCGTCGGGCGTCGCCTGGGCGAGGACGTGGACCGGTTCGATCGAACCGTTGCTGAGGTGGATCGCGTCGGGCAGGTCGTCGGGATCGGTGGCCGGATCCTCGTTCACGAGGAAGTCGGGCAGGGCATCGGCGCCGGCGCGCGGGTCGCGGACCAGGTGGGTGAGTTCGTGGATGCGGACGTTGCCGGGCGGGACGGCCTCGAAGGCGGGTTGGCCGAGCGGATCCAGATGCTCAACCTCGGCGGAGTAGTCGAGGAACAGACCTTGCAGCGTGGACTTCAGCAGCCAGCGGGAGACGCGGGTGCCGCCGGGTTCGAGGTCCCCGAGATCCGCGGTGAGCGAAGGAGTCAGCAAGCGGGTTGCATCGGGGCCGAACACCTCCGAGGCCACGACCTGGAAGTCGATCAACAGGCCCTTCTCGTTTTCAACGATGCAGGGTTGGCCGGAGCGGACCGTCACGTTCCGGGCGGAGCCGGCACCGGTGTTGCGCACGAGAAGTCCGAGCGTGAACGGCTGGGAAGGCTCTGTCTCCGGCGTGAAGGGATCGTCGCTGAAGACGTCGCGCTGTTGGTAGTAATCGAAGGACAGTTCCGGCTGGGGGAGGACGGAGAGCGGCGTGGGGGCCAGCGGGATGGTGACGGAACGGGTGCCGTCAAAATACCGGAGTTCGCCGCCGACGGAATAGGGTGTGGGACCCTCGGGAGCAGCCGCTGCGGACGGAACGATGGTGAACTCGGCCGTGCCGCTGGAGCCGGGGGCGAGGGTGCCCGAGCCGTTGAGGTCGGTGAGGCCGACGAGGCTCGGCGGTCGGATGCCGAACCGATCGTCGACGAGGGCTCCGGCGGCATCGAAGAAATGGAGTTCGAAGGCGATCTGCGTCAGCGGCGTGTTCGTCAGCCGGTTGTCGATGCCAAGGACCGCGCGGAACCCAGCGCGGGTGAGAGCGACGTCCTGGGTGAGGCGGAGACGGACCTGGGCGCAGATGCCGTCGGAGTCGGCGGCGGGGGTGGCGTTGCGGGCGACGACGACGAGGGCGCGGGGCATCCCGTTCGAACTGGACTGGAGCGAAGTGGCGAGGTGTGCGGATGCGCCGGGACTTGCCCCGGTAGGGATGATGGCGCAGCGACCGGCACCGCCGGGCGGCGGAATGAAACGTCCTGCGCCGCCGATGCCGCCGCCGGTGCCGTAGAGCAACTCGGTGGCTTCGAGTCCCGGGCAGATGCATTTGGCGATCTCGCCGACGTCCTGGCAGAGGACGGCGAGGGCGCACTTGAGGGGCTTGGGCAGTTCCCCATCCCCGCCAAGGGCGCCGCCGATGCCCGCGGCGGCCTGACTGGCGCAATCGCACGCGGCACCGCCGACGTTGCCGGGACCCTTGGCGAGTGCCTGGAGGCACTTGATGAGATCGCGGAGCATGCCGATCGGCGTCACGTCGATCGGGACCATGTGGTAGAGGCCATCGTCGCCACAGACGACGAAGTAGCGGACGTTGATGCTGGGCGTGTCGCAGTCGTTGCCCCCGCCACCACCGCCCGCGGCCGGGCCGGCTTCGCCGCGTCGGGTGGAGACATCGAGGAGCGGTTGTCCCCGTGGTCCGACCTGACGTCCGTTGCGGATCAGGCCGGCGACGATGCGCGCGTCGAGGTCGGGCTGGAACTCGACGCGGACAGGAACGGAGATGCTGCTTCGTGCAGGCAGGTCGCCGAGCTCGGTGAAGAATGGCGTGATGCGGTACGTGCTGGAGCTGCGGAAGTCCAGTTTGAGGCCGCGGGCGGCGATCAGGCCGTGGTTGGTGAACGTGATGTTCATCGTGGTCGCCTCACCGGGGAACACGAGTGGGAACACCTTGGGTTCGAGGGCGGTCACCAGCGGGAACGGAACGGTGGTCTCGAAGGTGGATTCGAGCGTGACGCGATAGCGGTCGGTGACTTCGGCGGGCTCGACGTTCCAGGAATAGGCGACGCCCTCCACCGGCACGAGGACCCGGGTCCGCTGGGTGAGGCCGGGTTGGATGGTGACCGGAACTTCCCGGGGGGAATGGCGGTCGGCAGAGACGCGCAGCCGGTAGGTTCCCTCTGCGAGCGAAGGAATCCGGGCAACGCCGGTGGCATCGGTGATGGCGGAGGCGAGCGGGTTGGACGTGTAGGGATCGAGGACCTCCACGCGGGCGCCGGCGAGCTTGGGAGCATCGGCGGCGTAGTAGGTGAACTCGTCCTCCGCGAGGACTTCGAGATCACCGACGGCGGAGCTGACGAGCCGGATCGAGAAGGGGACGCGGGTCTGGAATCCGTTCCCGACGACGAGCACGTCGCCTTCGTATTCGCCGAGTGCTTGGTCCGATGCAGGGGTGAACGCGAGATCGAAGGTGGTTCCCTCGCCGGGCGCGAGGGAAGGGCGGGCACCCGGGGTCGTGTCGTGGAGCCAGGGAAGCTCGGGAACCACGAGCGTGAGGGGCCCGGTCGCGAGGGCACCGGTGTTGGTGACGGCGATGGAGAAGTGCGTGGGCTGGCCGCGGAGTGCTCCGGCAGCGATGGAACGGGGTGTGATCCCGACCATCGGCACAGGCGGTGTGATCCGGAGGGTCAGCGGGAACTCGAAGCGCGATATGCCGGAGGTGGTCATGACAACGAGGGTGGGTGTCGTGGTGCCGAGGCTGGCGGTGCCGGCGAGGACCTCGAGTTCGAGGGGGATGGTTCCACCCACCGCGGCCTCAAAGGGAATGGTGACCCGGGCCGATGCGCCGGGAGGCAGTCCCTCCATATCGGCCCTCAGGAAGGAGATCGGATCCGGACCGGGGTTGGAGAGGCTCATCCGCAGGGTGGCCTGTCCGCCTGCGACGACCGCAAGGACCCGGTTCTCCGGGAGCGCCAGGAGGTTCCTGCGTGCAAAACTGCCAGCGCCCGAGAATTCGGTGGCATCGGGATCTCCGACGAAGACCTCGAAGACGCCGACCTCGTTCCTGCCGGGAGTGAACGTGGTACTGAAGGAGCCGGTCTCGTCCGTCATCGTGAATTGCGTTCGTTCGCTGCCGTCCCGGCGCACGTGGACCGCGACCATTTCGAAGGCGGCCCGAGTTCCGTCCGGTCGAATGGACAACCCGTAGATCTCGATGGGTTCGCCGGCACGATCCGAGGCTTGGATCATGTCAAAGATCGCCACCGCGTAGGATGCGTTGACCCGGATCGGTGTGGTGGAACGGGCGAGGTTGTTCTGGACGGAGACTTCCGTCGGCGCGCCTTCGGGAAGCAGCTCGACGAAGATCCAGTAGTTCCCGGGTTGGCTGGGCAGGAAGATGGACCGCGCGACACTGATGAAGGAACCGACGGCGAACTGCCCTTCGATCGATTGCTCGGCGACGAGTTCGTCTTCGGGATCCCGTTGGCCGTCCTTCGAGAGGTACACGCGTTGCAGGACTCGGCCGGTGTGGTCGGCCAGGCCCTGGTTCCGGATGCGCCAGCTGAGGCTGGCGTTGGCGCGTGTGTTGGCCTGGGCCGGTCCTGTCACGAGTTCGGCGATGAGGTCGGGAAGCGCGCGGGCGGAGATGGTGAGTTCGGCTTCGGCGGGCACGAGTCCGGAGGCCGTGGCGATGATGCGTGTCGTGCGTATGTCGTTCCCCCCGGTCGCGGCGGTGGTGTGGATGGGGAACTCGACGGTGTTGGTGTTCGCGGGGATCACGACGGAGGGCGGGAGCCCGAGCAGGCCTGCGACGGACGGGGCGAGCGTGACCGTCAGTGCGGTCGCCGCCGATGTGGGACGTCGGAGGGTGCCGGTGGTGGCGGGAGTCCGGTTGGGTGCGACGACGGCGTGGGCCAGTTCCAGGGTGAGGGTGGGTCGATCGGTGTCGAGGACCGTGACCGGGGCGCGTGCGGGTTCGCCGAAGGGCTGTCGGGTGAGTGTGTAAGCGGGGAACGCGCGGAGTTCGGTCACCTGGTCCTGTGAGAGCGAAGGCCGGGCGACGGTGCCAACAACGAAGGTGGCCTGGTTGGTGCCGCCCGGAATCGTGACGAAGTCCGGAACCACGACGGCGTTGGTGTTCGTGGTGGTGATCGCGACAAGCAGGGCGGTGTCGAGGCGACCGGTGCGCGTGACGGTGGCGATCGCGGCCATGGGGCCGTCGGATTCCTTCAACGGATTTCGCGACAGCGAAAGGGTCAGTGTCGGAGGGATTTCTTCCACGACCTTCACCTCCGCGGCGGCCACCGGGAAGCCGGGTGCGCCCACGGATCCGGTGATGGTTT
This sequence comes from Limisphaerales bacterium, assembly GCA_965283655.1. GTDB lineage: Bacteria > Verrucomicrobiota > Verrucomicrobiia > Limisphaerales > UBA9464 > UBA6176. Next base: position 47,268 of record CBDIPJ010000003.1, on the reverse strand, counting down.
GGTCGGGTGTCCAGAGGCCGTCTTCGAGGGCGATCCAGGCAACGGCCGCAGAGGTCTGGCCCGGGGCAAGCGTGAGGTTGGCCGGCGGGAGGAGTCGGCCGGGCATGGAGCTGTTGAATTGCAGGGCAAGGGGGAATCGAGCCCGGCATTCCGGGTGATGGTGGCGGGGACCGATTGGCCCTGGCGGACCTGCGCTGCGGCGAACTGGAGGGTCAGTCGCGCCGGGTCGGTGTTGTCCACGGTCACGGTGTGGGTGCCGTCGGTGAATCCTGCCGCGCGGGCGGTGAGGGCGACGGGTACATCAGGAGTGACCACGCCATCGGGCAGGATCGGGAGTGTGAGCGTGAGTTCGGATTGGCCGGCGGCGAACTGGACCGTCGCAGGTCCGCCAACGCGGCCGACGGGGACCGCGGACCATTGCACGGTCAGGGCTGCGTCGAGGGATCCGTTGCGCTGAAGCCGTGCGACGAGCGAGCCGGCATCCTCGCGGATGCGGGCTTGGGCGAGGGTGAGCGTGAGGCTGGCGGGGATGGTGACGGTGGCGGGACCGGTGGCGGTGTTGTTGGCGACGTTGGATTCGACGGGGCCGGGTTCGGGGTTCATGACAACCAGCCAGCGGGCATTCGTCGCGGCGGGCAGGTCGGCGGGCAGCGTGACGCTTCGGGAGCGGGCCTGCGTGGAGTGTGCGGGGAGCGGGGCTTCGATACGGAAGGAGCCCAGCAAGCGGCGCGGGTTCTGCGGTGCGCTGGGCGTTTCGAGGAAGATCGACTCGGTCCAAGGACCGACGGCAGCAGCAGGGCCGGCGTTGGTGACGGCGTAGGAGAGCGTGACGGCGGTGTCGGGCCGTGCGGTGGCGGGACCGGTGACCTGGACCGGGACGAGATCCGGAAGTGGCGGCCAGGTGAGCTGCACGGAACGTGTGGTGACGTTGTTGGCCTCGGTCACTTCGGGTTGCGCGTGATCCGCGTTGGCCACGACGGCGAGGAAGTAGTTGCCGGGCGGCCGGGTGGCCTCGAGCGGGAGCAGGAGTTGGGCGCGATTGGTGTAACGCGCGCCGGCGGCCAGCGTCGTGGGCCGGGCTTGGGTGCCGAGGATGAGCGCGGCGGTGAAGTCGGTCGCGTTGGTGCCCACGAGGACGCCGTCGATCCACGGAGCGGTAGCGTTGGTGGTGCCGGTGTTGTGCACGACCCACGTGAGTTCGAACGGGGCGCCGGCCATGAGCGGTCCGGGCGGCAGCGTGATGTCGGCGACGACGAGGTCGGGGGCGGACAGGCCGATCTCGCCCGTGGAGACCAGCGTGTTGTTGGATTCGTGGTCACCTTCGAAGAGGTCGAAGCCGGCGTCGGCGGTGACGACCAGGCGCCAGGTTCCGGTGAGATCGCCGGGCAGGATGAGCGTGGTTTGGTAGGCGCGGGCGGCGCGCGCAGCGAGATCGCTGGCGACCTCCACGGTGCCCAGGACGAGGTCCGGAACACCGGAGCGGCGCAGGGCGAATTGATCGAGTCGCGTGCCGGTGAGCTTGACGTCGGAGGCGTTGGTGACGGTCCAGGTGAGGGTCAGCGGGTAGCCGGCGCGACCGGTGGTGGGCAGGCCGATGGCGGTGACCTGGAGGTCGGCGGCGGGCGGGAGGATGGCGTTGCCACCGTTCTGGAAGAGGAAGGTGGAGGTGCCGGCGTCGGTGAGGTTCGGGAAGTTGGCGATGGCCCCGTTGAGGACGACAGACACGTTGCGAAGGGAACGGATCTGTTCGGTGGTCCAGGTGCCGGGGCCGTAGAGGTCCAGGCGTCCCCGGGTGAGCGAAGTCAGGCCAGGAGCGCTGAGGGTACCCCCGTTGATGACCGAGAAGCTGACATCCCGGGTCGAGATCAGGGAGGGCAGTTCCAGGCGGCTGCCAGGGTTCTGGGCATTGGCGGCGAACATACCCTCGTCGAGTTTCGTGATGAGTGGAAGTCGCACGGTTCCGCTGTTGAACGCTTTGAGGGAGAATTGGGTGAAGGGGGCGGTGCTCCCCGAGACCTGTCGGAGGGCGGGCAGTTCCAAAAGGCTGCCGGCACCGATGGCGCTGAACTCGGCCGTGACCGGGCCGGCCTGGTACCCCTGCACCGCGGAGAGTCGGAGCAGGGCGCCATCCCAAGCCTGAAGTGTACTGCCGTCGATGAAGGCAAGGCGCCGGGAGTCGAGGATGGTATCGCCGCGCAGGAGGAGGCGGCCGACGTGCAGCTCGGACCACTCCGGCGAGCGCAGTTCGGCGCCATCGTAGAGTTCCACGGAAATGCCCACGCCGCGGATGAATGCGGGCAGGTCGAGCACGGCATCCGGCCCGTTGGCGGTGAGGACCAGCGCCCCGGAATCCAGGCTGCTCAGCTCGGGCAGGGCGATCACTCCCCCGCTGGATGCGCGGAGGGTGGCGCTGCTGAACTGCGAGGTGGTTCCGGTGAACTCGGTGAGGATAGGAAACTCCAGACGGCTGCCCGGGCCGCTGGCCGTGACGACGGTGCTGGGGCCATTGCCGCCTTCGTATCGTTGGAGCGAATCGAATTTCAGCCGGGCCCCTTCCTGCGCCGCGATCCCCGCGCCGCGCGCTTCGGTGATTTGCGCCGTGTCGAGCCGGCTGCCGCTACCGGCCGCGATGAAGTCCGTGAACTGGAGCGAGGTCAGGGCCGGGCTGGAGACGCGGCCGCCGTTGCGCGCCTCGAAGTCCGTGCCAACGAGGTTGGAGAGGATGGGGAGTTCGACGCCGCTTCCTGTGCCGGTGGCCACGAACCGGATGGTGGGCGTGGAAACCTGGGTGAGCTGTGGCAACGCCACCACCCCGCCGCCGCCCGCCTCCACCGTGAGTGTTGCGAAGGGGCTGGTCGTGCCGGTCAACGCGGTGAGCGCCGGGAACTCCAGCCGGCTCCCCGCCTCGGACGCTGAGAGATCCCGACTGCCGACCGCCAAGGCGTCGTACGCTGTCACGTTGCTGAACCGGAGGACGGCGCCTCCGGTGGCGAGGACGCTGGTGCCGTCCAGGGAGGTGATCTGCGCCACCGGCAGGACGCTGTCGGTTCCGCGAACCGTCAGGGAACCTTGACGGAAGGTGCGAAGCGCCGGCACCGCAATGGTGCCGCCGGAGCGGGCTTCGAGGCTCGGACCTTCCAGGGTCGTGATGGCGGGGAGTTCGATCCGCGAGGTCGCGCCTTCGGACTGGAATCCAACGACGCCATCGGTGACGGCCGACAGCAGGGGCAGGCGCAGGAGCGCGCCCGGCCCGGCCTGGAGGAGGAGTCCGGCAAACCGGGCGCGGGCGCCGCGGAGGTTGGGTAGCGCTGGGAAGGCGAGTTCGCTGCCAGCGCCTGAGGACACGAGGAGGACGTTGCCGATGTCGAGGGCGTCGAAGTGGGTGAGGCCGGTGAAACGGACCACGGCACCATCGAAGGCCTGGAGCGAGGAGCCGTCGGCGTTGGTGATCTGGGCGACCGGAAGGCGCGTGGTGGCCCCGCGGACAATCAGGGACGCATTCTGCACGGTCGTCAGCGCCGGGCACTCGAGGTGGGCACCACTGCGGGCTTCGAGGGTGTTGAAGTGCAGTTCGGCCAGGGCCGGGATCTGCAGGAGCGCGCCGTTGCCTTCGGCGAGGAAGTCCGTCTTGTCGCCGGTGACCCCGGTCAGGAGCGGCAATCGCAGGGCACCGCCGGTGAGTGCCTGGATGTTGAATCGACTGAAGCGTCCGGTGGCACCGGAGAGCGTGGTGACGGCCGGGAACCGCAGTTCGCTGCCGACGCCCGAGACGGTGAGGTTGGAATGGGGTTCGCCGCCCGCCAGCGCGGTGACACCCGGAAATTCGAGTTCCGCACCGGCTGCCACCCGGACGCTGGTTCCCGGGAGGGCGTCGACCAGCCCCACGTCGAGTGCGCTGCCGACACCGTCGACGGTTACCGAGGTCCGTTCGAGCCGTTGCAGGATCGGCGTCAGCAGTATGCCACCTCCGCGGACGAACAGTTCGCCGCCGGTCATCCGTTCCAGCGCGCTGAGATCAATGAGGGAACCGGCGCCATCCGCCGCGAAGGACGTGTAACCGATTTCCACCACCGTCACGGAACCGAGCTGGATCCAGCCGCCGTTGATCGCGTTCACGGTGAGCGTGGTGAAGCGGCCGGTGGCGCCTTCGAGTTCGGCAACGTTTGGCAGTTCCACCGCGCTTCCGGGATTGCGGGCCACGATGGAGGCGTTGACCTGGTCACCGGTGATGAACCGCCGGGCGCCGGTCAACCGGAGGATCGCCCCACCAACAGCGTTGAGCGAGGTGCCAGTGAGCGTGGTGGTGTTGGTCGCGACGAGCCAGGTACCGTTGCCGGTGGCACCGATTGCCGAGAGCGACGCGTGCAACGGGCCGCGCAGGTGGTTGGTTCCCTGGCTGACCGCGAGTTCGCCTCCGTCGAGCACGAGCGTCGCGGTCGACGTGAGGCTTCGAACGGCCGCGTTGATGCCGGTGATCCGCACCACCGTGTTGGTGCCGTTGAGATCAATGACCGCGATGTCGGTCGTGGTCGGGACGCGGCCCAGTTGCCAGTTGGAGCCCAGGTTCCACGTGGTGCCATCCCCGGTGCCGGTCCAACGATTCGTCACCTGCGCCGCGACCCGCGCGGGCATGCCGAACAGAAGGAGGAATCCCAGGCAGAGCACGGCCTGCACCTTCGCCACGGGGTGGAACGGATCGGGGCGGGCAGCCGGCGTTGGCGGGCACGGCGTTGGGAACGGGGCAGTGGGCATGTGAAATATCCTGGTGGATCCGTGGCCAGCCGGGTCGCGTCCGAAGCAGTGCTGGATTCCTCGGCAGGGCAGATGCGCGGACCGACTGGGGACAGTGGAGGCAGTGGAGCGGAAGGAAGCGTCAGGGGAAAGATGCATTCAGGGGGGGCGTACGGCACGCCCCCCTTTTGAGAAGGGAAACGGGGAGGCGATGTCCTCATCGCCGTTGGAGGAGCTTTCGGAATGAGCGTCGCGGACGTCGCCGCCCTGTCCCTGCCGCGGCAGGGGGAAGGAAGGCGTGGGAATGGGGTTTTTCAGATCAGCGCGCAACTTTCGGCCGGGGATCCGTAAGACGAAGACAACAATTGATCCTGCCGAGCCATGTCTGTTGATGCCTTCTGTCTGATGCCGTCCGCCTTCTGGCGGTTGTGCCTGTGCTTCCTGGTGGTCCCGCTTTCGCTCCGGGGCGCGCCGTTGGGGCATGCCCTCGACTTCGACGGGGTGGATGATTCGGTTGAGATCGTGCTGAATGATGGTTGGTCCGGCAGGGAATTCACCGTCGGGGCCTGGGTTTACCTGCGGTCCGGAGGCACGCTGAATGGACCGCGGACGGCGGTCTTGTCCACGGCCGACTGCGGTTCCAGCGTCGAGTTGCTGATCCGGGCCCAGTCGGACAACCCGAATGATCCACAGTTCCTCGAGTTGGGGCGCTGCGGCGTTTTCAATGGCCGCCCCAGCACCGTTCCGGTGCCGATGCGCACCTGGACCCATGTGGCGGTGACGGCGACCGTGGGCGGTGAGGTCCGCTATTTCGTCAACGGCGAGCCTGCCGGCGGCTGGAATGCCGCGACCTTGGGCGTCAATCCCGCAGCCCTTACCATCGGAAGGCGGATCCGGCTGGGGAACAGCAATCCGTTACGCCGGTTTGATGGACGCCTCGACGGGGTGCTGATCCTGAGTCAGGTGCTGGATCCTGAGACCCTCAACGGGACCTACAATGCCAACTTCACGGGCACGGAGTTCCCGTTCATGTACGCGTTGTATTCCTTCGACGAGGGCAGCGGCACCCAGCTGCTCGACGGCGCGCCCGCCTTCGGCCTGGCCGATGGGACGTTGTTGGGCGGTCCCACGTGGGTTCGATCGGGCCCCATGCCCCCGGCGGTGATTACCTACGAGGGCACGCATCAGGATCTTGGAGGAACGTGGCGGTCTTCGGGGCTTGCGAAGACCCGGGATGTGGACGGCGACCATGTCCTGGGCACCGATGGCTATCAGTTGGTCAACCTGCCTCCTGCCAAGCCGTCCTACTTCTCGACCATGGAACCGTTGACCGGGTCGTATTCCGGGAACCCAGCCTACGCGTTCATCGACGATCCGCTGAATCCGGGTGCGACGTTCATGACGGGCACACAGAATCCGGCCCCAGGTGCTGGTCGGAGCGCGGACGTTTTCCGATTCACCCTCAACGCGCAGGCCGTGGGCCGGCTGATCCGTGTCGGGGTGCTCATCGATCACCTGGACAACGCCGCCTACAATCCCGCCTCGCTGCGTCTGGTGCAGACCGTTGGCGGCGTTGTCGGCAGCCCTTCGTTGGCGACCGCGTCCACGGCCTTCCGGAATCGTGTTCCAGACTGGGTCTTCTTCGACATCGTCGGCGGGCAGACGGGCGACACCTTCGTCCTGCGGGGAACGGGAGGTCCCAATGGAGAGGTGACGGTGGGCGGCGTAGTGTTCGACAGTCTGGGATCGATTGGTGGGGGCACCCGCATTGTTCAGGGAGGCACGCCCAGCCGGTATCCCTCGCGGCTGTTCCTCTCGGGAATGGGGGGAGTCATCGGGAAGGTCACCCTCACGCTGAACAAGCTGAAGGCGGGATCGCCCGGTTTCGGCGTGCTGCTGGTGGGGCCGGGCGGACAGAAGCTGCGCCCGATGGTCAGTGCGGAAGCCGGGTTCAACCCGGTCGATGGTGTGACCCTCACCTTCGATGATTTCGCTGCGGAAGGTTTTCCCAGTCCCTTGGAGGGAACAATTCCGTCGGGAGTCTACCGGCCGCAAAGCAATCAGGGGTTGGCTGGCAATCTGGCGGCACCTGCGCCAGCCGGACCGTATTCCGGCGAGATGGACGCGGCGCTCGACGGGCCGCTGAACGGCGTGTGGACGCTGTACGCCAGCGGCTTCTCGGGGTTGTTTGAAAGCTGGAGCCTTGGCTTCGTTGCGGCACCGCCGCCGACGGTGGCGGGGCTGCCCGTGATCGACGTCTCTCCCACCGCGGCGACACTCCAGGGCACCGTCAGGACGGAGGGCCTTCAGACCACCGTGTGGTTCGAATGGGCCGCGGGTGACGGTCTTGAGTTCACGCCGACGGAATCGGTCACCCTCGCCCGTGGACAGTTCGACGTTTCCCCACTCGGTATCCGGCTCTCCGGGCTTGAGGAGCTCCAGTTGCATCAGTTCTATCTCGTTGCCTCCAACAGCGCCGGCGTTCGATTCACGCCGATCCTGAAGTTCCACACGGGATCCTCCCGCGTCCTTCACGTAGACGACTCGGGGCCGGCTTCCCTGCGCGCGGTGATCGATCAGACACCCGAGGGGGGCGTCATCGACCTGCGGCACCTGTCCGGAGCCATCACCCTCCGACAGGGGCCGTTGCGGGTGCGCCGGAACCTTTCGATCCTGGGGCCGGGCGCGAAGACGCTCGCCATCCGTGGCAGTGGTTCCGGGGCACTGCTTGAAAACAGCGCAGCGCTCACGATCACCGGACTGACCCTGCGCGAAGGCGTCGGGGAAGGACCCGGCGGACTGCAGGCGCCGATCGTGAACAAGGCCTTTTTGAGAGTGGTGGAATGTGCGATCACCGGGAACCGCGACTCGGCGAACGGTTTCGGGGCGATCCTCAACCTCCCTCATTCTTCCTTGTCCCTGAGACGGTGCACACTCTCGGGGAACCACGCGGGTTCCGGATCCGGCGGAGCCCTTTACGCTTCTTCTGGAAGCGTTGCCGATCTGTGGCGCTGCACCTTGTCTGGCAACTCGGCGGCGCAGGAAGGTGGAGCCATCTACAGCGTCGGATGGGTGAATCTCAGGGAGTGCACCCTGTCCAGCAACACAGCTACCGTTGGCGGCGCCATCCAGGCCCTATCCTTTCTTCCTGGACCCACGGCCGCAGGCCTTCGGGGCTGTCTGGTGGCTGGCAACCGGGCCGGACTTGGTCCCGATGTCCGGGGGGATGTGCTTTCCGGTGGGAACAACCTGATCGGGATCTGGGATGAATCGTTGCCCCTCCGGAACCAGTCCGCGTCGCCAGATCGCGTTGGAACGTGGCAGTCTCCGCTGGTTGCCCGGCTGCTTCCGCTGGCGGACAACGGCGGCCCGACCCTCACCATGGCCCTCCATCCGGACAGTCCGGCCGTCGACACCGGGGAAAACGTGTCGGAGTCGGACGCTGATTCCTTCGATCAGCGTGGTCCGGGGTTTGCCCGGGTCTCCGGATTCAGGATGGACGTGGGTGCCTACGAATTGCAGGTGGCCGATCCCGACGTTCCGACCCTGCGCATTGATCCGCCACCGCCGGGTGCCGCGGACGGGCTTTACCTGTCGTGGTCATCCCCGCGGGTGGGCAACCAACCCGTGCGCTGGCCGCTCTACCGGAAGGCGAGCCTGGAACTCAGCACGCCGTGGATCCTCGTCGAGGCCACAAAGATCTACTGGAACGAGCATCGGCAGCGTTGGTGGTATGCCACGCCCCGATCCGTGGGCAGCGGGTTCTTCCGGTTGGGTCGCCCATTGCCATGAGGCTGGCCACTACCTTCTCAATCTCCCCCGTTCCGGATCCATCCGGAGCGGGGAACAAACCAAACCGATCAATCAAACCATGAGTCTGTTCCTGTCTGTTCCGCGTCCGGCGAGTCCCGGGCACTCCGTGTTCCAATTCCTGCGCGCGATGGCGGTCGCCGTGCTCTCGACCTGCGCTCCGCTCCTGGCGGACGGCTGGACGGTGCATCCGACCACAGGCATCGGGCCTTCGGAACGTTCCGCCCCTGCCGTGAGTGCACTCGGCAAGGACGTCTATCTGTTCGGTGGCGTCTTCGACAGCCTGACCGCCCCCGAACACGTTCCCTACAACGACCTCTACCGCTTTGACACCCAGTCTGACCGTTGGACCCGACTGCAACCACAGGGGCCAGTGCCGCCGCCGCGGGCCTTCGCCGCCTCCGCTGCTCACGAGGGAAGCCGTCGGATCTTCGTGTTCGGCGGTGGTGTGAACACCGACCCGTTCTACGCGGATTTCTCGGTCTATGGCGACCTGTGGGCCTACGACACACGTGCGAATGCGTGGACGGAAATCCAGCCGGTCAACGCGGGTCCCAGCGGGCGTTCGCGTCCCGCCGTGTGGATGGTGGGCAATCGCTTCTATCTCTTCGGCGGCATCAATGGGTTCTTCTCCACGCTGAACGACCTCTGGGTCTACAACGTGCAGTCCCGGCAATGGACGGAGCTGATCCCGGACGGTGCCGCTGGCTCCCCGCCGCCCCGGCATGAAGCCGCCTACGGCACAGGCGCGCAGGGCGGACGCTTGATCCTCTATGGTGGCGAGACGCTGGGCCAGTTTGGATTCGAGACCCTGGCCGACACCTGGGAGTACAATATCGCCCGCAATCGTTGGGAGAATCGCACTCCGGCGGCGGCGTTCAATGTGGAGCCGGCACGGAACCTCGTCGCCGCGGGTGTCCTGAAGGGCGACCTGTACATCCACGGTGGGGATCTTCCGGGTGGGGAGCCGTGCTGTGGCTCGCCGTTTGCCCAGAACGTGACCAATGAGCTTTGGCGCTTCGACCGGAACTGCGGGACGTGGCAGGAACTCTCCGGCAGTGCCGGAGCCGGTCCCGCGTTGAAGCGTCACCGGGCGGTCGAGGTCGGCAAGGAGTTGTTCGTGTTCTCCGGGTTCGACTTCACCAACCCGGAAGGCCAGACATGGAACCTGGAGGTCCATTCCTTCAAGCCCTGACCGGAGGCAATGAGGCCATGGGGTGGCGTGGCTGACCAGCCACCCCGCCTCCTCGAGGTTCTTTCTCACGCCGGGACACAGAACCCGTCGAGGGTGGGAAACCCTTCATCACGGCATTCCTCGGTGCGCTTGGTGCCTCGGCGTGGCCAACCTCCCGGCTTCCCGCAGGGAACAATGAAGGGCACCAAGGACACGAAGCCGTGGCACCAGGCCCGGAGGGCCGGCAGACGATAGCCCAGCGCGTGAGCGCTGGGTTTCGTAACCCCCATGAAAGCCCAGCCCCAGCAGGGGCGACAGATTCCCTTCCCCAACGAACGCCAACAACCGATCGCGACTCCAGTCTCTGCGTGCAATGAGAACCCCGAGACCCAACAGGAACTGAACCTGAAAACGGCAGTTGCATCCGCAGATGACGCAGATTGGTTGTCTGGGCTTGGATAGGGTTGGTCCAGCACCGCCAAGGTGAGACCTCGTCCGGGGTCTGATATCGGTATTTTGCCCCTCTATCTGCGCAATCGGCGCCATCTGCGGATAAATGAACTGCCGATTCTAGGCTGAAACCTCTGTGCCCCTGCGCCTCTGTGCGAAAACGCCCCCGTTCCATTCCCCCATGAAGAAGGAGTGTTCTCGCGCAGAGAGGCAGAGGCGCTGAGCGCCCGCAGGACATCGCCCCCAAAGGGAATGGTTGCGGGGAGGCGATGTCCTCATCGCCGTTGGAGGGGCTTGGGGAATGGGCGACGAGGACGTCGCCTCCCCGGCCCTGCGGCGGCAGGGCCAAGATGCGCCCGACTCGATGTCGATCCCGATCCCGATTGGGCTACGCCTAAGGGCGAAGGGGAGTCATGCGGATCGAGGGCATTTTGTTGGCCCTCCGGGCCTGCGGGGAGGTGGTGGGAACAACCATTGCGTGAACGACGGCGCAGGAGTAGGAGTTCCGCGCTAGGCTCTGGCAGTCGGCCACGCCGGAAGGTTCCATGAGTACCAACCATTCCCATGTACTAATTCTTCAGGAGCGCAACGCCGGGCACACCCCGCAGGTCACCTACACGCGGGGTCTCGACCTCAGCGGTTCGATCGAGGGAGCAGGGGGCATCGGGGGCCTGTTGATGCGCAGCCATGGATACTCCGCAGGCAACTGGAGCACCCACAACGCCTACCACTCGGACGCCAACGGAAATGTGACCGCCCTGATGAACAGCTCCGGGGTGTTGCAGGCGTCGTACAAGTACAACCCCTACGGTGGCCTGATCTCGTCGAGTGGCCCGCTGGCCGGCGCGAACACGATGCGCTTCAGCAGCAAGCCGGCCATCTTGTCGGCGACGGGGTCGTGGGGGTTCTATTACTACGGGTATCGGTTCTATGATCCGGGGATGCAGCGGTGGTTGAATCGGGATCCGTTGGGGGAGGTGGGCTCCGTTAACATTCACATGTTCAATCGCTGCAATCCCATTGATCTCGTTGATCCGCTTGGACTGTTTAATCAGTTTTGCCTAGGGCGTGTCTTCAAAAGGAGGACTTGAGCCAATCGAGGATGGCGGCGAATTGGACAAAGGCGAGAAAGTGCAGGGAGAGCTTCTCGTAACGCGTTCCGATCCGGCGGAACCGTTTGATTCGTTGGAAGAAGTTCTCCACGCGGTGGCGGAGCCTGTAGAAGCCTCGGTGCCAGCGGGCGGGGTTCTTGCGATTCTTAAGGTTCGGGATGCAAGGGCAGCTCCCGGCATCCCAGATCCGATCACGAAGAGCAGTCGAGTCGTAGCCTTTGTCGGCCACCAAGCGATGGCCCGAAGGGATAACGATCCTATCCGCACACCGGATGTCGGCCAGATTGCCGCAATCCACCATGAGTTGGAGCGCGCGCCCCTTGGAATCCACCAATGCAGTGACCTTGGTATTGAGCCCGCCCCGGGTACGTCCGATGGCCTGAGATGTCTGCCCGCCGCGTGGATTCGTGCCGTCCTGGTGGGCCTTTACGTGGGTGGCATCGAGATGAACCAAGGCGCCCTGAGGCTCCGCTGCGACTATCTCCAACAAGCGAGCCCAAAGACCGCTTCGATTCCATCGTCGCCACCGCGTGTAGACCGAGGACCAAGGTCCGAAATGCGGAGGTAGATCCCTCCAAGGGCAAGCGACTCGAAGAACGTAGAACATCCCCTCAATCATTTGCCGATCATCCTTTGGAGGACGGCCCCGGCGCCGCGAGGGCCTCGGCCCCGGCGGTTTCTGCCCCAACCCGATTGAGGGCGATTTTGAACCGCTGCCAGAGCGGATCTGGGATCTGATATCGTTGGCTTGCTTCCATTGTAACAAACTTGATTACAATAGGATGCATAGCATTCTCTATGCCGTCTCTATTTTGAAAACACGCCCTAGGGGGGGACTGTCGCAATGGCTCGAGCCGCCCAGAGTGGGCAATAGTTGGAAGGAAGTGGAAGTTGCTTCAGCCCGGTGAGAGCACGGGAGTGTTTGAGGATTGTGAAGGAATGACGTGTGCCGGCGGGTTCTATGCTGTGCATGCTTTAGGTATCCTGCGGTGTTACGGAGCTGACCAGCCGCCAAGGCCTCCGGATTTGAAGTGGACGCCAACTCATCCAGGTGCGAATGCCATTGCGCCGGGGTTTGGCGAACCTGACGGGCGGATATACGAATCCGCAATGCGTCCAAACGGAAAACACAACCATCGTGGGGCGCCCACTGCAACGCCACCTGGATACACCTATGATGAGTAAATTCCTGAATAGTAGGAGTTGGTTGTGGTTGATGGCGGTGATTCTTGGAATTCTGTTGGCTATCTTCTGCCTGGCCCTTGGGAAACCGAGCGATGGTGTGCTTGCGCGGCTGGAGACTGAGTGGGGAGAGTTCTTCATACTGCGGAGTTCCAATGGGCATTCAATGGAACCATACAGCGAGGCGCTTTGGTTGCGTGACTATGGTGGCGGTTTCTACGAGTGGCCGCTGGATACCATGTCCTATGGTTTCTTTTCTCACAGTGGCCTGCGGCTTAAGGATCGACAGAGTGTCGAGGTATCCTTGTTTCCTTCAACTTGGATGGTTCACAGGGAGACGAATGGCTGGTACATCGTTGATGGAGAGGGGAGACGGTCTGCGCTCTTCATCCCCCCCGAAGACCACATCCCAAAGAAGCTACTTCCGCTTCCGAGTCGCCATCGATAATTTTGAGTAGGCTGAGAAAAGTCGACGGTGTCCATCCGACGTCAAAGGCAGGCGAACGTAGCCATCAAGCAGAGGGGGCGATGCGGCTCAGATTGGTCCATTTGACGAGCGGCATTGGGGGCAGTCCCATGGATTGACACTTGAAGGCGGCTACAGAGTTATGGACGGCCGTGACGCGGCATCTCCGTTCGAGTCGTCGAGGCGAGGCTTCAACCTGGAAAAGGCAGTTGGAACCACGGATCGCACGGATGGCACGGATAGGGAGGGGCTTGGGTTGGACTTGCCGCAAATCAGCGAGGTGACCTGCTTGCAGCGAGGGAAACCTCCATTCCAGCCCGGTCCATCCGTGGAACTCGTGAAATCCGTGGTCCAGGCAACTGCCGCTTTCAGCTCCATCGGCGCTGGGTGATCTGACGCGGGCTTCTGGAGGCGGTGGGCGACGGCATTGCGTGGCAGGGTCAGGTGGTCCTCCCAGGGGAACAGCGCTTTTTTGCGAGTTCTTGTGATTCTTGCGGCCAGCCTCGTGTGTCGGAGACTCAACGGTCTCACGCGAAGACGCGAAGACGCGAAGGGGGACGATCGGGGCAGGTCGTCCGAGGGTGGGTTTCGTGTCGGTGGTGGACGTGATGGGGGCGAACCGCGGCAGGGGGCGGGCCACGATGGTTCGGGCCTTCTGTCGCCCCTGCCGGGGCTTTATAGCAAGGGGGGGAACGGAATCCACGGCTGACGCCGTGGGCTATCATCTGTCGGCCCTCCGGGCCTATGGCCACGGCGTCCGAAGGATGGGTTGATGGCTGTTCTGGATCAGATGACCTACAGCCATTGCGACAGCCCGGCGACGGTGGTCGAAGCTGCAGGAACAACCATTGCGCGAACAACGGCCCACGAGTACGAACTCCAAGGCAAGCGCTGGAAGACCACGACCCCCGAAGGTTCCATGAGTACCAACCATTCCCATGTACTAATTCTTCAGGAGCGCAACGCCGGGCACACCCCGCAGGTCCAGTACACGCGGGGTCTCGACATCAGCGGCACAATCGAAGGAGCAGGGGGCATTGGCGGCCTGTTGATGCGCAGCCACGACTATTCTTCCGGCAACTGGAGCTCCCACAACGCCTACCATTCGGACGCCAACGGCAATGTGACCGCCTTGATGAACAGCTCCGGGGTGTTGCAGGCGTCCTACAAGTACAACCCCTACGGCGGCCTGATCTCGTCGAGCGGAACTCTGGCCGGCGCGAACACCATGCGCTTCAGCAGCAAGCCGGCGATCCTGTCAGCGACGGGGGCGTGGGGATTCTATTACTATGGGTATCGGTTCTATGATCCGGGGATGCAGCGGTGGTTGAATCGGGATCCGTTGGGGGAAGTGAGCTTTGAAGTTCTCCGTAAACGCAGGGCGAAGGCCGTTGGTGATGGTCCAAACTTTTACACCTTCGTGCGTAACACACCCATTAATGGGTGTGATGCAATCGGACTCGCGTGTAGAGGCCATTGTGCACCTCCCGCACCTTCACCGATTCGGAAGTGCAACCGAAAAATTGAGAATGACGACAACGACTTGGTCATTGGGATAGCCAACATCCGAGGGCACGACTACTTCGACTGGTCCGATGGGAGCGGTGGGCGTGATGGCGTTGGATTGAGGGATCCGAACGCCAGGGATGGTGACCACCCTCAGTCTGAAAGTGGGTCGCAGGCTAGGCATTGCTACACTTGCTACAAGTCCTGGGCAGTGCTCAAACACGGGAGTGGTGCTGGCAAGTCTGGAACATCCGCGTCTTTCGATGAAGTCAAAGAGTGCCTCAAGAGCCGTCCCATTAAGGGTGACTACGGCGGCTTGATGAACAACTGCAACGATTGGGCAAGTGATGCGGCCAAAGATTGCGGCCTGAATTGTCCATGAAGAGATTCCTTTTAGCTATCGCTGTTCTCCTCGTACTGGGCGTTACGCTTTTCCAGTATGGCGGCCGAGTATTGACGCAACGGCTTCGGGTGGTTGACTACAAATGGAAGCTGCCGCCGGAGAAAGGCGACGTGTTGTCTGACGGCCTGGCGGTCGAAGGAATCCAACAGGCTTTGCTTGCGAGTACTCGTGATCCAGCAAACTGGCAACCTGTCCCGATCACACCTGAGGCAATGGAGAGAGTTCTGAGGAAGGGCAACAACCCGAATGCGGGGCTTGTCATATTGAGCGACAAAAACTCGGCTTCTCAACTTTATGCCAGAGTCGAACTTGACCCTGCAAACCGCTCTCTTGCCGTCACCGTATCGCGCCCGAAATAATGCGGTTCGATGAAAGGCAATATGGTTAATCCCGCAGAATGGACAATTGGTTGATGCTGATCATTTCTGCCAAAGTGAAAGACCCCTTCCCGTCAAGATCCCAGAGGGGGCTGCGCCTTTGGGGCGTATGGGAGTCTATGGAATGGAGGGAACTCTGTCGCCCCTGCCGTGGCTTGTTCTCGGGAGGCAATGCGGTCAGTCCCGTAGAATTGACATTTGAGGGCGGCTGCACGGTTGCGGACGGGCGCGCTGGCGGATCTCCGTTCCAGTCGTCGAGGCGAGGCTTCAACCTGGAAAAGGCAGTTGGAACCACGGATGGCACGGATGGCACGGATAGGGAGGGGCTTGGGTTGGACTTGCCGCAAATCAGCGAGGTGAGCCGCCTCGCGCGAGGATACCTCCATTCCAGCCCGGTCCATCCGTGGAACTCGTGAAATCCGTGGTCCAGGCAACTGCCGCTTTCCGGTTCAGCGCTGCTGGGTGATCTGATGCCAGCTTTCGGAAGCGGTGGGCGAAGGCATTCCGTGGCAGGGTGAGGTGGTCCTCCGAGGGGAACAGCGCTTTTTGCGACTTCTTGTGATTTTTGAGGCCATCCTCGTGTGTCGGAGACCCAACGGTCTCACGCGAAGACGCGAAGGGGGAGGATTGGTAGCAAATTGTGCGAAGGTGTGTTTCGTGTTGTTGGTGGACCTCGTGGTCCAGAATCGCGGCACGGTGTGGGGGAGGTCCGGGCCACGGCAGGATGGGCTTTCTGTCGCCCCTGCCGGGGCTGGTTATATAAGGGGGAACGGAACCCACGGCTGACGCCGTGGGCTACCCTCTATCGGCCCTCCGGGCCTGTGGCCGTGGCGTTCGAACATTGGGTCCGTCGGACTTGTCAACGGACTACTTTCATGGACGATCTTTGAGAGGGCCCTCTGGAATGAAACTTCCCTTACGACTTCTCAGTCTCGCGACTTCCCTCGTCCTTCTTGCCGGAGCCCTGTGGTGCGCAAACCGTGCCGCGTTCCATTGGTGGGCAGCGGGCGGGCCGCCGACGAACAATCGGGAAGCATTTCAAAGAAGGGGTAACCTCTGGTTCGTGGGTTCCCTGGCCTCGTTTCTTTCTTCAGTGGCCTCCACTTGGGTTTCACTGCGCAGGAACCCAAATGGTGGGCCTCGACAGTTACCGGCAACGTCTGGCGTCAAGGACTCACCCTGAAAGCGGCGGTTGTGACCGCAGATGACTCAGCGAAGGGGCAATGGGGTCAGTTCCGCAGAATTGACATTTGAGGGGGGCTGCACGGTTGCGGACGGGCGTGCCGATGGATCTCCGTTCGAGTCGTCGAGGCGAGGCTTCAACCTGGAAAAGGCATCAAACTTGAAACTGAAAACTTCAAACTCCCTCCCCCCTTGCCCGCAGGCCACCGGCTCCGCAGCCTCCGGGCATGTCCTCCCGATTCCGACTCGATGTCGTGCTCTGCCTGTTCGCAGGTGCGGTCCTCCTGCGCGCCCAGGACCCCGCCACTCCTTCGTCGCAGCGCTCGCCCTTGCCCGCACCACTCGGCGTTCCCCAACCGGGTCCGACCAACGCCGCGCCGTACGCGCCGCAACCCATCCTTCCTGGCGGAATCGTACTCCCGTTGTACCCGCCCGGCTCCCCGTTCCTCCGAGCCGATCGCGTCCACGAGGCCGAGCAATACAACCTGAGCAAGTCGGCGCCGGGCCGCATCAGCAGCATCGTCAACATCCACAATCCCTCCATCGAGGTGCACACCGTCGACGGTGGGGTCAGCACGGGGGCAGCCGTGATCCTTGCGGCGGGAGGTGGACACAACACCCTCAATGTCGCCACCGAAGCCGCCGACTTCGTCCCGTTCTTCTACAACCACGGCGTCACCACGATCATCCTGCGCAACCGTCTCCGGAAGGATGGTTACGATCCAAAGACCGACGCCGTCCATGATGCCATGCAGGCCATCCGGTTGGTGCGCGCGTACGCTTCGGAGTTCCGCATCGATCCGCGGCGCATCGGGATCATGGGATTCTCCGCCGGGGCCGAGCTCTCTTCCCCCGCCGCGCTCGGATATCCGGAGTTCGATGCCGCGCATCGTTCCGCCGATGATCCCCTGGCAGGCGTTTCGTCGCGGCCGGATTTCGTCGGGATCGTGTATCCCGGCCCCACGCCATTCGCGCGCGGGGCAACCCGGGCCATCCCGTCGGATGTGCCGCCGGCGTTCGTGGTGTCGCCGGGGAGCGGCGACCGGGTGCACGCGCTGTGGGCGATGGAATACTATCAGGCGATGCTGTCCGCCGGCGTGCCCAACGTGGAGATGCACCTCTACGGCAATGGTCGCCATCCCGGCGATCCGTTGCCGGACGGTTCCCGCATGACGGGCGGATTGACCCATCGGAACGGGATTCCGTTCGGCACGTGGCAGGACCGGTTCATCGACTGGTTCCGCGACCTCGGTTTCCTGCAGAAGTCCGGCCTCGAAACCAAGGCCGCCCGCGACGTCGCCGAGTTCCAGAAGGACCCGCCGAGCCCCGCCGGCCGCCGACCCGAAGGTCCCCGCACGAACACCCCGTCCTCTGGCACCGTGCCTGTCACGCCACGCACCCCTTGATACTTCGTCCACATCGGGATGGGGGCGGGGGATGTTTCACGCGGAGACGCAGAGATCGCGGAGGTGGAGTCGCGTTGCCCCAAGAACCGATGGAAGACGGGGCGACATCAGTGGTCGTTTCTCTGGTGGGAATTGGCTCACGCAAAGACGCAAAGGGGAAGGGTGGATGCCTCGCTTCTTTCGGTCCTGGCCTCTTGGTGTCTTTGCGTCTTGAGCGAAGCGGGCGTGAGGAATCCATCCGATACCTTCATGGACAGACAGGAGGGGCAAAGCCATAAAGCCGCCAAGCCGCGAAGAAGGCGGCGATGACGCCTGTCTCTCCCTCTGCGCCCCAGCGCCTCTGCGCGAGAAGTTCCCGTCCCCTCTGCTGACCGAAAGGAAGACGATCTCGCGCAGAGGCGCAGAGGCGCGGAGGTGGAGTTGCCGCAAGAAAATGAGGAAGACGCAAAGCGGGGAAGCGGATGCCTTCTTATTCCGGTCCCACAGGACCTTCGAGTGGAAGGTTTGCCGGAGTATGTGGTGTCGGCGCTGGAAGCGATCACCCAACAGCCGGGCGAGGCGTATGAGAGGTATCTGGACTTGGGTGCATCCGTGCGGTTGGGAAGGGGACGAGGTTCACGCGGAGCTGCGGAGTTCGCGGAGAATGGCCAGCCGGGACGAATCTCCGGCCAGTCACCGTCTGGTGAATGGCTGCCGACATTGGAATCTTCGGGAGCGCCCCTCTCTCTGCGCTCTTCGCGGCTCCGCGTGAGATTGCTGTCGCATGGATACGGCTTAGCGGGCGTGCTGCGGGAGAGTGAGGGCTTCACGGCTTGCCCGAGGGTTTCCCTGCACGTCGTACAGGAATGCCCAACAGCCGGACGGCATCGTCGTCCGGGATGCGGTTGTACAAGCCGAGGAGCGGTAACATTTCCCGACTCGGCTCCCGAAGGATCTGCTCCACGACGTTGGTTCCCAGCATCGGATACTTGGACGAGAACCAGCGGCGGGCGACGTCGTCGGCAATGTTCTGGAACCTCAAGGCTTCACCACGCAGCGCCTGCCGGGGGTTCGCCTCCAGATTCTCGCTGCTGGCGAACGAAATCACGCGCGCGAGATCTGTCAGCGCCCCGGCGGTCACCAAGGCATCGTGAAGCACGAAGGTGTCTTCCCAACCCGAAGGGAGGTTGGTTTCGATCAACCCCAGAAGTCGGGTCCCCGATGGGTCCCCTGTAACACGGATCGTCTCCACGATCCCGGTCGAGTATCCCCCTCCCCCGAGAGGGCCCCGCATTCTGATCGGGCGCCCATGGATGGCACGCGGCGTGGTGAATGTGGATCCAGCATGTTGTCCGTGGCTTGTGACCACTTGGAGCCCCGCCTCGGCGGCCCCTCGCGGCAGCCGCCGCCACGGCTGCCAGCCAGCCAGTGACAGGAAGGCAACGGCCATTCCCAACGCCCACCAGGAGCCGTCACGAATCCGATTCATGGCTTCACCTCCAGCACCTGCAGGACTTGCGCCTTCGCATGCTCTGCATCCAGGTCATGCCCGAGATCCACAGCGTCCTGATATGCGGCGTCCAGCATCAGGTTGAGTACCCAGCTCGCCAGATACCGGGCATGATCCTCCTGGAGTGGCTGCTGCCCCTCCAGACTCTCCTTCAAGGCGAGCTTGAGCGATCCGATCTCGCCTTGTAGTCGCGGCGAAACCGGAACAGATGGAACCTCGCGTACCGTTTGGGGATTCGATGCCGCCATGGGAACCTTCACGGATCCCAAATTGCCAATGGGCATCTGTCCTGCGACCGGATCGGAATGAGGAGAAGTTTGAACGGGTCCGGATCGGTCTGCCGGGCCTCTAGAAGTGACGACCAGCATCCGAAGTCCCCATGCAAGACAGATGATTGCAAGGATCCAACGCAGGACGCGTCGCGACAGCTTCGCCAGGTTGATTGGGTCCATGGTTATGAAAATCTGAAACAGGATTGCGGGCGCGCAAATATTTCTTCGGTCGGCACCATGGGATTGCGATCCGGGACAAGTTCACGCGGAGACGGAGAGGGGAGTTACCGCAAGAAATTGAGGAAGACTCAAAGCCTTCTTCTTCAGGTCCTGGTCTCCTCAGCCCCAACGGGGCGACCCAAGATAGCCCGGGGCATCGCCCCGCGGTTCCGTGACGGAATCGTGCCGGAGCCCTGAAAGGGCGGCTCAGGATCAGAGAGGGTCTTGCAATCAGGAACCTTTCGATTCACCCGCAACCGTTCCTCCCTTTTTCGGCTTCGAGGCTTCGCGGCTTTTTCCTCCCGGTCCCTCCACGGACAGACAGGAGAGGCAAAGCCGCCAAGCCGCGAAGAAGGCGGCGATGACGCGTTTCTCTCCCTCTGCGCCCCAGCGCCTCTGCGCGAGAACTTCCCGTCCCATCTGCTGACCGGAAAGAAGACGAACTCGCGCAGAGGCGCAGAGGCGCGGAGGGGAGTTGCCGCAAGAAACCAGGGAACATGCAAAGGTGGGGAGCGGATGCCTTCTTCTTCCGGTCCTGATCTCTTGGCGTCTTGAGCGAAGCGGGCGTGAGGAATCCATCCGACACCTCCTCCGGGGGTGGGTGCTGCATGAAGGCACGCCTCCTTACGTCGACGGCTACCCTTCACGCGTAGATGACGAGGTCACGAGGCAGACCAGCACGAGTCAATGGGGTCGCGTCTAAAGAGTATACATTTGCCGAAGATGCACCTGGAGGCGCGTGAGTCGAAGGATTGAAATGTATAATGTATAGACGCGACCCCATTGCCTTCACACGAGAACTTCCCGTCCCATCTGCTGACCGGAAAGAAGACGAACTCGCGCAGAGGCGCAGAGGCGCGGAGGGGAGTTGCCGCAAGAAACCAGGGAACATGCAAAGGTGGGGAGCGGATGCCTTCTTCTTTCGGTCCTGATCTCTTGGCGTCTTCGCGTCTTGAGCGAAGCGGGCGTGAGGAATCCATCCGACACCTCCTCCGGGGGTGGGTGCTGCATGAAGGCATGCCTCCTCACGTCGACGGCTACCCCTCACGCGTAGATGACGAGGTCACGAGGCAGACCAGCACGAGTCAATGGGGTCGCGTCTAAAGAGTATACATTTGCCGAAGATGCACCTGGAGGCGCGTGAGTCGAAGGTTTGAAATGTATAATGTATAGACGCGACCCCATTGCCTTCACACCCGCAACCGTTCCTCCCTTTTGCGGCTTCGAGGCTTCGCGGCTTTTTCCTCCCGGTCCCTCCACGGACAGACAGGAGAGGCAAAGCCGCCAAGCCGCGAAGAAGGCGGTGATGACGCGTTTCTCTCCCTCTGCGCCCCAGCGCCTCTGCGCGAGAACTTCCCGTCCCATCTGCTGCCCGAAAGGAAGACGGTCTCGCGCAGAGGCGCAGAGGCGCGGAGGGGGAGTTTCCGAAAGAAACCAGGGAACACGCAAAGGGGAAGGGTGGATGCCTTCTTCTTTCGGTCCTGATCTCTTGGCGTCTTCGCGTCTTGAGCGAAGCGGGCGTGAGGAATCCATCCGACACCTCCTCCGGGTGTGGGTGCTGCATGAAGGCACGCCTCCTTACGTCGACGGCTACCCTTCACGCGTAGATGACGAGGTCACGAGGCAGACCAGAGGGAGCCCCAGTCCCAGAACTGGTAACTGGAATTTGGAAACTGGGTTTTCCCCTCAGCCTCCTCACGTCGGCGACTACGCTGGGGAGGTAGCTGTCGAGGTCACGAGGCAGTGGTTGAAGGGAAGCCTCCTCACGTCGACGGCTACGGGGCGTGGCTTGAAACTTGAAACTGAAAACTTCCAACTCCCCCCCTACTACTCGTCCCCACCGCCGCTGTCGGATTTCTTCTCCCATTTGCGGAGCTGGCGTTCGGGGAGGGATTTGTCGGCGCTCATGAAGACGGTGCCGTTGCCGCAGACGGATTCGAGGGCGGTCTCGAGTTCGACGGAGGCGGCGACGGTGTAGCGGTCAGAGGGCTCGATGAAGATGGAGACGCCCGTGGGCATCTGGATGCAGAGGTAGAAGGGAAGGCGACCGGCGTGGGTCTCGAGGATGCCGCGGACGGACTGGAGGCGTTCCGGCGTTGCGGTGGCCGAGGGGATACGGAGTTGGACCTGCTTGGTGAGCCGACGCGGGGCGTCGTCGAGTCGGAGGATGTCGGTGGGAAAGATCTTGGGCTTGTCCTCGCCGGTGGAGACCTCGCCGACGACGAGGAGAGGCAGGTTGGCGACGAAGAGTTCGCGGAACTTGTCGTAGGACTCGTTCATGGCGAGGAGGGTCACGGTGCCGGTGAGGTCCTCGAGGGTGACCATCGCGTAGGGTTTGCCGGACTTCTTGGAGACGCCCTGCTGGACGGCAGCGACGAGTCCGCCCACGCGCGCCATGGAACGGTTGGGGAGGGAGGCGAGGTCCTCGATGGCGTGGAGGGTGTAGCGCTGGAGGAGGCGCTCGTAGGGTTGGAGCGGGTGGCCGCTGACGTAGAACCCGAGGAGTTCCTTTTCGTGGGCGAGCCGCTCGGAGGTCGGCCATTCCGGGAGTTCGACGACGACCTCGGGTTTCGCGGCCTTGCCCTTCTTCGGGGCGGCTTCCAGGGCATCGAAGAAGCTGACCTGTCCGCGGGCGCGGTCGGCAGCGATGGCCGATGCGAGGCCGATGGCGGAATCGATCTGGGACCAGAGCGTGGCGCGGTTGGCACCGAGGGAATCACAGGCTCCGGCCTTGATGAGGCATTCGAGGACCTTGCGGTTGACGGTGCGGATGTCGACGCGCTCGCACATGTCCGCAAGCGACGTGAAGCGTCCCTTGGGGCGGGCATCGAGGATGCTCTGCACGGCGACCTCGCCCACGCCCTTGATGGCGGCGAGTCCGAACCGGATGACCCGCTTGCCGTCCTCGCCATGGGAACCGGCGGGGGCGAAGGCAACGTCGGATTCGTTGACGTCGGGTCCGAGGACCTCGATGCCGAAGCCGCGGGCCTCGGCGATGAACTGGGCGAGCTTGGCAAGGTCGGCCTGGTCGTTCGTCATCATCGCGCACAGGAACTCAACCGGGTGGTTGGCCTTCAGGTACGCGGTCTGGTAGGCGACGACGGCATAGGCGGCGGCGTGGGACTTGTTGAAGCCGTAGCCGGCGAACTTCTCGAGGATGTCGAAGACCTCGTTGGCCTTGCCCTCGGGGATGTTGTTGGTCTCGCGGCAGCCCTTGACGAAGGCCTCGCGCTGCTTGGCCATCTCCTCGAGCTTCTTCTTGCCCATGGCGCGGCGCAGGAGGTCGGCGCCGCCGAGGGTATAGCCGCCGAGGATCTGGGCGGCCTGCATGACCTGCTCCTGATAGATGAGCACGCCATAGGTTTCCTTGGAGATCCCTTCGAGGAGCGGGTGCGGGTACTCGATCTCCTTGCGGCCATGCCGGCGTTCGATGAAGTCCGGGATCAGGTCCATGGGACCGGGCCGGTACAGTGACACGAGCGCGGTGATGTGCTCGACGGAGGCGATCTGGAACTTGCGGCAGAGATCGCGCATGCCGCCGGATTCCAGCTGGAACACGCCGAGCGTCTGGGCGTTGTTGAGGAGGGCGTAGGTCTTGGCGTCGTCGAGGGGGAGATCGTCGATGAGGATGTCGATGCCCGAGGTCTTCTTCACCAGCTCGCAGGTGTTGCGGATGACGGTGAGCGTCTTCAGCCCGAGGAAGTCCATCTTCAGCAACCCGAGGTCGCCGACCGGTCCCATCGCATACTGTGTGACGACGCCGCCGTCGTCATCGGCCTTGAGGGGGAGCAGATTGACGAGGGGTTGGGCGCCGATGACGACGCCGGCGGCGTGGACGCCGGAGGAACGGGCCTGGTCTTCGAGGACGAGCGCGTACTCGACGAGTTCGCGCGTGGCTTCCTCGGAATCGTAGGCGCGCTTGAAGTCGGCGCTCTTCTCCAGCGCGTCCTTCAGGGACCACTTCATGTCCGTGATCATCTTGGCGAGACGGTCGGTGTCACCGAAGCCCATGCCCATGACGCGGCCGACGTCGCGGATGACGGACTTCGCACCCATCGTGCCGAAGGTGATGATCTGCGCGACGGCCTCGGAGCCGTACTTCTTGCGGACGTATTCGATGACGTCCTGTCGGCGGTCGTCGGCGAAGTCGATGTCGATGTCGGGCGGGCTGACGCGTTCCGGGTTGAGGAACCGTTCGAAGAGCAGGCCGTAGCGGAGGGGGTCGACGTTGGCGATCTCGAGCAGGTACGTGACCATGGAACCGGCGGCGGAACCGCGCGCCACACAGGCCACACCCATGGAACGGCCATGGCGGACGAAGTCGCCGACGATGAGGAAGTAGGAGACGTAACCGGTCTTCTCGATGACGCCGAGCTCGAGGTCGAGCCGGTGCAGCAGGGTCGTGATGGCGTGCTGGACAGCAGGCGAGGCGAGGGTGGCGGTGGTGGGATCGACCGGAGGTTCGCCCTCCGTGGTCGGCGGAAACAGGAAGGCGAGACGGACAGCGTCCTTGAGGGCGTCGACGACGATCTTCGAACCCTCGACGTGGGCGGTGATGCCGTATCGGGTGTGGAGGCCGTCGCAGAGGAGCTTCCGGAGGTAGCCCTCACGGGTCCATGACTCGGGCGGGACGAAGACGGGGTAATGTTCGGCGCCCTTGCCGAAGCGGATGTCGACGTTGCACTTCTCGGCGACCTCGACGGTGTTGAGGACGGATTCGGGCACCTCGGCGAAGAGGCGTTTCATCTCATCGGCGGACCGGAGATAGAACTGCGCCTCCTGGTAGCGCATGCGCTTGGAGTCGCTGAGCTGGGCTTGGTTGCCGATGCAGATGAGGCAGTCGTGGGCGCGCCAGTTGTCCTTCTCGACGTAGTGAACGTCGTTGGTGCAGACCGTCTTCAGGCCGAATTCCTTGGCGTACGCCAGCAGGGCGCGGTTGACCTTGGCCTGGTCCGGGATGCCGTGGTTCTGGAGTTCGAGGTAGAAGTTTTCGGGGCCAAGGACCTGCTTGAACCAGTCGATGGCGTTGCGGGCGCGCTTTTCGTCGCCCTTGACGATGGATTCCGGGATTTCGCTGGCGAGGCAACCGGAGAGCCCGAGAAGGCCTTCGGAATGGGCGGCGAGGAGTTCCTTGTCGATGCGCGGCTTGTAGTAGAAGCCGTCGAGGTGCCCGGCGGTGACGAGCTTCACCAGGTTCTTGTAACCGACCTCGTTGCGCGCGAGCAGGATGAGGTGGTTGTAGACGTCGCGCCCGCCCGACGATGACTTCTTCTCAAGGCGTGAACCGGGGGCGACGTAGACCTCGCACCCGAGGATGGGCTTCACGCCCGCCTTCTTCGCGGCCTGATGGAACTCGACGGCACCATACATCACGCCGTGATCGGTCATCGCGATCGCGGGAAACTCCAGCTTGGCCGCCTTGGCCATCAGCTTGTCCAGTTTGCAGCACGCATCGAGCAACGAGTACTCGGTGTGCAGGTGCAGATGGACGAAATCACTCGGCATGCGGACGACTATGCGAGGCGTGCCGGAGGGGGCAAGCGGGGGGAGGGCGAGTTTGAAGATTTCAGTTTCAAGTTTGAAGTTGTGTCGACGTCAGGAGGCTGGGGAAGGAGTCACCCGTTGCCAGAACTGGAATCTGGCAACTGGGAACTGGGAACTGTTTCGGGGCGGCGATGTCCTCATCGCCATGAGAATGGCTCTGGAACGGCGACGTGGACGTCGCCACCCCGTTCCAGATAAGCGCAGTGTCGCGATGCACCCAGGCAGTCCGCCACAAGAACATCGCAGATGGCGGTTCCAAGGTTCCGGAGCGGATGACAACAATCCCGGGACAGGCCAGATTCATGGCATGGCTTGGACAGCGTTGATCGTGGCAGGGTTGCTCGAGATCGGATGGGCGATCGGGTTGAAGTACACGCAGGGATTCACCCGGTTGTGGCCGAGCGTGGCGACGGGGGTGGCGATGGTGCTGAGCTTCGGCCTGCTGTCTTACGCGTTGCGCACGATCCCGGTCGGGACGGGATATGCGGTGTGGACCGGGATCGGCGCCGCCGGGACCGCCGTCCTCGGCATGGTGTTCCTGGGCGAATCCCGCGAGATCCTGCGCATGGTGTGCATCGGGCTCATCGTGGCGGGGGTGGTCGGTCTGCGTCTGGTCTCGAAGGGTTGAATCTGGAACACGAAGGGGGGCGAACGCTCCGAACCTTCGGAAAGGATGGCTGCTTCTCTTTCGGGTTCCGGTTACGGTGAGGCATGAAAGCAGAATGGGTTTTGGTGGTCGGGTTGGCGTCGATCCTTGTGGGCTGTGGCAAAACGGATCCGGCGCCACCGGTGTCCACGGTGCCGCAAGCTCCCGCGGTGCCAGCGCCCGCTCCCCGGCCTGCGGCGGTCATCGCGCCCGTGTCCACGCCTCCGCCGGTGCCAACGGCTCCCGCGACCCCACCGTCGGTGTCCGGAACCGTGGTGACAGCGGCCCCCGTCGCCACCCTTGCTGCTGTGCCGTCAGCGGCCGTTCCGGAGACCGCCAATCCGCCTGCACGAGCCCAGAAGGCGCTCGATACCCTGAAGCGCGTGGTGGACGCGATCCCACAAGTCCAACCGCCGGCGTCCGGGGCGACGCCGACGACTCCCACCGCTGCGGCGACGGCAGCGACGGTGTCTGACCTGCCGGTTGACCAGGTCACGAAGGGACTGAAGGAGGCGTTGGGGAAGGGGCTCGAACACGCGGTGGCATCGCTCGGCAAGAGCGGCGGGTTCCTCACCAACATGAACGTGAAGATCCCGATTCCCGAGAAGTTCCAGACCGTGGAGAAGACCTTGCGGACGATCGGGCAGGAGCGGTTGGCGGATGAGTTCGTGACGACGATGAACCAAGCGGCGGAGCAGGCGGTGCCTGCCGCGGCGGCGGTCTTCAAGGAGAGCCTGCAAAAGATGACGGTCGCGGATGCGAAGAAGATCCTGACGGGCCCGAATGATGCGGCCACCCGGTACTTCCGCGAGACCACGCAAGCGGAGCTGACGACACGGTTCCTGCCGATCGTGCAGAAGGCGACGGCGGCCAGTGGTGCCACCGCGGCGTACAAGCAGGTCACGGACAAGGTCAAGGTGGCTGGGCCGTTCGTCCGGGTGCCCGAACTCGACCTGGACGGTTATGTCACCGCCAAGGCCCTCGACGGCCTGTTTGTGCGGGTGGCGGAGGAGGAGCGCCGCATCCGCGAGACGCCCGCCGCGCGCGGGACCGAATTGCTCCAGAAGGTTTTCGGAGCGATGGGGCGTTGAGCTTTGGTGAGGCGGGGTTGGGGAATGGGTGTCGGGTAAATGTATAATTTATAGACGCGACCCCATTGCCCTGGATGAAACATCCCGAAGTGCAGGACAAGGATGGTTCCGATCATGCCGGCCCAGCCACGTAGGAGCGGGGTGGCGATGCGTGGGGCCACGAGCGTGACGAGCAGCAGGCCGACCAAGAGATTGCGGGCTGGAGGAAACCAATCGGTACGGGAAGGGCGAAGTGGCCTTGGAAGTGGCCGGATGAATTCGTCGGGCGCGAGACCTGGCCAGGCAGCCAGGTAGAGGAGTTGGATCGGGACCGTGGCGGTGGGGCGTGGGAAGTGGCGAAGGTGAGCCATTTGAACCCCAGAAAGAGGGCGATGGCCATGAGCCACATGAAGGCCCATGGGGGAACGCGATGGAGAAGCGGCAGGGTCAGGAGAGGCAGGACGACGAGGGGAGCGACGGCGAAGGCGAGGGTGCGGCGGGGTTCGCTGGGTTGCTTGATTACGGTCGCGTCACTCATTTCACTAACGACAGAAATAAAGGAAGCAAGCAGGTCGGCAAGCCGAATCTGCACGGACGCCTTTAAACGGCCGCCTTGTGACACGGCCCTCGCTCAGAACGGGGTGGCGACGTCCTCGTCGCCGTTCCGAAACCTTTCCATGGCGATGAGGCCATCGCCGCCCCGGAACCATTTACACAGGGGGCAGTGTCAGGATGCGCCCTCCTGGAGGTGGGGACTGAACTACTCATTTAAAGGGAATCGGGGTGTTGCGGATCCGTTCGCAGGCGCCGCAACGCGGCGCACGGCGAAAGCCCGGGGTGGAGCGGAGCGGAACCCTGGGTCACTCCACCCCACAACACCTCGCCCCAACGGGGCGAACGTGTGACCACACGCGCCCAGTTCCATGTGCCCTTTCAGGGCACAGAGGATGTTGTGTGGCGTGGCCCCCGGGGTTGCCCCCCGGGCTTTCATCGGGGCACGAGCTTGAAACTTGAATCTGAAAACTTCGAGCTCTGCCCTTCACGCATCTGCCTCGTTCCCTCGTCAGCTCCGTTGAGGAAAGGATTGGGGATTGCCTGTCGTGGACGTGGTTCCACACTCGTGAGGTGAACGGGCATCGGAACGGGTGGTGGCGGGTGTTGCCGGGGATACTGCTCCTCTTGTCCATGCTTGCCACGGCGGCGGACCCGACGCCGGCGATGCCCCATCCCCATCCATTCCTCGTGGAGCATTGCGTGGGATGCCACGGACCCGAGAAGCAGAAGGGGGATTTCCGGATCGATACGCAGTTGTCCCTGGCGTTCACGAACCGACTGACGGCCGAACGCTGGAAGGAGGTCCTCAATGTCCTCAACGGACACGAGATGCCGCCGCCCAAGGAACCGCAGCCGTCGCCCGCCGCGACTGCCGCGTTCGTGGAGTGGCTGACGCAGGAGTTGACCCGGGCCGAGATCGCCCGGCGCGCCACGGAGGTCACCCAACGCCGGCTCAATCGCGACGAATACAACCGGACGCTTCGGGCGTTGCTGGGGATTCCCTTCGATGCCGGCCACCTCCTCCCTGCGGACCCGCCTTCCGGTGGTTTCGACAACAACGGCGCCGGGCTCACCCTCTCGCCCCTGCATCTCGAGCTCTACTTCTCGGCGGCGCGGCTGGCGCTGGATCGCGCGCTGGTGTCGGGTGCGGCGCCCGAACGCATCCGCTGGCGGTTTGATCCGGAGGAAGGCAGTGCGGGGATGGATCGGTACCGCGTGGCGCGTGGGGATCAGAAGCAGATCCTGCTGAACGGCGGCCGCAACCGGTTCACCAACGGATTCACCGTCCTGACGATCGCGGGCTGGGATCGGAACGTCGACTTCCGGAACTTCAAGGTGCCGGTCGAGGGCGAGTACGTGATCCGGATGCGCGCGGCGGGCGTCGTGCCGGACCGTGCGGCGTTCATCGAATCGGTGCGGCCGCTGCTGGAGAAGGAACGGGACGCCGAGATCGCGCGGAACCCCAAGGGGCGCCGGTGGCATGAGGAACACTTCACGAACCTGCTGGAGCACCTCCGGAGCGAAGCGATGTACAATTTCGGGCCGCCGCGCGTGAAGGTGACCCAGCATCTGGGCGGGCAGCCCCGCGTGTTGCGGGAAATGGACGTCGACGCACCGCTGGACGCCCCACGGGAGATCGAGTTCACGGCGCGGTTCACGACGAAGTCCGCCGGGCTGACCTTCGAGTACGCCTACAGCATTCCCAAGGTTCTCGAAAACCACGCGTGGCAGGGCAAGGACGGCGTGCTCCGGCCGGAGTTGTGGATCGACTGGATCGAGATCGAAGGACCGATCGACGAGGGTTGGCCACCGCGGTCGCATCGCGCGGTGATCAGCGCAGCCGCCGAGGCGATTCCTGTCGAACGCGACCGGATGGCGGCCGTGCTGCGCGACTTCATGCCGCGCGCGTGGCGACGTGCGGTAACCGAGGCGGAAGTCGATTCCAAGCTGGCCCTGTATGACCGGCTGCGTCCCACATCGGCCGATTTCCAGGAAGCCTTGAAGGGGGTGCTGACGTCGGTGCTGACGTCCCCGCACTTCCTGTATCTCGTGGAGCCCGGGGCTCCCGGCACGCGTCTGGAGACCTGGGCGCTGGCATCGCGCCTGAGTTACTTCCTGTGGTCCGCCCCGCCCGACGAGGGCCTGGTGGCCGCGGCACGTTCGGGAGCGCTGGCGTCGGATGCCGTCCTGGTCGAACAGGTCGACCGGCTGTTGTCGGATCCCCGCAGTGAGGCCTTCGTGCGGAACTTCGCCGGGCAGTGGCTGGGACTGCGGCAGGTGGGGGCCAACCCTCCCGCGCCGGACCTCTATCCCCATTACGACCGGCATCTCGAGCTTTCGATCGTGGGGGAATCCGAGGCCTTCTTCGCCGAGATCCTGCGGGGCGACCTCGACGTGCGAAACTTCCTGCGAAGCGACTTCGTGGTGATCAATGAACGGTTGGGGCGGTTCTATGGAATCCCCGGGGTGCGTGGGGATCGCTTCCGGCGGGTCGCGCTGGCGGCGGGACAAAGGCGTGGCGGATTGGCGACGCAGGGTTCGGTCCTGACCATCACCTCCAATGGCACGCGGACCTCGCCGGTGAAGCGGGGTGTCTGGGTTCTCAGGACCCTCCTCGGACAGGATCCCGGCTTGCCCGTGGCGAACGTCGGCGAGATCGCGCCCAAGGTTCCCGGCATCGACAAGGCGACTGTCCGGCAACGGCTTCAGATCCATCGCGAACTTCCCGCCTGCGCCCGTTGTCACGATCGGATCGATCCGCTCGGATTCGCGCTGGAGAACTTCGACGCCTCTGGTGCCTGGCGGGACCGCGAAGGCCACGGGTACAAGGGACGCATCGAACGGCACGATCCGGTGATCGATGCATCGGCGAAGCTGCCGGACGGTACGGAGGTACGCGGGATCGAGGGATTGCAGGAGGCGTTGATGGCGCGGGAGGAACTGTTCCTGCGTGCGCTTTCCGAGCGTTTGTACACCTACGCCCTTGGTCGTGAACTGGGCCTTTCCGATGCGCCCCGGGTTCGCGATGCCGTTGCCACCCTCCAGCGGGACGGTCGGACCTTGCGTCGCCTGATCCGCCACATCGTGCTTTCGGATGCCTTCCGCCAACCCTGAACCGGAACCTGTCATGATCCCCTTTCCCCATCTCAACCTTGGACGCCCGCTCTCGCGGCGTGCCCTCCTGCGGGGCGCCGGAGCGGCGCTCGCCCTGCCGTTGCTGGACGCGATGGTTCCAGTGTCGCTGCGCGCGGCGCCCTCGACCTTCACGCCGCTGGCGAAGTCGGGCGGAGCGCATCCGCGGGCGGTCTTCTGCTACGTGCCGAACGGGGTGAACATCCTCGACTGGGTGCCGGCGGCGGCGGGACGCGACTACGCCCTTTCGCCAACGCTGGAGGTCCTGAAGGGGCATCGCGACCGCTTCACCGTGCTGTCGGGCCTGGGTCATCCGCACGCGAAAGGCGGGCATTCCGGTGCGGACACGTGGCTGACCGGCGCGGATCTGGGCGCCGTGCCAGGGAAGGAATACACGAACACGATCTCGGCGGACCAGGTGCTGGCCGAGTCCGTGGGCCGACACACGCGGTTGCCGTCGCTGGAGCTTTCGGATCAGTCCGGAACAGGAACGGCAGGACACAGTCACACGCTGGCGTTCGACCGCAACGGCACGCCGTTGCCGGCCGAGGACAGTCCGCGGCGCGTGTTCGAACGGCTGTTCGTTCCCGAGGATGCGGCCTCGCGGTCGGCGATCCTGCGGCGGTATGCGGAGAAGCGTTCGATCCTCGACGAAGTGCTCGGCGAGGCGAAGGCGTTGCACGGACGGCTGGGCAGTGCGGATCAAGCGAAGCTCGACGAGTACCTGTCGTCGGTGCGTGAGACGGAACGCCGGGTGCGACGGTTGGAGGAGTGGGTGGACATCCCGAAACCGGTGGTGGACGGATCGCGGCTGCAACTGGACATGCAGCCGGGCAACGCCCACGACCGTCCCATGTGGATCGATGTGAT
Organism: Limisphaerales bacterium; assembly: GCA_965283655.1. Lineage (GTDB taxonomy): Bacteria > Verrucomicrobiota > Verrucomicrobiia > Limisphaerales > UBA9464 > UBA6176. The sequence continues at coordinate 15,672 of CBDIPJ010000003.1, read as the reverse complement.
GCTCGAGTTGACCTATCTGGCGCTGGTGACCGACACGACGCGGGTGGTGACGTTCGAGTGGTCGCGCGAGGCGGGTGGTTTCGGCGGTGGCGGCGAGAATCATCACGAGCTCAGCCATCACGGTGGGGACAAGGCCATGCTGGCAAAGTTGTCCGGCATCGACCGCTTCCATCTGGGACGGCTGGAGCGGTTCCTGACCTTCCTGCAATCCACGGATGAGGCTGGCCGACCGATGCTGGATCAGACGGTGGTCGTGTTCGGCTCCGGGATGAACTCCGGTGAAGGGGGCGACCATTCGCCGCGGAACCTGCCGTTGCTGGTGGCGGGAGGCTCAGGGCTTGGATTCCGGCACGGACAACATCGGGCGCACGACCCCAAGAGCCATCCACCGCTGGCGAACGTGCTGCTGTCCGTGGTGCGTCGGGCCGGTGGCGAGGTCCCGGGGTTCAGCGATGCCACGGGGGAGTTCCAAGTTTGAAGACTCAAGTTGGAAGCGGGGTGACAAAGGGAGTCCCCGCTTTCCAGACGCCAGTTGCCGGTCCAATGGCAACTGGGTTCCGAAAACGCGCGTTGCCTTCGAATAACCATCGATAGTTAATTGCACCGGAATCACCGCGCTACTCAGGGTTGGGTAGTGGAAGATAATCAACTTCCCAGCAACAACATGAATCCAGAATCTACAGCCCTCATCCTCGTCGGGTACCAGAACGACTACTTCGCCGCGAACGGGATCCTCCGGGGCGTCGTCGAGGAGCCCAATCGGATTGATACCGTGCTGGCCTCCACCCTGGACCTCATCCGGGCAACGGTGTCGACGGGCCTGACCATCATCGCCACGCCGATCGTCCTCGAACCCGAGTACCGCGCGCTGTCGAATTCGGTGGGTATCCTGGACAAGATCAAGGCGTCCGGTGCGTTCAAGGCGGGTACCACCGGAGCCGAGACCATCCCGGAGATCGAAGCGTTCGGTGAACGCGTCCAGTACGTCCGAGGCAAGGTGGGCTTCAATGCGTTCTCGCACACGGAGCTGGATCGGGTGCTGCGCGAACGGGGGATCCGGAACGTGTTGGTCGCAGGAATGGTCACCTCGCTCTGCATCGACTCGACCGGACGCGCCGCCTACGAGCGTGGATACAGCGTCCAGATCCTTTCGGACTGCACGTCGGCGCGGACGCGCGCGGAGCAGGATTTCTTCTGCCAGAACATCTTCCCCCTTTACGGCGGGGTGTTGGACAGCAAGGAGGCGATCCGCCAGCTGACGGCAGTGCCAGCGTGAACTTAAGGCAGGCATGTCAACGAACCCCTCGGGTATCGACGGATCGCTGGCGACCGATCTCCACGTTCAGGCCACGTATCGTCTGACTGAGGCGTTGGTTGCTGCGGAGAACCGTGCCCGACGGCGGGTGGAGCTGTTGTCGGAAATCGTTTTTGAAACCGACGATGCGGGGGTTCTGGTGTTCCTCAACGATGCGTGGACGCGGGCTCTGGGACTCTCCCGGGAGGCGTGCACGGGCCGCCCCTTGACGGAGTTCGTCATCCCGGAAGATCACGCGGTCCTGGATGAGGTGATGCGTGGTTTGGTGCCCGTGGCTCCCACGGCCCGTCCGCATGTGCGGATCCTTCGACCGGACGGCAAGGTGAGCTGGCTGGAGGTCTCGGCAGCCCGCCTGCCGGAGGGTGGGGTCGTGGGTGCGCTGCACGACATCACCTCGGAGAAGCAGGCCCAGGACGAACTTGCCAAGCTCTCCCTGGTCGCGAGCTATACCGACAACTTCGTCGTGATCACCGATCGGTCCGGCCGGGTCGAGTGGGTCAACCAGGCATTCACGCGCCGGACGGGCTACACGGTTGAGGAAATGGTCGGCCACAAGCCGGGGGAGTTGCTGCAGGGACCCGACACGGACCCGGCCACCGTGGCGCAGATCCGAGAATGGCTGCATCAGGGGACATCGTTCCGGTCGGAGATCCTGAACTACACCAAGTCGCGCGAGCCTTACTGGGCCACCATCCAGATCAGTCCGATCCGCAACGCGCTGGGCGAGGTGGAACGCTACGTGTCCATCCAGACGGATTCGACGGTCCTGCGGCGGGCCCAGCAGGAGTTGCAGGCGGCGAAGGAAAGGGCGGAATCGGCGAACGAGGCGAAGACACAGTTCCTAGCGACGATCAGCCATGAGATGCGGACGCCGTTGAACGTGATCCTGGGTTCGGCGGACCTGATCCTGGATGGCAGCCTCCAGCCCTTCGAGCTGCCGCCCCACCTGACGCGCATCAACGCGAGCGCGGAGTCCCTGTTGCGACTGATCACGGACATGCTGGACCTGTCCAAGATCGAGGCGGGTCAGTTCGACTTTGAGCGGATCCCCATCCGGCTGCGGTCGTGCGTGGAATCGGTTCTGGTCCCGATTGCCGAGCGGGCTCGGGAGAAGGGGCTCGATTTCCAGGTGCGCATGGATCCTGCACTCCCGTCGCAGGTGCTGGGGGATCCGGACCGCCTGCGCCAGATCTTGATCAACCTCGTCGAGAACGCGGTGAAGTTCACGGAACGCGGCTTCATCCGGGTCGAAGTCCAACGCGTGACGCCCGGTCCCTCGGGCGAGGCTGGGCTCCTCATCCGTGTGGCAGATTCCGGGTCCGGGATTCCGCCCGAGTTCCAATCCCGGATCTTTGCGCGTTTCGAACAGGTGGATGGATCCACGACTCGGCGGAAGGGTGGTGCCGGGCTGGGTCTGAACATCGTGAAGACGCTGGTCGAGGCGCTCGGTGGAACCGTGGGTGTGGTGAGCCGCGTGGGCGAAGGTTCCGAGTTCCGGGTGTTGCTGCCGCTGGATCCGGTTGCCGAGGCGGATCTGAAGCCAAGCGCGGAAGAACGGAAACCCGCCACCGCCAGTGCCACCGCTGGCGCGCGTCCACCCACGGTGTTGGTAGCCGAGGATACCGAGGCCAATTTCGCGGTGGCGCGCATCTTCCTGACCACGGCCGGATTCCTGGTCCTGCGGGCGAACAACGGGCGGGAAGCCGTCGAATTCGCGCCGGCCGCGGATCTCATCCTGATGGACATCGAGATGCCTGAGATGGACGGCCTCGAAGCCACCCGCCGGATCCGCGAGGCCGAACGCGCAGGTGGTTCAAAGGCCATGCCCATCCTTGCCCTGACCGGCCACGCCGTGCAGGGCTATCGCGAGCGCTGCCTCGCCGCCGGGTGTTCCGCCTACCTGACCAAGCCCATCCGGAAACAGCACCTCGTCGATGCCGTGCGCGGTGCCCTCTCCGTCGGCAACCAACCCGAACATGCCGATCCTCCGGACCGTCCCGAGATCGTGCGTGTGGATCCGGAGGTGGCCCCGATTGTTCCGCAGTTCCTGGAGCATTGCGGGTTGGATCTCGGGCGCCTGCGTGCAGCCCACGCCGCACAGGACTGGATCATGGCCGCCCGGGTTGGACACGCGATGAAGGGCGCGGCCCTGACCATGGGGTTCGACCGTATCGCGGAGCTTTCGAATGAGATCGTCCAAGCCAGTCACGCCGGTGCTGGCGACCGCATCGGCGCGTCCCTCGAAGCCCTGGACCAGCACCTGCGCCGCGTCTCGGTGGTGCCCGGTTGAGGCCGGCTTACCAGCGCCACACGGACCACAACGACGCGCGTTCGTCGGTCCATGGCCTCACGTCCGGGCGCACGGCCGCCGGCTTCCATAGGACCGAACGTGTCAACGGTCCCAGGTCGGCGTCGCTGCGTGCGAGCAGGAGCCAGTGGGATGCCTCCTGTCCCGGGGCGTTGGGCGAGTCGTCGTCGTAGCTCCGGCAGGTGAGCCCCAACGCCGCAGCCGCCGCGGCCACCACCGGCTCGAGATCGAGGTACCGGTTCGAGATGTGGACCAGCAGCCACCCGTCGGGCTTCACCCGCGAGCGGTACAGTTCGAAGGCCTCCTGCGAGAGGAGGTGGACCGGGATGGAATCCGAACTGAAGGCATCGAGGACAAGCAGATCAAACTGGCCTTCCGGCTCGCTCGACAACCGAAGCCGTCCGTCCCCCACCACGATCCTGGGTCGCTTCCCCGTCCGGCAGTCGGTCAGGAACGTGAACCACTGTGGATTCGACGCGACGTGGATGACCGCCGGATCGATTTCGAAGTAGGTCAACGAGTCCCCGCCCTGCGCATAGGCCGACAGCGAACCCACACCGAGTCCGATCACGCCGATCTGTAACCCGGATGCGTTCGTCGACAACGGCAGCGTGTGGCGGGCGCGGAAGGCATCCCCGACGGGCCCCTGCGGATGGTAATAGGTCAGCGGCACCAACCGTTGCGCCGGGTCCAGGAACTGGCGTCCATGAAAGGTGTTCCCGTGCATCAGTTGGCGGAACCGGCCTTCCGCGTCCTGCGTGACCCGCGTGATGCCGAAGAAATTGCGGAGCGAAACCTGGTTCCGGTTCCACACCATCACCAGCAGGCCGCCCGACAGGAACACCGAAAGCAGCGCCATCCCGAACCGGCGCGGTCGATGGAGCAGCGTCCAGCAGGCCAGCGCCGCGAGGCCGAACACGCACGTGTCGCGCAGGCGATCCTGCCCCCGCAGCAGCACGCCGGCGAATCCACCCACCACGAGCACGGCGGCCCCGACGGCGACGGCCGTCAGCAGGTCCGTCCGCAGGCGGTCGGGTGTTTCGCCGTCGTTCCGTTTGCGCGCCGTCAACGCGAAGGCACAGGCCGCCGAGATGGCGATGGGGTATTCCGTCACTGCGCTGAAGATCCGTGGGGCGACGAAGGAATTGAACGCACCGCCCAACACCCCGCCCACGGCCATCGCGAGATAGAACCGGGTCAGGTGCGTGGCGTGTGGCCGTTGCTCGAACAGTCGACCATGACAGGCCAGCGCTCCGGCAAACAGGAAGCCCAGATGCAGGACCAGCAACAGGCCCACGGGTTCGGTGGCGCGCGTCAACAGGGCGAACAACAGGGCCACTGCCAGGTAGGGCAGCGCCCGTGACGCCACTTGCACCGGGATCCGCGAGCGGACGTCGAAGGCCAGCACGAAGGTGAACAGGTACACCGCGAGGGGAATCACCCACAGCATCGGGATGCTGGCGATGTCCGTCGTCAGGAAGAGGGTGCACCCTTGCAACAGGCTGGCCGGGATCGCGCCGAGCAGCGCCCAACCCGCCATGGTCTTGAATCCGGGTGCGGCCGGCACGGGAACATCGTCGGACGTGGCCACCGTGCTTTCGCTGATCGTGCGGTTGCCCGCGATGCCCAACCCGAGGACCAGCGCGCCCCAGACCGCGTATCCCCAGCGCCAACCCTGCGCCTGTTCCGCCAGCCGCAACGCCGGTTCAATCCACAGGGGATAGGCCAGCAGGGCTCCCAGGCTGCCCAGGTTGCTCGCTGCGTAGAGGAAGTACGGATCGCGCCCTGCACCCCGATGAAACCACCGCTGGACCAGCGGGCTGGAAGTGGCCAGCGCCAGCGCCGGAAGGCCGACCGCCACCAGCAGACGTCCCAACAGCCATGCCGCCGGTGAAGATCCTGGATCGGCCCCGGGCGACACCAGTTGCAGCGGTTGCACGCTGAAGCCGGCGACGATCAGGAGGCCGAAGAGCCCGACCTGGGCCTTGTGGGAAACCCGGCGTGCCAGCAGGTCGGCCAGCGCGTACCCCGCGAGCACCGCCGCCTGGAAGAACACCATGCAGGTGTTCCACACCGACGGTGAACCACCCAGCATGGGCAGGCCCATGCGGGCAACCATCGGCTGCATGGAGAACAGCAGGCCAGCGCTCAGGAACAGGGCAAGTGCGTGAAGGACCCTCATCGCGATGCCCCAGCCTACCGACACCCCAACCGTTGTCCGCAGGTTTCGCGAGGCAGGGAAGGGGTGGTCTCGCTTAAGGCCTCCACCCAAGCCGGCGCAGCTTCGCCAGCGCGGCGACCCGGTTGCCAACATTCAGCTTTCGGTAAATCTGGCTGAGTTGGTCGCGTACGGTGAACTCCTCGACACCCCGTTTGGCAGCGATCTCCTTGTTGGTCCTGCCATCATCGAGAAGGCGCAGCACATCCAGTTCAGCAGGCGTAAATCGTGGAATGCCCTCGGACATCGTGACGGGGAGAAAATGCTTCCGGACCATCTGGCCGATGGGTGGGGACAATGGGAACTCGTTGGCCGCAAGTTCACCCAGTCGCACGAGGAGGTTCTTGGGATCTCCCCGCTTGAGCAGATAGCCAGCGGCGCCCTCGCGAAGGGCTTCCATCACGGCTGTCTGGCTTTCCATGACCGTCATGACCAGGCAGTGCACCTCGGGAAAATGGCGTGCCAATTCGCGAATGAGATCGACCCCGGACATGCCGGGAAGCTGCAGGTCCACCAAGACCACTTCACATTGGCCCGGCCGCAGTCTCTTCAATGCCATCTCGGCACTGGCGTACTCACCCGTGCACTCGTATCCGCTCGAGTCATTCAACATGCGGACCCAGCGCTTTCGTGTGACTTCATCATCCTCGACGACGACGACTTTCATTTGGGTACCCTTTGTTGGATTCGACCGGTCTGAACAACGCTGAAGTTGGAATCATGGGAAAGCCCGGGTCCATCCAACGAATGTCGGATGGCGGGTTCAGGAGATCCTTGCAGGGTGGGTGCTCAGGCCTTGGCTTTGCCATTCCCCAGGGGGATTTCGAACCAGATGAGGACGCCTCTTCCCGGTTCGGCAGCCACCTCGCAGCGGCCGCCGATCTGTCGCATGCGTGAAGCCAGGTTCTGAAGCCCGTCCTGACCCGGACTGCCAGCAGCCGTGGACATGCCCTGCCCGTCGTCTTCGACCTCGAGCCGCATCATCGCCCCGTGGACCATGGAGGCGCGCAGGAAGACGGTGGAAGCACGGGCATGCTTGACCACGTTGGTCACCGCCTCCCGCAGGCAGGATTGGATCTGCTGAACCCCACCTTCCGGAAAGGCTCCGTCGGCCCGCAGGGCACCCATCTCAGTGACGACCTTGAGCCCCGCCGATCCGGCGATTCTTCCCGCGCCTGTGAACATCCAATCGACGGTCTGACGCAGGTCCGTTCCCTCGGACTTCCACTTCCACGCGAGGTGATCCAGGGCGTCTCCCATTTCAACGAGGGGGGATTCCAGACGGTGGGCGAGGTCCGATGCTGGTCCTGCATCAGCGACAAGCGCCCCCAGCGTGGTGACCAAGGGCCCGATCTCGTCATGAACATCGCGGGCGGCCTCGTGAAATGCCGCCCGGCGCGCTGCTGCGGCAACAGCGGCATCCCGTTGGCGAAGCCAGTACAGCCCCATGCCGAGGATCAGTGTGAATGTGACAGCGATTCCCGCACCCACGATGATGCGAGGCACAATCGGGCTGCGGTCCCACCATTGCTGCCACGCCAGCGTCCACGGTTTTGTCACGCGCCAGTTGGAAGAGTTCTTCAACCCGTCCGGTGACCCGTACTTCACGACAACCCGACCCTTGAATTGCCCGTCATCACGAAACCCTGTTGCCGAAATGGCCACGTCCGCGAAGCCGTCCTTGTTCACGTCACCCAGGAAGGCAAGGTTCTCACCCAGGTAGTCCTCGGTGCGGTCAGGCTCCCCGGTCCACGCAGGTTCCCTCGGCAAGCCCCGACGCGAACCCATCCAGGCGCCAACAAGTCCCTCTTTCTGCTGGTTGTTGCTGGCATAAGGCGCTGCGACCAGCACATCCGCGTAGCCGTCGCCGTTCAGATCCCCGCCGCCATGGAGGGCGATCCCGAAGTTGGCGAACGGCTGGTTGGGCTGTCCGATCCATTGCGGATCTCGGTTCAGTCCCGAGGCCGATCCCAGGAAAAGGAACGCCACCCCCTCGTCGGCGTCGTCCTCCTCGGCGAAGTGCGCCCCGACGAGGATGTCGTCGTAGCCGTCTCGGTTCACATCTCCGGCGGAAGCCACCGCGGCGCCGAAGTAGCCTTTCTGGTCCGAACTGTGGCCGTCCCGGATCTGGAGTGGGGTGTGGGTACTCCAGTTGGGCATCGGGCTCAGGCCGGACCGGGATCCGTGGAACACGTAAACGCGCCCAGAATCAAGGCCGGCCTGGTCATCGAGTGGAGCCCCGATGATGAGGTCGTCGATGCGATCTCCGTTCACGTCGCCGGCACCGGCGATGGAGGCTCCGTAACCATCCCCTGCGATGGGTCCCTTGCTGGACCAGTTCGGCGTATCGGCAAGCCCCTGTTTCGAACCGTAGAACACGAACACCGTGCCGCTGGCCTTCTCATCGGGAGGCGACCGATGCATGTGCGACCCGATCAGGACGTCCGCGATGCCATCGCCGTTGACATCACCGGCAGGAACAGCACGACCGCCGATGTAGAACAAGGGGTGTTCATGCAGGAAACGCCACTTCGTGGCCACCGGGCCGGAAGCGCTTCCCAGGTAAAGCTCCACCCAGGTCGCGGGACCGCGGGTGCTGGCCGTGTGCACGCGGCTGACCATGAAGTCCGAGAACCCGTCGCCGTTGATGTCACCCACGCCGGAGATGACGAGTCCCAACTGCTCGCTGACCTCCCGGCCCTCCAGCACCCACGCTGGCTTGGGCTGGAGTCCGATGCTGGATCCAAGGAAGAGCTCCACCCGTCCACGGTTGGTCAGGGCCGAAGGGGCTCCGACGAAAAGATCGTCGAAACCATCGCCATTGATGTCGCCTGCCGGCCCCAGTCCCAGCCCAAATCCAGCGTCTGCCTCGGTGCCGACCAGCACCGTTGTTCCCGGATGCAGACTTGGAGTGGAGTTCGTGTCGCTGGCGGTGGCCGCCCGCAACGCCCTCGGAGTCATGATCCCCGAAAACACCACCGCCGTCAGGATGGCCGCCATCCAGCCCCGCGATTGCTTGAGATCGAACATCCTTGAAGAGCCTGCGGAAGACGGGCCGAGAGGCAAGAAGTAGCTTTTGTTGGGTATCCTTTCGACGAACGTAGGATGGATGGGGAGCGCCGGGGCCGGCCACGATGGCAACGATCAGTCAAGGTTCGGGAACACTGCCGTGTCCCATCAAGGCAACGGCAATGATGGATCCCGGGAACTGACTGGCCAAACATCCAATGAACATCCGGCAGATCCTCCTTCTTGGGCTTGCATCGATTGCAGGTGTCTTCAGTCACGTTCGCGGAGCCGACTTTGTATGGCACGGCGGCGGAGATGGAGTGTCGTGGATCGACCCACTCAACTGGGATCAGGCGGCGGTTCCGGGACCCGCAGACCACGCCATCCTCGATGTTCCCGGAGAGGTTACCGTTGTGGTGGGCGGACCCCTGAGCGTGGGCTCCTTCGTAAATCATGAACGCCTGGTGATGCTCGGTTCAGGATCCACCGGCATGGGTTCGCTGTCCGTTTTCAACGGTGCCGAGAACCATGGGGTGATCGCGCTCGACTCGGTGGATGGCGGATGGGCGAGCGGGTACTTCAGCGGAGCCACACTGACCAATCGTGCCACTGGGGTGATTGAGGTGAAGGCGGGCGCAGGTGGTCTTCGCTATCTGAACACCTCGATCGAGAACCATGGGACCATCCGCTCGGATGATGGGGTATTCGTGGAATCGGATGCGACCGGCCTCACGTTTCGACAACTCGGCGGAAGTGTCCAGGCAGTGATCGGCTGGAGCGGTGGGAGCTTCGAGTTCGTGGACGGAACCGTCGGCGGATTCCTGATGCTGCGGAATACCGCCGTGACGGTGCACGAGACTGCGGATGCGGGATCGCTGCTGGTGATCACAGGCAACGGAGCGAGCCTGTCGGGGCACATTCCCGAAGGCGTGGAGATATGGGTGCGGGGATCCCACTACGGTGGGCATACGTCGGTGGCGGTGCAGGACGGGACACTGAACGATGGGCGCATCCGACTGGAGTCCGGGGATGTAGACTATGTTTCCAACCTATCCATAGCTGGTGTCCTGACGAATGGGCCGACGGGTGTGATCGACAGTCAGGTGGGAACTGGAGGCGATCGGGTGATCAGCGGGACGCTGGTGAACCAGGGTTTGATGGATGCCTCGGCCTATTTCGTCTCCTATTACGGTACCTACGAGTTGGCGGCAGGTCGGGTATTGGGTGCGGTGAATTTCGCGAGTGTGACCCTGCGGCAGACGGCTTCGCCTTCGGTTTCCAACGTTCTGCGACTGAGGGGAACAACGACTCTGGTAACGGACAACCTTCCAAATGTGGAACTGTGGATCAATGGCGGTGGATGGCTTGGCACTGGTGTTCTGACTGCCCCGGGTGGATGGGTGAATCGAGGTGTGATTCGGTTGGAGTCCAGTGAAGCGGATTATGTGAGCATGGTGTCTGGCGCCGGCACGTTGACGAATGAAGCCTCGGGCTTGATCCACTTCAAACTGGGAACTGGAGGTCCGCGACGGCTGGATGTGTCGGTGGACAATCGCGGCACGATCCGCACGGAGGCCGGTGTGTTTCTGGAGTCGGAAGGCATGGGACGTGTGTTCCGGCAGTTGGGTGGGAGCATGGAAGCGGCGATGGGTTGGAGCGGAGGAACGTTCGAATTCGTTGATGGATCGATCGGAGGATTCCTGATGGTGCGGAGCGGGGCTGTGGCAGTGGAGGGCACTGCCGATCCGGGATCCGTGCTGATCCTGACGGGTGGTGGAGCGAGCCTGTCGGGGCATATCCCCGAAGGTGTGGAGATCTGGGTGCGGGGATCCCACTACGGTGGGCATACGTCGGTGGCGGTGCAGGACGGGACACTGAACGATGGGCGCATCCGACTGGAGTCCGGGGATGTAGACTATGTTTCCAACCTATCCATAGCTGGTGTCCTCACGAATGGGCCAACAGGTGTGATCGACAGCCAAGTGGGAAGCGGAGGAGGTCGGGTGATCAGCGGGACCCTGGTGAACCAAGGGTTGGTGGACGCGACCGCTTACTCCATCTCCTATTACGGGACCTACGAGGTGGCGGGAGGTCGGGTGGTGGGCGCGGTGAACTTCTTCAGTGTTGCGGTGCGCATGACGGCCTCGCCCTCCGAGCTGACGATGCTGCGGTTGGTGGGCAGTTCCACCCTGTTGACGGACAACCTGCCGAACGTGGAGCTGTGGGTGAATGGAAGCGACGTGGGCGGCGCGGGCACGCTGAACGTGAACAGCGGGTTGGTGAACCGGGGAATCATCCGAGTGGCGTCTTCGGAACAGGGGTACATCAGCCAGATTGCCGGGACGGGACCGCTGACGAACGGGCCGACGGGACGGATCACGTTCCAGTCAGGATCGGGTGGTCCACGGAGCCTGTGGGTGTCGGTGGTGAACCAGGGTTTGTTCCAGGTGGAAGGCGGAGTGGGCCTGGTGGGATCCGGAGCGGATGGCCGAACGTTCACGCAGGAGGCTGGAAGTCTCGAAGTGGCCGGGGGCGCCTGGTTCACCTGGGACGGTGGGTTGCTGAGGGATGTGGGAGGCACGACGAGCGGAGAAGTGTTCGTGCGGAGCGGTTCGATCGAAGTCGGCAGTGGGGCGGGAACGGGCTGGTTGACGGCGATGGGATCGACCTCGTTGGAACTGATGGATAGCCCGCTGGTGACGGTGCAGGTTCGGGGGAGCGACTTCGGTGGTCACACGACGATGGGTGTGAGGGATGGTCTGGTGAACCGTGGAACGATCGTGATGCAATCGACGGAGCAGGGATATGCGTCGTCGATCCAGGGCGTGGGAACGTTGGTGAATGCCGCGGGAGCCTTGATCGTGGCGAATGGTGGAAGTGGAGGGGCGCGACGGCTGGATGTGTCGGTGGACAATCGCGGCACGATCCGGACGGAGGCCGGTGTGTTCCTGGAGTCGGACGGAATGGGACGTGTGTTCCGGCAGTTGGGTGGGAGCATGGAGGCGGCGATGGGTTGGAGCGGAGGGACGTTCGAGTTCGTGGATGGATTGATCGGAGGATTCCTGATGGTGCGGAGCGGGGCTGTGGCGGTGGAAGGCACCGCCGATCCGGGATCCGTACTGATCCTGACGGGGGGTGGAGCGAGCCTGTCGGGGCATATCCCCGAAGGTGTGGAGATCTGGGTGCGGGGCTCCAACTATGGCGGACACACATCCGTGGCGGTGCAGGACGGGACACTGAACGATGGACGCATTCGGATGGAGTCGGCGGACCAGGGGTATTCCTCGAATCTCGCTTTGTCGGGAGTGCTGACAAACGGCCCGACGGGCGTGATTGACAGTCAGGCTGGCTCGTTCGGGGATCGCGTAATCAGCGGGACCCTGGTGAACCAAGGGTTGGTGGACGCGACCGCTTACTCCATCTCCTATTACGGGACCTACGAGGTGGCGGGAGGTCGGGTGGTGGGCGCGGTGAACTTCTTCAGTGTTGCGGTGCGCATGACGGCCTCGCCCTCCGAGTTGACGACGCTGCGGTTGGTGGGCAGTTCCACCCTGTTGACGGACAACCTGCCGAACGTGGAGCTGTGGGTGAATGGAAGCGACATGGGCGGCGCGGGCACGCTGAACGTGAACAGCGGGTTGGTGAACCGGGGAATCATCCGAGTGGCGTCTTCGGAACAGGGGTACATCAGCCAGATTGCCGGGACGGGACCGCTGACGAACGGACCGACGGGACGGATCACGTTCCAGTCAGGATCGGGTGGTCCACGGAGCCTGTGGGTGTCGGTGGTGAACCAAGGACTGTTCCGGGTGGAAGGCGGAGTGGGCCTGGTGGGATCCGGAGCGGATGGCCGAACGTTCACGCAGGAGGCCGGCAGTCTCGAAGTGGCCGGGGGCGCCTGGTTCACCTGGGACGGTGGGTTGCTGAGGGATGTGGGAGGCACGACGAGCGGAGAAGTGTTCGTGCGGAGCGGTTCGATCGAAGTCGGCAGTGGGGCGGGAACGGGCTGGTTGACGGCGATGGGATCGACCTCGCTGGAGTTGATGGATAGCCCGCTGGTGACGGTGCAGGTTCGGGGGAGCGACTTCGGTGGTCACACGACGATGGGTGTGAGGGATGGCCTGGTGAACCGTGGAACGATCGTGATGCAATCGACGGAGCAGGGATATGCGTCGTCGATCCAGGGCGTGGGAACGTTGGTGAATGCCTCGGGAGCCTTGATCGTGGCGAACGGTGGAAGTGGAGGGGCGCGACGGCTGGATGTGTCGGTGGACAATCGCGGCACGATCCGGACGGAGGCCGGTGTGTTCCTGGAGTCGGACGGAATGGGACGTGTGTTCCGGCAGTTGGGTGGGAGCATGGAGGCGGCGATGGGTTGGAGCGGAGGGACGTTCGAGTTCGTGGATGGATTGATCGGAGGATTCCTGATGGTGCGGAGCGGGGCTGTGGCGGTGGAAGGCACCGCCGATCCGGGATCCGTACTGATCCTGACGGGGGGTGGAGCGAGCCTGTCGGGGCATATCCCCGAAGGTGTGGAGATCTGGGTGCGGGGCTCCAACTATGGCGGACACACATCCGTGGCGGTGCAGGACGGGACACTGAACGATGGACGCATTCGGATGGAGTCGGCGGACCAGGGGTATTCCTCGAATCTCGCTTTGTCGGGAGTGCTGACAAACGGCCCGACGGGCGTGATTGACAGTCAGGCTGGCTCGTTCGGGGATCGCGTAATCAGCGGGACCCTGGTGAACCAAGGGTTGGTGGACGCGACCGCTTACTCCATCTCCTATTACGGGACCTACGAGGTGGCGGGAGGTCGGGTGGTGGGCGCGGTGAACTTCTTCAGTGTTGCGGTGCGCATGACGGCCTCGCCCTCCGAGTTGACGACGCTGCGGTTGGTGGGCAGTTCCACCCTGTTGACGGACAACCTGCCGAACGTGGAGCTGTGGGTGAATGGAAGCGACATGGGCGGCGCGGGCACGCTGAACGTGAACAGCGGGTTGGTGAACCGGGGAATCATCCGAGTGGCGTCTTCGGAACAGGGGTACATCAGCCAGATTGCCGGGACGGGACCGCTGACGAACGGACCGACGGGACGGATCACGTTCCAGTCAGGATCGGGTGGTCCACGGAGCCTGTGGGTGTCGGTGGTGAACCAAGGACTGTTCCGGGTGGAAGGCGGAGTGGGCCTGGTGGGATCCGGAGCGGATGGCCGAACGTTCACGCAGGAGGCCGGCAGTCTCGAAGTGGCCGGGGGCGCCTGGTTCACCTGGGACGGTGGGTTGCTGAGGGATGTGGGAGGCACGACGAGCGGAGAAGTGTTCGTGCGGAGCGGTTCGATCGAAGTCGGCAGTGGGGCGGGAACGGGCTGGTTGACGGCGATGGGATCGACCTCGCTGGAGTTGATGGATAGCCCGCTGGTGACGGTGCAGGTTCGGGGGAGCGACTTCGGTGGTCACACGACGATGGGTGTGAGGGATGGCCTGGTGAACCGTGGAACGATCGTGATGCAATCGACGGAGCAGGGATATGCGTCGTCGATCCAGGGCGTGGGAACGTTGGTGAATGCCTCGGGAGCCTTGATCGTGGCGAACGGTGGAAGTGGAGGGGCGCGACGGCTGGATGTGTCGGTGGACAATCGCGGCACGATCCGGACGGAGGCCGGTGTGTTCCTGGAGTCGGACGGAATGGGACGTGTGTTCCGGCAGTTGGGCGGGAGCATGGAGGCGGCGATGGGTTGGAGCGGAGGGACGTTCGAGTTCGTGGATGGATTGATCGGAGGATTCCTGATGGTGCGGAGCGGGGCTGTGGCGGTGGAAGGCACCGCCGATCCGGGATCCGTGCTGATCCTGACGGGGGGTGGAGCGAGCCTGTCTGGCCATGTTCCCGAAGGTGTGGAGATCTGGGTGCGGGGCTCCAACTATGGCGGACACACATCCGTGGCGGTGCAGGACGGGACACTGAACGATGGACGCATTCGGATGGAGTCGGCGGACCAGGGGTATTCCTCGAATCTCGCTTTGTCGGGAGTGCTGACAAACGGCCCGACGGGCGTGATCGACAGTCAGGTTGGAAGCGGAGGAGACCGGGTGATCAGCGGGACGCTGGTGAACCGAGGTCTGTTGGATGCGACACCGTTCTTCATCACCTATTACGGGACCTATGAAGTCGCCGGTGGCCGGGCGGTGGGAGCGGTCAACTTCTTCCATGTGACCGTCCGCCAAACCGCGTCGCCTGTGCAGCCCAACACGCTCCGTCTCATGGGCGATTCAACCCTGCTGACGGACAACCTTGCGAACGTGGAGTTGTGGGTGAACGGCAGTGGCCCCGGTGGGACGGCAACCTTGTCGGTTGTCGATGGAGCCGTGAATCGAGGCACGCTTCGGGCGGAGTCGACGGATGGAGGATACGTGAGCCAGATCGTCAGCGCCGGCACCCTCCGCAATGCTACCGCAGGCCAGATGCGGTTTGCAGCCGGGGCAGGTGGACCGCGCTCGTTCACCGGTCAGTTGTTGAACGCCGGCATGGTCACGGTGGATCCGGGCATGCTTCTGACCGTGGTGGGGCCCACGTTCGACAATCTGGAGACCGGGTTGGTGACCGGCCAGGGCAGTTACGATGTCACCTTCACGCTGTTCCGTAATGCAGGGGTGATCAGCCCTGCTGGGGGCAATCTGACGTTCACTGGAAACGTGCAGATGGAGACGGGGGGCGTGGTTGAGTTGGCGGTCGCTGGCCCTCAGGCATTCTTCGAACATGAGCAGGTGTTCGTGAATGGTCTGGCCAACCTCAGGGGATCGTTACGGGTTGTGTTGGCGCCTG
>CBDIPJ010000002.1:0-349537 GCA_965283655.1 Limisphaerales bacterium | reverse complement strand
CCACACGGATGCGGCCGCGGCTTCCGGTGCGCGCAAGGTGCGATTCTACCAGTCGCCGATGCATCCGTGGATCACCTCGCCGGAACCGGGGCTGTGCACGATCTGCGGGATGAAACTCGTGGCCGTGTACGAGGGCGAGGCGGGTGCCGATGCGGCCGAAGGCGTGCTGCGGTTGGGCAGCAATTCCATCACCGCCGTGGGCATCGCCTCGGCGCCGGTCGGGATCGGGCGCGTGGTGAAGACCCTGCGGCTCGCGGGAACGCTGGATGACGATGATTCGCGGCATCGGATCCTGTCGGCTTATGTCGAGGGACGGATCGAGACGCTGGCGGTGGCTGCGGAAGGCGTGGAGATCCGCGAAGGGACGGAGTTGGCGACGGTGTACAGTCCGCCGTTGCTGGGCGCGGTGCGTGAATATGTTTCGCTGGCAGCGGGCGGGGAGACGGGACCGTTGCTGGCCGCGGCCGCAGTGCGGTTGCGTCAGATGGGCCTCGGTGAGGCGCAGGTGAGCGCGTTGGCGTCGGGCTTTGGACCGGAGCAACGACTTTTGCCGTGGCTCTCGCCGATGTCGGGGACCGTGGTGAAGCGGATGGTTTACGCGGGCCAGTGGGTGAAGGAGGGCGATCCCCTCTTCGAGGTCGCGGACTTCGGAACCATGTGGTTGAAGGCTGACGTCTACGAACGCGACCTGCCCTGGCTGCGCGTCGGGCAGGAGGTGGAGTGGTCGACGCCGTCGTTGCCAGGGCGACTGTTCACGAACCGGATCACCTTCATCGATCCGAACCTCGACATGATGACGCGCAGCACGCGCATCCGGGTCGAGGTGCCGAATCCGGAGCTGGGCGAAGGGCGTGGCCGGTTGTTCCGGCATCGGCTGTACGCGGAGGCGCGGGTGCGCGTGGAGAGTGACCCGGTGTTGGTGGTGCCACGGTCAGCGGTGCTGAATCCCGGGGGCGTGGCACGCGTGTGGGTTGAGTTGGGCGCGGGAAACTACCAGGAGCGTGCGATCCGCGTGGGGCGCGTCGGGGATGCGGTGTGGGAGATGGTCGAGGGCCTGGACGCGGGTGAACGCGTGGTGCTCAACGCGGGGGTGTTGGGGGGGAGTTCCGAGTTTTCAGTTTCAGGTTCGAAGGGGGATGGAACGGCGCCTCCTGACGTCGGCGACTACGGGGGGAAGATGCCAGTGGCCAGTTCCCAGTTGCCCGATGGGAAGCTGGATGCGGCTCACGAACGTTTGATTCGGGTGTTGGCGGGGGTGGCGGCGGAGCTGGCGAAGGATGATCTCGCGGGGTTCAACCGGGCGCGGGTCGAGTGGGGGAAGGTGGTGGCGGAGGTGCGGGCGGTGGGGACGAACACGCCTCCTGACGTCGGCGGCTACAAGGGGCCAACGCCTCCTGACGTCGACGGCTACAAAGGGGGGACGCCTCCTCACGTCGGCGGCTACGCGGCGGGGATGCTGGTGGAGTTGCCGGAGGCGCGGGATCTGGCGACGGCACGAAAGGCGTTCCATCGCTTGGTGGAGGCGTGGACGCCGGTGGTGATGGGTGCGCGGAAACAGGAAGGGTTCGGTGACCTGAAGGTCTACCGCTGTCCGATGACGGCGAAGGCGTTTCCCGGGGCGCCGGCGAAGGCGGTCTGGTGGCAGTTCGGGGACCGCTGCGGAATCCCTGGTTCGGCGCGGAAATGCTCGATTGCGGAACGGAGGTCCCATGATCCGCCGATTGATCGAGGGTTCGTTGGCGAACCGGTTCCTCGTGTTGTGCGGGGCGCTGCTGGTCGCGGCGTTCGGGATGCGCGCGTTGAAGGATACGCCGGTCGACGCCATCCCGGACCTGTCGGAGAACCAGGTCATGGTCTACGCCGACTGGATGGGTCGCAGTCCGCGTGAGGTCGAGGACCAGGTGACCTACCCGCTGAGCGTGAACCTGCAGGGGTTGCGCGGCGTGCGCGCCGTGCGGGCGACATCGATGTTCGGGTTCTCGTTGGTGACGGTGGTCTTCGAGGATGCCGTTCCCGCGCTCGAGGCGCGGCAACGCGTGTCCGAGCGGCTCGGGTTGCTGGCGGCGCAGTTGCCGTCGGGTGTGACGCCGTTGCTGGGGCCGGACGCAACCGGCCTCGGCTGGGTCTACCAGTATTACCTGCACGTCGACACCAACCGGGTGGAGGCGTTGACGGACCTGGGGCGATTGCGGGCGGTGCAGGACTTCTTCCTCCGGTACCAACTGCAGTCCGTGCCGGGCGTGGCCGAGGTCGCGTCGGTGGGCGGATTCGTGAAGCAATACTCGGTCGAGGTGGATCCGCTGCGGCTGCGGTCGACGGGGCTGCCGTTGTCGCGGGTGGTGGCCGCGGTTCAGGAGAACCACCTGAACGTGGGCGGAAAGGCCGTGGAGGAAAACGGCATGGAATTCGTGCTGCGCGGCGTCGGGTTGGTGCGGGGCGTGGCGGACCTCGAAGAGATCGTCCTGATGGAGACGAACGGAGTCCCGGTGCGGGTGAAGGACGTGGCGCAGGTCGAGATCACGGGTGACTTCCGTCGCGGCGCACTGGATGTCGACGGACGCGAGGTCGTGGGCGGCGTGGTCGTGATGCGCACGGGCGAGAACGCGATGGCGGTGATCGAACGGGTGAAGGCGCGGTTGAAGTCGATCGAGGGAAGCCTGCCGCCGGGCGTGACCGTCCGGGCGTTCTACGACCGGAGTGAACTGATCGGGCGCACGGTGGCCACGCTGCGGGATGCGCTGGTGGAGGAGGTGGTGCTGGTGACGCTGGCGCACGTGCTCTTCCTGTTCCATTTCCGGAGCATCCTCATCGTCACCCTGCCGCTGCCCGCGAGCATCCTGATCTCGTTCCTCCTGATGCAGGGATTCGGGATCACGTCGAACGTCATGTCGCTGTCAGGAATCGCGATCGCCATCGGCGTGCTCGTCGATGCGGGAATCGTGATGACCGAGAACGTCATCCGGCATTGTGAGGAGCGGGAGCGGTTGGTGGGGCGGCGGCTGACGGCCGCGGAGACGATGGCCTGCACGCGCGAGGCGGCGTTGCAGGTCGGGCGTCCGATCTTCTTCGCGATGGCGATCATCGTGCTGGCGTTCCTGCCGGTGTTCGCGCTGGCGGGACGCGAGGGGAAGCTGTTCCACCCGCTGGCGTACACCAAGACGTTCGCCTGCGTGGCGGCCACGCTGCTGGCGGTGACGGTTGTGCCGGTGCTGTGTTCGTTCCTGGTGAAGGGACCGTTCCATCGCGAGGAGGACAACCGGCTCATGCGATGGATGCTGCACGGCTACGCGCCGGTGTTGCGCTGGGCGCTGTCGCATCGGGGCGTCGTGCTCAGTCTGGCGGGTGTGATCCTGGGCTCGGCGTTGACCGTCGCCTTCGGGCTTCCACAGCCCGTGCTCGACCGGATGAAATCGGCGGGCTGGAACGACACAGCCCAGCGGTTGGGTGGATTCGGACGCGAGTTCATGCCGCCCCTCGACGAGGGCGCACTGCTCTTCATGCCCGTGCTGTTGCCGAGTACTTCGCTGCCCGAGATCCAGCGGATCATGTCGTGGCAGGATCGGGTGATGCGGACCGTGCCCGAGGTCGTGAGTGCGGCCGGGAAGCTGGGTCGGGCGGAGACGCCGACGGATCCGGCACCGATCGAGATGATCGAGACGACCATCGAGTTGAAGCCGCGTTCACAATGGCGCGCGGGCCTGACGAAGGACGACTTGATCGCGGAATTGCAGGAGAAACTCTCGGTGATTCCGGGTTACGCGCCCGGCTTCCTCCAGCCGATCGAGAACCGCGTGCTCATGATCTCGACCGGCATCCGCGCGCAGTTGGGCGTGAAGCTGCTCGGCGACGACCTCGACGTCCTTCAGCACTGGGCCTTCGAGGCGGAACGGGTGCTGCGGACGGTGCGGGGTGCGTCTGGCGTCGCGCCAAGCCGCGTGCAGGGCAAGCCGTACGTCGAAGTCGAGGTGGATCGCGCTACGGCCGGCCGGTACGGGGTGAACGTCCGCGACGTGATGGAGGTGGTGGAGACCGGAATCGGCGGTGCGAACGTGGGCACGTTGATCGAAGGTCGCGAACGCTTCCCCATCCAGGTTCGGTTGCATCGGTCGGCACGCGACGACATCGAGCGGTTGGTGGACCTGCCGGTGACGGGCATGGGCGGTCGCACGGTTCCGCTGGGTCAGGTGGCCACGGTGAAGCGTGTGCTGGGACCGAGCGAGATCGCGTCGGAGAACGGGCGGTTGCGGGTGTTCGTGCAGGCGAACGTGCAGGGGCGCGATCTCGGTGGATTCGTGGAAGAGGTGCAGCGGCGCATGGATGTGGACCTGAAGCCGCGCCTGCCGACGGGCGTGGTGCTGGAGTACAGCGGCGAGTTCGAGGATCTCATCCGTGCGGGCAAGACGTTGCGGATGATCGTGCCGGTGTCGTTGGTGGTGATCTTCCTGCTGCTGTTCATCGCGTACCACGACGCGATCGAGGCCGCGCACGTGATCCTGGCGGTGCCGTTCGCGTTGAGCGGATCGGTGTTCCTGCAGGCCTGGTACGGGTATCCGTTCAGCGTGGCGGTGTGGATCGGCTACATCGCGCTGTTCGGCATCGCGATCCAGACGGGTGTCGTGATGGTGGTGTACCTGGAAGAAGCGGTCGCGAAGGCCCGGGCGGAGCTTGGGCGCGAACTCAACCACGCGGAACTGGTCGAGGCCGTGATGGCCGGTGCGCGCCTGCGTCTGCGACCCAAGCTCATGACCGTCGCCACGACCGTGGCGAGCCTCGTGCCGATCCTGTGGAGCACGCGTCCCGGGGCGGAGGTGATGAAGCCGCTGGCCGTGCCCGTGATCGGCGGCAGCATCAGCAGCCTGCTCCACATCCTGATCGTCACGCCCGTGCTGTTCCTGATGATCCGCGAATGGAGGCGCCGGGGTGGGGAGAGGGTTTCACGCGGAGAGGCCAAGTAGGGTCGGAGGATCTCACGCAGAGCCGCGAAGATCGCGGAGAGGAATTCGACGGAGCCGAGCCCTCTTGTACGCCAACGGCGTTCTGGCCTCTAGCCCAGGGTTGGTCCGAGGCACGAGGACAACCCTGGGTTCATTGCCAACGCGAACATCAACCGCAACGCGGTTGTGGCCACGTCTGTCAGCAGTCCCTACCTCCGCGCCTCGGCGGGAGACCAGATCGTGATCAGTTCTTGGCCCCTACGGATGGAGCGCGGGTTCCAGGAGCCACCGCCACATCCGCAGGATCTCGATCCACGTAGCCCTGCAGCAGGTCGACCCGATCAGGCGGGTCCTGTGTGGCAACACCGCTCCGCGCGACGCCGCGAATTCACGGAAGCTGAAGGGTGTGATGACGGTTTCCAACGCCCTTCCCCGCATGGTGGTGGCGACCTCCCGACTCAGCATCCGGGCGGATGACCCACTGATCAGGAGTTCGAGGTATCTGCTTCCCGCGGAGTGAACTGGGGAACGGGGCGGCGATGTCCTCATCGCCTTGGGAAAGGCTTTGGAACGGCGACGAGGACGTCGCCACCCCGTTCCGTGCGGGGGCAATGTTAAGATGCGCCCCGGACAAGCGGATCATGGAAAGGAGGATTCACATCTGGACCTCGGGTGTCCAACCTGCCGTTGCTTCTCGTGAAGCAATCCCACCTGGTTGCTATGAAGAGATGGATTCTGGCTTTGGCTTCGATGGTTCTGACAGGACTGTTCGTCGCGATTGTGTTGGTCCCCTGGCGCCGCTCCCGCCATCCGGACTACTACGTTTCCCAGGAGATTGTTTCGCCCTTGCCGACCACACTGCGACACGTGAAGACCCTCCGGCTTTTCAAGCCCTCGACGGGAGACGGTTCTTGCATGGCGGCTTATTCCATCGCGTCTGATGAATTCAGCCGACTTCTTCAATCACGAGCGTGGACCAATGGGTTCAGTATCGGGAACTTCGAGGCGGAACGGCACTTTCGCGCAGTCTGGTCGGACGCTTCAGCCCAGTTCGAGGCCTATCACTTGCCGGTCAAGGGTTGGCGCCACGTCGACATGGCCGTTTCGACCGACCACACCAGAGTCATCTTCCTGATTGGGATTTAGAGAACGCGAAGGACGCGAAGAGGACGGGCGAGGAAAGAAAATGCCGCCGGGCTGGGACAGCGCGGCGGCATGGAGAATGGGCGGGAGGATGGCTCAGCGGCGGCGCAGGGCGAGGAGTCCGAGACCGCCGAGGGCGAAGAGCGCGAGGGTGGCGGGTTCGGGAACCACGGTGACGGCATTGGCGCTACCAGGAGTCAGCGTTCCCTGCATTTCAACAGGCGCACCACCGGCGAGGGCGGCTCGGGTGGAATCAATGGCGAAGGGGCCAGGAACGGTTCCAAGGGTGTCGGATCCGGCCCACCCGCCGCCTTCGACCCGGAAGAGGGCGTCGGCATTGAAGGAGGTCTGCGCGGTGAAGACGGTATAACCGAACTGGGCGGCGTAACCGATGTTGGCGGTGCCGTCGTTCTCGACGAGGGAGATGCCATCGAGGGTCGTGGTCCACGGTGTGGTTTCGAGCGTGCCGTCGTTCTCGGCGTCGAGGTCGAGGCCGACGCTGCCGGTGAAGCCGCGCACGAGCAGGTAGGTATTGGACCCGTTCTCGATGTCGGGGGCGAAGTCCTGGACGGCAACGGAGGTGGCGGCGTCGGGGGCGGGCGCGAGCGCCGTGGCGGCATCGCGGATCAGGAGGTAGCCGTTGGAACCGCTGGAGAAGGCGCTGAGGTCGTAGGCGAAGTCCACGATGCCGGCCGCGGGACCGTCGCCCTCGATGCCGACGAACCAGATGCCGGTGAGGAGGGTCGAGGGAGCGCCCGTGCGGATCTCAACGAACTCGGTGCCGTTGTCGGTGCCCGGCGGGTTGATGTAGATCTCGTTGAGGGTGACCTGGGCCTGGGCCGCGGCGGCGGCGAGACCGATGGCCAGGGCGAGGAGGGAGCGGGAACCTTTCATCCCCTCCTTCATGCGTTTGGTACCGGCGGGGCGGCAAGTCCGGAGCCTGAAGCGGAAGGAAACATCGGGGTGACGGGAGGATGGCAGTTGTTGGAGTTCCAAGTTTGAAGTTTGAAGTTTCAAGCCAACTGGGCCTCGCCGGGTGGGGGCACCCGGCCTTCAAAGGGAGTTCCCAGAGGCCAGATTCCAGTTCCCAGCGGGGTTCGGCGTACCGTGCTCGAGCCCCGAAGGGGCAACCGGTGAAAGCCCGGGGTGGAACCCCGGGGACCACGCCACACAACGTCCTCTGTGCCCTGAAAGGGCACACGTAGAGATTGCGTGTGGTCAACGTTCGCCCCGTTGGGGCGAGGTGTCATGGGGTGGGGTGACCCAGGGTTCCGCTCCGCTCCACCCATGGGCTGTCACCGTGCGCCGCGTTGCGGCCAGGGCGGGGGTGCATTTTGACACTTCCCCTTTTGGAAAGGATTCGGGGCGGCGATGTGCTCATCGCCTTGGGAATGGCTTTGGAACGGCGACGAGGACGTCGCCACCCCGTTGCGTGCGGGGGCAGTTTCAAGATGCGCCGGCAGCATGGGCGCGGTTGGATCCGTGCTGGGAAGCGGGGATGCGGGCGCCTAGCCTTTCGGGATGGATTCCCTGGTGTGTGTCGTTCGTTGGGGCGATGGCGTGGGTGGTGTCGCGTGGTCGTGGTGTCGTTGGTGCTGACGTGCGGCGTGGTGGTGGACGCTGCCTTGGTGGAACCGACCGAGCGGCAGGTGATCCAACGGGCGCGTTGGGAGGCCGGGGAGATTCCGGTGTCGGGGACACTCAAGGCCGGGGCCACGGGTGTGGTGGAGGTGCGGGTGGTCGGGAACGGCAGATGGAGCGTGGGTGAGGGTGCAATCGGTGGAGGCGGGTGCCACGCAATTCGGGGAACGGTCACGGTGCCGGCCGGTGGTTGGTACCGGGTTTCCGTGCGGTTGCGGGATGGGACACGCGAGGAATCCCTCGGGGAGGTGGAACGGGTGGGCGTGGGCGAGGTCTTCGTGGTGGCGGGGCAATCGAACTCGGCGAACCACGGAGAGGAACGACAGCGGACGACGTCGGGGAGGGTGTCGGCGCTGGGTCCGAACGGATGGCAGGTGGCGGATGATCCGCAGCCGGGAGCCGGTGGGGGCGGAGGCAGTTTCATGCCGCCGTTTGCGGAGGCGATCGTCCAGCGGTTCGGGGTGCCGGTGGGTCTCGTGGCCGTGGGCGCCGGTGGCACGAGCGTGCGGGAGTGGCTTCCGGCAGGAGCCCAGTTCACGAATCCGCCGACGGTGATGTCCAATGTGCGCGCCTTGGAATCGGGTGTCTGGGAAAGCCGGGGCGGCCTGTTCGCGAATCTTTCGGCGCGGGTGAAGGGATTGGGAATCCGCGGATGCCGCGCGGTGCTGTGGCATCAGGGGGAATCGGACGCGAACCAGCGGGATGCGACGCGGACGTTGGTGGGTGGGTTGTACACGCAGTATCTCGGCGACGTGATCCGCGGGGTACGTCGGGAGGCTGGGTGGGAGGTGCCGTGGATGGTGGCGCAGGCGAGTTATCACACGCCGGATGATCCGGGCTCGGAAGACATCCGTCGGGCGCAGGCGGCGTTGTGGACGAAGGGTGTGGCGTTGGAGGGGCCGAACACGGACCTGTTGGTGGGGGCGATGCGGGAAGCGGGTGGGCAGGGGGTGCACTTCAGCGCTGCCGGTTTGCGGGAACACGGCCGGGTGTGGGCGGAGAAGGTGGGGCCGTGGCTGGAGACCCAGCGGCGGACGCCGGTGACCTGGCCCGGATTGAAGCTGCCGGGCACGGAGAACTTCATGGTGGCCGGGCGTCCTGCCTTCCTCTACCTGCCGCCCGAGGAGAAACGGACGAATCCGCAGCCGTGGGTTCTCTATGGTCCCACGTTGCCACCGCTTCCGGACGAGGCGGAGCGCTGGATGCACGAGCGGTTCGTGGCGGCGGGTGTGGCGGTGGTGGGGGTGGACGTGGGCGAAGCCTACGGGAGTCCGAAGAGCCATGCGGCCTTCGATGCGTTGCATGCGGAGTTGGTGCGGCGTGGGTTCGCGACGAAGGGCTGCCTGCTGGGGCGGAGCCGCGGCGGATTGCTGACGGTGAGCTGGGGAACGATGCGGCCGGAGTGGATCTCCGGAGTGGCGGGGATCTATCCGGTGTACGACGTCCGGAGTTATCCGGGGGTGACGAACGCAGCGCCGGCGTATGGGGTGACCCCGGCGGAACTGACGGCGCGGTTGACCGAGCTGAACCCGATCTCACGGGTGGAGGTGCTGGCGCGGGCGGGAGTGCCGGCGTTCCTGATCCATGGGGACCAGGATGTGGTGGTGCCGTTGCCGGCGAACTCGGGCGAATTCGTGCGCCGTTATCAGGCGGCGGGAGCCGGCGGGTTGGTGAAGCTGGTCGTGCTGCCGGGCCAGGGGCACAACATGTTCGAGGGCTTCTTCCGTTCGGCGGAGTTGGTGGACTTCGTCATCGAACGCGCACGGGCCGGGCGGCTCACGGCGAAGTGACGTCGTAACGGTCGAAGGCGAAGGCCAGGCCCCAGACGCCGGCCGCGAACTCGGCGAGGAGGACCAGGGCGGCGGGAAGGGCGGCGATGGGCAGCGCCCAGGCCGGGCCGACGACGAGTTGGGCGATCCACCAGCACAGGCCACCGACGATGCCCGCGGGCAGGAGTCCGATCACCAGCACCAGGGCGAAGCCGAGGCTGAAGACCAGGCGCTGGCCCATGACCTCAATGCCGCCGCCGCGGCCCTGCTGTGTCCCGGCCCACGCGGGAAAGAGGAGGGCGATGGTGTTGGGCAGCAGGAGCACCAGGGCGTTGATCCCGGGGAACAGGAGTGCGGCGGCGAGGACACCGGGAAACCGCCAGGGGGCGATGGTGCCGTCGGGCTTGCCGGAAAGGCCGAGCGACCCACCGACCAGCACGCCCAGGAGCAGCCATTGGAAGGCGGTGAGGATGACGATCGGCGCGAGCAATTGGCCGAGGACGACCTGCCACGCCGGCAGGGGCAGGGACTTCAACATGTCCATCTGGGCGAGGTCGGACCGGAAGTCATGTCGGACCACCTGGGCTCCGAGGAGGAGGGACATCAGGAGGAGCATCATCGAGACGGAGGTGGCGATCATGCTGGCGTTCTGGAGCCCGGAGAACGCTCCGCGTGTGAGGGCGCTGGTGGCGACGAACGTGCCAATGCCCAGCAGGGCGAAGAACCAGATGCGTCCGGTGAACAATTGACCGGCGGCGATGAGGTTCTTCCACAGCAGGGCCAGCGGCGGGAAACCGAGGGCCGGCAGCGGGAAGGGATCACGTCGCACCTTGGGCGGCGCGAGTTGATGCAGGTTTCCGGAGCGGGCGGCGGCCAGCATGACGGCGGCCTTGCGCGAGGCTTCGAGCGCGGCTTCCTCGAACGACACATTGGCGCGCACGACCCAGACGTAGTGGCCGACGAGGATCAGCAGGGCGGGACCGAGGGCCCCAAGGAACTCGGAAGGCGATCGTGTGAACCAGGGGCGGACCACCCAGCGGAACGGAGCGAGCAGCCACGGGGCGGGTCCGGCGGACATGAGCGCTCGGATCCGGTCCTGCAGGGCGTCGAGGTCGCGCACGGGCGCGGCGGCCGGGGCGGCCTGGATCCATGCGAAGACCGCACCGACCAGACACAGGACGACCGCCAGGACCACGAGCCGACGGCGCCAGCCGGCGAGGCCGCGTTCGGTCAGGCGCTGGACGGCGAAGGACGCGCCGATCGAATGCAGGAAGAGCAACGAGAAGACCAGCCACAGCGTGAAGCCGTGGCTGAACCACTCGAAGAGCGAATGGGAACGCCCGGTGAAGAGGTTGAAGAAGAAGCTGGAGAGGAGGATGCCGGGTTGGGCGCGGAGGAGTCGGAAGTTCAGCAGGGCACTTCGGCTGACCGGGGCCGGCATGAGGAAGGAGACCTCTGCCTCCGTGAAGGCGAGGCTGGCGCGATCGCCGGCGAAGATCCACACGCTCACGGCGTACACGGCCAGCGCGAGGGCGGCGGCGGCTTCGATCCATCCGGCTGTCTCCGGGGACAGATCCCATCCGCCGATGTGGGGGGTGGCGCGGGTCTGGAAGAAGCGGCGGAAGAAGACTGCCCAGGTATCCAATGCCCACGATCCCACCGATCAGGTAGCGGGGTTGGCGAAGGCGGAGAAGTCGGGCCTTGGTGGCGTTGTAGAGGCTGCGCGACTGAAGGAACCACAGCGCCGAGATGACCGGGAGGAGGTTGTTTCCCATGGGCGCGGGGTTCAGGGGGCCGGAGGGGGTGGCGGCGGCGGCGGTGGGGTGCCGGTCCCGGTGGCGATGCGGATGAAGACCTCCTCGAGGTCCGCGCCGGCGTCATCGGCGGCGAACTGGCTGCGGATCTGGTCGACGGTGCCGTCGGCGACCTTGGTGCCGTTCTTGAGGATGAGGATGCGGGAGCAGAGTTCCTCGACGAGGTGGAGCAGGTGGGAGCTGAGGACGACCGCCGCTCCCTCGGTGGCGAGGCGGCGGATGGTGTCCTTCATCCGGCGGATGGCGAGGGGATCGAGACCCGTGAGCGGTTCGTCGAAGAAGATCACCCTGGGCGAATGCAGGAGGCCGCAGGCGATCTGGACCTTCTGCTTCATGCCGCGGGAGAGGTCGCCGGGGAGTTGGTCGGCCTTCGACGTGAGTTCGAGTTCTTCCAGCAGTCGGGCGTAGCGCGCGGGGGCGTCCGGCACCTGATACAGACGCGCGGTGAAGTCGAGGTGCTGACGGATCGTGAGGTATTCGAAGAGCCGGGGTTCGTCCGAGAAGAAGGCGAGTTCGCGCTTGGCCCCGACGGGATCGGTGGCGAGGTCGTGTCCGGCAATGCGGATGGTGCCGCGGGTGGCCGGAATGATGCCGGCGAGGGAACGGAGGGTGGTGGTCTTGCCGGCGCCGTTGGGTCCGACAAGGCCCAGGAGTTCGCCGGGTTGCACGCTGAAGGACAGCGCGGTCACGGCAGCGAAGTCACCGTAGAGTTTGGTCAGGCCTTCGACCTCGATCATGTGACGGGGAGCATGAGGACATGGTCGTCCATGACAAACCCGTTTCCGATGTCTTCGCACAGGTCCCGGACCTGGACGAAGCCGGCGCGCCGGTAGGCGCGGATCGCAGGGAGGTTCCGGCGGTTGACGCGGAGTTCGACGTGGTCGGCTCCGACCGCGCGGGCGGAATCGCGGACATGAGCGAGGAGGAACTGGCCGGTGCCGCGTCCGTGCTGTGCTGGGTGGAGGTAGAGTTTGTGGAGGTGGACGGTCCGGGTGTCCGGGTGGAGGGACCAGGAAATGAACCCGACGGGTTGTCCGGCGAGTTCGGGGATGACCCAGCGGGTCCCGGTGTGGAGGGATTCCTGGATGACCTCCGTGGCGTACATCCAGTCGAGCATGAAGGCGATCTGTTCGTCCGGGATCATGCCCCGGTAACAGTGCCACCAGATGTCGTGCGCCAGTCGACGGATCACCGGGATGTCATCGGGGCCGGCGACGCGCAGGACGGGCGCCGGGAAGGCTGGGCTTTCGGGGGATGGAACGGGGTCCGGCATGAACGGGTTGACCATGCCGCGGGGCTGTCCGGCAGGCGAGGGCGCAGAAAGGCGGAAGCAAGATGCACCCGAAGTGAAGCTGTGCTGATGCCCGCGATTGCGACGGTTGCGTCCGCCGTGCTTGAGTCGCGGGCGTGCCGGCTGGTGCTTCCTCCGATCTGCTGACGAACCTGTTGCGTGATGTTTCGCGCAGCTTCTACCTGACCCTGCGCGTCCTTCCCGGCGGCATCGGACGTCCCATCGGGCTCGCCTACCTGTTGGCCCGGGCGACGGACACGATCGCCGATACGGAGTTGGTGCCGGTGGAGGAGCGTTTGCAGGCCCTGGATGCGCTGCGTGTCCGGATCCTGGCGAACGTTCCACGCCCCTCGATTTCTCGCGCCTGGTCGCCGCGCAGGATGCGGGATCCAGTCCGGCGGAACGGCTGTTGCTGGTACGCATCGAGGAGGCGCTGGCGGCGCTGGGCGGTTTGGAGGCGGGAGACGTCGGACGGATTCGGTCGGTGCTGGAGGTCATCACCGGGGGGCAGGAATTGGATCTCCATCGGTTTGGCAGCCTCGGGACGGGCGGGTTGGCAACACTGCCCAACGCGGCGGCGCTGGATGATTACACCTATCGGGTGGCTGGCTGTGTGGGTGAGTTCTGGACGCGGATGCGTCTCGCCCACCTTTTCAAGGCGGACACCGCCTTCGAGCAGAGGCTGTTGGCGGACGGCATCCGGTTCGGGCAGGGATTGCAGTTGGTCAACATCCTGCGCGACTTGCCAAAGGATCTTGGGAACGGCCGGTGTTATCTGCCGGCCGACGAATTGTCGGATGCGGGTTTGCGTCCGGCCGACCTGCGGAATCCGGCCAACGAAGGGCGACTGAAGCCGGTTTATGACCGGTGGCTCAAGCGGGCGGACACGCACCTGGAGGCAGGTTGGCGTTACACGACCTCGCTGCCGCGAGGTCAGGTCCGGATGCGCCTCGCCTGCGCCTGGCCGGCGTTGCTCGGGATGCGCACCTTGCAGAAGCTGCGCGGCGGCGGGGTGCTGGACCCGACCCGACGGATCAAGGTAACCCGGGCGGAGGTGAAGGGGGTGCTGTGGCGAAGCGTGGTCCGCCTTCCGGTCGGACGGTGGTGGGACGGTTTGGGGGATTGGGCACGGACGGCGCCGTCGAGGTGAAACTGAGGACGCTTGTTGCATCCGCAGATGGCGCCGATGACGCAGATAATCTGGGGCTTGGATCGAGTTGGTCCCACACCCACAAGGTGAGACTCCGCCGGGGTCTGATTTCGGCACTTCTGCCTTTCTATCTGCGCAATCTGCGCCATCTGCGGATGGATGAACTCCCGATTCCGGGGTAAATTCCCGGAGTCCGGATACAGACGGACGTTTTGGGGTTAGTGTGGAGCCATGAAGGTTCTGGTCACGGGAGGCAGCGGATTCGTGGGACGCCGCGTGGTGGCGGCCTTGCTGGCCTCCGGTCATTCCGTCTGTGTGCTGGCGCGTGGCACGCGGGCGCGGATGGACGGAGTGGAGGTGGTGCAGGCGTCGGTGCTGGAGCCGGCGGGATTGGTGGAGGCCTGCCGCGGTTGTGAGGCGGTGGTGCATCTGGTCGGGATCATCTCGGAGGTTGGGGATCAGACCTATGATCGGGTGCATGTGGACGGTACGCGGCACCTGTTGGAGGCGGCGCGTGCGGCCGGCGTGAGACGTTGGGTGCAGATGAGCGCACTGGGAGCGCGGCCTGAAGGGAGGGCACGTTACCAGAGGACGAAGGCTGCCGCCGAAGCGCTGGTCCGGTCCAGCGGGCTGGCGTGGACGATCCTGAGGCCGTCGATTGTGTACGGGGTGGGGGACGGGTTCGTGAACTTCTTCGAGCGGATGAGCCGCTGGTCGCCGGTCCTGCCGTTGATCGGGGGGGGGCGGATGCAGTTCCAACCCATCGCGGTGGATTCCGTGGCGCGGTGCTTCGCGGAGGCCTTGGTCCGACCCGCGACCATTGGCAGGACGTACGATCTCTGCGGGCTGGAGCGGGTGACGTTGCGCGAAGTGATGGAGGCGATCCTTCGGGTGACCGGGAGGCGTCGATGGCTGTTGCCGGTTCCGTGGGGGGTGGCGGGGCTTCAGGCGGCGGTTGCGGAGTGGGTATTCGGCGTTGTCCTGCGTCGACCGCCACCACTGAACCGCGACCAGTTGTTGATGTTGATGGAGGACAATGTCGGGGATCCGGGGCCGATGCGGCGTGAGCTCGGGGTGGAGCCCGGGGTGTTCCGGGAGGGGTTGGGATTTCTGGCGGTCGCGTGAGACCCGGTACGGTCGATCGGGGCTTGAAACTTCGAACTTCGAACTTCTTCCACAGCCTCCTGACGTCGACTGCTACGTCGAGGGGGGTAGTCGCCGATGTGAGGAGGCTTGCTGGCTTGAAACTTGAAACTTCGAACTTCGAACTACTTCGACAGCCTCCTGACGTCGACTGCTACGTCGAAGGGGGGGAGTCGACGATTCACTCTGGGACGGGCAGGACCTTGCGGAGGGCGCGGATGAGTTCGGCCTTGCGCACGGGTTTGGCGACGAAGTCGTCCATGCCGGCGACGATGCAGAGTTGGCGGTCGCGTTCGAGGACGGAAGCCGTCATGGCGACAATGTGGGCCCGCGGTCGGCCGGGTTCGGCCTTTTCGAGGTTCCGGATGCGGCGGGTGGCTTCGAAGCCGTCCATCTCGGGCATCTGACAGTCCATGAGCACGACCTCGTAGGGGCGTTCCTCCATGCGACGGAGCGCCTGGAGCCCATTCTCGGCGATGTCGATTTCGAAGCCGAGGCGCCGGAGCATCTGGCGGGACAGTTCCTGGTTCACCGGATGATCCTCGGCGACGAGGATTCGGGTACGGCTGTTGGGTGAGGGCGCTGGAGGTGTGGGGGACGGCGCGGGGATGGGCGTGGGTTTGTCGAAGAGGGGTGTGTGCCCCGGGCGGGCGAGTCCCTGGATGACAGCACGCAGGGCAGAACGGCGGATGGGCTTGGTCAGGACCTGATGGAACTTGGCGGCGGCGACGTGACTGGGCGGGGGACGGCGGACGGAGTCGATGACGCCGATGCGTTGGAAGTCAGGCAGGGCGCCGTGGGGCGGCGCCGACAAGGTCGGATAACGGACGAAATCGAGGCTGACGGGGGCACTGGAATCTTCGGCGGCCACGACAGCGACACCGAGGGTTTCGAGGTAGGTGGCGATGACCTCGTCGGTGCGGGCGTTACCGGTGCGGATGAGGGCGACGAGGTCGGGGTGGGGTGTGGAAGCGTTGTTTCGAACGGGCTCGGTGATGACGCAGGGAATTTCCAGCGTGAAGGTGGATCCGCGGCCGGAGGTGCTTTCGAAATCGATTTTGCCACCCATCAGTTCGACGAGACGGCGGGTGATGGCGAGTCCAAGGCCGGTGCCGCCGAATCGGCGGGTGGTCGAGGCGTCGGCCTGGGAAAAGGACCGGAAGAGGAGTGGACGCTGCTCCGGGGTGATGCCGATGCCGGTGTCACGAATGGCGATGCGGATGCGTGGAAGGGGGACGGGATCGCCTTCCGGTGCTGGCGAGGTGTCGCCGAAGACGGAGATTTCGCCCTTCTTGGTGAACTTGAGGGCGTTGCTGAGGAGGTTGTTGAGGATCTGACGGAATCGGCCGGAATCGCCACAGATCCGGCGCGGGAACTGGGGTGAGAGGCTGACGTTGAAGTCGAGGGAGTGGGCGAAGGCGTTGACCGCGTGGAGTTCGCAGGTGGTCTCGATGAGTTCCTCGAGGTCGAACTCGGCTTCCTCGAGGGTGAGGCGTCCGGCCTCGATCTTCGAGAAGTCCAGGATGTCATCGAGGATCCGGAGCAGGGACTCGGCGGAACTCCGGGAGGTGCGGGCGAGCTCGGACTGGTCGGCGTTGAGCGCGGTGTCGAGCAGGAGTTCCGTGGTGCCGATGATGCCGTTCATCGGGGTCCGGATCTCGTGGGACATGGTGGCGAGGAACTCGCTCTTGGCGCGGTTGGCGGCCTCGGCGGCTTCAGCGAGTTGGCGGGTTTCGGCGATGGCCTGCTGGAGTTGCAGGTTGGTGGCGGCGAGTTCACGCGTGCGTTCCTCGACACGGACTTCGAGGGCAGCGTCGCGTTCCTGCACTTGCAGGAGCATGTCGTTGAATCCTTCCGCGAGCTTCGAGAATTCGGGAACGGCGGTGGCGGCAGCACGGCGGGAGTAATCCTGACGGGTGGCGACCTCGGCCATGGTGGAGACCAACGCGTCGACGGGCTTGGAGATCTGGCGTTGGAGGATGGAGGTCAGCCAGGCGGACACCACGAGGACCCCGAGGACCAGCAGGAGGAGCAGGCTCGTGGAGCGCTGGAGACGTGCGCGCAGCGGGGAAAGGTCGAGTTCGATGTACAGGGTTCCCTGGCGACGCCCGTCGACGATCACCGGTTCGAGGATGCCGATGCGCGCGTCGAGCGGAGTCCAGTCCGATCCCGACTTGCCGGTGACGGGATAGGGCAGGAGGAGACGCTCCTGTCGGGTGGGGTCGCCCGGGGTCGGGTGGTCTCCGGGGACGACGAGTGTGGTCGTCGGGAAGGCGGTCGAGAACGGCCCGGGCATCGGGGCGGTGAAGGTCTGATTGGTGGCCCCACGGGAGGCAAAGTGGGAACCGTCCCCCGCGAACAGGGCTGCGCCGGCGACGCCCTGTTTCTGCGTCAGGAGCGTGAACTGGCGGTCTGCACCTTCCGCATCATCAAAGGCGATGGCAGCGGCCGCGAGCTGGGCCACGAAGCGGGCGTCCTCCCGGAGTTCGTCGAGGGCCCGTCGCATGGAGTTGCGGTAGTCCGACCACAGCACGCCCGCGCCCAGCAGGATGACCGCCACCACCGTGGTCATGAGACTGGTGGCGATGAGCCGGGCGCGCAGCGAACGTGGTACTGGGAACTTCATTTAGGGTCGGATCCGCGAATCCAGTGGATCGACTTGAGCAGGGCGAGGTTCGAGCTGAACCGGATGCCGACCCTGGATGCGGCCTCACGCGAGATTTCGAGGCTCGGCCGCTGATCCTTGACGAGGATGTTGATGATTCCACCGTTCTCCGCAAACCCCGTTTGCTCCCCAACCGTAAGTACGGGCCGGTCTGCAATGCGGGGAGTCAGATCTTCGAGTCCGCGTCGGTGCTCGCGGCCCACGAACAGGACGTGGACTTGCTCGCTGTCCGCCAGGCTTCGATGGACGACCACGGGATGACCGCCGATGGGCTGGCTGGCGGTGTACTTCCGGAGTTGGTCGTGGATGTCGGTGGCATCCACGACGACGATCACGATGGGATCGTTCGTACTGGCGAAGGTATTCGTCGGCCATTGGATGAAGGGAAGGATCTTCATCAGCAACGCGGCCTTGAGCACCGGTTCGGGAGCCGAAGGGGGCTTGGACGGATTCTGGGCGGCCAGGTGTGGGGTCAAAAAGATCGTCAAGAGCAGCCAGAGACCGGCAAGTCCTGCCGCGTGCGGTGGAGCCAGACCCGGCACGCATCGAAAGATGGAGTGCGAAGTCATGCTCAGAAGGCGTACGTCAGCTTGACGCGGAAGGTGCGACCGTCCTGTTCGACCAGCTGCTGCCTCAACTCCGATCCGGCGGGATCCGAGTAGCGTCGGTCCAGAAGATTGTAGACGGACGCCGACAATTCGACGCCGTTGATCCATCGATAGGTGAACAGGGTCAGGTTCAGGACGAACTGCGCATCCGAGACAGCGTCGCTGCCTGCGGAACGGTTGGAGATGTACCGACCTTCGATGGCCGCCGTCAGCCTGTCATCCCACAAGGGTACGATCAGTTGCCCCTGGACCAGATGCCGAGGCGAATTGCTGAGGTGAATCCCCGTGGTGTCGTCCTCGGATTCCTGCAGGGCGTATCCAATGCGGGTCCGCCAGCCATGGCCGAAGTGTCCATCGAACTCGGCCTCGATGCCCTGGCCGCGAGCACTGTCGATGTTGCGATAGACAAGAAGGTGGTCCGACGGGTCCACCACCTGGCTGCTCAGGTCATCCGCCTCGAATCGGTAGGCGGAGAGGGAGATCCGGGCGTGTTTGCCGAGTTGTTGCTCCAGGATGGCCTCGTAGGTCCGGATGGACTCCGGCATCAGGCTGGGGTTGGCCTTGTTGGAGAGATTGCCATCGGAATAGAAGAGTTCGTAGGCGCTGGGTGCCCGGAAGGCGGTGCCGTAAACCAGCTTGAAGGTGGTTTCGGGAAGCGCCTTCCAGATGCCGGCGATGCGGGGATTCCAGGAATCCGGACCGAAGGAGTATTGGTCGTACCGTCCTCCCACCGTGAAGCTGAGGGACTCCAGCGCCTTCCAATCCGCCTCGGCGTAAGCGCCCCAGAGGCTGGTGGAGCGGCGTTCCGACTGCAGTTGGAAGTCGGGATCGCGCGAATACGTGAACTGGTCCTCCTGGACGTTCTGGCGGCCCTCAAACCCGGCCGTCAGCGTCAGCCGATCCCAGAATCCCCGGCGGAGCAGGATTTCCTCACCGATCCAGCGCGAACGGTAATCGTCGTACTGGAGGAACGGTACGCCCGGGAAAAATGGCGCTGCGTCGTCGTACGGATAGCGGCCGTCGTAGTCGTTCTGGTTGAGGGCGACGTTGGCAACGAGTTCGATCTCGTTCTCGAACTGGTGTTCGAGTCGGAGCCGGCCATACGCGAGCATGTCGGTCGTTTCGGCCCGGTTATCCCCGAAGATCGTGCCGTAAGGGGCGGTGGGGAGTTGCTTGAGGCGGTTGACGTAACCGATCTCGAGGCTGATGCCCTTCCAGGCAAGGCGGCCAAAGGCGCTTTGCGCCTCCTCATGATCCATCCCGTTGGCCCGGCCGGTGGAGTCCGGGGGGGTGTCGAACTCGGAATAGTACAGTGACTCCCAGCCGGAACGGTTCATCAAGGTCCCGGACACGAGGAATTCAACCTCGTTGTCATAGTGGTGTCCCAGGGAGAAGCGCCCCTTGTAATACCCGGGGCTCCCGCCTTCGAAGGAGGCCTCGCCGGCATGGAAGGTCTTTGGATCCCGGGTGATGATGTTGACCACCCCGAAAAAGGCACTGCTGCCGTACATGGCAGATCCGGGCCCGCGGACAACCTCCACCCGCTCGATGAGGTCCACGTCCACGATGGCACCGCTTTCGATGAGTGAACCTTCGGTCAGGCCGTCGTTGACGCGTTGGCCGTTCACGAGAAAGAGCAGGCGTGAGTTGTAGTCACCCGGCCGGCCGAACCCACGGGTGCCGAGGTAGGCGTAGTTCCGGTCGTAGGAAACGTAGAATCCACGGACCCCCCGGAGGATGTCGGCCAGGCTCTGGTAGCCGAGGCGCCGGATCTGTTCCCGGTCGACGACGGTCACGGAGGCCGGGGCGTCGGTGGTGAGTTGCGTGCGTTTGGAGGCGGCGGTGACGCTCTCCACCTTCAGTTCGAGGAGATCCTCGAGGCTGAGTTGGGTCAGGTCGGTGGCATCCGGGTCGGCCGCAGCAACGGCGACGGCAAGACAGGTCGTACCGATGACGGCACGACAAGTCCTCCGAGTCGCCC
Source organism: Limisphaerales bacterium (assembly GCA_965283655.1). Taxonomy (GTDB): domain Bacteria; phylum Verrucomicrobiota; class Verrucomicrobiia; order Limisphaerales; family UBA9464; genus UBA6176. Next base: position 329,398 of record CBDIPJ010000002.1, on the reverse strand, counting down.
CCTGGGGATGGGGTGGGGTGGAAGCGAACATGGGGGCAGGTTCCTTTTCGGAGGCGATTGAATACCTTGCGAAGGTTAAATCCGAGGACGGATTTTTGCGGAAACGAAGCTGAAAACGGGCCCATTGCGGTGGGTGTCCGGGACTTTGTGAAAGAATTCACAAAAGCCGCTTGCAGGCCCGTAGGGCCAACCATAGTTTGCCGCGGTCCGCCGCCCGATGGGTCGGGCCACTTTCCCTATGGAGACCACTGCGCTGACGACTTCTGCCCGCCTGCAGACCACTGAGTACGGGTACAACTCGAAAATCGAGGGTGAGGTCGTGCACACACAGCTCGACGCAGCGCTGAACTGGTTCCGAAAGAACTCGTTGTGGCCCATGCCCATGGGCCTTGCGTGTTGCGCCATTGAACTGATGGCAGCGGGCGCCAGCCGGTTTGATATCAGCCGGTTTGGTTCCGAGGTGATGCGGTTCTCTCCCCGTCAGTCAGACGTGATGATCGTGGCCGGCACCGTGACTTACAAGATGGCCCTCGCCGTCCGCCGCATCTACGAGCAGATGGCCGAGCCGAAGTGGGTGATCGCAATGGGAGCGTGTGCATCGACGGGCGGCATGTATCGCTCCTACGCGGTGCTCCAGGGTGTGGACAACATCGTTCCGGTGGACGTTTACATCGCAGGTTGCCCGCCGCGTCCCGAGGCATTGTTGGACGCGTTGATCCGGTTGCAGGAGAAGGTGGGTCGTGAGCCGATCACCCGGGATCTGAAGCGCGATTCCGGCCCGAGCAAGTACGGCCGCCTGGGACTTGAGATTTCAGCGACGAGCCTCGAAGAAACCCGCAAACCCAAGGCCTGAACGTGGCAACCGCACTTGAACTTGCACGCCAGCTTCGGGACGCGTTCCCGGAGGTGATTTCCGCGCCAACGGAGTTCCGGGGAGAAGCGACACTGGTGGTGCTGGACGCAGGGCGTATCGCGGACGTCTGCCTGCATGCGCGGGACGTGCTGGGGTTCGACATGCTTCTGGACCTGGCCAGCGTGGACAATTACGGCGAAGACCCGCGTTGGACAGTCGTTTACGAGCTCTTGGGTCTGGGACACGGGCAGCACCTGCGCCTGAAGACGAGCGTGACCGAGGAAAAGGGCGAAGTGCCGACGGTTTCGAGCGTGTGGCGCACCGCTGATTGGCATGAGCGCGAGGTCTACGACATGATGGGCATCCGGTTCTCCGGACACCCTGATCTGCGCCGCATCCTGATGTGGGACGGATACCCGTATCATCCGTTGCGGAAGGATTTCCCATTGGCCGGTAAGGAGACTTCGCTCCCCGAGGTGGCGTTCACCCGGCAGGCCCCGCTGGAAGGCGGACCGTTTGTGACGGTGGCGAGCACAGCGGAGAGCATCGCCCGCGAACCGCGGGCGCGGACCCCCGAGGCATAAGGCGATTTCCCCATGGCGAATTCCCAGACCATCGAGTTTCGCGATCCCGGCGTCCGAGCCGCGGCCGCAGCGGCTTCGAGCGACGAATTGCAGGACCTGCACGGCGACAAGCTGGTCCTCAACATGGGTCCGTCCCATCCCTCGACTCACGGGGTGTTGCGGGTGTTGATCGAGTTGGATGGCGAGACGATCACCAAGGCCATGCCGGATCTCGGTTACCTGCACCGGGGTGACGAGAAGATCGCGGAGAACATGACCTACAACCAGTTCATCCCTTACACGGATCGACTGGATTACCTCGCGCCGCTGGCCAACAACGTGGCCTATGCGCTGGCGGTGGAGAAGTTGCTGGGCATCCATGATTCCCTCCCGCCACGCTGCCAGTACATCCGGGTGATCTGCTGCGAGTTGGCGCGGATTTCGGCGCACCTGCTGGGGCTGGGAGCCTTCGCGATGGACGTGGGCGCCCTGACGGTGTTCCTCCACACGTTCACGGAACGCGAGAAGATCTATAATTTCGCGGAATGGCTGACAGGGGCGCGGTTCACCACGAGCTATACACGCATCGGTGGTGTGACGCGGGACCTCCCTCCGGGATGGGCGGCCAAGGTCCTGAAGTTCTGTGATGAAGTCCTGATGACGCTGGAGGACGTGGACCGGTTGCTGACCCGCAACCGCATCTTCGTCGATCGGACCCGGGACGTGGGTGTGATCCCCCGGGATCGGGCCATCAACTATGGACTGACCGGTCCCAACCTGCGTGGTTGTGGTGTGGATTACGACGTGCGGAAAGCCGCTCCTTATCTGTGCTACAAGGATCTGGAGTTCGACATCCCGGTCGGAACGATCGGGGACTGCTACGATCGTTACCAGGTTCGGCAGGAGGAAATGCGGCAGAGCGTGCGCATCCTGCGCCAGGCGATCCAGAAGCTGCCGGGCGGTTATGAAAATGCCGGGCACGAGCCTGTGCAGGTGGCGGATGGCAAGGTGTTCCTGCCTCCCAAGGCCAAGGTGCTGACGAGCATGGAGGAGTTGATCCACCAGTTCATGCTGGTCACGCAGGGCATCAATGCCCCGCCGGGCGAAGTCTATTTCGGTGCGGAGAATCCCAAGGGCGAACTCGGGTTCTTCATTCATTCCCGGGGCGGCGGAACGCCGCACCGGCTCAAGATCCGCGCACCATCGTTCGTCAACCTGAGCATTCTCCCCGAAATCCTCCCTGGTCACCTGATGAGCGATGTCGTCTCGATCCTTGGATCGATCGACTTCGTCATGGGTGAGGCGGACCGGTAATCCCAGCCCGAGACATGAGCTTTAGTGTTCCTGCCAAATTGGAGGCCCAGCTCGATGAGCTGACCACGCACTATCCCCAGAAGCGGAGTGCGTCCTTGATGTTCCTGCACGCGTTGCAGGAGCACTTTGGTTACGTCTCGCCGGAAGCGGTGGACTGGACGGCGGCCAAACTGGGTTTGCAGCCGATCAACGTCCAGGAGTTGGTGACGTTCTACCCGATGTTCCGTCAGACGCCGCTGGGCAAGACCCAGGTGAAGGTGTGCCGGACGTTGAGCTGCTCGCTGGCAGGTTCAGATGCGCTGCGGAAGCACTTCGTCGAAAAACTCGGTCTGGATGCCCACAAGCACGGTCCGCAGACCACGGCGGATGGCAAGTTCACGGTTGAATTTGTGGAATGCCTCGCGAGCTGCGGCACGGCGCCTGTGGTGATGGTGAACGACGATCTCGTGGAAAAATGTACGGCCGCGGACTGCGACCGGATCCTGAGCCGGGGTCGCTGATCTGAGTCCATGAAACACCTCCGCACCAAACTCTCTCCGAAGCCCTCAGGATCGCTCCTGGGTGCCTCGCTGGAGCGTGGCGGCGTGGCGTGGAGCACAGACGTGCGCGGAACCGCAGGGATGCATGCAGTAAAGCACGCAGCGAAGGAAACTGTGGAAACTGGGTCGTGGGGAGAACCGTTGAAGAAGGCCAACTCATTCGAAACCTTGAGTTGGCTGCCCGACATGGATTTGAACCATGACAAACAGATCCAGAGTCTGCTGTGCTACCGTTACACCATCGGGCAGTCGATAGGCCGGCGACCTTAGCGGAGAAATCTTTCGAGTCAAGTACGACCATGCCTCAAGAGCACAGACTCATCCTGAAGCACGCCGATCAGCCGGGTTACACGCCCGACATCGAGTGCTACATCCGTCACGGCGGTTACGAGGCCCTGCGCAAGGCGCTGGCCACGCCGGGGCGGGATCTCCCGGACGGAAAAAAGATGTCACCTCGCGAGGTGATCCGGGATGAAGTCCTGAAATCCGGATTGCGCGGGCGTGGTGGCGCCGGGTTCTCCGCGGGACTCAAATGGAGTTTTGTGGATCGGCGGAGCGGCAAGCCGATTTATCTGATCTGCAACGCGGACGAGTCGGAGCCGGGCACGTTCAAGGACCGCCAGATCCTGCACAAGGATCCGCACCAGTTGGTCGAAGGCATGATCATCTCATGCTGGGCCAACGACGTGAAACTGGCTTACATCTACATCCGTGGTGAGATGCCGCACGCGGCGCGATTGCTCAACAAGGCGTTGGATGAGGCGCGCGCGAAGGGTTTCCTCGGAAAGGACATCCTGGGCTCAGGAGCGGATCTCGAAATCCACGTCCATCGCGGTGCGGGCGCTTACATCTGCGGCGAAGAGACCGGCCTGATTGAATCCCTCGAAGGCAAGCGGCCCTATCCGCGCATCAAGCCTCCCTATTTCCCGGCCGTGTTGGGGCTCTACATGTGCCCGACGATCGTGAACAACGTGGAGACGTTGTGTCATGTCCGGCACATCGTGAACATGGGCGGTGCGGAGTACTCGAAGCTGGGAACGCCGAACAACACCGGCACACGCATCATTTCCCTGAGCGGCGACGTCCGGAAGCCAGGCTATTTCGAGGTCGAGGTCGGCAAGGTCACGTTGGGTGAAGTCATCTTCAACGAGAATTTCGGCGGAGGGCTGAAGGCCGGTCGCACGTTGAAGGCGATCATCCCCGGCGGATCCTCCTCCAAGGTCCTGAAGGCCGGAGAGAAGTTCAAACTCCGCAAGAAGGGTGCGGACGGCCAGATGGTGGCGGTGGACACCGACCTGCTCGACCTGCCGTATGACTTCGATTCGTTGCAGCAGGCCGGGACGATGTCCGGCTCCGGAGCGGTGATCGTGATGGACGACACCCGGGAGATCGTGGATGTCCTCGCCAATGTCTCGGAATTTTACGCCCACGAAAGCTGCGGCCAATGCACGCCGTGTCGCGAAGGCGCGTTGTGGATGTCGAAGGCACTGCACCGCATGACGACCGGAGGCGGACGCAGTCAGGATGCGGATTATCTTCTGCACATCGCACAGAATATTCAGGGCCGCACCATTTGCGCCTTCGGCGAGGCGGCCGCGTGGCCGGTCCTGTCCTTCGTGAAGAAGTTCAAGGATGACTTCGTGGCCCGTGGCAAGGCTGACGAGGAAGCCCGTGCCAAGGGAATCATCCCCACCGCGCACCATTGACGATTTCGACCATGTCCAACGCACCGACCACCGCACCGGCGCCCACGGCGCCACCGCCCGTCGAGAAGATCCGGATCAAGGTCGACGGCCGGGAGATCGACGTGCCGAAGATGATGCCCGACTGGCAGGGCAAGCTCGTGCCCACGACGATGCTTCAGGCCTGTCAGATCGCCGCGCAGGAAGTCCCGCACTACTGCTACCATCCGAAGCTGCCGATCGCCGGCAACTGCCGCATGTGCCTGGTGGAGTTCGGGACGCCGGTGATGGATCCCGCCACGAAGAAGCCGGTGGTGAACGAGGATGGGTCGCCCAAGATCGCCCGCTCGGTCCTGCCGTATGAGCCGGGAACGCCGCGTGGCGCGATTGCCTGTGCGACGCCCATTTCTCCGGGCATGGAGATCTATCCGTCCTCGCCTGCGACGAAGCAGATGCGTGAGGCGGTGCTTGAATCGCTGCTGATCAACCACCCGCTGGATTGCCCGATCTGCGATCAGGCCGGCGAGTGCAAGCTGCAGGAGTATTCGGTGCAGCATGGACAGGCGGCCTCGCGTTTCGTGGAACCGAAGGTCCACAAGCCCAAGGCGGTCGACCTCGGACCCCGGATCGTCCTCGATGACGAGCGCTGCGTGTTGTGCACCCGGTGCATCCGCTTCACAAAGGACATTGCCGGTGACGATGCGCTGGGCATCGTGAACCGTGGTTCCTACAACACGATTTCCGCGGCTCCCGGGAAGCAGTTCGACAACAACTACACGCTGAACACCGTCGACATCTGTCCGGTGGGCGCGCTGACGTCGAAGGATTTCCGGTTCAAGATGCGCGTCTGGTTCCTCAAGGAAACCAAGAGCGTGTGCACCTCCTGTTCCACTGGGTGCAACATCACGATCGGATCCCGGGAGAATGTCATCCACCGCTTTGAACCGCGCGACAACGATGCGGTGAACGCGAGTTGGATGTGTGATGCGGGCCGGTTGAATTATACGTGGGTCGGTCGGGCGGATCGGTTGCAGGAAGTGCGCGTTCGAGGGGAACGTTCCACCTGGCCGGTTGCCTTGGCCGCGATCACCGAACACCTGCGACAGGCTTCTGAAGGCAGCGTGGCGATCATCGCCAGCGCGCGTCAGACCACCGAGGAACTCTATCTGCTCCGACGACTCGCTGTTCGTCTGGGCGCGATCACGGATGCCGTGGAACGCGAAGGCGAGGCCGATCGGTTGCTGGTAAGTGCCGACCGCAATCCCAACAGCCAGGGGGCGCGCCTGACGGGCATCGCCTACACGGAAATCGGGATCTCGATTCCGTCGATTGCCGATGGCATTCGCGCTGGCCGGATCCGGACGCTGGTGGTGTTCGGTGAAGACGTGACAAAGGTCGGAATCGACGCAGCGTTGTTGGCCAAGGTGGAGACGTTGATCGTCAGCGACATCCTGCCGAATGCCACGACCGCGGCCGCCCATTACCTGTTGCCTGGCTGCGCGCACGCGGAGAAGCGCGGCACGTTCATCAACGGCAAGGGGCGCGTACAGAAGTTCATGAAGGCGGTGGAACCACGCGGCGATGCCCGGCCTGAGTGGGAATTCCTGGCGGAAGTGGCCAAGTCCCTGGGAACGGCGGACGGCTTCACAACCATTGAGGGACTGTTCAACCGGATGGCGTCGGAGGTTCCGGCGCTTGCGGGGGTTGAGTGGTCGAAACTGGGCGATACCGGGGTGACGGTTCCGGTCTGAGGAGATTCCAATCCATGCTCGAGAACCTGTTCATCGATCCCACGTTCCAGTTCGTGCTTTTCAGCGCGGCGAAGATCGCCGTGGTGTTTGGCGTGGTGATGACCTTTGTGGCGTACGCGGTGCTGGTGGAGCGGAAGGTTTCCGCGTTCATCCAGGATCGTGTGGGACCGAACCGGACGGCACCGCCGTTGGTGTTGAAGATTCCGGTGATCGGCCGGTTCCTGCAGCGTTGCGGCATCTTCCAGCCGATGGCCGACGGGTTGAAGTTCATCCTGAAGGAGGACTTCACGCCGGCCTACGTGCGGACGATCTACTTCTGGATTGCACCGGCGATCTCTGTGATCCCCGCGTTTCTCACGCTCGCGGTGATTCCCTTCGGCTCGACGCTCGGTAAGCAGCAGATGGTGATCGCCGACCTGAACGTTGGCATCCTGTACACCTTCGGCATCGTTTCGTTGGGTGTGTACGGCATCGTGCTGGCCGGGTGGGCGTCCAACTCGAAGTATCCCTTCCTGGGCGGCATCCGATCGAGCGCGCAGATGATCTCCTACGAGATCGCGATGGGAATGAGCGTGGTTTCGCTGTTCCTGATCGTGGGCGACCTGAACCTGTCGAAGCTGATCCAGTGGCAGGCGGACCACGGCTGGCTGGTGCTCTACCAACCGGTGGCCTTCGTGATCTTTCTGGTGTCGGCGTTTGCCGAGACGAACCGGCTTCCGTTCGATCTCCCGGAGTCCGAGACCGAGTTGGTGGGTGGTTACCACACCGAGTACAGCTCGATGAAGTTCGCGCTCTTCTTCCTCGGCGAGTATGCGAACATGATCGCCAGTTCGGCGATGATGGTGACGCTCTTCTTTGGTGGTTGGTCGTTGCCGTTCCTTGGCAAGCCCGCGGAATCGCTGCTGGGCGGGTTGGTGCACATCGGGATCTTCATCGCCAAGATGATCGTCCTCATGGTGGTGTTCATCTGGGTCCGCTGGATGTTGCCGCGCTTCCGCTACGACCAGTTGATGGATCTTGGATGGCGCCGGTTCATTCCGATCGCACTCCTCAACATCGTGCTTACGGCGCTGGGCGTGGCGCTGTTCAACCGTTGAACCTGAAAGGACGAATCGAAATATGACGAAGGTTGTCGATCGCAGTCCGCTGAACTTCTACGAGCGGACGTATCTTCCGGCGCTGGTGGAGGGCTTCAAGGTGACGGCCCGCCATTTCGTGCGCTCCGTGAAGGGTGAGAACACCGCTACCGATCTGGGCGACGGATATTACCCGGAGGCGCCGTGGCGTGTGGCTGAAGGTTATCGCGGGGCTCCGTATCTGGTGAGCGACCAGGAGGGGGCGACCAAATGCGTTTCCTGCCAGCTGTGCGAGTTCATCTGCCCGCCGAAGGCCATCAAGATCACGCCTCCAGGGCCTGAGGGTGGACCGGCCGACCGGCCGAACGCCGAGAAGATGCCGCGCGAGTTCGAGATCAACATGCTGCGTTGCATCTTTTGCGGACTTTGCCAGGAGGTGTGCCCGGAGGAGGCGATCTTCCTGCAGCAGCACTATTCGCTCTCCGGCCTGAGCCGGGAGGAGATGATTTACAACAAGGAGAAACTCCTGAAACTCGGCGGCGTCCACGCCGGAATCCAGAAGTGGAAGCACAAGCTGGAAGAGGCCAAGGAACAGGAGACTTTCCCCGTCAACGTCGGTTGACCCGGGTCCGACCGGAAGACGAGACACGTCCATGCCGCAGCTTACCGATCTACTGTTTTACGCGTTTGCCGGGTTGACCCTGTTTTTTGGGTTCCTGTGCGTCGCCAACCCGCTCAGCCGGAATCCGGTGACGAGCGCGATGTTCCTCGTGTTGACCATCATCTCGATGGCGGGGTTGTTCGTGCTCTTGCACGCCTTCTTCCTCGCGGCGGTCCAGATCCTGGTCTACGCGGGCGCCGTGATGGTGCTGTTCCTCTTCGTGATCATGCTCCTCGACCTGAAGGAGGAAGAGCGTCGGAAGCTGAACGCCATTGCCGTCGGCCTCGGATCGGTGGCCGTCCTCGGGCTGGCTGGGGTTCTCCTCCGGGCGTTGGTCCAGGCGAAGCCGGTGATCGCGGCTGGAAGCCAGCCGGTGGAAGGTTCAACCAAGGAGTTGGGCCGGATCCTTTTCCAATCGTATCTGCTGCCCTTCGAGATCCTGTCGATCCTGCTGCTGGTGGCGATGGTGGGTGTGATCCTGCTGAGCAAGAAGGAGCTGAAGTAACATGCAACCTGGACTTCCCCATTATCTTGCGGTCAGCGCCCTCCTGTTTTCCCTGGGCCTGCTGGGTGTCATCGCCCGCCGCAGCCTCCTGGTGATGTACATGAGCCTGGAGCTCATGTTGAACGCGGCGAACCTGGCCTTGGTGGCCTTCTCGCGCTTCAACCAGAATCTCAATGGCCAGGTGATGGTGTTCTTCATCATCACCGTGGCGGCCGCGGAAGTGGCGGTGGGCCTGGCGCTCATCGTGGCCCTCTTCCGAAAACGCCAGACCTCCCACGTCGAGGATCTCGCCTCGCTCAAGCTCTGACCTGCGCCGCATGGACCCTCTCGCCACCCAACACGCCGTCGAAGCCGGCTCGAAGTATCAGGACCTCGCCTGGATGGTCCTCGCGTCCCCGCTGATCTGCGGTGCCGGCTCGTGGTTCCTGTCCCGCCGCATCCGTGGGCTGACCGCGGGCTTCAACATCGCCGGCGTCGTGATCAGCTTCATCCTCGGGGTGATCCTTCTCGCGATCTCCGGGGATCACCCGCTCGCCGCGACCGCCTTCCACTGGCTGCCGATTCCCGGGGCCGATTTCACGCTGGGATTGCAGGTGGACCGGTTGTCATCGCTGATGACACTCGTGGTGACGGCGGTGGCGACGCTGGTGATGATCTATTCGACGGCGTACATGCACGATGATGCGTCGTTCAGCCGGTTCTTCTGCACGCTGAGCCTGTTCGTGTTCTCGATGCTGGGCATCGTGCTGGCGGACAACCTGGTGATGATCTTCATCTTCTGGGAATTGGTCGGTGTGTCGTCCTACCTGCTGATCGGGTTCTGGCATGAACGTCCGGCAGCGGGCGACGCCGCCAAGAAGGCCTTCCTGACGAATCGCCTCGGCGATTTCGGGTTCCTTCTGGGAATCCTGATCATCTGGGGAACCACCGGAACGGTGAACATCGCGGAACTGTCCGCGAAGTTTGGCGCCAATCCGGGGCTTCTGGGATCGATGGCCGGTGTGGCCGGGTTGCTGGTGTTCATGGGTGCGATGGGCAAGAGCGCCCAGTTCCCATTGCACGTGTGGTTGCCGGACGCGATGGAAGGTCCGACGCCCGTGTCCGCGCTGATCCACGCGGCAACGATGGTGGCGGCGGGTGTCTACATGTTGTGCCGGGTGTTCTTCATCTATACCGCGCAGCCGGGGTGGCCGGTGCCGCTGGAATTCCTCGGCAATCTGGGTGCGGGCTCGATCATCGGGTGCATCGGCGGGTTCACGTCCTTGCTCGCCGCACTGATCGCGGTCCAACAAAACGATATCAAACGGATCCTCGCCTACTCCACCTTGTCCCAGCTCGGGTACATGGTGATGGCGGTGGGCCTGGGCGCGCAGTTGGGAACGCCGGCTTCGGGCATGTACCACTTGGTGACGCACGCCTTCTTCAAGGCGATGCTGTTCCTCGGTGCCGGTTCCGTCATCCACGCCTGCCACCATGAGCAGGACATCTGGAAGATGGGCGGACTGCGGACGAAGATGCCGAAGACTTTCTGGACGTTCCTGATCGGGACCGCGGCGCTGGCGGGACTTCCGCCCTTCTCCGGGTTCTACTCGAAGGATGAGGTTCTGGTCACCGCACTGAAGGTGAACCCGATCCTGTTCGTGGTCGCGGTGCTGGTGGCGATCCTGACCACCTTCTACATGTGCCGGCTGGTGTTGGTGGCGTTCTTTGGCGAGTCCCGCTCGGAATCAGCATCGCACGCACACGAATCTCCCGGTTCGATGACCTTCCCGTTGCTGGTGCTGGCCGTGCCGAGCGTGGCGATCGCGTGGTTGCCATTGGGCGAGTTCATCTCGGGTGCGTTTGGCGGCCATGGACATGGGGATGGGCATGCGGTGGTGGCAGCCGGTGAGAAGCATGCGGTTGGCCTGATGCCCCTGATCGACAACCTGTCGACCGGGATCAACGAAGCCCTCTTCGGCCCGTTCAACCACAATGCCCTGGCCGCGACGATGGGACTGTTTGCCGTCCTCCTGGGATCCAGCCTCGCCTGGACGCTGTACGGCAAGGCGGCATCGGATCCGTTGCCGGGAATCCTGGGCGGATGGTCGCGCCTGCTGAAGGGGCGGTTCTATTTCGACGAGATTTACTCCGGGGTGATCATCCCGCTGCATGACTGTGTGGCGGCGGTGATGGACTGGGCGGATCGATGGCTCGTGAGCGGGCTGGGAATTCGCGGTCTCCACGGATCCGTTGAGCTGGTGGGGCGCGCACTCCGGTTGGTCCAGAGTGGCAACCTTCAGACCTATACCTTCCTCTTCGCGGCCGGACTGGCGGTCGTGGCGTGGTTCACCCTTCGCTGAACAACGATGAGCCTTACGAGTACGCTTTTGATGACGCCGTTCCTGACGGCGCTGCTGGTCCTTCTGGTGCCGGGAAATTACCGGTTCGTCGTCCGGTGCCTGGCACTGCTGGGATCCTTGGTGACCGCGATTCTGGGTGTGGTGCTGTTCCTGAAGTTTGATCCGACAGGGGCGCCGTACCAGTTCGAGGGCTTGTCCACCTGGGTTTCCTCCTCCGTCTTCCGGTTGAACTACCACGTGGGCGTGGACGGCATCGCGGCTGCCATGTTGCTCGTGACGTCCCTGGTGGGATTTGCTGCGGTGGCGGTCTCTTGGGACATCGACAAGCAGACGAAGCTCTTCCTCGTCCTGCTGCTGGTCATGATCGGTGGAGCGCTGGGGGCATTTGCCTCGCTCGACCTGTTCTTCTTCTACTTCTTCAACGAGCTCGCGCTGGTGCCGACCTTCATCATGATTGGCGTCTGGGGCGTGGGTGAGGACAAGACCTACGCCGCCTTCAAGATCACGATGTATCTGACGGCAGGTGCCATGGTGGCCCTGATCGGACTCATCGCGCTTTATACGCTGTCCGGTGCCAACACGCTGGATATCGTCGAGCTTCAGAAGCATCTGGCGAAGACCCCGCTTTCGTCGTCGGCCCAGGCGTTCATCTTCCCCTGCCTGCTGTTCGGGTTTGGGACCTTGGTCGGGTTGTTCCCCTTCCATTCGTGGGCTCCGCAGGGTTATGGGTGCGCCCCTTCCGCGACCGCGATGATGCATGCGGGCATCCTCAAGAAGGCCGGCTTGTTCGCCTTGTTGCGGGTGGCTCTCCCGATGATGCCGGAGGGCGTCGCACGATGGATGCCTGTGCTGGCCATCCTGTGCGTTGGGAATCTCCTGTACTGTGGTTTCGTGGCGATGCGTCAGCGGGACCTCAACCTCCTGATCGGCAATTCGAGTCTCGCCCACATGGGTTTTGCATTCCTCGGGATTGCCTCTGTCACGGTGGTTGGCTTGACCGGAGCCGTTCTCGTGATGGTTTCCCACGCCTTGCTGGCGGCCTTGAGCTTCGCCCTCTCCGCGTGGATCCGGCATCAGACGGGCACCCTCGAGATCGCGAAGATGGGGGGCCTGCTCAAGAAGATGCCCTTCATCGGGTCGGTTTTGACCCTGTGTTTCCTGGCGGGATGCGGCGTTCCGGGTTTTGCCAACTTTGCTGGCGAATTGGCAGTGATGTTCGGCGCCTGGAAGAGCTTGCCCTGGATCGTGGTTGTGGCCGCCTGGGGCGGTCTGGTGATCGGTGGCGTCTACATGCTCCGGGCACTGCGGACCATCCTTCATGGGAATCCGGGCGTGATGCTGCCGACGCTGATCGACGCGCCCACGGCGTGGCGGAAGCTTCCCTTTGTCCTGCTCGCGGGTGGCCTGCTGTTCTTCGGCATCTTCCCCAATGCACTGACCCGTCGCATCCTGCCAGCGGTCATCCGTGTGGCTGAACTGGCCCGGCCGGCGGCGGTACCCGCGGCGACCGCGGCACCCGTGACGGCTGCGGCCGTTGTGGCGCCTGCAACCCCGGCTTCGAACTGATTTATCCATCCCGATGAATTCCTCTTTGATCGTCGTCGAAATCCTGGTGGCACTGCTGGGATTGGGTGTGCTTCTGGCGGACCTGTGGATGCCTGCGACGTATCGTCGCCGTCTGGGTTGGATCGCTGCGGGTGGATTGGCAGTGATCTTCTTTGTGGGGATGAAGGACGCGGCCGAAGTGGCCTACGCCTTTGGAGCTCCGGGTGCAAAGACCGGGATGTACGTTCAGGACAGCCTGGGCGTGTTCTTCAAGCAGTTCTTCCTGTTGGCCGGGATCCTCGTGCTGATCATGTCGGTCGAGTATTCAGGACGGTTTGCGACAGGTGTCTCGGAGTACTTCTCGCTGACGCTGTTTGCCTTGCTCGGAATGTTGTTCGCGGCCGGGACCAATGATTTCACCCTGATGTTCGCCGCCCTGGAACTGATCACGATAACCTTTGTGGTCCTCGTGAGCTTCCAACGGGATCGCGCCTCCTCGATTGAAGCGGGTGTGAAGTACCTGATCCTCGGGGCCACGGCATCGGCGTTCATGGTCTTCGGGATTGCGCTGGTCTTCGGATCCGCAGGAACGACCAATTTCAACGAGATTGCTGCCGCCCAGAAGACGTTGGCTTCCAATCCGATCTTCCTCGTGGGTCTGGTGTTTGTCCTTGCCGGGCTCAGCTTCAAGATCGCTGCGGTTCCGTTCCAGGTTTGGGCTCCGGATGTCTACCAAGGGGCTCCGGCACCCACCACTGCCTTCCTTGCGGTCGGCTCCAAGGCTGCGGGAATCGTGCTCCTGTTGCGCGTGCTCTACGCAGCGGTTCCCTCGATCACGGCCCAGTGGCATGTCCTGTTCGTGGCGATTGCGGCCCTGACCATCCTGTACGGCAGCCTTTGTGCGATCCCCCAGCGCTCAGTGAAGCGGTTGATGGGTTACTCCAGCATCGCCAACGCCGGCTTCCTGCTGCTCGGTGTTGCCGCCCTGTCCAAGTCGGGTGCAGCGGCGATGATCTATTACATCGCCGGTTATCTCTTCACGGTGCTGGCGGCATTCACCGTCCTGAGCGTTGTCCTGTCCCAGACCGAATCGGACGACATCTCCACCTTCAACGGACTTGGCCAACGCTCTCCGATGCTGGCGGCGGTGCTGGCGCTTTCGATGGCTTCGCTGGCAGGCATTCCGCCCCTGGCCGGGTTTGTCGGGAAGTTCCTCCTGTTGAAGTCGGTCATCCCGATGGCAACGACCCACCCGATCTACCTCGGGTTGTTGGTTGCTGCGGTCGTGGGAGTGGTCATCTCGATCTACTACTACTTCGGAATCATCCGCGCGATGTACTGGGGCGGTAAACCGGCATCCTCGGAGCCTCTGCAGACGAGTTGGCCGGTGAAGGGTGCGCTCTTGGTGTGTGTCCTCGGCATGCTGTGGTTGGGAATCCTTCCAGACACGCTGGTTCAGATCTCGACGCCCGCCGTGGAGGTCTTGAAGCCGGAGTTGCCGGTCAAGGTCGCTGTGGTGCCGTGATTCCGCGATGCCGGTTGAGATCCTCCCCATCCACACTCCGGCTCTGTTCGAGGCGGCAGTGGGCCGTGCCTGTGCCGCGCTGAAGGCTGGGGAAGTCGTGGCGTTGCCGACGGAGACCGTCTACGGGCTTGCCGCCAATGCCTACGATGCCCGGGCGGTCGCTCGGATCTTCGAGATCAAGGGAAGGCCTGCATCGAACCCGCTGATCGTTCATGTTGCCGATGGAAACGGGGCAATCCAATGCGCCCGCGAATGGCCGGAGATGGCGACACGTCTTGCGGCACGCTTCTGGCCGGGACCGTTGACTCTGGTGGTTCCTCGGAGTGATCGCATTCCTGATATCGTCACTGCGGGTGGGGAGACGGTGGGTGTCCGTTGGCCGTTCCATCCCCTGATGCAAGCCGTCATCCGGGCCTGTGGATTTCCCCTGGCTGCACCGAGCGCCAACCTTTCGAACCAACTGTCCCCGACGTCCGCCACCCACGTGGCCTCGGGATTGCGTGGACGGATTCGGCTGATCGTTGATGGAGGCGACTGCAACGTGGGGATCGAGAGCACGGTGGTGGACGTGACCGGTGCTGCGCCACGGGTCTTGCGCCCGGGGATCATCGGGGCGGATGAGATTGCATTGGTTGCCGGGGTGCGGTTGCTGGAACGGAATCCATCCGCCGGTGCGGTCCTTCGGAGCCCAGGAATGCTCGCCCGGCACTATTGCCCGCGAGCCCGATTGATTGTCCGGAGTTGGCGGGATGACGTCGAACTGGATCGGTTGGTGGCTGCGGAAGGGATCAGCGCCGAGGGGTTGTGGATCATTGCGCATCGGGCCCTGCCGATGTCAGGTCGGTACCCTAATGCGATCATGATTCCATCGGAGCCGGAGGCTTATGCGCGGGCGATGTACGGGGAGTTGCATCGCTGTGATGAGGCGGGAGCGCGCTGCATCCTGGTGGAGGCGGTGCCCGAGGGAGCGGCGTGGGATGGGATTGCGGATCGGTTGGCGCGCGCAGCGGCGGGGGGAGCGGTTTCAGGCGGGAAAGCCTAATCTTTCCGGGGTTTTGCCCCATTGCAGTGAGTCTGGTCTTGCGTATTCCAGAGGCTGGAAGCACCCATTACGGATGGTGTTTGACCGATGCGTACCCAAGGGCCGCCCTTCCCGAAAGGCGGCGTTTACCCTGATCGAGTTGCTGGTGGTGATTGCGATCATCGCCATTCTGGCGGGAATGCTCCTGCCGGCTTTGGGGAAGGCCAAGAGCAAGGCCCAGGGCATCGCGTGCCTGTCCAACGGCAAGCAGCTCTCCTTGGCATGGAATGTCTACCTGAACGACTTCAATGAGCGGGTCGCCAACAATTACGGCGTCGCGGAAACCGAGGCAGCCATCAATAACGGGCGCTTGGACAACTGGGTCAACAACGTCATGACCTGGGGAGCGACCAGCGCCGTGCTGGATCGTTCCAACACCAATGCGGCGTGGATCGCCAGCGGTGTTTTGGGCAAGTACACCGGGGCGGCGATCGGGGTCTACAAGTGTCCTGCGGACGTCTTTTTGCACTCGTCGCAACGGAGTCGGGGTTGGAGGCAGCGCAACCGGAGCATGGCGATGAACTCGTTCTTCGGACGGTTCTCCACGGGAACCGATGCCACCTCCGGAGGACGCAACTGGGGTTTCAACGATCGCATTCAGTTTCTGAAGCTGACGGACTGCCCGGATCCCTCCAGGACCTGGCTCACGTTGGATGAGCATCCGGATTCCATCAACGATGGCTATTTCATCAACAATCCGACGGCAGGAAACTGGCAGGACATTCCGGCGTCCTACCACAATGCGGCCTGCGGGTTCTCGTTTGCGGATGGCCATTCCGAGATCAAGAAGTGGCTGAGTCGGGCCTCCCGCTATCAGCGGGTCACGTTCGGGTATCCCAGTCCCCTGGTTGCCTTTACCGCCGACGCCTATGGAAGGAACGATTTCGCGTGGTATCTGGAGCGGACCGGGTTTGTGGATGCCCGCACGGGGCGGCGGGACTTCGGGTATTGAGGATCGGACGGGGTCTTCGAAAGTCGCCAGACGAGTGTTTCATTGTCAGGGGGTGGGCTTATTGGGCTCATCCCCTTTTTCGTGTCATGGGAAATTGTAGGCCGGGTGACCTCACCCGGCGGGGGAAGAATCCGCCGCGTGAGGGCACGCGGCCTGGAGGGGTAGAAACAAAAAACCCCTGTCGCGTGAGCGACAGGGGTCTTTGAGCAAGTTCGATTAGAACTTGTAGATGACGTTCAGCGCGATGCTGACGTCGTTCTTCTCGTCGCCGTTGCCGAACGCGCGGAGCGTCGAGCCACCGGTGATCGTGTCCCAGCGGACTTCGACGCGGGTGACGACGTTGGCGAAGAGGGCGTAGTCAGCCGTGCCGGTCACGCCGATGATGCTCTCGTCTTCGTTGCCAGCAACGAAGGTGTTGCCGGAGCTGGTGGCGTACTCGAAGCGGCCATTCAGCTTCAGCTTCTCCGTGGCCTGGAAGTTCAGGTACAGGGAGGTAGCGTTGGCGTAGCTGCTGTCATGGATACCGTTCGCCAGGTAGTCATACGCGGCGCCGATCGTGAGTTCCTTCCAGGGCGTCGCGAGCGAGCCACCGACGTAGTAGGTGACGGGGTCGTTGTTGTTGCCGACCTCGAGGCCCTTGACGATGCCCGCGTACAGGGAGGAGCCAGCGAGCCAACCAGTGCTCTCGGGCGCCTTCAGGACGACACCGGCCATGTACGACTTGTAGGACTCGACAGCGTTTCCGCCGGCGAAGAAGCCGTTGTTCTTGGCGTTGATGTTGCCGAGGGTCGAGCCACCACCGTTGACGCCGCCGCGACCGGAGTTGTTGGCGCTGTTCGCGACACCGGCGGAGACGCCGAGGACTTCATTGAACTGGTAGGTGGCGAGGATGCCCTGGTGACCGAACGGCTCGAGGTTGTTGAAGGCCAGCGAGCGGCTGAAGTTCGGGTTGGCGTAGGAGTCGGTGACTTCGTAACCGACGATCGGGTCGAACTGACCGATCTTGAAGTCGATGCCATTGCCGACCGGAGCGCGGAGGGCGATGTACGCCTGCTTGATGGCGAGTTCGGAGCCAGCGCCGAGGCGGCCGGGCATCACCGTGGCGTCAGGGCCGAACATCAGTTCGGTCTTGTAGCCGGCGCTCCAGGTGCCTTCGTCGATGGGCTTCTCGAGCTGAAGCTTGACGTAGTTGAGGTTGAAGCCGTCGAGACGGTCAGCACCGGTGTTGGCGAAGCGATTCGCAACGCGGTTGCCGGTTCCGAGGTCCCAGATCGCCGACGTATCGACGAAACCGCTCAGCGTGGTAGAGCTGAGGGCGGTGTTGACGGGGTGGGATTCTTCAGCCTGAGCGATGCCCGCGAGGCTCACCACGCCGGTGGCCGCGAGAGCGATGGTCCACTTGTTGAACTTCATCTTGTTCCTCCTGAGTTGTGTTTCGCGATTAAACGACACTGTTAATTACTGAAATACGGGCCAAAAACCGATTGGTCCGCCGCCGTAATGGCGCAGTTTGCGACGCAGATTGGTCCGCACTCCCTTGCATGGCAACAGCATTTTTTGGTTGTTGGGTTCCGTTGGGTGGCCAATGCAGCGGGCAAGAACACGCAAACGGGCTTGGGAGACGGGCGACTTCCATCACAGCCTCCTGACGTCGACTGCTACGTGATGGAGGGTGGGTGCCGACGTGAGGAGGCAGGCTTGAGACTTGAAGAAGCTTCAAGCTTTGGGCTTCCATCACAGCCTCCTGACGTCGACTGCTACGTGATGGAGGGTAGCTGTCGACGTGAGGAGGCAGGCTTGAGACTTGAAGAAGCTTCAAGCTTTGGGTTTCTACCAAAGCCTCCTGACGTCGACGGCTACGCGGCAAGGTTCAGGCTCGGACCTGCTGGGCGGGGCCGGGCTGTTCGACGCGGATGCGGGGAAACTGGCGTTTGATCTCGGCCGCCATCCAGGCGCGGGCGGGACCGTCACCATGGCCGAGGATGACGACCTTCGGATCCACATTGCCGACGAGATCGATGAGATCCTCGCGGTTGGCGTGTGCGGTGAGATCGAAGTCTTCGAGCTGGCAGTTGCGCTTGAGCGTGCCGCCGGCGTCGCTGAAGTGGAACTCCTGTCCGGGCTTGCTGCGCTTGAGTCGGCCGCCCGGGGCATCGGGATCGGCGTATCCGACGAAGAAGATGCCGTGGCGTTCGTCGCGGGCCATGCGGATGGCGAGGTCGTGCGCGGCGGTGTTGGTGTTCATCATTCCTGCGGTCAATACGAAGATATTGCCGCCGGACAGCTTCATGGACTGGACCTGGTTCGGGGAGATGACACGGAGGTCGAGGGCCTCGGTGAGGCGGAGGCCGCTGAGGTTGCGGTTGGCCCGGTGGGATTCGAGGTCGTAGATCTCGGTGAAAACCCGACCGAGGCCGCCGATGAACACGGGTTGGCGGCGGATCCGGCCCTCCGCCATCCAGAGGGAGAGCATGGCGAGGATCTCCTGGGTGCGTCCGAGGGCGAAGGCCGGTATCAGGACGGATCCCTTGCGTTTGAGGACGGCAACGACGGCCTCTGCGAGCCTTTCCACTTCGCTTTCGCGGGAGAATCCGGGCGGCAAAGCCCGTGCGCCACGGGTCGTTTCGAGGATCATGACGTCCGCGCGGACTTCGCCGAACTCAGCGCGGCGGAGCAGGGTCTGGTCGTGGAAGCAGACGTCTCCGGAGTAGAAGAGGGTCTGGCGGGCGCCGCGGACGAGGACACCGGCGGAACCGAGGGTGTGGCCTGCGTCGAAGAATTCGAGGGTGGGGGACTGGGCGGATCCGCTGCGCCGGTGGTGCGGGGTCCAGTCGATGGCCCGGCGGTATTTGAATCCCTGGAAGACGGCGGCGTAGTCGTCGACCTGTTCGTGGGTGAACAGGGGATATTCGCGGATCCCGAGTTCCTCGCGCTGACGTTCCATGACGTTGACGGAGTTGTGGAGGATCCGTTCGACGAGGAAGTAGCTGAGTTCGGTCATCAGCACGTGGGCGTGCGGGAATTGCCGAAGGGCCACGGGCAGGGCGCCGACGTGGTCATGGTGGCAATGGCTGATGACGATGGCGTCGACGGCGTCCTTGGCCAGCTTGTTGAAGAGGGGGAGGCCGCCGAGACCCTCGCGCTTGGGGTGGATGCCTGCATCCAGCAGGAGGCCGTGGCCTTCGAATTCCACGTGCCACGCGCTCGCGCCGATATCGGCGTCCGGATTCAGGTTCGTGATTTGCATCGTTGGGGCTGATCAACGCATGGATCGAAGGCGTGGCCAATGCGGAATCCGGGGGCAGGGGCAGGTAGAGGCGCTTTTTGACACGGGTGCCGCGAAATCGTGAGACTTCGGAGAAGGCGCATTGCACCGGAGGGCCGGGGCGGCTACGCCAACGGGGTGCACGATCGACCGTATCCTCAGCGTAGACCGAATCCGGGACCGCCGCCGGCAGCCCCGATGCCCTCGGCTGGGGGACCCGTGGGTTCAAAGGACTGGATCAAACCGTGGGTCCAGCTGCGGACCTTCAGTTATCATCCTTCGCTTTATCCGGCCATGCTGGACACGGCGTCGCCGGGGGCGGCGGCCGGGGACTGGGTGAACGTTTATGACCGCAACGGGCGGTTTTTCGGCAATGGCCTGTTCAATCCGAACTCCCGGGTTCCCCTGCGGGTGCTGCACCATGGCGAGACGCCGGTTCCGGAATCGCACCTCTTTACCCTGCTGGACCGGGCGATGGATCTGCGGTTGGGGCCGTTGGATCTTCCGTCCCAGACGGATGCGTTCCGGGTGATCAATTCGGACGGTGACTCGCTGGGCGGGCTGATCGTGGACAAGTTTGCGGATGTCCTTTCCGTGCAGGTGCATAGCGTTGGCATCTGGCGCCGGCTTCCGGCGTTGCTGGCCCGCCTGCATGCCCGGTTGGGGACTTCGCGGGCGGTGATCAACGTTGATCCCTCAGCGGCACGGAATGAAGGGATCCGGCCGGAACAGATTCCCTCTGATGCGGTTCGGACGGTCCGGATCCGCGAACATGGGATCCGTTACGAAGTGGATTTCGCGGAGGGACACAAGACCGGGTTCTTCTGCGACCAACGGGAGAACCGGAAGTTGCTGGCACGTTGGACGCCGGGTAAGCGGGTATTGGATCTGTGCTGTTACACGGGCGGGTTTGCGCTGGCGGCGAAGATCTACGGGAAGGCGTCCGAAGTGATCGGAGTCGATCTCGACGAGAAGGTGGTGGCCCAGGCACGGCGGAATTCAAACCTGAACCAGGAACGGATCGAGTGGGTGCACTGCGACGCGTACGCCTATGCGCGCCAGATGCGGAAGGATGGGAAGAAGTTCGACGTGGTGATCCTCGATCCACCGAAGCTGGTGGATGGCCGGGACGAACTGGAGCGGGAGGAAGGGTTCGTGAAGTACGAGGACCTCAACAGCCTTGGGATCGTGATCACGGAACCGGCGGGCTTGCTGGTGACGTGTTCGTGCTCGGGTCAGGTGTCGGCCGAGGAGTTCGAGCGGTTGGTGGTGCGTGCGGCGCACCGGGTGGGGCGGAAGCTCCAGTTCATCGACCGCACCGGAGCGGGCATGGACCATCCGGTGATGTCGAACTGTCCGGAAAGCCGGTATCTGAAGCTCTTGTGGGCACGGGTGTGGTGACGGGATGGGGCCGATTGGCAGCGCAGAGGTGAAGTGGCGCGACGAGATCCATCCATTAGTGTGAACCCGTGATCGCACCCAACGACAACGCAGGGGGTTCCGACGTCGCCGACCTGGTGGCGGAGGTGGAACACATCTTTGGGCCGACGGGGCTTTTCTCGAAGTCGTCGGCGTTCGAATACCGGGAACAGCAGCAGCGGATGGCGATGGAGGTGGCCCGGGCGTTGGTCGATGGCGGGAACCTGATGGCGGAGGCGGGCACGGGCGTCGGGAAGAGCTTCGCGTATCTGGTGCCGGCGATCCTGTTCGCGGTGCGGCGGAAGAAGAAGGCGATCATCTGCACGAACACGATCAACCTGCAGGAGCAGTTGTTTGAGAAGGACCTGCCGATCCTCAAGCAGGTGCTGCCGCTGGAGTTCAGCTTCTCGATGCTGAAGGGGCGGGGGAATTACCTGTGCACGCGGCGGCTCGACAAGGCCATGCAGCAGTCGCAGTCCCTGTTCACCACGTCGGAGGCCGCGGAACTGCGCCGGATCTACGAGTGGAGTCAGGAGACCATGGACGGTTCGCTCTCGGATTTCGACGCGGAGCCGGATCCGCGGGTCTGGGAACAGGTCTGTTCCGAGCGCGGTCTGTGCACCCCGAAGCGATGTGGTCACGCCTCGGATTTCGCGAAGGCGGGCCGGACGTGTTTCTTCCAGCGCGCGCGCCAGCGGATCCTGGGAAGCGATGTCCTCGTCCTGAACCACACGTTGTTCTTCACCCTTTTGAACGGGGTTGATCCCGACCAGGAAGGCGGCGTGCTGTTCAAGAACGACTTCGTCATCTTCGACGAGGCGCACATGGTGGAGCAGGTGGCGGCGCGCCACATCGGAGTCTCGGTTTCGAGCGGACAGATGCGGTTCAACCTGCAGCGGTTGTGGAATCCACGGACGGAAAAGGGACTTTTGGCCACGTTGCGCGCCGGCGACAACATCCAGGCGGTGGCGACGGCGTTGTCGCAGGCGGAGCGCTTCTTCGAAGCCGTTGAACTGGCCTGCGAGCAGATCGTGGAATCCCAGCCCGCGTCAGGTGGTGGAGCCTCCGCCACCGGGGCTCTCGACGTGCGACGCGAGGGGGATGGGGACGGCCGTGGCGGACGGCGGGCGTGGAGTGAACTGCGGGTGCGTCGCCCCGAGTTGGTGGAGGACAACCTGACGCTGGCATTGGAGAACCTGCGCGGGGCCATTGCCGAGCTGGTGCAGAAGACCGAGGACCGCGAAACAGGCGAGGAGTTGCTGGAGTGCAATCGCCGTCTCGCGGACCTCAAGCTCGCGGTGCAGGCGTTCCTCAAGCAGGACGCGGACGAACACGTGTACTGGGTCGAACGGTCGGGTCGGATGCAGCGGAACCTCGCACTGAACGCGGCACCGGTGGACGTGGCGGACTTCCTCCGGGACCGGCTCTTCGGGGCCGGAACCAGCGTCATCATGACCAGCGCGACCCTCGCGGTGAAGGAGCCCCCCAAGGTTTCCGGAACCGGTACGGCTGCGGGTCGCACGGGACCGGCCGCCAACACCGCACGGGGAGCCTTGGATTACGTGGCGCGGCGCGTGGGCGGCGAGAGTGCCCGGCAGGTGCAGGTGGGATCGCCCTTCGACTACGCCACCCAGATGCGGGTGCACGTGGTGTCGAAGATGCCGGATCCGCGGGATCCCGGGTACGAGGAGGCTCTGGAGAAGTGGATCTCGCACTTCATCCGCCAGACCCACGGCAAGGCCTTCGTCCTGTTCACGAGCAACCGGTTGATGCAGACGATGGCGGGTCGGATGGAGCGGTTCTTTGCCGAGTTGGGGATTGAGTGCTTCGTGCAGGGCACCGGAATGCCACGGGCGACCATGCTGCAACGCTTCAAGGAGGACGTGGATTCAGTGCTCTTCGGCACGGCGAGCTTCTGGCAGGGCGTGGATGTCCCCGGAGAGGCCTTGTCGAACGTGATCCTGACCCGGCTGCCGTTCGCCGTGCCCGATCATCCACTGGTCGAGGCGCGACTCGAACGGATCGAGGCGCGTGGTGGGAATCCGTTCTCCGAGTTCAGCCTTCCGGAGGCGATCCTGAAGTTCCGGCAAGGCGTGGGCCGTCTGATCCGTTCACGATCGGACAAGGGCATCGTTGTCCTCTTGGACAATCGCGTGCTGACGAAGCGGTACGGTCAGGCCTTCCTCGACGCCATGCCTGAGTGCCCGGTCGAAGTGGTGTAAACCCTCAATCCGCGATCGCGCGGGGCCGGAAGCGGGCGGGGTCGAGGACGATGTGGCGGACGCGGGTGCGATGCCAGGTGTAGGTGATGTGGACCAATCCGTTGTTGGCCTGGATCACGGCGGGATAGGAGAACTCCTGTCCGGGATCATCCTCGAGGAGGGCGACCTGCTCCCACTTTTGCCCGTCCTTCGAGATGGCGACGTTCAATGGCGAACGTGCACGGCTCGGAGCCGGGACGTGATTGTACACCAGGAGCGTCCGGCCGTCCTTCAGGCCGACGGCATCGACGCCGGAATTGGGGTTGGGCAGGACGGTCGGGGTAGGAGGCGTCCAGGAAAGGCCGCCGTCGATGGATGAAGTCGTGAAAACCTTGCCGGCGCGGCTGCGGCAGAAGGCCATGAGCCGGTTGCCGTCGACGAGCGAGATCCCGGGCTGGATGAGACCCATGGTCTGACGGTCTCCGATGTCCGCGGTGCGGGTCCAGGTGGCGCCCTGATCCTTGGAAACCTCGAAATGCACGCGCCATCCCCCCTCCTCGTCCGAGCTCCCGGAGACAATCGTGCCGTCCTTGAGGGTGACCGCGTGGTTCTTGATTGGCCCGAGGATGCCGTCGGGGAGTCGCCGGGCTTCTGACCAGGTGCGCCCGCCGTCCGGGCTGGTCTTCACCATTCCCCACCAAGTGGAAGGGCTGGGGCCGACCTTGTAGTAGAGCTGAAGGTTTCCGCCGGGAATCTGATGGAGCACGGGGTTCCACGTCGGATGGCGCTTGGCCGCGCTTTCGACGCCGTCGGCGACCTCGATGGGCGTGGTCCAGACGCCGCGGTCGAATCGGCTGACCCAGATGCCGACATCCGGATGCTTTTCGTGGGTGCCGCCGAACCAGGACGCGACGATGCCTTCGGGGGTCTCGACGAGCGTCGAGGCGTGACACTGGGGAAAGGGTGCGGACAGGTAGATGAACTCGCGGCGGATCTCGCAGGGATCAGGAGCGGCGAGGACCGCGGTGGCAGTGGCGACGGCGCACAGGAACGGGAGAAGGACTCGGGGAGGTGCCATGGCTTGCCGCGATCCTGCCTGAGCAGGTGGCCGTTGGAAGGATTTACCTTGGGAGGGCAGTACAGGGATCTGGGAACTCCCGGTGCAGGCCGCGTGCCCTCACGCGGCGGGGGTGGAATGCGAAGCTTTCAGCTTTGGGGTTGAAGTGGGCCCATGGAGCGCCGGGTGAGGGCACCCGGCCTTCTGATGGAATTTCCGGAACCGGGCGGCTTGCTTAGGTAGGGGGCAACCGGCTAATGAACGCCCTCCAGCGCATGGCCGCCGATCCTTGGTCGACAAACGAGGTCTATTGTCTTGGCGTGGCGGCCGGTTGGCCCTGCCGCGAGCGGCGTCATTCCTGTTACCTGTACCGGTTGGGGGCGCAGTGGGTGATGGTTGATTGCGGGGCCGGATCCAGCGGGTCGTGGCGTGAGGCAGGGTTGGGGCCGGACGATCTGGATCATCTGTTCCTTTCCCATCAGCACAGCGATCACGTGGGTGGGTTCTCGATGCTGATCCAGGGCTTCTGGGTGGAGCGTCGGCGCAAGCCACTGACGGTGCATGCACCGGCGGCTGCGATTCCCCTGCTGCGGGCCTGGCTGGAGGCCACGATCCTCTTCGATGAGTTGATCGGTTTTCCGATTGTCTGGCAGCCCCTGGAGGCAGGCATTCCCAACGATTGTGGTGATTCTTCGATCACGCCCTTTCCCACGACCCACCTTTCCGGGTTGGAGCGTGGCTTTGGGGCCCGACATGAAGGCACGCCGTTCTCCGCCTTTTCGTTTTCCATCCGGACCGGCGGGTTGCGGTTGGCCCACACCGCGGACATCGGAGCGGTGGCCGATCTGGAGCCGCTTTTGGCGGGACCGCTGGACCTGATGGTTTGCGAGTTGGCGCATGTCGACGCCGATGAGCTTCTGGCAAGGCTGGCCTCGGCCAGGATCGGGGAGTTGGTCCTCGTGCATCTCGAACGCCGATGGTGGGACGATCGTTTGGCCCTGTTGCGGATGGTTGGGGAACGTTTGCCCGGCGTACGCTGTTCGGTGGCCCGGGATGGCGATCGCTACCGGATCGGCGGCTGATGGGCGTTCTGTGCGGTTGTCACCGTGCCTCGCGCATGGCGAGCACGACGGCCGCGAGGATCAGCAGGGCACCGGTGAGACGGCC
This sequence comes from Limisphaerales bacterium, assembly GCA_965283655.1. Taxonomy (GTDB): domain Bacteria; phylum Verrucomicrobiota; class Verrucomicrobiia; order Limisphaerales; family UBA9464; genus UBA6176. The sequence continues at coordinate 303,900 of CBDIPJ010000002.1, read as the reverse complement.
CGCCAGGACAACCTTTCCTGCGGTGGCGCGCTCCGTGTTGCCGAACCAGCGTCCCGCCCACCAAACCAACGCAATGCTCCACAAGCCACGGGTTCCGTAGACGACATTGACGCCGGCGGCATCCTGCCACCGGCCGATGGTCCAGGTGATGATGATGGCCTGGAAGGCGGAGAGGCCGGTCGCGGTCAGGATCCATTTCCAGGCTGGTTTCGGGGCGCGCAGCGCGGTGCGGCCGAAGGCGGGCAGCGCCAGAACCGAGAACCCCGCGAGGGCGGCGAACATGAAGGAGAGGAAGTTGAAGATGCCGAAATCTGCCGCCCAGAGTTGGATCAGGATGTCCGTCAGGGCGAAGCCGGACGCACATCCCAAGGCGAGTCCGATGGTCACGCCGGTGCGCCGGCCTCCGTGGAGATCGGCGATGCCCATCGCGAGGACGCCGGCCGTGGTCAGGACTGCGGCCACGATCTGGGTGGTGCTGACAGGCCACTGGAACAGGACGCGCGCGAACAGGGCGACGAAGACCACCTTCGAACCCAGCAGGGGTGTGGCCACCGAGACATCGCCGATGCGCAGCGAGACGACGTTGAGGAAGTGACCGAAGACAAACGCCAGGGCGGTCAACGCCGGCTGCCATGCGAGGTGCCAATCGATGGGCTTCGGATCCAGGAGCAGGAGCGGGAGGAACGCGATTCCCAGAGCGACATTGTTGAGCACCAGTGCATGGGCCAGGCTTGCGCCTTCCTGGAAGGCGCGCTTGAAGACCAGGGAGCCGGCCGCGAAGGCGACGGCAGCCAGCAGTGGCAGCAGCAGGTACATCGACGGCCGCCACCATGCCCTCGGCGATGCCTGGGGGCTACCCCGCTTCGTCGCCGAGTTCGACGTTCCAGTACGCGATGTCGAGGAAGTGCTTCCACGATTCGTGCATGGGCGCGCCGAAGCTGACCTGCACGAACGGCCGCCACTTCGGACGCTTGGGCTTTCGCACCAGACGCATGCCAGCCTCCGAGGGCGTCTTGTTGGCCTTCCGCGTGTTACATGGGATGCAGGAACAGACGATGTTCTCCCATGTCGTCGGGCCACCGCGATCGCGCGGGATGACGTGGTCGAGGTTCAGGTCCCGACGGTCGAAGATCCGGCCACAGTACTGGCAGGTGTTCCGGTCCCGCTCGAAGATGTTGTGGCGGGTGAACTTCACCTCCTTGCGCGGCAGGCGATCGAAGAACAACAGCAGGATGACCCGCGGAACCCGGATGCGGAGTGCGACGGTGCGCACCACGTCATCATTGGACTCCGATGGGTTGCGGGTTGAAAAGTCCCGCCACTGCTGGAAGTCGTAGGTCTTGAATTCCCCCGAATCCGTATTGGCCACGACCTGGGCGTGCCCTTCGAAGAGGAGGGCCAGGGCGCGACGTACAGAACAGAGGTTCACCGCCTGCCAGAGGCGGTTGAGCACGAGTACTTGATGTCCGAGGGCGATGCTCATACCGATCCGCCGAATAGGATGCTGGAATTACTGGAGGCTTCCCGGACTGTCAATCGGTGCTTGTGAACAACGTGTGAAGTCCCGGAGAATTTCCCAATTGGAGGAATGAATGATTCTGGGCTTGGGCATTGATGTCGTTGAACTCGGTCGCATCCGCGAGGTCTGGCAACGACATGGCGAGCGTTTCGCCCGGCGCATCCTGCGCGAGTCCGAGGTCGCCTACTGCCTCGCGCAGTCGGACCCCGTTCCCTCCCTTGCCGCGCGCTTTGCCGCCAAGGAAGCCGTCAGCAAGGCGTTCGGGACCGGCATCGGGGCGGAGTTGGGTTGGCAGGACATCGAGGTCGTGCGTCATCCCTCCGGCCAGCCGGCTATCTGCCTCCATGACGGCGGCGCCCGCCTTCTGGAATCCAGAGGCGGGCGCATCGTCCATCTCAGCCTGACCCACTCCGCGGTTCACGCGGCGGCGGTGGCCATCCTCGAGAACTGATCCAACAGCGGATTCTCTCCCGGCTGACGGACGGCTTCGAGCTTCTCGATCTGCCGACGAAGCTTGGCGAGGGCAAGATTCTGGAGCTGACGGATCCGCTCACGCGTCACGCCGAACTGCCGGCCGATGTCGTCCAGGGTCTTCTCGGGACCGCCATCGAGTCCGAAGCGCTCCTTCAGGATGGTGAGTTCCCGCGGGTCGAGGATGTCGAGGAAGCCGCGGACCATCGCGTGGGTCGTCTCCTCCTCCAGCTTGCGATAGGGATCGGACATGGCTTCGTCGGGAACGACCTCGCCGAGGCGGCTGGATTCGTCGTCGCCCAGCGGTTGGTCGAGCGAGGCCGTCTTCATCGAGGCGCGCTGCCAGAGCTTGATCTTGCGCACGGGCACTTCCATCTCCTCGGCCAGTTCCTCGTCGCTCGGTTCGCGGCCAAGGAGTTCCTGCAATTCCATCGTGGCGCGGCGCAGTTTGGAAATCTTGTCCACCAGATGGACTGGGAGACGGATGGTCTTCGACTGGTTGGCGAGCGCACGCTTGATGGACTGCTTGATCCACCAGGCCGCGTAGGTCGAAAGCTTGCCGCCCTTGGCGGGATCAAACCGTTCCACGCCCTTCATGAGACCGATGTTTCCCTCGTTGATCAGGTCGAGCAGGGGAAGTCCCAGACCGTCATAGTCCCGGGCGATCTTCACCACCAGACGGAGGTTGGCGCGGATCATGTGCTCGCGGGCGGCCATGTCGCCCTTCTTGATACGGGCGGCCAATTCAATCTCTTCTTCGATGGAGAGCAGTGGCACCTCCACCGCGTCCTGCATGTACAGGGTCAGGGCAGACCGGACCTCGTGGGGAACGGACTCGGTTTCGATACGCACGCCTTCGCGGGGCAGTTGGATGTGCGCTGGAGCGAGGGTGCGGCCCGAGGGTTCGACGGCCTCGGACTGTTTGGAACGTTTGAGGGAGACGCGGGCGGAAGAACGGGGTGTCGAGGTCGACGGACGGCGGGCCGTGGACTTGACGGTGGGAGAAGCGCCGATGGAGCGGGTCTTGGTGGTTTTCATGGCGATGAATCTTCGGTATCCAGCCGCGGGACGTGTTGATGATCTGTTCATCACACGTCTAACGTGTGTTGAAGTTGTCCATGGTTTGTCTAAGAGAGTCAACATGCTGTTTTGGTTTTGTTCACCTCTTGTCTAATTCTGTGCTCGGAAGTGGAGGCCAACCGCGCTAAGAAAGAGGCCGCAGCGTCTTGCGAAACTCGCAATGCGATGTTTGGTGATGGGAAAGCTGGGTACTGAACAGAACATGGCGAACGACTTACGGCACTCGATCAAGGTGGTGGCCCGGAAAACGGGCCTGAGTCCGCACCTGATCCGTGCGTGGGAAAAGCGGTATGCGACGATCAATCCTGAACGGAACGACGGGAACCGCCGGCTTTACTCCACGGACGAGATCGAGCGGTTGGCGTTGCTGAAGCGGGCGACGGATGCGGGCCACAGCATTGGTGACATTGCCCAGTTGCCGACGGAACGGCTGGCGATGCTGGTGGCTCAGGACGGCAACGCTGGCGGTAGCTTGCGGACCGCGGATGCAGGATCCCAGGGCTTCAACGCCACAGCGGCTTCTCAACTGGTGGCCGATGCGTACGCGGCGGTCGAGGCGATGGACAGTGGACGGTTGGAGGCAGTCCTGGATCGTGGATCGGTGGTCCTGGGTCAGGTCCGTCTGTTGAGCGAGATCATTGTCCCACTGGTGCAGCGCATCGGGGAAGCCTGGCGCAATGGGGAGTTGAAGGTAGCCCATGAACACGTGGCTTCGGCCTGCATCCGGACGTTTCTAGGACAGGTTTCGCGGCCGATGGCGGTCCATCCCGGGGCACCGGTGCTGGTGTCGACGACGCCAACGGGCCAATTGCACGAGTTGGGGGCGATCCTGGTGGCAGCATCGGCGACGACTCGGGGATGGCGGGTGATTTACGCCGGCGTCAGCCTTCCATCGGAGGAGATCGTTTCGGTGGTCCAAGCGCACAATGCCCGGGCGGTCGCCCTGTCGATCGTCCATCCCGAAGGCGATCCGTTGCTCCCCACGGAAATCCGGCGGCTGCGTCGCCTGCTCCCCGAGGGTACCCAGATTATCGCTGGGGGCCGGGCCGCAGGCGCCTATCAGGAGGTCCTCGCCGAGGTGGGAGCCACCCAGGTGGTGAGTCTGACTGGGTTGTCGGAGGTGCTGGATGCCCTGCGGCGGGTTCGCTGACCTGGGCTCGTGTCAGGGCGGGACATGAAAAAGGGCCGGATCCCGAAGGAACCGGCCCTGTTTGAAGGTGGATGGACCAGGGCTCAGTCGAAGGCGTGGCCGGCCGAGCACAGGACGTTCTTGATCTTGTGGCGGACGAGTTCCTTCACGGCCTTGCGGGCGGGGGCGAGGTACTTCCGGGGATCGAACTCCTTGGGCTTGGTCGCGAACACTTCGCGGATGGCGGCGGTCATGGCCATGCGGAGGTCGGTGTCGATATTGACCTTGGTGCAACCCACGCGGCGGGCGATCTCGATGTCAGCCTCGGGAACGCCGGCGGTGTCTTCACCCATGGTGCCGCCGTACTGGTTGATCTTCTGGGCGATTTCCTTGGGCACCGAGGAGGCACCGTGCAGGACGAGCGGGTAGTCACCGAGACCGGCGTCCATCAGGGCCTTCTTGATGGCCTTGAGGCGTTCGAGGTCGAGGTGCTGCTCGCCCTTGAACTTGTAGGCGCCATGGCTGTTGCCGATGGCCACGGCGAGGGAGTCGCAGCCGGATTCGCGGACGAACTGGACGGCTTCCTCCGGGTGGGTGTAGTGGCCGCCGGTGGAGTAGTTGCCGCCTTCTTCGCCGTCATCGAACTGGGCACCGACGAGGTGACCGAGTTCGGATTCCACGACGCAGTTGTGCTTGTGGGCGTAGTCGACGACGCGGCGGGTGACTTCGACGTTCTTCTCCCATGGCTCGTGCGAGGCATCGATCATGACGGAGGTGAACCCCTCGTCGATGCACTGCTTGCAGAGTTCGAAGGAATCGCCGTGGTCCAGATGGACGGCGATGGGGATGGTGGTGGTGGAGACGGCTGCCTCGATGAGCTTCTTGAGGTAGACGGGGTTCGCGTAGTCCCGGGCTCCCTTGGAGATCTGGAGCATGACCGGGGCCTTCTCCTCCTCGCAGGCCTCCACAATGGCCTGGAGCAACTCCATGTTGTTCACGTTGAACGCACCCAGGGCGTACTTGCCCTTGAGGGCCTTTGCGAACAGCTCGCGCGTGTGAGTCAGTGGCATATGCAGATTGAAATTTTCCGAGGGCCGGATGACCCGACCGGCCGGGGAACGTACCGGACCCTTCCCATGCGTGAAACAGGAATTTTGGGGCGTGGGTGTGGCGCGTGGCGAACCGTGTTCCCTGAAGCCAGTTCTGGCAACCGGGATGGAGCGGTGGTAACTCCGGGGGAATGAATCGACGGGCGTTTCTCGGACGGGCCGCGATGGCGGCGGGGGCTACGGGCGCAACCGGTCTGATCGGCAGTGCTCCGGCGGAGGCCGCGACCGGCCAGGCACCGCTTCCGAAGATCAAGATTGGCATCGCCAGTTATTCCTACTGGCACTTCAAGACGGAACGCGTGCGGATCGAGACGGTGATCGACAAGGCGGCGGCACTGGGGGTGGAAGGCGTCGACATCCTGCACCGGCAGATGGACATCCCGGAGAAGGAACCGCTGACCGCAGAACACCGTGGTTACCTCGCCCGGTTGAAGCAGCACGCCTTCCGCAAGGGTATCGATCTGGTCGCGTTGTCGGTCCACCAGGACTTCGTGGATCCGGATCCGGCGTTTCGGAAGGCGCAGGTCGATCACACCCTGAAATGCATCGAGATCGCCTACGCGTTGGGTGTGCCCTGCATCCGGTTGAACTCGGGCCGGTGGAACACGATTGCGTCCTTTGATGACCTGATGAAGGCGAAGGGCGTGGAACCGGTGACGCCGGGCGTGAGCGAGGATCAGGGTTTCCAATGGTGCGCGGATTGCATCAGCCAATGCCTGCCGAAGGCGGCCGAATGCGGGGTGACGCTGGCGCTTGAGAACCACTGGGGTTTGACCCGGACCCCCGAAGGCCTGTTGAAGCTGCTCGACATGGTGCCGTCGCCGTGGCTCGGAGCACTGATGGATACGGGCAACTTTCTGGAAGAGCCCTATCCGAAGCTCGAGAAGATCGCCGGCCGGACGGTGTACGTGCAGGCGAAGACCTATCCGGGCGGCGGCGAGTGGTACACGCTGGACCTGAACTATCGGCGTATCGCCAAGATCCTGAAGGCGGCCGGTTACACCGGGTACGTGTCGCTGGAGATGGAAGGAAAGCAGGATCCGGACATCGCCGTGCCGAAGAGCGTGGCCATGCTGCGGAAGGCCTTCAGCGTTTGATCAGGTCGGCTTCGGTGAACACGGCCTTGCGGACGACGGTGCGTTCGTCCGTGGTGAACGACACATGGATGCGGCCGTCCTTGGTCTGGAGCGCCATCGGATAGCCGTAGTCACCGTCCGGCTTGGCCTGGAGATCCACCCGGTGCGGGAACGTGCGGGCACCATCCGTGGAAAGCGCGACCGTGAGGGGCGTGCGGTTGGTGAAGCTGTTGTTGTAGACGAGCAGGTGATGCCCACTCTGGAGACGGATGAAGTCGACGGCAGCGTTCGGGTTCGGGAACTCGGAGTCTGTTCCCCGATTCCACGTCTTGCCGTGGTCGTGGGATTCTGTGCGCACGAGCCATCCGTCGGGTCGCCCGTTGTAATCGCCGCCGCGACGGCAGAACGCGACGAGGTGGGCTCCCTCGATCACGGCGGGGGCGGGTTGGATGTTTCCAAGGCGTGAACCGACGCGGTTGCTCTCGGTCCATTGGCGGGTCTTGGGATCGAAGCGGAGGAAGAAGGACGTGTCGTTGGGGTCGCTGACTTCGGTGTTGGTGCCGAGCTCGTGGTAGACGGGAAGCAGGTAGGCGCCATCACCGGTGACGATCGGGCGGTTCCGGACCATCGTGCCGGCTTCGAAGGTGATTTGGAAGGGTTCGGACCAGGTGCGGGCGTTGTCGCGGGAAATCTTGGCGGTGATGCGCGAATCGCTCCAAAGCTCGCCATACCGCGCCACGTAGAAAAGCCACACGACACCGTCGGGCGCCTGCCACACGACGGCGTTGCCGAGGGAGTGGAAGGGGTTCGAGGCGATCCGTTCGGGCCGCGACCAGCGCTTGGAACCGGACTTGAGACGGGAACCAAAGACAGCCGCGCTGTTGTCGCGGTATTCGCCGCGTCCGCTGAAGAAGACGAGGTAGAGGTCGCCGTTCGCGAGTTCGCCGATGGCGGCGGGGTGCTTGTACTCACCGGTTGGGGTCTCGGGTCCGAAGAGACGTTCGATCCGCGGTTCCGCGGCGCCGAGAGTGAGGGGTACCAACAGGAGGCAGAGAACGCGGACAATCCAGGACATGGAGGCGAGGGTGCGAGTGGGGGATGGGGATTCAAGTCTCAAGGTGTCTCCGAAACAATCGGAGGGAATCATTGGCGCAGGAGGGGGTGGCCTGCCATTGGAGGGAGCCCGGAACTCCGGGCAGCCATGAAACCAAACCATCCCTTCCTTCTCACCCTCAACGGAGGGTCTTCGAGCATCCGGTTTGCGCTCTATCGGATGGACGGGACGCTGACGCGCGGGTTGAGCGGCAAGCTGGATCGCATTGGGATGCCGGGTATGGGCCTGACGGTTCAGGACCCGTTGGGTGGTGTTGAGGAGTCGTTGCCGCTGGCGATGGCGGATGGCGTGCTCCCGGAGGAATGGCTGCTCGACTGGCTGGAGTCGCGTCCGGAGTTTGCCTTGATTGAAGCCGTCGGGCACCGGGTGGTGCATGGGATGGAGCGCACGGGTCCGGAGTGGGTCACGGAAGCCTTGATGGAGGGCTTGAACGCCATCGTCGAGTGCGACCCCGAGCATCTGCCCCGTGCGATCGCCTTGATGGATGCGGTGCGCCGGCGGCATCCGGAACTGCGGCAGGTCGTGTGCTTTGACACCACGTTTCACCGGACCCTGCCGCGCGTGGCGCGGTTGCTGGCCATTCCACGGAGGTATGACGCGAAGGGGATCCAACGGTACGGATTCCACGGCTTGTCGTACGCCTACCTGATGGAGGAGTTGATCGCGCGCGGGGACGCGGCGGCGACGAAGGGCCGGGTGATCCTCGCCCACCTCGGGAACGGGGCAAGCATGGCGGCGGTGCGGGATGGGCGGAGCGTGGACACCAGCATGGGCTTCACGCCGACGGCCGGGTTGGTGATGGGGCGACGTTCGGGGGACCTGGATCCCGGAGTGGTGGCGTATCTTGCGCGGACGGAAGGGCTCTCGCTGGCGGCGTATTCACGGATGGTCAGTACGGAATCAGGCCTGTTGGGCATCTCGGAGACGAGCGCCGACATGCGGGACCTGCTTTCGCGGGCGTCGGGTGATGTGCGCGCGGCCGAGGCTGTGGAGCTGTTTTGCTATCAGGCGAAGAAGTGCGTGGGCTCGTACGCCGCGGTGCTGGGGGGCTTGGACACCTTGGTGTTCGCCGGAGGCATTGGGGAGAACTGCCCGGCGGTGCGTGGACGTATCTGCGAGGGGCTTGGGTTTCTCGGCATTGACCTGCAGTCGGAGCGGAACGCGGAGAGTGCACCCGTAATCTCAAGGCCGGGTGCACGGGTCATGGTGCGGGTGATCCGTACCGACGAGGAACTCATGATTGCGCGGGCGGTGAGCCGACGGATGGACGGCCTCGTTTGAGGGGTGTGTCGGAAGTTGTCGGTGAGACTCGGGCCCAGGGGTCGGTAGTGCTTCACCCCATGGCGGTGATGGCGCCCGGGAACCAAGGTGTTGTTACGAATCGGAACCCGTCGCTTGTGGGCGGGCATCATCAACGCTGCCGAGCAGATTCGGACGGCAGCACCCAGCGAAGGAACTGCCATGTTAAGCAAGGTCAAGACACTCAGCGGATACAAACTTCAGGCCCGGGACGGCGAGATCGGGAGCGTGAAGGAATTCTACTTCGACGATCGCCATTGGACGGTCCGCTACCTGGTGGCCGACACCGGCAATTGGCTGACGGGTCGCAAGGTCCTCGTTTCGCCCTATGCACTGCGGGGCGTGAGCAAGACCGAGAAGCACCTGACGGTGGACCTGACCAAGAAGCAGATCGAGGGCAGTCCCTCGTTGGACAGCCACAAGCCGGTCTCGCAGCAGTTCGAGGATGAGTACTACGGATACTATGGCTGGCCGTTGTACTGGAGTGGATCAGCGGCCTGGGGTGGTTCGTCGCTTCCTGAGCGCGACCGTACCCGGTGGACGAAGCAGTCACAGGAATCGAAATCGTGGGAGCCCCACCTGCGGAGTACCCATGAGGTGACGGGGTACAGCATCCAGGCGTCGGACGGCGAGATTGGGCACGTCGAGGACTTTGTCATCGATGACGCGTCCTGGGAGATCCGGTACCTGGTGGTGGCGACGAAGAACTGGTGGCCGGGGAAGAAGGTCCTGGTGTCGCCCCTCTGGATTGAGCGGGTGGAATGGAGTTCTTCGAAGGTGTTCATCAACCTTTCCCGTGAGACGATCCGACGTTCACCCGAATACACAGAAGACGCGCTGCTGACGCGCGATTATGAGATCGGCTTGCACCGGCATTACAGCCGCAAGGGTTACTGGGTGGACGATCTTGTGGCCGCGTAGGCCGTTTCCTTCCGGGTGGGGCTGGGCCATTGGCCAGACTACCCGGACAACTCCCCCTGGATCATGAATTCCTCCTCCCTCAGCCAGGAACAGGCGGCCTGGATGGACGCGTATTGGCGTGCAGCGAACTATCTGGCCGTTGGCCAGATCTATCTCTGTGACAACCCGCTCCTGAAACGCCCACTCCTGGCCTCGGATGTGAAGCCGATGTTGCTGGGGCATTGGGGGACGACGCCCGGACAGAATTTCATCTATGTCCATTTGAACCGGGTGATCCGGGAACATGACCTGGACATGATCTACGTCTCGGGTCCTGGCCATGGTGGACCGGCAGTGGTTGCCAACACCTATCTCGAAGGAACCTATAGCGAGGTTTATCCCCACGTAGGTCAGGATGAGGTCGGATTGCAGAAGCTCTTCCTCCAGTTTTCCTTTCCCGGCGGGATCCCCAGCCATGCGTCTCCGGAATGTCCGGGTTCGATCCACGAGGGAGGGGAGCTGGGATATTCCCTGAGTCATTCCTTTGGGGCGGCTTTCGACAATCCGGAGTTGATCGTTGCCTGTGTGGTTGGGGACGGCGAAGCGGAAACCGGTCCGCTGGCGACTGCGTGGCACTCGAACAAGTTCCTGAATCCGGTGACGGATGGCGCGGTGCTCCCGATCCTCCACCTCAACGGCTACAAGATCGCGAACCCTGCGCTGCTGGCACGCATCCCGCGCGAGGAACTGGAGCAGCTCTTGCGGGGTTACGGATGGATGCCTCGCTTCGTCGAGGGGGGCGATCCCCGACCGATGCACGTGGCCATGGCCGCGGCGCTGGATTGGGCTGTTGGCGAGATCGGGCGCATCCAACAGGCAGCGCGGTCTGGAGATCTGGGTCAGCGGCCGACATGGCCGATGATCGTGCTGGTTTCACCGAAGGGGTGGACCGGGCCAAAGCGTGTGGATGGGGTGGCCGTGGAGGGTACAGCCCGTGCGCACCAGATCCCGATCACGGATCCGGTGACGCGTCCCGAGCATTTGGCGCTTTTGGAGGAATGGCTGCAAAGCTACCGGCCGCAGGAGTTGTTTGATGCGACAGGTCGCCTGAAGCCCGAACTGGCGGCGCTTGCGCCGGAGGGCAACCGGCGTATGGGGGCGAATCCCCATGCCAATGGCGGGTCTTTGCTTCGAGACCTTGTGATGCCGGATTTCCGGAAGTACGGGGCGGACGTACCCGCTCCCGGAGCCCCGGGCATAGGGGACACGCATGTCCTGGGCCCGTTCCTCCGGGATGTCATTCAGTTGAATCGTGAGCAAAGAAACTTCCGTGTCTTTGGACCGGACGAGACGCTGTCCAATGGACTTGCCGCCGTGTTTGAAGTCACCCAGCGGCAGTGGATGGCGGGAACCGTTCCTGGGGATGAGCACCTGGGGCGTGATGGGCGGGTGCTCGACTCCATGCTGAGCGAGCATCAATGCGAAGGCTGGTTGGAGGGGTATCTCCTTACCGGACGGCACGGGTTGTTCAACTGCTACGAGGCGTTCATCCACATCATCGATTCGATGTTCAACCAGCATGCGAAGTGGTTGAAGGTTACAACGGTCTTGCCGTGGCGGCGGCCGATTGCTTCGTTGAACTACCTGCTCGCGTCCCATGTCTGGCGACAGGACCACAATGGCTTCACGCATCAGGATCCGGGATTCATTGATCACGTGGTGAACAAGAAGGCCGGGGTCGTCCGGGTCTATCTGCCACCGGACGCCAATTGCCTGTTGTCGGTGATGGACCACTGCCTGCGGAGCCGGAACTACGTCAACGTGGTGATCGCGGGAAAGCATCCGGCGCCGCAGTGGTTGTCGATGTCGGCCGCGGCGGAGCATTGCCGTGCGGGGATCGGGATCTGGCAATGGGCGAGCAACGACCAAGAGGGAGGAACGGATGTCGTCATGGCCTGCTGCGGCGACGTGCCGACGTTGGAGACGCTGGCGGCGGTGTCGATCCTGCGCGAGCACCTGCCGGCGTTGAAGGTCCGGGTGGTGAATGTGGTGGACCTCATGCGGCTTCAACCGGAGCGCGAACATCCGCATGGTTTGAGTGATCTTGAGTTTGATGCGCTGTTCACGCGGGACAAGCCGGTGATCTTCGCGTTCCACGCGTATCCCTGGTTGATCCACCGACTGACCTATCGCCGGACGAACCACGGCAACCTGCACGTGCGTGGATACAAGGAGGAGGGCACCATCACGACGCCCTTCGACATGACCGTCCTGAACGATCTCGATCGGTTCCATCTGGTCATGGATGCCATTGATCGACTGCCGCAAACCGGAAACCTCGGTGTCACACTGAAGCAGCGGTTGGCCGAGAAATTGATCCAACACCGGCAGTATATCAACCGGCATGGCCAGGACATGCCGGAGATCCGCGACTGGAAGTGGGGAGCAAAGTCAGCTGTCCGGGAACACGTATGAGCCGCCACGAGCGTGGGTTCGCGTCCGGTGTTCGCCCCATTCAGGGTTCCATTGCCGGGCGTTAGGCTCTGTCGCGAAAGCATCACCCTCATGAACACCCAACTACTGGTTGAAACCGCAAACCGACTGGTCGATGACGACAAGGGAATCCTTGCGATGGACGAAAGCCCAACCACGTGCAATCGGCGGTTTGCGCGGCTGAACATTCCACAAACGGTGGAATACCGACGGACGTATCGGGAGTGGCTCCTGACGACGCCTGGCCTTGGCAAGTGCATCAGCGGGGTGATCCTGTGCGATGAGACGATGCGGCAGCAGAAGTCGGACGGGACGCCTTTCCTGGAGCACTTGCGACTCGCGGGTATCCTGACTGGGATCAAGGTGGACACCGGAACCACGGACCTTGCGGCCCATCCGGGAGAGGTGATCACGGAGGGGTTGGATGGCCTGCGCGATCGATTTCAGGAGGCGTTCCGACTGGGCGCACGGTTCAGCAAGTGGCGGGCAGTGATTTCGATAGGCGGAGATGTGCCGAGCCGGAGTGGACTGGAGGCCAATGCCCAGGCGCTGGCGCGTTTTGCCGCCCTTTCCCAGGAGGCAGGTCTTGTTCCCATCGTCGAGCCCGAGGTTCTCGCGGTGGGCGAACACACGCTTGAGGAGTGTCGCAAGGTGACGCAGGAGGTGCTCCGGAACGTGCTGATCCAGATCAATTGCCAGCGTGTGCTTCTCGAAGGCCTGCTCCTGAAGCCAAACATGGTGTTGCCTGGGTTGTCGTGCCAGATCTCGGCCACCGTTGAGGAGGTCGCCAATGCCACACTGATGAGCCTTTGGCGGACGGTTCCCGTGGCGATCCCCGGCATCGTCTTCCTTTCGGGCGGGCAACCTGCGCAACTGGCCTCCGCCCATTTGAACGCGATGAACTGCCGCTATAAGTCGCGCCAGCCATGGCAACTCTCGTTCTCGTTCGGTCGCGCGCTTCAACAGCCAGCTCTTGAGGTCTGGCGCGGTGAGGCGGCGAACGTCGAGGCAGCCCAAAAGATCCTGATGCACCGTGCCCGCTGCAACCGGGCGGCCCGTCGTGGGGAGTACACTGCCGAAATGGAATGCCAGTGAACCTGCTTCTCGGCGGAGCGTTCGGGGGTCGAACTCGATGAAACCCGTGGCCTCGGCACCGACTGACCTGGCAGCCGCCATCCGCAGTGGCGGATCCGGCAAGCATTTCCTCCGCTACCTCTTTGTCGGGTTTCTGGCCTTGGTCGTGGGTGGGGGCGTGTGGTTGGGTGTCCATCGAATCCGCAAGGCGCACAACGCCGTCCCGGCGTATAACACGGAGGTCCTGCAACGGGGAGACATCCGGCTCGCGATCACGGCCACTGGAAACCTGGCTCCAACCACGGAGGTGACGGTCGGTGGGGAATTGTCGGGCACGACGCTGGAGGTGTATGTGGATTTCAACGACCGGGTATCGAAGGGGACGCCTCTGGCCAAGCTCGACACCAGCAAGCTCGCCCAACAGACGGAGATCAGCCGTGCGGCAGTCCGCTCGGCGCAAGCCCGGGTTGCACAGGCGGAGGCAACCGCCAAGGAGAGCGCTGCTGCGCTTGTCCGCGACCGACAGCTGAGCCAGGCCGGTCTGGTCTCCCCGGCGGATCTGGAAGTCACGGTAGCCGGTGCCGGACGGGCTGAAGCGGATCTGCTCAGCGCCAAGGCCACGGTTGGCGAAGCCGACGCGCAGGTCCGGATCAATGAGTTCGATCTCTCCAAGGCCATCATCCAATCGCCCATCGACGGCATCGTGCTCATCCGCAGCATCGAGCCCGGACAAACGGTGGCGGCGAGCTTCACGGCTCCCCAACTGTTTGTCATCGCCGAGAAGCTGGAGCGGATGAAGCTCAAGGTGACCATTGCCGAGGCGGACATCGGGCGTGTGGCCCCCGGACAGGCCTCCACGTTCACGGTGGATGCATGGCCGGACCGGACCTATACGGCGCGGGTCTCGAAGGTCTCCTACGGATCGGCCGTGACGGACAACGTGGTCACCTATCTGGCGGAACTTGAGGTCGGGAATGAAGACCTGAGCCTCCGACCCGGAATGACGGCAACGGCCGACATCCGCGTCGCCGAGCGCACCAACGTGCTGTTGGTCTCGACTGCGGCGTTGCGCTTTGTTCCGGCCGACACGAACACGACCCCGGCTGTTGCCAAGAAGTCATTCGTGCAAAGCCTCATTCCCATGCCCACGCGGCGAAGCAGTCGACCTCCGGAGGCCGACGTTGGGGCTCGGACCGCGGGGTCGCACGTCTGGGTGCTGCGCGACGGAAAGCCTGAATCCATCGCAGTGCGGCTCGGACTGAGCGATGGACGCCAGACGGAGGTGACCGGCGAAGGGTTGGTGGAAGGAGCGCTCGTGATCCTGCAAGCCAACGCCCCTGTGCCATGAGCGATTCTCCGACGGTTCCCCTGATTGAACTGCATGGCCTGACCAAGACCTATGGAATGGGGGACGCAGCCTTTCAGGCCTTGAAGGGAATCGACCTCACCATCCAGCGCCGTGAGTTCGTGGCGATCATGGGAGCGAGTGGATCAGGGAAGTCGACGTTGATGAACGTGCTGGGATGCCTCGATACTCCGACCGAAGGAACCTATCGGTACGAGGGAATTGCGGTTCAGGACCTCACCACCAACGAACGTTCCCTGCTGCGGCGATACGCCCTCGGTTTCGTCTTCCAGGGGTTCAACCTGCTGCCACGGACCAGCTCGCTGGACAACGTCGAACTGCCGTTGCTGTATCGCGGCGTGTCGCGCAAGGAACGGCGTGAGAAGGCGGTGGCTGCACTCACCTCCGTGGGGTTGCCCACGAAGATGGACAGCACGCCCGCGGAACTGTCGGGTGGCCAACAGCAGCGCGTGGCCATTGCGCGCGCCATCGTCACGGAGCCCAGCACACTGTTCGCGGACGAGCCGACGGGGAACCTCGACTCCGTGACGACCGGCGATGTCATGGAGTTGCTCAAGCGATTGAACGAGGAGCGGGGCATCACGGTGCTCGTCGTCACGCATGATGACCATGTGGCCACCTACGCCCGGCGCATCGTGGTGATCAAGGACGGGCTCATTGAGTCCGATGTTTCCCCTTCCCAGGGCGGCGCATGATCTGGAACGCCTTCGCGATCGCCTTGCGGGAGATAAGCCGGAACATGACCCGCGCGTTCCTGACGGTGCTGGGCATCTTCATCGGCACCGCCGCGATCATCACCATGGTGACACTTGGGCAGGGTGCCACGCTTGCGGTGAAGGCGCAGATCTCCAGTCTCGGCAACAATCTCCTGACCCTGCGCCCCGGCGCTGGCTTTGGTTCGCGTGGGGCTTCAGCCGGAGTGCCGCACTTCACCGAGAAGGATGCCGTGGTCATCGGCGAGCAGATCGCGGGCATCGCAGCCGTGGCCCCCGTAAGGAACGCCTCGTTGAGTACGATCCATCTTCAGAACGCGCGTGTTTCCTCGGTCACAGGCACCACGCCGGCCTACTTCGAGATCAACAAGTGGAAACTGGCGGAAGGACGGTTGTTCACCAGCGCCGATCTCCGATCGGGTGCGGCCGTGTGCGTGGTTGGCAACACGGTGCGCAAGGAATTGTTTGGGACCGAGAATCCCATCGGAGCCAAGCTGCGCATCGGCAAGGCTTCCTGCGAGGTCATCGGGCTGCTCGTGGCGAAGGGGCAGGCCGGCATGGGCGATCAGGACGACACCATCATCCTGCCGCTTTCAGCACTCCAGCGACGGATGGTTGGCAAGACCTCGTCACAGGACATCAGCCAGATCTCGATCTCCGCCAAGGATGGCGTGGACAGCAATGCGCTCATCACGGAGATCACGGCGGTGATGCGGCAGCGGCGGAACCTGCAACGCAACGAAGACAACAACTTCAACATCTTCGATACCCGGCAGATTGCCGAGACCCTTGGGTCGACCACGCAATTGATGACCCTGCTTCTGGCGGCGGTGGCCGGCGTGTCCCTGCTGGTGGGTGGCATCGGGATCATGAACATCATGCTGGTGTCCGTGACGGAACGCACCCGGGAGATTGGCATCCGGCTCGCCATTGGTGCGACAGCGAGGGAGGTGTTGCTCCAGTTCCTGATCGAGGCGGTGACGCTGTCCTGTGTGGGTGGGGTAGTGGGAATCCTGCTCGCGTTCGGGCTTTGCGCCGGACTCGCACGGTTGATCCAGGTGCCCTTCAACTTCAACGTCCAGATCAACGTCATCGCGTTCGTCTTTGCCGCGGTGGTTGGAGTCCTCTTTGGCTACGCGCCTGCCCGACGTGCCGCGCGGCTCAATCCGATCGATGCGCTCCGAAACGAGTAGGGGCGGGGGCGCCAGGGGATGAAGGGTTCCCAGCTTCCAGAAGCCAGTTCACTTGCCTCCTGACGTCGGCAACTACGGCTCATGGGTAGCAGACGAGGTCACGAGGCTGGGGATGAATGTAAAATATTTAGACGCGACCCCATTGCCCCTATCTTGGAACTTCAAACCTGGAACTTGAAACTCCCTCCACTCACGGCCCGGCGATGTCGGCGGAGGGACAGAGGGTGGCGATCTCGCAGGATTCGCAATCGGGTTTGCGGGCGGCGCAGCGGCGGCGCCCATGCCAGATGAGCCAGTGGCTGGCCATGGCCCAGTCGGCGGGGGCAAAGAGCTTCATCAGGTCCTGCTCGATCTTTTCCGGGGTGGCCTCGGAAGAAAGGGCGAGGCGTTCACTGAGGCGGGCGACGTGGGTGTCCACGACGAAGCCGACATTGATGCCGTAGCCATTTCCAAGGACGACGTTGGCGGTCTTGCGGCCGACGCCGTCGAGGGCGGTGAGTTCGTCCATGGACTTGGGGACGTTTCCGCCGTGTTGGGCGACCAGGGTGCGGCAGCAGGACTGGATGTTCTTTGCCTTGTTCCGATAGAGGCCGATGCGGCGGACGTCGGCCTCCAATTCTTCCAGAGGAGCGTTGGTGTAGTCGGCGGCGGTGCGGTATTTCCGGAAGAGGTCGGCGGTGACGACGTTGACCTGCCGATCCGTGCATTGCGCGGAAAGGATGGTGGCGATGAGGAGTTCCAGCGGGTTGGAATGGTTCAACTCGCAGTGGGCGTCAGGATAGGTCTCGCGAAGGATCTTCGAGAGCTGGGCGACGCGCTCGGCGCGGCGTGCGGCAGATTCACGGGGCACGGTGGGAGGATGAACGTGCGGAGCGTTGGCTTTCAATGCGCGGGATGGCGAAGGGGCGGTTTGTTGCCCTGCGCGACGAAACAGGGTCCCGAAAGATTTCCTGTAACCTGCTCCTTGCGAATTCGTCCTGAGGGGTGGAGTCCCCGGTGGTGGGCATTCGGGTTCGCGATGATCCGCTGCCGGGTGGCTCCGGTTTCCTGTGGTTTTTGGAAGTCAGCGCAATTGGGTCAACCGCCGGCGGTCGGGGTTTTCGCGCAGTCCGATGCGGTCGAAGGGGACGGGTTGGATGCCCAGGCGAAGCGCTGGGGAATCAGGGCGCAGCGCAAAGTTCTGTTTCGCGGCGTCGACGAACCCTGGATCACCGGTGGTGAAGTTGTTGGTCGCGACGAAGTCGTTGGTCCGGGCGTGCCATCCGAGTTCAAGCCACTTCCCGACGCAGACATTGCGGGTGACGAGATTGTTCTCGGCCGGGATGCCTTTGAACGCGTTGGTGTTGGCGTAAAGAGGGTCGAGGGCCCGGATCTCCGGGTACCGTTGGCGGTAGAGTTCCGACGGGACCGCGGCGAGTTGCTTGCGCATTAAGTCCTCGACCATGGATCGCCAGACGGGCGAGGTGTCCATGCCGCGCGCATCGGCTCGGACGGCCGGATCGCAGTCGATGAAGTAGTTGTTTTCGACGCGGTGATCGCGTCCGCCGCCGATGAACATTGCCCAGTGGACCTTGTAGAAGACGTTGCCGAAGACCTCGGTGCCGGAGACGCAGTCGTCCATGTACACGCCCATGGAGCCCATGCCCACGCCGCCGGTTTCGTGGATGTAATTGTGGCGAATCCGGTTTCCGCGGAAGGAGTAGTCGCGTCCCGTGTAGATCGCGCCGACATCGCCGGTTTCGAGGGCGATGTGGTGGATCTCATTGAACTCCATGAGGTGATCGTTGCCCCAGAAGAGGATGGCACAATGGGGGAGATCGTGGATGAGGTTGTGGGAGGCGCGGAGTCCAACGCCCTGGAGGTGGATGGCGGGGACGTAGCACTTGGACCAGCGGCCTTGGCGCTGAAAGTGCGAGTTCTCCACGAAGTGCCGGCCGGCGGTGAGCGTTTGCCGATCTCCCCCGGTCAGGATGACGCCGCCATCGCCGGTGTCGAAGAGGTCGCACCCCGAGACGCCGTGGTCGGAGCCGCCTTCGATCACGACGCCGTGATTGCCGATGTTCCGGATCCGGCAGGCAATGACCCGGTTGCCCGTGCCGCCGCGGATCTCGACGGCACTGCTTCGGCTGGCTTCGAGCGCGAGGCCGCGGAGGGTGAGGTGGGAGACGTCGGTGAGCCGGAAAAGGGGTTGATCGAGGAGGGAAAGCAGGGTTTCTGCGGTTCCGCCGGCCGTAACGGGCGGCCAGAACCACGCGAGGCCCGATTTACGGTCGAGAAACCACTCCCCGGGTTGGTCGAGTTCCTCGAGGACATTCAGGAACTGGAACCGTTGCCCTTTGCGGAATCCGTAGAGGCCGTGCGGCGGTGCCGTTCGAACCAGACGTTGGGTGAGGTCGATCGCGGTGACCTTCTCATAGGAATTGGCCCAATCCCACGCCCAGTAGCCGTGGACCCAGGCGTCGTCCGCGTGCCGCCATCGTGCCGGCCGGTCGCCCTCGTAGGTGAAGCCGCCAGCGATGTCGCCGATGTTGCCGCCGTGATCGTCGCCCTTGCCGGAGGTTTCCGGGAACCCGGCGATCTTCGTGAATTGGCTGTCATTGGGCCACCGGGCCAAAGTCATCGGTCGACCGTCATGGAACAGTTCGCAATGGGCCGGTGCCGTCGTACGGCTGAATCCGCGCGACTTCATCTCGCCGAAGTCGCGGATGCCGAGCGCACGCAGGTCCACCTGACGGACATGCGGCCGGGCCGCGGGATCCAAGCGGTCCAGGATCGCTGCGTCGGTGACCGGTTTCCATGCGGTCGGCGGCAGGACGACGCCGCCGAGGATGCGTGCGGTTTCGTCCGGAGCCGATTCCCAGCGGATGGGAGAATCCGAGGTGCCGGAATCCGCGCTGGTGAGTTCGAGGGCGTTGGTCCGCCGATGGTCGCCAGCGTGGATCCAGACAGTGAAGGGACCCAAGGGGCCTCGGGATTTCAACGCCCGGACCGCGTCGCGCGCCCGTTCGAGCGTGGCAAAAGGCTGCGACGCGGTGCCGGGATGCGAGTCGTCCCCGCGGGGCGAAACGTGGACGTCAGCGCGGACGACACCGGCGAAGGCCAGCACCCATCCCAGGAAGGCAGCGTAAGTGCGGGAGGACATTCATGGGAGTTGGGCGATTTCCGCCCCGGGTTTCAAGCGGGGGGTGGATTCAGGTGATCGGCTGGATCGGCCGGATCCGTCTGATCTGACTGATCCGTCTGATACGCACAGGAGATCAACCCCTGATCAACCCCCGGTGTTCTGGGCGGCGCGGAGGCTGGAGATGCTGTCGAAGAGGCGCTGGCGCCAGTAAGGCATCGGGGCCATGAGCACGGTTCCGGTGCCTTCGTAGATCCGGACCATGTACTCGCCGGAGGTCATGCTGCTCAGCAGGGATTTGGTGGCGCGCTGGACGGTATACTTGAGTCCGGAGGAACGGGCGAGGACGTAGCGGCCGTCGACGGTGAGCTTTTCATTCTTGAGGTGGACGACCTCCACGGGGCCCTGGCTGGCGAGGATCACCTTGCCCTGACCGCTGACCTTGGTCTGGTAATCCATGAAGCCTTCGCCGGACTTCAATGCGGTCATGGTGTTCTCGCGGTGGATGTCGACGGTGATGTCGGATTCGGAGGCCCAGTAGGCGCCGCTCTCGAGGATCCAGGTCTCGCCGCCGCAATCCATCACGTGGAATCCACCCAGCGAGGGTTCGAGGTAGAGTTCACCGGTGCCGGTGTACGTCGGGCGGAAGACACTTTCGCCCGTGGCCAGGGACTTGAGGAATCCGCCCATGGAGGGGGCCTTGGATTCGATTTCAATTTGCCCGCGCATGTAATAGAGCGCGCCGGACTCGGTCCTGACGGTTTCCTTGTTGAGCGTGCATTTGACGAGGCGCACGCCCTCCTGCTCGATGACTTCGAATTGTGCCATGGTGCGGGTACACTGCCCGGATTCCCGCCGCGTGCCAGTGGAGGAATGAGGGGGGAGTTCCAAGTTTGAAGATCCAAGTTTGAAGGTCGGGTGACCTCACCCGGCGTGTTTGGAGACGGCGCCGCGTGAGGGCACGCGGCCTTCAGGGGAATATGCCAGTCCCTAGAAGCTGGCGGGCTGCTGCCTCCGGGCTTCAAACTTGGAACCGAAATCTTCAAACTGTCGCTTCCATGAACGAAGCAGGAACGCCAACCAATGAGGGCGGTACGCGGGATCCGATGCCGGAGTTGCGGCGACTTCTGTCGGGTCGACCGGTCGGCATCGGGTCGGAAAAGACCCTGATGGATCCCTGGGTCGAGGCGTGTCTGACGCGGTGGGCTGAGGATGGGGCGGTCTGCCCCTGCGTTGGATTCCAGGCAGAGGGCGATGCCGTGCTGGTGTTGTCCGGCCCGACTTCCGGTGATTCCACAGAGTCGGAGGCGATCCTGCGGACAACCCTCACCGGTCTGGTGATGGAGGGGGTGATCCGAAGCGCCCGGTGGTGCGGGGAAGCTGGTGTGCTGGTTGCGGCGGTGGATGGGTTGGGCCGGACAACGGGGGACGCATCCGTGGCTGGTCCTGTCGGCGTTGTGCTTCAGTGGACGCCCTCGGCGGAGCCGCCGGTGGTGCTGGAGAACGTCCTGTTTGGTGAGGGATTGGGTCGGGTGCTGGTGACGGTGCGGGGCGAGGACGCGGGCCGGGTGGTGAAACAGGCGAAGCTCCTGGGCGCCGAGGCATCGCGCATCGGGACCGTCACGGGTTCGGGGTTGGTGATCCGGTTCGGGGATCGGGAGTGGATTGCGTCGATGGAGCAACTGCTGGATGGGTTGATTCTGGGGGCTTCATAGGGGCAGTTCTCCACTTCGCCCCATTTTTGGTCGAACGAGGGTTTTGGTTCCTTGCATGCCTAGAGCTTCAATGCATGTTCATTCAATGAAACTCAGCAAGGACCTCGTGGCCGCCTCGGCCACCCCCATCATCCTCGGATTGCTCCGGGGTGGCGAAAGCTACGGGTACGCCATCATCCAGAAGGTCCGGGAACTGTCGAACGACGAGGTCGTCTGGACCGACGGAATGCTCTACCCGATCCTGCATCGGCTGGAGGAACAGGGATTGATCGTGGCGCGCTGGGGGGAATCCGAGACGGGACGGAAGCGGAAGTATTACCAACTGGCGCCCGCGGCAGATGTCGCGTTGAAGGAAGAACGACGGCAGTGGCAGACCATCCAGTTCCTGATGGCGCGGATCTTTGAACCGATGCCTTCGCAGGCGTGAGACCATGAACAGATCCAATCCGGACCAATGCACCATGAAGACGCGTTTTAAAGGCGAACTTGCGGGTCTGCCTCCGGAGGTTGCCGCAGAACTGGAGGACCATCTGCTGTCGCGGATGGAAGGACATCTGGAGGCGGGTTGCGACGAGGCGGAGGCGCGCCGGCGCACACTGGAGGATTTCGGGGACTTGCGCGACGTGTCGGGTCAGATGACCCGGATGACCCTCGATCCGGTTTGGGGACGGCGTCGGGTGCCCAGGGCGGTGCGCTGGGTTGTGGGCGTCTGGGCGGGCTTCGGATTGGCCTGCCTGGGTCGGCTTTGCACGCATGTGGAACCGACCTACGTGACGATCAGCAGTTGCCTGGTGGTGGGGTTGACCAGTTGCGCCATGGCGGTCGGTTTGTTGCGACTGCGTGAGATGGGCAGGCGTTGGATGGTGGGCTATCTGGCGGGCGTCGGCGTGGTCATGGGGCTTTGCGCCTTTGCCGCGGGACAAGGCGGGGTGGTGCTGCCGTTCGCGGTGGGCTGGTTTCCCGTGCTTTTCTTGGTGGCGGCCTGTTCGGCGTGGGTGCTGAACCTTCGATCGGTCCGCGAAAGCTTTTTGTAGAACCCAATGAACTGAGACGCCGCCGGCGCGCGAGGGTGTGGTGCCGGTCCTCGAATCGGCGACGGCGCCCAGCGGACCCTGGAGTGCGGTTACAACGTCCGTAGTGGTTGCGGATGGGGTCCGCAAGGTGACCATGCCATCCACAGCCGAGAACCAGTTCTTTCGGCTTCGCCGTTGAGGTCCTTTGGTGTGCATGCCCCGGGAAGCAGGGTCTGGTGCCTGCGTCCCGGGGTCTGTTGCTGTTCGCATGCCGTTTGCCTAGCCTCCTTGCATGACACGCCACTGCCATGCGTGCGGATGGGAATGGTCCCTTTCAGGACAACCCGGCCGGAGCGAGACCTGCCCGCAATGTCGTGCGGATCTGCGCGTCTGCCTGAACTGTGTTCATCATGACCGTCGGGCGGCGCAGCAGTGTCGCGAACGACGCGCCGAGCCGGTTGAGGAAAAGGGTTCGGCGAACTTCTGCGAATGGTTCGAGATGGCCCGCCGGGTTTGGGCGGGCTCGGGTGGGGGTGATCCCCGCGCCGATGCCGCCCGGGACGCGTTGAAGCGCTTGCTGGGTTGAATGGCCGTTCGCGGGATGGCCTGTTCCGCGTGACCGACCTGCAGAGGCTTTCAGGCGCGGTTGAGCAAGGGAGGGGGGCTGGTCAGGCTGGTGGGACTCCGACAGGATGGCCGCATGGCTCGAGACCATTGGTGGACCCACAAGCGTGTCTGGATTCCGGCATTGGCGTTGTTGGTTCTGATGGGTACGGGGTGGGCAACGTTGGCGCGGTCGGAGGCGGCGCGGGTGGTCGTCTATAATGAGACCGGGACCAACTGGCCGGTGCTGGTGGTGACGGCCTGCGGGAAATCGGCGCGTTTTCGCGACGTGGCGGACGAGGCGTCGGTCCGGTTGAACCTGCGTGGCCTGGTAGAGACAACCGAGATCCAGTTGTTCATCGACTCCACCAACGCGCCGGTCTGGAAGGGTGGCGTCGTGGATCCAGGTGTTGGCGAACGGCACATCATCCGTGTGCAGCGTTCAGGGGATGTGGAACTGTCTTCGGTGACCTCGTTCGTGCAGCGTTTGCTGGGGCGCTGAGGTTCGGGTCAGGCATTCGCCAGGGGATGGTGGAGGAGCCTGGGGAAGGGCCGGGAAAAAAATAGAACACCCCGGTCCTGGGTTTTAAATCCAGAACCGGGGTGCTCAGATCAAACCGGTGCGCCAGTCAGAGGATGACCGTACGCTCCGGGGAATTTTCAAGAATAGTTCAGTAGGATTATGTAGAGATCCCAGGGAACTGAACAACGGCGCCCTGGAAAACGTGTGGAACAACTTGGGCAGGCTTTGAAACCCATCACCGAGTCGAACCGAAAACTTCATCCTACTTCAAAGAACCCGAGGAAAACCTGACCAACCCAGCATTTAAGTTCTCTCCCGTTGTCACCGTTGCTTGCGCACCGGCAACGGGGAAACAGATGGCTCAGGATCCGGTTTTGTTCAAGTTTTCCTGCGACTTTTTTTCTGGGGCTGTTCCAGCACCCTCCGACGTGAGGTGAAAGTGGGGTGGAAGATTCACTCCGAAGGGAGGTCGTAGATCAGTTCGGTGCGGGTGTCGCGGAACTCATCGCGGATGCGGATGTCCTTGAGCATCCAGAGATCCCGACCGTCGCGGGTGGTGACCTGACGGAAGCTGCCGGTGGAGAACTCCTTTACCTTCCGGCGTTGGCGGTCGTAGGCCTCGGCCCGCAGGAGGGCGTGGAATTCGGCGTCCACCCACGATCGGACGCTGGCGTACCCGTTGGTGGACGGGTTGTAGCTGTCGAGTGCCCAGCAGAGGCGGCCGTTGCTGAGTTCCTCCCGGATGAGGCGTTGATCGGGCCAGTGGAGGAATTCGAGTCCCAGGTCGCAGAACCAGAAATCGGTCTGGGCGAAGGGTTCAGCGGAGGCGCCCGGGTCGATGGCCCTGGGCGGTGAAGCGATGGGGGCGTTGGGTTCGGAACGGGCAAGTTCGTAGCGCGGGGCTGCGTTCGTGGTGAAGGATACGGTCAGGGACTCGATGGGCGCGTTGGACTGGGTGGGGTGGGCTTCGTAGCGGACCTGCCAGCGTTGGTCGTCGACGAGGGTGACGATGGTGACCGGGAGTTCGCGGCGGCGGCCCTTTGGGTCGCGGATGCGGAGGGTGCCGGAATTGGTCAGGTTCTCGACCGGTTTCTGGCTCCGCAATTCAAGGGCGAGTCGCGAGCCCTGTTCGCGCTGGCGGGCGAGCAGTGGGTCCTGTGCGAGGGTGGACGTCGCCCAGGAAAGGATCAGCAGCAAGGCGGCGGAAGCCCGCATCCGGAAGCGGGCAGGGAGGCAGTGGGTCATGGCTTGAAGGTGATGCGGGGCGTTTCGCCGCGGCGTCCCGAGATGACGATCCCCTCGGGGCGGGAGGAACGGGAGGTGCCGCAGCCGCAGGGGGAATCCTTGGTGAAGGTCAAACGGCGTGGTCTCAGGCGTGGCCAGGCAAAAGCCGCCGCCGTCAGGGCGACGACGGCGAGGGCGGCGGGTGTTTGCCAGTTCATCGGGAGGATCGAATACGTGAACGCGTTGTGGGGGCACTATCGACGGGCTGCAGTCGATGGGCAAGGCGCGCTCAACCCTGTCGACTGGCCACTGGGCAAACAAAGTCCACAACTCCGGCTTGAGTCCCTCGTCATGGGAGGGATATTGGGCGTTGCCTGCGGTTGAGGATGGGGGTCCAAGCCCGCAGGTGCTGCTGGATCGGTCCTCAAGATTGGATCCGGCTTCGTCTGGTCCGGGACAGAAAAGAGGAGTACGGCCGGTTCGTCGCTGCTTGTGTGTTGGTTGGAGTGGCGGATCGGTAACTGTCCTGGATCGGGCTCAACCGGTCATGGATGAGGGTAACCTTGTTGATGGTCGGGGGTCTGGTCAGGGGTGCCTTGCTTACGGTGGGGCACCCCTGTCCTTTGTTTGCTGTCGCCCTCGTGCCGGGTTTGCCCTCCGACCGTTTCGGCGCACACTGGGCGCGCGTGACCATCGAACTCGTCAATACCGGTTCCGAACTGATGCTCGGCCGGGTACTGAACACCCACCAGCAATGGATCTGCCGGACGCTGGCGGACCGTGGCTACACCGTGGATCGCCAGGTGGCCATCTCGGATGATCCGGAGGCGTTGGTGGCCGCGGTGAAGGAGGGGTTGGCGCGTGCCGATTGGGTGATCACGACGGGAGGTCTGGGGCCTACCTGCGACGATCGCACCCGCGAATTGGTGGCGTCGATGCTGGGTCGTACGTTGAAGCACGATCCAGCCGTCGAAGCCCAGATCCGCAGCTACTTCGAAGGGCGGAACCGTCCGGTGCCGGCACGGACCAAGGTGGAGGCGATGGTCCCGGACGGAGCCGAAGTCCTGGTGAACCGTCATGGCACGGCTCCCGGATTGGCGCTTTGGCTGGATCCGAATCCCTTCCGGCCCGACGGCCGCCCGACCTGGCTCGTGATGTTGCCGGGGCCGCCGCGGGAACTGCGTCCCATGGTGCTGGAGGAAATGCTGCCGCGATTGGACCAGCGGTTTCCGCGGAAGGGCGGGTTCGCCTGCCGGACGCTCAAGACGACCGGACTGGGGGAGTCGTACATGGAGGAACTCCTGGATGCGCCGTTGAAGGATCTCGTGGCGGCGGGGATGGACCTTGGATTCTGTGCGCGGGTGGGCGAGGTGGATGTGCGGTTCGTCGCGCGTGGGCCCGAAGCGCAAATGACCGTGGCTGAAGCGGAGCGTCGGACACGGGCAGTGGCGGATGCCTACATTTTTGGCGTGGACGACGAGACCCTGGAGGCGGTTGTGGTGCGTGAATTCGCCAACCGTGGATTTTCGTTGGCGCTGGCGGAATCCTGCACGGGCGGACACATCGCCAACCGCATCACGAATGTTCCGGGAGCTTCCGCCGTGTTGCGGGCTGGGTTGGTCACGTACGCGAACGAGGCGAAGGAATCCTTCCTGGGGGTACCGCGGTCACTGTTGGTGGAGCACGGGGCTGTAAGTGAACCGGTGGCCCGGGCCATGGCGGAAGGCGTCCAACGGGCCACGGGAGCGGATTTCGCGATTGCGGTCACGGGCATCGCCGGACCGGGAGGTGCGGTTCCGGGGAAACCCGTGGGGACGGTCTTCATCGCGGTCGCGGGTCCTGGCGGGGTGGAGGTCAAACGGCAGCTCAATGCCTTCGACCGCGAGACGTTCAAGTACATCACGGCCCAACAGGCCATGGCAGCCTTGCTGCGGAAGGCGGCGACCGGACGGGCCTGGGCGGAGGCGACGGGTTCGCGTCCATGATTCCCTGCCCCTCATGAAACCGAAGCGGTCCGAAGCCAAGCCGCTCGTCCCCCGGCGCCGGATTCCAAAGGTCGTCCTTCATCCTCGCTATGGAGATGAAGTGGTCGCGACCGGTTGCAGGGCGGCCACGGCGGAAATCCTCGCGTGCTATCGGATGCTGCCGGTCATCGAGGTCTTTGTGGAGTCCGCCATCCGGGCCGACCTGCGTCGTCAGAATCACGAATGGACGCTGCCGAAACACTTCTATGCCGATGTCCTCTGCCGCTGCTCCCGGTGTCGCAGGAGGTTCCTCTTTTTCGCGCGGGAGCAGCAATTCTGGTACGAGGAGCTGAAGATCAACGTTGGGACCTTCGCCCAGTACTGCTGCGAATGCGCCTCGGAGAAGCGTGCCGAGGAATCCGCCTTGCAACGGTACCGGGAGAGGTGGGGCCGGACGGATCTGGACGACGAGACACTGGTCCAGTTGGCCGAGGATCTCGTCGTGTTGCGGCAGGCTGATTTCCTGAAGGATGACCAGCGTCTCCGGGAGACCCGGAACACCCTTCTCAGGCGGGGCATCGACCCCGCAAGATGGCCGGGCCTTGCCTCCCATCTTGCAACATGAGGGCTGTCGGCTTCATTCCGATCAGGATACGATGACGTTTGCACGCCCTCCGGCATGCGAGCTTCCCAAAATCCCGATTCCCGGGGTAGCGGTGCAGTGCCAACCCCGAGCTACCGGCTGCGACGCCTCCGGCGTCGACTCGGCTGCTTCCAACTTGAATCTGAAAACTTCCAACTTCCGTCCTGCTGGTCAGGGTTGGGGCATGGTTTCCCGGAGCATCGTGGCGGTGGTGACGGCATGCGGGTGGTTTGTTGCCGGCCTGTTGCGGGCGGTGTCCGCGGACGTGGTGCGGACGGAGTTGGCCGTTGGTCTGGAGGAGCCGATCGCGCTGGATGTCGCCCGCGATGGACGGGTGATCCTCGCGGAACGACGTGGCGCCGTGAAGGTGTGGGATCCGGCGGATGCGCAGATCCGGACCATCGGGAAGCTGCCGGTGTTCTCGGGTCCGGAGGACGGGATCCTCGGGTTGGCGCTGCATCCTGGGTTTGCGACGAACGGATGGGTGTTCCTGTACCACGGCACGATCGGGGTGCCGGAGAACAGGGTGTCGCGGTTTACGTTGTCGGGTGAGTCGCTGGACCCGTCTTCGCAGAAGGTCCTGCTCCGCGTTCCCACGCTGATTCCGAAGCCGAACCATTCGGGCGGTGGCCTGTCCTTCGATGCGGCGGGGAATCTGTACATCGGCACCGGGGACTACACGCGGGCGGGCGAGTCGGATGGGTTCGCGCCGCTGGACCAGCGGCCGGACCATCCGTTGAACGACTCGCAACGGACGGCGGCGAACACCGCGGATTTCCGCGGCAAGATCCTGCGCATCCATCCGGAGGCAGACGGCACGTATACGATCCCGTCCGGCAACCTGTTTCCGCCGGGCACGGCGAAGGCGTTGCCCGAGATCTATGCGATGGGCTGCCGGAATCCGTTCCGGTTCGGTGTGGATCCGCGTACCGGGAGACTCTGCTGGGGGGACGTCGGTCCGGATGCGTTGGGACCGGATCCGCAGCGTGGCCCGGCGGGGTTCGACGAGTTCAACGTGACGCGCACCGCGGGAAACTTCGGCTGGCCACACTTCAGCGCGGACAATCGCCCTTACCGGGCATGGGACTTCGCAGCGAAGGTGGCGGGGCCGGCGTTTGATCCGGCGCATCCCGTCAATGCATCGGTCCACAATACGGGCCTTCGCGAGCTGCCACCGGCGAGGCCGGCGTTCCTGTGGTATCCGCCGGGGGCTTCGACGCGTTGGCCGTCCGTGGGATCGGGGCCGCGTTCCGCGCTCGCTGGGCCGACGTTTCACTTCGACGCTGGAAATCCGTCAGCGCGGCAGCTGCCCAGGGACTTTGATGGCGGCACGTTCCTCTACGAATGGGAGCGCGGCTGGATCCAGTTGGCGTGGTTCGATACTGAGGATCGGTTGGTCACGCTGAAGCCGGTGATGCCGGGGACGAAGTTCCGTCGCCCGATCTGCCTCCAATTGGGACCGGATGGCGCGGCGTACCTGATCGAGTGGGGATCGAACTGGTCCAACAACCACGACGCCGCGTTGGTGCGGTTGGAGTCGGGGCCGAGGTAGGTGGACCGTGAGGGTTGCCTCAGCGCGCTTCCAGCATCTGGATTGCGGGTCGATGTCCCATCCGCCGGATCATCCAGTCCCTTGGGCCCTGGTCCGCACCACCCCAGTCGCCGAAGCCATCCTTAGGGGGGGTCCCCAATCCCCCTCGTCAACAAGGTCGCCGTCCCCGGTCACAAGATGTAGGGGTGTCACTACAGATTTCCTTTTGATCCAACATAAAAATCTCACCGGCAATTAGATCCATTGCATCCGACTCCAATCAAACCCTCGCACTTTCAACACATTTACCCCCAGGGAGACTCTGACAAAAGATAGTGGATTCCCTTATTTGAATCTATGGATGACAAAATTTGACTACAGATAACATGGGGAAATTACTTGCTGAAAGATCAGCTTCTTGGGAAATTCGGATAGTGGTTAGGCGAGGAATCAAACCAAGGCCTTTCCAAATGATCGCCGAGGGGGCTGCTGCCTAGGGGAGGGCAGGAGTAAGGCAATTCAGCGGAAGAGCCGAAAGGAGTCGGGGGATCATGTTTAAAAATTCAAACAAGGCCATTTTGGCAGCGGTGGGGGCTGCGCTGCTCGTTGAATCTGGGCGCGCCGACGTCTACACGGTCAGCTTCACAAACGTAATCGGCAGTCTCACTTACGGTGCTGGTGGCGTTGCGCACAGCGGCACCCAACCGGGTACGGGAACCTTGTCGGGGGCGACTTCATCGGGCGGCCTTTCGCCCACGGGACCAGACCCATTGACGATTTCGGTTCCGCAATGGGATGAGCCGACGTACACGGCCCTGATGAACAAACCTGGGTTGACGGCTCAACTGGTCCAGGTCACCTACACGATCGTTGGGGTCATGTATGGCGTATATGAGGTAATTAACACCACGAGCAGTACAATCACCGCCAACATCACCTTCTTTCCCGTGGAATTCAGTGTCACTGGAGCTGCGGGCAGCGGTGTCTCCCCCGCGGCGGCCGTTGCTCCAGGCGTCAGCCCCGTCAACTCCAACTGGGATTACGTCGATAGCGGCGGGACAACCCGGAGTGGGGTTAACAACAGTGCTACGACAGTCAGTGCTGGCGGGGTACCGAACTCGGTACGCTCCACTTTCAACAACACTACGCCCGCCAGCCCAACGACCGGCACCGAAGGATTGTATGTTCGATACAACACCGCTTCATCGGCAACCGGCGCGGGAGCATCCATTCCGATTGGTAACACTGTATCAGGAACAACGCCGGGTCTGATCTCCACTCTCTCTGAGGAGGGCATTGAGGACTCGGCTAATCATTCTCTCTATGAGGGTTCTGGTAACGTGAACCTCTTCGTGATCATGGATGCGTCAGGTACAGGCCAGTACACAACGGGTGTCGGCGCCGTCACGGCGGCAATCAACCCATTTGTAGGCGCTACGGTGGTTATAACTTACACTTACGTCCCTGAAGCGGGCACCATGGCTGCCGCAGGCGCGATGGCGTTGGGGGCAGGTATCACCATCGCTCGCCAACGACGTTCCAAGGTCTGAATCCGACCGCAGAAACAGGATCCCGGATTCGACGCGGAGGCGTTGGTCCGGGATTTTTTGTGTTGAGGAGGCCTCTGGATGAAGCGGCGAGGAAAGAGTCCCACCGCGTAGCTCCAGGAATCTGAAAACCATGGCGGCAGCCCGGCTTCCTTGCCCGGTCTGTCTGGGAATCGCATTTTCATCATTTTCCACTCGCTCCAACCTTCCGCGCCTCGGCGGGAAAACACCTGTTACAGATCCTCGTTCATTATTCAGGTCCAACCAGTGACCTGATGACGTCGTCCGCCACAATCACCGCTACGTCGTTGGCTGCGACCTGTCAGCCAAGCTCAGCCTGCGCTTTCTCCGGGGGACGTCTCGGGTCTAGGCTTCGGCAATGATTTCCCGCATGCGTCTTGGTCACTGGTTCGGATGGGGCCTTGGGCTTCTGGTTGGAATCCTTGTGCAGGCAGCAGAATCCACTGCGGCACTCCGCGAGTACGACGTGCTGCGGTCCTTCCCGCCGGGACGATTGGCCGTGCTGACGGCGAATGACATGCCGGACGCGCAAGGCCTGACCGGCGGCAACCGGGGTGTGGGCAAGTGGATCGAGGCCGGTGCGCAACGCGGTAGTTGCCGGGCCGTGCTCGCGGCGGTGGTGGCGGGCGATCTCGAACGGGCGGATCGCGCGTGGAAGGGCATCGAGACGGCGTTCGCGCATCAACGGGAGGACGGCGGATTCGAGGCGGTGGTGCGGCCGACGGGTTCGAGTGCGGCCGAGGGCGGGGCGGCGGTCGAGACGGCGTACTTCTTCCTGCAGGAGTATGGACGGGCCGTCCTCGTCATTCGGGAGTCGCCGCACGCGGCGCATTTCCAGGAGCGGATCGCAGCGCTGGAACCGCGCCTGCGGAAGGCGTGTGCGTTCCTTGTGGCGGGGGAACCCACGATCTTGCCGAAGAGCCGCAAGGCGGTGAACCGCGTGTTCATCGCGGCGAAGGCGTTTGGAACGTGCGGCAAGGTGGTGGGGGATGAGTCGCTGGTGGCGATCTCGCGACGGCTCGTGGCCGAGGCGTTGCGCCAGCGCGATGCAGACGGCGTCTTCCTGGAGCACGGCGGCCGGGATTCAAGCTACAACGCGGTCTCGATCCTGTTCGGTGAGGTGCTCGGGTTGCACGTGCCGATGCCGGAACTGGACGCGGCCTTCCCGGCGGCTGCGCGCTGGCAGGCGTCGCGGGTCCTCGTGTCGGGCGAGGTCGACAATCGCGGCAATACCCGCACGGGCGTCGGCAAGGAACCCGGCTACAACGGGCAGCCGAAGGGCATCAACCAGGGCGAGGTCACGATGGCGCTCACCTTGCATGGGATCATCCATCGGGATCCGGTTGTGGCGGCGGCGGCCGACCGGGCCTTCGCGTGGATGCAGCGGGAGTCGAACCGCACTGCGTGGGTCGATGGAACGAACCGGGTGGCGCTCGATGGGCGGGATCGGACGGTGTTGCTGGACCTGCCCGCGGATCGGAAGCCGCGTGCGCCGCTGCTGTTCGTGTTCCATGGGTTCACCGATTCGGCAGCGGTCATTCGCGCGACGACGGAGTTTGCTTCGGTGGCACGCCAGCGCGGTTGGGTGGTGGCGTATCCGGAAGGCAGCCGGGATGCGAAGGGGCGGACGTTCTTCCAGGTCGGGTATGACTTCCACCGCGACGAGAAGGTCGATGACGTGCGGGCGTTGCGGGAACTGGCGGGGCGTCTGGCCCGTGATCTGGACCTGGACGCGCGGGCGATCTTCGCGACGGGTTTCTCGAACGGAGGCGACCTCAGCTACTACCTCGCGTCCCAACCGGAACCGTTCGTGGCGGCGGTCGCGCCGGTGGGCGGGACGATGATGTCGTCGTGGGGGGGGGGTTACGGCCAGCGGCGCGGATCCCCGTGCTCGCGGTCAACATGGTCGATGACACCACGACGCGGTGGGCGGGTGATCCGATGAACCGGGATGGCTGGGGTGCGTACCTGCCGGTGGAGGAGGTGCGGAAGGCGTGGGTCGGAGGTCTGGGGTTAGAGCTGAGCGAGGTGAAGGGGTTGGCGGGTGGCATCCGGCGGCATCGGGCGTCGACGTCGAAGGATGGGTGCGAGGTGTTGCTGTATGAGATCCCGACGGGCGGGCATCGGTGGCCGGTGAATCTCGGGGATGCGGGGAAGTCGACGGCGACGGAGATCGTGGAGTTCTTCGAGGGACAGCGGGAGAGGAAGGAATAGGGGGGCGTGGGCTGCCCCGTTGGGGCGAGAGGCCCGGCGGCCCCGCGTGGCTGCCGGAACTTCCATTGCGCGAACCACGGACCACGGGTACGGGTTCCGGGGCAAATGCTGGAAGCCGACCACCCCTAAAGTTTCCATGAGCGCCCAGTTCATCCCCTACGGCGGCCTGATCTCGTCGAGCGGCATGCTGGCCGGTGCAAAGACCATGCGCTTCAGCAGCAAGCCGGCGATCTTGTCGGCGACGCTGGCGTGGGGTTTTTAGTACTACGGGTACCGGTTCTATGTTCCGGGGATGCAGCGGTGGTTGAAGAGGAATCCGATTGGCGAGGAGGGCCCAACGGAATCGTTCTACCTTATGCCCTCGCCGTTGCAAAATTGTCATGCTTGGGCGAATGGGAGGTGCAAATGAAAGCAACTATCTGGCTGTTCTTGCTGCTGGCTATCGGAGGGGCTGGATGTATGTCAACTGGTGGTAACCTCGTGGTATTGAGAAAAGCGAACCTCGTGGCGATTGGTTCGATGAATCGTCAACAAGAACCCTCGATTTTCGAAGTCTCCATTGGTCAACCGAGCCAGAGTTTTGGCAGCCAGTTTGCCTTCTCCATTCGGCTCGGTTCTGCACGTGTCATTAGATCCCAGGACTTCACCCTCGAACTTATCCGATCGATCTCTACCCGAACAAACAGCGTTGATTCTTCCAGTTGGGGAATTGGACACGTTTCCTACGGTATCGAGGGATACGCCTTCATTTTCCAAGGAGATCGACTTGTAGAATTCAAAGCCGCCGACATCTCTTTGCCGAACGGAACTCGAATGTTGGCCACGCTGGGAGATCCAGATGGCAAAACGTTCAGTTCTCTTCCATTGACGAGAGAGCAGTTTCAAACGCTTTTCGGGAAGCCTGACTCGGAGGAGCGTCGTAAAGTTCTTTGAAAGCATCGACGGGTAGAATGGAGATCAAAAGGGGGGCAATGGGGGCAGTCCCGGTGAATTGACATTTGATGGCGGCTGCATGGTTGCGGACGGGCGTGCCGATGGATCTCCGTTCCGGTAGTCGAAGCGAGGCTTCATCCTGGAAAAGGCAGTTGGAACCACGGATGGCACGGATGGCACGGATGGCACGGATAGGGAGGGCCAGGGTTGGACTTGCCGCACATCAGCGAGGTGAGCGGCCTGCCGCGAGGAGAACCTCCATTCCAGCTCCGTCCATCCGTGAAATTCGTGGAAACCGTGGTCCAGGCAACGGCCGCTTTCAGGTTCAGCGCTCCTGGGTGACCTGATGCCAGCTTCTGGAAGCGGAGGGCGACGGCATTGCCTGGCCGGGGGAGGTGGTCCTCCGAGGGGAACAGCGCTTCTTTACGAGTTCTTGTGATTCTTGCGGCCAACCTTGTGTGGCGGTCACTCCACGGTCTCACGAGAAGACGCGAAGGGGGGAGGATCGGGACGATCGGGAGCAAGTCGTCCGAGGGTGGGTTTCGTGTCGGTGGTGGTCCTCGTTGTGGCGAACTGCGGCAGGGTGGGGGGAGGTCCGGGCCACGGTAGGATGGGCTTTCTGTCGCCCCTGCCGGGGCTTGTCTTCGTGTTCGGACTGAACCCAGCGCTTACGCACTGGGCTACTGTCTGTCGGCCCTCCGGGCCTAGGGGCGGGGCTTCGGGGATCGGCGCAATGGGCACCTTCTGGGTATCAATGAACTGCCGATTCCAGGTTCAGGGCCAGGGAAGGGTGTGGGGAAACGTGCGACCGCAGGGCGTTGTCCTGGGCTTTCGTAGGACGCCCCGTTGGGGCTGGGGTGGTTCGCCGCGTGACGTCGTCGGCTACGTCGCAGAGGGGAAGAGGCCGAGGACGTTGGGGGTGTCGGCGTGGAGGCACCAGGTCTGGACCGGAAGGGGGATGGGACGGCCGGTGAGGGAGAGGACGTGGCCGGTCTGGCGCCAGTGCTGGAGTCGGGCGGTGATGCGTTCCGGAGAATCGAGGACGGCACCCGGTGTGCCGCGGGGGACGAGGGAGCCGTCGTCGCGGTAGGCGCGGTCGAGGAAACCTTCGGCGAGGAAGGGGACACCGTGGCGGCGGCAGGCGGCCTCGACGGCGCGACCGGGAAGGCTGACCGCGGCGATGCCGGGAAAACGGGTGGCCAGCAGTTCGACGAAGGCTTCGGCGGCGTCGGGGTGTTCCTCGGCGTGGTGATAGAGTGAGCCGTGGAGTTTGACGTGGGAGAGTGGGATGGCGGGCGCCGCAGCGGCAGCGAGAGTGGCGAGCCGGGTGACCTGGGCTTCCACGAGTTGGGCGAGTTCCAGGGGCGAAAGGTGCACGGGGCCGCGGCCGAAGTTCCCGGGTTGGCCCGGGTGCGCGCCGAGGTGCAGGCGGTGGGTCGTGGCGAGGGCGATCACGCGGCGCACGGAGTCGTCGTCGCCGGCGTGACCGCCACAGGCGACGTTCACGCGCTGGACGACGGCGCAGAGCGCGGCGGTGAGGGCGGGTGGTTCGTGCTCACCGAGGTCGCAGTTGAGGTCGAGGGGTGGCACCGGGGGGGAGGGCGGAGATCGGTCGGATCGGACTGATCCGACCGATCTGACTGATCCATGGGCAGGGGGTCAGTCCCAGCCGGTGGGGAGGAGTTCGAGGGGGCGGCCGGCGGGGGTCTGGGCGACGCGCCAGAGGTCGCGGGGGTCCACCCAGCCGATCTTGGGGTAGCCGCCCACGGTGGGGCCGTCGGGAAGGGTGATGATGGGGAGGCCGTCGGGCGGGACCTGGATCGAGCCGGGAAGGACGGGCTCGGATTCCAGGTAGCGGGAAGGCGCGGGGAGGGGCGGACCGTCCAGGCGGTAACCGACGCGGTCGGACTTCGGGCTGACGCGCCAGATGTTGCGGAAGAGCCCGCGACGTGCGGTTTCGTCGAAGGCCTCGGCCTGGGGACCGGGCCAGACGCGGATGCCGGAACCGGTGCGTCCGGGAATCCGGGCGGGGTCGGTGCGGCGGGAGCCGGTGGCGTCGCCGAGGAGCGTGTCGTGGGCGGTGCCGGCAAGGGTGTCGCCGGCGCGTGGGGCGCATCCAATGCCCGCACGGGCGTTGGTGGAGGCACTGCCGAGGGAGCGTGGTGCTACGATGCCGCCCCGGACGGCGAGATAGGTCCAGACACCTTCGCGGGGTCCGCGGAACTGGAGGATCTCGCGGGGAGAAAGGTTGATTGTGCCCCACGGTTTGACGGGACGCACGGAGCCATCGGGCGACTGCACCTCGGCTCCGGCGTCGGCGCCGGTGATGGCGATGGTGAGATGGGTGAGGGCCTCGAAGACCTGGCCGCCGCCGGCGAATTCGAGGACGGGTGCCGCGTCGGCGTTCCCGAGGAGACGATTGGCCCAGTGGAGGGCAGCGGGATCGAGGGCCCCGCCGGAGGCGACACCGAAGCGGGCGAGGCCGGGGCGTCCGGCGTCTTGCACACCCAGGATGGCCCCGGTCGATTTCACGCGCAGCCAGCCCAGCGATGGGGTGACCCAACGTGTTGGATCGAACCCTGGTGTTCCGGAGTCTTCGGAGGCGGCGAAGCGGACCTGGTCGCCGGGGGCGAGGAGGAACTGTTCATCCAGTCGGGTGGCTGAGGGGTTGAACAGGCGTACGGAAGTGGAACCGATGAGGTTCCATCCGCCGGGGCTGGGCACCGAGTAGATGCCCGCATGTTCTCCACCGATGGCAACGCTTCCGGCTGGAACGACGGTGCGCGGCGTGTCGCGGCGTGGGGTGTGGAGGGAAGGATCAAGTCCGGAGAGGTATCCGAAGCCGGGCATGAACCCGAGGCAGCGGACGTGGAGTTCGGAAGCGGTGTGCCGTTGGATGACCTCCGCGGTGGAGAGTCCGTGGCGATGGGCGAGTTCTGCGAGGTCCGGTCCGTTGTAGCGTACCGGGATCGTGTGTTGCCGGCCTGGAACGGGGCCGGCCGCATCGGGGGCGGGCAGTTCCCCGAGGAGTTCCAGGAGGCGGGTCGGGTCGGTGGCGCGGCGTTGGAAGCGGAGCAGGACCGATGAGAAGCCGGGCGTGATCTCGACCAGGTCCTCAGGCGCGGCATCGGTGAGACGCCGGGCGAGGTGGTGGACGAGGGAGGCGGCGTGGGGACGCAGCCTCTCGTCCAGCTGGACGAGAACGGCGGCAGGGCCGTACGGGATGAAATCAAGACCGGTCATGCGTGTGGCTCCGATTCGGTGGACGGTCAGGCGTCGAGATCGGCGAGGACTTGTTCCATCTCGGCGAGGGGACCTTCGTGGTGCTGGGCGACGGCGAGGTCGCGGGCGCGTTCGAAGGCGGAGCGGGCGGCGTCGCGGTTGCCGAGGGAGAGGTCGCACTTCCCGAGTAGGATCTGGACGGCCATCCAGTCGGGTTTGCGGGTGAGGGCGACGGCGAAGTGTTCGCGGGCCTCGGTGAATTCGGTGCGGTCGAAGAGGGCCTTGCCGAGGCTGAAGCGGGCGAGCTCGTTGTTGGGATGCTGCGCCACCATCTGGCGCTGGCGTGCGAGTGGGTCGCTCATTTGACCGGTTCCTGTGTGAGGGGATCGCGGAGCGGGAGTTGGGTGACCTTGCCGGAGGCGAGTTGTTCGACCTTCACGGGGTGGTCGGGGTGGCCCTTGAGGATCTCCTCCTTCTGGCCGACGACGAGGATGACCGCCTTGTCCGGGTGCAGGTGTTGCTTCGCGACGCGGAGGACATCGTCCTTGGAGACGGTCTCGATGCGGGAGCGCCACTTGGACCAGTACTCGGGGTCCTTGGCGAAGCGGCCGGTGAACTCATCGGCGGCGAACTGTCCGGCGATCTTGGCCTTGGTGTTGAAGGTGCCGGGGAAGGAATCCACGAACGAGCGCTTGGCGGTGTTGATCTCCTCGTCGGTGACGGGGGTGTTCGCGATGCGGTTCATCTCGTCGAGGACGATGCGCGTGGCATAGGCGACGGTGCGGGACTTCGTGGAAAGGCCGGCCTGGAAGGCGCGGGCGTAATGGACGCCACCGGGGAAGGAGGAACCGGCGCCGTAGGCGAGGCCCTCGTCGGAACGGACGCGGTTCATGAGGCGCGAGGTGAATCCGCCGCCGCCGAGGATGTCGTTCATGACGGTGATGGCGGGGAAGTCGGGGTCATCGCGTTTGACGCCGGGGAGCATGACGGAGACGCGGCCCTGGTTGACGTCCTTGTCGACGAGGTAGACGCCGCCGGCGGCCATGGTGGGGTTGGCGGGAACGGGCGGGGCCTTCTCGCCGGTGAAGGGCCAGTTGGCGAAGAGGGTTTCGAGTTTGGCGATGAGTTCGTCGCGGTCGAAGTCACCGGAGGCGGAGACGACGAAATTGGCGGGGTGGAACCACTTCTGATGGTAGGCCTTGAGATCGTCGATGGAGAGCGCGTTGAGCGACTTCTCGGTGGAGATGCGGGAAGCCCAGAAGTTGGTGCCGTAGGCGAGGCGCTGGGCCTCCATCATCTGGATGGAGCCGGAGTCGTCGTTGCGCTGCTTCATTCCCTGGATCGACTGCTCGCGGTGGAGGTCGAACTTGTCCTTCTGGAAGCGCGGGGCGGTGAGGACCTCGCGGAGGAGGGCGAGGCCCTCGGGCAGGTCCTTGGAAAGGAGGTTGAGGGAAACGCTGCCGGAGTCCTCACCGATGCCGGAAGAGAGTCCGGCGGCGAGGAAGGCGAGGCGTTCCTCAAGTTCCTCGGCGGACTTCGACGCGATGCCGCCGCGCACGAGGAGGTAACCCGTGAATTCGGCGAGGCCTTCCTTGCCATCGGGTTCAAGGTAGGAGCCGCACCGGACCATGACGGAAATGGTGACGAGCGGGAGGGCACGGTCCGTGGCGATGTAGGCGACGGGGCCTGACTTGAGCTGGACGCGGTAATCGGCGGGCTTGGGTGGATCGTAGGCGAGCGCGGGGAAGGAGAGCTTCTCCGGGCGGTCGGGGATCTCGGCGAGGAGGCCGGAGGCCGCGGTGGCGAGGGTGAGCAGGGAGAGGGCGAGTGCTTTCATGGCGGGGAGCTTCGCGTTGGGAGGAAGAGGTGAATCAGCGTTGGGAGGATGCCGGGGTTACTTCTTGTCGAGTTCGGCAATGCGGGCCTCGAGCTTGCGGACGATGATCTTCTGGAGTTGCTGGCGCTTGGGGTCGGTTCCGGCGGGTTGGCCCTGGATGCCGGCGAGCATGGCCTTGAGCTGGGCGGCGTCGGTGGTCTCGGTGATGCGCTTGGTGAACTGGCGGGCCATGGGTTTCTGGTCCGCGGAAAGGCCGGCGAAATCGGGGTCTTCACCCGCACCGCCGGTTCCGGGTTTGCGGGTGAAATGGGCGACGGCGCGGTTTTCCTTGGTGAAGTACTTCTTCACGACGCGCTGGATGTCCTCCGGGGTGACGGCCTGGATGCGCGGGCCGGACTCGTTGATCTCGCGCCAGTCGCCCATGCCTTCGGAGAAGATGATCTGGTAGAGCATGCCGAAGGTGGTGGTGAGGCGCCGGTACTCACCGGCGGCGAAGTTGTTCTTCACCTTCTGGAGTTCGTCGGTGGGGATCGGTTCGGTGGCGAGCTTCTCGATCTCGGCGTAGACGGACTGTTCGACCTCGTCGAGGGACTTGCCGTCCTTGGCTTCGGCGGAGGCGTTGAACATGCCGGCCCACTTCATGGGGCGGCTGGCCGCGCCGGCGTCACTGGCGACCTGGCGGCCGAGCACGAGTCCCTTGTAGAGGCGGCCGGTGCGGCCGTTCAGGAGTTGCTCGATCACTTCGAGGACGTAGGAGTCCTTGTGACCGAAGGCGACGGTGCGCCAGAGGATGTCGACCTGGGGATTCACCTCGGCCTCGGCGTTGTAGCGTTTCTCGGCGGAGGACTGGATCTCGAGGGTGGTGACCTCGGGGGGCGGTTGGTTGCCCTTGGGAATGCGGCCGAAGTACTCGCCAACGAGCTTCTCGGCGTGGGCGGAGTTGAAATCACCGACGAGGATCAGGGTGATGTTCTGAGGCTGGTAATAGAGCGCGTAGAACTCGTCGGCCTGCTTCTTGGAGATGGCGGGGATGTCACTGGGCCAGCCGATGACGGGCCAGTTGTACGGATGGGCATCCCAGAACATGGCGTTGAACTGTTCGGCGAACTTGCCGGTCGGGGTCGACTCGGTCCGCATGCGGCGTTCCTCGAAGACGACGTCGCGTTCGGCGTAGAACTCGCGGAACACGGGGCGGAGGAGGCGTTCCGATTCCATCCAGCACCAGAGCTCCAGCTTGTTGGAGGGGACCTCGATGAAGTAGCCGGTCATGTCCTCGGTGGTGAACGCGTTCATCCGGGTCGCGCCCGCCGTGGTGTAGATGCGGTCGAACTCGTTTTTGACGAGGAGCTTCCTCTGTTCGTCGAGCAGGCGCTTGAATTCCTGTTCGAGCTCGCGGTAGCGGTCGGTGCGTGCTTCGGGGCTGGTGATGTCCGTCACCTCACCGCGCCGGAGGGCGGTGCGCATCTTCGATTCCTCCTGGCGGATGAGTTCCCGGATCTTCTCCTGCTCGCCGATGATCTCGAGGTCGCGCTTGGCGTCGGTGGTGCCGAGGGTGGGTGTGCCCTTGAACATCATGTGTTCGAAGAGGTGGGCGATGCCCGTGATGCCGGGGCGTTCGTTGGCGGAACCGACGTGGGCAACCCAGCCGCCGGCGATCCGGGGTTCCTCATGCCGTTCGACGAGGAGGAGTTTGAACCCGTTGGGCAGCTGTTTCTCCACCACGGGAATCTTCTGTCCGAGGACAGGAATTGCCGCGGTTGCCGCCACCACCACCGACATCAGGAAGCGCTTCATAAGCCGTAGGGCCAAAGAAGCACCCGACGCCCTCCGGCGTCAATCTTGGGGGAAGATTCAAGTCACCACATTCTTCCACAGCCTCCTCACGTCGACTGCTACGCCGGGTGGGGGCACCCGGCCTTCACTTGAAACTGAAATCTTGGAACTCTTTCCCGAACTCGGTTCCTTGAACTTTGGGGGGTTGGGATGCAGAAATCCGCGATGAAGTTTGTTTCACAGCTGGCGACACTGCCGGTGTATGTCCCGGGACGTCCGATCGAGGAAGTGGCGCGGGAGCATGGGCTGGATCCGACGACGGTGATCAAGGTGGCGTCGAATGAGAATCCGCTGGGGCCGTCGCCCAAGGCGTTGGCGGCGATGCGCGGGGTGTTGGACCAGTTGCACCTGTATCCGGATGGGAGCTCGTTCTACCTGAAGCGGGCGCTGGCGGAGAAGCTGGCGGTGGAGCCCGGGCAGATCGTGCTGGGGAACGGATCGAACGAGGTGCTGGAAATGATCGGGCACGCGTTCCTGGAGCCGGGAGCGGAGGTGGTGGTGTCGCAGTACTGCTTCGCGGTGTACCCGATCGTGACGGCGTTGTTCGGGGCGAAGCTGGTGACGGTGCCGGCACGGGTGGATCTGGGGGCGGACATTCCGGCGATGCTGCGGGCGATCACGCCGGCGACGCGCGTACTTTTCCTGGCGAACCCAAACAATCCCACGGGCAACCTGGCCACCCGCGAGGAGATCAGCATCCTGCTGGCGGGGATTCCGTCGCATGTGTTGCTCGTTCTGGACGAGGCCTACATCGAGTACCTGAACGATCCGATCGACTGCCTGTCGCTGGTCCGCGCCGGAGTGCAGCCGAACGTGCTGCTGGTCCGGACGTTCTCGAAGATCTTCGGGTTGGCGGGGCTGCGTTTGGGCTACGGCATTGGGTCGGCGGCGGTGATTTCTGGCATCGAGCGCACGCGCGAGCCGTTCAACATCAATTCCATTGCGCAGGCGGGCGCCTTGGCGGCGTTGGACGACCGGGAGCACCTGGCGCAGACGCGTGCGTTGAATCGGGAGGGCCTGGCGTTCCTGCAGGGCGTGTTCCGCAAGCTGGCGCTCGAGTATGTCCCGACGCAGGCGAACTTCCTCCTGGTGAAGGTGGGCGACGGACAAAAGGTGTTCGCAGCGATGCAGAAGGAAGGCGTGATCACCCGCCCGATGGGTGGATACGGGTTGGGCGAATGGCTGCGGATCTCGGTGGGATCGATGCTCGAGAACCGCCGGTGCGCGGCGACCCTGGCGCGGGCGCTCGGCCGCAAGTGGACCGAGGAATGAGCCTGAGAACGGTGGTTGGATCCGCAGATGACGCAGATGACGCAGATAATCAGGAATTTGGATTGGAGGTGCCCAGCACCTGCGAGGTGAGGTTTTCAGCGGCCTCGGGTGTTGGCATTTCTGCCCTCTTATCTGCGCAATCGGCGCCATCTGCGGACAAAAAACTACCGATTCCATGGTGAGTGAGGATCCCAAGCCTGAAGAGCCACCGGTCGAGGTGTTGCCGGACACGCCGGAGTCGCGGCGGGCCCGCCGCTGGCTGTTCCGGTCCCTGCTGGCCCTGGCCGTGGTGAACCTCGGCCTGCTGGCGTGGGTGGTGGTTACGGGCCTGCTGGCGCGTCGGGGCTCCGGCGCGCCATGAGGACCATGTCCTGGTGCACGCCGTCGAGGATGCGCGCGCCGATGCGGCGGCCTTCTTCGACAAAGCCAAGGCTCGCGTAGAGCGCGATGGCCCGCGTGTTGTGGGCGTACACTTCGAGTTCGATCCGCGAGAAACCCCGCGCGGCGCAGGCCTCCAGCGTGGTGTTCATCAGCGCGCGTCCGATGCCCATCCCCCGCCAGGCATCCAGGATCCCAATGCCGAGTTGGCCCACGTGGGCGAACTCCGGTCCCGGTCGCGGTGGGATGACGTCGCACCATCCGATGACCACGCTGGTGCGGAGCACGGCGACGAAGTGGGGGTTCCCGACGGCGAGGTTGGCGCGGATGAAGTTGTCGGTGGAATGGACGCCAAAGCCCTCGGTGGCCGTGAGCCAGAGGCGTTCGCGCGCGACGGCGTCCAGGCAGTCGGCGATGCCGGCGGCATCCCGTGGATGGGCGGGTCGGATGATGACTTCGGTGTCGCTGGGATCCGTGGCCATGGCGGCGTTTTGGTGATTGGAACCCGCCGACGGTGCTGGGTGTCACGCAGGAAAGGTTCTGGGAACTGGGACTCCCCGTGAAGGCCGGGTGCCCTCACCCGGCGCTGGCTTCAAGCTTGGGACTTCTTCCACAGCCTCCTGACGTCGTCTGCTACGTCTTGAGGGATCTGGGAACTGGCTTCTGGGAACTGGCAACTCTTCATCCCAGCCTCCTCACGTGGTCTGCTACCTCCCGGATTGAAGGCCGGGTGCCCTCACCCGGCGCTGGCTTCAAGCTTGAATCACGAAACTCACGCCGCGTGAGGGCACGCGGCCTGCAATGGGAGAGGCTTCGGGAGGCACATGGCAATAGGTGCGTACGAATACGTATTCCGCTCGCGCAGGCTGCCTGCGAGCGTCGGCGCATGCGGAACGCGTGGATGGGATGGCTGCGGCTGGGGGTGGTCTGGATGCTGGGGATTTGT
Organism: Limisphaerales bacterium; assembly: GCA_965283655.1. Taxonomy (GTDB): domain Bacteria; phylum Verrucomicrobiota; class Verrucomicrobiia; order Limisphaerales; family UBA9464; genus UBA6176. The sequence goes on along the minus strand of CBDIPJ010000002.1, from coordinate 260,824 downwards.
CTGACGCCTTGGGTGGCCCGGGCCCAGCAGCCGGGCAGACTGGATGAGGTGTTCAATCCGGTGGGCGTCTCGGGCGGCAAGTTCTTCTCCCCCTGGAGTGGCGACCGCATCCTGGTTTCTGGGGGATTCCTGAATGTCGGCGCGCCCGTGAACGCGCAGCGCGCGATCGCCCGGTTCAACGCCGACGGGACGGTGGACACGAGCTTCAACTTCCCGGTGAACCCCAACCTGTTCGTCGGCCATGTGATCCGTTCGGACGGGCGGGTGTTGTTGTATGGGTCGTTCACGAGCGTCTCGGGGCATCCGACGAAGGGCGTGATTCTGTTGAACCACGATGGAACGGTGGACACGTCGTTCCGCATCGCGGTGGGTGGAAATGAGTCGGTGGTGGCGGTGTCCCCGGTGGACGGGGCTGTGTGTTACGTGGCTTACACGGGCGGCGCGATCCTGCGTGTCGGGGCGAACGGGTTGGTGGATCCCGCGTTCAACGTGAATCCGCCGTTGGGTGTGCAGCCACTCGGCATCGCGGCGCAGCCGTCGGGAAAGTTGCTGGTGCTCCAGAACAACCGGATCTTCCGCTTGAATGAGAACGGCACGCGCGACACCGGATATGTGGAGACAACGCTCACCAGCCTGCTGACGGATCCGGCGGTACGTGCGGTGGATCCCGACGGGGCCCTCTATGCGTCCTCGAGCACCGGCGTGTTGAACGGAACCGAATTCCGGACCGTGGTGCGGCTCTTGCCCGAAGGTGGCGTGGATCCGGGATTCCGGTTTGCGCTCGATGGTTTCCTCGCGGGACAACGCACGCCGACCTGCCTGGGCCTGGAGCAGAGCGGCCGGCTGCTGGTGAGCGGGAGCGGGAGCGGGTTCAGTCCGGGATTCGTCCGGGTGCTGCCCACGGGGGCGGTGGACCCCACGTTCACCACGCCGGCGGCGGTGTCGGCGTTCGGGTTTGATGGTCAGGGGCGGATCGTGCTGTCGGGGTCCTACCTGCAGACGACGCCGACGGTGGTGTTCCGGCTTGGGTTGGTGCGGCTGTTCAACGACAACGCACCGCCGCCGCCGGGGCCGCCGATCGTCCGCACGTCGCCGGTGGGCCGCACGGTGCGCTCGGGTGAAGCGGCGAACTTCGCGGTGGCCGTCGGCGGGGATCAGCCGATCACGCTGCAATGGCGGTTCAACGAAGTGGCGATCGACGGGGCGATCTCGAATCGGTTCACGATCCCCGTGGCACGCGCGGCACAGGCCGGACGTTATGACGTCGTGGCGAGCAACCCGCTGGGATCGGTGACGAGCGCGCCGGCGGTGCTGGCTGTCCTGACGACGCCGGTGATCCGGCGCGATCCGACCGGATTCAGCGTGCGTCAGGGCACGGCGACGAACCTCCTTGCGGAAGTGGGGGGCGAACCGCCGCTGACGTTGCAATGGTTCCACGATGGAAAAGCGGTCACCGGCGGAGACGCGGCCACGTTGGTGTTCGCATCGATCGTTCCCGAGGACGGCGGACCGTATTCTCTCGTGGCCTTGAATGCGTCGGGATCCGTGACGAGCGCGGTGGCGCGGGTGACCGTGATGGCGTCGAAGCCGGAATGGGTGACGATCACCAACGTCACGGCGCAGTCGACGCTGACGAACACAGCCCATCCGTATCGGCCGGACAGCGCGTTGCGCGTGCGGCACGACGGCGAACGCGGCGTGGTCGTGCTCTACCAGAACGCACTGGAGCGCTGGAACGACGCCGGCGAACGGCAGTGGACGATCCGGTACGAGGAAGCGGACGCAGGCCAGTTGTCCGTGATGGCGTTGGATCGCGACGGCAACACGTACGTCGGCGGACGCATCCATTTCACGGCGCGGCTCGGCGATCTGGCGATGACGAACAACTCCGACGTCACGGGCCCGAATGGCCACGTGCAGGCGTTCATTGCCAAGGTGGATCCGGATGGGCACGGACTGTGGTATCGCCTGTACGAAGCGGCGGGACCAAGCCTGCGGGAAATCGCGGTGGACCAGGACGGTGGCGTGGTGTTCGCGGCGGGTTCCGGCGGGAGGAACGGGTTCTCGAAGCTCGGGAACATTGGCGCGTCGGAGTCCGAGTATGCGTCGGCCGTGGTCGGGAAACTCAGCGCCAACGGGACGCCCGTGTTCTTCCGGTCGTTCCTGCAGTTCGCGGCGAACCGTTCGACGTGCGAGGCCAATTCGATCACCGCTGATGAGACCGGGATCTATGTGTCCGGACAGATCTCGTTCTCGATCCAGTTCGGCAGTTTCCAGCTGCAGAATTCCGGGCCGAGTCCGCTCAACTGGATTGGAAAGCTCGACACGAACGGTGAGCCGAAGTGGATCCGCGCCGCCGGCGGGCTTCCATCGCAGGGGGCGCCGTTGGCGTCCGGTGGTGGCCGTCGATGGTACCTGCTGCCGCGGGATCGCGTGTTGCAGAGCTGGACGCCGGAGGGTGCGTTGATGACGAACTTCGCCGTGGTCAGCGGGGTTCAGAATGACAGCGCGCTGGTGAACCAGCTGACGCTGACCGTCGATGGAAGTCCGATGCTGATCGGGACGGCGAAGGGAAGCCTGACGGCGGCGGGCAGCGCGCTTCAGCCGGGGGTGGGGCGCCCGATGGTTTGGTTCGGGCAGTGGACGCGGGAAGGTTCGCCGGTGCGCGGACGCATGCTTGCGACGACCACCAATGAGAACGTCAGTTTCGGCAATGACACCGTGTCGTTGAGCGCGTTTGCGGCGACGGCGGACGGCAACGCGATCGTCGCAGGCCAGTTCCTCACGGCCATGCGGTTTCTCGGCAAGGTGCATGTGGCGCCTTCGAACAGCTTCCGGGCGGACGGCGCGCGTGGTGGATCGTACCTCGCCAAGCTGCGTCAGCCGGCGTACGTGCCCGAGATCACCCAGCAGCCCCTCGCGTTCTACACGCTGAACACGGGCGGTTCGGTGAAGATCGGGATCCGTGCCGTCGGACCGGAACCGCTGACGTACCAGTGGCGTCGGAACGGCGTCCCCGTGGCGGGAGCGACGACGAACAGTTTCGAGTTCGTGGACGTCACCGTGGCGGCCGCGGGATCGTATGACGTGGTGGTGACGAACCCGTTTGGAAGTGTCCTGTCCGACGTGGCCGACATCCGGGTGCAGCCACCGTTCACGATCCGCACGCAGCCGGCGCCGCAGGTCGTGCTGGGGAACCGTGTCATCGCGGGGAATGAGATCGACGCCTTGGCGATGACCGCGGGGGCGATGGCGGACAAGCAACTGCGATTCACGATCACCAACACGACGTCGCCGTGGTTTGCGATGGGCGGGAAGTTCGGGATCCAGCTCAATGGCAATGCCACCGGGGGTGGCTTCAGGATCTTGCCGGACGGCATCTTCGCTCCGAGGTCGGGAACGTACTTCCTGGGCTTCGTGCTCCCGGGCCAGACGAGCCTGCGGTACACGCGCTTTGATGGCACCAACGCGGCCACGGTGGGATTCGCCGCGGGCGGCCGCTTCGACTTGCACTACGATGTGGCGGCGCCCGAGGGGTGCTGTGCCACGGGGACATTCACGATCGAAGGTGGATCATCGAACGCGACCTTCCGGGTGCTCACGACGTTCTTCGTGGCCGATGGAAATTTCCAATGGCAACGCAACGGCGTGGATCTGCCGGGCCAGAGGGCGTCAGTGCTCTCGCTGACCAACGTGACCGTCGCGGACCAGGGGTTGTACCGCGTGGTGATCACGGATCGTGGATACACCGAGGTCAGCCAGGAGGCGGAGTTGCGCGTGTTTGGCGGTGCGCCCCTGGATCCGCCCGTGCTGGATCCCGGCGTGTTCCAGATCGGTGCGGAGGGCATGACGATCCCGACGTGGCCCGCGGGTTATGTGCTGCAACGGACGTTCACGCTGATCCCGCCCGCATGGGAAACCATCGCCACCCAGCCGCCCGTGACGATCCCGTTCGCGGCCCCCGGGGAGTTCTTCCAGTTGGTGCCGGCGTCGGGCCGGTGAAGGGGCAAGGTTCAAGTTGGAAGATTCAAGATTGAAGCCCGCCGTTGAAGGCCGGGTGCCTTCACCCGGCGTTGCCTCCAAACTTCAACCTGAGGACTTCGCATCCTCCACAGCCTCCTGACGTCGTCTGCTACGATGGGGAGGGTAGCTGACGAGGTTACGAGGCAGGGGTGATCTGGGAACTGGCTTCTGGGAACCGGGAACTCTTCATCCCAGCCTCCTGACGTCGTCTGCTACGCTTCAAACTTGAATCTTCAAACTTGAATCTTCCCCCCAGCGACACCCAGACGCGTCCGTCGCGGACGGCGGTGGGGTAGGTTCGCACGGGGCGGTCGGGTCGGGTCTTGCAGGTGCCGGAGGCGATGTCGAAGGCCCAGCCGTGAAGGGGGCAGAAGACCTCGCCGGCTTCGCACCATCCGGCGCCGAGCGATCCGCCGCGGTGGGGGCAGGCGTCGTCGATGGCGTGGAACTGGCCGTCGAGATTGAAGAGGGCGATGCGTTGGCCGCGCAGTTCGACCGTGCGGCCGCGTCCGGGGGGCATCGAGGAGAGGTCAGCGGCGTCGAGGAATCCGTCCATGGTTCAATGTGGGTTCTGCGGGTTCGGGGAAGGTGGGGCGGGTTCGCGATGGTGGCGCACCATCAACGGAAGGCTGCTCAGGTGATTCGCGTCGAGGGCGAGGTCGATGGTGTAGTCGCCGAAGCGTGGCAGCTTGAGCTGCGGCATCAGGACGATGAGGTTGATGGGCACCGAGTGGTCGTGGTTGGCGAAGCGCAGTTCGATGAGGGATTCCATCGGAGGGAGGACCAGCGTGCCGTCGTCGTCGGCAAAGCTGATGCGCAGGCGATGGGCGCCCTCTTCGAGACGGGAGAACCGGATGCGTGCGGCGACGGCGCAGTGGGCGACGGTGACCGGGGCCTCGCGGGCCCAGATGCGGTCGAAGGCCCCGAGGATGTTGAGTTTTCCGCCGGCCTCGGTGGCGGCGTCGCACAGGCAGAACAGCTCGACCTTCATTTCACGGGGTGGTGGGCGGCGGGGTCTGGGAGGAGGGAGGGGCGGTGATCTTGGCCTGCTTCTTCCAGGGTTGGTCGGGGAATTTCTCGGGGAGCTTGAAGGCCTTGGGCTTGGGTTGCGCCATCTGGAGTTCGGAATCCTCGGCGGCTGCCGGAGCGGCCGCGGCTGTGGCTGCGGTTCCGGGGGCGGTCATGTCCTGTTTCCAGCTGGCGATGCGCGCCTGGAGTCCGTGCTTCTCGGCCGTGGTCTTGTCACCGGACCGCATGTAGAAGAGCGAGAGGTTGGTATGGACCAGTTGTTCGTTGGGGCGCATGCGCTCGGCCTTGTGGCCTTCGGCGATGGCGGTGGCAAAGTCGCCCTTCCGGTAATGGCACATGGCCACGGCCAGCTGGGCGTCGAAGTTCGATGCGTCGAGGGCCACCAAGGCGGCCAGCTTGGCCAGCGCGGTGTCATAGTCGCCCGTCGAGTAATCGAACATGGCGTCGTCGTATTGCGCCTGTGTTTCTGACATTCGTAATGCTCCTGCCGTCAACCTGTGCCTGAGTCGGGCCGGAAGCAAGGGTGCGGGGAAGTTCCAAGCTGCCAGAACTCTTCATCCCCAGCCTCCTGACGTCGTCTGCTACGAAGGGGAAGGGTAGCTGACGAGGTCACGAGGCAGAGGTCTGGGAACTGGCTTCTGGGAATCGGGAACTCTTCATCCCCAGCCTCCTGACGTCGTCTGCTACGAAGGGGAAGGTAGCTGACGAGGTCACGAGGCAGAGGTCTGGGAACTGGCTTCTGGGAACCGGGAACCCTTCATCCAGCCTCCTGACGTCGTCTGCTACGCTTCAAAAACTTCAAAATCCCACCTCACAGGATGTTTGCCGCGGTTTCGGCGAGCTCGGAGCGTTCGCCCTTGGAGAGTTCGACGTGGGCGGAGATGGCCTGGCCGCGGAAGCGGTTCACGACATAGGTGAAGCCGTTGGAGTTGGCGTCAACGTAGGGGTTGTCGATCTGGTAGGGGTCGCCGGTGAGGATGATCTTCGTGCCCTGGCCCACGCGCGTGATGATGGTCTTGGCTTCAAGCGGGGTGAGGTTCTGGGCTTCGTCGACGATCATGTACTGGTGGGCGATCGATCGGCCGCGGATATAGGAGAGGGCTTCCACGACGATCGTCCCCGAACGGAGGAGATCGGTGGTGCGGCCGTGTTCCCGTCCCATGTTGAGGTCGCCGAGCATTTCCAGGGCGTCGTGGATGGGTTGCATCCACGGTGAGAGCTTTTCCTCGAGCGAACCGGGGAGGAAGCCGAGTTCCTTGCCCATCGCGATGGTGGGACGCGCGACGACCAAGCGGCGGAACTCGCGGTCGGTGACGGTCTTCTTGAGGCCCGCGGCGAGCGCGATGAGGGTCTTCCCGGTGCCGGCCTTGCCCATCAGCGTGACGAGCTTGATGCGTTCGTCGAGGAGGGCATCGAGGGCGAAGTGCTGGTCGCGGTTGCGGGGCTTGATGCCCCAGACGTTCTGGACCTCCTGCAAGGGGATGATCCGCGTGCCCTTGGGATCGACACGTCCGAGGACGGATCGCTTGGTCGCGCCCTCTTCGTAGACGGTGCAGTACTGGTTGGGATATCGGACCGGGCCTTCCGGTAGTGGCATGTCGCCGTGGATGCGGAAGCTGGACATGCTGCTCGCCGGCGCGGAGACCTCGAAGAATCCAGTGTAGAGATCCTTCAGGTTGACCTGGTCGGTTTCGTAATCCTCGGCGGGCAACCCGTAGACGTCGGCCTTGAGCCGGAGGTTGATGTCCTTCGTGACGAGGATGGTCTTGTGGTCCGTGTCCTCGGCCTGGACGGCGAGGGCGAGGGCGAGGATCCGGTTGTCGACGGAACCGGAGCCGACCGCGATGGGCGTGGCGCCGCGGTTGTTGGGGATTTCGAAGATGATGCGGAGGGTTCCGCCGTTGGCGAGGGGGACGCCCTTGGCGAGCGAACCCTGGCTGCGGAGGGTGTCGAGGCGGCGGGAGACGGAACGGGCATTCTGACCGCGCTCGCTGGTCTCGCGCTTGAACTTGTCGATCTCCTCGATGACCTCGATGGGCACCAGGACCTGGTTGTCCTGGAAGTTCAGGAGTGCGTTGGGATCGTGGAGCAGGACGTTGGTGTCGAGGACGTAGTTCTTGATGTGGACCTTTGTCGCAAGGGCTGGTGCAGCCGGGGGACGAGGGCGACGGGAAGGACGGGAGGCGGCGGGTTTTCCAGAAGACCCGCCGGAATCGAGCGCGCGTTCAAGCACGGTTGAAACGATGCCCCGATGTCGTCGCCGGACAAGTTGAATCTCGTGACAATGGTGCGGCGGGGTTGAAGGTGAGAACTTCGACCCCAGCCTCCTGACGTCGTCTGCTACGATCGGGAGGGCGAGAAAAAGGGCGGGCACCCGAAGATGCCCGCCCTGAATCTCATTTCCGTTCTTCCCCGGTCTTGCCGGGCAAAAACCTTCAACGCGCGACCGCGCGGTAGAAGGCGGCGGCGGCCGAGGCCGGAGCCGTGAAGGGCTGGGCCGTGGTGGCCGTGCCAACCTTCTGCCAGGTGCCGAGGACGTTGCCGGACTCGATGTCGTACGTGCCGGGGTCGGCGACGGTGACCACGACGTTGGCCCCCTCGATGCGGGCGGCGACCGTGGTCCGGACGCTCGGGGTGAGGTTGATGGTGTAGGCGAAGAGGCCGTGGTTGGAATCCAGCGCAAACACGCGATTGCCACCGAAGGCGATGGCGCCGGTGCCGTTCACGTTGGGGTTGTCGATCGGGAACAGTTCCTGGTCGAGCAACACCGGGTTGTCGATGTCGGCGATGCTGTAGAGGAGGAGGTTGTCGGGCGTTTCGAGCGCGGTTCCGGCGAGGAGCGAACGGGTCGTGTCGATGGCGAGGTGCGCGACGGCCGTGGGAATCTGGGCCGCAACGTAGGTGCGGGCGAGGGTGGCGGAACCGGTGGCAGGATCGTAGGCCACGTGGACGATGGGCGAGCCGCTGGCGGTGCCGAACACGCTGTTGCCGGGGCCGAACGCCACGCCCAGTCCGAAGCCGCCGGCGCTGACGCCGTCCGCACTGTAGACCTTGGTGGTCGTGAAGACTCCGCCCGTGACGGTGACGATGGCGAAGGAGGTTGAGCTGCGTGAACCGAACAGCAGTTCGGTGGTGTCGCCGCGACCGCGCACGGTGAACGTATCTCCAAAACGGACATCGGCCGGGAGGTCAGGGATGTCGAGGGCGACGGGGGGCGCGTCGGCGGCGTCGGAATCCCATCGGTAGACGCGGAGGGCGGCGCCGCCGCCGGCGGCAGGCAGGTTAAGGTTGGCCACGTAGACGGCCCCGTCTTCGGCGACGCCGATCATGTTGACGGGGATGGTGGCGCCGGTGATGACGCTGAAACCTTCGCTGTCGGTCGTGGCGAGGCGGTGCTTCTCGGCGCCGGTGGCGGCATCGAGGACAGCCACGATGTTGCTGCCGGTACGCGAGACGTAGAGGACGTTGCCGGAGACCGGATTGAACGCGAGGCCGCGTTGGGTGCTGTCGGTGTTGATGGTGCTCCGCTCACCCGCGAGGACGCGCCAGGCGGGCGTCAGGACAGGGGTGTTGAACGGGGCGCGGACGAAGATGTTTGCCGGGTTGCTGGTGATGCTGCCGGCACTGTTGGTGATGATGACCGAGTAGGCACCCGCCTGGTTGGTGGTGAGGGCCGACAGGGTCAGGCTGGAGAGGGTCGCACCGGTGATGGGGGCGTCGTTCAGCAGCCATTGGTAGGCGAGGGGCGCGGTGCCCTGCGCGCCGACGCTCAGGGTGAAGCTGGTGCCCGAGTACGGACTACCGCCCGTGGGTTGGGTGGCGACCGACGGAGGGGTCAGCACCTGTTCGATGAGTGCCGCGAGGATGCCGTTGTTGGTCTCGAGTGCAAAGAGGGTGTCCGAGGAGAACGCGGCCGCTCCGGTGCCGTTGCCGTTGGGATTTGACGCCGGGAAGGGCAGCGGGTCACCGATCTGCACGGGAGCCGCGGGATCGGTGATGTCGTACACGCGGACGTTGTGGGCGGTGAAATCGACGGCGGCGAGGCGCTTGGCGTCGGCGTCCGTGGCGATGTTCGCACTGGAAAGGGGCACCACGCCGGCGGCGTAGGTGGTCAGGGTGCGGGCGGTCTTGGTGGCCTCGACGAGTTCCAACCGGCGGAGGTTGGAGTTGCTGACATCAGTGAACACCGTGTTGCCTGCACCCCAGGCGAGACCGAGGCCGGCAGCGCCGGAAGCGAGGTCCGTCGTGTAGGCGGTGGGAGTGAAGGTCGTGCCGTCGGTGGTGCGGAATACGAGCAGGTACTTGCCCGTGCGCGAACCCAGCAGCAGTTCGGTGGAAGTTCCGGAACCACGCACCGCGAAGGCGTCGCCGAAGCGGACGTCGTTCGGGGCGCTGGCAACAAGTCCCAGGTCGGCGGCGGCCGTTCCGCCGTAGGCCAGCGATGCCGGTTCGGCGACGTCGGCCTTGGCCCAGCGATAGATGCGGATGGGTTGCGCCGCCGAGGTCGCGAGATTGCAGGCGTAGATCGCGCCATCCGTACCGGCACCGACGAGGTTCAGGGTGAACGTGCCGCCGGTCAGGAGGTTGTCCCCGTTGCTGTCCGTGAATTGCAGGGCGCGGGGAACGCCGCTGTTCGGATCCTCGGAGCCGTCGGCGCCCGTGGCGGCGTCCAGCAGGAGGACGCGGGGACCACCGGTGCGGGGAGCGATCACGACGTACTTGCCGACGGGATCGTAGGCGAGGCCGCGAACATTGTTGTCTGCGGCTTGGATATAGTCCCGGTCGGCCGGAGCGATCTGCCATTTGGGAATCAATTGGTCAGCGTGGGCGATGCCCACGGCGAGTGCTCCGAGGGCGAGGCCACGGAGGAGAAGGTTCGTTTTCATGGTACGAGTGCGAAGCCAGGGTGAACCTCACGGGCTCACCGATGAACCCAAGCTGTACTCGCGGGGCAGTGCGAAGTCAAAGAGGGGGAGGGTTGGGAGTTTCAAGTTTTGAAGACGGAGCCGAAGGGTAGCGGACGACGTGAGGAGGCATCTGGCGAAACTTCAAACTTGGGACTCCTTCCACCGCCTCCTGACGTCGGCAGCTACGTCTTGAGGGTAGCTGTAGGCCGCGTGCCCCCACGCGGCGGATCATCCACAACGCCGGGTGAGGGCACCCGGCCTTCAAACGAAGGCACTGGGAACTCAAACATTGGAATGGCAGGCTGGCGGGTTCAGGATCGGGGCATGAAATCCCCGTGGTGCTGGTTGGGTCTTGCCGTGGCGTTGGCAGGTTGCGCAACGCCTTCTCCGGAATTGTTGCAGCCGTCGCCCGGTGCGGCCGGGCAGCAGGTGGAGACGACCTTCCGGCAGGTCGTGACCCGGACGAACTCGGTGCGGTTCCTGTTGTCGCTGCCTGCGGAATACGGAGTCGACAAGGGCAAGCGCTGGCCGCTGGTGATGTTCCTGCACGGCGCGGGCGAGCGGGGAACGGATCTCAAGAAGGTGGCGGTGCATGGCCCGCCCAAGCTGGTGGCGCAGGGCCGGTCCTTTCCGTTCGTGCTGGTTTCCCCCCAATGCCCTGAGAACGAGGTGTGGGATCCGGATGTGCTGATGTCGCTGGTGGACACCTTGCAGGCCGAGTTGCGCGTGGATACCGCACGGACCTACGTCACGGGATTGAGCATGGGCGGTTACGGGACCTGGGCGCTGGCGTCGAAGTATCCGCAGCGCTTCGCGGCCGTGGCTCCGGTGTGTGGCGGCGGCGAGCGGATAAGGGCGTTGCTGCCCAGCCAGCGGGAAGCCCTGAAGACGCTCGGCGTCTGGGCGTTTCACGGCGGCAAGGACAACGTCGTGGCCCTGTCCGAAAGCGAGCGGATGGTGGATGCCTTCAAGCGCGCGGGGGTGTCGGACATCCAACTGACCGTGTACCCGGAGGCCGGCCACGACTCCTGGACGGAGGCGTACCGGACCGAGGCGCTGTACACCTGGATGCTGCAGCATCACCGGTAGCCGCCGGCTTTCCGGCACCGGATGACCGCCGCAGCGGGGCGGCGGTGGATGACTTCGGGGCGGCGACGTCCCCGTCGCCATTCCAAACCCTTTCGCAGGGCGATGAGGACATCGCCTCCCCGCAGTCATTCCCCGAGGGTGCGGTGACGCCTTGCGCCGCAGTCCTCCGCCCATCCGACCAAAGACCCGTTTGAAACGCGTTGGCAGGACCGGAGGTCGGATGGCGCAGGAAGGGGTGGGTGCGGTGGGATGGCCGCATGCAAATGTCTCGTGGCTGGGTTTGGCTGGCATGCGCCGGGATCGGTGCGGCGACGCAGTTATCCGCAGGGTGGGTTTCGAATAAGGCGGCCGATGTCATCCTGGGGGATGCGCGCCTGCCGGATCCATGGACGCTGCGCAATGCTTCCGATGTCGACGTGGATGGAGCCTCTGGAAAGGTGTTCGTCGTGGATGTGGGGCATCATCGGGTGCTGCGGTATCCGTCGATTGCGGCCTATGCGAACGGTGAACCCGCGGAAGCGGTGCTCGGCCAGGCGGACCTGTACTCGGCGGAGGCGAAGACCACGGCGACCGGATTGAACACCCCATACATGGCCACGCTGGATGCCGCGGGGCGGTTGTGGGTCCTGGATGCCGGGAATTATCGCGTGTTGCGCTGGGATCAGGCGGCCACGGTGGCGAGCGGTGCACCGGCGGCCCAGGTTTTGGGACAGCCGGACTTCGTCACGGCCGACAATGGCGGGGACGGCCGGATGAGCCAGCCCACGGCGTTGGCCGTGGATTCGAAGGGGCGGTTGTATGTTGGCGATTCGCGGGGCCGTCGCATCCTCCGGTTTGATGGTGCGGCGTCGAAGACCAACGGGGCTCCAGCGAACGGCCTCCTGGGACAACCGGATTTCCAGACCTACGTTGTCGGCAAGGCCCCCAACCAGTTCGAGGCGGTGAGCGATCTCGCCGTGGATGCACAGGACCGCTTGTGGGTGGCGGATTTCATGAACAACCGCGTGGTGCGGTTCGATGCGCCGGCTTCCGGGAACAACCTGCCGGCGAATGCCGTTTTGGGTCAGCCCGATTTTGATTCGATCGGACGCGAGTACGGGCCGTCGGTGGTGGGAATGGCTTCGAGCCTGACGATCGGAATGGATGGGACGTTGTACGTCGGGGATGAGAACGGACGCCGGGTTCTACGCTGGAAGAATGCGGCGACGCTGGCGAACGGAGCCCCGGCCGACGGCGTGTTGGGTCGAAAGGGTTTCACCTCCGCGGCCGAATACGGCAACAGCCCGGCGGAATGGATCGGGGGCGTGAGCCGGATGGGCCTCGATGGCGAGGGTCGCTTGTGGGTCGCCGATGGGTTGTATTCGCGGATCCTGCGATGGGATGAGGTCCGGACGCGCGCGAACGGTGCGCCGGCGGATGGCGTCCTTGGGGCGGTGGACCCCGCTGTGCTGTTCCGGGTCGCACTCGAGAAGTCACCGACTTCCGCGACGGCCGTTCTGGAGGACCCGGCCACGGGGAAATTCTATGTCGCCGATTATGCACGGGTGTTGCGCTACAAGGACCGGGCTGCGGCGGAGTCGGGTGGGTTGCCGGAAGCGGCCTTGGGCAAGCCAAGTCTGGCTTCATCGGGTAGCGGCGCGGCGGCGCGGGTGAACTTGCGGAGCGCGTGGGGTCTGGCGCTGGATGCCGAGGGTCGGTTGTGGGTGAGCGATCGCGAGGGCAATCGCGTGGTGGCCTTCGATCAGGCGGCGACGGCACCGACGGGGACGCCGATGAGCCGCGTCCTCGGCCAGCCCGACTTCGTTTCCTCGACGAAGGGGTTGTCGGCCGCGCGCCTGTCCGCGCCGCAGGCGATCGCACTGGATGCGTCCGGCAACCTGTGGGTGGCGGATTCCGGGAACCATCGCGTGCTGAGGTTCAATGCTGCGGCTTCGAAGGCGGCGGGGGCGGCGGCGGACGCGGTCCTGGGCCAACCCGATCTCGTGACCGCGGCCACGGGTAATGAGGCCGGCCGGTTCAATGGACCCCGCGGACTCGCGGTGGATGCGTCGGGCCGGTTGTGGGTTGCCGATACCGGCAAGCATCGGGTGGTGCGGTACAATGAACCGATGAAGGCGCTTCCGATGGCGGATCCGTCGGGAACATTGGGTCGATCGGGCAGCCTGGATGGCCTGTCGATGCGGGAGCCGTCGGGTGTGGCGGTGACGCGGGGTGGGCGGTTGTGGGTGGCGGACATGAGTTACAACCGGGTGTTGCGGTTCGAGAATGCCGCGCAGTTGACGAACACCGCCCCGGCCAGCGGCGTGCTGGGAACGGCCGTGCTGAACCGGTTTCCGGTGGAAGGCCGGACGCGTCGGGTGTTCCGACGGCCGATGGGGGTGTCGTTGGACGCGAACGAATCGTTGTGGGTTGCGGACGTGAACAACGCGCGGTTGCTGAAGTTCACGCCGGATTCCCTGGCCACGGTGGAGGCGATGGAGCGGACCGCCGCGGGCGTGTGGCGGTTGCGTTTCTCGACGCAGGGAGCCGGGGCCTTCAACGTGCAATCGTCGACGGACTTGAGGGTGTGGACGGATGAAGCGGCGTACAAGCTGGGCTCCGGTGTGTCGCAGTGGCACGAACGCCCGGCGGATGGCGTGTCGCGGTTCTTCCGGATTTACGAGCCGTGAAGCCCGAACTTGTATCTCGGGGTGGTGCGCGGAAGGTTGGGGCATGGTGCGACGCGGCTGGATGGGATTCCTGGTTGGATTGGTGTTGGTGTTGGGCGCGGTGGGTTGCGCGACCCGGCAACCGGCGCCGGCGCCGTTGGGGCCGCCGAAACCGATCCTGCGCATCGAGGAGGGAACGAACGGGACGGTGGCCTTGCAGGTGGCGGTGCGGGATTTGGTGCCGTTGCGGCGGAAGGATCCGGTGATCCGCCTGGTGGGGGTGACGCACCTGGGGACGAAGGAGTATTACGCGGGATTGCAGGAGTTGCTGGATCGGGAGCCGCTGGTGCTTTTCGAGGGGGTGGGGGCGACGAACAAGGAGTTCCTGTCGACGAAGGAGGAGGGGTACTCGTTGCAGCCGGCGCTGGCGAAGGCGCTGGGGCTGCGGTTCCAGTTGCAGGCCATCAATTACGCCGGCAGCAACTTTGTGAACAGTGACCTGACCATGGCGGAGCTCGCGCGGGTGATGGCCGGGAACGCCAAGGAAGGCGCTTCTGGTTCCGGCGGCGCGGGTGGTTCCGAGGGCGGGGATGCGGCGCTTGGGGAATTGATGTCGGTGATGGATGGATCGTCGTGGGCCGGGGTGTTCGTGAAGTTCGGCGTGGCCTTCATCGAGACGAGTCCGAAGCTGCGGGCGACGGTGAAGCTGGTGTTGATCGAGACGCTGGGGGCGATGGAGGGAGACCTGGGGGATGCGCAGGGGCTGCCGCCGTCGATGCGGCGGTTGATGGAGGTGCTGATCCGGGAACGGAACTCGGCGGTGATCCGCGATACGGCGAAGGCGGTCTCACGGAGTCGGGCGTCACGTCGGGACCGGTTGGGGTCGGTGGCGATCTTCTACGGGGCGGGGCATCTGGCGGACCTGGAAAAGCGGTTGTGCGCGGAGTTGGGGTATCGGCCCGGGGCGGATGAATGGCGCACGGCGTTCGATGTGAATCCGCGGAAGTCCGGGATGGGGTCGGCGGATGTGGCGATGGCGCGGAAGATGGTCCGGGAACAGATGCGGGCGATGGGAATGAAGAAGAAGTGAGCGGGCGGGGGGGCAAGTTTCAAGATTCAAGATTCAAGTGCCTCGCCTCCTGACGTCGGCGGCTACGGTTGGGGAGGGTAGCCGACGAGGTGACGAGGCCCTGGCTTGAAACTTGAAACTTCAAACTCGGAACTTCCCTCCCCCTGCCTCCTGACGTCGGCGGCTACGATTGGAGGGGGTAGCGGCGGAGGCCGAGTTTCTGGGCGAGGATGCGGAGGACGAAGCGGGGGTTGTTGGAGAGGTAGCGCTTCCAGAGACGGCGGGGCTCGGCGCAGAGGCGGTAGAGCCACTCGAAGCCGCTGCGCTGGATCCAGCGGGGAGCCTGGCGGACGCGTCCGGCGTGGAAGTCGAAGGCGGCGCCGACGCCGAGCATCACGGTGGCGGCGAGGCGCGGGCCGTAAGCCGACATGAAGCGTTCCTGCTTCGGGGTGCTGAGGCCGACCCAGAGGAAGTCGGGTTGGCTGGTGGCGACCTGGGCGATCAGGTCCTGTTCCTCGGCGGGAGACAGGGGGCGGAACGGAGGGGTGTAGGTGCCGACGATGCGGATTCCGGGAAAGCGGGATTCGAGGCGGGCCTTGAGCTCCTCGGCGACCCCGGTGTTCCCGCCGTAGAAGAAGTGGGTGGCACCGGACTTCTGGCTCCAGGCGAAGACGGCCTCCATGAGGTCGGGTCCGTAGACGCGTCCCATGGTGGAATGCCCGGCCAGGCGGCCCAGCCACACCATGGGCATGCCGTCGGGCGTGGTGAGGAGCGAACGGTTGTGGATGAGGCGGAGGGCGTCGTCGGACTGGGACTCCATGACCCCATGGACGCCGGTGACGCAGACGTACCCGCGGGTGCGGGTGCGGATGGCATCGGCGAGGGTCGCCAGGGCGGTGTCGAGATTGAGGGCGGAGACGCCGACACCGAGGACATTGACGCGAGGTGGCAGTTGCACTGGGGGTAAGGAAGCGCGGCGGGGCGCGTTGCCCAAGTCCAAAGTCAGGTGGCCCGGGTGCTTGACGGCCGGGGAGGGGGGCGAGAGCGTGGAGACGGATATGGGATTGAATCCTGCGAGGATCAGCATGGCCGTCGAGCCACCGAGAGCGGTGGTCCGGATTGTCGGGAGGGCCGCGGTGGAGCGTGCCCGTGATTTTGACAGTGCGATCCGGGGTCTGGTGGGGCAAGGGGTGAGCGAGGTGTACCTGAACCTGGCGGAGTGTCCGTTGTTGGACAGCACCTTTTCCGGAACGGTGGCGTTGCTGGCGGAGGAGCGGAAGGAGATTGGGCCGCTGGTGAGGTTCACGCTGGTGGCGGCGAAGGCACGCATCGTGGACGGGTTGGCGAATCTGGAGGTGCTGCCCTTGTTGAAGGTGGCGGATGCTGGAACGGAGACCGGGGTTTCGGCGGCGGAGGTGGAAGTACCGATGGCGCAGACAAGCCGGTTGGAAGCGGGTGAGTTCTGTCTGCGGGCGCATCGGGCGCTGATGGCGTTGAGCGAGGAGAACCGGGCGCGGTTCAAGGAATTGGAAAGCATGCTGGGTGCAGAGGTTGGGGAGGCTTCAAAGCGATGAATCGAGATCTGGGTCGGAAGGAACGCGTGGCGTGGGTCTCGTGCGTGGGCGAGAAGGGCGGGGCGGAGACCCTGATGATCGAGTGCCTGCGCGAATTGGATCGGAGCCGGTTTGAGCCCTCCGTGATCCAACTGCGACCGGGGCCGCTGACGGACATGCTCCGGGCGATCGACGTCGAGGTGCACGTCCTCGAGACGCACCGGATGCGGGAGGTCCACAAGGTGGCGGGCACCATCGCATCGATTGCCTCCATCGTGCGGAAGCACGGGATCGGGGTGCTGCATTCGAACGGATTCCGGGCCCACACGTATGGTGGCCTGGGTGCGACGCTGGCGGGTGTGGCCGAGGTGTGGACGACACACACGGTGGAACAGGAAGGCTGGTCGACCTCGGCGATCCTTGGGATTCCGACGGACCACGTGTTGGCGAACTGTCCACGTACGCGGGACTATTTTGTCGGGAAGGGATTGCCGACGACGCTGGTCTGGCCGGGAGTGAACGGGGGAGTGCTGGACCGGCATGCGGCGGAGGCGCCGCGGGCGATGCTGGCGAAGCATTACGGAATCCCGGAATCCGCGCGGTGGGTGACAGTGGGCGCCCGGTTACAGCGGTTCAAGGGGCAGGACCAGTTCCTGAAGGCGTTGGCGGCGGTGATCCGGGGCGGGGCGAAGGACGTGCATGGCATCGTCGTGGGAGGATCGCTGTTCGGGCAGGAATCCGAGTACCAGCGCGAGTTGCGGGACTTGGCGGAGACACTGGGCATTTCGAAGCAGGTCACCTTCACCGGGTTTGTTCCGGATGCCCACGTGGGCGGTTTGCTGGCGTCGAGTGCGCTGGTCGTTCACCCGGCGTTGGAGGAGGACTTCGGATTGACCGTGGCCGAGGCGCAGGCGTTGGGAATCCCGGTCGTGGCCTATGCCGCGGTTGGACCGGCTGAGATCGTGGTGCACGGCAAGACGGGATGGCTGGTGAAGGTGGGGGATGTCGAAGGGTTGGGGGTCCAGGTGGCCCAGGCGTTGGGGGCGGGCGAGGCGTTGCGGGCGGCAGGTGTTGCAGGTCGGGAGCGGTCTCGACGGGAGTTTGGAGCGGATCAGCACGCGCGCCTGACCGAGAGGATTTACATCGGGGCATTGGAACGGTTGGGGATCCAGAGGAGGACTGAATGACACGAGCAGGGGCGATGGATGTGAGGCCAATGCGACCGATGCCGGGAGCGGTTGCGGGTGGGGCGGCGCGTCATGACGGTGGGGTGTTCGGGTTCATCAAGCTGATCTGGAGCCTGCTCAAGGACCGGTTGTTGGCCAACCTTCTGTTCCTTGCGGCGATGGTCATCGGCTTCCTTCATGGATGGTTGAAGATGACCTACCGGACGACCTGGATGACGTTTGCGTATGACGTGCCGATGTTGCTGGCGTTGGTGGTTGTCCTGTTCCAGTTGAAGCGTCAGGACCGGCTGTTTCCCGATTGCCAGGTCAGCACGAGTCTCAAGATCCTGATAGGATTCTCCGTGCTCTTTGTGGTCATCCCGACCGAGGTGCCGTGGTTGGCGGGTATCGCGGCGCTTCGAGGGTGGTGCTTCGCGCCCCTGATGATGGTGTTGGGGTATCATTTGGTGCGGAGCGTACGGCAGATGGAGATCTTTTTGTGGATGGTGCTGCTATTGGGTTCCGGGACGGCGATCTACGGGGCCTTCTTCCAGTCGATGGAGGAGATCCGGGCGATGATGGAACTGGATCCCGAGTTGGAGTTCCGACTGCGGAATACGTTTTATGCAACCAAGAGTGGTGCTTCCGAATTCCGGCGGTTCTCGACCTACGTGACTGCGGCGGTGTTCGGATCGGTGATGGCCATCTGTACGACGATTTCAGTGTCGTGGCTGATGATGCCGGGGGCGGGATGGATCCAACGGGCTGCGCTGATGGCCTCTGCCGGCTTGTGCGGTTACGCGCTCTTGCTGACGGGTTCCCGGACATCGCTGGTGCTGACAGTGTCGGGAGTGTTGTTGTCGGGTGTGTTCCGCAAGGGTGGGCTCAAGTTGATGATTTTTCCCCTGATGATGCTGACGCTCCTGATGGTGGGTTTGTTGGTGTCGGGAAGCAACAAGGTGGAACGGTTTGGGTCACTTCTGAATCCGAGTGAGGTTTGGGGACGGATCAACATCGTGCTGCAACCAACGTTCGCAATGCTTGTCGAGTATCCACTGGGAGGGGGGCTTGGACGGTCCGGGCATGGCATTCCCGCCGTACTTTTCTCCTTCATCAAGCCGTACGGAGTGCGGACGACGGATGGCGACATTGGGCGGATCGTCATCGACATGGGGGTTTGCGGCCTCGTGGTGTACATGGTGATGCTGTACTCGGGGTTATCCGACTCCATCCGCTGGATGTTGAAGCTGCGGGAGTCCAATCTGGCGTCGATCGCCTCGCCGATTGGAGCGCTCTTCATCCTGGGGTTGACGCAGGTCATCACGGGTTCCCCGTATCTGGGAATTCCTGCGGGCATGCTGCTGTGGATCCTCTTCGGTGGCTTGCGCCGCATGGTGGAGGAATACGACAAGCTGGCGAAAACCGAAGGTGAGGGCGTCGAGGAGTTGCCGCAGTTTGTGTCCTTCATCCAGCGGCCGCAGATGGCCGGACTCTACGGCAGTCCGGTGAAGGCGTCCGCTTCTGCCGTGTCCGTGAAAGGATCGTCCGCCGCCCCTGCGGGAACGGCCCCGAAGATACGCCGGCTCTTCTCCAACGAACCTCGTCCGCGGAAGTAACGGGTCTGTCCACCATGGCACTGGAACCTCCGAATGGTCCGGCCCCGCGAAAAAGGCGGTTGCCGCGGTCGTTCAAGGAGTTGACGCCGTCGAACCACTTCAGCCCGGGCACGTTCTTCCGCGAGATGGTGTGGAAGGCGTGGCTGACACGTCGTACCGGGGCGACGAAGTCTCCCGAGTTCCCTGCATTGTCCGGAGAGGAGCTGGCGTTGACGTGGATCGGGCATGCCTCGTTCCTGGTGCAGTTTGAAGGGTTGAACGCCCTCATTGACCCGAATTTTGCGAACTGGCTGTTCCTTTTGAAGCGGCTGAGGCGGCCGGGGCTGAAGCTGGAGGAGCTGCCGCCGATCGACCTGGTGCTGCTGACGCATGCGCACTTCGATCATTTCCACAAACCGACGTTGCGGCGGTTGCCGTCACCGAAGGTGGGTGTGATGCCGTGGGGTTGTGGTGGGCTGGCCAAGCGGTTGGGGTTTGCCCGGATCATCGAGCTGCGGTGGTGGGAGTCCTTCAGTTCCGGAGACTGGAAGGTGACCCTCGTGCCGGCGAAGCATTGGGGCGCACGGACCCTCCGCGATGAACACCGGGGTTATGGTGGCTTCGTGTTGGAGTATCGCGGGCGCCGGATCTACCACGCGGGCGACTCGGCTTACTTCGACGGATTCCAGGACATCGGGGCGCGCATGAAGCCGGAGATTTCGCTCCTGCCGATCGGTGCGTATTTCCCGGATTCGTTCCGTCGGGTCCACATGGGACCGGACGAGGCGTTGCGGGCCTTCGGGGACCTGGGCTCGCAGTGGTTGGTCCCGATGCATTTCGGGACCTTCAAGCTGAGTTTCGAATCGATGGACGAGCCCGCGCGCTGGTTGCGGGAATTGGCGGCGGCGGCGTCCGTTGCCGAACGGGTCCGGTTTCTGGAAGAAGGCGTCCCGATGCGGTTTTGAGGGGCCGGCGGAGCCTCAGTCGGCGGTGTCCTCGACGCGGATGACCGTGGGGGTGTCCTTGACGACGGGAAGGCGTGCGATCCGTGCGATGGCGCGGGCGAGGGCGGCCTGTGGGGCGTCGTGGAGCATGAGGATCACGGGAACGGTGGCTCCTTCGTGGCCCTCGGGCTGGATGATGGAGGAGATGCCGATGCGGGCCTCGGCAAGGACCGAGGCGATGCGGGCGAAGACGCCGGGGCGGTCGATGACGGTGAGGCGGACGTAATAAGGCGAGGTGACCTTGTCCATGGAGACGACCTGGACCTTGCCGGAGGCGTGGGCGACGAAGGCGGGGACGCGTTGCTGGCTGCCGTGATGGAGGTCGAGGGCGGCGTCGGCGATGTCGCTGAGGACCGAGCTGGCCGTGGGATCGCCGCCGGCACCGCGACCGTAGAAGAGGGTTTCCCCGACCATGTCGCCGCGGACCGCGATGGCGTTGAAGGCGTGGTTGACGGAGGCGAGGACGTGGTCGTTGCGGACGAGGGCGGGGTAGACGGCGACCAGGATGCCGGGTTTCGGGGCCTTGGCTTTTGGGGATCGACGTGAAGGGGCGCCCGGGGTGGCGGACTTGATGACACCGAGGAGCTTGATGGTGTAGCCGAGGCGAGCCGCGGATTCGATGTCGAGGCGGGTGACGTTGCGGATGCCTTCGACATGGACCTGTTCGGGGCGGACCCAGAAGCCGTGGGCGAGGGAGGCGAGGATGCCGGTCTTGTGGGCGGCGTCGTGGCCATCGACGTCGAGGGTGGGATCGGCCTCCGCGTACCCGAGGCGCTGGGCATCGGCGAGCACGGCGGAGAATTCGGCGCCTTCGAGCTTCATCCGGGTGAGGATGTAGTTGCAGGTGCCGTTGACGATGCCGCGGATGGACTGGACGCGATTGCCGACGAGGGATTCGCGGAGGACCTTGATGATGGGAATGCCGCCGGCGACGGAGGCCTCGTAGTAGAGGTTGGCGGTGTTGGCCCGGGCGGCCTTGAAGAGTTCCTCGCCGTGGGCGGAGAGCAGGGCCTTGTTGGCGGTGACGACGGGCTTGCCATGGCCGAGGGCGGCAAGGACGACCTCGCGGGCGGTGGTGGTGCCGCCCATGAGTTCGACGATCAGGTGGACGGAGGGGTCGTGGACGACGGCCTTCCAGTCCTGGGTCAGGAGGTGGGCTGGAATGCCAGCGGCCTGTGCCTTCTGGAGGTCGCGAACCGCGACACGGGTGACGGCGAGCCGGACGCCAAGGCGTGCGGCGAGCATTTCGCCACGTTCGATCAGGGCCTTGATGACGGCGCCTCCAACCGTGCCTGCGCCGACCAGACCGATGTTCACCTGCTGCATCATGCGGCCCGAGAGCCTGCCGAAGGGAGGGAGGGAGGGGGAAGTTTGCAGTTGGTGGATTTTATTGGGGCCGTCTGCGACGGTCTGCGGGCACGCAGCGTACGATGTGGGGTGATTTTCGACTGGCATTGAGGCAACTGACCCTGACACCGGGGTACAGTCTCGTGTGCATTCTGGCGCTGGCCCTGGGGATCGGGGCGACTTCGACGGCGTTCACGGCGTTCAATGCCGTGCTCCTGAAGCCGATGCCGTGGATCCAGGAATCCGGAGGGGTGATGGCACTGACCCTGTTCCACCAGGTGCAGTCGGACGGGGAGATGGGGTTGAGTTATCCGGATTATGAGGATCTCCGGCGGTTGATAACGCGCATGGAGGGGATCGCGGTGCATCAGGAGCGGACATTCATCCTGACGGACAGCGAGAAGCCGGCGCGCTATCTGGGAAGTTCGGTTTCCGCATCGACCTTCCGGTTGTTGCGGGTGGCACCGGTGGTGGGCCGGGACTTCCTGCCGGAAGAGGAGTTCGGCGATGGCGCCCCGGTGATCCTGCTCGGCCATGAACTCTGGATGCGGCGCTACGGAGGCGATACGAACCTGGTGGGGCGTACGATCCAGGTCAGTGGCCAACCGGCAACGGTCATTGGTGTGATGCCGCCGGGCTGGAGGTATCCGGAGCGGAGCGATCTGTGGACGACCATCCAGGCGTCGCCTGGGGCGAACCTGCGTGGGTTGCATTACCTGGGGGCGATCGGGCGGCTGGGAAAGGGCGTCAGCCAACAGGAGGCGGAGGAGGAGTTGGAACGGGTCATGGCTGGTTTATCGCTCGAGCATCCGGAGACCCACCGGGGTGTCGGGGCACGGCTGACACCCTATCGGGATTGGGTGGTGCGGGATTCGGGGCCCTTGTTGGGGTTGATGCTGGGCTCGGTGTTGTGCGTGCAGCTGATTGCGTGTGCGAACGTGGCGAATCTGGTGTTGGCCCGGGGGACGCGTCGGATGCGGGAGGTGGCTGTCCGGGTGGCCCTTGGGGCGTCCGCAGGTGCGATCCTCCGGTGGTTGGTGGCCGAGGTGATGGTGTTGGGAGCCGCTGGGTCCTTGCTGGGGGTGCTGTTCACGTTGTGGGGAGCGGGATGGGTCCATGAGTCGTCACCGGATGAGTTGCCGTTCTGGATGGACCTGTCCCCGGACCTTGGGGTGGTCGGCTTCGCGGTGGCGCTGGGACTGGGGTCCGCGTTTCTGGCGGGGTTGGTTCCGGCGGTGCAGTTGGCGCGCCCTGCATTGGCCGCTGATGTCCGGGCGTTGGGACGTGGCACGGTGGGATTGGGGAGGCATGCACGGATGCGGCACACGCTCGTGGTGGTGGAACTGGCGCTGGCCATGGTGCTGCTGACGGGTGCCGGCCTGTTGTTGCGATCCTTTCACCGGGCCTCATCGATGGACCCTGGGTTCGACTCGCGACAGCTGCTGACCTTCCGGGTCGGGTTGCCTCCGGCGCACTACAAGGATCAGGGGCAGTACATCCGGTTCTTCGAGGAGGTCCGGAACCGGCTTTCACGGATCGGCGGGATTGCCGATGTCGGGGGCGTTTCCCTGTTGCCCGCGAGTGGGTATGACAGCTTCGGGGCCCTGGAGATCGAGGGGCAGGACCCGAAGAGCCTTTTTGAGGCGCCGGGTGCACAGACCTGTGCGGCGACGCCAGGTGCCCTGGAGGCGTTGGGGGTGCGATTGATCCAGGGGCGGATGCTGGAAGCGTCCGATGTGGCGTCCTCGTTGCCGGTGGCCGTCGTGGACGAGACTTTTGCGAGGCGTTTTTTCCCTGAAGGCTCGGCCCTTCTGAAGCGTTTCCGTCCGGCGTCGGTGTCCGATGGCCGGAATACGAATGCCTGGATCCACATCGTGGGGGTGGTGGGGAATGTCGCCGCCCATTTTCATGAGGCGCCTCCCTTGCCGGTCCATTACCGGCCGCACGCACAGTCTCCCACGGCGTTCCTGTCGATGGTGGTGCGGACGGAAGGGGAACCGAAGGCGGTGGTGGGGGCGGTGGAGTCGGCGGTGCTGGCGGTGAACCGGGAGATACCGGTCTATTACGTGCAGACGATGGACGAAGTCCTGCGTCGGGCGACGTGGGACAAGCGGTTCTTCGTGGGAATCTTCGGGGTCATGGCGGGGTTGGCGTTGTTTCTGGTGATCCTGGGGATCTACGGGGTGATGGCGTATTCGGTGTCGATGCGGATACAGGAACTGGGGGTCCGGATGGCATTGGGGGCAACGCGGTCCGATATCCTGCGACTGGTGCTGAAGCAGGGGATGCGGTTGGTGGGACTGGGGTTGGGTGTGGGGTTGCTGAGTGCGCTGGGGTTGGCCCGCCTGTTGAAGGATTACCTTTTCGGGATTTCTCCCCAGGACCCGCTGACGCTCGTGTTGGCGGCCGGGGTGTTGGCGGTGGTAGGGCTGGTGGCGTGCCTGATTCCGGCGCGTCGGGCGACGAGGATTGATCCCATGGTGGCGTTGCGATCCGAGTGAGGGTGGCAAAAATGCACTGGCCCGACCCGGAAGGAGGGACCACTCTGTGGGGGTCGCTCATGAGCAGCAGGAATATTTCAGACTTTGTCGTGGTGTGCGGTGGAGGCGGATTCATCGGCGGGCACCTGGTGGCGGACCTTCGGCGTCAGGGTTACCGGCGGATCCGCGCGGTGGACTGCAAGCCGCAGACGGAATGGTACCAGCGGTTTCCGGACGTGGAGAACGTGGTGGTGGATCTGGAGGAGAAGGCGGCGTGTTACACGGCGCTGCAAGGGGCAGACGTGGTCTACAACCTGGCCGCGGACATGGGCGGCATGGGGTTCATCGAGTTGAACAAGGGCCTGTGCATGCTCAGCGTGCTGATCAACACGCACCTGTTGATGGTCGCGCGGGAGATTGGCGTGAAGCGGTTCTTCTATGCATCCAGCGCCTGCGTCTACAACGCGGACAAGCAGCGGGATCCCAACGTCACGGCCTTGAAGGAGGAGGACGCGTATCCGGCCCTGCCTGAGGATGGCTACGGATGGGAGAAGCTTTTCTCCGAACGCATGTGCCGCCATTTCCGGGAGGATTTCGGTCTGGCGACCCGGATGGCCCGGTACCACAACGTTTATGGGCCGTTTGGGACCTTCGAGGGCGGGCGTGAGAAGGCGCCGGCGGCGATCTGCCGGAAGGTCATGACGGCGAAGTTCACCGGGAAGCACGACATCGAGATCTGGGGCGATGGCCAGCAGACGCGCTCGTTCATGTACATCGACGACTGCCTCCACGGCACCCAGATGCTGACGCATTCGGATTTTGTGGAGCCGATCAACATCGGCTCGTCGGAGTTGGTCTCGATCAACCAGTTGGTCGATATCGTCGAGGAGATCGCCGGCATCCGGCTCAAGCGGTCCTACAATCTTTCCGCACCGAAGGGTGTGAACGGTCGCAACTCCGACAACACGCTGATCCAGTCGGCGTTCGGATGGGAGCCGTCCACGAAGCTGAAGGATGGCCTGGCGAAGACCTACGCGTGGATCCACGACCAGGTGGCTCCCCGCTACCGCTGAACGCACGCTGTGACGCCGTCCCGCCACACCCCGGAGAGCATCCAGGCGCGCAAGGGGCGGCTTCAGGTGCCTTCGTTGACCGCCTACGACCATCCCACGGCCCGGTTGCTCGACGAGGCAGGGGTTCCCATGCTGTTGGTGGGCGATTCGCTGGGGATGGTCGTGTTGGGGTATCCGGACACGACGTCCGTGACCATGGCCGACATGCGGCATCACCTGCGCGCCGTGGTGCGTGGGGCGAGTCGGGCGCTGGTGGGATGCGATCTTCCGTACCGCTCCTACGACACGGTGGAACAGGCCGTGGCGAACGCGCGATCCCTCATCGAGGAGGGCGCGGGATTCGTGAAGGCCGAGGGCGGTCGCGAGATCCTTGATCAGGTGCAGGCAATCCGGGCGGCGGGCATTCCGTTTTGCGGCCATCTGGGGATGCTTCCGCAGCACGTCGTGGAAGAGGGCGGGAAGTATCGGATCAAGGGACGCGACGAGGAGGGCCGCCGACGTCTGGTGGAGGATGCCCGGATGCTGGAAGCGGCAGGGGCGTTCGCGTGCGTGCTGGAGTTGGTGACGCCACCGGTGGCGAAGGAGATCACCGAGGCTTGTCCGCGGATGGTGACGATCGGGATTGGGTCGGGTCCGGACTGCGATGGGCAGATCCTGGTGACGCCGGATCTGGTGGGTGGGTTTCCGTGGTTCACGCCGCGGTTTGTGGTGCCGCGATTGAAGACGGGTGCGGATATCCGGGATGTGGTCTCGGGGTGGGTGCGGGAGGTGGAGCGGGGATCGAACCCAGCCTCCTGACGTCGTCTGCTACGATGGGGAAGGTAGCTGACGAGGTCACAAGGCAGTGGTTGGAGGAGTTCGAAGATTTCAGTTTCAAGACGGAGAGTGCCGGGCTTCAAACTTGAATCTTCAAACTTCAAACTCATCCCCAGCCTCCTGACGTCGTCTGCTACGATGGGGATGGGTATCCGGGTTGGTTACTTTGTCCGATTGGGATGGCTGCATTTGCGGATGGCGAGGGTGATGACAACGTCTCGGCCCGCTTTGCATGCACATGGAAGGAATGATTCAGGAACGGACGGCACCGCTGCGTACGAGCCTTCTCGGACATGGGTTATATGGCCGTCTCAGGTCGATGGATGATTTCCGGGTCTTCCTGGAGCATCACGTCTATGCCGTCTGGGATTTCATGTCGCTGCTCAAGGCGCTGCAGCGTCAGCTCACGTGCACCGAGGTGCCGTGGGTTCCACGGGGTGATGCGCGGGTGCGTGCCCTGATCAACGAGATCGTGCTGGGCGAGGAAAGCGACACAGGCTGCGGCGAGGTGCCCACCAGTCATTTCGAGCTGTACCTGGAGGCGATGGAGGAGGCCGGCGCCAACACCGGGCCTGTGCGTTGCCTCGCGGATCGGATTTCCCGTGGAGCCACATTGGATGAGGCCAGCCGGGAGGCGGGTGTCCCCATGTGCGCGCGGCGGTTCATGGAACATACCTTTCACGTCATCCGCAGCCGTCAGGTGCATGAGATTGCCGCCGCGTTCACCTATGGTCGGGAAGGTGTGATCCCGGGCCTGTTCGGCGAAATCGTGGCGCAGCTCGATCGGGAGTCGGCGGGTGGCCTTGGGATTTTCCGGAAGTATCTGGAACGGCATATCGTGCTGGACGGGGACCAGCACTTCCAGGCGGGCGAACGCATGGTGTTCCTGCTATGCAATGGGGATCCGCGGAAGTACGAGGAGGCCGCCGTCTCGGCCGCGGAGGCGCTGGAGGTCCGGTTGGCGTTTTGGGATGCGATACCCACACGGATGTCATCCGTTGGGTATGTTTCTGGTTAGCATCATCATGCGATAGGCGGGGGTAGCCGGACTGTGAAAGGATGGCTTCCTATGCACTTCCATTGCATGAAAAACATCCAATCCCTGCTGCTCGTCGGGCTTGCCTTCGGGCTCGCGTCCTCCACGCAGGCAGCCTCGTTCCTCTTCACCGAAACCAGTGATGGGGATCTCTCCAATACACCCGCCAGCCCGACTATCCTGGGTGATCATCCGTCGACGGTGGGCTTCTCGATCGGGAGCAACTTCGTCCGGGGTTCCACCGTCACAGGTGATCCCGACATCTTCAGCTTCACGGTCGGCGTCGGCTACCAGCTGAGCGCCATCAAGCTGACCTCCTACAACAGCACCGATGATCGCGGGTTCATTGCGGTGCAGTCGGGCTCGATCTGGAACAATGGCGTCGGGTCCGGTGGCAATTTCACTCGGTCCACCCTCCTCGGTTACGCGCATTTCGGCACGGGTGCCCAGGCGGCGACGGCTCAGCCGGGCACGGATGTCCTCGACAATCTTGGTGGGGCGTTTGGAGCCATTGGCTTCACGGGAGCCCTCGGGCCGGGTACCTATACGTTCCTGGTGCAGCAGACAGCTGCGCCGGTGGTGAACTATGAGTTCGACCTGCAGTTGACCCCGGTGCCCGAGCCGGGTGAGTACGCCCTCGTGGCCGGTGCGCTGTTGGGTGGATTCGCTGCCTGGCGTCGTCGTCGGGCTTGAGGGTTTTTTCCGATCTAGGTTCCCGGCTTCCAGGACTTGGGACTGGAAGCTGGGGATTCTTCATCCGTGAGCCCCAACGGGGCGACCCAAGATGCCCTTGGCAACGCCCCGGGGTTGGGTGCCGGAACCCTGAAAGGGCGGATCAGGATCAGAGAGGGTCTTGCAGTGAGGAACCTTTCGATTCGCCCGTAGCCGTTCCTTCCTTTGCGGCTTTGAGGCTTCGCGGCTTTTTCCCTCCGTTCCCTTCAGGGACAAAGACAGGAGAGGTAAAGCCGCGAAGAAGGCGGCGATAACACGTTTCTCTCCCTCTGCGCCCCAGCGCCTCTGCGCGAGAAGTTCCCGGCCCATGTGGTGACCGAAAGGAAGACGGTCTCGCGCAGAGGCGCGGAGGCGCGGAGGGGGAGGTGCCGCAAGAAGTTGAGGAAGAAAGGGCGGATCAGGATTTGGGGCGGGTTTCGAAGGGGTTGGGTCGCGCTTTCAGGGCTTGGGTGAATGTGGGTGCGTGAACCCAGGGCGTTGCCCTGGGTTTGCTTGGTCTGCCCCGTTGGGGCGTGGGGGCCGGCATCAAACTTGAAACTGAACTCTTCAAACTCTCCTGGGAAGGGGGCATGGTTGTCGCAATGAAGCCGATGATTGCAGCGTTGATGGGGCTGACGTTTTCCGTGTTGGCCGAGGCAGGGCAGTGGGTGGTGTACGAGCCGAAGCCTGGCAAGGCCAATGGCAAGCACATCGTGATGCTGTCGGGGGATGAGGAATACCGGTCGGAGGAGGGGTTGCCGCAGATGGGCAAGATCCTGAGCCAGACGCATGGCTTCAAGTGCACGGTGCTGTTCACCCAGGAGTCGGACGGGACGATCAATCCCAACAACCAGACGAACATTCCGGGGATGCACCTGCTGGCGACGGCGGACCTCGTGGTGAACCAGTTCCGGTTCCGCGAGCTGCCGGACGCGGACATGAAGCATTTCGTCGACTACATGGAGTCGGGGAAGCCGATGATGGTACTGCGGACGGCGACGCACGCGTTCAATTACGAGCGCAACAAGCAGAGCCCGTACGCGAAGTTCAGCTGGACGGCCAAGGGCGGTGGGTTCGGTGGTATGACCGTCGGCGAGACGTGGACGTATCACCATGGCAATCACGGCGGGGAAGCGACGCGGGCAGTCATTGATGGCAAGAACCGCAAGCATCCGGTGCTGAACTCGGTGACGGATGTCTTCGGGCCGACGGATGTGTACGGTGTGAACCCGGATTTTCCGTCGGATGCCGTGGTGTTGATGCACGGGCAGGTGTTGACGGGGATGAACCCGACGGATGGACCGAACCTGGGGAAGGCGATCATGCCGTTGGTGTGGACCCGTGAGGTTTCGGTGAACGGTGGGAAGAAGGGGACGTACTTCTGTTCCACGATCGGGGCCGCGACGGATCTCGTGAGCGAGGATCTGCGCCGGTTGTTCGTGAACGCCAGCTATCACCTGACGGGGCTGGAGGTTCCGAAGAAGGCGGACGTGGCGACGATCGGCGAGTTCACGCCGTCGAAGTTCGGGTTCAACACCTACAAGAAGGGTGTGAAGGTCTCGGACCACGAGGCGAAGTGATCCGGAGCGGTGAGGGTGCCGCGGTTGGCGCCGCGCCCCTGGAAAAAGCAAAGCCGGCCTGAAGGCCGGCTTTTTTCATTGGCGGATATACCTTGGATGAATCACCGGCTGCGGAGGCGGCGCCAGGCGAGGAGGGCGAGGCCGGTGGGCAGGAGGGCCCAACCGGTGGAAGCTTCGGGCACCTGGGTGAAGACAAGGATGTTGTCGACGACAAAGTCGACGCCTGTGATGCCGCTGTTACCACCGGTCAGGAGGCCGAAGCGGCCGATATCTGACGCCACGCCGTAGGTCGCGCCCTGGAGCATGCCGAAGTTGCCGTTGCTGGTGGCATTGGCGCTGGGGTTGATGAAGGTGCCATTGATGAAGACCGAGAAGGAATTGGCATCCAGGAACCGGGTGATCGAGTCCGGCCCCACGTAGGGGACGGTGGCGTCGCCCGGGAGGCCGGAGTGGGCGTAGATGCGGAGGGTGTGGGTACCGAAGGTGGTGCCGGAGGCTTCGAAGCTGCCGGCGACATCGAGATTGGCACTGCCAAAGTTGCCGGAGCCGTCCTGGGTGGCCCGGTTGATCCGGTACTGTCCGTTGTTGTAAAGGCGGACCTCGAAGAGGCGGTTGGCAACGGACTCGATCCCCTGACCATTGAGGCCGAAGGCGACGTAAAGCGCCTGGGTGCTGGCGGTGCTCGTATTGATGGTCAAGTCGGCATTGCGCTGGAACTCGAGGCTGACCTGGGCCAGGGACGAGGCGGTGATGTCCTGCTGGGTACGGACATTCCCAGTCGGGTTGTAATCGTAGAGGTTGAGGGCATTGTCGCCCAGCGACTGGTTGATGATGACGGCGCCGCTGCCGGTGGGAAGTGGGGTCGAGCTGACCGGGCGGACTTCGGTGAAGCCGGTGGCGGTGTTGCCGGGGGTCTGGGAGTTGAAATTCTGACTGTACGACGACTGCGCGGCCAACCGGGACGAAGCGGCCCAGAGGGTGGCGAGGGCGAGGGCGGGGACGGCCGTGGATCGGGCGAGACGCCGATGAATCGGGGAGGGGTGGGTTTGCGGCATCATGAATTCGGGTGGCAAGGGGGACGGGATGGCCTCCTTGATAGCCACTCTTGGTTATGTGCCGCTTTCGCCGATTGCGGTCCAGCATCTTCTGGGGGTTGGAGGATCAATTCAGTTCATCGATACCCTTGTTTTCCCGACGTCGGAGGACGGCTTCGAACTTGGGTACATACATCTGGGTTTCGGCAGGGAGGAACTCGGAGATCGCGTCGAAGGTGGTGGCCTTTTTCTGGTCGAGGGTGCGGCGGATGCGGCCTTCGCCGACGTTGTAGGCGGCGAGGGCGAGTCGCCAGTCGCCGAACCGCCTGTGGAGTTTGCCGAGGTAGGTGGCGGCGGCGCGGGCGGCCTTGGCGGGTTGGCGGCGTTCGTCGGGAAGGGAGGTCGAAAGGCCGAGGCTGCGGGCCGTGGCGGGCATGAGTTGGTAGAGACCGACGGCGCCGGCGGGGCTGGTGGCCTCGGGGTTGAAGGAGGATTCGACCTCGGCGAGCCAGACGAGTTCGGGTGGGACGCCGGCCTGCTGGAAGACGGGTTTGAGTTCGCGGGCGAAGGCCTCCGCGGCGGGGGTTGGGGGTCGTTTGGAGAGCAGCTTTTGCCAGGTGGCCCGCTGTCGGGAGGCGGTGGGATTGGAGGAGGGACCCGTGACCTGCTTCGGGGCGGTGGTGTTGGTGCCCGGGTTGACGGTGACGGTGCCGGTGGTGTTGGTGGCGGGGGAGGTCGGAGGTGTATTGGTGCCGGGCGGAAGGGTGGGGGGCGTTGGGAGGGCGGGTGGCTCCTGGGCCAGCAGGTCGGCGACCTCGAAGTAGTCGAGGCGTGTGCGCAGCCAGGGGGCGAGGTCGGCGGTTTCCTCGTACTCTTCCAGGAGCGGCAACACGGTTTCGGCGAGGCGTCGGACGCGGGCCATGTCGAGGATGGAGTCGCCGGCGAACTCGCGCTGGAGTTCGTCCATGGCCTTGCGGGTGCGGTCCGGGGACGGCTCGGCGAGTCCGGCGATGGCTTCCGCGACGCGTCCGTCGAGGTTTTCGCGGGCCCACTTCTCGGCGGTCTGGAGGGTGGCTTCGATGTCGATGACGAGGTCGTCGTCGGGGTCGAGATCGAGATCCAGATCGAAGTCCTGTCGGGCGTGGAGGGTGGGGGTGAGGAGCAGGGAGAGAGCCGCAGCGAGGACGGCGACGTTTCGACGTCGGGAACGTGGGGGGCTTGCGGGAGGCGGCGTGGCGATGGCCTGAAGGGGGTTCACGGGTTCCGTTTCAAGATTTCGGTTTCAAGTTTGAAGACCGCGCCGCGTGGGGGCACGCGGCCTACAGATAGAGGGGACCGTTGCCAGATGCCAGTGGCCAGAAGGGTCGGGCGGTTGACTTCCACGGCCTCGTGAGGTCGTTGGCTACGCCTGAGCTGTAGTTGCCGACGTCAGGAGGCAAATGGACAGGGCTTCCAACTTGAAGCTGAAAACTTCGAACTCTTCATCCACAGCCTCCTGACGTCGTCTGCTACGCCTCCTGACCTCGTCTGCTACGTCTCGGGACGTGGTCTGCGACGCGTGAGGGGGATGGACGGTGTGGAGTGGGGGGGAGTAGGGTGGCGGCATCATGCGAGGGATGCTCGGTTGGATGGCGTGGGTGTTGGTGGTGGCGCGGGTATTGGGGCAGGAGGTGAAGTTTCCGGATCCGGTGCGGGTGGCGCTTTGGCCGCAGGGGGCTCCGGATGGAGCCGGGGAGTCAGCCTGGAGGAAAAGCCGGCGATGACGGTGTACCGCCCGCCGCAGCCGAATGGCATGGCGGTGGTGATCTGTCCGGGAGGCGGGTATGGCGGGTTGGTGACGGGAGCGGAGGGGCAGGGGATTGCCCGGTGGTTGTATGATTCGGGAATCACGGGAGTGGTGCTGGAGTATCGGTTGCCCGTAGCCCGTTCGATGGTGCCGTTGCTGGACGTCCAACGGGCCATCCGGTTGACGCGGCATCACGCGGCGGCGTGGGGATTGGAGACGAACCGAGTGGGGGTGATGGGATTCTCGGCGGGTGGGCATCTGGCGGCGACGGCGGCGACGCATTTCGACCCGGGGGCTGCGGGGGCGAAGGATGTGGTTTCGAGGCAGGGTTCGAGGCCGGACTTTGCGGTGCTGGTGTATCCGGTGATCACGATGGGGCCCCTGACGCATGACGGATCAAAGCGGAATCTGTTGGGGACGAATCCGCCGCCGGCGCGGATCCGGTGGTTCTCGTGTGAGCAGCAGGTGAAGCCGACGACGCCGCCGGTCTTCCTGGCGCATGCGGTGGATGACCGGGCGGTGACGATTGAAAACAGCCGTTTGTTTGCGGCGGCGTTGAAGGCGAAGGGAATTCCGCACCGGTTGTTGGAGCTTCCGGATGGCGACCACGGGTTGAACGGCTACAAGGGCGCGTCGTGGGATGCGTGGCAGCGGGAGTCGCTGGTGTGGATGAAGGCGTTGGGGACTCCCTGAGTGCGGGGCTGGGCTCGGAGTGGCGATGTCCTCATCGCCTTGAGAAAGGGTGTTGAACGGCGACGGGGAGGTCGTCTTTCCGCTTCATGCCGGGCCCGTCTCAAGCAGTGCCCGCCGGGTGTGTGTGGGCGGGTTTGTTTGGTTCGATGAGGCTTCCGGCCTTTTGGCGGAGGAAGGCGAGCAGCGGTTTCTCGATCCAGAGGTGGAAGGCGACGGAGACGGCAACGGCAGCAGCGATCTCCGTGAGGATGGTGAGGGCGACACCCGTGAGGCCGAGGCGCGGCAGGCCCGCTGCCACGGCGACCTTCGTCAGGAGGCTGACAAGGGGGTAATGGATCAGGTAGAGCGCGTAGGAGGCGTCGCCGAGCCGTTGGATCCACGGGTGACGACCGACCGGGAGGTTCCGTTCCTCAGCGGCGAGAAGTCCGAGAAGCAGGCTGGCACAGCACAGGCCTGTGGCGAGGGCGCGCAGGGGGATGTTCGGCCAGAAGGGGCGGAGCCCATCGGCGTGAAAGGTGAAGAGGAGGCCGGTGGCGGCGAGGCTGATCCAGCCGGGAGCAGGCATTCGGAATCCGGATCGGTGGATTGCGGCTGCAGCGATCCCGAGGAGGAAGGTGATGGTGTTCTCGTCGGCGATGGAGAGGACGAAACCGGGGAGGGGGAGTCCGGCCATGCGTGCGATGAAGGCCCCGAGGAGCCCCGCAATCAGCAGCGCCGCGATGGGTCTGCCGAGGAAGAGCAGGGCAAAAAGGGCGTAGAAGAAGACCTCGTATTCGAGCGACGAGGAGACACCGATCACGTTGAACGGGGTTCCGTCGGTGGGAGGTGTCTGGAGCCATTGAGGAAAAAGGACGAGGCGGCACGCCAGGACGAACGGGTCGGTGGGTACGGAGCCGCGCAGGGACGGGATCGCCAGGGCTGGAAGGAGGACTCCGAGGAAGATGAGGATGTAGGTCGGGTAGATCCGGATGATCCGCTTGAGGGCGTAGGGAAGGAAATGTTGGGGCCGGAAGAGGTCTCCCTGGTGGACCGTGAAGAGGATGAACCCGCTGAGGACGTAGAAGTATTCCACGGCGAGCTTGCCCCAGGCGTAGGGCGGGTTGAGCCAGGGCAGGTCGAAGTACTTGGGGTTCGAGACGCAGCTCACCACATGAAAGACCACGACGAGCATGGCAGCGGCTGCGCGACCCGCCTGGAGGGATTGGTACATCGAATCGGTGGGACTCCGCCTTCCGTTTCCGGGGCGGGGCGACGCTCCCCGGCGGGTGCGCAGGAGTCAACCACCGGGATTCCCGCTGCGGTTCCGGTCTTTCGTTTGTGGGTTTGCCGTGGTCTTGTCCGTGAGATGAGTGATTCGTTCCATGGAGGTGGCCTGGAGCAGGGCCGGAGCTTCCGCACGACCCATTGGAGCGTGGTGATGGCGGCGCGGCATGCTCCGACGGCGGAGAGCGTCGCGGCGCTTGAAGTGCTGGCGAAGACGTATTGGATGCCGCTCTACGCCTTCATCCGGAGGCGCGGTGCGGATCCGTCGGAGGCGCAGGATCTCACGCAGGGTTTCTTTGCGCGCCTGCTGGAGAAGGAGTGGTTGTTGGCGGCGGATGCGGAGCGGGGGCGGTTCCGGACGTTCCTGCTGACCGCGTTGACGCGGTTCCTCTCCGACGAGTACGACCGGGCGACGGCCCTCAAGCGAGGGGGGGCGCGACGCTGGTATCGCTGGACTTCGGGTTGGCGGAAGAACGGTTGGCGCTGGAGCCGGCGGACGGACGGACACCGGAGCAGGCGTTTGATCGTGCATGGGCGGAGGCCCTGCTGGAAAAGGTGCTGTCGCGGCTTGCGGTGGAGTTTGATGACGGTGGGCGGACCGGGCGATTTGCGGTGCTGAAGCAATTCCTCACCGAGGATGCCGAGGACGGATCCTATGCGCGGGCAGCAGCGGACCTGGGTCTTTCCGAGTCGGCGGTGAAATCCGGGATCCACCGGTTGCGGCGTCGGTACGGGGAACTGATCCACGAGGAGATCTCGCTGACACTGGTGGCGGAGGCGGACATTGACTCGGAGTTGGAGCACTTCCTGTCGGCGCTTGGCGGATGAGTTGTGGGGAAGGGTTTTGCGAAAAGAAGCCGCAACTTCGGATGGGAGATTCCTAAGAAGGGGTGCGGCAGATCTCGGTTGAGGAGGCAGAGACTGTCTTGGAACCATGAGCAACGGACCGGGCACGGGGACTTCAGCTTGTCCGCGGTGTGGCGCCGAGTTGAAGGCGTCAACACTGGGAGGATTGTGTCCGCGTTGTCTGGTACGCCGGGCGCGCTCGGTGCCGGGGGAGTCGCCGGAGGTGGCGGAAGCGGAGGGAATGGGTGAGCGGAATTTTGGGCCGTACCGATTGCTGGGGGAGTTGGGCCGTGGCGGGGCCGGGGTGGTTTATCGTGCGCTGGATCCCGGGTTGGGACGCGAAGTGGCATTGAAGGTGTTGTTGGCCGGGGAATGGGCCTCGCGGGCCTTCGTGGAACGATTTCGGACGGAGGCAACGGCGGCCGCCGCGTTGACGCATCCGAACATTGTCCCGGTCCATGGTTTCGGGGAGATCGAGGGCCGACACTATCTGGTGATGCGGCTGGTGCCAGGCGGGACGCTGGCGGAGGCGTTGGGAAAGCCGGGGCTGGGGTTCACGCCGGAGCGTGCGGCGGCGTTGGTGGGGAAGCTGGCGCGCGCCGTGCATCACGCGCATCAACGGGGCATCCTGCATCGGGATCTCAAGCCGGCGAACGTACTGCTGGATGAAGGCGGGGAACCGTTGTTGGTGGATTTCGGGCTGGCGAAGCTGGTGGCGCGGGAGGGGCCGATCACGCAAACGCGGGCCGTGCTGGGCACGCCGGCGTACATGTCGCCCGAACAGGCGGCCGGGCGGACCGAGGAGGTGACGACGGGGGCGGATGTCTACGGGTTGGGAGCGATCCTGTACGAATTGCTGACGGGGCAGCCGCCGTTTGCCGGTGGGACGACCGCGGAGACCGTGCGGCGGGTGCTGGAGGAGCCACCGCGGCGGCCAACGTTGTTGAGGTCTGGTCTTCCGCGGGACCTGGAGGTCATTGCCCTGAAGTGTCTGGAGAAGGAGCCGTGGCGTCGGTACGGCTCGGCGGAAGCGTTGGCGGACGAGTTGGAACGATGGTTGCGGCATGAGCCGATCCTGGGTCGACCCACACCGGCGTGGGAACGGGTGATGCGATGGACGCGGCGGCGGCCCTGGACGGCAGCCTCCGCAGCGCTCGTGATGGCCGCATGCGTGACGGTCGGGTTTGTGATTGCGTGGTCCAACGGACGGTTGCGGGCCGCCAGGGAACAGATCTCGGCGCAGGCGGAGGAACGGCGGGTTGAGGTGGTCCGGTTGAACGTGGCCGCGGGGGACGATGCGTGGAAGGCGCGGGATCATGGCATGGCGCTGGCGCACTATGTGACGGCCATGACCCTGGAGGGTGGGGGTGAGGCAAGGGAAGCGGCACACCGGGAACGGATTCAGGTGGTGATGTCGCAGATGCCCGGTCTGGAGTTGCTGTCGACGCAGGACACGGGATTGCGGGATGTGGCCATCGATGAGGCGGGAGTGCACCTCGCGACGGCCGGTGCCGATGGCGCGGTTCGGGTCTGGTCCGGCGTGGCCTCGGCCCAGCCCAGGGTGCTGTCCCATCCGGCCTCGGTGGATCGCGTCGTGTTCAACGCGAAGGGGGACCGGCTGCTGAGTGTTGGACGGGACCATCGGGTGCGGTTGTGGGAGATGGCGACGGGGGAAATGCTCTCTGAAATGCGGGCGGCGCGCGCCCAGCCGAGTCCGTTGGAAACGGATTTGAGGGTCGTGCGGTTCTCGCCGGATGGCCGGCACTTCGTCTTCAGCGCGACCAATGGACTCGCCCTGCACGGATCGGAGGAGGGCGGGCGCCGGTGGCTGATCCCCGCGGGACGCCGGGTGAACGATGCGTGCTTTTCGCGGGATGGCGCGCTGGTGGTGTGGGCGGATGAGGACGGGACCCTGGGGATGGCGGAGGTGTCGACGGGCCGGGTCCTGTGGCGGACACGGCCGGGTTTCGCGATCCGCAGGGTGTGGTTGAGCCGGGACGGGCGGCATGTGGCGTGGGCCAACGATGGATTCGAGTTCTGTGTCGGGGATGCCGCGGACGGGCGACCGTATTTCCGCCCCGTGAACCATCGTCGTCTGGTGCTCGATGGGGACTTCAGTCCCGATGGAGACCGTTTCGCAACGGCGAGCTACGACAACACCGCGCGGGTGTGGGACGTGGCGACGGGGAGGCCAGTGATGCCGTTCCTGAAGCACGACGGGGCGGTGCGGGGGATTTCGTTCACCGCCGACGGGCACGAAGTGATGACCTGGAGCGATGATGGAACGGTCCGGTTCTGGGGGGCGGAAAGCGGTGAACCGTTGCGAACGCGACTGCCACACCGAGGCCCGGTGGGTGCGGCACGCTGGTTGCCCGGCAGCGGCGGCGGGGATGTGGTGACGGTGTCGATGGACGGCGGGTTGAGGCGGTGGAGCTGGCCGATGGAACACGGGGCATTGAAGCGGTGGCGGCGGGGGGCTCCGGTGCATCGGCTGCAGTTCTATCCGGACGGCCGGGAGGGATTGTTCGTGTGGCTGGACGGATTGGTGAGCCGGGAGCCGCTGGATGGGGACGGGGTCCGTGCGGGGGCCGAGTTGCTGCCGAACAACGCGCGTCACGATGCGTGGTTGTCCGCCGATGGGCGACGGATGCTGACGGTGGATCAGGATTTCCGGGTGAAGCTGCAGGATCCAGGAACCGGGGAGGTGCTGGGCGGGCCGTGGCAGATCGGACCCATGATGCTGGATTCCGTCTGGACCCGTGACGGGGAACGGTTGGTGGTGCTCGAAGGGGACGTGCCGGTGGTGCGCGAGCTGTCCGTTGATCGCCGGGTACCGATACCGTCCGCCCCGCCGATGGCCGGCAACTCGATCCGCGTGAGTCCGGATGGAAAACGCGTCCTCCTGATCGCACCCGACCTGACGATCCATGTGGTGAACCTGAGCGATGGCACGCCGGTACGTGCGCCGTTCCGGATGCCCCGCGGGTTGTGGGCCCTGGAATGGGCCCCGGATTCCCGTCGGTTTGGGTGCGTCGTGGAGGGGCAGGTGGAGCTGTGGGATGCAGAGTCGGGGGCTCTTACGGGGGTGAAGGTGCGACTGCCGGAGCCAGGAGGCCGGGTTCTGTTTTCCGGAACGGGGGACGTGATGGTGGTGTTCACGGATCACTTCCTCGGGGCGATTGATCTGGGGACCGGGAAGGTCCGGTTTCCGTGGAAGCGCCATGCGGAGTCGGTGGCCAGCGTGGCGATCCGGCCCGATGGGCGACAGGCGGCCACGGGCACGGCCGATGGCCATGCGTGGGTGTGGGACCTGAACACCGGGGAGGCCGCCTGTCCGCCGTTCCTGCATTCCGGTTATGTGATGTCGGTGGCGTTCAGTCCGGATGGGACACGACTGCTGACCGGTGACAACGGTGGGACGGTCTGCCTGTGGGATGTCAGCCCTTCGGGATGGTCGGTGGAGCGGTTGGCGGAGCGGGTACGTCGGTGGCGGGGGGAGTGGTGAATTGGCGAAGGGGCGGGCTGCGGAAATGCCCGCGAAACTTTGACGCGTGCTTTCCTAACAGACCGGGGAACACACGTTGAAGATCCACCCCCCCGGTCCATGAAAGTTCGAAGATTCCCGATGGTCCTGAAGACCCTGCTGCTGATGCCGGCGGCATTCGTCCCTGCGGGCGACGAGGCGGACACCCACTTTGGTCCTTCGCGCGTGCATGCGGAAGCGATGGAACGTTTCCGGACGAGTTCGCTGGAACCGCATCGACCCGTGGATATCGCGGAGGCGGCCGGCGCCGGGGTCCAGCTCCGCTTTTCCGTGGAGCGGGTGGTCGTGGACCGGATGCGGGACCAACGTTGGTATCTGACGGCGGCCGGGGCTGGAGACGCGGAAACCGGGATGGAGGAGCCTGCCAGCGTGGATCCCCGACTGGAGTCGGCAGCACGGTAGGCGGCAGCGGACAGAATTCAGTGTGGAAAGGGCCGTTGGAACCACGGATGGCAGGTGCGGAGGATCGACAGACGACGAGGGGCAGGGCCGCGAATCGGATGAGGGAAGGTTTTGTGTCGTTGGTGTCCTTCGTGGTTGAGAAAAGTGGCGGCGGGTTGAACCACGAAGCGCACAAAGGGCACGAAAGAGGAGGATGGGGTTTCTGTCGCCCCTGCTGGGGCTGGTGTCACAACTGGATGCCAACCCACAGCTCACGCTGTGGGCTACCGTCTGACGCCGCTCCGCGGCTGGGGGACGTGCTCCAGCGCCGGAGGCGCGAAAGAAAGTAGACCCGGGCGTCAGCCCGGGTATTGCTTGCCCAATGGGCCAAGCCCCAGCGGGGCGACAGAGTCGTGTGGTGGTCCATGAGCGAGGCCGTGGGTTCTGTCGCCCCGTCCGGGGCTGGTTCACCTCGTCGCTTTGACCCACAGCTCACGCTGTGGGCTACCATCTGTCGGTGCTCCGCACCTGAACGCCGCTGCGCGAGCACGGAATGGGACGTGTCGCACGCGAAGCCGCGAACGCCGCGAAGAAGCCCTGGAACGAAGGCGGTCTGGTTTCTCTGCGCCCCTGCGCCTCTGCGCGAGATCAGTTCTTGGTTGGGTGATTGGGAGGGAGAGTTTTCGCGCAGGGGCGCGGAGGCGCAGAGGGGGAAAAGTCGCAAGCCGTAGGCCGCGTGACCCCACGCGGCGCATCGCCATCCCCGCCGGGTGAGGGCACCCGGCCTTCAGATTCAGGCGTGCACGTGGCTCATCACCAAAGAACGGGTCTGGGTGTCTTTGCGTCTTGAGCGCAGCGGGCGTGAGGAATCCGTTCCAGGCTCAGAACAGGTCGGTCTGGACGGGGCCGGGGGTGGGTTGGCCGAGTTCGGAGAGCATGCCGCGGAAACCCCAGCGGCGGTACATGTCGCGGAGGGTGTCGGTGTTCTGGGCGGGCGACCATCTCTTCGAGGGTGGGACCGTCGGCCA
Source organism: Limisphaerales bacterium (assembly GCA_965283655.1). Taxonomy (GTDB): domain Bacteria; phylum Verrucomicrobiota; class Verrucomicrobiia; order Limisphaerales; family UBA9464; genus UBA6176. The sequence goes on along the minus strand of CBDIPJ010000002.1, from coordinate 221,123 downwards.
GGTCGCACTTGAGTCGGACCATCTGCTGGTTGCGTCGGATGGTCTCGGCGGCGCCGAGGAGTTCGGTGCGGAGCTTCTCGGCCTTGATGGTGGGGGCGGCCGCGACGGCGCCTTCGGCCGAGCCGTACTTCTTGAGGAGATCGGTGGCGGTCTTGGGGCCGACACCTGCGACGCCGGGGATGTTGTCGACGGCATCGCCGATGAGGGCGAGCCAATCGGCGATGAGGTGCGGCAGGACGCCGGTCTTGGCCTCGACGTCGGCGGGGGTCCAGATCTTCTCGGTCTTGTCGTTGGGATTGAGGATGCCGACGCGGTCATCGACGAGCTGGAGGAAATCCTTGTCGGGGAAGCGATGACGACGGACCAGCCGAGATCAGCGGCGCGACGGGCGTAGGTGCCGATCCAGTCATCGGCCTCGGTGCCCTCGCGTTGGAGCTGGGGCCAACCGGCAGCATCGAGCCATTGGGCGAGCTGGGGAAGCTGGACGTCGAGGGCGTCGGGGGTGGGTGGGCGGTTGGCCTTGTAATCGGGGAGTTCGGCCATGCGGGCGGCGTCGAGGCCGCCGTCCCACACGACGAGGACGTGGGAAGGGGCGGTGATGGCGATGACCTTCTGGAGGGCCTTGATGAAACCGAAGAGGGCGTTGGTGGGGGTGCCGTCCGGGGCGTTCAGGGAACGGATGGCATGGAAGGACCGGTAGGCGTAGGCGTGGCCATCCACGAGCAGGAGGCGGGACTGCGGGGACTGCGACATGCGGTGAATCTCCGGTGTGCGGGGAGGGTGGGCGAGACGAAGAAGGGTGCGGCTGCGGAAGGACCGCAGGCGCACCCTTTGTGGGGAAGAGGGAGATCCGGATCAGTTGACGGCGGCGACGCCGGGGATCTCGTGGATGGTCTGCTGGATTTCCTGCGCGACCTTGGTGCCGTCCTGGGCCTTGAGGTCCCACTTGATGGCCTGCTGCATGGCGGGGCGTGCGTCCTCGATGGCGAGGCGGACGGTCTTGCCATCGGCGGAGAGCTTGGCGGCGGTGATGTTGATGTTCTCGCGGCCCTTCTTCTTGGCATCCTTCACGGAGACCTCGGGGGAGCCGTAGTCCTCGGAGCGGACGTAGTTCCAGCGTTTGCCGCTCCAGTTCTGGAGGTCTTCGGCGGAGGCCTTGTCGAGGGGCTGGGAGAAGGTGAGTTCAACGCCGCCGGGAATGGCCTTGAGGGCGTTGACGGTGTAGACGGGCTTGCCGGTGTAGCGGACGCGGTCGAAGCCGGTGATGCGGGAGGCGTTGGACTGCCATTCCGAGAGGCCGGCGACGTAGAGCTGGCCGTCCTTGGGATGGAACCGGGCGCGCATCACGGAGGAGGTGAACTTGAGGGGGAACTTGACGACACCGGCCTGCTGGCGGCCCTTGCCGATGTCCTGGCGCATGACGAGGTAGAGGCTGGACTTGCCGTAGGACTCGTGGAGGAGCTCGCCCTTGAAGGGGCCCCACTTGTCGCTGGTGACCCAGATCTGGCCGCCGCCGGAATTGTCGTAGTCGTTATGCGAGAGCCACATCAGGGGCGGGACATAAGCCTCGGCCTGTTCCTTCGGTGTCATCTGGTTGACGACGCCGTGGAAAGCCTTGCCGTCGATCCAGTTGATGGGGGTGGTGGGCACCCAGGTGCCTTCGTTGTCGGAGGTGGTCACCTGACCGTCGGCGCGCACGCCGATGCCGTTGGGGGCGCGGAGGCCGCGGGCGACGACCTCGAACTTCTTGCCGTCGGGGCTGACCTTGAAGAGGGCGCCGGCATGGGAGCAGACGCTGCCGTTGCCGCGGGAAGCCTTCTGGTTGCCGAAGCCGCGGCCGCCACCGTTCACGGGGTTGGCCTTGGCGAAGTAGAAGTTGCCGGCGGCGTCGGTCTGGAGGTCGAAAACGAACTCGTGGAAGCCCTCGGTCGACATGACCTCGTTGTTGAAGTTCTCGTAGTAATCGGCCGAGCCGTCCTTGTTGAAGTCGTGGAAGCGGGTGATGCCGTCGCGACCCGAGACGTAGATCATGTCATTGACGATCTCGAGGCCGAGGGGTTCGTAGAGGCCGGAGGCGAAGCGCGTCCAGGTGAGCTTCTCGAGCTTGTCGTCGATGCCGGAGACGATCCAGATGTCGCCGTCGTGGGTGCAGAGGGCGGCGCGGGTGCCATCGGCGAAGAAGTCCATGCCACCGAAGCGGACCCGGCGGTTCCAGGGATTCTTTTCAGGGGCGGTGATGACGTCGGTGGCGTAGGCGCCATCCGGCGTCGTGGACGAGTTGAGCTGGCCCTGGAGGACGACGGGTTCGGGCCAGTGGGCGGCTCCGCCCTTGGTGAAGTCCTTGAAGACGGGCTGGCCAGCGGAGAGCTGGGTGAAGGCGCTGGCGCCAGCCTGGGAACCGGCCCAGATGGTGACCTTGAAGGTGGAGACCGTTGCGCCCTTGGGGATGGTGAGACTGACGCGGCCATCCTCGAACTTGAGTGCGCCGCCCTTCGGCAGGTCGGTGGTGGCGATCAGGGTGATCTTTCCGTCGGCGCCCTGGATGCGGACGGCGCCGGATTCGACGCTGCCCTGGCCGCCTTCGACGTCGGCGATCAGGATGGAGAAGGCGTCCGGCGTGCGCTGGCGCTTGATGATCTTGCCGGTCTTCGGGGGTTCGATGCGGAAGGTTCGGACGAAGCCGAGCTCCCCATTGGAAGTGACGGAAGAGGGCTGTTCGAGAACGCGGGTGCCACGGACGGTGTAGGCGAGCTGGACGTCCATGCCGTTGACGTAGATGCCATCCCAGCGGCCGAGGTCGGCCTTTACGGGGCCGTAGGGTTCGGGGCGGAGGTCCTTGAAAGAACCGTCGGCACCGGCGACGCCCGGAACCTGGGCGGTACCGAAGGCCTGCGTGCCGACCATGGCGGGGTGGTTGCCGTGGCTGCCGTCAAAAACGACGCCGCGGGTGTTGACGAAACCACCGCTCCAGCCAGCAGCGACACGGAGAAGGTCGGTGTCGAAGAGGATGGAGGCGCCGTTGCCCACGCGGATGGCGAGGCCCTTCATGGCGACGTTTTCCTTGGGGAAGTTCGCGTTGATGCAGGCACCCAGGAACGGGAAATCCTTCTGGAGCAGTTCCTCGCGGATCTTGTCCTGCGCGTGGACTGCCACCGAGATGCCTACGGATGCGACCGCAAGGCAGATCGCATTGCGCCAAGTGACCACTGTATTCAACAGCATAGCGTTCAATTCCTAACCAATGCCGGGACAAAACCCCTGGAGCCTTTCCGAGAGGTGACCGGACAATTCTGAGACGCCCAATGACTGCCACATTGTGCGTGGCATTCAAATGCGGATTTCGGGGGAGGCGATGACTTCATCGCCGCGCCGAAACCCTGCCCAAGTGGGGCCGTGTCAGGATGCGTCCTCGCCAGGGGACTCCGCCTCAGGGCTGGATCCCAAGTTTGGGGAGGTTTTAGCAAATGGACGTCGCATATGCGACGTCCGGATGCAAACGAGGGTCCGCAGAGGCCGTTTTTGCAATCCCGCGTCGCATATGCGACGCGGGATTGCAAATGACGGGGTGGGTGGGGGCGGCCTGCAACTGGCATCTGGGAGGGCGCATCTGGATACTGCCTTCACATGGAACGGGGTGGCGACGTCCTCGTCGCCGTGGGTGAGGCTTTGGGAGAGGGCGACGTGGACGTCGTTGCCCCGGCTTGGGGTCGAACTGGATCTGGAACGGGGAGGCGATGTCCTCATCGCCGTGGGAGGGCTTGGAGAGGGCGACGAGGACGTCGCCGCCCCGGCTTGGGGTTTGGAACTGGATCTGGAGGCGACGTCCTCGTCGCCGTGGGTGAGGCTTTGGGAGAGGGCGACGAGGACGTCGCCGCCCCGGCTTGGGGTCTGGAACTGGATCTGGAACGGGGAGGCGACGTCCTCGTCGCCGTGGGTGGGGTTTTGGGACAGGGCGACGTGGACGTCGTTGCCCCGGCTTGGGGTCTGGAACTGGATCTGGAACGGGGAGGCGATGTCCTCATCGCCGTGGGTGGGGTTTTGGGACGGGGCGACGAGGACGTTGCCGCCCCGGCTTGGGGTCTGGAACTGGATCTGGAACGGGGAGGCGACGTCCTCGTCGCCGTTCCGACGCCTCTCCCAAGGCGACGTGGACGTCGCCTCCCCGAAACCCTGGGGCAGGGATCAGTGGTGGGGTTTCCGTTCGCCGGCCTTGATGGGAACCGGGAGCCAGTTCTGGCGGGGCGGCACGGGGCAGGTGGCGAAGGCGGTGAAGGCGCAGGGAGGGCTGTAGGCGAGGTTGAAGTCGATGTCGACCTCGCCGGCATCGTTGGGGCGGCGGACATGGAGGAACCGGCCGCCGCCGTAGGTTTCCTTTCCGGAGGTGGCGTCGCGGAAGAGCAGGAAGAAGTCGTTGGCCTCCGGGTCATCGATGACGTCGAGGCGCACCTCCTGTTCGTGCAGTTGGAAGACGAGGGCGCCCGGGCAGGTTTCGTTGTTGGACCCGCCGGTGACGTCCGCGACCTGGAGCGTCCGGGGCGGGGTGTACGGTTCGAAACGCGCCGTCACCCGGTAGGCGGGGTGATAGGTGAACACGGGGATCTCCTTGAAGTTGACCCGCTCGGGTGCTTCCGGGTCGCGGACACGGACGCCGCGTCGGTCGCCACGGTGGAGGATCCAGAACTTCACGCGGCCGACTTCGAGGATGTCGGGGGCTCCGTCGACGTCGGTGGCCAGTTCCTTTTCAGCGGTCACGGCGTATCCGCGCAGCATGACGCGGACGCCGGGAACGGGGGTGAAGCGGACGGTGCCGCGTTCAAGGCGGAAGGTTCCGACGACGTTGGGGGCGGAACCCATGGGGAGCTTGATGGGGACGTCGCCGCGCGCGCCGACCCATTGTTCGCCTTCCTGGAGCCAGAAGAGTCCGGCGATGGAAGCCCAGCCATCGGGCCCGGCGATATCGACGCTGCGGCGCTCGCGCCAGGCGTGCCAGCTCGTGGGAGCCGGGGCGAGGCGGGTGCGGCAACCGATCGCCCCCAGGAGGAGGACGAGAACGAGTCCGAGGACGGGCCAGGGGCGCATCAGGGAACGGGCGTGGGGCATGGAGCGATGCGTGAGGAAGCGTTAGCGCGGGATGACGTTGAGCGTGAAGTACGCGGACGGATGCAGCAGCGGTTCGCCGGCGCGATTGCGGAGACCCGGGAGCTTCAGTTCGTGGATGTGTCCCTCGACGAGGTCCATCTGGAGCCGGAGCGAGCGGCCATCGGGGGCGAGCTTGACGCCGTGGATGGCGGGCTTGCCCTTGTCGACTTCGGGGGAGCCGTAGTCGGCGCGGTAGATGTAGGTGTAATTCTCGGCGGTGAAGCCGGCGACGGTGGCGGAGGCCGGATCGAGCGGTTCGGTGAAGGAGATCTCGAAACCGTCCGGGCGCGCGTGGATCTCGTGGATCTCGAACGGCGTCTTCCCGGTCCAGATCAGGCGTTGGAGGGCGAAGGGTTTGCCGCCGCGGGCACCCCAGCCGCGATCGGAGCCGCCGACGAACAGGGAACCATCGGGGGTCTGTTCCAGGCTGAGGGAACCCGACGCGAGGCCCTCGCGGAAGGGAATGCAGGCGCCCTGGTAGACACCATCGACCTGTTCCAGGCAGACGCGCATCACGGTGCTCCAGGTCTGGTCGCCGACGAAGAGCTGGTTCTGGAAGGGACCGAACTTTCCGCCCGAGCCGTCGTTGGCGATGCCGGAGGCGCTTTGCCCCATCTTGCCGTAAGGGAAGCCCACGGCGGGCGGGACGAACTCCTTCATCTTCTTCCACTCGGTGGGGACGCGGCTGTTGGACACGGGATCGGCCGGTCGGGCGCCGAGGTTGGGGGCGAGGCTGTACCACTTGTTGCCGGTGGGGTTTCCGACGAATCCGCTGGGCTTCAGGTGCTTCAGCCAACACGTGCCGTTCCACGGGCCCTGGTTGTCCGTGTAGAACATGTCGCCGAGGTGGTTGGTGGCGATGCCGCCGGGCGAGCGGATGCCGGACACGTGGGGGATGGCCTTGCCGTCCGGGCCGACCTTCAGGCACCAGCCGCGGAATTCGGTCTCGCTGGTGAAGGAACCGGTGAGGCAGAGGACGACCCAGATGTTGCCGTCCTTGTCGAACTTCGAGCCGAAGGCGTACTCGTGGTAATCGCCGGTGATGCCCCAGCCGTCGGAGTGGGTCTCGAAGACATCGGCGCGGTCGTCGCCGTTGGTGTCGCGCATGCGGGTGATCTCGCCGCGCTGGGTGGCGTAGAACCAGCCATCGCCGCGGGTGGTGATGCCGAGGACCTCGTGGAGGCCCTGGGCGTAACGGGTGAACCGCACGTTGGCCGGCGTGGGATTGGCGCCGAGGGCGCCGTCGACGAACCAGATGTCGCCGAGGCGCGTGGTGACGGCGAGGCGGTCCTTGCCGAAGTGCTGGATGGCACCGGCTTCGAGCACGATGCCTTCGGGGATGGGCACGGTGACGAGGCGGTAGAAGGCATTCTCGCGTTCGGCGAGCGTGGCGGGTGCCTGGGCGGCGAGCGGGAGCGCGCTGCCGAGGGCAATGCACGTGGCGACGGCGCCCCGGAGGATCGGAAGGATGGACGTCTTCATGGAAGGGGTGGGATGCAACGGGTGGAAGGGAGTGGTGGCGGGATGGCGTGGGGCATTCACCAGGTGATCTCCTGGACCAGTTCGCCCGGCACCTTCACCGGGACACGCAGTTCGCGGCCAACGACCACCGGCTTGCCGCCGGTGAACGTCATGCGGATCTTGCCGTTCACGGTGTGGCTTCCGTCGGCGTTCGCCTGGATGTCACCTTCGGCGGCCCGGAACCAGATCGTGCCCGCGGGCGCGGTGCCCGTGAACTTCAGGGAGCGCCGCAGGAGGATGTCCACATCCACGGCCTTCGGCACCGGGGTGTCGTCGACGGTGATGCCGTTGAACCGGTACCGGAAGGATGGGCGCCGGGCGTCGTCGAAGGCGTACCCGAGGAACTGGTATCCGGCGGCCTTGCCGCTTTCCTTCGGCCAGGGTGCGTCGGCGGACGGAAGCACTGCGAAGGGTGCGCCGTCGGGCAGTTGGACGCGGTGATCGCCGAGGGGCGGTTCGAACCCAACGCCGCGGTCGGTCGAATGGCGGGACGTGTCGATGAACGCTCCCTGCCAGAGCAGCGCGAGGCGCTGGTTGTTGGCGTCGAAGGCGAGGTTGGCCTTCTCGGGATAACCCACGCCGATGGCCCGGGGGCCGGCGCCCTCGATGAAATTGCGATAGATGACCGGTTCCTTGTCGGCCACGAGTTCCTGGCGCGATCGGATGAGTCCGGCGGGGACATCGGCCCGGTCGCCTCCGGCCATCCAGGCCCAGATGGCCTTGATCTGGGCGTCGGTGTTGCCGTCGAGGATGTCGGTGTTCGCGGCGCGGCCTTCGGGCCAGAAGCTGGGCATGCGGGTTCCGGGGCGCAGCGCGGCGGGATCCGGCATGTAACGGCGGAACCAATCCCAGCGGAGGCGCTCGTGCATGCGGTCGAGGGCGAGTGCGGGGATGCCCATCGATCCGTAGGTCGAGAACGTATGGCAGGCGATGCAGCTGACACCGTCGCGGCCGACGAGGCGGCGTCCGAACTTGGCGTCGCGTTCCGTGTGGGCTGGTTCGGCAGCGGCGGTGGGGGCGATGTCGGCGGCTTCGAGGGCGGCGGGCAGATGGCCGGTGTTGGCGGTGCCGAAGACCGGCATGCGGGTCGCCATGTACGGTCGCACCTTGGGTCCTTCGGCCAGCAGCTTCTGGATCCATTCGCGGCGGAGCTTGCCGCCGACCTTTTCGAGGTGGGGCGGGAGTTTGCCTTCCTCGCCGAGATCGGCTTCACCGATGACGCGGAACCATCCGTCGCGTCCTGTGGCGAGCGGACCACCGACGCCATCGCGGGCATGGCAGGCGAGGCAGCCGAGGCGGGAGAAGGTGAGCGAAACCTGTTCGGCGGGCGTGGGCGACTTGGCGAGGCGATCGAGGTTCGCGAGTGTCTGGCGCAGCGCGGAACGCTGGGCGGCGGACAGGTTGAACTTGGGCGCGGCAGCGGGAACGTTGTCCGCGAGACAGCCGGCGCTGGGACGGCGGGCGATGACGTTCAGCGGTTGGACGGCCTTGGCGGTCAGCGGCCCGGCGGCGTCCGTGAGGGCATGGCAGGCGGTGCAGTTGAGTTCGGCGAAACGGGCGCGGCCGGCCTTTGCCTTGGATGCATCCACGGCGAAGGAAGCGTGTCCGACCGGCAGCATGGGCTGGCCGAAGTGCTTCAGGACCGAACCCGGGATGGCCTGACGTTCAAAACCGGGGCCTGCCCAACGCGCCTTGAATTCCCAGCCGCCACCGCCCTGCGAGAAGCGGAGGTCGAGGGTGTGCGGTCCCTTCGTCAGCCGGACCTTGCCCGACTTCTCCACGGGAGGATGTTCGCCGTCGACGTCCACGATGCGCTTGCCGTCGATGTCGAGGACGGAGCCATCGTCCGAGGTCAGCCAGAAGGTGTATTCGCCCTCGGTGGGGATCTCGATGGCGCCGGAGAATCGGACCGCGAATCCGCTGTTGCGGACGGGCATCTTGATTTCGAGGGTGTCGGTTTCACCGCTGGAGACCTTCTTGCGGCCTTCCTCGATGCGCGCAGCGGAGGCTCCGGAGCCTTCGTAGTATTCCCACTTCAGACCGGAAACGGTGGCGAGCGGTGCGTTCGGATCGGTCAATGCCGGGACCTGTTCGCGGAGCAGGTAGGTGGCAATGGCGCGCGCTTCCGCGTCGGAAAGTCCGAGGGAAGGCATGCGGCCCGACGGCCGGTGTTTCACCGGGTCCTTGAGGAAGGCAGTGAGTTCGCCGCCGGGATACTTCGCGGCGAGGTTGCCGAGGGGAACGCCGTCCTTCAGCGCGCGCTGGAAGATGTCGTCGGGCATGTCGGCCGGGCGATCGACGGGTGTGTGACAGGCGACGCAACCCAGCGAGTGGTACAATTCGCGCCCGAGGTCGAGGCGGGCGCGGTCGGCCGTGGTGAAGGTCGGCTCGCCGGCGGGTTGGGCGGAGACGAGGAAATGAGTGAGCTCGTCGATGGCCTGGCCGCGGGTGGCCTCGGGAAGGCCGTGGAGCACATGGGGCATGGCGGTGCCCGGTTTCGAGGCGGATGGATTCGCCAGCCAGGCGCGGATCCACTGGGGTTCCAGCCGGAGGCCACCGGCGCCGAGCAGCGGCGCGGAATGGTTGCCAAGGCGGTCGGCAATGGTGCGGTCGGCCCCATGGCAGGCGATGCACTGGAGTTCGCCCATGAGCACCTCGCCGGGATCGGTTCCCTTGGCGATGGGCGCCGCGGATGCGATTCCCTGGGCAACGATCGGCAGCGCTGCCCCGGTTGAAACGGCGGCGAGCAGCGCAAAAAACCAATGTCGGAAGGCCATGTGCCCCCGGCCGACGCGATGGAAGATGGATGGATTCACGGAATGATGGGTGAGCTTAGGGGCATGCCGCGGTGCATTTGAAGGAATGAGTTCGCAGGAGTGAGGCCATAACCCTTGACGGTGGCTCCCATGAAAACGTCTGCTGGCTTCCGATGCGTGCCGTTGCGGCAAAGTTCCTGCAACGGCACCCGGGCGAGATGAACACGCAAGGCACCCACAAGACGGTCGATCCGTCTGCCCTGGCCGGGAACCTTCTGGTCCTGCGCAACGATCGCGAGGCGGCGTGCTATCGGCTGGCCCTTCCGTGATGTCGGCGATGGCAGGGTGGGGATGTCCAAGTACCCTGATCGAGGCGAGGTTGGTCCGCGTTCCCCCGAAGTTGCCCTTGGCGTGGGAGGCGCGGGAGGGGAGGTTGAGGCCATGGATGTGCGGTTCTTGCTGGGGCCTGCGGGGAGCGGGAAAACCCACCGGTGCGTGGCCGAGGTGCGCGAGGCGCTGCGGACGGGTCCGGTGGGATTGCCGTTGCTGTTCGTCGCGCCCAAGCAGGCGACCTTCCAGTTGGAGCGCCAGGTCCTCATGGATGGCGTGGTGGGCGGGTTCACGCGCTTGGAGATCGTGTCGTTCGAGCGGCTTGCGCGGTATGTGCTGAAGCGGTCGGGGATGCGAGAGCCGGACGTGCTGGGCGAGGAGGGGCGCATCATGGTGTTGCGGGCGCTGCTCGGCCGCGAAGAAGGTGCATTGAAGTACTTCGGACGCTCGGCGCGCGGGGCGGGATTGGCGCGCGATGTTTCCGGGGTGCTGCGGACCTTCCAGGAACACGGGATGCGTTCCGGGCGGTTGAGGACGCTCGCGGAACAGGGGGCGTTGCCCGAGTCGCTGCGATGGAAGCTGACGGATTGGTCGCGGTTGTTGGAGGGGTACCAGGAGTGGTTGAAGACGGCCGGGCTCGAAGATCCGTCGGAGCTGGCGTGGCAGGCGGTGGCGGCGTTGCGGGATGGAACCGCCGAGCCGTGGTTCGAGGCGGTCTGGCTGGATGGGTTCGCCGAGATGACGCCCGCGGAGGTCGCCCTCCTGGCGGCCGTCTCGCGGCGGGCGCAGCGCACGACGGCGGCCTTCTGCCTCGATTCCTCGGCGGCGGCAGGTGGGCGTGTGGGTTTGTGGAACGTGGTGGAACGCACGTTCCGGGCGTGCCATGCGGCGTTGGCGGCGCACGCCACATCCCAGCCGGAGGTGATCGAACTGGGTCGGTCGACCGGTCGGTTCGAGGAGAGTCCGGTGTTGCGTGCCCTGGAGTTGCGGATGGCGACCGGCATTGCGGGGGCGATGCCGGACGGCACCGGGGAGCGTACGGCGGTGCGTTGTGTGCGCTGCCCGGATCCGCATGCGGAGGCGGAGGCTGCGGCCGGATGCATCGAAGCGATGGTGCGGAATGGCGGGCGGTATCGCGATGCGGCGGTGCTGGTACGTTCGCTGGAGGAGTATGGACCGGTGTTCGCCCGGGTGTTCCGCCAACGCGGGATTCCCAGCTTCCTGGATCATCGGCACGGGCTCCGGCATCACCCGTTGGTGGAATTGACGCGGACGGCGCTGCGCGTGGCGGCGGACGAGGGATCGGAGGACGACTGGTTTGCGTGGTTGAAGTCGGGCCTGCTGCCGCTGGAGGGGTGGGAAGGGGAGGAACTGGAGAATGCCCTGCGGGCCGGGCGATGGGCCGGGCGCCGTTGGCTGGTGGGCAGCGAACTGGAGGAAGGGGATCGACTCGGCCTGGCGATGCGCCGCGTGACGGCGCCCCTGCGACGCTTGGTGGCGAGCCTGTCGAGCCCGCAGGACGGTCCCGGGCTGGCGGCGGCGTTGCGTGCGTTGTGGGTGGACGTGGGCGTGGAGGAACGTCTGGTTGCCTGGGACGACGTGGGCGTGGACGGACTCCGGCACCAGACGGTGTTGCATGAGATGGAGGCCTGGCTGGAGGAGGCGTCGCGGGCCTTCACCGGTCATGCGTTGGCGGCGGCCGAATGGCTGCCGGTGGTCGAGAGCGCGTGGAGTGGCCTGACGGCCGGTGCGTTGCCGCCGTCGTTGGATCAGGTGCTCATCGGCGCGGTGGATCGATCAAGGAATCCGGAGCTGTCGCTCGTCATCCTGCCCGGATGGACCGAGGGGGTGTTTCCGGCGTCGCCGTCGCCGACGGGGTTGCTGACGGCGTCCGATCGGGAATGGCTGGAGACGAAGGCGGGGGTGGGGCTTGGACCGACCGCGGTGGACCGCATCCATCACGAACAGTTCTACGCCTACATTGCACTGACCCGGGCCCGGCGTTCGGTGGTGGTGCTCACGCCGTCGGAAGGCATGACGGGTGGGACGCTCCTGCCGTCTCCGCTGATGCGGCGATGGCTTCCGGAGTGGACGCTGGAGTCCGCTCCGGCGGAATGGATGCGGCGGCGCGGGCCGCAACCGGTGGCGGCCGAGGAGTCGGGGAAGGTGGGAACCGAACGTCTTTCACCCGCGGTGGCCGAGGCGCTGTTCGGGGGGCGTACGAGACGTCGGCGTCGGCGCTGGAGCAGATGGCGGGCTGTCGTTTTGCGCATTTCGCGAGCCGTGTGCTGCGTTTCGGGGAACGCGAGGAACTGGAGTTGGGTGCGCGGGAGCAGGGCACATGGACGCACGAGTTGCTGGCGGAGTTCCATCGGTCCCTGACACGCGAGAGCCTGTCATGGCGTGACGTGACTCCGGACGAGGGCGAGGCGCGGGTGCGGCGGTTGGCGGTGGGACTTCTCCAGAAGACGGGGCTGACCGGGGGCGGTGCCGGAGTGGAGTTCGCGTTGCGCCGGGCGGAACGCCAGGTGGTGGAGTGGGTCCGCCATTGGCTGGAGGTATTGGGTCGTTGGCCCGGGGAACCGCGTTGGGTGGAGGCCCGGTTCGGTGCGCGTGGCGACTGGCCACCGGTGCGGGTCCGGTTGGAAGGCGACCGGGAGGTGTGCATCGCGGGACAGGTGGACCGGGTGGACCTGCTGGTCTCGGAGGATGAAGGCGAATGCGCCGCCTGGGTGGTGGATTACAAGCGCGGCACGCGACAATTGCGTCCGGACCAGGTGGCGCGCGGGTTTGAGCTGCAGCTGCCGTTGTACCTTCAGGCGGTGACGGCGGGCACCGGTTTCCTGCCCGGGGGGATGACCTATGCGGTGTTGACCCGGACCCGGCGACGGGCCGTGCATCGCGAGGATCCCGGCGAAGGTGGAAGCTATGCGCACCGGGGTCGGGTGAACATCGATGCGGTGCGGCAGGTGGCCGGGGATGTGACGTGGGAGGAACTGCCATTCCACGTGAGGTTCAAGAAGGACGGCACGCCGTATCAGAACGCAGATGGCGTTCCAGCGCCGGGGTTGCAGGAGGTGCTGGATGCGGCCTTGAAGCGCGTGGGCGAACTGGGCGCGGGATTGCTGGCGGGTGATGTTTCCGCGGTGCCGGTCGCCAATCGCGGGGAGTTGCCGTGCGATCGATGTGCGTATCGCGGGGTGTGTCGGCTGGGAGTCGGGGGCCAAACCTGAAACGGAACCGGGGATTCCGGGATGACTCCGATGGGCAGGGCAGTGAACCGAGCCTGAGGCGTTCCTGGAACACGCCTCGCGATCTTGGCAGCTACGGGCTCAGCGATGGAGGACCTGGCGCTGGAGGTGGGGGACTCGGACTTGCGCAGGAAGGGAATCTTCTTCAGCCAGAGGCGCAGGGCCTGCCAGTGGATGAGGGTGATGACGCGCAGGGTGACCAGCGGATACCGCAGCGTGAGCCGCAGCAGTTCGCCGTCGGTCAACGGACGGCGTTGGCCGGTCAATGCGCTGATGAGGACGGTGTCGTTGGCGCTGTTCAGGTCGTTCACGCCGATGGACAGCTGTTCGTCTGGGTCGCGGAGCTTGAAATCGAAGCGCAGGTCCAGCGGGCTGAACGGCGACACGTAGAAGTGCTTTGGGGCGATCAGCCGGAACCGTGCGGGGGTTCCGGTGGCCGGATCGGCGGGGAGCGTTTCCACCGGCACGAGATAGGGCTTCTGTTCGCCGAAGGTGTTTCCCACCTCGGCAATCGCACACAGGGGTGATCCGTCCGCCAGCGTGACGAAATAGAACGACACCGGATTGAAGATGTACCCAAGCACGCGCGGCAGGGTCAGGAGCCGGATGCGCGCGTCGGGCGGGACGGACACGCCCTGGGTCGCCAACCATTCCACGACGCTTCCGCGCAGGCCACGTTGGGGATCATGCGGACGGCTGGCATCGGCCCGGGTGAAGTGATCGCTGTCGCGGAATTCGTAGAGGTTCCTGCGGTTCCGGCTGAACCAGCGCAGGCTGGAATCGAGTTCGTCGAGTTCGTCGAGGTCGACGCAGATCAGGAACAGGCCGTACTCGAAGCGGTGTTTGCGCGGGGAGAATCGCTGGTGCATCACCCGGCACGCGTACAGGCAGGAGTGTCGGGAGGCGGTGGACAGGGAGGCAGACATCCGGAGATGGGGCGTTCAGCCAACGAGGGCCACAGACTTCGAGCTCATGCCCCAAGGAAGCACGGATCGGTTCCGTCCGCAGCTGCGGATTTCCCCCTCAATCGTAACTGCCCTTGCGGGAGGATTTCTTGGCCGATTGGTGGGCCTTGTTGGCGAGGATGCGCTGCTTGGCGGCACGCGACCGGGGACGCTTCTGGCGTCGGGCCTTCTCCACGCGGTCACGTTCGGCATCGATGCGGGATTGCCGTTCGGCCTCGATGCGGTCCATGAGCTGGACGCGGGCGAGAAAGCGGTTCTGGGCCTGATGCCGGGTGGTCTGGCACTTGACCTGGATGCCCGAGGGACGGTGGTGAAGGACGACGCAGGTCGCGACCTTGTTGACGTTCTGGCCGCCGTTGCCGCCGGAACGGACGAAGGTCTCCTCGATGTCTTCCTCGGTGATCCCGAGCGCCGCCATGCGACGGGCGAGCTTGTCTTCCGGGGTCGGCTCGACGGTGTGAGCACTCATGGGCGGAGGGTGTGCCGGGAATCGCAGGGTGGAAAGGGGGTTTCGGGGATTTGCGGTTCGCATCCCAACATGCGCCGACGATGAAAAGACGCGGGGCGGCGATGTCCTCATCGCCTTGGGATTGGCTTTGCCGTGGCGACGAGGACGTCGCCTCCCCGTTCCTCTGCTCGCCTTGCGCAGGTTCGGTTTGCCAGCCTGTCCGCGATGCAGGGCGCCGCAGGCATGACGGGGACGGTGGATTTCGCCGGATTGGTCCTGGCGGGTGGACGGTCGCGTCGGATGGGCTGCGACAAGGCGCGACTGTGCGTGGGGGGCGAGCTGTTGTTGGTGCGGCAGGTGCGGTTGCTGCGTGAAACCGGGGTCAGCGAATGCTGGGTGTCGGTGGCGCAGGGAAAGGCATCGGCCTATCCGGAGATCGGGAACGGCGCGTGCTGGGTGGAGGATGCCACCGCGGACGCCGGGCCGATGGAAGGGATCCGACAGGTGCTGGAGCGGACAACGGCTGCGTGGTTGTTGGTGCTGGCGGTCGATCTGCCGGCGTTGGACGCGGATTTCCTGCGCACATTGCGGAAGCGTTGTGCCGACGGTCGCGGGGTGATCCCGGTCACGCAGCGCGGACGCGAGCCGCTCTGTGCTGTGTTGCCCGTGGCTATGGCGCGGGCGGAGGTGTCGGGGTGGAAGGCGACCGAGGAATGGTCGCCGCGGCGCCTTGTGGATGCGGGGGTGCGCGGAGGCTGGATGCGGGAGTGGGCGCTGGAAATCTCTCAGGAGCCACAGCTGGCCAACTGGAATGCGCCGGGGGAATGGCCCGTGTCACGAGCCTGACCATGGACTGACCCCAAAGACGGCGCTTGAGTCCGCAGATGGCAGAGGCGCGTCAGCGCGGAGAAGGTTAGCCGCAAAAATCGAAAGAAGACGCAAAACGGAATCGGAATTGGCGCTGGCTCGGGACTCATCCGGGCACTGCACCCGCTCGGAACGGGGAGGCGACGTCCTCGTCGCCGTTCCGAAGCCTCTCTCAGGGCGATGTGGACATCGCCGCCCCTCTTGGCGGCTTTGAGGCTTCGCGGCTTTTCCGATTGTCGTTCCTCCGTGTTGTCAGGTGCTGGAGGCACGGCCGGATGTCGGTGGGCTTGCGGACAGGAGGGCTCTGTCGCCCCTTAGGGAGAGCGTCCCGGATCGGGTGGGGAAATATTCAGTGGCGGATTTCGGCCTTCAGCTTCGACTTTAGTGCAGGAATGGATGCCAGTGATTCATCCGTAACTTACTCCGCCAACGGGTTCTTCCACTTGAGTCCGCGGAAGCGGGAAAAATCTGCGTCTGTGGAGCAAAGCACGCAGTTGTGTTCCACGGCGAGCGCGGCAAGATGGGCGTCGGAAACCAGGTTGCCCACCGCATTTCCCGCCGACAGCATTTTCTGGAAGATGGCCCAGTGCTGATCGGTCGGTTGGAGGATGCACACGCACGGTTGGTTGAACCATTCGTCCACACGTTCCGTGGCTTCCTTGAGGGTGAGTGGTCGTCGGTGGAGACGGGCGTTGGTCCCGATGCGGATATAGGCATTGATGACCGGCCAGCAGAGCCCCACGGGCTCGGATCCGCTCAGTTGTTCATCCCACCAGACCCGCGCTCTCGTGTGTTGCTCCGAGAGACTGTCCTCGGCGTAGAGGAGCAGATTGGCATCGACGAGAATCACGAATGGTCCTCCCCCTCTGCGGCGGCGATCAACTCGGAGATGTTGTCGTAGTTGAAGCCTGCGCGTAGCCCCATCGGCCGCGGCGTTGTCCGGTAGGGTTTGGCTGCGGGTGGCTTGAGGATCGCATCCAGTCCGACGCGCAAGGCGGCATTGATCACCTCCTTGAAGGGCTTGTGCAATCGGGCTGCGCCCTTCCGAGCTTTGGCGGCAACGTCCGGATCCAGCGTCAAAGTGGTTCGCATCCGAGCATCATGATGCCTCGGATCCATCCGTCAACGCACTGATGGGGAAAGGCAGTGGGCCAGTGGGCGGGCGCGTCTTGACACTGCCCCCGCTCGGAACGGGGAGGCGACGTCCTCGTCGCCGTTCCGAAGCCTCTCTCGGCGCGATGTGGACATCGCCGTCCCCTTGGCGGCTTTGTGGCTTCGCGGCTTTTCCGATTGTCGTTCCTGCGTGCTGTCAGGTGCTGGAGGCACGGCCGGATGTCGGTGGGCTTGCGGACAGGAGGGCTCTGTCGCCCCTGCCGGGGCTGGGTTTTCTTTTGGGGAATGGAACCCAGCGCTGACGCACTGGGCTATCGTCTGTCGGTGCTCCGCACCTGGGGCCACGGCTCGTGGCTTATGGAGAAGGCTGCCGGGCAGACTGGAACGTTCGGATTCCTGACCGCCCACACGGTGGTTCTTGCCTGCTTTGCGTCTTGGCGTCTTTGCGTGAGACAGAACGCAGGGGCCAAGGGAGGTGAGGCTGCGGATCCTCAAAAGCCGCCAAGCCGCGCAGGGGAGGGAATTGCCGCAGCCCTGCTTCGCGTGGGACAGAACGCCCGGCTCAGGGCTTGTTGGTGATCGCGGGCCAGTCGTCGGTGCGGAAGGGCGACGCGGGCAGGCCGGCGCCATTGGCGAGGTTGACGACAGGGAAGTCGGCCCATCCGTAGCGCACGGCCAGGGGTTCGGCGACGGCGGGGCAGGAAACGACAATCTGGTTGGGGCCGCGGAACTCGGCGGTCGCCCAGTGCCACTTGCGGTCCTTGCCGGCGATGGAGAAGCCCTTGAGGGCGCCGCCGTCGCTGGTCTTCATGCCACCGGCAAGCGAGGTGAAGTTCAGGTAGACCTTGCCGTCGGCGACGACCTTCGAGTGGTAGACGGGGCCTTCGGCGGTGACGCGCTTGCCGTAGCCGATCTTTTGCGCCAGCAGGGCGAGACGGGCTCCGACGGGAGCCTTCTGGTTCGGGTGGATGTCATCCTTGTCGCCCACGTCCGTGATGACGGCGACGCCGACCTTGGGAAGGACCTCGGTGGCGTAATTCTGCGCCTCGCGGAGTTCAGCCCAGTCGCTTTCGCCGGGTTCCTTGGTGATGTCCTCGATCGAACGCTTGCGGTTCTTGTCCCACGGGGCGAGTTGGACGGCGAGGAAGGGGAAATCTCCCTGGCAGAAGGCCTGCCGCCAATCGGTGATCATGTCGGCGAAGAGGCTGCGGTACTGCCAGGCGCGGCCGGCGTTGGATTCGCCCTGATACCAGATGGCGCCGCCGATGGCGTACGGCAGCAGCGGTTCGATCATGGCGTTGTAGAGATCGCTGGGGAGCCACCCGGAGAAGGGTTTGCCGGGAACGGGCTTGCCGGCGGCGGTGGCCGCGGCGGCGTCGGTTTCCCACTTGGCCCGGGCGGTCTTGCGGTTGCGGAGGGTGTTGACCGCGTTGGGCAGGATGTCGCGGGCGTAGACGTGGGTCTCGCGGAGCGTCTGCGGACTGGTCCAGGCCTCGGCCGGGCTGCCGCCCCAGGAGGTGTGGATGAGGCCGATGGGAACGCCGAGGGCGGCCTGCAGGTCGCGACCGAAGTAGTATCCGACGGCGGAGAATCCGCGGACGGAATCCGGCGAGGCGACGGTCCAGGCGTGGGCGGCGGGGTTGGAGAAGTTGGAGAGCCGTTCGCTGGACGTGTTCTTCTGGACGGTGAAAAGGCGGATGAGGGGGTTGGCGCTGCCCTGGATGTCGGCCTCGGGGCTGGCGCTCGCGCGCATGGGCCACTCCATGTTGGACTGGCCGGAGCAGATCCACACCTCGCCCACGACCACGTCCTCAACGCGCAGGGCGTTCTTTCCGGTGACATGGAGGGTCTTGGGAGCGGCGGTGGCCTTGAGGGACTTCAGGTTCACCGACCAGCGGCCGTGGTCGTCCGCCACGGTGGCGTGGGTCTGCTCGCCGAATTGCACCGAGACCTTCTCACCCGGGTCCGCCCAGCCCCAGACGGGCACCGGCTTGCCCTGCTGGAAGACGGAATGGTCGGTGAACAGGGGATGGAGGCGGACGTCGGCGTGGAGGGCCGAACCGACGAGGGCACCGGCCGAAGCGAGGGTGCAGAGCACGACGCGATGGCCCCGGGAGGGAGTCAGGGAGTGGAACATGCGTGGGATGCTGGCGGAAGGACCCGCGGTTTTCAAAGTCCGGAGTTTGGAGTTTGAGAGTTTTGGCGGATGGGCAGTCTGTAAGCCATGTCCGAGAAGGCGACGCATGAGGGGCCGCGGTATCCGTGGCTCCATTGGGGAGCGATCATGACCGGGTTGTACCTGGTCCTGTTGCTGACGATGACGATGCCCTTCCTGATGGCGGCCTTCCCCCAGCTTCGGCAGATCGAACGGATGCCCTGGGAGTTTTTCCTGAACGTGCCTTTCCCGCTATTCCTGGGTGTGGTCCTGATCAGTCAGTTCCTGCTGATCCGCGTGCCGGTGCGGTTGCAGGTGGGACGGCCTGTGTCGCGCTCCGGGCTGTGGTTGCCCATCCTGGCCACGGGATTCTGGATGGGTTGCCTGCTGATGGGAGGGATCCTGAGCGGCATGGAGTATTTCATGACTATTGATGCGCCGGAGGATGATCCCGGCGATTACTGGCTGCTGTGGACGGGTCTGCCGCTCCTCCTGTGGGTCGTGTGGGCGGTGGTGTTCTGGCGGTGGAGCGGCCGGATGGATCCGCGGTCCCTGATGGAACGTCAGCAGAAGTGGATGCTGCGCGGCAGCGTGCTCGAACTGTTGGTGGCGGTCCCGACCCACATCGTGGCCCGGGGCCGGACGGATTGTTGCGCGGGATTGCTGACGTTCTTCGGCCTGACCATGGGGGTGACCGTGATGTTGCTGGCCTTCGGACCGGCCGTGTTCGTGCTGTTCTACGCGCGCTGGAGGCGGTTGAGGGGGTAGGCGGAGTTCGAAGGTTTCAGTTTCAAGTTTCAAGCCGGGTGCAGGCCGCGTGCCCTCACGCGGCGGGACATGGAAAGCACCGGGGGGAGTTCCCAGATGCCAGCTCCCAGAAACGCCGGGTGGGGGCACCCGGCCTTCACTGGCGTCGGCGATGGGGGGATCGAATTGCGGGATCTCGACCTGAAACGCCGGGTGAGGGCACCCGGCCTTCACTGGCGACTGGAAACTCCCCGTTCGGGCGTTACTTCCGCACCAGCAGGAGGATCGCGGTGCCGAGGAGGATCCGGTAGATGGCGAAGCCGGTGAACTTGTGGGAGCGGACGTAGGACAGCAGCCAACGGACCACGACAAACGCGGACACTGCGGCCACCACACCGGCGAGAAGGATCATCGACCAGGGTTCGTGCGGCTTGGACTCGGAGGTGAAGTCCCAGATCTCCTTCGCACCAGCCGCCAGCAGCGTGGGGATGCCCAGCAGGAACGCAAACTCGGTGGCGGCCGGTCGTGAAAGCCCCAGCGCCAGGGCGAAGAGGATGGTGGATCCGGAACGGGAGGTGCCGGGGAAGGCCGCCGCCACCAATTGCGCCAATCCCACCGCGATGGCGATGGTCCAGGTGACGTTCTCCGACGGCTTGCGGTCCTTGAAGGCATACTCGACCGCGAGGAACAGGAACCCGCCGATCAGTGTGGCCCAAGCCACCGGGGCGGGGTTCGGGTCGAGATCGAGCCCCGCCTTCTTCATGGCCAACCCGCCCACCGCCGTGAGCAGGAAGGCCCCGGCCAGCTTGAAGAGGTAGTCCTGGTTCTCCGGCTTGCGCCAGTTCACGAACAGGTCCACGACCCGCCGCAGGAAGACGGTGAGCACCGCCAGGACCGCGCCGGACTGGATCACGACGTTGAACAGATCGGAGCGATGCCCAAGCCAGTGCTCCGCCAGCAGGAGGTGTCCCGTGGAGGAAACAGGCAGGAACTCGGTGATTCCCTCAATGAGGCCGAGAAGGATCGTTGAAAGCCAGGTAGGCAATGCTGTGGTTCAACCGGAAAGGAGGGTGGGGGGCAAGTCTGGAGTTCAGCGCACATCCACCGCGATGAGGTCGCCGCGGGAGTTGCGGCAGTAGATGAGGCCGCCGGAAAGGACGGGGGCGGTCCAGGTCTTGCCGCCCAGGACCTGGGCACGGGCGGTGGGCTTGAATGCCTCGGAGGAGGCGGGAGCGATACTGAGTTCGCCGGTGCCGTTGAGGGCGATCAGTTGGCGATCGGCGATCATGACGCCGCCCGAACCAAACCCGGGCTGGCTCCACTTCTCCTTGCCGGTGGCGAAGTCGAGACACTTGAGCGAGGCCTTCTCGGTGGTGTCGCCGTCCACCCCGTAAAGGTGTCCTTCGAAGAGGACGGCGGCGTTCATCTGGGAACGGAGCGCCTTTGATTTCCAGAGCATTTCCGGTTCACCCGCGCCAAGCTTGAACAGTGCCGAACCCTTCCCGTACCCGGAGGAAATGAAGAGGCGATCGCCCTCGATGATCGGATCGGCGGCGTTCACTCCATACTGGGTGGTCCACTTGATCCGCCAGGCCTCCTTGCCGTCGGAGGGACGGATGGCGACGTAGGCGTCGCTGTTGCCGAGGATCAGGACGGAACGGTCCGCGGTGCCGGTGGCGAAAGGCGTCGAGTAGCCGGCGCTCTTGGTGGACGACTTCCAGGCGATGGCTCCGGTGCCGGCATCCAGGGCGAGGCCTGCCTCGCCGACGTTGAGGTACACGCGGCCGTTGGTGACGACGGGAGCGCCCGTGAAACCCCAATCGGGCACCTGGGCGCCGGTGGTTTCCTGGACGTTCCGGTGCCAGACGACCTTCCCGGTGGCGGCTTCGAGACAAAAGGCCTCACCCCAGCGGTTCAAGGCGTACAGCTTGTCACCGACCAGCGTGGGTGTGCCGGTGGTGCCGCCGTCGAAGTATTTGTCGCCGAGTTCAGCGTCGAAGGAGTGCTTCCAGACCTCCTTCCCCGTGGCCGCATCGAAACAGAAGATCGTATCCTTTTCGTCGGCGTGTCCGAGGGTGTAGGCGCGTCCGCCACCGACCACGACGGACGAATAACCCAGGCCCACCTTCGCCTTCCACGCGATCTTGGGACCGTCGGCGGGCCACGTGGACTTCCAGCCTTTCTCCGTGGAGATGCCGTTGTTGCTTGGGCCACGCCATCGCGCCCATTCGTCGGCCGCGAGGTTCGGGGCCAGAGCCAGGGCCACACAGCCCGCGAGGACGATTCCGTTCCACGTATTCATGGTGCAAGGGATGCAGGACATGGGCGTTTCGTTCAAGTCCGCGTCCGCGGATCTGAAGGACGGGTGACCCAGCCTCCTCACGTCGTCTGCTACGCTTGAGGGTAGCTGACGTCAGAAGGCAGAGGTGAAGCTCTGGAAAACTGGGATCTGGCCTCTGGAAACTCTTCTTCAAGGCGGGAAGCCCTCACCGGGCGATGCTTGCGGCTGCCGCGTGAGGGCACGCGGCCTTCAAATGGGGTTGAGCCCTGGAGACTGGGATCTGGGTGAGCCAAGGGGGCACGGATCTTCCGGTGTTTGTAGGGGTTAGGCGTACGGCTGTGAATGGAATAGGCGAACGCTGGCGGTTCTTGGATACCAGAATACCTGCGATTGGAAGGGGCTCCTTGGCGCAGGAAAGAGAGTGGGTCACCTGATTGGGGGATAAGTATTCCGTCAACCCCATGTCGGGCCATGAATGGTATTTGAACCATTGATGATGAATGACATGGGTCATTTTTAGAGGACTGCCCCAATGACCGGGTACCTGAGGATTGGGTAACCTTAATAACCAAACGCAGTTAATATTATAGAGTACAATTGTTCGCGATATAGCAATTACATGCGTCGCGGGTTTGCCCTCACATGTTTGTAGGGATATGTCGTACGGCGTTGTTCGCGGCGGTTGTAGGGTTTCGGTGGATAGTTCCCCGGAATGCAGCAGCCGGAACACGCAGGAGGATTGACGATGAACGGCAGCAGGAAGAACGGGGCGACCATTGCGGGGATCATGGGTTTGGGACGATGGGTGGCAGGGATTGTGGTGGGGCTGGCGATGGTCGGAATGGTCCCTCTTCCTGCGGAAGCGGCGGAACGCGTGCGGCCCTCGACGAAGGCGTGGCGGCGCGCGGTGCCCCGGGAAGCGATGCCGGACCGGGTCCGCGCGGTGACGGTGGATCCCTCGATGCTGTCGGAGGCGGGCTTTGAGGTGACGTTGTTCCCCGGAGAGACGATCCGGTTGGAGCGGGAAGGGTCAACCGAACTGCCGGGAGGAGATCGGGTGTGGACCGGACGGATTGCCGGAGAGCCATTGAGCCGTGTGACCTTTGCGCGGAGGCGGGGTGTGGTTTCGGGTGTGATCGATCGGGCCATGACAAGCGGGAACGAGCTCTACGAGATTGCTCCGGCTGCCGGTGGTGGCTACCTGGCCTTCCAGCACCAGGAGCGCGGTGGTTCGGCCATGGGGGTCGAGACGATCGCGGTGGAAGCAGGTGCGCAGCGGCGGGCCACGCCAGCACTGGATGCAGGTGATTGCGGGATGCGGGTGATCGACGTGATGGTGGTCTACACGCCGGCATCCCGGGTGCGGTACGGGGCGGCGGGGATTGAAGCCAAGATCCTTCAGGCGGTGGCGGATGCCAACGCGTCGATGGTGAACAGCCAGATTCCGATGCGGTTCTCGCTGGTGCACCTGGGGGAGGTGGCCTACGTCGAGACGGGATCGATGGGGGCTGCTCTGGCGGCGCTGCAACGGAAGACGGACGGGATCATGGACGAGGTGCATGCCCTGCGGGATCAGGTGGGTGCGGATCTGGTCACGCTGGTGGATGAGGATACTTCGAGTTGCGGGCTGTCGTACCTCATGTCCGTGCCGTCGGCGGGTTTCGAGGCGAATGCCTTCTCGGCGGTCTACTCGGGTTGCCTTGCCTCCTTGAGCCTGGTCCACGAGTGGGGGCACACACTGGGTTGCCACCATGACCGGCCGGATGCGTCCGGTCCCACGTCCTATCCTTTCGCTTATGGCTGGCGCCAGTGCTCCACCAACATGCCGATGTTCCGGACGGTGATGGCGTATGCCTGTGGGAGCGCGATCCGGATCAATTACTTTTCGAATCCGCGGCTGAGCTACGCCGGAGTCCCACTGGGTGTGGATGAATCCGTGGACCCTGAGAACGCAGCTGACAACGCACGGGCCATCGCGTTGAACGGGTTGGTTGTGTCGGCATTCCGCAGTGTTCCGGGGCAGGCGGTTCCGGCGGCTCCGACTGGGCTGGGTATTGGAGCGGCTTCGGCTTCTGGGGTGACGATTTCCTGGGTGCGCGGCGATCTGGCAGCCGTCCACCATCTGGTGGAACGTTCCGTGGGGCGTGGCGAATGGGTGCTGGCAGCGATCCTTGGCGCGGATGCGACGGGCTACGTGGATGCTTCGGTGGCAGTGGGTGAGGAATATGGGTACCGGGTCCGCGGCGTGAACGGAGCTGGACTCTCGGTGTGGTCGAATGAGGTCAGCGTGGTGGTTCCCGAGCCGGTGCCTGCGGCGCCGACGGGATTGCAGGTCGCGCTGGGTGTTGGAAGCGTGCAGGTCATGTGGACGGACGTTTCCAGTGCGGAAACCGAGTATCGGTTGGAACGTTCCGTCAACGGCGGTGCATGGGCGTTGCGCGTGGCGCTGGGGGCCAATGTCACGAGCTTCGTGGATGCGACGGTTTTGGCTGGAAGCACGTATGCCTACCGCGTCATTGCGCTGAATGCCTCCGGTGCCTCTCCGGCATCGAATGTCGGGACCGTCACGGTGCCGCTTGCGGTTCCCTCGGCGCCGACGGGATTGTCGGGAATCGCGGTATCGCGCCGTGAGATCAACCTGAGCTGGGTGGATACATCCGCCAACGAGACGGGCTTCCGTGTGGAGCGTTCGACGAACGGGTCCACGTGGACGCAGGTGGGAACACTGGGCGCGAACGTCCGGAGTTATGCCTCCACGGGGTTGGCTTCGAACACGACCTACTACTTCCGTGTTCGGGCCTACAACGCGTCCGGCAACTCGGCCTACACATCGGTCGTGGTTGTGAGGACGTTGCGGTGATGGAAGAAGGTTCAGGAACCCTCACGCGGCGGATGAAGTGTCAAGCCGTGTGGGGGACAGCCTCCTGACGTCGCGGAGGGTAGCTGACGAGGTCACGAGGCAGTGGAAGGGGAGTCCAAAGATTTCAGTTTCAAGATTGAAGTAGGGCTCGGGCTTGAGGGTTGAAGAAGCTTGGACCTTGGACCTTCTACCTCAGCCTCCTGACGTCGTCTGCTACGTCGCGGAGGGTAGCTGACGAGGTCACGAGGCAGTGGAAGGGGAGTCCAAAGATTTCAGTTTCAAGATTGAAGTAGGGCTCGGGCTTGAGGGTTGAAGAAGCTTCGACCTTGGACCTTCTACCTCAGCCTCCTGACGTCGTCTGCTACGGTTTGGATATGGTTCGGGCGGGGGACTTGCTCAGGGGGAGGATCTTGGGCAGCCTGACGGGGTCAATTCCTTCCATGAATCCTTCCTCATCCCCCCTCCGTAACCGTCGCCGATTCCTGAGAGATGCCGCCGTGGTGGGCGGGGCGTTCGGATTGGCGCCCTATGTGCGTGGGGCGGAGGCCGGAAAGAAATACCGGATTGCGCTGATCGGATCCGGTTGGTGGGGGAAGAACATCCTGCGCGAGGCGATTGCGGCGGGTTCGGTGAAGGTGGTGGGTCTGTGCGACGTGGACCGTCGGGCGCGCGAGGTGGCGGCGGAGCAGGTGAAGGACCTGAACGGAGACGAGCCGAAGACCTACAATGATTACCGGGAACTGCTGGAGAAGGAGAAGCCGGAGATCGTTCTGATCGCGACGCCGGATCACTGGCATGCGTTGCAGACGATCGCGGCGGTGAAGGCGGGGGCGCATGTGTTCGTGGAAAAACCCACGGGCCACACCGTGAACGAAAGCCGCGCCATGCTGCGGGCATCCCGCGAAAGCGGTCGGGTGGTCCAGGTGGGGCTGCACCGCCGGATCGGACCGCATCATGTGAATGGGATGAAGTTCCTGAAATCCGGCGCGGTGGGCGAGGTGGGGATGGTCCGCATCTTTGCCCATGGCGGCGGAGGGCGGGAGCGTCCGGCAAAGAACGCCGCGATTCCGGACGGAATGGACTGGGACCTGTGGTGTGGTCCGGCCCCGAAACGGCCTTTCAACCAGAAGTTGCATCCGGGCGGCTGGCGGAACTTCCTGGATTACGGTAATGGCACCCTTGGGGACTGGGGTGTCCACTGGCTGGACCAGGTGCTCTTGTGGAGCGGTGAGAAGTACCCGCGTCGGGTCTTTTCAACGGCGGGCCGGCCGGTGGCGGGACCGGCGGTGCTCACGGAACTGGAACAGACGAGCGATGCGCCGGACCATCAGGTGGCGGTCTACCAGTTCGATGGCTTCAGCTGTGTCTGGGAGCACCGTCGGTTTGCGGACAACAACGCGGAAAAGCACGGGATTGGGGCGTACTTCTACGGGACGAAGGGGACCTTGCACATCGGGTGGCGGGATGGGTGGAGCTTCCATCCGAGCGACCGGAACGCGCAGGTGGTGCACGAGGATTCGCAATTGCAGGAACCGGACGGGCACAACCTGAAGCTGTTGTGGGCGGACTTCATGGCGTCGATCACCGAAGGGCGCAAGGCCGTGGCTGGGATCGAAATCGCGCACCGATCCTCGGTGCTGCCGTTGTTGGGGATGATCTCGTGGCGCGTGGGCCGGAGCATCGAGTGGGACGGCGACCGTGAAACGATCGTCGGCGACGCGGAGGCGGCGGCGTTGCTGAGCCGGCCGTACCGTCCCGGTTGGGAGTACCCGGTCTGACGAATCGTCAGAGCTTGATGGTGCTGGCGCGGGGGCCTTCGTCCATCCGGGCTTCGAGGCGGGCAACGTGCTGGGGCGGAAGGAAGATTGGACCGCCAAGGCGGGAAGCGCCCACGAAGATACGGGCGGACTTCTCGGCCATGAGGAGGGTGGAGAGGACGCCGCGTGCGGAATCGCCGAAGGCGAGGACCCCGTAGTTCTGCACGAGGATGAGCCGGGGAGGGCGAGCCAGGGTGCGGCGTTGGGAGGCTTGGTACTTGGAGCGGATTTCTCGGGCGAGCGGGGTTCCCGGATCCGCGTAGGGAATGATGACGACCTGGGTGCCGATGAACTCGACCTCGGCCGGGTACATCCGGTGCTCGGCAAAGCGGGCGGCGGCGGGCGAGCAGAGGATCTGGAGAAGGGCCTCGGGCTGGCAATGGACGACGAAATTGACGCCCGGGACGGAATGGAGCCAGGCGTGGATGGGTGCTTCGCTGGTGGGCGGGCGGCTGGCTGGATCGATCTGGGCCTCCCGGATCATGCGCTCGTAAGCGCCTGTATCGAGGAGTGGCATCTCGAGGACGCGGATCATTTCCTCGGTGTTGCACTCGGTGACCTCGTCTGGGGTCAGTTCGGCGAGGGCAGCACCGGCGGACTTCACCAGGAACCGCTTGTCATCCAGGCGCGCGGAAACACTGCCTTCGCCAAGGACGACCAGACCCTTGGGATCCTGACCGATGCGACGCGCGAGCCAGAGCAGTTCGTCGTGGGGATTGGGCTGAGCCTGTTTGTCCGTCATGGATGGTTGCAATCTGGAGGATTTGGAGGTGGTCGTCAGCTCCGGAGTTTACGTTCCAGAGTCTCACCGGCCACGGCAGGGTTGGCCTTGCCCTTGGAGAGCTTCATCACCTGTCCCTTGAGGAAGTTGAGGGCAGCCACCTTGCCGGCGCGGAAATCAGCCGCCGGACCGGGGTTCGCCGCGATGACATCGTCGCAGATCTTCTCGATGGCACCGGTGTCCGAGACCTGGGCGAGGCCCTTTCGTTCGACGATGGCCGCGGGCGACTCCCCGGTGGAGAACAGGTCGACGAAGACCTCCTGGGCGATGCGTGAGCTGATCTTGCCGGAGTCCACCAGTTCCACGAGTTCGCGAAGTTGCGCCGGGGCGAAGCGCAGGTCGGCGAGGGAGGTTCCAGAGGCGGCGAGCTGTGCGGACAGGTTGTTGATGATCCAGTTCGCGATGGCCTTGGGATTGTGGAACCCGCTGGCGGCCTTCTCGAAGAAGTCGGCGAGGGCATCGTTTGACTTCAGCACCTCGGCATCCCCGGTGGGCAGGCTGAAATCGCGCATCAGCCGTTGCTTTCGGGCGAGGGGGAGTTCCGGGACGGTGGCCCGGATCGCAGCGACCCATTCCTCGGTCGGCGTGAACGGGAGGAGATCCGGGTCGGGGAAGTACCGGTAATCGTGGGCGTCCTCCTTGGACCGCATGGGTGCGGTGATTCCGGCGAGGTCGTCCCAGCGGCGGGTCTCCTGACGGAGCTTTTCGCCCTTCGAGACGGCTTCGATCTGGCGCGGGATCTCGAAATCGAGGGCGCGGCGGACCCCCGAGAACGAGTTCATGTTCTTGATCTCGATCTTCGCACCGAGACCGGTGGTACCCTTGGGGCGGACGGACACGTTGACGTCGCAACGCACCATGCCCTTCTCCATGTCACAGTCACTGATGCCGGCCTTGGCCAGCAGTTCGGTCAGGGCGTTGAGGTAGGCGTGCGCCTGGTCGGCGGAGGTGAGGTCGGGCTCCGAAACGATCTCCAGGAGCGGAACCCCGGCGCGATTGAAGTCGACGCCGCTATGGCGCTCGAAGTGGGTGTTCTTGCCGACGTCTTCCTCGAGGTGGGCGCGGGTGATGCGGACACGGTTGATGCCCCCTTCGAACTCGAATTCGAGGAAGCCTTCCCGCGTGGACGGCCGGTCGTACTGGGTGACCTGGTAGTTCTTGGCCGAATCCGGGTAGAAATAGTTCTTCCGGTCGAACTTCGCGTACCGCGGGATCTCGCAGTTGAGGAGGAATCCGGTGAGGACCGTCAGGCGCAGGGCCTCGGCATTGGCCACCGGCAGCACCCCGGGCATGCCAAGGCAGACCGGACACACGTTGGTGTTCGGCGGAGCACCGAAGGCGTTGGCGCAACTGCACCACATCTTCGACTTCGTCTTCAGCTGGACGTGCGTTTCGAGACCGATGACCGCTTCGTATTCCATGGCCGCCGCTGATATGCCACGTCGCCGGACGGACGGCGAGCGGGGACTTGGGGTGGTGGGGTGGGGATCCGACGGATCGGACGGATCCGACTGATCCATCCCATCCGTCCCATCCGTCCCATCGCTTTTGTTTCCGGCGCTGGGTAGGCTTTGGGGCGCCAGATGTCATCCGCCGCCTCCAGAAACACCTGTCCGGATTGCGGTGCGCTGCTTCCCGCGGGGGTGCGCGCGGATTTCTGCCCGGTGTGCCTGCTGCGGGATGCGGCTGGCGGCGGTGACGGGGACGCGGGGAGGCAAGGCGCCCGTGCCGGTCATCGGAGACTACGAGCTGATCGAGGAGGTGGCGCGAGGGGGCATGGGGGTTGTCTTCCGGGCACGCCAGCGGAGCCTGGGCCGGACCGTGGCGGTCAAACTGTTGCTGGGGGGCGGATTTGCCGGTGAAAGCGCGCGCAGCCGGTTCCGGACGGAGGCATCGGCCGCAGCCCGACTCCAGCACCCGAACATCGTTGCCATCCATGACATTGGAGAACACGACGGCCAATTGTACTTCTCGATGGACCTGGTCGAGGGGGGACTCTGGCGGACCGCGTCCGCAATGGTCCACTGACGGCACGGGAAGTGGCCCGGATCGGAGGTTTGATCGCGGGCGCGGTCCACCACGCCCACGGCCAGGGCGTCCTCCATCGCGATCTCAAGCCCTCCAACGTCCTCCTGGATCGGGATGGCAAACCGCACGTCACGGATTTCGGGTTGGCCAAGCATCTGGAATCCACGGTGACGCTGACGGATACCGGAGACGTGCTCGGGTCGCCCGCGTATGCGTCGCCCGAGCAGGTGCGGGGCGAAACCCGGGCAATCGGCTTCGCATCGGACGTCTATTCGATGGGGGCATTGCTGTACCACCTGATGACGGGGCGTCCGCCGTTCCAGGGGGACAGCGTGGAGGCGGTGCTGCGTCAGGTGGCCGATGCCGAACCGGTGTCACCGCGCCGGTTGAATCCGTCCGTGCCGGTGGACCTCGAGACCGTCTGCCTGAAGTGTCTCGAGAAGGATCCGCAACGGCGTTACGGCACCGCTGGGGAAGTTCGGGAGGAACTGGATCGGATCCTTGCCGGTGAACCGGTGCACGCCCGTCCCGTGGGTTGGCTGGGCCGGACCCTGCGCTGGGCCCGACGGCATCCCGGTGTGGCGGTATTGGTCGTGGCGTTGGTGTTGTCCGTTGCCGGGTTGGTGATCGGGGGAGTGGTGGCCACCGTGCGGATCTACCGCGCGGAACAACAGGCCATGGCGAACCTGAAGGAGTCCCTGCTCGTGCAGGCGCGGGCACTGCGGTTGGCCGGCGGACCCGGCCAACAGACCGCGAGCGTGGCGGCCGTGGAGCAGGCACTGGCTCTCGGGCTTGAGGGTTCGGTGCGGGATCGGGCCTCGGCCGAGGTGGTGGCGGCGCTTGCCCAGACGGATTTCCGATTTGAGCGGGTTTCGGGAATCGAGGCCACCGGTTCGGCCCGGATCCGTCCCGTATCCTCCCGCGGCGTGTGGCGTGTCCTGGCTGCCGATGGGTCCATCGAGGACGCGGACGAAAGCCAGGGCCGGGTTGTCGGACACTGGAGGGCGCCCTGGCCGCCTGCGACGCGTTTCGGGATGGGGTCGAGTTCCGGCGATCGACAGGTGTTGCTCGGCGAAGGGGGCATGGCGGTGGTGGCGCTCGACCCCGGTGATGTGTCCCGCCTTCTCTGGCAGCGCCCCGTGGTCCCCGCAGCCTACGGGCTCTCTCCGGATGGCCGGTGGCTGGTGACCGGTGAGGGAACCCAGGAATTGGTCTGGCGCGATCTGGATTCTGGGTCGGAGATCCGGACCGATCTTGGTGCTGGGGGCTGGCGATGCCTCGCCTTCTCCCCGGATGGACGCCAGTTGGCGGCGTCCCGGCTTGGAACCAACGAGGTGGTCATCGTCCGCACCGATACCCGAGAGGTCGATGTCCGCCTGCCCCAGCCCGGACCGATCTATCTCATGGCCTGGTCGCCGGACAGCCAGCGCTGGGTCGGAGCCACCCAGGACGGGCGGCTCTTCTATCAGGATGTGGTCGGCAGGAATCGCATCCTGTCGTTTACCTTCTCGCCGGCGATTCCAACGGCGCTCGCCTTCGATCCTGCCGGACGGCGCGTCGCGTCCGCCTGGGACGACCGGACGGTCCGCGTGTGGGATCTGATGGGCGGTCGGATGCTTGTTTCGGGTCAGGGCGATTCCACGGAGTTCGGGTTTTCTGATCAGGGCGGGAACTTTGGTCCGGTGCTTTCGCGGGGCAGTGTGGGAAGGTACGAGATGGTGCCGCCGGTCGGTTTCAGCGAACTGCTCGCCGGATACATCGGAAGCTCGGAATTGGAGGTCGAGTTCAGTCCGGATTCGCGGCGGGTCGCCGGACGGCATCCGGCGGGCGTGCGTGTGTTCGGGACGGAGCAGGGCGAGTGGCAGGCGTGGGTGCCGCTCGAGTTCGTGAAGGGTTTCTGCTTCGGCCGAGATGCCTCCCGGTTGGTCACGGTCGACCGGACGGGGGTGGCGGCATGGACCCTCGGGAAGGCCGGGTCCAATGGATGGACCGGGCGTGAGATCCTGCTGGATTCCCCGGGAGCGGCGGTGCGTCCGACGTCCACCGGCACGGGGTGGCTCGTTGTTCTGGCGGACGGCCAGTTCGTGGAGATCGGGGATTCACCCGGACCCATCGTGCGGACCCTCGGTTTGCATCCTGGCGCGGACGCCCTGGTGGTGGATCGGACCGGACGCTGGGCAGCGACCATTGCCTCGGGCGGAGGTGAGGTGCGGTTCTGGAATGTGGTGGAAGGACGTGTTGTTCACACGCGCCTGCCGGGCGGACAGGCCGGCGTCTGTTTTTCACCCGATGGGAAGCGGGCGATGGTGTGGGGGGACCGGTTCCAGATGGTCGACACGGAGACCTGGAAGACGACTCCCGGATTGTCCGTTCCCTCCGCCGGCCTCGTCCTCGGGGCTGCGGCGGTCTCTCCGGATGGCCGCCGGATCGCGGTGGTGGCCGATGTGTACGAGATCCTGATCCTGGATGTGGAGGCGGGAAGGGTGGAGTTGGCGATCGAGCCGCCGTCACGGGTCCGGATCTTCGCGTTGGCGTGGAGTCCGGATGGCACGCGACTCGCGGCGGCCACGGCGCAGGGCAAGTTGCGTCTGTGGCACCTGCCCACCCTGACGGGCGAACTTTCGCGACGGGGACTGCTCCCAACCCTTACCAAGCCATGAAAGTTTTTGATCTGCTCTTCGGGAGCCAGCATTCGTTCCTGGAACGTTCCGCCTTCACCACGATCGAGGTTGGCCTGCGCTACTTCCTGTTCGCGGGCTTTGCCTGGATGCTGGGCTACTGGCTCTTCCGCCACCGCTGGTTCCACCGCAAGATCATCGCCCGGTTTCCCGTGTCATCGGATGTCCGGCGGGAAATCGGGTATTCGCTGCTGACGCTGGTGATCTTCGGGGTGATGGGGGCGGCGACGATCAGTGCTTCGCGGGCTGGTTGGACCCAGATGTACTGGAAGATCTCGGATCACAGCCGTGCGTGGTTCTTCGGGAGTGTCGCGTGCGGGATCCTGCTGCATGACGCGTACTTCTACTGGACGCATCGGTTGATGCATCACCGGCGGTTGTTCGGGGTGTTCCATCGGGTCCATCACCTCTCGACGAATCCCTCGCCATGGGCGGCATACGCCTTTGCGCCGGCGGAGGCGGTGGTGGAGGCGGGGATCTTCCCGCTGGCGGTGATGGTGATGCCCATTCATCCGGCGGCCTTCGGCCTGGTGATGCTGTGGCAGATCGTGTTCAACGTGGCGGGGCACACGGGGTATGAATTCCATCCGCGGTGGCTCATGAACACGCCGTTGCGGTTCCTCCTCAACACGCCAACCAACCACGTCATGCATCACGAAAAGATGCGGGGGAACTATGGTCTCTACTTCAATTTCTGGGATCGCCTGATGGGGACCAATCATCCGGAATACGAATCCCGATTCCGGGAGGTGACGTCGCGGCGGGCGCCTGCTTCGGAACTGCCACTCTGACCGACGAAGGCCAGGGCCGCCGCTACCCGATGACGGAGGGATCGGGAGGCTTGGTCCTGTCAGGCAGGTGGCCTACGCTGGACCGCATGACGACGCGAAGCGTGTGGAGCGTGGTGTTGGCGGGAGCGGTGCTGGCGGGGGCTGGATTGCGTGCCCAGGACAAGCCGAAGGAGGCGCCGCCCTCCAAACCCGCGGCGGGGGAGGCAGCGAAGGACGGCGCGAAGAAAGAGGAGGCCAAGGATTCCAAGGACGAGAAGAAGAGCGTCACGGAACATGCGATCCTGCTGGGTGGTCAGCGCATCGAGTACACGGCCACGGCCGGGACTTTGCCGCTGAAGGACGCCGAAGGGAAAACGACCGCGGAGATCTTCTACATCGCCTATACGCGGAAGGGCGTGTCGGAACTTTCAAAGCGCCCCCTGACCTTTTCCTTCAATGGCGGACCGGGTTCCTCCTCGGTGTGGCTGCACATGGGATTGCTCGGGCCGAAGCGCGTGAAGCTGCGGGACGACGGCTTTGCGGTGCCGCCGCCGTATGCGCTGCTCGACAACGAATTCAGCCTCATCGACGAGACCGATCTGGTGTTCATCGACCCCGTGGGCACGGGTTACAGCCGGGCTGCAAAGCCGGAGGATGCGAAGAATTTCCATGGCCTGCGCGAGGATGCCCGGAGCGTGGGCGAGTTCATCCGGCTCTACGTGACCCGGAACGCACGCTGGTTGTCGCCGAAGTTCCTGATCGGGAAAGCTACGGCACGACGCGTGCCGCGGCACTGAGCGGCGAACTGTTGCAGGCGCATCGCATGAACCTGAACGGCATCATGCTGGTTTCGACGGTGCTCAACTTCCAGACCATCCGCGATGCGGAGGGCAACGACCTGCCCTTCGTGCTCTACCTTCCGAGCTATACGGCGACGGCGTGGTATCACCGGAAGCTTGTGCCGGAACTGCAGCAGAAACCGCTGGCGGAAGTCCTCGCCGAGGCGGAGGCCTTCGCGACCGGGGATTACAATCGTGCCCTGCTGCTCGGCGCCGGAATGACGGCGGAGCAACGCGCCGCCGCGGTGAAGCAGATGGCGCGGTTGACCGGCCTTTCCGAGAAGTTCGTGGACGGCGCGGACCTGCGGGTGCCCTTGCAACGGTTCAACGCCGAATTGCTGCGCGACCAACGGCTGGTGACGGGCCGCTTCGACAGCCGCTACACCAGCCCGGTCCGGGATCCGCTGTCCGAAGGTGCGGAGCGGGACCCCAGTGCCGACGCGGTGTTCAGCGTGTTCGCCTCCACGTTCAACGATTACGTGCGGACGACCCTGAAGTTCGAGGAGGACCGATCCTACACGATCCTTGGAGGCGTGGGTCGCTGGAACTGGAGCGCGGAGAACGGCTATGCGGACGTGTCGGAGACCCTGGCCGATACGATGACGGCGAATCCATTCCTGAAGGTGCACGTGTCGAACGGGTACTTCGACATGGCGACGCCGTACTTTGCCACGCGCTACACGATCAATCACCTGCGGCTGCCGCCGGCGCTGCTGAAGAACATCGTCCAGGATGACTACACGGCCGGGCACATGATGTACCTGAACCTCCCGGACCTGCGGAAGCAGAAGGCCGACCTGGCGAAGTTCCTGAAGTCTGCGGTGGCTCCGTGAGGGGAATCACCTTCCCGGAACGGGGTGGCGACATCCTCGTCGCCATTCCAAAGCCTTTCCCAAGGCGATGAGAACATCGCCGTCCCGCTTCACACGGGGTGTCATCTCGACGCTTGGCTCGCTTTGGATCGGCAGGTAGAAGGTGGTCCCGATGGCCCCGACCACCGACCCGATCTTCCCCGAACCTGGCCCCCTTGCCGAAGTTGAGGACCTGTACCAACAGGGTTTGTTCGTGCAGGCATTGCGGAGGGCGGAAGCCATCGGCGATCCGCTGAAGTGGGGTGGAACCCATGCCCGGATCCTGGCGGGCCGGATCTTGCGCCATGTGGGGGCAACCCGTGCGGCGAACGCGCTCAAGCTTCGGGCGTATCGGAAGGACCCAAAGGATCCTGAGGCCCGGTATTACTTCCTGTGGCAGGTGCTGGAGGCCCGCGGGCCGGTCGAAGCATGGGAACGGCTGCGCCAGTTCGGGATTCCGTCCGCGGAACTCGGGGTGATCGCCGGGGATTTCCGCCAGTTGGCCGGACGACTGCTTTCGACCCTCCGGGATTTCCGACGGGCGGAGGACTGGTATGCGCGGGCGAAGCAGGGGACACACTCCCCGCCGTGGTGGGATGCCGAGTGGTGTGACCACCTGCTGCAGCAGGATCGCTACGACGAGGCGCTGGAGGCCGCGCAGATGGGGCTGGCGCGGACCCCGGGGTACTGGGCGTTGGAATTGTCCCGCGTGCGTTGCCTCATGCTCTGCGGTCGGGAAGAGGAGGCTCTCGAACGTGCGCGGACCTTCGCGGAGAGGGGCGAATGCGCTCACGCGGCCAGCCAATGGGCAACAACGGCATCCGAGCTCCAGCGGCATGACGAGGTGCTCCTCGCGCTCGATCGCGTGGAGGTGCTGTCGCCGCGCGGCGACGAGGACTTGTTCCGATGGATCCGGGCCCTGCGGGCGTTGGCGGAGTATCGGCGGGGTCGACGGGCGGAAGCTGCCGCGCAGGCTCGCCTCGTGGGTGGGGATGATTACTGGAAAGGCTTCGCCGAGCGGCTGGAACAGGCGGACGACGGCTCGAAGCGGGTGGAGTTGCCGGTGGGATTCACCCGGCAGCACCTGATGACCTGCGTTCCGGCGACCCTGACGACCCTGAGCCGTTTCTGGGGCCGTCCGGCGGACCACCTGGAGGTGGCGGAAGCGATCTGTTACGACGGCACCGCATCGCACAGCGAACGTCACTGGGCTGAATCGAATGGATGGGTGGCCCGGGAGTTCCGGATCACGCTGGAGGCCGCACGCGCCCTGCTCGATCGGGGCATTCCGTTCTGCCTGACCACGGTCAACCCGGCCAATGCCCATGAGCAGGCGGTGATCGGTTACGATGATCTCCGGCGCAGCCTCCTGATCCGTGACCCCTGGTTCCGCAACCGGTACGACGTCGAGGCCGAGGCACTGTTGAAGTCGCAGGAGTCTTCGGGCCCGCGGGGAATGGCCATGGTTCCGGTGGAACAGGCGGCCTTGCTGGACGGGATCGCGCTGCCGGAATCCGCGCTGTACGACGAGCACCATGCCTTCCTGCGGTCCTTGGAGCGGCACGATCGGACGGCCGCAATGGCGGCGGTCGAACGTCTCGCATCGGTGGCACCCGGCCACCGGTTGGAATGGCAGGCGCGGCGCGCGCTCGCGTCCTACGACCTGGACACCACGGCCCGCCATGTGGCGTTGGAAGCGCTGCTGAAGCTCCACCCCGAGGACGTGAACCTCCAGCTCGGCCGGCTTGGATGCCTGCGTGAGCTGGCGTCGCGCAACGAACGGCTGACCTGGCTCCGGGAGGTATCGTCGGCCAAGGGAACGGACCCGTTGATCTGGCAGGAACTCGCGCAGGAATTATCCACGGATGCGCGTGAAAACGCCGCCGCCCGGCGGTGGCTGCTTCGGGCGCGGAGGTTCCGGGGTGCGGATGCTTCCGCCATTTCAACATGGGCGGCAGTCTGTTGGTCGGAGGGACAGTTCGAGGAAGCGCTGGAGCATTATCGTCTGGCGGCGTTCCTGGCGGACAAGCGCGAGGATTATTGGCAGGCCTGGTTCCATGCCGCGCGGGCGCGGGGTCGGAGCGCCGAGGTGCTGGACCTGTTGCGCGAACGCTTCGAGCGCCTGGGGCGGCTTTCCGCCCAGCCGGCGCGCACCCTCGTCTGGGTCCTGCACGAACTGGATCGTGTGGAGGAGGCCGCCGCGATCGTGCGCGAGGCCGTGGCCCGGCGCCCCGAGGACGGAGCCCTCGTCCTGTTTGCGGCGGAGGAAGCCATCCGGCACCGCCGTTTCGAGGAGGCTGAGGCCCTCCTGCAATCGGCGAAGGGACGGGTGCCGCCGGTCCAATGGCTCCGTGTCTCGGCCTGGCTGGCCGATGGACGTCAGGAACCTGTCGGCCGGATGGAGGCGTGGCGGGCGGTCCTGGAGCAGGATCCGTTGGCTCTCGATGCCCACCGCGTGGTGGTGCAGTTGGTGGCCGAACGGGAGGGATTGCCAGCGGCCCGGCAGTATCTGGAGGGCGTGAGCCAGCGGTTCCCCCACCACGTCCCGCTGCGGATGCTGACGGTCGAGTGGATGCGCGATGCCGCCCTCGAAACCTACACGACCCATGTGCAGGCCCTGGTGACGGCCGAACCCACGGACGCGTGGGCACAGCGGGAGCTCGCCCTCGCGCAGTCGAGGGGCCACCAGCACGCATCTGCGGTCGCCAGCGCGACGCTGGGGATCCAGTTGGAACCGTCGAATCCTGCCGGGTACGGAATCCTCGCACGGGTGCTCCGCGAAGCCCGTCGGCTGGACGAAGCGCGCGAGGCCGCGATGCAGTCCCTGCGGTTGTCCGTGGACTATTCCTTCGGACAGGGGAATTGATGGAGTGCTGTGGAAACCTGGAGGAACGGACGGCGGCCATTGGATTCATCCGTGGGGAGTTGGAGCGGCAGGCGACGACGGGATCCGGACTCCTGTGCTTCCTGGATCTGGCCCGGCCGTTCCTCGCAGGGGACGAGTTGCTGGCGCTGGCGGAGGCCGCACATGCCGCGCGGCCTGACCTGTGGGCGGCGTGGCTCGGGCTGGCGCAGGAGTTGCGCGCGGCAGGGCGGTTGTGGGACGCGCGGGAACGGGCGAGCCAGGCGATGGAGCGGTTTCCCCTCGTGCCGCGTTTTGCGGTGGAACTGGCCGCGGTCCATCGGGCACGCATGGAAATGGAGCCGTGCATCGCTGCATTGGAGCGTGTCCGTGAGATTGAACCCGGGTGGGGATGGGCGATGCGCGAACTGGCCGACGCCCTGGTGAACCATGGGGATCCCGACCGTGCCCGCGCCGTCCTGGAGGGGACAGTGCGCCGTTCGCCGCTGGATCCCCAATCGTGGTGCGCCCTGGGCTGGGCGCGTCATCGGGTCGGGGATGTGACCGGGGCGCTGGATGCATTCCGCGAAGCGGTGCGCGTCGAGCCAGGACACGAGGCATCGTGGGACGCGCTGAGGGACCTGGGACCCGAGGCACGGCGGCCGGATTGCGCACTGGAGCTGGCGCGGGAAATGGCGGCTGAGCGGCCCGCGGAGGCGCGTTCGTGGTTGGTCCTGGCGCGCATGACGCCCGAATCCCGGGTGGGCGAACGGGTCGAGGCGATCGACCGTGGATTGGCATTGTCCCCGGATTCCACCGGCCTCTGGCGGCAACGGGCCCTGATCCTGATGGCGGCCGGTCGGCATCCGGAGGCGGCCGCCTCGTGTCGGCCGGCCTGCTTCGGGGATCGTCCGCCCACGGAACTGCGGGCCATGGAAGCGTTGATCCGAAGCCGCGAGGGGAAGGTGGAGGAAGCGGTGACGATGATGCAGGCGACGTTGGCCGAGGATCCGTCGCTGGCCTGGGGATGGAGAGAGCTGGCCGGCTGGCAGCTTGAGCTGAAGCAACTGGACGCAGCCGCGTCGTCGGCGGGCCGGTTGGAAGCATTGCAGCCGGGAAACCCGGAACCCCTGGCCTTCCGCGCCGCGATTGCACTCGAACGCGGGGAGAAGCCGGCGGCGATGGAACTGCTCGCACGTGCCCATGCCCTGGACGCGGGCTATGTCTGGGCGGGGCGACGCTTGCTCGGGCTGAGGCTCGAGTCCTCCGACCTCAACGGGGCCACCGAGGTGCTCGGGAAACTGCAGGGCTGCCTCCCGGAGTGTTCCTGGCTGGTGGAGGCGATCGTGGTGGAGGAAGCGCGGCCCGGTCGTCCCGGACTCGAGGGTCTCGTCCGAAGGTTGGTGCGGTCTTCGGGCGACGATCCCGATGGATTCCGGCGGGTGGTTGCGTTGTTCCAGGATGCCGGACTGCTGGTGGCCGCGGTGCCGTGGATCGTTGACTGTCTGGGAAGCGGTGGATCCCTGAATCTTTCGGCGGGCGAGTTTTACGTGCGGGTCCATTGGAGCCTCAAGCGACTCGACATCGAGCCCATGCTCGATCGCCTGGTGGAGGGCAGTGAACTGGCGCGTCGAGCGTGGATGACCCTCCTGGAGGCGTGGGATGAGCACCTGCAAACCGCTTCCACCGAGAGGCGCCAATCGCTCGCCAGCCGGATCCAGGCGCGGAAGGTGCGCTTCAAGGCCGATGACCTCCTCTGGGTCCGGGCCGGGGAATGCCTGATGGGAGCCAGGCAAATGGCCGCTGCGCGAGGGTGGTTCGCCGATTGGCGGGAACGCCCCGGGCTTTCGCCATCCCAGATGTTCACCGCGTTGCGCGCGCTCTTCTACTTTGGAAGCGAGACGGAGTTCGAGGAGCTCGTCGATCGCATCGTCGCGCATCCCCAGCGCGAGGACGCGAGCCAGCTCGCCGAGTTGGTCCAGGCCTATGCCCGGGCGTCCCGCGGCGACTGGGAAGCAGCCCGACGGTTCGTGGCCTCGCCAGCGGTGTTCGGTGTGGAGGTCTTTGAGAAGATGCGTCTGGTGCTGCGGGGGTTGGTGGAATGGGTGGACGCCGGCAAGGGGCGGATGCCGCCCGCCGTCCGCAAGGATGCGTTCAAGGTCGTCCTGCAGAACTCGACCACGAACTGGTTCCGGATCTGGATGGCGCGCGCGATGCAACGCGCGGCGTCCGACCACGGAGGGTTGACCGATGTCATCGGGATCAACGTCCGGATCTTCATCGCGTGGTTCATCCGCGCGGTGACCTTGCGTTGAATTGCGGGCGGGGTGGTGTTGTCGCCCTGTTTTTTCCGGAGTCACCCAAGATTTCCCGAATCCCCACGGAGTCGACACGGTGTCCGTTCACGATTTGGGGAGGTGTCCCAGGGGATGCCTTCGATCCATGGGCAATGGGCCTGGGGGGCTGAGGTGCTTTGGCCAGGCCATTGGACATGGGACGCCGTCGTGCGGGAGTGATCCCGTGCGGCGGCGTTTTGGTTCCCTACTTCAGGAAATCCAGATCGCCGGGGGGCTTGCCGGTGGCAGAGCGCGGGAACTTCTGGCCGAAGGGCGTGAAGCCTTCGATGAAGCCGCCATGGTTCAGGAAGAACTGGCCGTTTTCGACACCCATGAAGCGGTCGAGCCGATCCGACTTCCCGGTGGCGTCATGGCTGAAGCCCGCCTCGGTGATCTCGATCCACTCGCCCTTGTCCGTGCGGATCCATTGGTTTCCGTAGAGGGCCTTGCGCGGGACGTGGCCGTTGCTGCCCCAGAAGTTCTCGGAGAAGGAATGGGGCCGCTTGAGCCACCCGCCCTCCTTGGGCGCCTTCCAGGACGAGATCAGCATCCACTGGCGGCTGTCGGGATGGAAGTAGTAGCCCGAGTAGACCGTGAACGTCTCGTTGGTGGGCTGGGCAGTGACGAGGAACCGCTGCTTGTCCCCGGTCTTCCACGGAAACTTGAGGTGCGAATGCCCGCCGGTGCCCTCGTTGCCGAAGTCGCCCGTGTACACGCCGTCGCCCTTGCCCATCAGCTTCACGCGGTTCTCGTCATTGACCTTCTTGCGGTCGACGGCCTCGCCGCCGCTGTCCCAGACGGAGAAGATGACGCGGCGTTCGGTGGGGCTGTTGACCTGCATGCCGAAGTAGCCGCGATGCCAGCCGCAGGCCATGTAGAAGGTGGAGGTCGGTTCCTCCACGGCTGTCACCTCGCAGTAGAAGGCGGAGATGTTGACGTCCTTGGGCGCCGTGTAGCTGAGGTGGACGGAGGCGGCGTTGCGGCGCTCCTTCAGGTTGAAATGCGCCTTCTCGATGGCCGGTCCATCCAGCAGCAGGTTGTCCAGGTCTCCCGCCGGGCGACCTTTCGGATTGAGGGAATCCAGTTGGAACCGCTGGTAACCAGCCTTCGCGACCTCGAACGATCCGAAGTCAACGGTCGTGGGCTCCTTCCCGCCTCGGGCTGTTGCTTCGCGGGACGTTCCCGCCACGGTGAGCCGGAGCTTCGATTCGGCACCTTCGGGCAGGCGGAG
The DNA here is from genome assembly GCA_965283655.1 of Limisphaerales bacterium. Classification (GTDB taxonomy): domain Bacteria; phylum Verrucomicrobiota; class Verrucomicrobiia; order Limisphaerales; family UBA9464; genus UBA6176. Next base: position 180,517 of record CBDIPJ010000002.1, on the reverse strand, counting down.
GGACAGCTTCGCGGTGAGGGATCCCGGCGTTTGGATCTGGCCGTACCAGTTCACCGAAAGGTCGGGATCGATCCAGTTCCGGACGCCGCCACGTTCCGAGATCCGGGCGCCATTGGCGTCCGGAAGGGTGTACGCGGTGAACGCGGGAACCTTCAGTTCGGCGGCAGCCGCAGATGAAAGCGCCGCAATCCCGACAACCAGGCCCATGAGGAGGCTTCGCATGTCGCCAGCGTCGGCATTCGAGCCTGTGGTTTCAAGGCGAGTTCCGGGAGGCTTCCGTGAGACGGCGCCAGGCCGTGCGGCGCTGGTGGATGAAGATCATCAGGACCGAGGCAAGGCAGGTCAAAAGCCAGACGGCGTGGCCGGTGACGGCGAGAAATGGGACGTCGACGATGCCTTCGCGGTCGAGTTTCCCGCTGAAGGCCTCGACGAAGTAAACCGGGATGATGACCAAACCCAACAAGCCGCCTGGGAAGGCGAGGATCTGTACCCCGAGGAAGACCAACGGCGTACGCAGGCGCAACGGATCCCCGCGCAGGATCCATCCAAGCGCGACGAGGTGCATGATCACGGTGAGCCAGAAATACGCGGAATCCAAAGCCAGGACATCCAGGCGGTAATCCTGCCAATCGATGGTGCGGAGGAGGATGCCCCAATGCTCCCGTGAGAACGGGTCGTTGAAACCCATCGGTCGACCCATGCTGTCGGTGGTGTCGTAGGGAACCCGTCCGATGGCCGACTCGATACCGCGGCAGAGGAGGACGACCGCCAGACTTCCGAGGCAGGCCAGCAGTTGGATGGCTTTCAGGAGGGTCGACATCGGTGACGTGATGGTGGGCGGTGGCCGAATGATGCCGGCAGCGTCCGTTCCTTCGTCTACCGGAGCAGGCGCGGCGTTCAAAGTCGGATTACGGCTGAGCGGTCAGCGGTGCCTGACGGTCCGCCGCGTGGGGGCACGCAGCCTACAATACAGGGAACTGGAAACTGGGAACTCCCCCAGGCCTGCCTCGTGACCTCGGCAGCTACGGCTTGGGGGATGCGTGGGCTTGCCAAGGAGGGAGGGGGTCTCTAGTTGTGGGTCATGGCTTGGTGGACGCGCTGTCTCTGGCTGGTGGTGGTGGCCTTGTGGCTGCCCGCCACCATGCATTGTTCACTGGAGGCCGCTGGGTTGCTGGAGTCGGATTGCTGTGCCGTCGGCCACGGAGGGTCGTGCGGCGCAAGTCACGCACCGGAGTCCGACGGATCGGATGCGTGTCCGGTATGCCTGAGCGTCGAGGACGGAACTTTGTATCGGGTTCCCGAAGCCCTGTTGGTGAAGCCGGCGGGTGGGCTTCCCCTGTTCGTGGCTTGGGAGCCCCATGAATGGAACCTCTCGCCTGCAACGGGCGAGGATCGGAAGCGCGGTCCCAGTGAAGACTGGAGGCCGCCCTGGTGGTGTCGTCAGCGGGTCGCGGCGTCCCCGCGTGCGCCCGCAATCCGCGCCTGAAACCGTTGGTTGGATTTGGTTCCGTGTCGTGGTCGGCCATGACCCCGAATGATCCAGGTGGTTTTCCAGCACGCCATGATCTTGGGGCGTTTCCGCGGTGAGCCGTTTGGAAATACGGGTTTCCCGTGAATGGCAAATCGCCGCGCAGGAATTCCGCGGAACCGGTGGGCAAGGATAGGTTTTCAGGTCTTCGAAGGGTTCACATGATGAGTAGGTCTTGGTTACGGTTTTGGCTTTGTGCCGCTGTCGGGTTGGCGGGCGGAGGATCGCGTCTGGGAGCGGCCACCTTCACGGTGGAGGGAACGGTCGTGCAGGTGCGCCAACGCAATCCGGACCTCGTGGCCGCGCGCATGGCCATTGCCGAGGCCCGGGGCCGGCGCCGACAGGCGGGTCGGCTTGCCAATCCGGAGTTGGAGACGGCGGTGTATCCGAACGTGGCTGGCAGGGAAGGTTTCCTGACCTTTGAACTCAACCAGCGATTGCCGCTGACCGGACGTCTGCGTCTTGAGAAGACGATCTCGGAAACCCAGATCCGCGTGGCCGAGGCGGAGGTGGCGGAACTGGAACGTACGCTGGCGGGCAGTGCCGCGGTCGCGGCGGTGGAATGGGGCATGCTGGAACGCGAGCAGGCCCTGCGGGAACGGCAGTTGACCAACAGCCGTGAATTGCGGGATGCCGCCACGCGCGTGGCGGCAGCGGCGGAGGGATCATCGATCGAGGCCGACCAGTTCGCGGTGGAGGCGGAGCAGTTGGAGATCCAGCGTCTGCAATTGGACGCGGAACGGGCGGCGGTGGAAGGACGGCTTCGTCCTTTGCTGGGGCTAGCAGCTTCGGAACCAATCCGGATTGAACTGGAGACTTTGGATCCAGCGCCGCTACCGGGCGCAACACCGGCGGTCGTCGCGCGTTCGGATCAGCGGGTGGCCTTGGAACGCCGGCGGTCCGCCGAACTGTCCGTCGCCTTGGCCCGCGCCCAACGTTGGCAGGACATCGGCATCGGCGTGGTCGGACAGGGCCAGCGTGTGCTGGACGTCCCGGTCGGGCTGCGCGACGAGAGCTTCGTGGGATTGCAGATCTCGGTGCCGCTGCCGTTGTGGAATCGCAACGAGGGCCGGATCGAGGAGGCGAAGGCAACGCTCGGCCGGTCGGATCGTGAGATCGAGGCCGTTGAACTGCGGATCCGATCGGAGGTCACCGCAGCGCAGGCGCAGGTGCGGGTAGCCGAGGCCATGCTGGGCCGAGTAGCCACCCAACTCTTGCCGGCGGCGACGCGGGTGGAGGAGTCGTTGGAACGGTTCGCGGGATGGGGCAGGCAACCCTGACGGACATGCTCCGGGCACGTGAGCGACGCCTGTTGGCGGAGGCGGCCCGCCTCTCTGCCGAGCGTGATTTGCGCCGGGCTCGGGTCCAGTGGATGACAGCAACGGGGGCAATCCTTTCCTTGAACCAACCATGAACTTCCGGATGACAACGACGGTACGGACGCTGCGCATCAGTGTTTGCGTGTGGATCCTGGCAACGGGTGCCGGGCCGGTGTGGGCGATCGATGCGGAGAAGGCGGCGCGGTTGGCCAACACGGTGTTCCTCGACGAAAAAGGCGTGAAGAACCTCCGGTTGGAAACAGCGGAGGCAGAGGAGCAGACGTTCGAGGAAACGTTGCATGCGTTGGGGGAGATCGAGGCCTTTCCCGGCAAGCGGCAGTCGGTCAGCAGCCGCATCGCGGGCCGCGCCGTGCGGGTGCTGGCGCTTCCGGATCACGAGGTGAAGGCGGGCGATCCGCTGGTGGTCGTTGAAAGCCGGCAGCCGGGCGAGCCGCCGCCGCAGGTCACCCTCGTGGCGCCGATCTCCGGGTTCGTCGTGGATCTGGCCGTGGCTCCCGGGGATCCGGTGAGTCCGGACAAGGCCCTGGTCGGCATCCTCGACCTGTCGCGGGTGCACGCCGTGGCCCATGTGCCCGAGCACCACGCCAGCCGGTTGCGACGCGGGTTGAAGGTGCGGATGACGTCGCCGGGATGGCCCGGCGAGATGTGGGAAACCGAGGTGGCGCACGTGGGCGCCGTCGCGGATCCGGCCACCGGTACGTTGGAGGTGGCGTGCTATGTCGACAACGAGGGCCTGTGGCTGCGGCCCGGGATGCGGGTGGAGTTCGATGTCATCACGCGGACGCGTCCGGGGTTGATGTCGGTACCCAAGGCGGCGGTGCAGGGCGAAGGCGCAAACCGGTTTGTGTACGTGGCCGATGATGCGGTGCCGCACGCCTTCGTGAAGGTGCCCGTGGTGGTCGGTGGCATGAACGATCGCTTCGTCGAGATCTCCGAGGGTTTGTTCCCGGGGGACAAGGTCGTGACGACCGGTTCCTATTCGCTGGCGCATGCGGGCAAGGGGAGCGTGTCGTTGAAGGAGGCGTTGGATGCGGCGCATGGACACGAGCACAACGAGGACGGCAGCGAAAAGGTGGCCGGCGCACCGAAGGCGTCCGAGGCGGATCACGGGCATTCCCATGGTGTGGCGGCGCCGGGTCGCGGTGGGTGGTGGGTTCCTGGGACGGTTGTCTCCGCTGACCTGGTTCTCGCTGATCGGAAATGGGGTCCTGCTGGTGTTGCTCGGATTGGCGTCGCGTCGGCGTGGGACCGACGTGGCGGGGAAAGGAGACGTCCGTGCTGAATAGGCTCATCCGCGCGGCGCTGGCCAACCGCGCGGGCGTGATCGGGCTCTCCGTGCTGGCGATGCTGGCGGCGTACTTCGTGGGACGGGACCTGCCGGTGGAGGTGTTGCCCGACCTCACGAAGCCGACCGTCATCGTGCTGACGGAGGCTCCGGGCCTGGCGCCCGAAGAAGTGGAAGCCGGTGTGACCGTCCCCATCGAGCGCGCCTTGATGGGCGTCGCCGGCGTGACGCGGTTACGTTCGAATTCGGATGTCGGGCTTTCGCTGGTATACGCGGAATTCGGATGGGGCGCGGACCTTCGGCGCGCGCGGCAGGCCGTGCGCGAACAGGTGCAGGCGGTGCAGGGGACACTTCCGGAAGGCGTGGAACCCTTCCTGACCCCGGAGGCGAGCCTCATGGGGGAGATCCTGTTGATCGGATTGCGCAGCACCAATGCGGCGGTGACGCCGCCAGACGTCCGCACCGTGGCCGACTGGGTGGTGCGGCCGCGATTGCAGGGGATTCCGGGAATCGCGGAGGTGCTCAACATGGGCGGAGGCATCCGGCAGGTGCAGATCCAGCCAGATCCCGTGCGGATGCAGTTGCACGGGGTGACGCTGGAGATGTTGGAGAAGGCGTCGCGCGAAGCGGCGGGGACGACCACCGGCGGATTCCTCCAGACGGGATCGACCGAGACCATGGTCCGCAACCTCGCGATGACGGTGGATCTCGAGGTCCTGGGGCGGACCGTGGTGACGGCATCGGCGGGTGTGCCGGTGCGGATCTCGGACGTCGCCACCGTTGCGTGGGGCATCGAGCCGATGCGTGGCGACGGGAGCATCAACGGGGTTCGCGGAACGGTGATGAGCGTCACGAAGGCGCCCGGGTTCGACACGCTCGCGTTGACGGTCCAGATCGAGGAGGCGTTGGCGGCGTTGCGTCCTTCGCTGCCGTCGGGGATGGAGGCGGTGGTCCTGTTCAAGCAGGCGGACTTCATCGGGCACGCCATCGGGAACCTGCGCGAGGCGATCCGCGACGGAGCGATCATGGTGGCGGTGGTGTTGCTGCTGTTCCTGCTGAACGTGCGGACGACGTTCATCACGCTGATGGCCATGCCGCTGTCGTTCGCGGTGACGGTGCTGGCGTTCCGGTGGTTGGGCGTTTCGGTGAACTCGATGACGCTCGGTGGACTCGCGGTGGCCATCGGCATGGTGGTCGACGACGCCATCGTGGATGTCGAGAACGTGTATCGCCGGTTGCGGGAGAACGCGGCCCGTCCGGAACCCTTGCCGAGGCTCGAGGTGATCGCGCGGGCGTCGGGCGAGGTGCGCGGCTCGATCCTGTACGCGACGTTGCTGATCATCCTCGTGTTCCTGCCGCTGCTGGGGTTGAGCGGGGTCGAGGGCCGGTTGTTCGCGCCGATCGCGGTGGCGACGATCGTGAGCATGGTGGCGTCCTTCGTGGTTTCGCTGACGGTGATCCCGGTGCTGTGCTCGCTGTTGCTGGCCCCGAAGGCGGGCGAGGTGCATCGCGACGGGGCGTTGGTCCGCGGGCTTCAATGGGCGTTGGAACACACGCTGCTGCGCGTCGGGTTGGGGGCGCCGTTCCTGCTGCTCGGTGGTGTGGCGTTGGTCGTGGTCGGCGCCTTCCTGCTCTATCCCGGGATGGGAAAGGATTTCCTGCCCGCCTTCCGTGAGGAGACCGCGCTGGTGTCCATGACGGCAGCGCCCGGAACCTCACTGGACGAAATGAACCGGATCTCGGATGTGGCCGAGGCGGAACTGATGTCGATCCCGGAGGTGCGCATGGTGGGGCGACGTCTGGGACGGGCGGAACGCGGCGATCACGTGGTGCCGGTGTCGACGGTGGAATTTGACGTCGATTTCCGGGAATCGGAAGGGCGGAAGGCGGGACGTTCGCGGGCTGAGATCCTGGCGGATGTCCGCGCGCGGATGCGGGCGATTCCCGGGACCTTCAGCGTGGTCATGGGACCGCTGGCGGACCGCATCGGGCACATGCTCAGTGGTGTGTCAGCCCCGGTGGCGGTGAAGGTTTTCGGGCCGGACCTGGATCGGTTGCGCGAACTCGGAACGCGGATCCAGACCGTGGCCCGGTCGATTCCGGGGTTGGAGGATTGCAAGCTGGACCAGCAATCGACGTTGCCCCAGTTGCGCATCGAGGCGGACCGCGAACGGGCCGCGGCGTATGGCATCACGCCGGGCGCATTGAACGATCAGTTGTCCATGCTCGTCGGGGGACGCACCGTGGGGACCCTGCGCGATGGGCCGCGGACGATCGACCTGGTGCTGCGGTTGCCGGAGGCGTGGCGTGATTCGCCGGAGCGGATCGCGGAGTTGCCGGTCGAAGTGCACACGGGTGACGAGGTGTTGCGTCGGGTGCCGTTGTCGACGGTGGCTGCGGTGCGGCAGGCGCGGGGGCCGAATGTGATTTTTCGTGAGGGCAGCCAGCGGCGGTTCGTGGTGGCGATCAAGCCGGCAGCACGGGATGTGGAGTCGATGGTGGAGCGGTTGCGTGAGGCGGTGACGGAACGGGTGCAACTGCCGGAAGGGTACTGGATCACGTTCGAGGGCGAGTTCGAGGCGCAGCGGGATGCGACGCGGCGGATAGCGTGGCTGAGCCTGGGTGTTTTGGGCGTGATCGCGTTCCTGCTGCACGCCTATTTCCGGGCCGGCTATTTCGTGTTCCAGGTGCTGATCGACATCCCGTTGGCGTTGGTGGGCGGGTTGGTGCTGACGTGGTGGATGCTCGACAACATCAGCATCGCGACGCTGGTGGGCTTCATCGCCGTGGCCGGGGTTTCGGCACGGAACAGCATCATGCTGATCTCGCATTACCTGCACCTCATGCGGAACGAAGGGGAAGGATTCACCCGGTCGATGATCGTGCGCGGGACCCGGGAGCGGTTGGTGCCGGTGCTGATGACCGCGCTGAGCGCCGGCATCGGACTGGTCCCGTTGCTGCTGGCCGCGGATGAGCCGGGCAAGGAGATCCTGCATCCGGTCGCGGTGGTGATCGTCGGTGGGTTGGTCAGTTCGACATTGCTCGGGCTCGGCGTGACGCCAGCAATGTTCCATGCTTTTGGCCGCAAGGCCGCGTTGAAACATCAAACCAGGACAAACACATGAAGAAGTCATTCCTCACATTGGTCGCCGTTCTCTGCCTCGGCGTGCTGCGGACGCTCGGCCATGGTGGCGTTGAGTTGGGGCCGAACGGCGGGCGGTTGCTCGAGTTCAGCAAGGACGAGACCCTGCACGGCGAGGTCGTGCTGAAGGAGGGCAAGTTCCACGTGGCCGTCCTGGACAAGGCGCTGAAGCCGGTGGCGCTCACGGAGCAGACCCTGACGGTGACCGGCGGAAGCCGGAACAAGCCCGAGAAGCCGAAGGTTGAGAAGGTGGGTGACCAGTTTGTGTTCCCGGCGCTGAAGGGAGACAGCTACCTGCTCGCCTTCCAGTTCAAGGCCGGCCCTTCTGCGAAGCCCGTGACGGCCCGCATCGAGTTCGATGCGTCCACCTGTTCCGGATGCCAGCAGGCAGAGTGGCTGTGCAAGTGTCCCCCGGCCAAGGATGCAAAGAAGCCGGCGGCTCCGGCCAAGTAATCCCACTTCCCCCCGCCGATGCGGGTGGATGCCGTTCATGGATTCCTCCAGCGATATCCAACACCGACGACGGACCCGGGCGGTGCGTCGCCCGCGTTGGGGACGACGGTTGGCGATCATCGCGGCGGCTCTCTTGCCGGTGCTGCTCGTCGCGGGAATCCTGGGCGGGCGTCCTCTCTATGCGGCGGCCAAGGTCAGCAAGGCCCGCGCCGCCGTACTCCGGGGCGAATCCATGCTCCGCAACGGCGCGTTGGATGAGGGCATGCACCAACTGCGGCTCGCCTACCGGTTGGCTCCTCAGGATCCGGAAGTCCTGAGGGCTGTGGCGCGTACCAGCTTCCAGACAGGGAACCCGGAGGCCACGGGCTTCTTTCGGACCCTTCTGGAAATGCCGTCGGCCACCCTGGAGGATCGCATCCTGGCAGCTGAGGTGTTCCTTCAGGGCGGTGAACGGGACAGTGCCGGCAAGCTCATCGCCGCACTGACGCGCGAGGCCGCAAGGGACCCGCGGGTGTGGCACCTGGCACTCGAACATTCCCGACAGTTCTCCGCACTCCGGGATTCCATCGCGCTCGCGCGAAATGTCGTTTCGCGGTTCCCGGGCGACGCCGAGGCGGAGTTTCAGTTGGGTCGATTCCTGGCGGATTCGCCGCGGGCGGTGGACCGACAGGAGGGGTTACGATTGTTGTGGGCGGTGGGTCTCGGAAGGAGCAACCCAAGGGAGCGGGCGGCACGGGTCCTCGCCGAGCAGCCCACCCTGGCTCCACAGGAAGCCGAGCGACTGGCCCGCATCCTCGAAGAACAGCCCGGGTCCAATCTGGAGACGCGGCTGGTGGCCGCCCAACTGCATGTCCGGGCACAACCGGATTCCCGTTTGGAGTGGGCCGAGAAAGTGACGGGTTGGGTGTCCCTGGAAGCCGGAGTACCGGAGGTGCTGGGCGTGGTCCGCTGGTTGGAACAGCGCCGGGCACTGGATCAGGCAGGAAGCCTGCTTCCACTGGCGCGGTGCCGCACCAACCTGGCCCTCATGGGGGCCCATGTGGATTACCTCCTCGCCACGCGTCAGGAGGGTGTGCTGGAGGCGTTGGTCCGGTCCGGCGATACCGTCCTGGACTCGGCCATGGGCCTCGCCGCACGCGGGGCCATGCGCGCAAGGCTCGGGGATGCGGCCGGCGCCGAAGCCTCCTTTCGCGGGGCGCTGGCGGCCGGTGGACGACGGGACCTGGTGCTGCCATTTGTCGCGCGTGAAGCCGTTCGCGCCGGCCTCAGACCTTTGGCCCTCGAGGCGATTGGACTCTGGATGCACCTGCCCGGCGATGCCGCCGCGGCGGGCCGCACACTCGTGCAGGTCGTCGGTCGCCACCCTGACCTGACCACGCCACGGGAACAGCTCCGGCAGTTGCTGGGATTGCTCCCCGCCGAGGAGTGGGTGGTGATCGAATTGGGATGGGTGGAGTTGTTGACGGACGGAAATCTTCTGTGGGCGACCGACCAGTTCGAGCGATTGCACCGGCAGTGGCCAGAGGATGCCTCGGTGCAGGCGGCGCTCGCCCTGGCACGGTTGCGTGGCGGAAATCCCCAGTTGGCCTTGGAGGCCCTTCGCGTGGGTGCCCTCGATCCGGATTCCGAAGATCATCGGCGTCAGATTGCCAGTGCCGTGGTGCTGGCTGCCAACGGCCAGCGTGAGGCTGCCCGTCGGATGATCCGATCGGTTCCGGCCTCAGGACTACAACCCGAGCTGGAGGCGCTTGTCCAACCGCTGAGGTAGGAAAGGGAGGGCTGACAAGCGGGGCAATGTTGCGGGTGAACGAAGCTCGTGGTTGGCTCTTCCATGATTGGGGATCGGCTTGGGCGCGGGGTGGTCGTATTCGGGATGCTGCTGCTTGGGCTGGTATGTGCCGGGTCGGCCCAGGCGCAGGTCGAGGTCGTTGCGGGACCGATCGCGAATCCGGCCAGTGACCACGAATACTTCCTGCTGTCCGCGGGCGACTGGCACGCGTCGGAGGCTGCCGCGGTGACGCTGGGCGGGCATCTCGTGACCATCGATGATGCCGCCGAACAGGCGTGGGTCTTCGATACCTTCGGTTCATGGGGTGGCATCCATCGCAGCCTGTGGATCGGGCTTCATGATTCCGAGTGGGAAGGTCAGTTCCTCTGGACGGACGGGTCGCCCCGGAGCTTTTCAAATTGGTTGCCCGGCCAACCCGACAACAGCCCGGTCACCGGCGGGGAACACTTCGTGCACATGCTCAACACGGGCAATGAGTACGGGCATCCCGGTGGTCTCTGGAATGATCTCGCGAGTCCGAACCTTGCGTTCCCGACCTTCAATCCAGTGTGTGGCGTGGTCGAGGTGCCCCACCCCTTGCGGCCAACGTTGGCGGTGACGGGTACCCCACCCGCGCTGTGCTGGAAGACCCGGCCGGGGGCACGCTGCCGTGTCGAGCACCGGCTGCAATGGGCCACCGAGGACTGGACCGTCTGGCGGGTGGTGACCGCGGATGCCAATGGCCGGTCGTGTGTGGAAATGACGGGAGGCGCTGGACAGCAGGAAGGTTACTTCCGCGTGGTGGTGGAGTGATGGACGGGATTGCTGGGCGGGGAAGACAGGAGGACAGGATGTCAGGAGGACAGGATGAAGTGGGAGAAGGTTGGGAAGGGAAGGGGTGGTTGGAGGACATCCTGTAGATCCTGTGAATCCTGTCTGCGGGGAGGAAGAAGACAGGATGGCAGGATGACAGGATGAAGTGGGAGAAGGTGGGGAGGGGAAGGGGTGGCTGGAGGACATCCTGTAGATCCTGTGAATCCTGTCTGCGGGGAGGAAGAAGACAGGATGGCAGGATGACAGGATGAAGTGGGAGAAGGTGGGGAGGGGAAGGGGTGGTTGGAGGACATCCTGTCAATCCTGTGAATCCTGTCTGCGGAGAGGAAGAAGACAGGATGTCAGGAGGACAGGATGAAGTGGGAGAAGGTGGGAAGGGAAAGGGGTGGTTGGAGGACATCCTGTCAATCCTGTGAATCCTGTCTGCGGAGAGGAAGAAGACAGGATGTCAGGAGGACAGGATGAAGTGGGAGAAGATGGGGAAGGGAAGGGGTGGTTGGAGGACATCCTGTCAATCCTGTGAATCCTGTCTGCGGGGAGGAAGAAGACAGGATGTCAGGAGGACAGGATGAAGTGGGAGAAGGTGGGGAGGGGAAGGGGTGGTTGGAGGACATCCTGTCAATCCTGTGAATCCTGTCTGCGGAGAGGAAGAAGACAGGATGTCAGGAGGACAGGATGAAGTGGGAGAAGGTGGGAAGGGAAAGGGGTGGTTGGAGGACATCCTGTCAATCCTGTGAATCCTGTCTGCGGGGAGGAAGAAGACAGGATGTCAGGAGGACAGGATGAAGTGGGAGAAGGTGGGGAGGGGAAGGGGTGGTTGGAGGACATCCTGTCAATCCTGTGAATCCTGTCTGCGGAGAGGAAGAAGACAGGATGTCAGGAGGACAGGATGAAGTGGGAGAAGGTGGGAAGGGAAAGGGGTGGTTGGAGGACATCCTGTCAATCCTGTGAATCCTGTCTGCGGGGAGGAAGAAGACAGGATGTCAGGAGGACAGGATGCAGTGGGAGAAGGTGGGGAGGGGAAGGGGTGGCTGGCGGACATCCTGTCAATCCTGTGAATCCTGTCTGCGGGGAGGAAGAAGACAGGATGTCAGGATGACAGAATGAAGTGGGAGAAGGTGGGGAGGGGAAGGGGTGTCGGGAGGACATCCTGTAGATCCTGTGAATCCTGTCTGCGGGGCCGAAAAGCCACACGGAGCGTTTACATCGGCTTCGGGCGGAAGCAAAAGTACGGAGCCCTCGGGGAAACCGACATTCCGCGGGCACAGCAGTCAACACCGAACCTACTCAAATCCATGGGCGATCGATCACCGAAGGACAACCAGAAGAAATCCTCGCAGAAGAGTGCCGCAGCCTCTTCCTCTGCCGCGAAGAAGAGTCAGGCCATCGCTGACAAGAAGGCGGTCCCTGGCAAGAAGAAGTAACCGTCCATCCGCGCCGGCGATCCCGCGATCTTGTTGGGACGCCGGCTTTCCTTTACGAGCCCAGGCGCATCCGGGCGTCCTTGACCTGATGCCGAATCGCCGCGGAAGCGGGGCTCAAGGAAATCTACAGCAGCGACCGCCACATGGTCACCGCCACCCATCACTTTGGGTTGCATCCGATCACCCTGTGACATGGTTGGAGAACCTTTCCATTCACCCACGCCACAGCTCGTCAGAAGACCACCTGCGCCCGGATGCCTCCCAGAACCGCAGGGTCTGCTCCCGGTTGGGGAGGACGGATCACCATCACGTCACCCGTCAGGTACAACCATTGCGTGATCGCGAGATTGTAGAAGACCTCCATGCCCGCCTCATTGCGGATCGGGATCCCGACCGTGTGCAGCCCATCCTTGAGGCTCTCGCTGAACCCAAGACAGAACAGGCCCGCACCCAACCGGTCCCGATCCCGTCCCGGGATCACGCCGGTGCCACCCGTTCCCAGCAACGCGGACCATCCGATCGGATTCGGATTGGCATCCGAGATCGCCGCCTGACCGAAGACACCCCAGGCGCGCCCGGGCGCCGATGCATCGCGCCACACGGTCTGCTCCACCGCATACGACAGGAACCAGCGATTGTCCCTGCTTCCTGTCGGCGTTGAGCGCGGCAGTAGAAGTTCGGGAATGTCGTCGAAGTCCACGCCATCCTGCGTGCTGTAGGCCGCCGAGAAGATGTGCCGGCTCTTCCGGCCCATCAGCGTTCCGCCAAGTTCGACGGAGCCGTTGAAACTGGTTCCCTTCTCGAAGGGGCGATCCAACGCCGTCTGCCCGATCTTGCTGTCTGGGTCGTAGACCATGAGCGTGAACTTCGCCGGGTCCGTCGTGACTGAAATCAGCCCGCCCAGGACCATCGAGGGGGTGATGCCGCTGGCCGGTGCCGAGAATTCCAGATGGTGAAAGCGCTCCACGCCGCGGCCACCGCTGAACTCCCTTCCGGCGGAGTAGAGATCCACCGTGTTGATCTTGCCCGCCATCAACCGCACTCCGCCGGGAATCTGTTGCGCCACGAACAGCGCAAGGTCTCCGCTCGCGGACTCCGATCCTGGAAATCCCAGGCCCACGTTGGTTGGCAGGAAGGTTCCCCCGGGCGACGCCAGTGCCTCCCCATAGTTCAGCTCCGCGTGGGCGTGCAGTGACAATCCGTTCCAGAGGCCCAGCTTCGAGGCATCGACATCCACAAAACCGTCGAGTTTTCCGCCCAGTTCCCATTCCCGACGGCCCTCTCCCGCGGCCAATCCCTGGAGGAAGTGGGTCACCGAACCCCGCAACGAAACACCCTCTTCCCTCAGGGCGGATCCCCGCCCGAACCAATCCCCGGTCAAGGTTGGGCCATCCCACCACCCGACCGTTGCGCCTGCATCCGCGGCCCATGCACCTGTGGCCGCCATCAAGCCCGCGGCTGCCCAACGGATTCTCCATCCCATGCGGTTCCTCATTTCGTATCCTTCGGTTCCACTCCCGATCGGTCCTTGCCAACCCACGCCCTCGTCTGCAGCCACCCTCCTCAACGATCGGTGGACCGGCGATAGATCGTCTTCCCTTCCTTGATCGTCTCGAGCACGCGGATGTCGCGGATCTGCATCGGATCGACCGTCAGCGGATTGCGATCGAGGACGACCAGATCGGCGAGCTTGCCGACCGCGAGGGTGCCCTTGTCGTTTTCCTCGTGATACTGGTACGCCGCCCAGTCCGTCACCGACTTCAATGCGAGGTATGGGCTTACGCGTTCCTTGGGTCCCACCACCACGCCGCTTCGGCTCAACCGGTTCACCGCCGTCCACGTCAGCATCAGGATGTCGGGTGGCACCACCGGGGAATCATTGTGGTTCGAGAACTTCAGCCCGATCGCGTGGGCGTGCGCGAGTGGACTGATGCCAAAGGCGCGTTCGGCGCCGAACGTCTCGATGTGGGTGTCGCCCCAGAAGAACGTGTGGGCCGTGAAGAAGCTGGGAACGATGCCGAGGGCCTTCATGCGGTCCACCTGTTCGTGCCGTGCAAATTGGGCATGGATGGCCACCGGCCTCAGATCCTTGGCGCCCACCTTTCGCCGCGCCCGCTCGACCGAATTCAGGAAGGCCTCGACGGCGGCATCCCCATTCGAGTGGACCAACAGTTGCAGGTCGTGCCGGTAACCCCATTCCACCCATTCATCCAGCTCCGCCGGGTCAATCGAAGGGTACGCCCGGTAATCCGGAGGCAAGCCCGCGGGCGGACGTGTGTAGGGCAGGGTCATGAAGGCGGTCTTGCCCTGCGGCGATCCGTCGCCCGTGATCTTCACCCCGCCGATCTTCAGGTGGTTCTCGTACACACCCACCCGGATCCGGTTCGTCGCCAGCATGCCCGGCACCGGCACCGATTCCATGCCGCCTCGTCCGGGCCGCGCCCTGCCGGCATTCGAAACCTGTGATCCCGGTGGGTACACCTCCACCCCTTCCAACGCCACTTCACCGCGCATGACCTTCGTCAGCACCTTCCACATCGGGTAACTCACCACATCCAGCTTCAGTCGCCCCTGGCGTGCTTCTTCGCGCAGGAAGTTCACGTTGTCCGGGTTCGCGATGCCGTCCTGTGCGGTCGTGATCCCGTGACTGGCCCACAGCTGCTGGACCTCGGCGAAGATCCGCACCTGCTCCTCGCGGGATTGCCTCGGGAAGTAGGGAAGGAACGCGTACGCCGCCTGTTCCTCGATGATGCCATTGGGTTCGCCGGTCGCCGGATCCCGTTGGATCACGCCACCCGGAACGTCCTCCGTGTCCTTGGTCAGCCGCGCCAGTTTCAGCGCCGCACTGTTCGCCACCAGCAGGTGACCCGACGTGTGCAGGATGACGATCGGAACATCCCGGCTCACCGCGTCGAGGTCCAACCGGGTCGGATGCCGGCGTTCCTTCAACAGGCTGTCGTCGTATCCAACGGCGACCACCAATCGACCGGGCACCGGAGGTTTCTCGCGCAGGTGATCGGTGAGCTTGCGGCGGATGTCCTCGATGGAGGTGACATCGCCGACGGGCGGCGGATTCAATACCGGGAGCGTCCACTGCTGGATGTAATCCGCGATGTGTCCGTGTCCATCGATGAACCCGGGCAACAGGACCTTCCCGCCCAGGTCCACCACCCGCGTTTGTGCGCCGGCCTGTTTCATAGCGGACGTCCGGGATCCCACGTGGAGGATCCGTCCGTCCCGCACGGCCAACGCCTCCGCGTACGCGGGTTGGTCCCCGGACATCGTCAGGATCTGGCCGCCGACGTAGATCGTTTCCGCGGGCAGTCCGTCGCGTCCATTCCCGGAAATCGCGCACCCTGCCGACGCGAACATCCAGCAGGCTGCGACAACGCCGCTTCCAACCAGGCGCCAGACCGAACTCTTCCCATCAGGTCGCACTCGCATCAGTGCCCCCACGCTAGGCACGACCGGGCTTCCATTCCCAGTCCGTCCTGCGGGACGGGGAGCGGAAAACATGATGTTTCACGAGCATAACCAGAGTCGCCACCTCACACCGCGCTTCGCGGTCCTGGATGCGAAGGAGATCTCGACAGGATGACAGGATGGACAGGATGGGGCGGGAGGCGGCGATGGGTGGCGGTGGAGGTGGTGGCTGAAGGACATCCTGTAAATCCTGTGCATCCTGTCTGCGGGGAAAGGAGAGGACAGGATGACAGGATGGACAGGATGGGAGGGTCACTTGTTGGCGATCGGATTCCAGACCTTGGCGAAACCCAGTCCCTCGAAGTCCTTGATGTTGGCGGTGGCGAAATCAGTGACACCGAAGGCCTGCAAGGCGAGGGCGGTGCGGGTCAGAGCATCGGAATCAGGGCAGGCGAGGTTCCCCATCAGCAAAGGCGGCGTCTCGGAGTTGTTCGGCTGTGAGACCCTTCCAGCCGACACGGCTGGAAGTCGGCGGTGTCCAGGCGGTATCCGCCGGGGCATCCGCTTCCGGATAGACCTGCAGCAGCAATTCAGCACCTCGCCGGAAAGTTTCGGCGAGGGACCATTCGCGTCGTTTGGCAAAGGCTCGGACCTCACGAAAGAGTTCCTCGGGAACGCGGATCTGCATTTTCGTCATGATGGATAATTTCAGGTGCCAATGGGATGGATGTCAACGCGCCTGCCGACCGTGGATCCGGAGCGGGGGGCACCCGTTCCCGGGCTTCCCGTCGGGTTGAGGGGGCGGTAGGGTTGGCGGACACATGGCGACACGGATTCTGGAAGAGCTGCGGTGGCGGGGGTTGATTGCGGACTGCACGGATGCGGCGGAGCTGGGCGCGCGATTGGCGTCGGGGCCGGTGACGTTGTACTGCGGCTTTGATCCGACGGCGGACAGCCTGCACGTCGGGCATCTGGTGCCCTTGCTGGCATTGCGTCGGTTTCAGGACGATGGGCACCGGCCGATCGCGGTGGCGGGTGGGGCCACGGGATCGATCGGCGATCCGAGCGGGAAGTCGGCGGAACGGCAGTTGCTGACGAAGGACCAGATCGCCGCGAACGTGTTGGCGGTGCGGCCGCAGTTGGCGCGGTTGCTGGACTTCGAGCGGGCAGGCAATCCGGCGATGCTGGTGGACAACGCGGACTGGACCGCGCCGATGAGCTTCCTGGATTTCCTGCGGGACATCGGAAAGCACTTCACGGTGAACCAGATGGTCGGGAAGGAATCCGTGCGGGCGCGGATGGAGGACCGTGACGTCGGCATCAGCTACACCGAGTTCAGCTACATGCTCCTTCAGGCCTTTGATTTCTACCACCTGTGCGCGGCGCATGACTGCACGCTGCAGATCGGCGGGAGCGACCAGTGGGGCAACATCACGGCTGGCATCGACCTGGTGCGGAAGAAGCTCTCGAAGGGAGCGTTTGGCCTGACCCTGCCGCTGATCACGAAGGCGGACGGGACGAAGTTCGGGAAGACCGAAGGCGGGGCGGTGTGGCTGGATCCGAAGAAGACCAGTGTGTACCGGTTCTACCAGTTCTGGATCCAGACGGACGACCGGGACGTGGTGCGGTACTTGAAGTTCTTCACGTTCCTTGGGCAGGAGGAGATCGCCGCACTGGAGGCGGAGCACACGGCCAATCCATCGGGTCGCGTGGCGCATCGGGCGCTCGCGAAGGCGGCGACAGACCTGATCCATGGGCCCGAAGCAACGATCGAGGCGCAGCGGGCTTCGGAGATCCTGTTTGGCGGGGATCTGGCGGGGGTGGGGAATCGACGTTCCGCGAGATCGTGGGTGAGGTTCCAACGAAGGATCTGGAGGTGGCGAAGGTGTCGGGTGGGATTTCGGCGCTCGACCTGTTCGTGCATTCGGGGTTGGTGCCGAGCAAAGGGCAGGCGCGGAAGGATCTGGAGGGTGGTGGCCTGTACCTGAACAACGTGCGTTTGACCGAGGTGGGCCGCGTGATCGGGAGTGCGGACCTGCTGTTCGGGAAGTGGCTGCTGCTGCGCAAGGGGCGACGGAACTACACGGTGATCACGGTGGCGTGATTCCCGGATTGTAGGCTGCGTGCCCTCACGCGGCGAATGATGGACAAGCGCCGGGTGGGGGCACCCGGCCTTCAGATGGAACGATTGAAGGCACCGGCCTTCAACTCTCTCAGCCGGGTTGGATGGGGGTGATGGCGTCGACGCCGTGGCGGTCGAGGAGGCGGCAGGTGAAGCGGAGGGCGAGGTAGTTGAGGGGCAGGAGAGCGGCGACGGCGGCGAGACCCGCGAAAGGAAAGGCGCAGGCGAAGAGCCCGACGAGGTCCAGGAGAAGCACGAGCACGACGAAGGCGAGGGCGAGCTTCGAGACGAAACCCTTCATCCATCCCCGTTGGATGGCCTGGAAGCGGTAGACCGTGACCCCGGGTCGGATGGCGATCCAGATCAGCGCCGCCTGGGCTCCGATGATGGCGCCATGCAGGTACCCGCCGTCCTGGAATCCGATGGCCAGCCCGGCGGTGGCAGCGCACAGGGGAAGGGCAATGAGGGAACGGAGGGTCGTTGCCTTCCACTGGACGCTGGCGACCTCGGCGAGGCTGACCGGGAGCGCATGGATGGGGCACAGTTGCAGGTTCGAGTCCGTCAGCACGGCAGGCCGCAGGGTAAAGCTGGCCGAGACGGGAAGCACGTAGAGGGCGCCCGCGCCAAATCCGATGAATGAAACCGCGATCCAATTGGGCAGGAAAAGGCCGAGCAGGACGGAGATTGGGATCGTTCCGGCGAACACGATCGCCCCGAGGCGGAATCGGTCAGACCAGTTTGGCCACTGCAGTCGCAGGTATTCCGCGACGATCCGTTCGCGGGGTGTCCACCATCGCCAGACGAGGGACTCGATGCGGCCTTCGGGTGAACTCAGGTTCGACGTGAGGAAGTGGCGGTCGGCGATGTCGTCGAGGATGGCGGTCTCGCCGCGCGAAGGAGGGCGTTGCTGTGCGATGGCGATGGATTCGGCGAGTTCCTCGTCGGCACCCTCGGGTGTTTCCAGCAGCAGGTTGAGGAGGATGTGTTCGCGGAAGACGTAGGTGTCGCGGGTCCAGCGGAGGTTCAGGGGGATGGAAGCCGCAAGAAAGCCGAGCGGGATGAGGGCGGCAAGGTATTGCCAGGGGCCGTGCCCGGTGAGGGCGGCCCACGGGAGAACGACCCAGCCGGAGGGGAGCAGGGCGCTGAGAAGGTCGCCGTGGGTTGAGAGGAGTTGGGTGACCTGCGTCTTCATCCACGTGGAGGACTTGAGCGAGATCATCAACAGCACCGTGATCGGCAGGGACAGGGCCAGCGGGGTGGCGAGCCAGGAGGAACGCTGGGCAGCGAGGCTGTAAGCCGTGGAGCCAAGGGCAAAGCCGGCTGCCATGCCCAGGCCGGCGCCCACGCTCAGGAACGGATTGGCCCCTTCCGTGAGTCGGAAGCTGGCGATGCCAAATCCGATGCCTCCGGCGATCGAAAGGGTGGAGATCCGTCGGATGGCGCCGACGGCCAGGGTCCGGAGGACGGACTCCGGAGGCACGGGTAGGAAGGCGAAGGGAACGAGGTGGGCGTGTTCGCGGAGTTGGCTGTTGAGGATTCCTGCGACCTGGGCCGTGCCGAGAAACAGCAGGACACTCCACGTAAAGTGCCGCGGCCCAGGATCCATGGCCGAGATCAGGGGCGGCGCGGCCATGGCCACGATCAGGACGAAAGGGTTCCCGAAGAGCAACGGGAGTCGATTGAGGTGGGATCGGAGCGAGCGTGTGAGGGCGTTGGGAGGCGGGTTGCGGGCAATCCGTTCGCGGACCTGGCGGAGGAGTTGGGGATCGGGCCGAAGGATGGGCATGGCCTCAGGATTCATGGAGGCTGTTGAGCACGCTGGCCAGGACGCCATCGTCGGTTTCACCGACGCGGTTGCGCAGGTTGGCAACGGTTTCGAACACGCGCACCTCGCCCTGATGCAGGATGCAGACGCGGTCGGCGAAACGTTCCGCGGCCTCCAGGACCTGGGTGGTGTAGAGGATGGTGCGCCCCCGGGCGGCCGCGGCCCGGGCCTCGGACTTGAAGAGCGAGAGTCCCCTCGGATCCATGCCTGAGGCGAGGGGCTCATCGAGGAGCCACAGTTCGGGATCGATGACCAGCAGGGCAAGCAGCGCCGCCTTGTACGATTGGCCGCGGGACAGGGATTCGACCGGAGCTTCCGCGAGGTGGAGCAGGTCGAAGGCGCGGAGCCAGTGGACGATGCGTTCCGGGACATCCGGTCCGTCCGCGCCATAGATGCGGAGGACAAGTCCCAGGCTGCGGAGGACGGTCTCCGAGGTGAAGTGGGGAGGGAAATCCGGGAGGAACATCATCCGCCGCCGCAGTTCCAGATCCCCGACCGCGAAGGGGCGACCGTCGTAAGTCACTTCCCCCTGATCCGGACGGATCAACCCGGCAAGGCACCGGAGGAGGGTCGTCTTGCCGGCCCCATTGGACCCGAGGACGGCGATGATCTGTCCCGGGGTAAGGCTGAGGCTGACGCCGTCGAGGGCGCGGATCCGACCATAGGTCTTGTCGACGGCAGACAGTTCGACGTTCACAGGGAGCGATTGAACCGGGAAACGGGCGGCGGTTCCACAGATTACCGGGATGGCACGGACCGTGAGGTGCCTGGGGACCCAGAGGGGGGAGAACTGTCTTAAGAAGAAGGACCTCTCGAAAGAGGTCCTGGAAAGTGGAATTTCCGGCCGATGGTGGAGCCGAGGGGATTCGAACCCCTGACCCCCACAATGCCATTGTGGTGCTCTACCAACTGAGCTACGACCCCAACGACCGGAAAGCGGGCGGCACTCTAGGAATCGCAGGCGAAGTGTCAAAGGCTTTTCCTGAGAAACATGCATTTGGTTCCAAAATCATGGATCGGTGCCTTGCCACCCGGGCGACCGAACATATCCTGCCCGGCCGTATGCCTTGGTCGCACCGAATGAAGTGGCGCTTTGCCGTCGTCCTTGCCGCAACCGCAGCGCTTGCCGCGCGTGCCCAGCATCAACTGGGGCCGCAGGGGCAGTTTGAGTCGCCGAAGATCGCGGCGGCTTCGGACGAGGGAGAGAAGAACCTGAAACGGTTCCGACTGCCGCCGGGGTGGAAGGGGCAGTTGTTCGCCGCGGAGCCCGAGGTGGCGCATGGCGTGGCGTTCGACGTGGCAGATGACGGACGTGTGTTCGTGGCCCAGACCTTCCGGGCCTGGCGCGGCGTGCCGGACATCCGGGGCATCATGGACTGGCTGGACGAGGATCTGGCGTGCAAGTCCGTGGAGGACCGGCTCGCGATGATGCGTCGGCATCTCGGTGAGAAGGGCATGAAGGACTACTACCGGAACACCGAGCGCATCCAGTACCTCCGGGACACGAACGGCGACGGGCGTGCGGATGTCTCGCAGATCTTCGCCGAAAACTTTGCCACGCCGCTGGATGGCGTGGCGGCGGGCGTGCTGGCGCGGGGCAAGGACGTCTGGTTTGCGAACATCCCGAACGTCTGGCACCTGCGCGACGAAAACCTCGACGGTGTGGCCGACAAACGCCGGAGCATCAGCTACGGCCATGGCATTCGCGTGGGGTTCCTCGGGCACGATCTTCACGGGTTGAACTTCGGCCCGGACGGAAAGCTCTACTTCTCGATCGGCGACCGGGCCTCGGTGCTCAAGACCGAGGGACGCACGGTGGGAACGCCGGACACCGGCGCGGTCTTCCGGTGCAACCCGGATGGCACCGGGATGGAAATGGTCTACAGCGGACTGCGGAATCCGCAGGAGCTGGTGTTCGATGAATGGGGCAACCTGTTCACCGGCGACAACAACTCGGACGGCGGCGATCAGGCACGCTGGACGTACCTCATCGAGGGCGGCGACAGCGGTTGGCGGATCGGGTGGCAATTCCTCGAAGGCGCGGATGCACCGATGCCGCGCGGGCCGTGGAACACGGAGAAGATGTGGCAGCCGCAGAACGACGCGCAGCCGGCCTACATCACCCCGCCGATCAAGAACATCACGGCCGGTCCATCCGGCAATGCGTATTATCCGGGCACGGGCATGGGCGCCGACTGGAACGGGACCTTCACGTTGTGCGATTTCCGCGGATCCGGCGCGAACTCCGGGATCTGGAGCTTCCAGCAGAAGCCGAAGGGCGCGTCGTTCGAGATCGTGAACGACAAGCAGTTCCT
The DNA here is from genome assembly GCA_965283655.1 of Limisphaerales bacterium. Taxonomy (GTDB): domain Bacteria; phylum Verrucomicrobiota; class Verrucomicrobiia; order Limisphaerales; family UBA9464; genus UBA6176. Next base: position 159,058 of record CBDIPJ010000002.1, on the reverse strand, counting down.
GTGGTCCATCGAGGCGACCGACGGCACGTGGGGACCGGACGGCGCGTACTGGGTTTTTGATTGGGTGGACGGGTGGGAAGGCGTCGGCAAGGGACGGCTGTACCGGTTCTTTGATCCTGCTCACATCGGCTCGGACATCGTGAAGTCGACGCAGGCGTTGCTCGCAGGTGGTTTCGAGAAGCGCAGCGAGAAGCAACTGCTCGGCGACCTCGCGCATCCGAATTTCCGGGTCCGTCAGAACGCGCAATTCGCTTTGGCGGGCAAGGGCGAGAAAGTCATTCCATCGTTGGTGAAGCTGGCGAAGGGATCGAGCTCGCTGCACGCGCGGCTGCACGCTGCGTGGGCGCTGGGACAGGTGGCGGAAGCGTCGAAGGCCACGCGTTTCGGGGCGTCGTCTCCGGCGTTGGACGCGCTGATCCCGTTGCTGGGCGACGCGGAACCGAAGGTGCGCGGAAACATCGGCCGGATCCTGGGCGATGCGCGTTACGCGAAGGCGTATGACGGGCTCGTGCGGTTGACCGCGGATGCCGACGCGCAGGTTCGTGCGCTGGGTTGCATTGCGTTGGGCAAGCTGGCCCGGCGTGAGGCATTGCCCGCACTCTTCCAGGTGCTGCGCGACAACGACAATCGCGACCCGCACCTGCGTCACGCCGCCTCGTATGCCGTGTCGCTGTCGGCGGATGTCGATGACCTGATCGCCGCGGCCAAGGATCCGTCGGAAGGTGTGCGCATGGGCGTCCTGCTGGCGATGCGGCGCCTGGAGCGGAGTGAGATCGCCGTCTTCCTGAAGGATGCGAGTGCCAAGGTGGTGACCGAAGCCGCACGGGCGATCAACGACGTGCCGATTTCCGGGGCGATGCCGGATCTGGCAGGGCTGATCGAGGGCGGGTTGCCCGAGGGTTCGCAACCGGCGCTCGTGCGTCGTGTGGTCAATGCCAACCTCCGGTTCGGCACGGCGGAGACGGCCAAAGCCCTGGCTGCCTTCGCGGCGAAGAACAGCAGCTTCGAGGCATCGCGTGCCGAGTCGCTGGTCTCGCTGGCGGTCTGGCCGAAGAATGGTGGCCGGGATCGCATCACGGGATTGTGGCGCCCGACGGCGTCGCCGCGTGACATGAAGCTTCCGGCCGACGCGTTGCGTCCGGTGGTGAATGGATTGCTGGCGGACGCGCCCAATCCGGTGCGACGGGCCGCAGCAGCGGCAGCGGGCAGCCTCCGGATCGAGGAGGCGGCTCCGGTGTTGGCGGATCTGGTCGTGGGTGTGAAGGCCGACGACAACGTCCGTGTGGCGGCGTTGCAGGCGCTGTGGGAGATGGGGGCGGCCGAATTGGGCGCCGCGCTGGATGCTGGTGCGAAGGATACTTCCGAGAAGGTCCGCAAGGCGGCAGCAAAGCTGAGCGTGCAGGCACCGCCGGTGGCCCGGAAGGGCGCCGGTGCGGGGCGGGCATCGGGCGACGACAAGGTGGCGAAGCTGGCGGCGATCCTTGAGAAGGGAACGTTGTCGGAGAAGCAGAACGCCTTCGCGACGCTCGGTGGGGTGGAGGGAGCCGCGGTGGATACCCTGCTGGGCACGTGGTTGACCCAGTTGAAGGCGGGCAAGGTTCCCGCGGACCTGCAGTTGGACGTGCTGGATGCAGCGGCGAAGCGACCGGCCCTGAAGGAGGCGGTGGCCTCGGTCGAGGCGGCATTGGATCCCAAGGATCCGATCGCGAAGTGGCGGGTGTGCCTGACCGGCGGCAATGTGGAGGAGGGAAAGAAGATCTTCCTGGAACGTGCGGAGGTCAGTTGCGTGCGGTGTCACAAGGCCAACGGTGAGGGTGGCGAAGTGGGGCCCGAGTTGACGGGCTTGATCCAGAAGAAGGACCGGGCCTACCTCCTGCAGAGCATCATCCAGCCCAACGCGGCGATTGCTGCTGGATTCGAGAACGTGCTGGTGACCTTGAAGAACGACACGACCTATGCGGGCGTGATCAAGTCGGATACCGACACCGAACTGGAGATCAACTCTCCGGAAGACGGGTTGATGAAGCTCAAGAAGAGCGACATCAAGGTCCGGGAGAAGGGCCTGAGCGGAATGCCGGAGGGATTCGCCGAGCAGTTGACCCGTCAGGACCTGCGGAACCTCGTCGAGTTCATCGCGAGCCTGAAGTGAGGGGGAGTTTCAAGTTTGAAGATTCAAGTTTGAAGCCTGCGCCGCGTGGGGGCACGCGGCCTTCACTTGGGAGTGGTTATTGAAGGCCGGGTGTCCTCACCCGGCGGGGTCCGGGATGCACCGCGTGGGGGCACGCGGCCTGCAAACAGGACCTGCTTCGTGAAGCCGGGGTTGCCAAGGCGGGGGTGGGCGGGGTTGCATGGGGCTTCATGGTTGATCAGCCGCTGAGCATCGTGGTGCGGACGTTGAATGCGGCGCCGCAGTTCCGGGACCTGCTGGCCGGAATGCCGCGGCGCCCGGGGGATCAGTTGATCGTGGTCGACTCGGGGTCGTCGGATGGGACGCTGGAGGTGGCGCGTGCTGCGGGTGCGGAGGTGGTGACGCTGGAGCCGAAGCAGTTCAGCTACGGGCGTTCGCTGAACGTGGGTTTTGCGGTGGCACGGCATCCCTGGATCCTGGCACTGAGTTCGCACGTGGTGCCGGTGCGGCCCGATTTCCTGGATGTGTACCGGGCGGCGATCCGCCGGTTCCCTGCGGGTGTGGTGGCGGCCGCCGGGCCCTTGGTCCGCAGCGACGGCGAGCGCGGAATGACCGGAGGAATCACGTTGTACGAGGGCGCCGACTTCCTGCGTGGATTCGAATTCGGGGCGGGCAACCCGAACTGCCTCTACCGGCGTGATGTCTGGCAGGCGCGCCCGTTTGATGAGGCGTTGGGCGGAGGTGAGGACTGCGAGTGGTATGTTTGGGCGATCGTCGCGGGCCACACGCTGGCGGCGGTGCATGCGGCCGAAGTCTATTACCGGTTCAAGCGTTCGTGGGGTGCGTTCGTCTACAAGGGGCGCATCGATTACCAGGTGACCCACCGTTATCTCGAGGTGCACCAACCTCGGTTGTCAGGCTTGGGCATCCGTGCGGGCAAGCTGCTGTTGTATGCGGGGCTGGGTCGGGTGGGTTGGGCGGACATGAAGGCGAGCATGGGCCATTGCTGGGGATCGTATCTGGAGGCGCGGGAGACGCGGAGGAAGGGGATCCCGGGGGGCAACTGGCGCGGGAGCTGGCCGGTCAGGAGGCGAAGCCCGGGACGATGCGGGAATCGAGGTTGAACACCTGACCCGAGATCTGGCGTGTGGAGAGGAGGAACGTGGCGAAGCGCGCCACTTCGCCCGGCTCGTTGAGGGTTCCGAGCAGGTTGGCGGAGACGAGCTGATCACGCGCCGATGGCGAGAGGTTGCCGGTCATCGTTCCCACGAGCGCGCCGGGGAACAGGGTGTTGACGCGGATTCCATCAGGGGCGAGTTCGCGGGCAAGGGAAGTCGCGAGGCCGTTGAGCGCGGCCTTGGAAGCGGCGTACGCGGACTGGCCTGCACCACCTGATCGGCTCGCCAGGCTGGAGATGCAAAGGACGTGGGGAACGGGGGCCCGTTTGAGCAAGGGCAGCAAGGCGCGCGTGCCCTGTGCGACGGCGCCCACGTTCGTGGCAATGGTTTCGTCCCAGTCCTGCACGGTGGCTTGGGCGAGCAGTCGATCCCGGGCGATGCCGGCGCTGTGGATGAGGGCGTCGAGATGGGGAATGTGCGAGGCCAACGTGGCGGCCAGTCCTTCCCACGCGACCGGATTGGTGACGTCGAGTGGGACCGTGTGGAGGTTGGGGTGTTCCAATGGGCATGGGCTTCGATGCTGGCCGGCGTAGACGATCCACCCGGCGCCCAGGCATTCAGCGGCGACGGCACGGCCCAGGGTGCCGGCGGCGCCCGTGATCACCACCGTGCGCTGGGGATTGGTCGGCTTCACTTTTCCGGAATCAGGCAGGGGACGCCGGGCAGGCTCCACACCGGAGTCCCTTCGATCCAGGTGGCCAGTGCGGGACCTGTGTGGTGGATGATTGCATCCTCAATCTCATCGTTGGCGGCGTGGACCGATATGGCGCACAGGTCCGCGCGGAGGCCGGGTGCCAGCGAACCCAGTTCCTGTTCCAGTCCCAGCGCCCGCGCGCCGTTGATCGTGGAGAGCCTCAGGATGTCGGCCGGACTGATGGTGTTGTCGTGAGCGGCGTAGGCGGCCATCTCGGAGAACATCGAGAGTTCGGGAGCTGCGCCGGTTCCCACGCGGGTGCTCGCGAGGGAGTCGGTCCCAAGGCAGAGGTTGATTCCCGCGCCGGCAAGGATCCTCGAGGGAAACCGCTGGTGTCGGAAGTAGGCGTGGGAGCGTGGGCAGTGGACGACGGAGCATCCGTGTGAGGCGAGGATGCGGGCGTCATCGTCCCAGAGGTAGTTGACGTGGACGGCGAGGAAGTCCGGGCCGAGAAGACCGTGACGTTCCGCATGCTGGATGGGGGAACCGATGCCGCAGTCCGCATCGGGTCGCTGGTTGTGGAGCCAGTCGTGCATGGGGCCGCGCCGGTACATGAACATCTCGAACTCCTCGCGGGATTCGGCGAGGTGCGTGGTGAGGCGCCAGCGATGGCGGCGGGCACGGGTGGCGGCTTCCGAGAGGAGTTCCGGAACGGTGGAGTAGGGGGCGTGTGGGGAAAGGCCGACACCCCCGGGGTGGTCGGGCAGCGAGTTCAGCAGGGCCTCCGCCTCGTCGACGAGCGTTGCGGGAGGGCGGCGGAGTCGGACGCCGGTGAGCTCGAGGAAGGAGTGGAGCCGGAGCGGCGTGAAGGAGCGGAGGCTGGCGAGGGCGGACGTCTGCGTCTCGATGTTGGCGACGGTGGTGGTGCCGTAACGCAGGAGTTGGGTGGCGCCGTCCTTCCATGAACGGGCGAAGTCGTCGTCGGACCAGGCGGCCTTGGCGGCGAGGATGGCCTTGATCCAATCGGGGAAGGAACGCGGCGGGGCGAGCAGACCCCGGAGTTGGGTGTAGTCGAGGTGGCAATGGGCGTTGACGAGGCCAGGGAGGAGAACTGCGTCACCCAGATCCACGCGGAGATCGGAGCGTGACGGGTCTGCCTCATGCCAGGGCCCGACCCAACGAATGCGGCCGTCGGTGATGCGGACGGCTCCGTTGGGAATCGGAGGGGACGCCACGGGGAGCACGTGGCGTGCGCGGAGGAGGGTGGACGGAGGGCCTTGAATAGAAAGAAGGCGGGCCGTGGGGCCCGCCTGGTTGGACGTTGGGTGGGTGGGTGGGGTGGGGTGGGGATCAGGCGCTGCGGCGCGCTTCCTTGGTCCGGGCCGCCACCTTGTGGGTGGCAGCCTTGGACTTGCTGTGCTTGCGACGGATCTGGCCTTCGAGCTTCTTGATAGTGGCGTCGACCGCGGCGTAGAGATCGGCGCTGCGGTCTTCGGCGTAGAGGTCGTTGCCGCGGATACCGACGCGGATACCGCACTTGAACTGCTTCTCGGGGGAGTGGGCGGTGTGGTCCTTCTCGAGGGTGACCCGTGCATCGAGGAGCCAGCGGTCGATGTGTTCGAGCTTTTCCAACTTCTCGAGCACGTGCTGCTCAATGGCATCGGTCAGTGTGACATTGTGCGTCGACAAAATGAACTTCATGGCTGCACTCAAATTGGGGGTGAGTCGGGATCATTTCAACCCGTCAATTGCGATGCGTGCATGCTGGGATTGGCGTGTTGCGGAAAATGCCACTTGCGACTCCGGGTGGCCGAAAGCATAAATCCGCGGTCACATACTGACACCAGCCTATGGCAGACTTGGCAAACCGCTACTCTCAGAATATCACCGGCAAGTACTTCGTCGACAATCAGTGCATTGATTGTGACCTGTGCCGTGAAACGGCCCCGAAGAATTACACCCGCTACGACGACGGCGGGTACTCGTACGTTTACAAGCAGCCCGAGACCCCCGAGGAAGAGGCCGCCTGCAAGGAGGCCATGGAGGGTTGCCCGGTGGAAGCCATCGGAAACAACGGCTGATCCGGTTTCGCCAAAGGGCAAACAGGGGCGCTCCGCACGCGTGTGCGGGCGCCCTTTTTCTTTTTCGCCGGCCTACTTCCCCAGGCAGAAGGTGCTGAAGATCCGGTCGAGCAGGTCTTCCGTGGTCGTCTTTCCGACAATCTCCCCAATGGCCCCGACGGCGATGCGGAGGTCGAGGGCCACGAGATCGAGGGCGATCTGGCTGGCGAGCGCGGAGCGCGCCCGGGCGATGGCATCCGAGGTCCGGCGCAGGGCGTCCTGATGGCGGGCATTGATGGCGATGCCAGCAGACTCAACGCTTTCATCCCCGGAAAGAAGCTGCCGGCGCAGGGCTTCCCGGAGTTCGGGGATGCCTTCGCCCGACTGACAACTGATGCGCAGCACGGGCGTGTCCGTGCCTTTGTCCCAACCGGGGTCGCGGGGCAGGTCACACTTGTTGCCCACCCTGATGCGTCGGTTCGGCGGGATGGCGTCCAGTTCGAAGGGGAGCGTGGTTGGCGGCGGTTCGGAGAGATCGACGACCTCGAGGAGGAGGTCGGCCAGGCGGGCGGCTTCACCGCTGCGCCGGATTCCCTCGGCTTCGATTGGATCGTGGGCATGCCGGAGCCCGGCGGTGTCGACAAAGACCACGGGATAGCCGCCGATGTCGGCAGCTTCCTCGATGGTATCCCGGGTGGTGCCGGCAACCGGGGAGACAATGGCCCGGTCGTGACCCAGGAGCAGGTTCAGGAGGCTGGATTTGCCTGCATTCGGAAGGCCGACGAGGGCGGCGCGTGCACCGGAGCGGAGGAGGCGTCCCTCCCGTGCGGTCCGCAGCAGACGCCCGCAGAAGGCTACCGCGCGATCGAGGCGGTCGAGGAGTTGCCGATTGGTCTCCGGGCGGATGTCTTCATCCGGAAAGTCGAGGTGGGCTTCGACATGGGTGAGGACGCCCATGAGGTCGTCGCGAAGGCGGTCGATCTGTCGGGCAAGATGGCCGGCGAGCTGGGCATTCGCCGCCGTTGCGGCGAGTTCGGTGCGGGCGTGGATGAGGTCGGCGACCGCCTCCGCCTGTGTCAGGTCGAGGCGACCATTGAGGAATGCGCGGCGGGTGAACTCGCCGGGTTCGGCATGGCGTGCACCCGCCAAGAGCACGGCATGGAGCACCTGGCGGGTGATGAGGCTTCCGCCATGGCATCCGATTTCCACCGTGTCCTCCCCCGTGAAACTCCGCGGCCTGCGAAACACCGAGAGAAGGACTTCGTCCACGACTGTGTTTCCGTTACGGACGTGTCCGTAGTGGACGGTATGGGAGGCGGCACCCGAAGGTTTTGGGCTGTTGGCAGCACCGGGATGAAAACAGGCGTCCGCGACGGCGAAGGCTGCAGGACCGGAAATGCGGAGCACGGCAAGCCCCCCATTTCCGGGTGGCGTGGCAACGGCGGCGATGGTGTCCGAGGGATTCATGAGGCGGGTTCAGTGCGGACAGGTGCCGGGATCAGGCTGGGCGCCCTCGAGATGGATACGGGCCTTTTCGTAAGAGCGTTTGTGCAGGTAATGGAGCAGGTCGGGATCGGCGTCCTTGGGCAGCGCCCGGGTCAGGGAATCGAGGGATTGCAGCAGAGGCAGGACATTTCCGCGTTGGGCGGCTTCGGTTTCCAACTGTCGCAAGGTCTTGAGGATCTCGGATTCCGTGTCGGTCATGGGGACTGGTTACCGGGCTGTGGCCGGCAGGCGAGCCGAAAGGCGGCGAATGGAACAAAAGCGTGGAATCGGAGGCGGGAAGCCGAGGGGTCGGTTGCGTTCATGGGGGGGCGTCCGATAGGATCCGGAAGTGATCCGACCCTTGAAGCGAATGGGTGTGTGGCGTGTGTGGTGGTTGCTGGCCGTTTCGGTGGCCTGCTGGGGTGGCATTGCCGCGGAAGAACTGGTGGTCCGGGGGCGCGGGGTGGAGATCCGGCGCTCGGAACTCGAGCGGGGAGTGGAACGTTTCCGGACGGAGTCCCTGCATCGCGGGCAGGTGCTCACCGAAGTGCAGTTGGATGGATTGCGGGAGCAGTATCTGGAGCGGTTGCTGCTCTTCCGGTTGTGTACGGCACGGGCGGAGGAGGCAGATCGGGCGCTGGCCCGGATTGAGTCCCGGAAGTTCATCGCCGGTCTGCGTCAGCGTCAGGGCGAGACGGCCTTCATCGGACTGTTGAAGCGGGCTGGATATACCGAGGCGGAATTTGAAGCGGAGAAGCTGGCGGAGTCCCTGGTAACGGCTGTCATCGACCGGGAGGTCAAGGGGACGATCCGGATTCCGACCCAGGATGTCCGTGCCCATTACGAGGCCAACATGGACAAATGGATTGAGCCCGCGGCGGTGCGCTACCTCCATCTCCAATGGGCTTCCGCAGGGGCGGCGTCTGTGGAGGCCACTGCTGCCGAGCGGCGACAGTTCGATGGATGGCGTGCCCAGTTGGAGCGGGGAAAGGACTTTGCCGCCCTCGTCAAGGAAGTGGCTGCCGCGCATCCGGGGCGCGCGACGGGTGGTGAACGCCGATCAGTTCGTGGCGAGTTGCCCCTGGAATTGGAGTCGGAGGTTTTTCGTGTGGAACCCGGGAAGCTGGGAAACGTCATCGAAGCCGGTGGCGCCTGTCATCTCGTGCAGGTCCTGGAGCGGATTCCCGCGCGTCGGATTCCGATCGAACGGGTGGAAGAGGACATTCGTGCCGTCTTGCTGCAACGGGAAGCGCCGCCGCGGATCGCCGAATACCTCGCGCGGTTGCGCAAGGAAATGGACGTCGAGATCCTCTGGAAGCCAAAACCCACCGGGAAATGATCCGGTGGGCTGGAGGGCTGGTGGAGTCCGGTGAGGGACCCGGCAGCGGGAACGGGTTGCGTAGCGAAGGCTAACGGGCTGCGGACGGAGAGGCGCCTGAACCTTCGACCTCCGGTGTGGCACCGTGGTTGACCCACTGGAACGCAGCGCGCATGAGGGCCGGAGCGGAATCCAGGCCGAGCTTCTCCTTGATGCGGGCGCGATAGGTTTCGATGGTCTTGGCATCGACACCGAGCGTGAAGGCAATCTGCTTCGTGCTTTGGCCGTTTCCGATGAGTTCGAAGACCTGGAGTTCGCGATCGCTGAGGGCCTGGATCGGGGAGCGGTGATCACCTCGAGGCGGAGTGACGCGGCGCAGCAGGACCTTGGAGGTCATGGAGGCGCTCAGGTAGACCTGACCGTTCAGGACGCGGCGGATCGCATCAAGCAGTTCGGCTTCCGAGGCCGTCTTCCGGACGTACCCAAGAGCACCGGCTTCCAACACGCGTTCGGCGTACACCTCTTCGTCGTGCGCCGAGAAGACGAGCATGCGCGGAGCCGGACTCATGAGGCCGATATCCTTGATCAGCTCAAAACCATGACCATCGGTCAGGCTCAGGTCGATGATGACGAGGTCGGGCTTCAACTGCTGGACATCCGCGAACGCCTGTTTGGTGTTGGCAGCACCGCCGCAGACTTCAAGTCCGAGATCGACGCGAACGTGGGCGGCGATGTACTCGCGGACGACAGGATGGTCCTCGACGAGGTAAACGCGGGCCTTTGGGGTGGACTTGTTTGTATCCGTCACAGTGATGTCCCTTTTGACGAGCGATCCATGGGGAGAGGTCGCGAGACAGGTAATCGTTAGCATGTCCGGCTTTCCTGTACAGCAGATTCCCGGACCACATGATCGCAATCGAAGCTGAGAAGTGTATCAACGACGTCGTCAGGAAGGTTGCACCCTTGCTGGCCGCCCTGGAAGTGCCGGGCGTGCGGACTTGGCGGCGGGGTTTGGTCTCGGATCTGGCTGCCCAACGTTCGATCGGGGGATGAAGCCAGCTGGGCTGCATGCGAACCAGGGGATTGGGGTGTTCGCCGGTTCGGCTGGCTTCCTCTTTTTTGGGGGAAGAGGGAAGGGATTCAGCGTTACCCGCTGGACCGGCCAATTTCCTTGGCGGGGAAGGCCACGAATCGGGAGAAGAATCTCATTCCGACGGGGCTGGGGCTGAGGTAAACCCTTGGTGTCCGCTGGATGAATCCTCTTCAAATGCCTGAGTCCCCATCAAGTCCGTGGCTCTGGGTGGCGTTGTTGTCGTGCGTGGTTGGCGCTGGCAGCGTGTGGCTTCTGTGGCGGCGATTGCAGGGCGCTGGCGAGTCGTTGAGGCAGGCTCGCGAGCACAGCTCGCAGCTCGAGAAGCAATTGGACGGGATGAACCGGTTCCGGATCCTGTTTGAAAAAGCGCCCGTCCCGCTCCTTGTCCTATCCGCTCAAGGGCGTCTGCTCGCGGCAAACCCTGCAGCCTGCGAACTGCATGGGCGCGATTTCGAAAAGCTCGCTGCGGACCATGGGGGAGTTCCGCCGGACATGCTGGAAGCAATGCCGTCAGAGCTGGAAAGGCTGATGACCGGGACCGGCGGCGTCGTTGAGACCCTTCGTCTGGGAGCCGGGGAGCGGATGATGTCGGTCGAGTTGAGGGGATCTCCGTTGGAATATGGGGCTGAGAAGGCGGTGCTGGTTCACGAGACCGACGTCACCCCGCTGAAGCGGCAGGCTGCGGCGTTGAAGGAGGGGCAGGAGCGTTACCGGGCGTTGGTGGGGGCGTTGAGTGAGGGTGTCCTGCTGGTGGATCCGCAAGGCCGGGTCGCGTCGGCCAACCTGGCTGCGGAGCGGATCACCGGTCTGGGCGAAGCCGCGATTGTCGGGGTCGACCTCATCACGGCCGTGTTGGAGCGGGTGCGTCTGGACGGGACGCCGTTGGCTGCGGAGGACTCCCCGGTGGCGCAGACGTTGCGGAGTGGATTGGGCGTTCGGGATGTGCAGATGGGAATGAAGTTTCCGGGGGGCAATTCCGGTGGCTCTCGGTCACGACAACCGTGTTGCGGAAGGGGTTGACGGGGAGGCCTTCCTCCGTGGTGGCTTCCTTCACGGACATCACCCACCAGGTGGAGGCGGAGCGCGATCTCCGCCGGGCAAAGGAAGTGGCTGAGGCGGCCAATCAGGCGAAGACGGAGTTCCTGGCACATATCAGCCATGAGATCCGGACGCCGCTCAACGGATTGACGGCTTCCCATGACTTGCTGCTGAACTCCACGCTCACCGACGAGCAGCGTGGTTGTGTACAGACGGCGGTGCAGTTGGTGGAAGACCTGCTGACCCTGTTGAATGACCTGCTGGACCTGGCGCGGATCGAGGCAGGACGTCTTGAGATCGTCAGGGAATCCTTCGAGCTGAGGCCGATGCTGGAGGCTTCGGTCCGGCCTTTCCGACCCCGGATACGCAAATCCGGAATGGACCTGGTCCTGGAGGTGGACGAACGGCTTCCGGTGTGGGTTGAGGGGGATCCCCATCGACTCCGGCAGGTGCTGGCGAACCTGGTTTCGAATGCCGTCAAATTCACGCCTTCGGGGGCGGTGAGCGTGACGCTGGAACCGGTTGGAACCGATCGAGTACTATTCGTGGTCGCCGATTCCGGCATCGGCATTGCACCCGACAAGCTGAGCCTGATCTTTGAGGCTTTCCGTCAGGCGGATTCCTCGATCAGTCGCAAATTCGGCGGGACGGGTCTTGGGCTGGCGATCTGTCGGCAGTTGGTCGGGCTGATGCAGGGCCGCATCTGGGTCGAGAGCGAGCAGGGGCGCGGGAGCCGCTTCTTCGTGGAAGTGCCGTTGCAGGTGGGAAGCCCGCCCGAAGGTGGAACCGGAGTGAGTCTGCCGACCGCATCCACGGCTCCGGTGGAGATTCCCTTCCGTCCGTCGGCGAGGATCCTGATCGTTGAGGATCATCCGGTGAACCGGCAGCTGACCGAGACCATGGTGCAGAAGCTGGGCGTGGGCACCGCCGTGGCCTCGAATGGTCGGGAGGCTGTGGAGAGGTTGGAGAAGGAGACGTTTTCGATGGTCCTGATGGATGTCCAGATGCCCGAGGTGGACGGTTTGACCGCGACCCGGCGGTGGCGCGAGCGCGAGAAGGAGTTGGGACGGCCGCGGACGTTGATTGTCGCCCTGACGGCCCATGCCTTGCCGCAGGACAAGGCGGCCTGCCTCAATTCGGGAATGGATGACTACATGTGCAAGCCCCTGCGAAGGGAGGCCTTGGCCGAGATGCTGACCCGGCATCTGTCATCCCGGACCGTTTCCGGTGGAACGGGGAGCGCGGCGACAGCGATTCCCCCGCGGAGTTCGGGCGAGTCCACAACGATGCTGAAACGCCCTGTTTCCGGCCTGACGCCGACGATGCTGACCATGCTGCGGGACTCGAACCGTGAAGGCATGGAGAGGGTTCAGACGGGGATCGCGGCCGGGGATGGGGTGGAGGTCGCGCGAGCGCTGCACTTCCTGAAGGGCGGATGTGCCCTTCTGCAGGACCCCGAGCTCACCGCACTGTTGAAGACGCTGGAATTTGAGGCAAAAGCCGGCCGTTTGGCAGAAGTGTCGCGACGGCTTCCGGAACTGGGCGTCCAGATCGAGGCCGTCATGCGCCGGGCTGAGTCGGGCAGCGGTGGTTGACCCATTTTCCGGGTACGGTGCAAGAATCGCGACGAAGAAGCGGACTTTTCAGGGTTCGAAGCCAAATGCAGGGCAAGACTATGTCAGAACGTGACTGGGAATCACATTATCGGGAACGGGACATGCCGTGGAACCACGGAGGACCCGCGCCGGGGTTGGTGGACTTTCTGGCTTCGAATCCCGGTTTGGACCGGCGTCCGGTCCTGGTTCCGGGTTGCGGGCTGGGAAACGATGCCGTGGCGTGGGCCCGGGCAGGCTTTCCGACGACCGGTCTGGATCTGGCCCCGACCGCGGTGATGCTGGCCCGGGCTGCGGCCGAAGGGGTGACGGGCCTCTCGTTCGAGGCTGGGAACTTTCTGGAGGTTCCCGTGCTGCAGCAGCCGTTTGGCTGGGTTTTCGAGCATACCCTGTACTGCGCGATCGATCCGGGCCGGAGGGCGGCCTATGCGGACGCGTTGCCTCGATGGCTTGCTCCGGGAGGTCAGTTCGTGGCGATCCACTACCTGAATCCGGCAGCCCCCGAAGGTCCTCCGTTCCCATGCAGTCGCGAGGAGATCCTGACACGGTTCGGTCGGCACTTTGAATTGGTGGCGGACTGGCAGCCGCGAAGTTGGGAAAGCCGGGTGGGGCGGGAATGGATGTTCTGGTGGCGCCTGCGTTGAAGGGGTGGCTTGGAGCGGGGAGAATCCGGGAAATTCCGTGGCTGTCGGCCTGACATCTGCTAGAGGTCAGACCAATTCATCACGAGACTATTGTGAGCTACGACATCGAACTTCTGCGGGGCATCCTGAAGGCGGCGGTCGAGGGCGGCGCCTCCGACGTTCACATCAAGGTGGGGACGCCGGTGGTCCTCCGGATCCATCGTCAACTGCTGGCCATCGAGGCTCCCATTCCGACCGTGGAATGGATGGAAAAGATCCTCGAAAAGATGGTGCCGGTGCACGCCAGGAAGCGTCTCGATTCGGATCGGGAAGTGGATTTCAGCTACCTTGAACCGGGCGTCGGCCGGTTCCGGACGAACGTCTTCCAGCAGCGCGGCACCATGGCCCTCGCCATGCGCTATGTGAAGACGCAGGTCCCGAGCTTTTCCGAGCTGGGACTGTCCCCGGTCATCAAGGACATCGCCCGCAGTCCTCGCGGTATTGTGCTGGTGGCAGGAACGACCGGATCCGGCAAGTCCACCACGCTCGCGGCGATGATCGAGTACATCAACGCGAACTTCAAAAAGCACGTGGTGACGCTCGAAGACCCGATCGAGTTCGTCTTCGAGGACAACCAGTCGGTGGTTGAGCAGCGTGAGATCGGCTTGGACACGTCGAGTTTCGCAACCGGACTGAAGCACGTCCTGCGTCAGGATCCGGACATCATCATGGTGGGTGAAATGCGCGACGCCACCTCCTTCCAGGCGGCCATGAGTGCGGCCGACACAGGACATCTCGTGCTCTCGACGTTGCACACGCAGAACGCCTCCCAGTCGATCGGGCGCATCCTGGACTTCTTCAAGCCCGAGGAACGGGAGCAGGTCCGCCGTCAGTTGGCGGGCACGTTGCAGGCCGTCATCTGCCAACGGATGGTAGGCAAGCTCGCGGGCGGCATGACGCCCGCCCTCGAAATCCTCATCAACACGCCCACGGTGAAGAAGATGATGGAGGAAAACCGGATCGAGAAGCTCGGCGCCGCCATCGAAACGGGCCGTGATGACGGCATGCAGACGTTCAACCAGGCGCTGTACGACCTGGTGAAGGACAAGGTCGTTTCCGAGAAGGAAGCCCTCGCGAAGGCCGGCAATCCGCAGGCGCTGGAGATGATGTTCAAGGGCATCTTCCTCAACGACGGATCGCGGATCCTGTCCTGATCCCAGTTTGCCCTTCCCAAGGGGTGGCTGCGCGGGCTAGACGGTGGGAATGAACCGCCGTCATTTTCTCCAGCAAGGGTCGACCGCGCTCGCGATGGCCGCCGCGGCCACCTACGTGCCCACGACCTTCGCCCGTGAACCCAAGCCCAAGCGCGTGGGTTTGATCGGCACGGGATGGTACGGAAAGGCGGACCTCCTCCGCCTGATCCAGGTGGCCCCCGTCGATGTCGTGTCCCTGTGCGATGTCGACAAGCGGATGCTGGAGGAGGCGGGCAAGATCGTCTCCACCCGCCAGAAATCCGGGAAGACGCCGCGGCTTTTCTCGGATTACCGGAAGATGCTGGCCGAGCGGGATCTCGACATCGTCCTCATCGGAACCCCCGATCATTGGCACGCGCTGCCGGTGATCGAGGCGTGCAAGGCCGGGGCCGACATCTACGTCCAGAAGCCGACCGGTGTCGACGTGGTCGAGAGTCAGGCGATGCTGGCCGCCGCGCGGAAGTACAAGCGCGTGGTCCAGGTGGGAACCCAACGCCGGTCGACACCGCACCTGATCGAAGCCCGCGACCGCTTCATCAAGGAAGGTCGCCTCGGCAAGATCGCGTACGTCGAGATCTGCTGCTACTGGCACATGCGTAATCGCGACACGCTCGCGTCCGCGCCCGACACGGCCCCGCCCGATTACCTCGACTACGACATGTGGACCGGGCCCGCACCCATGCGTCCCTACAACAAGATCGTCCATCCGCGTGGTTGGCGGGCGTTCATGGAGTACGGCAACGGCATCGTGGGTGACATGTGCATCCACATGCTCGACATGGTCCGTTGGATGATGGACCTCGGATGGCCGGTTTCCGTCTCTTCGACGGGCGGTATCCTCGTCGACAAGGCGAGTCGGGCGAACATCACCGACATGCAGAACGCGACGTTCGACTTCGGCGACGTGAAGATCGTCTGGACGCACCGGACATGGGGTGAAATGCCGGACCAGAAGTATCCGTGGTCGGCCACCTTCTACGGCGAGAAGGGAACGCTCAAGGCGAGCGTGTTCAGTTACGACTTCATCCCACGCGATGGCGGCAAGCCGGTGCATGCCGATCAGGTCATGGAACTCGACCAGTACCCGGAAGACCGCGACGAGAAGGACCTGGAACGCCATGTCGCACCGGCCATCCGTGGGCACATGAAGAACCTCGTCGAGTGCATCGAAAGCCGGGGCAAGCCGGTGGCCGATATCGAGCAGGGGCACATCTCCACCGCTTCGTGCATCCTCGCGAACCTGTCGATGAAACTGGGGCGCTCGCTGAAGTGGGATCCCGTGAAGCAGCAGGTGGTGGACGACCGTGAGGCAAACAAGCTTCTGGCCCGGCCGTATCGCGCTCCTTGGGTGCACCCGGTGCCGGGCAAGGTTTGAGGCTTAGGGAAGCGGTTCAGGGGGCGCATCTTGACACTGCCCCCTTTTGGGAAGGATTCGGGGTGGCGATGTCCTCATCGCCTTGGGAATGGCTTTGGAACGGCGACGAGGACGTCGCCGCCCCGTTGCATGCGGGGGCAGTGTCAAGATGCGCCCGGTTCAGAGCGGTGTGACCCGGAATGTGTCGTCGGGCTGGTGGCTCAGTCCTTCGTAGATCGCGGAAAGGGCGACCTCAAAGTCGAGGTGCGGCAGCTGGAGGGGGTCCGTGGGGGTACGAAGGATCTCCGGTTGCCAGTCCGCGGACTTCCGGAACACGGTGACCTCCATCCGGTCCTGAGCCACGAGGATGTAGGCTTCCAGCGTTTCGATGCCCAGGTAGCTGAACCGCTTTTCCCGGCGATCCGTCCGTTCCGTATCAGGGGACAGGACCTCGATCAGGACCGAGGGGTAGCGCTTGAAGTAGCGGTCCGTGTCGCGCGGATCGCAGGCCACCATGATGTCGGGATAGCACAGCATTTCATCACCGATGACCTGGAGCCGGACCTTCATGTCCAACATGAAGGTGCGGCAATGGCGACCGCGAAGGTAGGAGTGCAGCAACGTGCCGAGATTCCCGATCACGACGTTGTGCTCCTCGCTGCTTTCCGTGATCGGGTAGACCGCGCCGCCAAGGTATTCGTGGCGTACCTCGCTCCGGCGCTCTGCGATCAGATACTCCTCGACGGACAGGAGCTGCTCAGCGTTCCGGAGTTCCATTCGGCAACTGTGTTGGACCGGGGAACTCCGGCAAGAGGGGCTTCCGGCGCGGGGGCACAACTCAACACGGCCCCCATGCAAAACGGGGCGGCAATGTCCTCGTTGCCCCTCCCAATCCATTTCCCAAGGCGACGAGGACGTCGCGACCCCGTCCCTGTTTTCAAACGGGGCCGCTTTTGCGGTGTGCCCCGGCTCAGGCGGCCAGGACCTTGCGCGCGGCAGCAGCGAGCTTCTTCAGACCTGCTGGGGACTTGGCTTCAAGATAGCAGCGGATGAGCGGTTCCGTTCCCGAGGCGCGGAAGGCGACCCATTCATCGTCCGGCAGGACAAACTTGAAGCCGTCCGTGGTGATGAACTGCAGGACCTTCTTTCCGGCGAAGGATTCCATCCCTGCGGCGAGACGTGTGAGCAGGGCCTCCTTCTTGTCCGCCGGGACCGCGACGTTGATCCGGTCGGTGTGGAATTCCCCGGCCTGCTTGGCGAGATCGGCGAGGATCTTGCCGAGGGGGCGCTTCTCGACGGCGACGAGTTCCGCCATGAGGAGGCAGGCCAGGATGCCGTCCTTCTCCGGAACATGACCCTTCACGCTCAGGCCGCCGGATTCCTCGCCGCCGACGATGACCGGCTCGGATTCCATGAGGGCGCCGATGTACTTGAATCCGACCGGCGTCTCGTGGACTTGGACGCCCAGAAGTCGGGCGACGGCGTCCACCTGATGGCTGGTAGGGACGGTGCGGACGACGGAACCGGTCCAGCCGCGGTTCTTCTTCAGGTGATACAGGGCGAGGGCGAGAATCTGGTTCGGGGTCAGCCAGGTGCCGTCCTTGTCGACGATTCCGAAGCGGTCGGCGTCACCGTCGAGGCCGAGGCCCAGTTGTGCCTTTCCGGCGAGGATGGCCTCGCGGGCTTCGGACATTCCCTCAGCGTTCGGTTCGGGATGGTGTCCGCCGAAGGACGGGTTCAGGACGTCATGGAAGCGGATGATCTTTGCCCCGCCGTCCTCGGTCAGGAAGGTGTCCAGGTAGCCGCGGCCGGTGCCGTACATCAGTTCGACGGCGACCTTGAGCTTGGCCTTCCGGATGGATTCGAAGTCGATGAGCTTGCGGATCTGCTTGAAGTAGTCGGGTGCGGGATCGAAGGAGCGGCACTCGTAGGTGCCGACAATCGCTGCCTTGAAGGTCCAACCTTCGTCCTGACGCTTGCGGATGTTGGCCTCGACCTGCTTGGTGACTTCGGGGGGGCCGCGGCACCGTTCTGCACCGAGAACTTCAGTCCCTGATATTCCGCAGGATTGTGGCTGGCGGTCATGTTGATGCCGCCAATGGCCTTCTTGGAGCGGATGGCGAAGGCGATGACCGGAGTCGGGGCGTCGCGCTGGCAGAGGAGGGGCTGGAGGCCGTTCGCAGCCAGCACTTCAGCCACGGCCAAGGCGAACTCACGCCCGAGGAATCGGGTGTCGTGTCCGATGATCACCACCGGCTTGCGGCCGTGAATGGGAGAACCTGGACGCTCGAGTTCCGCCTTCCAGTGGTCGGCGATGCCCTGGGTGGCCACGCGGACATTATCGAATGTGAAGTCGCGCGCGATGAGGCCGCGCCAGCCGCTGGTACCGAACTTGATGGGGGTGGGCATGGTTGGGGTCGGTTGGAGGGACGCTGGACGAAGAGTACGAAAAACGCGTGGGACGGGACGGAGGCGGGAGGCGGGGGCGCCGCCAGGGCGCCCGGGACTGGCCTCAGCTGCGCCAGTCGAAGGCCTTCTTCTTCACGGCGTAGATGTAGCCGACGAAGAGGATGCCGAGGAAGGACAGCATGCCACCGAGGACCAGCGCGGCGTCGGTCTTGAGCATGTCCTTGTAGGTCACGGCCCACGGGTACATGAAGACCACTTCGATATCGAACAGGACGAAGAGCAGGGCCACCAGGTAGAACTTCACCGAAAGCCGTGCCGAACCCTCACCCTCCGGGAGCATGCCGCACTCGTAGGCGGAATCCTTGACCTTGGTGCGCCGTCCCACCTTTCCGGCGACGACGGAGAAGATCAACGTTCCAAAGGCGAAACCGACCGCCACCCCAAGGAACATCAGGACCGGTAGGTACTGTTGCAGCTGCGAACTCATGTGCGAGCCAAAGGTACGGTTCAGGCCGGCACTGGCAACCCGGAAGTCTGACAGGAGCAGAGGACAGGATGGCAGGAGGACAGGATGGGATTGGAGAAGACGGGAAAGGGAGACAGGTGACGAGGGGGCATCCTGTGAATCCCGTGCATCCTGTCTGCGGGAAGAAGAGGACAGGATGGCAGGAGGACAGGATGGGATTGGAGAAGACGGGAAAGGGAGACAGGTGGTGAGGAATCATCCTGTGAATCCCGTGCATCCTGTCTGCGGGAAGAAGAGGACAGGATGGCAGGATGACAGGATGGGATTGGAGAAGACGGGAAAGGGAGACAGGTGGTGAGGAATCATCCTGTGAATCCCGTGCATCCTGTCTGCGGGGGAGAAGAGGACAGGATGGCGGGATGACAGGATGGGATTGGACAAGACGGGAAAGGGAGACAGGTGGTGAGGAATCATCCTGTGAATCCCGTGCATCCTGTCTGCGGGGGAGAAGAGGACAGGATGGCGGGATGACAGGATGGGATTGGACAAGACGGGAAAGGGAGACAGGTGGTGAGGAATCATCCTGTGAATCCCGTGCATCCTGTCTGCGGGAAGAAGAGGACAGGATGGCAGGATGACAGGATGGGATTGGAGAAGACGGGAAAGGGAGACAGGTGGTGAGGGGGCATCCTGTGAATCCCGTGCATCCTGTCTGCGGGAAGAAGAGGACAGGATGGCAGGATGACAGGATGGGATTGGAGAAGACGGGAAAGGGAGACAGGTGGTGAGGGGGCATCCTGTGAATCCCGTGCATCCTGTCTGCGGGAAGAAGAGGACAGGATGGCAGGAGGACAGGATGGGATTGGAGAAGACGGGAAAGGGAGACAGGTGGTGAGGGGGCATCCTGTGAATCCCGTGCATCCTGTCTGCGGGAAGAAGAGGACAGGATGGCAGGATGACAGGATGGGATTGGAGAAGACGGGAAAGGGAGACAGGTGGTGAGGGGGCATCCTGTGAATCCCGTGCATCCTGTCTGCGGGGAAGAAGAGGACAGGATGGCGGGATGACAGGATGGGATTGGAGAAGACGGGAAAGGGAGACAGGTGGTGAGGAATCATCCTGTGAATCCTGTCCATCCTATGACTTTGATGATGAGTGGGAATTGACAGGCAGGAGGCGTCTTCAAAGTTCTTCGAATGGAAGAACAGGAACTGACGGGAAAAATCATTGGTTGTGCCATGCGTGTTCACTCTGTACTTGGGCCGGGATTCCTCGAATCAGTTTACCTCAGGGCCTTGATTCATGAGTTGGGAAAAGCGGGACTGAGGTTGGAGTGTCAAAAACGGATCGTCGTTCATTACGACGGCGTCATTGTTGGCGAGTTCTCGGCGGACATCCTGGTTGAGGACCGGGTATTGCTGGAATTGAAGGCGAACCAATCGCTGGCGACTGCCAACGAAGTCCAGTTGGTCCACTACCTGACTGCGACAGGTATTGAAGTTGGGCTCCTGCTAAACTTCGGTGGCGGTCGGCTCGATTTCAGGCGCAAGACAAGAACGTACCGACCAAGAAGTTTGATGGCCGCGGACTGCCATCCTGTCTGCGGGGGAGAGGAAGACAGGATGGCAGGATGACGGGATGGGGCGGGAGAAGGTTGGGAAGGGAGACGGTGGTGGAGAGTCATCCTGTAAATCCTGTGCATCCTGTCTGCGGGGGAGAGGAAGACAGGATGGCAGGATGACAGGATGGGGCGGGAGAAGGTGGGGAATGGAGACGGTGGCGAGGCGTCATCCTGTAAATCCTGTGCATCCTGTCTGCGGGGGAGAGGAAGACAGGATGGCAGGATGACGGGATGGGGCGGGAGAAGGTTGGGAAGGGAGACGGTGGTAGAGAGTCATCCTGTAAATCCTGTGCATCCTGTCTGCGGGGGAGAGGAAGACAGGATGGCAGGATGACGGGATGGGGCGGGAGAAGGTTGGGAATGGAGACGGTGGTAGAGAGTCATCCTGTAAATCCTGTGCATCCTGTCTGCGGGGGAGAGGAAGACAGGATGGCAGGATGACAGGATGGGGCGGGAGAAGGTGGGGAAGGGAGACGGTGGCGAGGAATCATCCTGTAAATCCTGTGCATCCTGTCTGCGGGGAAGAAGAGGACAGGATGGCGGGATGACAGGATGGCGGGATGACAGGATGGGGCGGGAGAAGGTGGGGAAGGGAGACAGTGGTGGAGAGTCATCCTGCAAATCCCGTGCATCCTGTCTGCAGACAGAACATCCCCACCGGGATTTGTGCATCATCACCCGGGCTGCTATGGAACCCGGGTGGAACCCAGACACGCCTATATCGTGCTCAATCTCATCGAGCACCTCGGCCCCGTCCGACTACGACAACTGCTCAATGCCTTTGGCGATCCCGTCTCCATCCTGAACGCGGATGCCGACCAACTCCAACAGGTGCACGGGATCGGACCCGACGTCGCCGGCGCCATCGCCACCTGGCGGGGCACGGTCGATCTGGACGGAGAGCTGCGTCGGATTGAGGACTTCGGGTGTCGGGTGCTGTGCATGGAGGACCCCGAGTATCCGCCTTTGCTGCGCGAGATCTACGATCCGCCGATCGTGCTGTACCTGAAAGGGGCGTTGACGGCGGCGGACCGCAACGGCCTCGCGATCGTGGGTTCGCGGCAGACGACCTCCTATGGCAACGAGGTGGCCCGGCGTTTTGCTTACCAGCTGGCATACACCGGCGTGACGGTCGTCAGCGGCGGGGCCCGTGGGATCGACACGGCCGCGCATCAGGGGGCGTTGGCGGCGGGTGGTCGGACCGTTGCGGTGTTGGGTACGGGGATCAATCGCGTGTTTCCTCCTGAGAACCGTGAGCTGTTTGAACGGATTGCCGAACGGGGCGTCGTGATGACCCAATTCCCGTTCGATCGGCCCGCCGACAAGCAGAGCTTTCCCATCCGGAACCGGATTGTGGCGGGCATGACCATCGGAACGATTGTGGTGGAGGCCAACCTCACCAGCGGCGCGATGATCACGGCGAACTTCGCCACCGACTACGGTCGACAGGTGTTCGCGGTGCCGGGGCGGATCGATTCACCCCGCAGCAAGGGTTGCCACGAACTCCTGAAGAAGGGCGCCAAGCTCTGCGAAGGCCTCGACGATGTCCTGCCGGAATTCGAGTACCTGTTTCCGCCGCCCAACCGTCCGACAGGACCCGCGGCTGCGGCGGGGCCCGCCCTGACCCTGTCGGAACCCGAGGAAGCCGTGCTGCGTGCCCTGGGAACCGAGGAACGCGAGGCCGATGAGATCCTGCGCGAAGTGGGGATGCCCACGGCCGCCGTGAACGTGGCGCTCTTCAGCCTCGAGATGAAACGCATGATCCGGCAGTTGCCGGGCCGACGGTTCCGTCGGGTCGGTGGCGGGGAAGGGTGAGTATGTGGGTTGGAATTAATCTTGGTTGGGTGCAGGCGATTACCTTCTTTGAACGCCGATCCCGGAGGATGGGTTGGAAAGTCTCTTTCCACGCTGCAAGCTTCCAGTCCACCTCAACGAGCGCCGTTTGGTCCAAATTACCTACGTTCAGGCGATCTTGTCTGGCGCGTGCCAGAGACCCGATTCAGCCAAGGTCAATTCTGCAACTCCCCCGCCCGTTGCAGGTGACCATGGCAGATCTCTTCGGAACCCAACTCCAAACGGTTGCCAAAAGGATCATTGAAGCGGATGCAACTGGGGCCGCTGGGCCGTATGACCGGTCCAAAATCGATGCCGAAGTCCCGCAGTCTCCCTTCAAACAGATCAAGATCTCCCACAAGAAGCCGGAAAAGCGGGGTGGTGCGTGGCTTGAAGTCCGGATCCATGACAACGCGCAGTTGTACGGGCCCCACCTGATAACTGGAAACGACCCGGTCCGCGGGGTCCTCGACTTGGGGAAGCTCCGGCAAGGCAAGAACACCGCTGTAAAATCCTCGGGCGCGCTCGGATTGTCCTCCGGGGATCGTGACCTGGACGTAATCGAGGGTGGCGTTCATGCAGAACCGGTCGCTGCAGGATCGGTACCAATCCGCGCCTGATCAATCAGGGGAAGCGTTGGTGTTCCTGTCGGGTCAGGCGCGGGCGGCAGAGCAGGAGCCCGCTGCTGGCAGCGATCCGGTCCTCCCTTGGCAGCGTTCAACCTAGAAACGGTAGTTCATTTAACCGCAGATGCCGCCGATTCCGCAGATGGGGGCAGAAATGCCAGCACCCAAGGCTCGTGCAGACGTCACCTTGCGGGTGAAGGGCACACCCGATCCAAGCTGCTGACTCTCTGCGTCATCTGCGGTTCCAACTGCTGCTTTCAGGTTCAAGCCCACGCAGGCGACATCCTGGCGGATCTGCAGCGCTGAGACATTGTGGGCTTTCGACCGCTGCACCCCTTGTCTCAAGGAGAGCAGTGGAGAGGCCAGAGGGCCACAACCGCGTTGTGGTTGGGTGGTGTGGGGGCAATCGACCCAGGGTAGGCCTCGTTCCTCGGCCAACCCTTGGCTTGGAGACTCAACGCCTTTGGCGTTGGGTGACGAGAGGTGGGGAGTTGTTCTGCGCTGCGCTTAGCCGTCTCCATGCGGTTTGATAGCGCAGAATGACTCGCGCAGAGACGCAGAGACGCGGAGAAAAAGAGCCTTTCCGTCATCGTCATCGAGTCACCGAGCGGTGAGCCCTCCACGGGTGGCCGAACTCACGATTTCCTGTCTCTCTCAGCGGCTCTGCCCCTCTGCGCGAGATCCCTCCTGCATGGATACGGCTTAGCGGGCGAGGAGGGGTTTTGCGGTCTGGAAGAAATGTGTGTCCAAGGCGTCGGCCCAGCGGCGGGCGGCCTTGGCGGCGCCGGATTCGCTGAGGTGGATCCGATCGGTGGTGTCTTCGCGGGCGAGGGTGTCGTAGTCGGGGCCGCGGAAGCAGTGGGGATGGTCGCGGATCATGCGTTCCTGGACGCGTCGGACCTGACCGGAACCGCCGGGGGGCGACTGTCGGTTCACGACCACGGCGAGGTCCGGAAATCCGGTGTCCTTCCGGGCCTGTTCGATCCACGCCTTGTAGTTCGAGAAGATCTTTTCCTCGTCCTTCTCGGGCCAATCGTTCTGGCCATGGTCGGAGAGGATGGCCCGCAGTCCTGTGATGGAGGCGTAGCGGGTCAGGGCGTGTTCGAGTCGGATGTAGGGCATGCGGAGGGAGGACTTCACGAAGCTGTGTTCGAAGGCCTCGCCCCGGGCGGACCTCGCCCAGTGTTCCAGGGTGCTGCCACCGAAGGCAGCGTTCAGGACAAGGATCGGCACATCCTGGGAGCGGGCGATGTGTTCTGCGAACCGGGCCCAGAAATAAGTTCCGCGTCCGGCGGGAGCGGGGTGGATGTTGGAATCGAAATGGCTTCCGACCGGCTTGGGCAGGAACTGCGGGTTACCGCTGAACTGGTAGCGTCGCCGGGATTCGAAATCGCCCGAGGGCAGCGCGATCGTGCTGACACGATCATCGGTCGCGCCGGGAAGATTGATCTCGCCGCCGTGGGCGACGGAATGGCCGACGACCACGAAGACCTCGCCCACACCGACCCGCTCGACGGATGTGGTGGCTTCGGTGCCTTCGCTTCGGGCGCGGACATCCAAAGTGTACCAGCCTGACGGAGCGATCAGTTTGCCTTCGTAGGTGAAGTCCGCTTGGACGGTTCCGAGAGCGGACCAGGCTTCGGCCTTGCCGGTGGTGACGTCGGAGAGGCGGGCCTCCACGGTGGCGCCCGGCGAGGCGCAGAGTCCGGCGACGCGGATCGTGGCGTTCCCAGCCTGATCGCGCTGGAACACCAGGCGGTTTGCGGGGGCCACCACGGACAGCGTGGGCTTCGCGGCGGCGCCGTCGGTCGGACGCAACCGGATCAACGCGATCGAAGGTGCCTTCAGCTTCAGGTTCATCGAGGCGATGTCGACGGTCAGGGCCTCCGTGCGGGCCTGGGCGAAATCGGTTTCGGCGCTGACGATGTGTGTCTCGGCGGTGACGCCACCGGTCCACGCGAATCCCTTCCAGTTCACGGCGAAGTCCGAGCGCGGGTCGCTGAAGTTGCTCACGAGGATCGTGGCTTCGCGGCCGTCGGCACTCAGGCCGGCGGCGAGGGCCCGCTTCCCGGGGATGGCGCCGCGGGACTCCACCCGACGTGGCGTTTCCCTCAGGCCCTGAAAGGCGCGGAGGGCCTGGTAGGATTTCTGGGGAACGCCCTGTTCCGTGAAGATGCCGAAGGCGCCGAGTTCGCCGTGGAAGAGGTTGCAGACGTCCACCGGCGCGTCCTGGAGTTCCAGCAGCGCGGTGGCGATGAAGGCCGCTCCCGGGGCGCCGGCCATTTCCCCGTAGTAACGCTGGCGGCCCAACGGGGTTCCGGATTTCCCGATGGGGCTCCAGCTGTTGCCGGGGAGGAAATTCCACTCGTTCAAGTGGCTCTCGGTTTCGGTGAAACCGTGGGAATCGAGGAGTTGCCGGATGGCCCGGGAGCGCGCGGTGAGTTCGGTGGGATCCGCGGTGTAGCAATGCCACGAGAAGAAGTTCAGCGGGACGTTGTCCTTGCGGCACATCTTCAGGAAGCGCTCGGCGAATTCCGTGGGAACAAACTGGCCCTTCACGAAGCTGCCGCTGGCTCCGAGCGAGGGGCCGCCGATCTTCAGCGACGGGAACTCCTTCTTCACGGCGAGCGCGGTGGTGCGGTAGAGCCGCAGGTAGTCGTCGTCGGTTCCGCTCCACATGGCCGGCCGGTTCTCCGGTTCGTTCCAGATCTCCCAGTACTGGATCCGGTGGTGGAATCCGTTCGCCCACCCTTCGTTGTAGTGACGGATGATCCCGAGGCAGACCGCGGCCCATTTGTCCGGATCGGCCGGCGGATGGGCGTACCGCTTCACGGGCGTGTGCTCGATGCTTTCGCCGAGACGGTAGATGGGTTCAGCGCCCGTCTTGCGGACCGCCTCGATGTATTCGTCGGTCAGGCGGAAATCGTAGCTTTCCGGGAGGGCGGGATCGGCATTCGGGTTGGGGAACACGGCGTGGTGATCGACCACGTAAGGATTGGGCCAGCCGCAGTCATGCAGGCGCGTGCTCGGGATGCCGAGTTCCTTCTGTTCGCGGATGACATCGAAGATCCCGCCGGGAGCCAGCGGCCCCTTGTTGATGCCGTGAAGCGGGCGGATGACGCCCTTCTCGACCGAGAAGTCGACGCGCAAAGGGGCTTCCTCCGCCCGGAGCGGAAGGGAGACAATGAGCAGGCTCATGAGCCATGCCGGCCACGAAACGAAGGGGGCCCAGGGAACGCGCATGGGGGAAGTCTGCGCGAGAAGGGATGCGCGGGGGAAGGAATCCGGTTGGGCCGACGCGTTTGGGTGGCGAGTGGGATTCGACGTCAGTACCCCGCGGCTTGCCCGTCCTTGCGGGATTCCGTGCCGCCGATGAACACCCGGTTGGTGCGGTCCCAGAGGATGCCCTGGAAGCCTCCGAAGTTTCCGGCGCCAGTGAAGCCCACCTTGTGGCCAAGGCGGACCAGGTCGCGGACTGATTCGGTGGGGAATCCGTGTTCGAGGAAGAGTTGGCCGCCGGCGGTGATGCGTTCGCCGGTGGGTTCGGAGGAATCGGTGTGGTAGGCCCGAGGGGCGTCCCCGGCTTCCTGGAGGTTCATGCCGAAATCGAAAAGGTTGAGGAGGACCTGGACGTGGCCTTGGGGTTGCATGTCGCCGCCCATGACACCGAAGGCGAGGAAGGGTTCGCCATCGCGGGTGACGAACGCCGGGATGATGGTGTGGAAGGGACGCTTCCCCGGCGCGTAGGTGTTCGGTTTTCCATCGGCCAGATCGAATGCCTCGCCGCGGTCGTGGAGGATGAATCCGAGTCCATCGGGACACATCCCCGAGCCCATGCCGCGGTAATTGCTCTGGATGAGGGAGACCATCATGCCGTCGGAATCGGCCGTGCAGAGATAGATCGTGTCGCGTCCGCCTTGCGGGTTGCCAGCGGTCGGAGTCTTTGCGGCCTGGTCTGGACGCATCAGGGCGCGTCGCTTCTGTGCGTAGCCCTTGTCGAGCAGACCGCGCAGCGGGACGTCGGAGAAGGCCGGATCGGCGATGTGGGCGGCCCGATCCTCGAAGGCCAGTTTCTTGGCTTCGGTGAAGAGGTGGAGGTGACGTGTGGAACCGAACCCGGCGGCGGCCATTTCATAGCCTTCGAGCAGGTTCAACATCATCAACGCGGTGATGCCCTGGCCGTTCGGTGGCAGTTCCCAGACGTCGAATCCGCGATAGTTGACCGAGACGGGGTCCACCCATTCCGACCGATGCGCGGCGAGGTCGTCCGTCGTGAGAAAACCTCCCTGCGCCTTCATGAAGTCTGCGATGCGGCGGGCGATGGAACCCCGGTAGAAGGCGTCGCGACCCTCGCTCCCGATCGTGGCCAGCGTTTCGGCCAGCGCAGGATTGCGGAAGACCTCGCCCTTGGCGGGAGTGCGTCCGCCGGGCGCGTACACGGCGAGGATGTTCGAGTAACTGGAGAGGTTGCGGACATTGCGGGCCCAGCCATCGGCGATGACTTCCGTCAGCGGGAAGCCTTCGCGGGCGTAGGCGATCGCCGGCGCGAGATTCGATGCCATGGAACGGCGGCCAAAGCGGGCGTGCAGTTCATGCCATCCGTCGACGCAGCCTGGCACGGATACCGGCAACGGTCCGTACGAGGGGATCCGCGTGAGGCCGCGTCGGCGGAATTCCTCCAGCGTCAACGAACGGGGGAACGTCCGCTGGCGTTGAGACCGTGCAGTCGGCGGGATTTCGGATCCCACACGATCGCGAAGAGGTCCCCGCCGATGCCGCAACCGGTGGGCTCCATCAGTCCGAGACAGGCGTTGGCGGCGATGGCGGCATCGACGGCGGAACCACCCTCGCGGAGGACCTGCACGGCAATGCCGGTGGCGAGCGGGTGACTGGTGGCCGCCATTCCGTGCCGTGCGATGACCTCCGACCGCGTCGCGAAGGATCTTCCGACCGGACGGTTGCCATCGGAGGCGTTGCCGGAAGAAGCCAGCGTGAGTGCCGCGAGTGCGATGAGCAGCCATCGGCCGAGGTGTGTGCTTCCCGTCATGGATGAAGCAAACCTGCTCGATGGTTGGGGAGCAATGCCGGGGAGGACTCCCTGGGGCGGATGGAGACGGATCAGACGGCAGGCGGGGCCTCTGTCGAGGGGACGCTGGGTGACAGGCCTGCTTTCGGTGGAACCGGTTCGCTGGGAAAGAGGCGCTCGCGGAGCTTCAGCACGGGCCATTCGATGGCCTTGCTCAGGATCCAGCCGAAGACGAGGGATCCGAGCAGGTAGAAGCAGAAGAAGGCCAAGTAACCATCGCAGCCGGGGATCTTCTGGAAGAGCGGCCAGCCCCAGATGAGGAAGGGCAGGTGCCACAGGTAGATCGAATAGCTGGAGGCCCCGAGTGTACCGAGGAAGCCGAGGAGTGGGTTCCGCGTACCGCGCAGTCGTAGTGCGGCCAGAACCAGCAGGCCCGACCCCAAATAGAACGGGATGACCCCGAGGACGGAAACGGCCTTGTGGATTTCAACGGGGAAGAGGAATGCAGGGCACAGGGAGAGGCATCCTGCGCTGAGGAGGGATGGGGTGTTGATCCTGGCCAGCCTGGATTCGAGTTGGTGGAAGTGGGACGCGTAGGAAAGCAGGACCCCGTACATCAGGGAGTCGATGCGGATGTGGGTTCCAAACAGGTAGGCCCTGTGCGAGTAGGACTTGAAAACGAACAGGGTGGCGATCCTGAGCAGGAGGCAGGCGGCAGCGGTGAGGAGGAACAGACGCGGGACCATCCGGAAGGGATTCCCAGGACTGCCTTGCAGACAGTCCCTGCGGAGCGCGAAGAAGCAGAGGAACGCGATCCAGAGATAGAAGTGTTCTTCGACGGCGAGCGACCAGGTGTGATGCCAGAGGCCGCCCAGGTAGTTCTGCAGGAACAGGAGTTCGCCTGCCACCCGGTACCATCGAAGTCCCTCACCGGTCACCAACGCGACGGCGAGGGTGGTGAGGATCATGGCATAGAAGGCCGGATAGATCTTGAAACCCCGCCGGATCAGGAAGCGTTTGAGATCCACGGTGCCGTGGCGCTGGTACTCCCTGAAAAGCAGACCGGAGACCAGATAGCCGCTCAGGACAAAGAACAGGTCGACACCGACCCAGCCGCCGGTCTGCCACAGCTTCAGGAATGGGATCTCCTCCTTGGGGAGGTAAAGGTGACGCCCCAGGACGAGGACGACCGCCACCAGTCTCAGGATGTCGAGACCGAGATTTCTCATGGTCTGGACCTGCGCAGCAAACTTGGTGCAAGGGCGGCACGGACGTCATCCCCGCGAATCGAGGCCGCGGAAACAGGAAATCCGCCTTCGCCACGATTGGCCCGGAGGGTTGACCCACCCATGTACAAGAGAATCATGAATCCTGTGCCCATCCGTGTGCATTCCGGGTTCATCGTCGGGGCCCATCGCGAACAGGTTGTGAATCTGGTGCGGGCTGAAACGTGCTGAGCAGATGCCCAATGGGCCGGAGAGCGGCGTTGATCTACTGCACCGTCCATGGCCATGCAAGCTCCCGGAGCCGAGGGGACGTTGGGGGATGCAGGAGGCCCATCGAGAGGCTGTGGTTCAGTAGGATCTGTGTTCGGGTGCCGCGCCGAAGCGGAGCCGCCAACGGAGGGCGTTGGCGAAGGCAGCAGTCGCGACAATGAACGACGCGATGAAGAACCAACGGGAGTCGAGGTGGAGCGTGGTCTGTCCGTTGGCGGTCTGCGTGTAATTCACGCGGAGGAAAAGGTAGCCGGCGATGCTGGCACCGACAGCCAACGCGGAGAGGATCATGGCTCCGATGAAACGCGGGCGACGTCCGGCAAGACACCAGATCACCGATTGGAAAACGGCTCCGCAGATGGCGAGCCAGAGGATCACCGTCGCAAACAGGAGCGCTTCAAAAGTCATAATCGAAACCGTCTCCTCCAGAGGAGACTGCCCGGGTCTGAAAGCCAAGGATCAATCCGGGAGAGGGGGGGCGGGCAGGGAAGACCCGAAGTTGAAGCCATCGCCGGGTGATGGCACCCGGCCTTCAACAACCCATGGGGAGGACTGGGTACAATTGGCCCCGTTTCGGGCCTCGCCAAGGCGGGGTGGGAAGGCGAGGATTGCGGACGGTTTTTTCGAGTCATGCGCACCATCGTTCATCCGGTTGTCCAGCGTCGGGGTTTCGGTTCGGTTGCCACGCCTGTTGTGTTGGGTCTGTTGCTCGCCGCCGCGCACGGAACCGCAGCGGAGCCCGGTGTGGATTTCGCCAAGGAGATCGAGCCCATCCTGATCAAGCGCTGCTCCGAATGCCATGGGCCGGACAAGCAGAAGGGTGACCTCCGGTTGGACACGCGGACGCTGGCGTTGAAGCCGGCGAAGTCGGGGAAGCTTGCACTGGTCCCGGGCAAGCCGGACGAGAGCGAGATCCTGAAGCGGGTGACCACGCTCGATCCGGATGACGTGATGCCGCCCAAGGAGCCGCGGTTGACGGCCGCCGAGGTCAGCAGTTTGCGGCGCTGGATTTCCGAGGGGGCGGTCTGGCCTGAGGTGGATCCGCGGGCGCATTGGTCCTTCCGTGCGCCGGTTCGGCCCGCGGTGCCCGAAGTTCGGACCTCAAGTGTGACGCTGCACAATGAGATCGACCGATTCATCCAGGCGCGTCTGGAGAAGGAGGGACTCTCCATGCGGCCGGAGGAGGATCGCGCCGCGTTGTTGCGCCGGGTCTCGCTGGACCTGACCGGATTGCCGCCGACGTGGGCGGAGGTCGAGGCCTTCCGGAAGGATACCTCAGCGAACGCCTATGAAGCCGCAGTTGACCGCTTGCTGGCGTCGCCGCAATTCGGGGAACACATGGCGCGTGGCTGGCTGGATCTGGCGCGTTATGCGGACTCGAACGGTTATCAGGTGGACCTCGCCCGTTCGATCTGGCCCTACCGCGACTGGGTGATCCAGGCGTTCAACCGGAATCAGCGGTTCGACCAGTTCACCATCGATCAGATCGCCGGCGACCTGGTGCCGAACGCCACCCTGGAGCAGCGGATCGCCACCGGGTTCAATCGCAACACCAAGATCAACGACGAGGGCGGCGGTGACGCCGAGGAATATCGCGTCAAGGCCGTGAAGGATCGGGTGGCGACGGTGGGTACGGCGTGGCTGGGGCTGACCCTGAACTGCGCCGAGTGCCACACCCACAAGTACGATCCGATTTCGCACGACGAGTACTACCAGTTTTACGCGTTCTTCAACAACTCGACCGACGGCGGCAACTACAGCGTGGCCCCGACCGTTGATGTTCCCGCTCCGGACCTGAGCCTGTCGCGCGACTTCGTGAAGGGACGGTTGGAGTCGACGCAGAAGGAACTGGCAGCCGTCGAGGCCGCGTTGGCCGCGGAACAGGCGCAATGGGAGAAGCGTGCCGCGAAGGCAGGCGACACGTGGAAGGTGCTCGAACTGCGGAATCCGCATTCCACGGGCGGGTCGGGGTACACGAACCTTGCGGATGGCTCCCTTCTCGCGAAGGGCGTGAATCCGATCTACGACACGATCACGGTCGAATCGGAGACAGGGTTGACGGGGATCACGGCCGTGATGCTCGAGGTGCTTCCGGATCCTTCGTTGCCGAAGAACGGACCGGGGCGCTGGGGCGCGTCGGGGAACTTCATCCTCGATGAGTTCGCCTTCTCGGCGGTGCCGAAGTCCGGGCCGATGCCGTCGAACACGAACCTCGTATTCGCCACGGCGACGGCGGACTGGGAACAACAGTACTACCGCGCCGAACACGCGGTAGACGGGAATCCGAAGACGGGGTGGGCGATTGGACCGCGATTCGGCCAGCGGCATGTGCTGGTGGCCAGCCTTCAGGAACCGGCGGGATTCAAGGGCGGTAGCCGTCTGGGATTCCGATTCGATCACTATCACGGGAACAGCCATTGCGTGGGACGGTTCCGGATCTCGGTGACAACGGAGAAGCAGCCGGACCTGCGCTGGCCATTCTCAACGGAGGTCCGGGATGCGCTGGCGGTGAAGCCGGCCGCACGCACCGAGGAACAGAAGAAGCTGTTGGCATCGGCCCATCGCGAAGCTTCGGAGACGGTCCGCGGGCTGGAGCGCGAGATCCTCCGATTGCAGCAGCGCGAGAAGCAGCTGGCCGCGCAGAAGTTCAGCACGATGGTGATGCAGGAGCGCGGGGAACCGCAGCCGCGGCAGACCTACGTGCATCAGCGCGGTGATTTCCTCTCGCGGGGCAAGGACGTTTCAGCGGCGGTGCCGGCGGTGTTCCACGCGTTGCCGGAAGGTGCGGCCGTGAACCGGCTGGCGCTGGCGCGCTGGCTGGTGGATCCGGCGAACCCGCTCACGGCGCGCGTCACGGTGAACCGGTTCTGGGAACGTTGCTTTGGAACAGGCCTCGTGAAGACCTCCGAGGACTTCGGCCGCCAGGGCGAGCCGCCCTCGCATCCGGAGTTGATCGATTGGCTCGCGACCGAGTTCGTGCGCCTCGGCTGGGACGTGAAGGCGATGCAGAAGCTGATCGTGATGTCGGCGGCGTATCGCCAGAACGCGGCGGCGGATGCGACGCGGCTGGAGAAGGATTTCTACAACCGGCTGATCTCGCGTGGGCCTCGGTTCCGCATGGATGCCGAGATGATCCGCGATCACGGGCTCGCCGTGAGCGGGCTTCTCAATCCGAAGATCGGTGGGCCCAGCGTCCATCCGGTGCAGGTCGCGAATCTCTGGAAGGAAATCGGGTTCCTGCGTCCTGAGATCGGCATGGACGAATGGCCGTTGAGCGAGGGACCGGATCTGTATCGTCGCGCGGTCTACACGTTCTGGCGCCGGGTGTGCACGTACCCGACCTTTGCCACCTTTGATGCGCCGAGCCGCGAGGTCTGCGTGGCGCGTCGGCCGCGGACGAACACGCCGTTGCAGGCGTTGGCGGCATTGAACGAACCCACGCTGCTGGAAGCGGCGAGGGTCTTCGCGCAACGCATCCTGGCCGAGGGGGGCAAGGACGACGCGGCCCGCGTGGAGTATGCCTTCCGGACCTGTGTCGGCCGGCCGCCCACGGCCGCCGAGAAGACCCGGCTCGTAGCCTTCGTGAAGCAGCAGACCCAGTCCTTTGCCCGCGATGCCAAGGGCGCCGGTGAATTGGTTTCCGTGGGTTCGGCATCCATCCCGGCAGGAACCGATCCGCGTCGGCTCGCGCCGTGGATGATGCTCGGCAACGTGCTCTTCAATCTGGACGAAACGCTGACGAAGTAATCGCCCACCGCAGCGAACGAACACATTCCAACTTTTCCTTTCCTCCATGAAATTCCATCCGGAACAGGCGATCCAACAGCTGCGTGACACCACCCGTCGACGTTTCCTGCAGCGATGCGGAACGGGCATGGGTGCCTTGGCCCTGAGCTCGCTCCTGAACGAAAAGCTCTTCTCGGCAACGCCCGGCGAACCGGTGCTGGGCAAGCCGCACTTCGCGCCCAAGGCGAAATCGATCATCTACCTGTTCCAGTCGGGTGGACCGTCGCATCTCGACCTGTTCGATCCGAAGCCGGAGCTGACGAAGCGCAACGGCCAGCAGGTGCCCGAGGACCTGGTGAAGAACATCCGTCTGGCCCAGATCGGCAAGAACGCCAAGCTGCTGGCCTCGCCTTACACCTTCGCCCGTTATGGGAAGTCCGGGATGTGGCTGAGCGAGTTGTTGCCGCAGTTGCGGACGATCGTCGATGACGTGTGCTTCGTGCAGGGATTCCACTCCGAGGCGTTCAACCATGATCCGGCCACGCTGTTCATGAACACCGGTGCCCAGTTGGCGGGTCGGCCCGCGATGGGTTCGTGGTTCAGCTACGGGTTGGGCAGCGAGAACAAGGATTTGCCGGCCTATGTCGTGTTGATGACCGGCGTGGGTCAGCCGCTCACGAATGCGTCGTGGGGCAGCGGTTTCCTTCCGACGATGCATCAGGGCGTGACGCTGCGTTCACAGGGGGATCCGGTGTTGTACGTGGGCAATCCGGAAGGCATGGGATCCAAGCGTCGTCGGCAGTCGCTGGATGCGTTGAAGGACCTGAACCAGATGCGTCATGAGGTACTTCAGGATCCGGAGATCCAGACGCGGATCGCCGCCTACGAGATGGCGTACAAGATGCAGACCAGCGTCCCGGAGGTGATGGACATCTCCAAGGAGACCCCGAAGACGCATGAGGCGTACGGCACGACCCCGGGTCAGGCGTCCTTCGCGAACAACTGCCTGCTCGCGCGGAGACTCGTGGAGCGTGGCGTCCGGTTCGTGCAGCTGTACCACCGCGGGTGGGATCATCACGGCGGGCCGGATGGCAACCTGGTGTTCGATCTGAAGAAGCGGTGCGCGGAGACGGATCAACCGGCGGTCGCCTTGGTCCGCGACCTGAAGGAACGCGGCCTGCTCGACGAAACCCTCGTGGTGTGGGGTGGGGAATTTGGTCGGACGCCCATGATGCAGGGTGCCCTGAGTCCGGATCAGATCGGACGCGATCATCATCCGCATGGGTACACGATCTGGATGGCAGGTGGCGGCATCAAGCCGGGGGTCGTGTATGGACGGACCGATGACTTCGGGTTCCACGCCGTCGAGAACAAGGTCCATGTCCACGACCTGCACGCCACGATCCTGCACCTCTTCGGACTCGATCACCTCAAGCTGACCTACCGGTTCCAGGGACGTGATTATCGCCTGACCGATGTGCATGGGGAGTTGGTGAAGGGGATTATGGCGTGAAGGAGTTTCAAGTTTGAAGATTCAAGTTTGAAGCTGGGACCACTGCCTCCTGACGTCGTCAGCTACCCTCCCTGACGTAGCAGTCGACGTGAGGAGGCTGTGGAGGGAGAACCCAGTTGCCAGAAACCAGTCCCCAGTTCTGGGATCTGGGAACTCCCGCTGGCCCTGCCTCGTGACCTCGTCAGCTACGCTCCCCGACGTAGCAGTCGACGTGAGGAGGCTGGGGGAGGTGGCAGATCTCTCGTTACCTAGAACACGACGTATTTGCGCAATGTGTGTTCCCTGGGTTCCCCATCGTTGATGGAGACCGAGATGAGATTCGGGCCGGTGACGGCCAACGATGCCCGGGATGCGTGGTTCTGTTGTTGGAGGATTCGGGCCGAAATGATGCCCGGAAGGATCGGCATCTCATGCGTGATGCGGATGAAGTAGTCCATCGTAGCACCACCGTTGATCCTGTAGGCGACCACTCTTGAACCATTGAGGGGCACCGAGGCGACCGCTTCGTACTGACTCAAAA
Source organism: Limisphaerales bacterium (assembly GCA_965283655.1). Taxonomy (GTDB): domain Bacteria; phylum Verrucomicrobiota; class Verrucomicrobiia; order Limisphaerales; family UBA9464; genus UBA6176. Next base: position 124,045 of record CBDIPJ010000002.1, on the reverse strand, counting down.
GGCCTCCGCCGACCATGGACAGGACGAGGGCGCAGGGATACAGCAAGCCCAGGATGGCGAACGGGCTCGCCGCGAGGATGCGAACCCACCAGCGATAGGGTCGCATCAGGAACGAGGCTCCAGCGGCGATGAAAGCCACTTCGATGGCGCCGAGCGCCACCCCTTCGTTGATCTTCGGGTCTGCGATCCGGAGGGGCAAAAGCAGCCACGCCGTGGCCATGAGGGCAACCGCCAGCAACCCAATGCCGATCCGTCTGCAAGCCGTCCCGGATCTCCGCATGTTGGGTTGTGGCGTCATTGGAGCAGGGTGCGATTGGCCTCCGTTGCTCGCAAGTCTTGGGTGGTTGCGATGATGCGATGCGCCGGCGATGGGCGGATTGGTGGGATCGGCGCGGTCGGATCAGGTGGAGGGGGCGTGTCGTGGGAAGGGTGGTGGCGGGTAGGCCGCCCTTTCAGGGCTTGGTCGATGAATGGGGCGGTAGACCTCGGGGCGTTGCCCCGGGCTGTCGTAGGACGCCCCGTTGGGGCTGGGAGGATGGGGCTTCACCTCAGCCTCCGTACGCTGGGTGCTACCTTCCGCATTCGGCTGCTACCCCACCGACTCTGCAACCCCTCCGGGGTTGATGATTCATTCAGCACATGACCCGGGGTTGCTTCGCACCCCGGGCTACCTGCTCCCACGCCTCCGGCGTGGGGGACCAGCCTCCTCACGTCGTCTGCTACCTTTGACTGCTGGAAACTGGCCTCTGGGAACTGGCAACTCAGACCAACAGATCGGGTTCGCCCTGGATGCGGGTGCCGTCGGCGGTCTGGGTGCCGCCGGCCTTGAGGGCTTCGGAGGACTTGGCGTAGCCGGGGATGATCCGGTTGAGCTGGTCGGGCGTGGCGCCGAGGTGGTCGCGGATGACCTTGCCGAGGACGGAGCGGTAGTCGATGGCGCGTTTGAGGTAACGGGACTCGACCTGCATCATGGATCCGGTCTGGCCGGTCTGCCACGGGACGGGGTCGGACGGGGAACACCCGAAGACGCCCGGACGCTTGGAAGCGGGATCGAAACCCTTCACGCCGCCGCCGGCGACGAGCATGACGGAGGCTTCGGCGTGGTCGGTGCCGTTGTCGTCGTTCTCGATGGTGGTGCGACCGAACTCGGAGAGGGTGACGACAACGAGGTCGTCCCAGCGGCATTGGTCGGGGTTCTGGAGGAAATATTTCCGGAGGGCGTAGATGGACCAGCCGACGCGGCGGAGGAGGTTGGCGTGGCTGCCGGTAACGCCGCCCTGGCTGGAGTGGGTGTCCCAGCCGTCGATCTGGGTTCCGGCGACGATGGCGTCGGTCTTGTTGAGGATGAGGGCCGCGGCGCGGAGTTGCTCGAAGTAGTCGTACGAGGCGGTGGGGACGACGTACTTGGCGGCGTTGTTCCCGCGGGCGGCGTAACCGCCGTTGGTGGCGTTGGAGGTGGGGAACAGGTTGTACGGCGTGTCGCCGTCGGTGTTCTCGTTGTCGAGGATCTGCTGGTTGAAGTTGATGTCCGCGAACGTCTGGAGGGTCTTGGAAAGGTTCTTGTACTGGAGTTCGAGGAGGTCGCGGGACTTGCGATCGGGAGCGGCAGTACGGTTGGCGGCGTTGAGGAACAGGTCGGCCTTGGCATTGCCGGCGGCGGAATTGGGGACGCCGAGGAGGTTGTATCGGTCGGTGTCGCTGAGGTTGGTCATGGCGGCCTTGGAGCCGCGGAGGACGAGGGGCAGCGAGGATTGGAAGGAGACGCCGGTGAGCGCGTTGGTGGAGGCGAGACCGGACTCGACCATCGCGCGGTAGAGGAAGCCGTCCTTGATGGAGCTGTCGCGCGGGCTGCCGGTTTCCCAGTAATCCTGCGAGTCGAAGTGGGACCGTGACTGCCGCGGGTAACCGACGCGGTGGAGGATGGCGAGATCGCCGGCGTTGTAGACGGGGGCGAGGAACTTGAGGGAGGGGTGGAGCCCGGCGAAGCCATTGCCGAGGGCGAGGCCGGTGAGCGGGGTGCCGTCGGCGCGGTTGAAGGTGCCGACGTTGGCGCCAGCGGTGGGGAAGTAGGCGGGGCCGGAATTCTGCCAGGCCGCACCGGGATCGGGGGGCACGTACAGGGTGGGACGGATGGCGGTGCTGTAGTTGGGATCGCCGTAGGGGATGACGGCGTTGAGGCCGTCGTTGGCGCCGCGGAGGAAGAGGAAGAGGATCTTCTTCACGCGACCGTTGGCGCCGGGCTTGCCGATGTTGCCTTCGGCGAGTGCGCGCTGCATGACGAAGGGGATGTCCGTCAGGGTGGCGAGGGCGGTTCCGAGACCCAGCGCGGAGGAACGGCTGAGGAAGGAGCGGCGGGTGAGGATGTTCGGCGTGTTCATGGGGAGGAGACGCTCGGGGTGTTGTGTGTGCGGTGGGGGGGGCTTACTGCTCGTTGAACCGCGACGTGGTCATGAGGAAGGAGACCAGTCCGCGGACGCGGGTGTCATGGACGGTGGTGCCCGCACCGAGCGAGGAGTACAGGCTGGCGGTGGTGCCGTTGTCGGCGGTGTTGAGGAACCGGATCGCGAGGTCGCGGTAGGGTTGCAGGTTGGCCTGACCTTCGGCCGGGAAGAGGAGCTCGAGGAAGTAATCGGCGGCGACGGCGGCGTCGGTCAGCGCGGCGGGCTTCTTCTTCCGGAGCAGGGCGACCGGATCGATGAGCGTGCGGGAGTCGAGTTCGCCGGAAGGGCGGTTGGCCGGGCGGAGGGAGAGGGCCTGAACGTAGCGGAGACGTTCGGCGAGGGTGCCGGCGCTGATCCAGGCCTGGCCGTACTCGGAGTAGCCATCGGGTTCGGCGCGGTCGAAGAGGCGCATGCGGCCGGCGCGGTTCATGGGGGCCTGGAGGCCGACGCCATTGGAACTTGCGGTGAAGGAGCCGTCGCCGTTCTCGGTGCGGAAGGCGCGGAGGGCGGAGACGGAGTATTCGAGCGGGGTCTTGATCTTCTGCTGGCTGGCGACGCTGGAGCGGAAGACGGAGGAATTGAGGATCGTGCGGATGACGGGACGGAGCTGGCCCTTGGGTCCGCCGCCGGGCGGGTTTTCCCAGGCGAGCATGGCGGCCTTGACGAGGTCTTCCTCGGGCGAGGTTTCAGCGTCGGTGAAGTCGTATCCGACCTGGAAGTCGTCATGGACGAACAGGCGGCAGAGCTTCACGACGATGAACTCCTGGGTGAAGGGCTGGTCGGCCATGTGCCGCAGGGTGGCGTAGCCTTCCTGGATGGTGTTGGTGGTGTTGCCCGAGGTCGTGAAGGCAAGGCCGTAGGAGCGGCCGGCCCAGGGAGCGCCGAATCGTGCGGGAACCCTGCGCGGGCTGTTGGCGATCGGGGCTCCGGAGGCGTTCTTCTCGTGGAAGAGATACTTGGGCCGGGGGTCGTGGCGGCCTTCGCTGTAGCGGAGGGTCCACGTGCCGACGAGGTTGGTGAGGGAGGTGAGGTTGGTCGTCAGGGTCGGATCCTTGTAGACCGTGGAGCGCGGGGCGAAGGGATTGTTGACGTCGGCCGGGGCGCGGAGCTGGGTGGTCCAGCCGGTCCAGACGCGGGAGATCTGGACGATGTCCCCTTGGTCGTAGCCGTTGTCGACGCCGAAGCAGAACAGCTCGCAGAGTTCGCGGGCGTAGTTCTCGTTGGCGATGCGGTAGGTGCCGTCGGTGTTGCGGTTGCCGCGGGAATTGACGGTATCGAGGAAGATGATCATGGCCGGGCTTTCGGCACTGATCCGGAGGAGGTCGTGGAAGGTGACGTTGGGACGGAGCAGGGCCTCCTGCCACTTCCGGTTCTCGGTGTATTCGATCTGGGTGGCCACGAACGGGGAGACCTCGTTGGGATAACCGGCGCCGTCGAAGTAGTCGTTGGATTTGCCGTACTGGGTGACGAAGTGGTTCTCGCAGAACTGGCGGAGGACCTCGTTCAGCTGGCGCTTGGAGGCGACGGCCTTCATCAGGTGCCACGAACGCAGCTGGGAGATGGTGGCGGTGCCGGCCTCCAGCATCGGGGTGTAGAGGCTGGGGAGGCTTTCGTTGGCGCCACTGAGGCCGTGGGTGGTGATGATTCCATTGCCGGCGAGGGTTTCGCTGGTGGCACCGGAGAAGCGGACGGTCAACTGGCGGTTGGTGTTCGCCGTGTAGTACCAGTAGGAAAGCGTGTAGGTCCCATTGTTGACCAGGCTCGGGGTGATGACCTGGCTGAGCGAGCTGGAGAGGGAGGATCCGGCTTCGGTGGCGATCAGGTTGAGCGAGGCATTTCCGGTCTTGGCCACCTGGGCGCTGCGGGCGGAGGCGTTGACGTTGGCTGCGAAGGCCCACTCGTTGCCCAGCGCGGTGTCGAAGTCCCCGTTCCGGATCAGGTTGGGAGCGGTGCCATTGTCGGTGGAACCCGCGACCAGCCGGAGGCCATCGAGGTACACGTTGCCCGGGCCGTCGAGGTAGATGTAGAGGGCGGAGGAGGTGACGACCCCGGTGATGCTGACCTTGCGCCATTCCTCGACGAAGGGTTGGGGTGTGTCGAGGTCTTCGGTGATGGATTCCGGGGTGAGCTGCTTCTCGATGTAGGCCTCGACGCCGATGCGGTTGATTTCGTCGAGGTCATCCGGCGTGGGGCCGTAGGCGATGCGCTGGAGGAGATTGGCGGCAGCCAGTGCTGCCGGGGAAAGGGTCTGCGCCTGGACGCGGTAGAATCCGGCGGCTGCGGCGGCGGGGGTGTTCCCGGTCCACTGGAAGTCGAGAAGGCTGCCCGGGAGGAGCGAGAAGGGTTGGGCAAGGTCTGACCCGCCGTAGATGGAATAGGAAACGGCGGCGGGGACGGGGTTGAACCGGAGGACGGGACGACCCGCATCGATCTGGATGGCGGCGACGTCCGGGGTGGGGTCAGCGGCTGCGTTCAGGGCGTTGTTTGCGAGGAGGAGGAGTCCTGCAAACCACGCGCTGGCGGGGGCCCAGCGGTACAAGGGGTTCATAAGCCAGGGATCGAGTGTGTGTTCGTTCTGTAGCTAGCAGGTTCGGGGCCGATGACGAGCCCGAAGGGGCGTGTGGGGAGAAGTTCCAAGTTTGAAGTTTCAAGATTCAAGCAAACGGGGGCGCGGGGGGAGTTGCCAGTTCCCAGTTGCCAGAATCCGGAATCCAAAAGGATGCCCTCTTCAGTTCTGGAATCTGGGAACTGGGGACTTCCCATTGGAGGCCGGGTGCCCTCACCCGGCGATGCCTGGAACTCCGCCGCGTGAGGGCACGCGGCCTAGTCCGGCTTGAAACTTGAAACTGAAAACTTGGAACTCCGAATTCAGACCTCCTTGTCGAGGGAGGCCCAGCGCCAGAGGAGCCAGGCGCGGAGTCGGGCGAGGTGCATTCCGGCGAGTTCCTGGCCTTCGGGATCCGTGCGGGAACGGTTCTTGAGCCAGCCCGTGAGGCTGCCGCGGGGGCCCAGCCACGCGAGGCGCAGGCCGTAACGTCGGGCGAGGCGCAAGGCAATGCAGGTGAACGTGAAATGGCGGGGACGGCCCTGTCGGAGGTAGGCGTAGTCGAATCGGATGCGGCGGATGACGCGGCCCCGGGCGGCCTGGTCGAGGGCCCAGGCGTAGTCCTCCATGGTGACGAGGGTTTCGTCGAAGGGAGCCTCCGTCCAGAAGGCGCGCCGGAACAGGCCCATGGAGTTGGTGTAGATGGAGGCGATCTTCATGCCGCGTCCGCGGAGTTCCTCGATGGTGATGACATCCCGATGGTGGGGATCATCGTCCCATCGACCGCTGGCGCAGGCGGTGTTCGGGTCCTCCATGCAGGCGGCGAGACGTTCGAGGGCGTCTGGAGACTTGAGGACGGTATGGGAGGAAACGACGAGGACGAGGTCGGTGGGGCATTGGGAAATGCCAAAGTTGAGCACCCGGGCGTGATGGTACGGCTGGGTCCACGGAACGACGGTGCCACCGGCACGGGTGATGAGCTCGGCGGAGTTGTCCGAGGCCCCGGTGTTCACGCCAACGATCCGGTCGGGGCGTCGGGTCTGGCGTTGGAGGGCTTCGAGGACTTCAGGGAGGGTTGTGGCGGAGTCCTTGAACCGGATCACGACGCCGATGGTGGCGGGGGAGGCATTCATCCTGGAAAGGGAGGGGATTCCGGGGCGCGTGTACCTGATGTGTCAGATTTCAAACAGGGGACCGATCCGGGTCAGGACATCATCCCAGGAGATGGTCTGGCCGGGCCAGGGCTGGAGGATGATGAGGACGGGTTCCGAGCCCGACCGGCCGAGGGTGAGGCGTCGGAGGGCGGTCTGCCACCAGTAGCGACTGGGGGAGCTGTGACGTTCGCGCCCGTCGGACAACCAGAAGATGGCTTCGGCGGTGGTTCCGTTCCGCGACAGGATGAGGTGACGTGCGGTGCCGCCGGGAATGGGCCGGTCGCGTTGCTGGGTGACGGTCCAACCGGAACCGCGGAAGCAATAGAGCGGGTCATGGACGGCGTGCCGATCGCGGGTGCCGTCGACGATCTGGAGGATGATGCGGTCGGATCCGACCTGGTAGACGCGCTTGATGAGGGAGGCCTTGCCGAAGACCTGACGTTCGGTGTCGGAGAGTGGGAGTTCGCGGGAAGCGAAGCCAAGGCCCTGGGTGGGGAGGAGATTCAGGCGGGAGGAGGCGTCCGTCAGCGGGATGAAATCCCAGGCGACGGCGAGGGCGGCGATGGAGCCGATGCCGATCCAGAAGGCTTTCCGAGTGGACGGTCTCACGGGGTGGGGGTGGGAGTAGGCGGGGCTGGTGTGCGCGGGGTTGGGCTGAGGAGGACAGCCGTGGTGCCGAGGAGGGCGAGGGAAATTCGAATGGCGTAGATGGCGGTTGGGGGCAGGGATTTGGTGGCCATGGTCAGGAGGGGGATCCAGGCCAGGGCGGAGAACCACCAGAGGGGAGCGAATCGGGAGCGGTTACCGAAGGCGGCCAGGATGGCGATCAGGCCAAGGTGCGAGGCGGAGTGGGTGTCGAGGACGATGCCGGCGAGGGTCAGGGCGAGACCGAATCCGAGGAGCAGGGTGATGGATCGGTAGGCGGGAGGGATGCCGCGGCGCCAATACAAGGGGATGGGGACGAGCCAGATCAGGAAGGCGAGCCACTCGAAGCGGTCGAGGGGGGAATGACGCCACACGACGAGCAGATCGCGACAGGCCCAGAGGGAGAAGGCGAGGGCAGGCCAGGCGACGTCGGGGAACCGGCGCTTTTCGTTGGAGGTGGCGTCCATGGGGGTGGCTACGCGGGGTTTTGGCGTGGGGCCTGCCACTGGAAGAGGCCCCAGCAGGCGATGAACATGAGGACGAGGACCGACAGTCCGCCCCAGGTGTGGAAGAGCCCCATGGCGAACTCCTGGCCGAAGGTCAGGGAGGCCACCGAGATCAGCAGGATCCGCGCGGTGTTGGCGGCCCAGGCGATGGCCGCGAGGGCGGCGATGTTCTGCCAGTAGCGCGGGGTGTCGCCGAGGAGGACATGGGCCAGGAAGGACCCGGCGATGAGCATGGATTGCAGGACCTTCAGGCCGGAACAGGCCGCGGTGACCGCGATGGGGGCGCCCTGGATGGTCAGTTCGGTGCCGTTGTGGATGACATGGAAGCCGATGGCCTTGAACAGGCCCGCCGTCACGTAGGCGCCGCTGAGGCGGAACCACCATCCGACGGCCTCCAGGTCGAGGGTGACCCACGGGAAGGCGAGGAACGCGAAGACGAGGATCCGGCGGAGTCGCCCGTGTTCCGAGGCCGGGGTGCGTTCACGGAGCCAAGCCCATAGGAGGCAGGTCCAACCGGCGGCCAGAAGCAGGGTGATGGAAAGGAAGCCTCCAACCACGGTGAGGAGGATGCCGATGCCGAGGCTGGTTTGGTGGAGTCGAAACGGAGTGTCGGCAAAGGTCCACGGCTTGCCGAGCCACGCGCCCAGCGGCAGGGCAACAAGGATCGGGAGCACATCCGCGGCTTCCCCCCACCAACGCGTGTTCCGTAGCCAGGCGACAACGGCCAGGACGCCGAGGGTGACCAGCCACAGCTTGTCGGCGGTTTTCACTGGCGGGGGGCCTCGGCCTTGAGGATCTCGTCGAGGTTGGAGCGCAGCTGCAGTTCGTCGGGGAAGAGGGTGATGAGTTCCTCGGTGTACCGGCGGGCCGTGGGGTAATCCTTGGCGGCGAAGGCGGTGCGGGCGAGGTAGGCCCGGGCCTCGGCGGACTCCGATGCCAGCGCGGTGTAGAGGCGGGTGGCTTCGGGGCGGTTGGTTTCGGCGAGGGCGATACGGGCTGCGATCTCGCGGCCGGCCACGGACTTGGCCAGGCGTGGGTTGGCCTGGAGTCGTTGAAGGGCAATCGCGGGCTTCCTGCGGTCGAGTTCGGCAAGGGTGGTCAACCAGGCGGCGCGGTAGGCGGCGTCGGAAGGACCGGAGGCGATGGAGGCGAGGAGGGAGAGGCCGGGTTCGACCTGTTGGTCGGCGAGGAGGAGTTCTCCCTTGAGGGCGACGAGGGCTGGCGTGGAGGCGCGATCGTTGATGAACGCGAGGGCCACCTTGGCGTTGCGATTGAGCCGCAGGGCCTGGGCGAATCCATACACGGCCCACTCCGGCGCCTCGGCGGGGAACTGGTCCAACTGGAACAGGTTCAACGCCGCTTCGCGCCAGCCTGCGGCAAGGAAGATGGATGCGGGACCCGCGGGCGAGTTCAGGAAACGGGCGAGGTCCGGGGGAACGTTCGGGGTCCGACCGGAGCGTTGTTCGAAGGCCAGTTGGTCGAGGAGGAGCAGGACCTGATGGCGGTTCGTGGCCGGGGTGGTGCTGGCCGTGAACTGGAGGCCGGGCGCGTTGAAGCTGCGGTTGGTGGAAAGGCGGAAGGTCAGGACCTGGGCGAGGGCGCGGTCAAGGTCCGGATTCCAGGAGGTCGGAATGAAGCGGCTGAACCGGATCTGGTCGAGCGCGGCGTTGTCCGCCTTGTTGAGCAGGTGCTCGCAGAGTTGGAGCCAGTGCACCTCCTGGCGGTCGACGGCGAGTTTCCGGGAATTCGGGAGGGCGGCGAAGTTGGTGGCATCGAAGAACCGGCCAACGGGCGTCGTGCGGAGGAGGTCCACCAGTGGCGTCAGGTCACCCGCCGGAGGATTGGTGGACATCCAGTCGAACTGGATGGGGACGGCCATGTGGCTCCAGAACCATGCCTTCAGCCAGAGGTAATCGATGGAGGGTGGCTGGAGGGCGTCCTTCCAGGTGGTGAGCGCCATTTCATAGCTGCCGCGGCGGCGGTAGAACTCGGCCAGTTGGTCCCGAAGGATGGGATTGGCCGGCTCGGCCACATGGGCGGCGACGTATTCCACGCGGGCGAGCTCGTAACGGCCGATCTGTTCCAGGATCTGGCCGCGGAAGGATCGGACCTCGGTATTGCGGGAGTCGAGGGCCATGGCCTCGGCGAGCCGGTTCCAGGAATTGGTCAGCGGCTTGCCGGCGTCGAGGAGCGCGATGCGCACGAGGCGCGGGACGTCGTTGGTGCCGGAGAACTTGCGGCTGTCGAGGAGCTTCCTCGCCTCCTTGGGTTTCTCGGCGATCAGGAGGTTGTCCGCATCCAGCAGGAACCAAGACAGGGATTCTTTGTCCCGTCCGGCCCAGCGGGCGCGGAGTTCGGCGAGTTCCTTGGGCTTGCGGGCGTGGAGGTAAGCCCGGGCCACAAGGATGGAGGCGTCCTCGTTGGCCGCGATGCGGTCCGGGGTGCGTTCGTAGAGCGCGACCAGCTTGGGGAGTTGGCGGAGCCCCACGAGGGCGTCGAGTTCCACCTTGGGCCACGCGTGGGGCGAGGTGGTCGGCAGGCGAGCGGATTGGATGGCGTAGGCGTCCGAAAAACGGCCGGCGGCGAGGGCGTTGGTGGCAGCCTGATAGGCGAGCGTGTCCTGTCGCGCGACGACGTGCTTTCGCCACGCCCGCAGGCCAAAGAATCCGCCGACACCGGCGACAATGACGCCGACAAGGAGAAGGACCCAGATGCGCTTCATCGTGCGAAGGGGCGGCTGTTCAAGAGGTGTGTGGCAGGGATCAGCGCAGGGCGAGCTGCCGGCGTTGGATCCAGAGTCCGGTGCCCAGGAAGCAACCCAAAGTCAGCCAGATGGCGGGCTCAGGACTGGCCGTGAGGGCGGCGATGTTGATGGCACCGATGTCGACGGCAAAGAGGAGGTCGTTGAAGTCACGGTCGCCGCCCCCGAGCAGATCCTCGAATCCGATGATCAAGTGGGTCGCCGTCATCGCGGCAAAGGTGACGACGTGGTTGATGCCGTCGGGGTTCACGGAGCGATCGGTCGAAAAGACGGTGGTTCCTCCACTCGCGCCATTGGCGATCAGGAAGAAATCGAGCTTCGTGCCTCCGGCGAAGGTGCCGAGGTCGACGAAATCACCCGGGAGGAGAGGTTCGTTGGCGGTGCGTGCGATGGGACCGGCGGACGGGTTGTACGTGGTCACCCGGCTGGAGGCGTTGGGGAAGATGATTTCCGGGTTGCCGGTATTGATTCCACCGCCGCCGGTGTTGAATCCGAGGGTGTTGCGAAAGCCGGCGCCTTCACCGATGAAATAGACCCGGACATCGGAAGCGCTTTTCAGGAAGAGCTTGTTGGGGTCGAGAAGGAGGCTGGAGTCATTGACCCGGACGCTCTCGCTCAAACGGCTGTTGACGAGGGTCGTGACGGCGGGGAGGACGTTGGCCTGAAAGTTGGCCGAAGCGGCGTCCGAGCCTGCCGTCATGACATTGCCAGCCAAGGGCAGTCCGAAGGGACGCGACGGCGATTGGATCGGGGAGGTGGTCTGCGCAAAGGCGCTGACCGAGGCGAGGGTGGAGAAAAGGAGTGCGTGGAGTGCGGTCTTCATTTGGGCCGTGGATGGATTCACGATCTGTCCCACCGTGATCCGGGCGGATTGGTACGTTGCATGTTGTCCCTGGTTACCCTCTGTGGCGTTCCTCCCGTCCGTTGCGATAATTTGAAGGGAAAGTACCTACTTGGCTAGTGCGAGTTTGGTGTAGTGGAACCGACAGGCGCCTCTGAACATGGTCTCCCTTGGGAATGACGTCGGGGCAGCGATGTCCTCATCGCCATGGGAAAAGGCATCGGAACGGCGACGGGGACGTCGCCGCGTCCGTTCCGGATGCGGCAGTTTCAGCAGGCGCCCGGAGCCCACTCTCCGATTCAGCCAGCCTGCGAACGGATCCGGTCGAGGAGGCTGTCCACTTCGGCGGCGATGGCATCCAGAGGTTTGCCCTGCGCCATGCCGGGACGCTTGTGGCCGACCTTGGTCAGCCAGGAATCGCGGAGGAGGTTCTGGCGGCGGGTGACGAGATCAGCAATTTCACGGCCCTTCGGATGCGATGTGAGCAGGGCGTCCGGGGAATCGGAATCCAGGAGGACGGGTGCGGCCCCCCAGAGGCGCAGGAGTTCGCGGCACATGATCCAGTGACCGGTGGGCCCGGGATGGACACCGTCGCCGGCCAGGGTGTAGTCGGGTTTGGATTTGCGTTGGGCGACGAGGTGACGGGCCATGGAACCGTGGATGTCCCCGACGATCCAGCCATCAGCCCGGCGAGCGAGGAGCCATTCGGCGTACTTGGCGAGGACGTCGTCGTAGCCTTCGTAGGGGCTGGGGTAGGCATCCCGGCCCGCAGGAAGGGTGCGTCCCTTGAGGGGCAGGGGATCGAAGGTGGGTGGGGTGAGGTGGACGATGGCGGCGCCCTTGGCGAGCACGGCGGCACGAAGGCGCTGGATGCCGTCGTAATGGCTTTTGGCGCGTTCCTCGGAGAACGGATAATAGATCCCATCGTTCATCCCGTAGCAGGCGATGACGAGGTCGGGTCGGGTGGCATCCAGCGCACGGCCGAGGCGTTCGTGGAGGTCGGGGCGGGGGAAGGCGCCGCCGGCGTGGCCGGGTTCGGACAGGCCGGATACGGTTTCCGAGGGCAGGCCGAGATTGAGGAAGGCGGTGCTGAAATTGCGGGAGCTGAGCCGGAACCACGTTTCAGCCCACGCGACCCATGTGCCGGCGTAGGTGATGCTGTCGCCGAGGAAGAGGACGGTCCTTTTGGAATCCGGCAGGATGGGATTTTCGGCGGCAAAGGAACGGGGGGCGATGGCGAGGGTGGCGGCCGTGGTCGCCAGGGTCGCGAGGGCTGACCGACGGGAGATCGGGCGCAGGGGGAGCGGGTGCATGGAGTGGAGTTCAGGGAGTTGCGGCGGGAACGTCAACGGTGGGATGAAGTTGCCAGTTGCCAGATCCCGGTTCCCGGTTCTGTAGGCCGGGTGCCCTCACCCGGCGAAGGCTTTCGAAGCTCGAAGTTGGAAGATCCAAGTTTCAAGCGGGGCAACGCCGCGTGCCCTCACGCGGCGGGATCCTGGGTGACGCCGGGTGAGGGCATCCTGTGGCCAACATTCACACCTTCCACGGGCGGTTCCGGTGGACGATGAGGCGGCGGCTTCGGATCGCAGGCAGGCAGGTCTCAGGAGGGAGGGTTTCGCGGGGGATGCCGAGTTCGGTTGGGGAGGGGCCAACCCACGTGCTGCTCCGGCCCTCGGCGAGCAGTCGGCCGACGTGCAGGTCGAGTGTGACCACGGTCCAGAGGGGATCCTGGTAGGGGCAGGTCATGCGGAGGGTGGGATGCGACTGGAGGATGTCGGGTGGGTAGGAGGCGTGGGCGTACTTGTCGCCGACCCATTGGTAGGAGGCGCTGTTGATCTGGAGGTGGTGGGTTCCGGAAAGGGTGTGGGTCCAATCCTGATGGTGATGGCCACAGAGGACGGCGAGGACACGGGGAGATCCATCCGGGAGGCGCGGTTGGTCGAGGAGGGCCCGGATTTCCTCGCGGTTCTCGATGCCCGAGGGGTGGTCGAGGGCCTGGTGGATGAAGATCACCACAGGCTCGGTTCCGGCGTTGAGGATCGACGTGAGCCAATCGCGTTGCTCGGTTCCGATGTAGCGCTTGTATCCCGTGGCGGATCCACCGGGGTCGTTCCCGTCGAGGACGACGAACTGGATGCCGTGTTGGTGGAAGGTGTGGTATCGGGCGGGCATGCCCAGGAAGGCAACGGCCTGTTCACGGGTGAATCCGCCGTCCATGTCGTGGTTTCCGAGCACATGGTGGCGGGGGCCGTTGAAACGGTTCCAGGCCTTGAGGAACCCGCGATTGCGTTCGTGGGGAATGCAGAAGTCGCCCAACTGGATGATGAAGTCCGGGCGGGCCTCGTTCATGGCGTCGACGAATGCGGAGATCCGTTCGACGCCATCGTGCATGATGTCCTGATGGACGTCGGTGATGACGCCGAAGCGGAGGGGACGGGGGGAGCCTGTCGTCGCGCACGATGTGGCGAACGCCGCGGTGGCGAGGGGAAGGGATTGGATGAACCGACGTCGGCTCGAAGCCGAGGGGTGCTGCGGAACGGATTGTTCCAGCCGACGTGCGAGGGAGTCCATGTCCTGCACAGTGCCCGTTCGGTCGGATGGTGGGGAGCTGGAAGATTTCAGTTTCGAGTTTGAAGGCTGCGTGCCCTCACGCGGCGGGATCCTGGGCGTCGCCGGGTGGGGGCACCCGGCCTTCAATGGGAGTTGCCAGTTCCCAGTCTCCAGATCCCAGAACTGGCAACTCGGTTCTTGTTCCACAGCCTCCTCACGTCGACTGCTACGTCAGGGGAGGTAGCTGACGAGGTCACGAGGCAGTGGTCCCAGCTTCAAACTTGGATCTTCAAACTTCCAACTCCTTCCACAGCCTCCTCACGTCGACTGCTACGTCAGGGGGGGTAGCTGACGAGGTCACGAGGCAGTGGTCCCAGCTTCAAACTTGGATCTTCAAACTTCCAACTCCTTCCACAGCCTCCTCACGTCGACTGCTACGTCAGGGGGGGTAGCTGACGAGGTCACGAGGCAGTGGTCCCAGCTTCAAACTTCGCACTCTCCCCCCTTCACCACATGCCGAAGGCGCCGTCGGTTTCCCAGAGGAAGGAGGAGCGGTAGGTGCGCATGTCCTTGAAGTTCTTCCAGGCGGCGGAGCCGTCGAGCTTGCCCACGTTGCCGCCCTGGGCGCCGATGTCGGCGGGGGTCTGGGTGTAGGCCTCGGAATGTTCGTCGAAATAGGCATCGTCCTTGATCGACTGGCTGTAGGCGGTGTGCGGGGCGAGGATCCGGGGGAAGCTGTAGCAGTAGACGTTGAGGTCCGCGACGAGCACGAGACCGGGATCCTCATCGGCCTTCTGTGGGGACACCCAGGTGTTGGTGATGGCACCGAGGGGCGGCCAGGGTGAGTTCGGGTGACCGCCCAGATAGTGGTATCCGATGGCGACGCCGTAGTCGTCGTGGACGCGCCAACCATTCTTCCGGAGCATCCATTGGTGGAGGTTGGGGCAGTCGAGGGACTTCAGTTCGCCGGAGTACCGGAGGAGATTGGTCTTGGTGACGTTGGAGAGGATGGGGGTGTGCGTGTCGTTCTTGTTGCTGTTGTCGGTGTCCGGACGCGGGAGGCTTTGGTTGTTGTCGTTGGCGTAGAGGTGGGCGGCGAGAAGGAACTGGCGCTCGTTGTTCAGGCATGCGGTGCGTCGGGCGCGCTCGCGGGCTCCGGCGAGTGCTGGCAGGAGCATGCCCGCCAGGATGGCGATGATCGCGATGACGACGAGCAGTTCGATCAGGGTGAATCCCGCGGAGCGGACGGGCGCATCCTGACATTGCCCCCGCATGGAACGGGGTGGCGACGTCCTCGTCGCCGTTCCCGTGTCTTTCCCCGGGCGATGAGGCCATCGCCGCCCCGGAACCACTCCCAAAGGAGGCAGTGTCGAGTTGTGCCCGGGTCGGAGGGGATGGCGCTTCATCGGTTCCCTCCTTTTTCGATGGCGCGGTAGACTCGGGAAGATTCCGGCGCCGGCAGGCTGGTGGTCCACTCGCCCGCGGATCCGGTCCAGACAACGGATTCGTCCGCCCAGGGCGTGGCGGTGCCGAGGAAGTCGTTTGCCGACTGGAGGGTGAGGCGGGCGCCGGCGTCCGGGGGAAGGAGACCGTCGCCCTCGTTGCGGACAGCGACCGATAGTCGGGCGGTGGCGGGGTTGTGTGAGATGGCGAGGGTGTAGGGTGGAAATGGAATGCAAGGGGAAGCCACGTCGAGGGCGATGATCTCGGAGGAGCTGCGCGCGTAGAGGCGGCCGTTGGAGATCACGGGGTGATTCCAGCAGTATTCGGACAGGGCCTGGAAGCGGACGAGCTCGCGGTAAGCCGTCGGCGAGGGATCGACCAGGACGAGTTCGCCGCCTTCGGTGAGCACGACCAGCACCCCGCCGGCCTTGATGAGGGACGCGAAACCCGGATTGCCGCTGCCGACGGTGGAGGTTGTCCAGGTGTTGGTACGGCCGACCGGGTTATAGCAGCCAAGGCTGCGCAGGCTCCGCTCCACGATGCTGTAGACGAAGCCTTCGTGGAGGATGGGTGAGGCCCAGTGGTTCTGGTTGGAAGTCGATTGGCGGAAGTTCGTGTCCGTGACCGTGAATGCGCTCCCGGAACGCCGGACGCGCGCGGTCCATGCCCCCCGGCCATACGCGGCCGAGGCGTACACGACATCGCCCGCGGCGATGGGTGTGGCGGCGGTGGAGGTGATGGACGGGGTGAAGGTGTGACGCCAGAGAACCCCACCGGCGGCCGGGTCGACACCGACGAGACCGGACATGGTGAGGAAGACGACTTGAGGCACGCCGCCCAGGGTCGAGAAGACCGGGGTGGCGTGGGTCATGGTGTCATTCTGCCCCCGCCATGCGGTGGTGCCGTCCGACTTGCGCACGGCCGTGAGGCGGTTTCCTGCGACGTTTGCGTTCAGGTAGATCAGGTCGCCCACGAGGAGCGGCGAGGCCGCATTCTGCCATTCGATGACATTGGTGCCGGGAAACTCGGCGATGAAGTCGCGTCGCCAGACCACCGCGCCGGTGTCGGCGCGCAGGCACACGAGCTTCAGGTAGGAGGTCAGCACGTACACGAAATTGCCATCCACGGAAGGCGTGGAACGTGGGCCATCGATGTTGTTGTCGTAGCCGGCGAGATCCGAATAGACCCCGGTGTCGACCTCACGTGCCCAGAGTTCGTTGCCGGTGGTGGTGTCGAGGGCGACGCAGAATTCCCGTCGGCTCCCGCCGCTGGTACGTCGGACCTGGGTGAACGCGCGGTTGCCGGAGACGACGATGGAGCTCCATCCGGGAGCGATGCTTCGGCGCCAGAGCACGCTGGGTGGGGATGCAGTCCAGTTGGTCCGGATGGATTCTGGGGTGGAACCGTCGTGGAGTGGACCCCGGTATTGGGGCCAATCCGCGGCGATGGCGGGAAGGGTCAATGCGGCGGCCGCAAGGGAGACCACGGTCCAAGGGTTCAGTTTCATGGCGTCGCGTTGTTGCGAAGATGAGCAGGAAGCGTGCGTTCTCATGGCCATTCCGTCCCATGGCGGCAGCGTGACATCGGACGACTTCAGCCTTCCGTTCTCCGCCCCAAGTCTGGGCGATTGACGGGAAACCATCGTGCAACCAGGCCAACGTCACTGACCTTGAAGAACATTCCCGATGAGGTTTACCGGCGACTCAAGGTCTCGGCGGCGAGCCACCGGCGAAGCCTGAACAGTGAGGCGATCGTGTGCCTCGAGTCGGTCCTTGTGCCGGGACGGCAGCCGGTCAGCGAACGGCTCGCACGGGCGCGTGCCCTCACGCGGCGGGAACTTGGGCATCGCCGGGTGAGGGCACCCGGCCTTCAAGGGGAGTTGCCGGTTGCCAGACGCCAGTTCCCGGAATGGTGACCTTGGTCGTTTGTCAGGGTAGCGTCGGAAACGTGGATGCCACCATGAACGAACATCTCTACACCATTCCCAGCGGGGTCATTGCCCTGGCACTGCTGGTGTCCATGGGCCTGACCAAGGAGATCGGGTACCGCGCTGGGTTGCGGAAGGGGCGGGTGGGTGAGAAGCAGGCGAAGGATCACATCCAGGCGATCCAGAACTCGATCCTCGGCATCCTGGCGTTGCTGCTGGGGTTCACGTTTTCGCTCTCCCTGCAGCGATTCGACAACCGCAGCGAAGCCGTGGTTGAAGAAGCCAATGCCATCGGGAACGCGTGGCTCCGGGCGGACTTCCTCCGGGATCCGGTGCGGACCAAGGCCCTGTCCCAGCTTCGGGAGTATGCCGATGTCCGGGTGAAGGCCAGCGTGCTGAGCCTGATTGATGAGGGTGAAAGGGAGGCCTTGTTGGGACGTGCACGGGCGATCCAGGATCGGTTGTTGGCATTGGGACACGAGGCGGAGGCGTCGGCTCCGCCGGATCCTCGCTGGGTGCCGTTCGTGGATGCGATGGAGGAGTTGGGACAGACGTTCCGGAGTCGTCAGGCGGGGTTGGAGCGGCATGTGCCGGAAATGGTGCTGCTGTTGCTGTACGCAACCTTCCTGCTTTCGAGTGCGATCGTGGGCTACGCGGCGGGCGTGGTGGGGCATAGGCCATCGGTGGTGAGTTACCTGATGGTGGCGTTGGTGGTGGTGCTCGTCTTCATCATCCTGGATCTGGACCGACCGCGCCGCGGGTTCATCGAGGTGAGCCAGAAGAGCCTTGTTGAGGTGCAGGCGACGATGGCCGGTGCGGCCGGGTCTCCCGCACGGTGAGCCGCGGAAGTCGCGGAGAATGGACATCCGGGACCACCCGCGGATGTGGGAACAACCGCAAGGCGGTTGTGGCGGTGTTCATTGTGGGAACCCTGGGCCGGATTGAAGGACGGGATCGGGGGAGTCCACAACCGCGTTGCGGTTGGGTGCGAACGGAACCGTAACCCAGGGTAGCCTCGCAAGCTCGGCAACCCCGGGCTGAGAGCCAGAATCCCGTTGGGATTCGATGGACACGCCTGATCCACGCTTCTGATTATCTGCGTCATCTGCGCCATCTGCGGATTCAACCGCCGTCTTCAGGCTCAACAGCGCTCCCAATGGGAATGGATTCGGGATGGCGATGTCTTCATCGCCGCGGGGAGGGGCTTTGAGACGCGGCGACGAGGACGTCGCCACCCCGCCCCGTTCCAGGGGCCATGTGGATCACGGCAGGGTGAAGTTGAACGTGGACACACCCTGGAATGCACCGCCGGGCACGAGGGACACCTTGCCGTCGGTGCCGATGGAGCGGGAGGACATGCTGAAGGACTTCGTCTCGAAGCCCCCGCCGACCTTCTCGACCTCGATGCTCAGGGTGCCGCTGGCGCTGGCGGCGAACGTCGGGGTGGTTGGACTGACGGTTCCCGACACGTTCCATGAGAAGCCGGCGTAGGGATGACCCGGTTGGCCGTTGAGCTGCTTGCCGAACGGGCGCATGCCGGTGTTGCCGGTGGTGGATCCGGTGAAGGAAACCCTCCCGGCGGTTTCGAGCTTGGCGGTCCCGCCGACGTTGAATGGGCCGTAGCTGACATTGCCGGAGATCGTGACGGTCCCGGAGCTGAAGGAAGCGGGGGTGTTGAAGGAGAACGGTTGACCACCGAGCGTGAACGATCCGCCCGCGTGCGTGTCGAGTTGGTACCCGCCATTGGATTGAACGGTGCCAGCGACCTCGAACGTGGCCGGCGTGGTGACCAGATTGCCGCTCAGGTTGAGCGACGCGTTCCCTGAAGGGAGCTTGGCAAAGAGCGCGTTGGCTCCGCCGAGGGAGAAGCCCTGCACAGTGAGCGGAAGTGCGCTGGCAGCGAGCACGATGCCGCCGGCGGGATTCAGGGTCCCGGAGAGGTCGATGGCGGTGAGGTTGGGCACTTGCACGCGGGTGGACGCTGCGATGGCGGAACCGCCTCCGGCAACGAAGTGGTCGGCCACCTGTCCCGGCGTGAGGGCGCGGGCGTAGAGGGCGACCTCATCGATCCAGCCGTTGAAGTGGCGGCCGGTGGCCTGGGCGTTCTCGCCGATCATCACCGGCCAATCGTTCACCAGGAGCGTTTCGCGGTAGAGGCTGTAGGCTTCGAGGACGCCGTCGATGTACAGGGCCTTGAACGATCCGTCCCAGGTGGCCACGACATGGTGCCAGGCATTGTCGTCGAGGTTCCTGAGTGAAGGCAGCGAGTGGTTTCCGGCGCTGCTGCTGGTGTCGAAGGAGATCCTTCCGGTGTCGCTGAACCGCGACAGACGCCAGGCGGAATTGCCCTTGGTTACGATCGCCTGCCACGAACGCGTCCATGCCGGCACGCGGATCCAGGCCTCGATCGAGAGCGTGCGGGTGTAATCGAAGGTGGATTCGCTGGCGATGGTGACGAGGTCGTTGACGCCATCGAAGCGGGCGGCGGTGTTGCCGTCGCCGGAGAGTGCGCCGGGTTGGCCGAGGGTCACGCCGCCCGCGTAGGTGCCGTTGAAGCGCGGGGTGAGGAACCCCGACTTCTTGGAGTCGTTCGCCGTCGCGCTGCCCGCGGCTTCGCCGAGTCGCCAGAAGCCGGCCGGTTGATCTCCCAGATCCGCGGGGACGATCGCCAGGCCGGCGACGACCTCGGCGTAGCCCCCCGGTTGCCGTCGCAGCCGCAGGTTCCAGTTGGACGCCGGGTAGCCGAACACTGTGGCGGAGGCGGTCAGGGGATTGCTCCATTCCAGTTGGCCGGACGTGCCGATCGCACCAGAGAACGGGATGTTGCCCAGGACGGGCACCGACAGCGTCCCGGAACCGCTGAGGTCGCCGGCGGATGTGTTCCCCGTGAGATCGAACGTGAGCAAGGAAAGCCCGATGCCGCCGATGTTGCCCGACGGGATCGATCCGGAAGCGGCGAGGGCCCCGGCGCTGTCGATGGTTCCCTTCATGCGCGCTGCGGGAATTCCCGGGACGGCGAGGGTGCCTTCGGTGAACAGGGTGGTGGCGCCGGCCGGCGAGCGGGTCAGCCAGAAGGCGGCGTCGTTGACGGCGAAGGCCCCGAGTTGGGCGCTGGCTCCGGATCCCGAGAAGGCAGCGGCGCCCGTGGTGGCCAGCGATCCGTTGAGGACCAGCGCGGAAAAGCCGGGCCGGTTGATCCGAAGCTGCGCCTGCAGCGCGAGACCGCCGCCGGCGATGTAATGCTCGACGATCTCGGCCGGACCCAGCGCGCGTCCGTAGATCGCGACCTCGTCGAGCCAACCGTTCCAGTAGCGTCCGGTGGATTGCGCGTTCTCGCCGATCCGTACGGGGTAGGTGGCGTTGACCTGGATGTTGCCGGTGGCGGGTGTCCACGCGTCCAGCTCACCATCGATCCAGATCGCCTTGCTGCGGCCGTCGTAGGTGGCGACGACATGATGCCAGAGGCCGTCGTTCACGGACCGGTTGCCGGCGAGGTAGGGCGGGTTGAGGCCGTCGGTGTCGAAGCCGAGCGTGTTGAGGTTGCCATTGCGCTGGAGGCGCCAGGTGGAATCGCCCTTCGACGCGATGGTGTTCCAGGTGCGGTCGAAGGCGTTCACACGGATCCAGGCCTCGACGGTGATGGCGGTGGTGAGGTTGTCGAAGGGGTTGGAATTGGAGATCTCGACGAAACCAGAAGTGCCGTTGAACCGCGGTGCCACGGAGCCGGTGAACGGTCCGCTGCCGCCCAGGGTCACGCCGTTGTTGTAGGTGCCGGCGGCTGCGGAGGTGCCCGCCGACACCGCCGTGGTTCCTGATCTCTCTTCGAGGCGCCAGTAACCGAGCGGGGCATCGGCGAGGACCGTGGAGGCGTAGGCGGGGTTGCCCCTGCGGAGCGAGCCCGAGAACGCCGCCAGCGGATGGCCGCCGAAACCGGATGCCGACGAGGTGGCGCTGAGCAGCACGAGTCCCTCGCTGTCGATGGCCCCGGAAAGCGTGAGACCGGAATTCAATGCGGGGGAACTCCAGGCGGCGTTGAAGTCCTGGAGGGAAAGGACGCCCCCCGAGCGCTGCAGGACGTAGCGGACGCTGCTGGCGGCGAAGCGACCGATGGGCGAGCTGAACGGTCCATTCGTGAGTCGGAAGTTCCCGGAGCGATCGATGGAAAATGCGGGCAGCCCGTTGGTCAGGATGCCGTCGACCACGATCCGCGCGCCGGAGAGCGCAAGCCCGGTGGATCCGAGCGTCGCCGTGATGTTGCCGCCGCCGAGGGCTTCGACGCGGACACGGCTGTTGCCGAGGGCGGGCAGCGAGAGGGCGCTGTTTCCGGTGGCGGAAGCGGTGCCGTTGCGGAGCAGCGTCACGGTGCCGGCCGTCTGGAACGTGGGGCCGCCCGTCTGCGCGAGGACGCCACCGCCGAGTTGGCCGGAAACCGTGAGGCCGTCTTGGGTGAGCGTGAAGGTGCCACCGGCGGCGACCCGGGTGACGGACAGGTTCGGAAGCCCGTTGAAGTTGAGTTCGCTTCCAAGCGGGCCGCTGACGCTGAACGTGCCGTCGCTGCGCAGGGTGAACGAGGTCGTGGGCGTGGACGGCAGTTGGAGGGTCTGCGCGTAGCTGGTTCCGGGGAAGAAGGTGAGGCTGGTGGCGGGCTTGATCGTACCCGACACCGCGATGCTGGAAAGACCCACGCCAGAAACAGAGATCGGCGACAGCAGCGCGCTGTCGACGATCGCGAGCAGCACCTGGGGGCCGACCTGGAACTGCATGGTGTTGCTGACGCTGAGCGTGGCGTTCCATGGACCTGTGGTGGAGAAGCTGAAGTCGTTGGTCGGTGTCGCTCCGTGGATGCGGTGGTGGGTGGATCCGATCACCAACCGGCCCGGCGACAGGAAGAGCGAACCACTCGTGGTCAGCGGTCCGGTCTGGGCCACCTCGAAGCGGCCTCCGAGGCTCGCACCCGAGAGTGGGTCGATGCGGAAGATGCCGAAGGCGAGCGGATCCAATGCACCGCGCACGGAGAAGCGGGGGAAGCATCGGCGGTGAAATCGAGGCGGTTGTTCCGCAGCGCGAGGGTTCCGACGTTCACCAAGGGGACGTCGAAGCTGCCGCTGAGCACCGGAAGGCCGGAAGGCTGGGGAAGGACCGAGAGTTGGCCGTTCGCGACCGTGGCGAGGGGAGCGCCGTTCACGCGGAATTCCAGGTTGCCTTGCATGGCGATGCCGCCGTCGCGTTGGGCACGGGCGGTGGGGCGGGTATCGGCGGGAGTGAAACCCGGTTCGTAGCGGACCGAGTAGGCGGCAAGCCGGGTACCGCCATTGAAACGGACGAGGTTCGAAAGCGTTCCCGGCATGCGGAGCGGGAGGTTGGCCTCGAGCTTGATCTTGGGGAGGTCGGCTTGCAGTTCGCCGAGGAATCCATTGAGGGAAGCCTGCAGCGTGGCCGTGGTGGGGTTGGCGAGGACGATCTGTGCCTGGGCGAGCCGGTTGCTGAACACGGATTCGATCCTGCGCGGTGGAGCCCCGCGCAGTTCGAACTCGATGGAAGCACCCGGCGAGAACGCGTCGAGCCACGAGCCCGCGGGGACGTTGGCGGCGGCGTGGAAGTAGGCGTTGGTGCCTGTGGTTGTGGCCGAGGCCACGCGTGCTTCGAGCGTGGCGCGGGCGATGGGAACGTCGAGGAGCTTCCCGTCGATGTAGCCCTTCAGGAAGAACTCGCTGCCGGGGAACAGTTCGGCAAAGCGCGCGTCCTCGAGGCGCAAGGCCGTGAGTCCCTCGAAGACCTGCCGCGGTGGAAGGGCAACGCCCTGCGCGTCGGTGAAGGCGGGCGGGTTGGGCGCCGGAACATAGAACCCGAGCGCGCCCGCCTGCCGGCTTTGAAGCACATAGGACTGCATGTAGTTGGCGGCGGCACCGAGCCGGGTGAAGGCGTCGTTGGTCGGGTTGAGCGCCGTGTAGAGGATCTGCGGCGGGGCCTCGTAAAGCGCCCGCGGAATCTGGATGTAGGCGCCACCGACGAGACCGCCGTGCGGGAAGTAATCGCGGGCGAAGCTCAGGCCGGACACGGCCGCGCGTTCCGCCGAACCTTCCGGGAAGGCGAGGCCCAGGTCGGCAGCGCTGCCCTTCCACTTGGGATCGGCCAGAAGGCCCAGCGACGAACCCGGCAACCGGTTGGTCAGGGCCGAGAGCACGAGGTTCAGCCGGGAGGGGAGGTTCAGTCCGGGGCGGTTCTCGGGACGGACCCAGGTGCGGCCGGGACGCGTCGGATGTTCGACGACATTCGGCAGGACGAGGCGCGCCTGCGAGTCGAGCGTCTTGAAGCCCATCGGGCTCATCGAATAGCCGAACGTATAGGTCGCGTTCTCCAGGAAGACGCTGAACCGGTCCTCGAGGTAGTCCTGCATCGCTTCCGGCGAGTGCAGACGGCCTTCCACGCCGGCGAGGAACACTTCCTCCGGATTGGGGAATTCAAGGACGTACCCGATGCTCGAGCGATCCTGTCCAAACAGGGAAATGGCGAGCGGCCCCGCCAGTGCACCGGCGGTCCCGCCGCTGACGCCTGACGCCACGCTGAGCAGTCCGGTCACCAGCATCTGGCCGGGGGAACCGCTGCCCACCGCCGTGTATCTGTTCTTCGTGATCTGCAGTCCGTAGCCGACGAGTTCGGTGCCCATCGGAAATCCGAAGAGGCGGGGCTGGACGGAACCGCAGAACAACAGCTCCGGGTTCACGTCGGCCATCAGCGTCGCGATGCCGGACGCGAAACACGTGCGGACCTCGGCACCGAGGTCGGGCTGGGAATAGAGATGCGCGAGGATGGCGATCTTCTCGTTGGCGCTAAGTCGGTCGATGATCTGGATCCGGGTGAGACCGTTGACTTCCAGTTGCGGCGCGACCCGGCGGATCGCGTCGAGCAGGACGGGTTCGGCGAGGCATCCGGCGACCTGACCGAAGGCGCGTGTGATGCCTTCGGCCGCGCCTTGCATGGCCATCGATCCGCGCATGGCCCCGAGCCACAGCGGGCCCACCTCGACCTCGACCTCGCCGCACAGGGATGGGTTCGGGTTGCCGCGTTCATCGGTGCCCGCGACGAAGGCCTTGGCCTTGCCCACGGGCATTCCGAGGACGTTGACCTTGCCGGAAAGGCCCGCGACGCCCGCGCTGCTCACGGCGCCACCGCCGGTTCCCGAGAGGAAGCTGGAGACGAAGGTGTGCGTGAACGTCCCGGACACGCTCAGGGTCAGGTCGGGGCAGGGGGCACCGCCGTAGGCCGCGTCGCGGAGCTTGTTGTAGGCGGCATCGGCGTTGTTGGCATTGGCGAGGGCGTCGACGAGTACCGGGATGTAGGAGGCTTCGAGGCTGGCGAGGGCGTCGTTGATGACCTCGCGGATCTCGATGGACTTCTCGGCGCCGAGGAATTCGGCCTCAGGCATCGGCGTGTTGAACAACGCGTTGGTCCGGATGCCGGCGGCGACGTCCTGTGCGATGCGCGTGGCCCAGTCGTTGCCCGCGGCAAACCGGCCCTGAACCCACGCACGGGTGAAGCCCAGCCGGTTGAGCGTCGGTTCATCGATCGAACTGAAGCGGGCGATCACCCGACGCGGGAAGCGTTCGGCGTCGGGGTGCGGTTGGCAGAAGAGGTTGATGGTTGGCGGCGGGCAGTCGCCGGGGCAGGGGAGGCCGAACTCGTTCGTGTAGCGGGCGTGGGGCAGTCCCATCGTGGTGAGCCCGGGCTCGAACGGCAGCCCGGTGGCATCGCTGGTGTCGGCCTTTCCGGGTGGGACGGGAAAAGGGCCTTCACTGGAGAGCGACCCCGTTGGGATCGAAGCCGGACCGGCGAGGCGTGCGAGTGTTCGGCCAGCGGAGTTGTTGGTGTCGCCACTGCCGGAGGGCTTGAGCTTGGCGGCGTATTCCTCGGCTTTCGCGATGGCCTTGCGGACGTCTTCCCACGGGAGCTTCACCGCGGGGATCTCGACGAGGCCGGGCTTGGGCTTGCCGTCGGCGTCGAGGAACGAGGTGAACTCACACGGATCGGTGAACCCCTGGCCGAACACCATGCCGCCCTGGCCGCCAGTCAGTAGGATCCCGCCGAGGGCTCCACCGTCGAGCGGGATGCCCGCGGCGCCGGCGTTGAAATCGACACACGCGCCCACCATGCCGGAAGGGCGGAGGGCGACGATGACCTTCACACGGTAGCCCTGGTAATCGCCTTCGAGGCTGCCTCCGAGGAAGAGGTCGTTGATGTCGCCGCCGAAGAGTCCGGCCGGGGCCGCGTTGCGGTTTCCGCCGCCGCCGTTTCCGGAGGAGAGGCCGGTGACGTTGAGCACGCCACCGAGCTGGTTCAGCGGTGGCAGGTTCAATCCCTTCATCAGGATCGAGAACCCGTCCACGTCCTTGATCTCGGGTTCGCCGTTCTGCTTGATGTTGATCTTGAGGCGGTCGACCGAACCCTCGAACACCTTCGTCTCGGAGGACGGAATGCTGACCACCGCGCTGAAGGTGAAGTTGACGTTGGTGGGGTGGAGCAGTTGCTGGAGGGGAAGGCCCGGCTGCACGAACTGGAAGCTCGCGGCGCTCACACGCGCCGGCAGGTGCTGTGCGAGGGTGAACTCGTTCTCGTCGTAACCCATGCCGCGAACCGTGAAGCGTGGGATGGTGTGGATGTTCGTCGTGAGCAGTTGGGCGTCCGTGAGCGTGAACGAAGGCCCCGCCGGAATCTTCACCGTGCCGCCCACGCGCACCCCGAACGGTGCCGATGGCGACGGGTCGAAGATGTTGTCGGGATTGATCAGCGTCAGTTGCGCATTCGTGAGGAACAGGCCGTTGGCACCGCCCAGATGGAAGTGTCCAGCGAAGGCGATCGCGGGGAAATCGAGCTTTGGTCGGAACGGCTGGAGATTGGTCAGGGTCAGTCGCGCGCAGGTGATCTGCCGGACTTCATCGCCGCTGACCTCGGTCACGAGATCGGCGGGCAGGGCGAGTTCGTAGGCACCGTCGAGGATCAGGCGCGGCAACTGGCCGGGGGCCCCGGGGAGAACGGTCAACGCGGTGCCGTTGGCGCACAGGGCGTGGCCACGACCGAGCAGTGTGAACCGCACGCCGTGGGTGTCGACGACCTTGAGGTTGCTGCCGAGGGCCAACGTTCCACTGGGGAATCCATCCAGCGTGAACGCGCCATTCAGCAGTTCGATGCGGTTGGTCTGGCCGGGCGGCAGCGGCAGGGACATGGCACCCTGGACGTTCGTCAGGTAGGGGCGCCCGCCCTCGTTGAATTGGAGTGTCGCGCGACACAACTCGGCGGCCACGCCATCGAAGGGCGGCAGCGCCACGATGTTCGTGAACGTCAGCCCGCCCAACGCCCGCACCCGTAGGTCTGCGGGACCCGGCCCCAGCACCTCGATGGTGATCAGCGAATTCGTGCGGAGGGCGATCGAGGCTCCCGAGGATTCGCCCGGGCACAGCGTGATGGGAAGTTCCTCGAACAGGAGTGGCAGTTGCAGGATCCCCGAGCGCAGGGCGTATTCGAATCCGTCCTGACGCGCCGTGAAGGCCGCGGAGACATCGCGGAACCAGAGTTCGAAATCCTTTCGCTGCGGAATGGCGGGGATGTTCGTCGAGGTGAAGGTCGGACTCAGCCCGACGGTTCCGTTGGCGATGCTGATGCGGGCGAACGCCGGCTTCGAACCGGCTTCCAGCCGGAAGGTGGCGTCCGCCAGCCACGCCTCGCGGTGGAGCTTGAGCCGTTGCACACGTGTTGAGACGTCGAGGCCGAGGTCGAGTGGGTCGTTGACGTTGATGGCCAGCGCGCCGTCCACCACCACCCCGACGGTGCGGTTGGTCTCGGGGGCGATGAGCGCCTCACCGCGGAAGCGCGCCTGGAAGTCGTGGTTGGTGTAGATGAGCGCGAGCGTGAAGTTCGTGAGCTTGATCTGCTCCGGAAGTTTCAGGCTCGGAACCGCGAGCCGGTTGGTGACCCGGAACGACTCAATGTCCAGGCCGCCCGTGCCGCCGTTCAGCACCAGATCTCCACGCACGGGGATCGGTTGGACGCCATTCTCCGCCATCGTGAAGAACTCACCCTGCACCAGGAACCGTTCGCGGCCCGCCAACGGATTCGTCACCAGCGTCAGCACCGGCAGCGGCCGTCCGCCTTCCACCAGCGGTTGGATCCGGATGGCACCCAACTGCAGCGGGCCGCTCGATGCCGTGGTGCTGAACCCGCCGTCGGGATCGAGGATTCCGGTGAACGCCGTCTCAGCGATGCCGGGAAGTTGCAGCGGTCCGCTGAAGCCGAGTGCCGCGTTCCCGGAGCCGATGCGCTTCAGGTGGAGGCTGAGGTTTGGGAATTCCAGCGCGCCAATGCGTGCCGGTCCGCTCCACGCCAGATCGAAGGCACCGGCGAGATCCATCCGGCCGGACACAACGCCCGATCCTGACGGTGCCGCTGTTGGTCGGCCTTCGAGGGCGAACTCCGGCGGAGCGTTCGTGGGGCGCACGAGGGCCATCCGGGCGGGTTGAAGCAGGTAGGTCTGGTTGGAGGAGGAGGCCGGCACCCGCAAGTCTCCCTGCAGCACGAAGGTGGCCTCCGGCACTTCGACCTCGGATGCACCCACACCTCCCACGCCTCGATACAAGGCCATTCCATCCACCACCAATCGACGCGCTCTGGGATCGAAGCGGAGCTCTCCGCTCAGCAACACGTGGTTCGTGTCCGGTCCGGGACCGGGATTCGGGAGGTGCAGCCGCACATTGCCCGACCCAACGAAGCCACCGTCCGCGACGTCGAGGGTCAGCGACGCCGCGTCGACCAGCACGCGGCTGTTCAGCTGGAACGGTTGGTTGGTTCCAAGGAAGGAGAGTTCGCCGGTCTCGCCGACGAGCAGGTACGACCCGGTTCCGATGGGGCCGATGCCCTCGACGGAAACCGTTCCAACACCGCTGATCTGGCCGCGCGAGGTGTCGATGGCCAATCCGTTCGTGGGCGACTCCAGTCGGACCAGGCCCACGGCGAGGTTGCCGATGGCGCGCACGACGTTGCCATTCGTCTCCAGTCGATCCGCCCGCAGGACGCTTTCGCCGAGCACCAGCCGGCGCTGGCTCCGGGCAATCGCGACCGTGAACGGGGTGGGATCGGAAAGGGTCCGGTTGCCGTCGGTGTCGCGGGCTTCGGCGCGCAGTTGCCGGGTTCCATTCGATTCCAACCCGACCTGCCAGAGGAACCGCCAGGTGTCGTCCTCATGGCGGAGGGCGTCTCCCAGGAAGGTGGCCCCATCGAGGATCCGCACGCCGGCAACGGAGGTGTCGTCTGAGGCGTCGACTTCCACGGTCACCCAGCCTTCGGCGCCGAGGGTGCCGGGCGTGGTGCGGAGTGTGGAAACCAAGGGGGCGGTTCCCGTGCCACCCGGAAGTTCAACGACGCGGTAGAAGCGGGCCTCGGCGCCGGGACTGGCCAGATCATCGGCCGAGACGATCGGGTTGGTGGCGGTGAGGATGGCCACCGGTTCCCAGACCTGTCCGGTGCCCCGGAGTTCCGTGGTCCGTTCGAGCCGGTATTGGCGGCCCGTTTCAGCGGACCAGGCAATCCGCCACCGGTTGTCGGGTTGGCGTTCGGGCGTCCGGATCTCGGGCGACACGGCCCAAAGCAGTCCGATCCACCCGGCCAGGGTGACGGCGCCAAGCGTCAGAAGGGATCGGACCACCGGGGAGGTACGGAGTCGGGGCTTCATCGAAGTACCCGGGAACGTACCTAGACGTGGGATGGTAGCCTATCCCAAAGGCAACTGGGAACTGGCGACTGGAAACTCCCCTTGAAGGCCGCGTGCCCTCACGCGGCGTTGCCCCGCTTCAAGCTTCGAACTCCTTCCCCAGCCTCCTCACGTCGTCTGCTACATCGGGGAGGGTAGCTGACGAGGTCACGAGGCAGTGGTGATGGGCTTCAAACTTGAATCTTCAAACTTCGAACTCTCCTTCCCAGCCTCCTCACGTCGTCTGCTACGTTGGGGAGGGCATTTCCATCCGGAGGTGGCCGAACGCGGGGTCGGTGGTAGGTTTGGCGCATGGCATTTGGTTCGTTTCGGGAGTGGATCGAGGAATTGGAGCGCGCGGGCGAGTTGCGCCGGATCAAGGAACCGGTGGCGACGGAGCTCGAAATCACCGCGCTCGCCGATCGCGAGATGAAGTCGCCGGGTGGCGGCAAGGCCCTCCTCATTGAAAAGCCCACGGTGGGCGGAGTCGTGAGCCGTTTTCCGGTGGCGATCAACACGCTGGGTTCGTGGCGGCGCCTCGCCCTGGCGCTGGGCATGGAATCCGTCGATGCCGCCGCACGCGAGTTGGGCGCACTGCTTCACGCCAAGCCCCCGACGTCCCTGCGTGAGACCATCACGCTCCTGACGAATGCCCTCGAGATCCGGCACGCGCGGCCGCGTCGTGTGAAGGACGGCCCGTGCAAGGAAGTCATCCAGCGGTTCGACACGCCCTCGACGCGGATGGAGCCCTGGCCGGCCGCCCCGGACATCCTGAAGGGCGAACGGGGAGCGGACGTTCCACCGACGTTGATGGACCTGCCGATCCTCAAGTGCTGGCCGCTCGACGGCGGACGCTTCGTGACGTTGCCGTGCGTGGTCACGCGGGACCCGGACACCGGCGACCGGAACCTCGGCATGTACCGGGTGCAGGTTTACGACGACCGCACCACCGGCGTTCACTGGCAGTTGCAGAAGGTCGCGGCCCGCCACGGGCGACGATACTACGAGACAGGCACCCGCATGCCGGTGGCGATCTTCCTGGGTGGGGACCCGATGTACCCGTTCGCCGCGACGGCACCATTGCCCGATGGCGTCGATGAGTTCCTGCTGGCGGGTTACCTGCGGAAGAAGTCGGTCGACCTGGTGAAGTGCGAGACCAACGACCTCGAAGTGCCGGCGGACGCCGACATCGTGATCGAGGGGTACGTCGATCCGAAGGAACCGTTGCGGATGGAAGGCCCGTTTGGCGACCACACCGGCTTCTACACTTTGCCGGAGCCGTACCCGGTGTTCCATGTGACGGCGATCACGCATCGGCGGGATGCGGTGTACCCGGCGACGATCGTCGGGATCCCGCCGATGGAGGATTTCTACATCGGTGGGGCGTCGGTGAAGCTGTTCCTGCCGGTGTTCCGGATGAACTTCCCGGAGATCGTGGACATCGCGCTGCCGGCCGAGGGCGTGTTCCACAACCTGGTCGTGGTGAGCATCCGGAAGACGTACCCGATGCAGGCCTACAAGATCATGCACGGCCTGTGGGGGATGGGGCAGATGATGTTCACGAAGTACATCATCGTGGTGGATGATGATGTCGATGTGCACAACACGAGCGACGTGCTCTTCCGGTTGCTTTCGAACACCGATCCGCAGCGGGACAGCCTGCTGACGCGGGGGCCGGCGGATGTGCTGGACCACGCGACCCCGGACGTCGGGGTGGGGTCGAAGATGGGATTCGATGCGACCCGGAAGATGCCCGGCGAGGGATTCAAGCGGCAGTGGCCGCCGTTGATCCGGATGGACGACGCGGTCCTGAAGAAGGTTTCGGCCATGCTCGGGGGGGGGTGAACCGCTACGACGTGAAATGTTTTTGATGATCTTCAAAAACTCCCCTTGCCATCACGCGTCCAGTTCCCTATTCAAGGCGGCGTTGTTGAGACGCGAGTGTAGCTCAGCCTGGTAGAGCGTCACCTTGCCAAGGTGAATGTCGAGGGTTCGAATCCCTTCACTCGCTCCACCTCCGGTCCTACTGAACAAGTCGGAACCAGAGGTAGCGTCTGAAAGCCCCGGTGACCCCGGGGTTTTTTCGTTTTCAGCCATGACTTCCGATTCCCACGTCCCAGAAGTCCGCATCCGCAAGGCCAACCGCGACGATTGCGCGGCCATCCTTGAGATCTACAACCACGCTGTCCTCCACACGACGGCCTCTTACGACTACGAACCGCGGACGCTGGCGCAGCGGTTGGATTGGTTTGATGCGCACCAGCGCGACGACCTCGCGATCTTCGTGGCGGAGGCTTCCACCGGCGAAGTCGTGGGATGGAGCGCGCTGAACAAGTACCACGACCGGGTTGGGTTCCGGTTCACCGCCGAGAATTCCATCTACGTGGCCGAATCCTGGCGCGGCCGGGGATTGGGCGGGCGATTGCTGGAACCATTGATCCGGGCCGCCGAGGCGCGGGGACTCCACGTGATCATTGCCGCCATTGATGCCGAGAACACGACGAGCGTTCGGCTCCACGCGCGTTTCGGATTCGAGAAGGCGGGCCACTTCCGCCAGGTCGGGTTCAAGTTCGATCGCTGGCTGGACGTCGTGTACATGCAACGCCTGATCCCAACCTGAGCCCGAAGCCCGCGACGCCGTGCAAACCCACGAAACCCATGGAAGGTGGCGGTTTGCCCTCGTCAGCGCGGCCGTTCTGGCCGTGCTGGGATTGTGGCTGGTCCTGCCGACGGGGTCGCAGGAGGGATTGCTCACGCGGGCGAGCTACGACGCCTCGTTCCTGCTGGATTCCGGAGCCCGCGGCGCGACCGGTGCCTCCCCGGTGGTGCTGGTGTATCTGGATCTGGATTCCCACCTGCGGGAACGTCATTCGCCCTCTGAACCGTGGCCGCGCGGGCTTCACGCTCAGTTGGTCGAACGTCTGACGGCTGCCGGCGCGCGGGCCGTGGTCTTCGACATCGTGTTCTCGGGAGCGGGTCCGGATCCCGAGGCGGACCGAGCCTTCGCCACCGCCATCCAGCGCAACGGCCGGGTCTGGCTCGCGGCCGAGCGGAACCAGTGGGACCGCGAAACCGTGACATCGGCCGTCGCCGCCCAGTCGGTCGTGTTGCCGTATGCCCCGTTTCTGGAGGCGGCCGCGGGGTGGGGTGTTGCCGTGTTGCGACCCGAGGATGATTTCATGGTGCGCCGCGCCTGGCTGGGGCCGGCGGCCGATGGTGCTCCGGCCCTGACCTGGGCGGTGGCGGAAGGTTTGGGAGCGCGCACAAACCGTCCGGATTGGCTGCGCTACCAAGGCGGGCCGTTGGCATTGCCGCATGTAGGTTTCAGTGCGGCATTGCAGCCGGACGAGGTTCCGGACGCGTTCTTCCGCGATCGCGTGGTCGTCGTTGGCGCACGTCCGATGGTCGGCGGGTTTGTCGAGCGTCGGGATGAATTCCGGAATCCCCTCGGCAGGTTCGCCTTCGGGCGGGTGTTCATGCCGGCGGTCGAGGTCCACGCCACGCAGTTGGTCAACCTGTTGCGCGGCGATGGACTCCACCGCCCGGGACCCGCCTCGGAAGCGGCCGCGGTGGTGGGGATCGGGTTGCTGCTGGCATGGGGCTTCTCGCGGATGCGCCCGATGGCCGTGCTGGCCGCGTGGTTCGCCGCAGAGGCGGCCCTGCTGGGCGGTGTGGCCGTGGGGATGCGCGAAGGCGTCTGGTTTCCATGGTTGATCGTGGCGGCGGTGCAACTGCCTGGGGGAGCCGTCGCCGCCATCGCCCACCATTCGGTGCAATCGTGGCGTCAACGCCGTCGGCTGGAGGCGGAAAAACGGGCCGCGGTCGAACGCATCCGGGAACAGGCGGCACTCATCGACGCCGCCTCCGATGCCATCGTGGTGCAGGACCTCGACGGCGCGGTGCGGTTCGTGAATCCCACGGCGGCGCGGTGGTACGGGGATTCGCCGGCGGCTGCCCTTCGCCTCGGTGGGGTGGAATCCAGCGCACGGGAGAAGGTCCAGAAGGATGGCACCTGGATGGGCGAAGCCACCCAGGAATCCGCGGACGGACGGGAACTGCGGGTCCAGTCCCGATGGACGCTGCTCAAGGATGAAGAGGGCCGTCCGCAATCGATCCTCGCGATCAACACTGACCTGACCGACCAGCGCCGGCTGGAAGCCCAGTTCCTGCGGATGCAACGGATGGAGACGGTGGGCGCATTGGCCGGCGGCATGGCGCATGACCTCAACAACGCCCTCGCTCCGGTGCTTCTGGGGGTGCAGTTGCTGCGTCGCGGCGAAGCCGACGAGGAACGACGGCGGTTGCTCGACCTGATGGAGGCCAACGCCAACCGCGGTTCCGATCTCGTCCGACAGGTGTTGCTGTTCGCCCGCGGCCGTGGCGGCACCCGCGAGATACTTCGTCCTGACAGCGTCGTCCGCGAACTGGCGGCGGTCCTGCGGCCCGCGCTCCCACGCGAGATCCGTGTCGAGGCCATGGTGGCCGAAGACGTCTGGCCGGTGCTGGTGGATCCGACCCAGCTCAATCAGGTCCTTTTGAACCTGGCGATCAATGCCCGCGACGCGATGGCCGCCACCGACGGTGGCGAGCTGGTGCTCGCCGTCGACAACGTGGTCCTCGATGAAACCGAGGCGGCGGAACTTCGCGGCGGACGGGCGGGCGAGTTCGTGCTGTTCCTCGTGTCGGACACGGGTCCCGGAATTCCACCGGACGTGATGGCCCGGTTGTTCGAACCGTTCTTCACCACCAAGCCCTCGGGCAGCGGCACCGGCCTGGGGCTCGCTTCCGTGGCCCGCATCGTCCGCGCCCACGACGGGTTCGTTCATGTGCGCAGCACGGTCGGGGAAGGGGCCGCCTTCGAGGTCTATCTGCCGCGATCCCTGTGGGCGGTGGCTGCGTCCGAGGGTGTGGCTGCGCCGACGCCGGAGGCTTCCGTGGCCCTCGTCGTCACCCGCGAACTCTCCCTGGGCGGCATGGTGGCCGAGGCCCTCCGTGAAACCGGCGCGCGTGTGGTGATGGCTTCCCGCCCCGAGGAGGTGTCGGCCATGATGGACCTGCATCGGGGGCGGATGCGCTGGATGATCGTCGATACGGGTGTGACCGAAGTCGCCGTGATCCATCCCGAACCGGGGGTGCGGGTGGTGGTCCTTGGGGGGGATGCGACGGGCCTCCCTGCTGGTTTCGTCCGGTTGGCACGACCCTTCACCCGCGAACAGCTCGTCCAGGCGGTCCGCGGGGAGCCTCCGTGGTCCGGCTCCGGTCCACAATCTGCATGATCGGACCGGCTGGCGGACCGATTCTGGTCCGGAAGGACCCTTTTTCAGGCCTTTCAGGATCGATTGACTGGTTTCCAGACCTTGGCACGGCCGCTGCACAAGGGATCTCAAGAGGACGTCATGAAGGCGTCCGCAACAAATCGAGATTCTATGAATGCGATCGTGAAAAAGTCCCTGTCTGTCATTGCTGGCGCGGTGTTTACCGCTGCCATCCCTTCGGCCCGGCTGCTCGCCCAGGATCCTTCGCCCCTGAAGATCTTCACGGCGGTCGAGGTCGAGTTTGGAACCCAATCCGGTAAAGTTTACCAGCTCCAGGGTTCTTCGAACCTCGTCGACTGGGTCAGCATCGGCGCTCCGGTCTTCGGTGTGGGTCGCGACATCACCCAGGTGTTCTCCACCCGCAACGGCGGCGAGGTCGCCTTCGGTTCCTACCGCCTCGAACAGGTCGCCGCTCCCACCAACGGCCTCGCGCCGTGGTCCCTCGCCGGTGCCACCCTCAGCCTCGACGACACCCCGGGCGATGACCTGATGCAGTTCACCGACACCACCCGCGGCGTCGATCTCGGCGATGATCCGGATCCCTTCGCCTACGTCTTCACCCGCGTCGACGCCGACACGGTCCGGACCGACATCGACTACGGTGACGGCAAGAAGGATGTCCTGACGCTGACGTTCACCGCCCCGACCCGCGGCACGTGGGTCCGCGAGGAGTACCGCAAGGAACGCCTCAAGGATCGCGACCTCGGCGTGTTCAGCGTCGTCTCGAACACGGTGCCGAACGTGAACCCGAATCCCGGTACCCCGCCTCCTCCCCCGGTGGATCCCGGCACCACCAACGCTCCGGCCGAGCCGCCCACCGGTCTTGCTGGCGTGATCTACCAGTTCCAGAGCGGCGAACATCCCGATCGCCTGGAATTCAAGAACGCCACCACCGGACTCGAGATCGGCGATGACGTCGATGACGACGAGCCCAACACCTTCACCTACACCTACGCGGTCACCGGCACCAACACCGCCAAGATCGTCGTCACCTTCAAGCCGGACCGCCACGATGACTACGAGCTGAGCTTCACCAGCGGTGGCCGCGGCACCTTCGTCCGTCGCGAGTTCCGCAACGGCACCGTCAAGGACACCGACAACGGCGCGTTCAGCACGGTCACCGGCCCCGGCACCCCCGGCGGCAACGGAAACGGCAACGACGACGACGGTGATGACGACAACGGCAACGGCAATGGCAACAACGGCGGAAACAATGGCGGCAACACCGATCCCGGCACCGCTCCCGCGGGTCCGTCGCTCGAAGGCATCGTCTACCGCATGGTGACGGGCGAGGATCCCGACGTCCTGACCTTCAACTCGGCCACGGCCGGCGTGGAGACCGGTGATGATGATCCGTCCAGCTTCACCTACACCTTCACGAACACGGGCACCTCGACCGCCAAGTTGGTCGTCCGGTTCAAGCCGGACCGCTGGGACGAGTACGACCTCACCTATGTCGGAGCCAATGGCGGTCGCTTCGTGCGCCGCGAGTATGATGACGGCGAACTGAAGGACACCGATTCCGGCACCTTCGTGAAGCCCTGATCCATCGGACAACACCCGCTGACGGGTGGTCAGAAAAGCCGGACCTGCACTTCGTGTGTAGGTCCGGCTTTGTAGTGTTTGAAGGGCATTTGCCTACGATGGAATCTCTTCCAATCCGTGGAGGGCGCGCGCAGATTGGAATGGTAGAGCGAACCCGATTCGACAGACGAATTCCATGTCACGGCGCGTCAGCCAACGATGGTGGTCCGGGGACATCGCCTTCCGAGTCCTACTTGGAATGGTGCTGGTGGGGTTCGTGTATGCGCGGGTCCGGGCAGGGGCGGTGAATGACGACGCTTCAACCGGTTTGGTGGAATGGGTCGGCCTCGGCATTGTCGGAGCGGCCTTCCTCGGGTTGGGTTATCTCCTGTATCATTCCATCCGCCATCGCAGCCTTCCCTTCCGTGAGGAATCCCGTGCGGAGAACATCGTGCGCAGTCTGGATGTCCGGACCTGGACGTCGGGCCTCGAAGGTGTGGAGTCACAGACGACGATCTTCGCCCGCAGGGATGCCGACGCGGCGGCAAAGGCCCAATCGCAACTGCCGGTTCTGGAACGGATCCAGGCGTTGGATGGCTACCAGTTTGAACGGCTCGTCGAGTTGGTCATGGAAGCCCGCGGCTTCACCTGGCTTCGGCGCGGGGCCACCCATCCCGACCACGTCGTCGATCTCATCGCGGAACGTGGAGGACGCCGTATCGTCGTCCATTGTCTCCAATGGGATCGGGCGCCCGTGAAGCCGGAACGTATCCGGGAGCTGATCGGGGCCCGCACGATCGAGTCGGCCGAGGAGGCCCTGATGATCAGCCCGCATGGGTTCACCAGCGCGTCCTTCGAACTCGCCAGCCGCATGGGCGTGGAGTTGGTCGGAGTCGGCCCGCTCGTGCAGTGGGTGGAGGCCCTCCGCCTCCAGCCGATCTGGCCACGGGTGGAAGCCGCCCTGGATGCCCGCAAGAAGCGTTGCCCGAAGTGCGAATCGCCGCTGATCCAGTCCCCGGCCAGGAAGGGAAAGCCCAAGGATAAGGTCACGTGGACCTGTCAGGGCGCTCCCCGCTGCCGGTTCGTCCTCGAGCCCTGACCCCGTTCACTTCCGTTTTGCCTTCCACTCGTTCGAGATCGGGTTGCCATCCATCTCGGTCTCGGTCTTGCCCTTCAACTGTCCGTCCTTCACTTCACCGGACATGCGGTAGGACATCTTGCCGCCGCCTTCGCGCGTGCGGTGGATGACCCACGAGAACCTTGCCCCCTCCAGTTTTCCGTCCACCAGCTCCAGGACGCCACCACCGCCGACGCGGGGAACCGAGCCCGTCAGGCGGTTGCCCTCCTGCTTCAGGGTGAGCGCGAGGTCGACCGGATCGCTGCTCGGTCCCGGCATGGTCAGGGTCCATTCGCCGGACAACGAGGCCGCACCGGTGCTGGCAGAGGCCCCGCGGGTGGTGGAGTCGCCGAGCACGGCCGCCAGGTGCGGTTCGAGTGATTCCGCCCAGATCTGGTAGCCGGCTTCGCTGAGGTGGAGGAAGTCGGGCATCAATGATCCCGGGATCACTCCTTCCTCGTTGATGAACTT
The DNA here is from genome assembly GCA_965283655.1 of Limisphaerales bacterium. Lineage (GTDB taxonomy): Bacteria > Verrucomicrobiota > Verrucomicrobiia > Limisphaerales > UBA9464 > UBA6176. The sequence goes on along the minus strand of CBDIPJ010000002.1, from coordinate 87,068 downwards.
ATGGCCGAAATCCACCCACTGGACCTTCTGGCCATCCACCCACTTCTGGAGGATCTGGTTCACCTGCTGGATCTTTCCCCGCTGGGGATTCGGGTTCTCCCCGCGCGGGAAGATCGGGACCAGCAGCACCGTGGTTTCGGGCAGGGCCGAGCGGAGCTTCTGGACGATGGCCCCCACGCCGGCGGCGATCTGTTCCACGGTGTTGTCCTCGGCGTTGGAGTTGTTGGTGCCGATCATGACGACGGCCGCCTTGGGCTTCAGTCCTTTCAGGTTGCCGTTCTCCAGACGCCACAGGACGTGCTGGGTGCGGTCGCCGCCGATGCCGAGGTTCACTGCGTTGCGCTGCGCGTAGTACCGGGCCCAGACTTCCTTCCCCGCACCTTCCCATCCCTGCGTGATGGAATCGCCGATGAACAGGACCTGCGCCTTCGAGCCGGCCTCGGCCGCACGTTGGTTCAACGTGTCCTGCCGCTGTTTCCAACCCGAATCCGTCTTCGGGGCGGCTTCATTCGCCGAATGCGCCCACAGGTGGGCGGAGAGGGTTGCGACGGCCAGCGCGCCAACAAGAAGGTGTGTGTGCTTCATGGAATATTGCCGGCCAATCTCCCACGGCACCCGGATCACGCAAGGATGGATCCTGTCCCTTGCCCACCGCCGATCCGTCCCACACCTTCCGCCCCATGCTGGCCCAAACCCAAGCCGCCGCTGTCGTTGGCATTGATGCCGTTCCCGTCGAGGTCGAGGTCGACGCGGGTTACGGCGATACCCGGATCACGGTCGTCGGACTGCCCGATGCCGCCGTGAAGGAATCCTCCCATCGCGTGCTGACCGCCCTTCTCAACTCCGCGTTCCATTTCCCCATGGGTCGCGTGATGGTCAACCTCGCTCCCGCCGACATCCGCAAGGAGGGTCCGAGCTTCGATCTTCCCATGGCGCTCGGAATCCTCGCGGCCAGCGAACAGATCGTCCCCCAGTCACTCCACGACGTGATGGTCGTGGGCGAGTTGGCCCTCACCGGGGCGGTCCGACCGGTGAAGGGTGTCCTCCCCATTGCGATGCGGGCGCATGCCCTGGGATGTCGTGCGCTCCTCGTTCCCGAGGCCAACGCCGCGGAAGCGGGCGTGGTCCGTGGTCTGGACGTGATCCCCGTCCGCAACCTGCGCGAGGCCGGCCTCTGGCTGGAGGGCAATTGTCCGATCGACCCGGTGTCCATCGACCTCGACCGGCTCTTCGATGCCCCCTTGGCTGACGAGATCGATCTTGCCGATGTCCGCGGACAGGAATCCGCCAAACGCGCCCTCGAAGTGGCGGCCGCTGGCGGACACAACCTCCTGCTGATCGGTCCGCCCGGCACCGGCAAGAGCATGCTCGCCAAACGCCTCGCCACCATCCTGCCGCCCCTGACGCTTCAGGAGGCCCTCGAAACCACCAAGATCCACTCCATCTGCGGATTGCTGGGGTCCGGTCAGGCCCTCGTCACGCGTCGTCCGTTCCGGTCTCCGCACCACACGGCTTCGGATGCCGGACTATTGGGGGGCAACGCGAACCCGACCCCCGGCGAAATCTCGCTCGCCCACAATGGCGTCCTCTTTCTCGACGAGCTCCCCGAGTTCAAACGATCCGTCCTCGAAACGTTGCGCCAGCCTCTTGAGGAGGGGCGTGTCACCATCTCGCGCGCGGCCGGCACGATGACCTTTCCCGCGCAGTTCACGCTCGTGGCCGCGATGAACCCGAGTCCGGACGGCAAGATGCCCCACGAAAGCCGATCTTCCCCCGCGAGATCGCCGCCTACCTCGGACGGGTGTCGGGCCCGCTCCTTGACCGCGTCGACCTGCATGTCGAGGTGCCGGCCGTGAAGTTCGCCGACATGAGCCGGGCGCGTCCGGGCGAGCCCAGCGCCGTCGTGCGCCAGCGGGTGATCGAAGCTCGGAATCGTCAGCGCGAACGATTCAAGGGTCGGCCGGTTTCCTGCAACGCCCGCATGGGGCCGCGCGATTTGCGGGAGTTTGTCCGGCTCGATGAGCCCACCCATCAACTCCTCAAGACAGCCATGACCGACATGAACCTTTCCGCGCGGGCGTACGATCGGATCCTCAAGGTCTCCCGGACACTTGCCGACCTCGACGGCCGCGCCGAGGTCGGCCCCGGCGACATCTCCGAGGCCATCGGCTTCCGAAGTCTGGACCGGCAGTTGTGGGGGTGAATGACCGGATCGATCCCCACCGCCACGCGAGGATGCGGAGGAGCCACGGAGTTGTTTCACGCAGAGACGCCGAGATCGCCGAGGGAGGAGGCAGACCTTTCTCGCCGGCGGGTTCTTGCCTTCCAACGCACGAACCAACCGCATCGCGGTTGTGGCCTGCACCGAGCCTCGAAGGAGAAGGCAATCTCCCGACAAGCACGCCGGGGAAGACGGGGGACATCGATGCGTTTCGCTCGGCGATCTCCGTGCCTCGGCGTGAGAAAGGTTTGGATTCCATAAATCCTCACACCAAGACGCGAGGATGCGCAGGAGCCACGGAGTTGTTTCACGCAGAGACGCCGAGATCGCCGAGGGGAACCCTCTTCATCTTCCGGTGGGGTTCGGAGGATGAATCGTTGTGTCCGACGAACGACGCCGCGTGAATCCCAATTCGGGGAGGAAGCAACAGTGTCCGTGGCGGGTCAGAGGTATGCTGCTATAGAAATTCGCAGAAGGGCTGGAGCAGCCAGCCATCGCATTCGAAGAACAATTCCATTTCGAAGGGGCCGGATGAAATGGGCTGTCAACGGGACCACTGTTGGCAGCAGTCGAAGGATGGCCGCCGCCTTCGTTCCCGACTCCTGAGCCTTGGTCTCGCGTTTGAGCAGCGCCTTCGTGCGCATCCAGGAATGCCGTGATGAAGGGTAATCCAACCTCGGCGGGCTCGGCGTCTCGGCGTAAAAATGAGTTTCGGGCAGGAGGAGCGGCAGGCGAAGAGGGCCGGGGCCGTGGGTCTGCCGTTCGGCGAAGACGTCCGTGGTGAAATGCGACCGGGGGAATTTCAAACCGGTGGAAGCAGCGGGATTCCAGATCGGCGACGACGGTCTCCTTGGCGGCTTCGAGGCTTTGCGGCTTATCCGCTTCGTGTTCCGGGGCGTCGTCAGCGCAGCACGTCGATCTTCACGGTCAGGTTGGTTTCGATGGTGGCCGAGAGGCGGTATCCGCCGGAGGACTCCATGTAGCCCTGTTCGCTGGAATCCACGTGCCTGGGGCCGGCATCGAAGGCAACGCGGACGCCCGAGTCTCCGGTGGGACGGACGCGGAAGGTGCGTTCGGCACCGGCGGCCAGAGGCGCCAGGCGTTCGGTGAATCCCGTTCCCGAGACCACGAGGTTGCTGACGGTCTGGACGGATTGGTTCCGGACGGTGATGACCGGCGACCGGGAACATCCGGCCAACCCCAGGCACAGGCTTCCAGCGATCAGGATCCACGGATGACGCATGGGGCTCAGTGGAGCCCATGCCCGGGAATGGTTCACCTACAAAGATTGAAAGGGGCAATGGGGTCGCGTCTATAAAGTGGACATTTGTCCCGGCCGTGAATCCTTGGCCGGCCAAATGTAAAATATTTAGACGCGACCCCATTGCTTTCTAGACCCCTTTGCTTTCTGGTGCCCCGCCCCGTGGCGCTGAGCCCCGAAGAACTCGGGTGGTAAGGCCGAATTGCATCCGGACGTCGCCGCCCTCCAGCATCCAGCAACTTCCCACCTTGCCGCCCGCGCAGCATCTGGGAACGTTGACCTGATGTTGACCCTCATTCTTGCCATCATGATTGCCCTGCCCATCGCATGGCTGGTGTCCGAGTTTCGAGGCAGTCGGGCCTTGCGGAACACCCTGCGGATCCTGGCGTCCATCGTGATGGCGGCGTGGATCTGGGCTCTGGGCAGCATGGTCACGAGCTTCAATAACAACTCTTGGTATGGGGGCGCGACGAGAGACCTGATCAGAACGTCCATTCAGCAGATTGAGGATGGGCGCGTTGACCGTGTGCTCAAGGTCTGGCGAGGACTGGACCAGCAGTACCGCCCAAACTACGAAAACCGGGGGCGATACGATGAATTGGTGAAGGAGGCGACCGCTCGGATGCGTGGCGAGGCCCCGATTGAGGCTGGATCCGCTTGGGATGCCTCGGTCTTCAGGTCGGAGACTTGGGTCGGACATTGGGAGAATGCGTACGGATATTGGATTGTGATCAACGATATTGGACGACCCTTCGATGTGGTGCAGTCGGGGGAGCAGCGAGCCAAGGTGCATGATGTCTGGGTATCGCCGGATTTCCGCATCCTGAAGTTCAAGGAGGGTGACCAGTGGCAGCACACCCTGACGCTCAAGAACAAATACGAGGCCGAGTACGAGTGGTTTGATCTTCGGAAGGGGACCGTCTGGGGTACGCGACCGATGTACAGGTTGATTCGGGCATCCGAAGAGCAGAAGGCAATGACCCAGCAAGGCGGCGCAACGAATCGGAGTGAGATGATTCGCGCCGAGACAAATGGGGCGTCATCCAAGGCTGGTTCCAATCCCTGACCTGTGTCGTTGGGTTGCTTTCCCATGCGTGCAACGATCCTCACTTTGATTGGAATCAGTCTGGCGACCGCTGTGGGATTCCTGTCCATGCGGTCCACTGAGCTTCCCGTTGTCCTGGCTTTCACGGGGTATGACACGAACGGTTGGTTGACGTTCGGTCTCACCAATCACACGCGGTTCCCAATTTCCCATTCGCAACCGTGCATGGAGGTGCACACGAATGGCGTTTGGACAGATTACCGGGGTATCGAGACCTTCATGGTTCGTCACATAGGTCCGCTGGCCGCCCATCAGAGCAAGACATTGTGGGCGTCATTGCCAGAGGGTCGGCAGCGTTGGAGGGTCACTGTGCACTATTGCGTTGATCCAGTTGATTACCCGCCCATGCGTGTTCAGTTCGAATCCGCGTTGGATGCAATCCGGCTCGGGCGGAGTACCAACGCGGTTACCCTCGTCACTCAGGAGTTTCTGCGATGACTTCCCACTTCAGAACTCCAGTCGAGACGCGAAGAGGTTGTTCAAGAAGGTTTCTCCATTGTAGGAGTGGCGACTATGGCAACAAAGAACGTTAGGGAGACGCTCAAAGGCAATGTGCTGTTTTTGAAAGGCAACTGGAAGGGTCGACGTATCGGCCCACTCCCCCCAGAGGTATCTGGTCGCCTCACTGTTAGCGATACTGCGGGGTGGGTAACGGATGGTGATTTGTCATTTTTGGAGACGGCAGACGGTCTCAAGGATCTCAAGGTGATCTCGCATAATCGTGTCGATCTGAGTCCACTGTCATCATTGCACGGGATCGCAAATCTGGTGCTAAGATTGCCTCAGAACGCATTGCAGGCGTTTGATTTTCAGACCCTGCCGTTCCTTGTGGAGTTGGACATTGATTGGAATGGTGGCTTTCATGGAATCTGGCAACACCCTTCAATATCAATGCTGACCATAGACGGCATCAAAGGGGTCTCAGAAGTCGATGTTTCTTTGATGAAGGGTCTGAAGCAAATCTGTCTTCGTAGTACATCGAGCCTTAGAAGCCTGAACCTCGGAGATCAGAGATTGGAGAAGCTTTCGCTGCACCATTTGCCGAAGCTGAGCGAAGTGCTTGGTAGGAATTATTTAGAGTCTGTATGTCATCTGTCTGTGACCGGACTGGGAGCAATGGAGGGTGATTGGTTTCATGCGTTCCGAGCTTTGCGAGTTGTTGAAGTCGGGATGAAGGATCAGATATCAAGGGATAACTTCGACTGTTTCCTCCCGCATTTCTTAAGGATGCCCTGAACGTGTGGCAAGGTGTAGACTTGGGCGGTAACACAGTAGTTACCCCTCATCAGGCCTACGCTCTCTCTTGCTATAAGGGGAAGTCAATCGGGGCTCGTCTGAAGATTGTACACCTCTGTGGGGCTCCAATTCCCAGTCAGACAAATGTAAAATATTCAGACGCGACCCCATTGCCCCAGTTTCGGAGGATCGCTGGAGAGCAGGAAGACCGCGCGTCCGAATCCGTGTCCAGGTCGAGTTTCTCGACCGCGAGGAACCGGCTGTCGGGATTCGCCTTGGATCAGGCCTCCTCGTGGGTTTCTTCCGGTGCGAGGCCACAGGTGCGGAGCACCGAAAGACGGTAGCCCACGGCGTCAGCCGTGGGACCCAGGTTCGAAAGGATCACCAGCCCCAGCGGGGCGACAGAACAAACACGTTCCGATGAAGAAAGGCCGCCACGCCACCAACCCGCAAAGGGGGCGAAGTGACCGGGGAGGGGATGCTCGCAAGATGCCTGGATTGCGAAGCATGCGATGGGCACGAAGGAAGAACGGGTGGAGGCCAGGTTCCTGGGTTTTCTGTCGCCCCTGCCGGGGCTGGCTGTGCATGGGGAGACGGAACCCAGCGCTCACGCGCTGGGCTATCGTCTGCCGGCCCTCCGGGCCTGGTGCCACGGCGCTGAGGGCGTCGACCGGGCTGAATCGCGACGGCCAATGGCAGAATGGTTCAACACGACCCGATGGCCTCATTCATCGGGATGAACCTCTGGCGGCGATGCGGTAAAGGGCGGTGTCGGTGCGGTAGTAGAGGGCGTCGTCGAGGGCGACCGGGGAGGCCATGATCTGGCCGGGCAATTGGTTCTTGGCGACGAGTTCGAACTTACGGCCGGGGCGGATGAGATGGATGTCGCCTTCGCGGGAGGCGAGGTGGATGAGTCCGTCGGCGAGAAGGGGTGAGGCGGAGTGGCTGCCGCCGAGGCGCTCGCGGTAGATTTCATGGCCGGTGTGGGCGTCGAGGCAGGTGAACATCCCTCCGGAATCGTTCACGAAGTAAAGTTCGTTTCCGACGAGGAGCGGCGACGACATCGTGGGCGCGCCTTTCGTGTACTTCCAGGCGTGGGTGGCGGCGGGAACCGGGTTGGTGCCGGACTTCGTGGGCAGCTGGATGGCGTGGACCTCGGATCGGGAATATCCGGTGCAAAGGTAGATCCGGCCGTGTCCGGTGACCGCGCGGGAGGACAGGGAGAATCCGAGGTTGCCGTACTTGAGCTTCCAGAGTTCCTGTCCATTGGTCGGGTCGTAGGCGTAGAGCCAATCGGCTCCCTGGGAGAGGAGTTGGTTCTGGCCATCGAGGGTGACGAGGGCTGGGGTGGCGTAGGATTTCCGGAGCTGCGGATGGTTGGCCATGGTCCCCGAACGCGGGGTCTGCCAGGCGGGTTTTCCGGTGCGCTTGTCGAGGGCGACGATGGATTGGGTGTCGCTGCCATCGAGGTGGAACACGAGCAGGTCGCCGGCGAGGATGGGTGAACTGCCGGGACCGTTCTCGTGCATGATCTTCAGGCTCGTGTTGGTCCAGAGGATCGCGCCGGAGGTGGTGTCGACGCAAAAGGTGCCGAACGTGCCGAAGTGGAAATAGCCGCGTCCGGATTCGAGGACGGGGGTTGGGGAAGCGTAGCTGTTGAGGGTGTGGACCCACTGGGGGTTCTGTTCGGAGAGGAGGGGCAGGTCGTGAAGGATTTTGCCGTTGGTCCGGTCGATGCACAGCGCGTGCATGGCGACCTTGGAAAGGAGGGTCAGGGGTTGGTCGCTGGTGTTGGTCTTGAGGCGTTCCTTGGTTTCCTCAGGGGAGGCGGGCGTTTCGTGGGCGGTGGTGACCCAGATCCGGTTTCCGTCGATGACGGGCGACGACCAACCGCGTCCGGGGAGCGCTGATTTCCAGACGACGTTCGACGTGTCGCTCCAGGTCGTCGGGAGATTCCGGGCGGAGAGCGGGGCGTGTCCCTGGCTGCCGGGTCCGCGCCATTCCGGCCACTCGGGCGGAGCGGCGGAAAGGACAAGAGTGGAGGTCGTGGCGATGAGGATGAGAAGGGGACGCAGGGATGCGCTGCGGCGTGGGGAACCCGGAGTCATGCGCCCATCAGAGCCCGGAAGGACACCGGCTGGCGAGCGGGATTCCCGCGCTGGCTGGAGTGGAAGGATCCGTCGGATCAGTCCGATCCGACGGATCGGACTGATCCATAGGGGAGGGGAGGGGTGTGTTGAAAGGGGGAGTGGGTTTGGGGGAGGGTGGGGCGCATGAGGTTGGGCTTCCGGTTGGGGATTCTCGTGTGGGTGCTGGGGATGGTGGCTGGGTGCGCGGTGCGTGCACGGGTCCCTGAGGTGGTGCCTCCCGTGATGACGTTGAGACCGGTGGGCCTGACGGGTGATGTCGCGCTGGCGGAGGTGGTGCGGTTCCAGGTCGACGGCGTCGCGTTGACGCTGTTCCTGCCCGAGGGGTGGCGTGAGGTTTCGGGACGTCTGGCGATCCACTTCCACACCTCACCCGAGTTTGCCCTCGGGGAGCACCGCCGCGCTGGGTACCGGTTTCCGCTCGTCTCGGTGATGCTCGGATCCGGTTCGGCGCGGTATCGGGCACCGTTTCTGGATGGGACCTTGTTCCCGCACCTGATCGCCGGGGTGGAGGAACAGCTTCGGAGGCACGGCGTGCCGGGGGCAAAGGTGGGTGAGATCGATGTCTCGAGCTTCAGTGCAGGGTATGGGGCGGTACGGGAGTTGGTGGGACAACTGCTGGGGCGTCAGTTGATCCGCCGGATCGTGCTTTCCGATTCCCTGTACGCCGGGTTGAGCAGTGGGGCAGACGGCAAGGAGCCACGAGTGGTGCAGGCGGATCAGATCGATTGCTGGGTGCCCTTCGCGCGGGAAGCGGTGGCAGGACGGACGACCTTTGTGCTGACGCATTCGCAGATCCACACGCCCAGTTACGCCAGCACGCCCGAGTGTGGTCTGGCGTTGGTGTCCGCACTGGGGTTGGCGATGCGCCCGGTCGTGGACGGTTCAGGTGAATGGCCGTTGCTCGGCCGTTGCGATGCGGGGCGTTTCCACGTCTGGAGTTATGGCGGTACGAACGCCTACTCCCACGTGGTTCACCCGCGGACCCTGGCCGAGGTCTGGCAGACGGTCGATCGGGCGGAGGGGAAGCGTTGATCGTATGTTCTCGGATGATTCGCGTTCTCGCTCCTGGATCCCTTTTCGGGATATGCCCACGGACGTCGTCATCCTTTTTCCATGTCCCCTCTCGCGTTGGCCCGTGTGATTTCGATTGTCGGTCATCCGGTGCTGGTGCTCCCGGTGGCGGTGGTGGTGTCGGGTCGGGTGCGCGGGGTGTCGATGGCGACGCGATCGACGACGATCGGGGTAACGGTGGGGATCGGGGTGGTGGTGCTGGTGTTCAGCGCAGTGCGGGTGTGGCTGGGGCACTGGAAGCATGTGGATGCGAGCGAACCGGCGGAGCGCAACCAGTTGAACGGGTTTACGGCGGTGTTGCTGCTCGGGGCGGCGTTGGCGGGGTTCCTGTCATCGGGTGGGACTCCGGACCTTTACCTGTGGCCAGCGTGCAGTGGCGGGGTGGTGCTGGCGGCGATGGGGTTGCGTCGGTGGATGAAGCTGTCGCAGCACGTGGCGTTTGACCTGTTCGCTGCGATAGCCGTGCTTCCTTCGGCGGGAGCCGCGGTGGCCATCGCGTTGCTAACGGGTGCGGTGGCGTGGTCGCGGTTGGCCCTGGGGCGGCACACGCGGGCGGAGGTCGCGGTGGGGACGGTGGTGGGCGTGGTGGTAGGGGCGGTTTTCCAGGCTTGGGGCGTCGCCCGGTAACCTCACCGTTTCCGCCCGACGACGAAGGCGTTGAACAGGCCGTACTTCAGCGGCGTGAGATTGAGCAGCCAGCCGAGGGCGGCGGGGACGTAGCGGTCGGTGCACTCGACGCGTTCGATGCCACAGCCGGAACGTTCGAGGAAGAAGGCGATGTCGAGGGCGTTGGTGCAGACGATGGCGTCGTCGTCGGGGGTGAACGGCTCCTTGATGATCGGCGTCATCCGTTCGAAGCGCACGTCGGCGGGGCGGGACTGCATCCGGCTTCGGCGGTCGAGGAGGGCGTGCAGGTTGCGCCATTTGTTGCCGATGCCCCGCATGCGTGGGTGGTAATCGCGGAATCCGAGGAACCGGAGGAAATTGGGGCTGCTGAGGACGACGCGTCCGCCGGGTTTGCAGACACGCACGGCTTCGCGGATGAAGTCCTCGGGATCCTCGACGTGTTCGACGACATTCAGCGCGCCGACGGTGTCGAAGTGGTTGTCCGGATACGGGAGATGTCCGCCGTCGTACAGGAGGCAGCGGTTGGTGAAGGCGCGGGTGCGATCGATGTTGGGGGCGGCGACATCGACGCCGTGGGCTTCGAAGCCCTCGCGGGTGAGGGTGGCAACGACCTGGCCCACGCCGCAGCCGATGTCGAGGAGGCGTCCGCCGGGTGCGGTGGGGCGGAGGGTGTCGGTGAACTTCGCGTAGAAGGCTGCGTCCCAGCCCGCGAGGATGTCAGCGTAGGCATCGTCGTTCCGGACGTGGTCGAGGTGGCTGGGCGAGCGGGGATTCATCCTTCGAGGGGCGGTTGGAGCCAGTGGCGGGATCGGGTGCGGGTACGGTGCGATCGGGGGTGGCGGGTTACGCCGGCTTCGAGGTTGAAGCGGGACCCGTCGGCGGCGCAACGAAGGCGAGGGTCAGCAGGAGCAACGCACCGACGGCGATGGCGGAAAGGGTGATCGTCAGGGTGCCGTGGGGTGGATCGTAACGGAAGACCACGGTGTGTTCGCCGGCGGGAAGGGGAACGCCGCGCATGATGTAATTCGCCCGCAGCACGGGGGTGTCCTTTCCGTCCACGGTGGCGTGCCAGTGTTCGTGCCACCGTTCGTTCAGGAGGAGGACGCCGGGTTGGGCGGATCGGGTCTTGAGGGTGATCTGCCGGGGCTTGAACTCGGTGATCGTGACCTCGCCGCGGTTGGTGGCGGTGCCCGCGGTGATGCCGGTGGGTTCGGCAGAGAGGAGGACTTCGGTGGTCGGATTGAACTCCGGAGCGAGGACCCGTTCGATGGCCTTGGCGTCGTTGGTTTCGACCGACCATCGGGAGACGAGCAGGGCTCGCGGCAGCGCACCCGTGAATTCGAACACCGCGTAGGGTCCGTCGGGGCTCGTGGCGGCGGTGTGGCTGTCGGGTTGGTTCATCCTGTCTTCCGACACTCCGGCCTTGGGCTGAAGACGGAAGGTGAGGGCGGGTTTGAAGGTGGTTCCGGCCGGCGCAAAGGAGTCGTTCAACTGGGCACCGATGGCGGCGGCGCCAATGACGTGGCGGACCGAGGTGAGTTGCCAGAGTCGTCCGGTGCGGCGCGGATCGAGCCGTCCGTCGGGCAGGGCAAAGGCCTCGAGGAATCCGGCGTCGAGGACGGGTTTGCGCGGCATCTGGATGATGTCGAGCGTCGGGATCCGGTAGTACTGGAAGTGGTGTTCGAGCCAGAGGTTGTGGACGGCGGGGAGGTATCCGTCCTTGGGTGCGGTCAGCATGCTGCGCGACTCCGGGTGCAGACGAGCGGTGACGCGCGAGTGGTCCGCGGTCCCGGTGCGCAGGAGGTCCACGACGGGGTTGGTCTGGTAGAGCCAGTCCTTGTCGAGATAGGTGACCCACGGGATGTTGGCGCGGTAGAGGTCGGCGGCGAGGAGCAGTCCCAGAGCCCACCAGGCGTGGCTTGGGTTCCGGAAGGCGCGTGAGGCGATGGCGACCAGCAGTCCCGCGCTGGCGACCAGAACGCCGAGCGCGATCCAGACTTCGCGGATGCTGAACTGGAAGATCTCCTTGGCGGCCTGTGCCGGGAATCCGGTCGAGGTCAGGTGTCCGATCACGCTGGCCGAGGAGCCTGCATAGAGGATTGCGGCAACGGCGGCGGTTCCGGTGAGCGCGAGGGTCAGCCGTTTCCAGAAGAGGTCGTGCCCGGTGGCCTTCGACCACCAGCGTTTGATCGCGTCGATGAAGCCGACCCCCGAGAGGAGGTCCTTGGCGGACTCCTTGAGGTAGGCCCGTCCGATGCCTTCCAGACCGTGCGCGAACAGCACGACCACGCAGGCGACGAGGACGTGGATGTACTTCATCGGAATGCGGATCGTCGAAAGGAACGGCAGGGCAAAGACGAGCCGGAACAGCGGGAAGAAGCGACCGAAGGAAATCAGGAGTGCGAGCACGCCAGCGATGGCCCAGAACCAGATCCGTCGCCTCTCGGCGTCGGTGTAGGGGGAGTCGGGTCCGCCGCGCAACGATCGCGCCACGGCCCAGCCGGCCACGAGCAGGACGAGGATGCCCATGTAGGTGCCGGAGGCGGACGAGCGCATGTCGCCGAATCCCACGCCGCCCCAGTAGGCGGATTCGTCGGGGGCCACCGTCAGGTAACCGAAGAGGCCGGGGATCGCGAGGCGGAGGGTTTCGATCTTGGGGTAGCTGAGGGCCGTGACGTAATCCCAACGCTGGGCGGTGGAGGCGGCGGAAGCGTCCATGCCCTGGATGTCCTTCACGGCATAGCCGGTGATGCTGCGGATGGCCTGTGCGCCGATCCAGGCGGCGGCGACGGCGACGAGGGCGAGGCGGGCAGCGCCCAGCGCGAGGGAAGCCGGCTTGCGGTCGGTGTTCATCCATGTTTCCCAGGCGACGGATGCGCCGACGAACAGGCTGAAGATCGCGCCCACGTCCGCGCCTTCGGAGAGGTTCATGCCGACGGCGAAGCCTGCGAGGAGGATGCGTACCCAGTGCCGCCAGCCTGGCGCACCCGGTTGCAGGGCTCCGAGCGCAAGCAGGACGAATCCAAGCGTGTAGGCCTGCGGTGTCAGACCCCAGCAGGCGTAGGAGAAGGGGTCGGCGCTCAGGGAGGCGGCGATTCCGGCTAGAACGCCCACCGCGGGTGAGAATCCGGAACGGCGGCAATAGAACCACGCGGAGAGCCCGAGGAAGAGGAGGCCGAGGGGCGCGTGCCACTTGGCGTAGGCCTCCGGGGAACCCAGTCCGAAGAACGCGGCCTGGGTGGGTACGGGGAGCGCTTCGATTTCCTGCCGGCCGAGCCAGTTCAGGTTCCGCCAATGGCCTGTGAAGGCCTCGTCGGCGGTATCCGCCTGCGCGTTGAGCAGGCCAAAAGGCGTGTCATTGGCGCGTAGGACCTTCGGTGCGCTGAAGCCCTCGCGGAACAGGAGAAGCAGGGGAAGCGCGATGAGGCCGAGCGCGACAAGGAACGGCTTCAGGCTGGCGAGCATCCGGTTCATTTTGCGGGGAGTTGGAAGTGTTCAGATTCAAGTTTCAAGAGAAGTCTCCGGTGGCCAGTTGCCAGGGGCGCATCTGGACACTGCCCCCTTTTGGAAAGGATTCGGGGCGGCGATGTCCTCATCGCCTTGGGAAGGGCTTCGGAACGGCGATGAGGACGTCGCCACCCCGTTGCATGCGGGGGCAGTTTCAAGATGCGCCCAGTTCCCAGTTGCCAGTTCCCCGGCCATAAAAATATGCGGCGTCCGACACTGAGGGGTTGCACCGGGGGTGGGAGGGTAGCCAAATCGGCGAGGCGTTTTTGGCCAGTCGTGCCCCATGAAGAATTCCTCTTCTCGGCGTGGTGATCAGCCGGTTTCCGAGTCCGGCCCTGCGGTTGAAACCCGGCTTCGAGCCGAACCGTCCCCGACCATTGCCGGTTTGCCCGGCAAGCCGTGGCAACCGCCCTACCACACCGTGGGTGTCCTGAGGGCACGGCCACAGCCATCGCCCTTGGTGCGGCGGGCCTTCGATCCCATCGGACAAGGTTGGACCAGTGCGCGCCATGTGGTGGAGCCGGAGCTGTGGATGGAATTGCTGCTCGAAACCTCGGGAGCGGACGCCCGAACCGCACCGACCCGGCCGACTCGCCAAAAGGCGGCTCGCGGCAAGGCTTCATCCCCGTTGGTGTCCACCATGGGCAGCGGACGTGGTGTCGAATCCCCGGCTCCGGCGGCAACGGTTCCTTCGGCAAAGGTTGCCACGGCTCCGGCTCGGAAAGCGGAGGAGGCTCCGCCCCGGTGGAACAATCCGGTTTCCGCACGTGGCCAGGCGCGACGGATTGAATTGATCCCGTCGGCCCCGCCGTTGCCCAGGATCCTGTTCACCGGCGATGCACCACCCCCTGATTTCGATTCAGGCATTCTGACCGGAAGCCCACTCAGGCAGGCTGCCACCAGCCAGGTTGCCAGTGAGGAGGGTGGTTTGGCCATGGGAGGGACGTCCCCACGACCACGTCCTGCGGCGGCTTCGGTCGCCTCCGGGGTGCACCTTCCCGACGAATCCGGTCAGGTGTGGTTGTCAGCGCGGGATCCTTTCACGGTCGTCGCACACTGGGACCGCCAGGAAGTCCCGGCGGAGGCACCCGAGAACGAGTGGGGACGAGGTCGTTGGTGGATGCGGTTGCATGCGGAGTCCGCAGACGGGCCGGTGATCACGGAGCGTCCCGCTACCGAGGCTGCGGGGACGGTCCTGTTGCCCGTGATTGAATCCGGCCGGCCCTACGTGGCCGAACTCGGATACGACTCGCATCGGTCGGGGTGGCACGGGGTGGCGATTTCGCATCCGGTGCCGACGCCTCCTGATCGGCCGGCCATCGTCGAGCAGGAGGAACGTCCGGTGGTCTGGGGAACGATTGCGCCGTGGGAAGGGGAGCCCGGGGAAGGACGCTCTGTTGGTTACGTCCCCGCGGCGTTTCCGCGGCCCATGGAGGGCGTGGTGGGTTCCACCGTGGGGCAGGCATCCGGGGTCGGAAATGAGCCAGCGGAGGAATGGGTGGAGGAATCCGTCGAAACAGTCGGTGTCGAAGGAACAATGGAGGGCCCGGTGCGTTGGTCGTGGCGGGCGTGGTTGGGGATGTGATGGAGTCTTCCGGTGCGGTGGCCGGAGAGACTGGGCCGGCGGAGTCGGAGCAGCCCGCACGGCGTTCCCGGGTCTTGCGCAAGGGAAGTTCGCTCCTGGAGGCGGGCCTGTGGGATCTGGCGAGGGGTGGTGGAGTGGCGAGCGAGGAATTGGTAGCCGTGCTTCCGGCGCAGGTGCGTCGGTCGTTCTGGTTCCGGATCAACGCGGAGGTCATCCTGCATGGCAGCACCGAACCGGATGCCCGGGTGACGATTGCCGGGAGGCCGGTGGCGCTGCGTCCGGATGGATCGTTCAGCTTTCGGTTCGCCTTTCCTGACGGGGACTACGGGTTGCCGGTTTCGGCGACGTCCGCCGATGGGGTCGAAAGGCGTCAGGCGACGGTCCGCTTCCAGCGCGGCACCGTGCTCGACGGTGAGGTGGGTGAGCATCCGATGGTGCCAGCGTGGGATGCGGATCTGAACGAATGGGGTTCAGCACGCACCTGACGGGGGAATTCCCGGATGTTTCGTCCCAAGCTATCGCTGTTGTTGCATGCGCACCTGCCCTTCGTGCGGCATCCGGAGCATGCCGATTTCCTGGAGGAACGTTGGCTGTTTGAGGCGATCATCGAGTGCTACGTGCCGTTGTTGCGGATGCTCGATGGCTGGGAGCGCGATGGGGTGGTGGGGGTGATCAACCTGACCGTTTCGCCGGCGTTGGCGGCGATGCTTTCGGACGCCTTGCTGAAGGAGCGTTTCGAGAAGCATCTGGCGCGGACCGAGGCCTTGGTCCAGCAGGAGTTGGACCGGCACTTGTTGCAGCCGGAGTGGGCGCGGGTGGCGAAGCATTACGGGGTGCGGTTGTCGGAGGTTCGGGAGACGTGGACGCGGGAGCATGGGAACCTTCTGGGTGCCTGGGCGCGCCACGCGCAGGCGGGGCGACTTGAATTGCTGACGTGCGCGGCAACGCATGCGTTGCTGCCGTTGCTGGCCGATACTCCCGGGGCGCTGAAGGGGCAGATCCGGATGGCGGTCCACGAGCACCGGCGTCACTTCGGTGTTGCCCCCCGTGGAATCTGGCTTCCGGAATGCGCCTATTCTCCGGCCATCGAGGCCGAATTGTTCGCGGCCGGGCTTCGGTGGTTCGTGGTCGAGACGCACGGGCTCCTGATGGCCCAACCGCCGTCCCCCCATGGGGTGTTCGGACCGGTCGTGACCCCGTCCGGTCTGGCGGCCTTCGCACGGGATCCCGCGAGTGCGCGACAGGTTTGGAGCCGCAACGGTGGCTATCCCGGCGATCCGCGGTACCGGGAGTTCCATTCCGATCTCGCGGACTCTGCGGAATGGGGATACCTGGCGCCTCATGCCGCAGGCACCGGAGTGCGCGTGGCCACGGGGTTGAAGTATCACCGGGTCACGGGTGGAGAGGGGCCGAAGGAGTTGTACGATCCGGTGGAGGCGGCCGTGGCCGTCCGCGAACACGCACACCATTTTGTTCACGAACGCGCCCGTCACCTGCGTGCCCAGGTCCGCAACATGGCGCGGCCGCCGATGTTGTTGGCGCCTTATGACGCCGAGTTGTTCGGGCATTGGTGGTACGAGGGACCGCAGTTCCTGGATGCGGTGGTCCGACGGATCGATGAGGGGGGCGAAGGCATCCGGTTGAGCGGTCTCGGCGCGTACCTGAACCAGAATCCGGTGAATCCGGTGTGCACCCCGGCGGCCTCCACGTGGGGTGAGAGTGGGTACCTTGCAGTGTGGCTGGACACCTCGAACGCCTGGATGCAGCGGCCGCTCCGCTGGATGGCGGGGCGGATGTCCTCGCTGGCGAAGCTGGAGCCGACCGCGCGGGGTGGGCGATTGCGGGCATTGTCGCAACTGGCGCGTGAATTGATGCTCGCTCAGGCGAGCGACTGGCCCTTCCTGATCCGGATGGGGACGGCCAAGGAATACGCAAAAGCGCGGTTCGAGCAGCACGAAGCCCGATTCCGGAAACTGGAAGGCATGCTGACGGGGCGTGATCCGTGGGACGAACCGGCACTCGTTACGATGGAACAGCAGGACAATCTTTTCCCCGAGATCGACCCCCAGTGGTGGGTGTAAAAGGAGTTCCTGCGCGAGGGCGGATTCATGCCCACGGCCTGCGACGTGACCGGGAACGCGTTGCTGGAAGAGGTCCGCAAGCGGCATTTCCCGGACGGCACGCCGGGTTGAGAAAAACGGCTTGGAAAGTGGCCGTTTTGCAACTGGACGTCGCATATGCGACGTCCGGATGCAAATGGGTGCCGGCGATGAGGTCGCGACGATCCCATTCCGAGTTCCGGCCGTGGCGGGTTGTGCATGGTTCCAGTTGTTGCTCCCCGTTCGCGGGGCGGTTGGGTAGGTTCGGCGCATGCAAATCCAGGTTGGCATTGTGACGATCTCGGACCGGGCGTCGCAGGGTGTTTATCAGGACCTTGGCGGACCGGCGCTGAAGACGGCGTCGGCAGGGTACGGCTGGGCGGTGGTCGCGGAGGAGTTGGTGCCCGATGAGAAGTCGGCCATCCAACGGGCCATCCGGCAGTGCGCCAACCGCGGCGCGCATCTGGTGCTGACCACGGGCGGAACGGGGATTGCGCTGCGTGATGTCACGCCCGAGGCCGTGCGCGAGATCGCCGACAAGGAATTGCCGGGGTTTGGCGAGGTCATGCGGATGAAGAGCCTGGCATTGACGCCCAACGCCATCCTTTCCCGCAGCCTGGCCGCCTCGGTGGGGTCGGTGCTGGTCGTGTGTCTGCCGGGCAAGCCGGCGGGGGCGGTGGACTGTCTCGGGTTTGTGGTCGGGGCCATTCCACATACCGTGAAGGTGCTGCAGGAAGTTCCGACGAGCTGCTGAAGGCGGCCACCCCGGACCGAGGTCGGATCGACGCGGTCGGGGCCGGCATCGGTACTATCAATTCACGGGAAAGGCGGGGCATTGTGTACCCACGGGCCCTGCGGACAATCTGCGTATGAACCAAGGTCGAAATTATCCACTGCTGCTGGCGAGCCAGTTCCTGAGTGCCTTCGGGGACAATGCGATCCTGGCGGTGATCGTCGGTCAATTGACCCGGATGCAAAAATCCGGGGCGATCACCGAGGAGGTGCTGCGGAGTCGGAGTGCGATGTACACGATGCTGTTGTTCGTGCCGTACATCCTCCTCGCGCCGCTGGCGGGGTTCCTGAATGACCGTTACGCGAAGACCTCGTGGTTGATCGGCGGGAACGCCGTGAAGTTGTTGGGAACGGCGGTGTGCGCGGTGAGCCTGTGGGGTGGGGAGGTTTGGCAGATTCCCGGTTATGTGATCGTGGGCGTGGGGTCATGTCTCTACGGGCCAGCGAAGTACGGTATCCTGCCGGAAATCCTGCCTTCGGAACGGCTGGTGAAGGCGAACGGCACGGTCGAGTTGCTGACGTTGATGGCGATCATCCTGGGTGCAGTGGGCGGCGCGGCGATGGTGGACCGGTTGCCCTTGCCTATCTGCTTCGCGGCCTTGTTGGGGGTGTTTGGCCTGTCGCTGTGCCTGAACCTGGGCATGAACAAGACCCGGGAAATCCAGCGGTCGAGCTGGTGGAAAGCCTTCAGGGGTTCTCGGGTCACTTGTTGGACTTGTTCCGGAACTCGCGTCTGGCGCGGGTGCTGGTGGGCACGGGTCTGTTCTGGGTCTGTGGTGCGGCGATGAAGGTGAACTTCCAGGCGTGGGGACTGAATGTCCTCGGGCTCGGGACGAACCTTCAGGTGTCGCTGCTCGGACTGTGGCTGAGCGTCGGCGTGATGGCGGGATCGATGCTGGCGGGACACCTCCATCGGGTCGGTGACCTCACATGGACGCGGCGGTACGGGTTCCTGCTGGTGCTGACCCTGTCGCTCATCGGCACGGTGGAATTCGTTCCCTGGCTGAAGGGCACGACGATGGCTGGGGGGCTGACACTCTTCCCGTGGGTGACGCTGCTGCTGATTGCGGCGGGGTTCGCGGCGGGGTTGTTCCTGATCCCGCTCAACGCCTCGCTGCAGGCGGAATCGGACGGCACGAAACTCGGCAAGACGATCGCCGTGCAGAACCTGATCGACAACATCGGCATGCTACTGGCGGGCGGATTGGTTGCCGCCTGTGTGAAGTCGCGGGAATGGACCGGCGTTCCGATCAGTGCCGGGCAGGTCTTTTTCGTCCTGGCGGGAATGGTGCTGCTGGTCCTCCTGTGGCTGCGTTTCCCTGTTCGGAAAGAAGCCCAACCATGAAGGCGTTGCTGCATCTGATCCTGAAGCTGTGGTTCCGGTTCCGCGCGTTCGACACGTCGGTGTTGAGTGCGCCTGGTCCGGTCCTCCTCCTCCCCAACCACGTCTCGTGGCTGGACTGGGCATTCCTCGCGGCGCTGCTGGATGACGACTGGAAGTTCGTCACCAGTTCGACGACTGCGCAGGCGACCTGGCTCCACCGGAAGATCATGTTGAATCGCCGGACGTTTCCGGTGGATCCGTCGTCGCCCTACGCGGCCAAGCGGATGGCGGAGTTCCTGCAGGGGGGTGGGCGCCTGGTGTTGTTTGCCGAGGGGCGGATCACGCTCACGGGTTCGATGATGAAGCTCTTCGATGGAACGGGCTTCCTGCTGCACAAGACGCGGGCCCGCGTGATCCTGTGTTACCTGCGTGGTGCGGTGCGGGTGCCGTTCGTGCGTCACAAGGGATGGACCCAGTGGTTTCCGACGGTGACGGCGCATTTCAGTCCGTTGTTGGAATCACCGAAGCTCGAGGGCGTCTCGAACACCGTTGCGCGCCGACGCCTGACGGCGTGGTTGCGGGATCGGATGCTGGAACAGCATTACCGCGTGGAGATGGAGTTTGGTCCGACGCACGTGCTGGCGGCGATTGCCGACACGGCGTCGAAACTCCCGGGGAAACCCGTGCTGGAGGACATCACCTTCCAACCCCTGAACTACCGGCGGTTGATGACCGGCGTGGGGGTGCTGGAAGCGCGATGGCGCGAATTGCTTTCGAAGACGCCTGAAGGCGGCCGCGTGGGCGTGCTGCTGCCGAACGTCAACGCGGTGCCGGTGACGCTGTTGAGCCTTTGGGCGGCGGGACGGGTGCCGGCCATCCTCAACTTCTCGACGGGTGTGCCCGTGATGAAGATCTGCCTCGATCTTGCCGGCGTCCGGCAGGTGATCACGTCGCGGGCCTTTCTCGAGAAGGCGAAGCTGGATCTTTCGTCCCTGGCGTCCGCCGGGATTGAACTGGTGTTCCTCGAAGAGGTGCGCGCAGGCGTCACCGGTGGACTGAAGTTGTCGCGGCTGCTCTCGAACATCGTGTCATGCGGTGGGGCGTTCCGCGGATTGACCGCTCGGCCCGATCAGGCCGCGGTGATCCTGTTCACGTCCGGTTCGGAGGGGATTCCGAAGGGTGTGGAACTGACGCATCGCAACCTGCTGGCGAACGTCCGTCAGATCACGGCGCACCTCGATGTCACCGACGAGGAACGCTTCTTCAACGCGATGCCGCTGTTCCACAGCTTCGGGCTCACGACCTGCACGCTGTTTCCGTTGGTGCAGGGGTTCTACGTGTTCCTCTACCCGTCGCCGCTGCATTACCGGGTGATTCCAGCGGTGGTCTACGACAAGGCCTGTACCGTGGTCGTCGGGACCAACACCTTCCTCAATGGGTACGCGCGCAAGGCGCATCCCTACGATTTCAACTCGGTGAAGTACCTGGTTGCCGGCGCGGAGAAATTGCAGGAAGCGACCGCGAACACGTGGGCGCGTCAGTTTGGCGTCCGCATCCTGGAAGGGTACGGGGCGACCGAGTGCAGTCCGGTGCTTTGCGCGAATTCACGGATCGAACCGCGGTTCGGTTCCGTGGGTCGGTTCCTCCCCGGCATCGAGTATCGGCTGGAACCCGTGGAAGGCATCGAGGTCGGCGGACGGTTGCAGGTGCGCGGCGACAACATCATGCGCGGTTACCTCAACGCGGATTCGAACGCAAAATTCCAGGCGTTGGGCGGATGGTACGACACGGGGGATCTGGCGCGCGTCGATGAGGATGGCTTCGTGTTCCTCATGGGTCGTTTGAAACGCTTTGCCAAGGTCAGCGGTGAGATGGTCTCGCTGACCGCGGTCGAGGATGCCTTCGCCGGGGCGTTTCCCCAGTTCGGCAACCGCTGCGAGATCGCCGTGGTCGCGGTGCCGTGTGAGGACAAAGGGGAGAAGTTGGTCGCCGTCACCACGGAACCGCGCATCACCCTGAACGACCTCCGCGAGATCATCCGGCAGAAGGGGCTCACGAACCTGTCGGTGCCGCGGGAGATCCGCACCGTGCGCGAGATTCCCAAGCTCGGCACCGGGAAGACGAATCATCGGGAGCTGATGGCCCTGTTGGCGGATCCACAGGGTCCGTAGATGGGGGCGGGGTGCGTGTGGGTGTTGGATCCACAGATTTTAACCCGGAAACAGCAGTTGGATCCGCAGATGGCGCAGATAACGCAGATCATCAGGAGCGGGGATCGGACTTGCCACGCACCTGCAAGGTGAGGTTCTGGGCGGGTTCGGATATGGGCATTTCTACCTGTCCATCTGCGCAATCGGCGTCATCTGCGGCTAGATAACTGCCGATTCTAGGTTCACCGATGACACCGATTGTCATGGGGTGGTTTCCCTGCTGAACGGGGCGGCGACGTCCTCGTCGCCCTGCGAATGGCTCTGTGACGGCGACGAGGACGCCGCCTCCCCGAACCATGGTTGAATGACCGTGACTGAAACGCCCGACTTTCTCTGCGTCTCCGCGTCTCTGCGCGAGCCATTCTCCTTCATTCAATGGCATGGATACGGTCAAGGCGAGCGCTGGGGTTGAGGGGGCGTAGGAACCCGGTACTGGCCGGTGATGCGGAAGTCGGCGAGGCGATCCTCCTCCTGGGTGCCCTTGCCGATGTTGTGGAGGACGAGCCTTCGGCCTGCGGGCGAGGACTTGTCGCTCACGATCATGATGTGGGGAAGGTTCGGAGGGACGATGCAGGTCACGAGATCCCCGGCCTGGAAGGTGCGGACACCGGCCTTGGCTTCAATCTCCCACCCGCTGCGTTTGAAGTAGGCCTGGAGGTTGGGAACGCGGCGATGGTCGATGTTGGGATCGGGCTTCTTCAGGCCCCAGTTCTTCGGGTACTGGGCGAAGTTCTGTTTCATGTCCTCGTGCACGCGTTGCTGGAGGTCGATTCCGGGACCCGCCCGCAAGGCGCGGATCACAACGTCGGTGCAGACACCGGATTCGAGGGGGACGTCGCCGCTGGGGTAGTCGAGCTTCCGGTAGGCGGGGTCGTAGTGGACGGTCTTGCCGATCTGGGCGCGGGCGGCGGTGACGATGTTGGTGGGTTGCGGGGTGGGGCCGGCGCCGAGGCAAAAGGAGGCCAGGAGAAGGATGGAGCTGATCTGGGGAAGGCGTCTCATGGGAACTGCGTCAAGCTGTGTGCTTTTGGAGACGGCGGATAGCTCCGCTTCATTCTCTCGATTTCGGCGGGGAAGGCTCGGTTCCCGTAGGGGCGTTTGATGGTTCAGGAAGCTCCGAGGCTGCCTTGTAAAGCTCTTCGAGTAACCGGAGGCGAAGGTGCGCTGAAATCGAGTTGTCGCTCTTCGTGCGGGCGGCGAGTTCCTCCAGACTTTGCCGCGTCCAAGCGAGGCTATGGTTCAACCTCGACTGGGCCGCAGTCGGCAGCGATCGATTGCACTCGTCCAGAATGCGGCTCAGGGAGGGAACGTACCGGTTTTCGACCCGGATCCTGAGCCACTTTGGTCCAGTGAGCGATTGGGTTGGAGTCTGGTTCATCGCGTTGGAGCCAGACGAGGTGCTTCACCGATTGAAAAGGAATTCCGGCGAATTGAGCAGGGACCAGAGGACGTCTTCGACGGCTGTGGCGCGCTTGGCTTCGGTGGCGCGGAAGGGCGAGGTGGCGGCCTGGACTTCGTCGGCCAGGGGCGGGCGTCCGTAGGCGGCGAGGTAGAGTTCGGTGACGATGGCCTCGGGGGTGAGGTTGGAATCGGCGAGCTTTCGGGCGCGTCCTTCGGCGCTGCTGATCCGCTTCTGGAGCTTTGGCGAATTCATCAGGTGCAGCGACTGGACGACGCTCAGTCGGACGTCGCGTTCGCAGGGACAATCGGACGAAGCGTTGGGGCGGCCGAAGGCGTCGAGGAAATGGGAGTCGATCTTGTAGGACCACGTCTGGGTGGCGCGGGAGCCGGGAGGTGTTGCGACGAAAGTATCGGGCGAACCGGTGATGTCGGACACGGCGTCGTCGAGGACTTCGGCGGGAAGGCGGCGGCGGTATCCGCGGGAGAAGTGGCGGGTGTCTCCGAGGTTGGTGTCGTTGGGGCGCGTGGAGAGTTGGTAGAGCCGGGAGTTGAACAGCGTTCGCAGGAGATGCTTCAGGTCGTAGCCGTGCGCCACGAAATCAGCAGCCAGGGCGTCGAGGAGTTCAGGATGGACGCAGGGGTTCGAGAGTCGGAAGTCGTCGACGGGTTCGACCAGCCCGCGGCCGAAGCAGAAGGCCCAGACGCGATTGACGAGGGCGCGGGCCAGGAATGGATTGTTGGTGGCGGTCGCCCAGTCGGCGAGGGCCAGGCGTGGATCGGTTTCGCCGGCCGGCAACAGGGGACCGTCCGGGGCGCGCGGGGCCATGACCTCCCCGGTGACGGGGTGCTTCACGGTGCCGCCCTTGGCGAAGTAGAAGGATTCGCGTCCCGCGGAGATCGGCGGCGAGAGACCGGCACCCTTCTGTCGGACGGATCCGAAGCAGGCGGCGAGTTGGTAGAAGTCTTCCTGGCTCCACTTTTCGTTCGGATGATGGTGGCAGCGGGCACACTCGAGTCGGACGCCGAGGAGGACCTGGGAAAAGAGGGTGGTGAGTTCGGGCGGTTCGCGGCGGTCGCGGTACACGACGGCCGGGCCATTGCGATGGTTGGCGCCTTCAGCCGTGAGGAGGTCGCGGACGAACGCGTCGTAGGGTCGGTTCAGGCGGAACTGCTCGCGGATCCATTGGTCGAGGACGAACACGGACTTCACGCCCACGCGATCGGAGTTGGGACGGAGCAGGTCGGCCCAGCGCCCGGCCCAGAAGTCGGCGTAGGCGGGATCTTCGAGGATGCGGTCGATGGCGGTGCGGCGCTTGTCCGGGGAAGTGTCGCTGAGGAAGGCGGTGACTTCGGCGGGAGTCGGGAGCGTGCCGACCGCGTCGAGCTTGAGGCGACGGAGGAATTCGGCGTCTGTGCAGGTCTCGGAGGGGAGGAGTCCCAGGCGCTGGAACCGGGCGTGCGCGATGGGATCGATGAAGTTGTTGGTGGGAAGCTGGGCGTAACGTTCCGGTGGGAGGAGACGTTCTGCGGGTACCAGGACGCGCGTCGCCGCGACCTGGCCCATGTAGCGGGCAACGATGACCGCAGTGCCGGGATGCTTTCCGGCAGTGAACCGACCGGATTCATCGATGGCCGCGAGTTCGCGATCGCTGGATTCGAAGGCCGAGAGGCGGGTCACGTCCCGGATCGAGCCGTCGGAGTAACGGGCGCGGACAAGCAGGCGATGGGAGGAGTCGGAGGGAGCGGTGCGCTCGGAGGGGAAGACTTCGACGGTGGCGAGCGTGGGTTCGTTGGTCAGGGCGTACGGGGCCCCATCGCGGATCCAGCGGAGCAGGGTGGTGTGGGTGGTGGAGCCGGGTTCGATGCGGCGGCCGCCTTCGTGTGGGATGTCGAGGAGGGGCTTCTGGAGGAGGAGGGACTGTTCCGGGGCGGCGGGGAAAAGTCGGCGGCCCCGGACGTCCGCGACGATCTCGGCGTGGTCGGATTTCGGGTCGTAGGAGAAGACCGAGAGCTTGAAGCCGTTCTGTCCTTCGGGCTTCGAGTGGCATCCGCCGGAGGCGCATCCGGCGCGGGCGAGTTGCGGGAGGACGTCGCGGGTGAAGGAGACTGGTTGGACGTGCCACGGGTCCTTCGGGCTTTTGCCGGGGCCTTGGACGACAACGGGCAGGGAGGTCGAGAGTTTGCCAAAAGTCAGGGTGACCGTGTTGGAGCCGCTGCCGCGATGGGCGGTGAACTCGCCGGGGGCAGAGGTTTCGAACGGAGCCCCGGAGGGAACGCGGGCTTTGGCGAAGTCCGTGAGGTCGTACTCGCGTCCTTCGTGGCTGATGCCGGTGACGCGGTAACCGAGTGTTGGGGCGTCGGCGGAGAGGAGGAGTTGCTCGGGGTAAACCGAGAGGCGGACGAAACGATCGGGACGGAGGGGCGGGGTGGCTTTGGCTTGGTTTGGAGCCTTGGCCTTGGCGGGGGCGGATGGCGTTTGCCTCGGCTTCAAAGTCGCTACGGAAGACGGAGGCGGTGTGGTCGCCGCGGCATCGGGGGCCAGGCGGGCGATTTCACGGCCGTCCCGGTTCCACACGATGACCAGTCCGGCCTGTGTTCCGGCGGCGATCTGTTGTCGGTCGGAGCGGACGGCGAAGCTCTGGAGGTGGCCGGAGATGGAGGCCATCCGGCGTTCGTCGCCGGAGGCGGAACTCTGTTCACCGGTGTGGGTGCGCAGATTTTCGTACCGGAGCAGGGCTCCGTCTTCAGTGGCGGCGAAGACTTCGCGGCTGTCGTCGGGCCAAGCGGTGGCATTCACCGCGTGGGCGTGATTGCCAAGGGTCACCAGTTTCTCCCGGGTGGCGATGTCCCAGACGAAGAGTTGCTTGTCCGCGCCGCCGGAGACGACCTGGGTGGCGTTGGTGTTGAAACCGGCCGAGAGCACCTGCGCGGTATGGCCTTCGAGGGTGGCCACGGGCTTGGCATCGGGAAGCGACCAGACGCGAACGAGTCGATCCGCGCCCGCAGTCACCAGGCGGGAGGCGTCGGCACTGTACTGGAGCCCCAGGATGGAATCGCCGTGGGCACGCCAGGATCGGATCCAACGCCGGGAATTCAGGTCGAGGAGTCGGACCTGCGCCGAGAGGCCTGGGGTGGCGTCGCCCGCGGCGAGTTGGGTGGAATCGGGCGAGAAGGCCAGTGCGGTGAGTCGGCCGGAGATCCCGTTCGTGAGGTCGGCCGACGGGGTGAGGTCAGGGAGGTTCCAGAGTCGGACGCGGCGGAATCCGGCCGTGGCCAGGAATCGGCCGTCCGGACTGATGGCCAGGGCTTCGATGCCCTCCGGATGCGCCATTACCGCGGAGGGGGCAGGGGCCGTGTTGGTGTGGAGGGCAAGCAGGTGAAGCGATGGGCCGCGTGCGATGGCGAGGAAGTTGGTCCCGGGGACGAAGGCGAGGGATTGGACCGGTTGGTGGAGGGGCGGGAGGGGTTCGAAGGCGATCTTCGCGATGGGACCGGAGGCTTCGTCCAAGGCCGAATCGTCCCACGGCATCTGTTCACGGACCCAGTTTTCGAGGGCGCGGATGTGGGCGGCGGGAAGCTGCTTCTTCGGCGGCATGTGGGGATCGCCATCCTTTCGCAGGAGGTCGATCAGCCGTGATTGTGCGGGTTGTCCAGGGGCCGCGACGGTGCCGTTGCCGCCTCCCTTGAGGATGGCTTCCCGGGAAGTGAGGATGAGACCGCCCTTGGCCTTGTCCTCGCGATGGCAGGGGAAGCACTCGGTGGCGAGGATCTGGAGCGGGTGGGGAGTCGGCGGCGCGGCGTGGGCAGCGAAAGGGAGAAGGAGAAGGCAAAGGACCATCCATCGCCTCCTGACGTCGTCGGCTACGGTCGTGGGTAGCAGACGACGTGAGGAGGCTGAGGAGTCGGAGATGGACCGCTGCTTCCTGACGTCGGCAGCGACACGGGGGTGGGCGCCCGCTCCGGCAGGGCGGGAGGTTCCGTTGGGGCGGAGCGGGCGCATGGGCAGACTTGGGTTCAGAGTCCCTTGGTTTCCCAACCCTTGCGGTACGCACGCCGGACGTGCTGGTTGGCCGCGGCGACGTTGGTGAACTTGAGCTTCGCGCTGTTCCACTCCAGCAGTTGGTTGGGGAAGCGCGTGGCCACCGAACCCAGCAGGACGCTCTCCGTCAGCGGCCCTGAGTAGTCGAACCCAGCGGAGGTGGTTCCCTTGCCGCTGACGGCGTCGATGAATTCGTGCCAGTGGTTGGCGGAGCCGACGTCTGGATACTTGAATCCGTCGTACTTCTGGGCGGGAAGCAGGATGGGGCGTCCGACGTGGGGCACGACCATCACGCCCTGGGTGCCGATGATGATGGAACCCTGATCGGGCAGGGCCACCTTGCCGAGGAGGCTGACGATATCCGCGGGCGGACGCTTCCTGCCGTCGTACCAAGTGACGGGTACAGTCCCGGGAATGGTGAAGGGCGTGGCCGGGTAGATGTACTCAATGATGGCATTGGTGGCCCACGAATGAGTGCTCGGCGCGGCGCCGAGGGACTTCACCGAGATGGGCGCGGTCAGACCCAGGGCGCTGAACACGGGATCAAAGATGTGGCATCCCATGTCGCCGAACGTCCCGGTGCCGAAATCGAGCCGGCGACGCCAGTTGCCGGGGTGGTACCATCCCTGACCGATGAAGGGGCGGTCTGCGCAGACGCCGAGCCAGAGGTTCCAGTCGAGGCCGGTGGGCACGGGATCCTTGCGGTCGGGCATCGCGCCGTTGTCACCCCATTCCTTGGAGCTCCACGTGTGGACTTCACGCACCTTGCCGATGACGCCGTCCTGCACGAGTCGGGTGGCGAGGCGGTACTCGGTGGCCGAATGGATCTGGATGCCCATCTGGGTGACGAGCTTCTTCTGCTTCGCCACCTCGGTGAGGCGCCGGCATTCGTAGAGATTGTGGGTCAGCGGCTTCTGGCCGTAGACATGGATCCCTCGCTGCATGGCCGCCATGCCCTGCGGGGCATGCATGTGGTCGGGGGTGGAGACGTTGACGGAGTCGAGCTTCTCCTTGTCGAGCAGTTGCCGGTAGTCGGCGTACACCCGGGCTTCGGGGAACTTCTTGCGGAACTCGCCGGTGCGGGTGGCGTCGACATCGGCCACCGCAACGATGCGGACGGACTTGTGGGAGGCGATCTCGTTGAGGTCAGCCCAGGCCATGCCGCCGGCGCCGAAGCTGGCGTGGACGACCTGCGAGGAGGGGGACGCGCGATCAGGTCACGCATGATGAACGGCGTGGCGAAGGCCGCCCCGGCGGTCGTTCGCAGGAAACGTCTTCGCGACGTCTGCAAGGGAAGGGGATTCATGATGTTGAGGCAGTGTCTGTGGGGATGCGGGAATGCGGAAGCCGAAAAACCTGTCGTGAAGGGGGAGCCGACGCGGTTGGGTGGGTTGGGATCACTGGGAAAGGGGATGGGGTGGATCGCGCGAGGATTTCGTGGGGAAACCCATGTTCAACCTTGCCAATGGACGGTCTTTGGTCGAACACAAGGAACGTGTCCGCCGTCAGGGCGACACAGCTAACACCGCCGGCATGAATCGCGCCGCCTCCAGTTCAGGCCCATTCCGGTGGTGATAACGGGCACCAACCTTGCGATGAATTTTCCGTTGGGACTGCTGGCTTCGGCCGGCTCGCAGAAGCTTTCCCTTTTCCAAATCTGGCAATTGGCGACTGCGGAAGCGCAGATCATCATCGTTGTCCTCGCGGTCTTTTCGATCTTTGCGTGGTCGACGATGGCGGCGAAGGCCCTCCAGATGCGCCGGGCCAAGAAGCTGAATCACCACTTCGACATCGAATTCCGCCGTCAGAAGGCGGTTCTCGAGATCTTTGAACGGCGTCTGGGCGTGGAAGGTTGCCCGTTGTTTTCCGTCTATGAGGATGGGTGTACGGAATTGGACGTGCGGACCAAGAATCCCGACGGTACCCGAAAGACCGAGATCAGCATCAAGTCCATGGAGCACATCAAGCGCTCCATGGAAGGAGCGGTGGCGCGTGAGGCCTTGAAGCTCGAGTCAGGGCTGATCCTGCTGGCGATCGCGGTTTCAGGCGGACCGTTCCTGGGGTTGTTGGGAACCGTCTGGGGCGTCATGGACACCTTTGGTGGCGTCGCCGTGCAGAAGAGGGCCGATCTGGCAGCGATGGCGCCGGGCGTTTCTGCCGCATTGATCACCACCGTGGCTGGACTGCTGGTCGCGATCCCGTCGATGTTCGGCTACAACTGGCTGGTCCACACGATGCGGGTGCTGACGGTGGAGTTGGACAACTTCGCGCAAAGCCTGGCTTCGCGCATGGAAACTGAATTTCTTCGGGACGAATGAGCGGGCGAGAGTCAGATGAGGCACCATCAGGTGCGGGAGGCGGACAGACTTCAACGGCCGCATCGACGGGCCTTGGCGGGGACGCATCCCGGAAGACTGTCCGGGGGGTTCTCTGCGTGAAGTGCGAGCACCTCAACGCGGTGAATCTGGAGGAGTGCGAGTTCTGTGCATCGCACCTCTGGGTCAAATGCCATGAGTGCGGGGCCAAGAACCGTCGGGTCAATATCCGCTGCGACGAATGCAACCGCCGCCTGCACAAGGGACGTTCCTCGTCTTCGAGTTCGAAGCGGGCAACCGCCGGTTTCAATTGGTGGGTGATCGGCATGGTCCTGGGTGGGATCATCGTCATGATCGTCCTGATGTTCGTCCTTTCGGGAGGCTCGGCGAATCTTCCGCGACTTTGGTGAGGGTTCAGTCCGCGATCTGGAGGCACAATGAGACGCTTTTCGCAAAGGAACCATCTGGTGACGTTGAACGATATCAACATCACGCCGCTCCTCGATCTGGCGTTCGTGTTGCTCATCATCTTCGTCATCACCACGCCGCTCCTTGAGCAGAGCATTCCCCTCAAGCTGCCCGTCGGCGGCGCGGCCAGGACCCAGGGCGACCCCAAGGACGCCGTCTCGGTCGAGGTGTCTACCGATGGCGTCTATTTCTTCCGGGGACGTCGCGTGGGCACGGTGGAAGCCCTCGAACGGGAATTGCGCGAGGAGTATCGCAAGAATCCGGAAATGATCGTCCGGATCCGCGCGGATCGGGAGGGTAAGTTCCGCTTCCCAGCGGAGATTCTCGATGTGTGCCGACGCAACGGAATCACGCGTTTCGACATCGCCACGGAGGTCCCACGCCGATGAGCACGCTGGAGCAACGCTGTTTCGCGACCTCAGCAGCGGCCCATGCCGCTGTGGTTGGGTTGCTTGCCGCCGCGTCGCTCATTGCCTCGCGACATCCCATCATCGATCCGCAGGCGTTGCCCCCAATCGAGTTGATCAGCCTCGAAGGGGTGAAGGTGACCGACGGACAGGGCGCGGGCGGCGGTACACCGGTTCCAGCCCAAACGCCGCCCACTCAAACCCCGACCGCACCACCTCCACCGCCCCCCGCCACTCCACGCACGGAAGTTCGGGTGACCAAGACACCCACGGTGCCAGCGGCCACACCCGACAAACCGGTGGACAAGCCTGTCGACAAACCATCGAAACCGGAGACCGGGATCAAGGTATCCTCGACGCTGGTGAAGGCGCAGGACACAGACACGGCTGTGAAGAACAGCCCCAAGGTGAACACCACTCGCACGGTGAAGGTGACGGCTGCACCCAAGGGGCCGACGGCTGCCGAGATCGCAGCCGAAGCGGCCGCCGAACGCGCGGATCAGGAGGCGCGGGAACGGGCCGCCAGGGAAGCGACTGAGCGTTGGAAGAACGCGGTGGGGAACATCCGCAGCCAGCTCACCCAGGGCCTGTCGGGACAGACCGAGATCTCTGTCCCAGGTCCTGGCGGCGGCGGGGAGGTCTGGATCGGTTACGGAACCTACCTCAAGTCATTCTACGAAGCACGATGGCGGCGTCCCAGTTCGCTGTCCGTGCCCGTGGCGTACGTCGGAGTCGCGATCACGGTCGCGCGGGACGGGCGTCTGGTCCGGTTCGAATTACTGGAGAAGTCCGGGATCAAGTCGCTCGATGACTCGGTCATGGATGTGATCAGTCGATACCGGACCCTCGAACGTCTGCC
The DNA here is from genome assembly GCA_965283655.1 of Limisphaerales bacterium. Taxonomy (GTDB): domain Bacteria; phylum Verrucomicrobiota; class Verrucomicrobiia; order Limisphaerales; family UBA9464; genus UBA6176. Next base: position 56,391 of record CBDIPJ010000002.1, on the reverse strand, counting down.
CGCAGGATCGACCGATCCCGAACGTACATTCCGAATCAAGTTCAGACTCGAAGGGACCCAATGATCCGTTTCTTAAACCGTCGCCGGGGCTTCATGGCCGCCCTTGCTGCGGTGGTTTTCACTTGCCATGGCTGGGCTCAGGAGGCTGTTGACGTCGACGGCGGCAAGGTCAATGGACTGGTGCCAATCCACATCAGCGGCTACTCGGGAGAGGTTGATCAGACCCTGAAGTTTGACCTCGAAGTGGCGGGGTTCTCGCTGGTGTCGGAGGACAAGGCCCGCTTTACCTTGGTGGGCAAGAACGGAACCCAGGTGGAGGGAACCCTTCAGGACACCTCCAAACGTTCCATCCTGGCCCGGGCCTATCCCGGTGGGACACCCCGATTGCAGGCGCATACCCTCGCCGATGATGTGGTCCAGGCGGTGACAGGGCGTCCTGGCATCGCTCGCACCAAGCTCGCCTTCAAGCACGAGACAGGGCAACGCAACCGCAACAACGAGATGGTCTCCGAGATCTTCGTGGCGGATTATGACGGTGCCAACGCGTTCCAGTTGACCCAGGACGGGACCATCGCGCGCTCGCCTGCCTGGCAACCCGGACATCGGACTCTGTTCTACACGAGCTTCCGTCCGGGACGCCCCTGCATTTACTCCCACGACCTGGCCAGCGGCGCCCGCAGCCCGATCTCGAATTTCAATGGGATGAACGATGGCGCCGCCGTTTCTCCTGATGGCACCAAGATCGCCATGGTTCTCAGCAAGGGCGGGAGCCCGGACGTCTGGGTGGGCAACGTTGATGGATCCGGTTTGCGTCAACTGACCTCAACACGTGAGGCCGAATCCTCTCCCTGCTGGTCGCCCGATGGTCGGACACTCTGCTTTTCATCGAGCGAGGGTGGTGGAACACGCCTTCAGTTGATCGATCTCAACGGCGGGACGATGCGTCCCCTGTCCATTGGTGGATTGCGCGGAGCAACCGAGCCGGATTGGTCCCCCGACGGAAAGTGGATCGCTTTCACCCGGATGGGAGGGGGCAAGAACTTCGAGTTGTACCGGGTGGCGGCGTCCGGCGGCGTTGCCGAGAAGGTTGGAGAGGGTGAAGACCCCAGTTGGGCTCCGAATTCGCGCACGCTGGCGGTGATTCGTCGACAAGGCAACGTCCGGAAGCTCTCCCTGCTTGACGCGTTTACCCGGCAGGCGAAGGATGTGCGGACGATTTCGGGGAGTTGCGGCCAGCCCAGTTGGGCCAAATAACTCTCCACCCGCGATGCAGCACACTATGAAGCGACTCCTCCACGTCGGTTTCCTTGGCTTGCTTGCCGCACTGGCACTGGCCAGTTCCGGCTGCAAGTCCCGTCCCAAGAACATCACCGCGATCCCCGGTTCCGAGGGGCGAGGTGGCACTTCCACCGACCTGACCCAAGGCAATCCGTTGCCGCCGACGGCCGGTGGCGGGAACACCGGTGGTTCCTCCACCGCCTTGCCGTCGTCCGGAACTCGGTACAACCCAAATGCAGGTGGCACGGGCATCGACCTGCCTCCAGTCACCAACCCCGGACCGGGTGCTGACGCTAATGGCAACACGGCATTGCCCCCTGGAAACATCCGCGATGGTATGCGCGAGGATACCGAGATGTTCCGCGGAAACACCGTCTACTTCGACTACGACAAGTCGGCCGTGAAAAAATCCGAGGTCGCCAAGCTCGCTGCAGTCGCCGAGTACCTGAAGGCCAACCCCAACTCCAAGTTGGAAGTTGCCGGACATTGCGACGAGCGCGGCACCGAGGGCTACAATCTGGCCTTGGGCGAACGTCGGGCTCTGTCGATCCGCGAGTCCCTCCTGAACATGGGTGTGTCGTCTGCCAACGTCACCACTGTCAGCTTCGGGGAGGCCCGCCCCGTCGATCCCGCCCAGAATGATGCCGCCTACGCGAAGAATCGCCGTGGTGAATTCATCCTGCTGACCCCCATCGGGTCCAATCCGGTCCAATAATCGGATTTCATCGATTCCGTAGCGCCCTGGAAACCGCAAGGTTTCCGGGGCGTTTGCTTTGTGGGTTTTTGCACCTTTACCGGGACGGGCGAGGGTCCTAGTCTGGGGACACGAAGTAAACGGGGCCGCGGGGATTCGGGTAGGTGTAGGCCTGCCCAAGCTGGTCCAAGGTAACGAAAGGAAAACTATGACACTTTCTATGGTCGGTATGTTGGGTACGACCGAGATCATCATCATCGGGGTCGTTGTTCTGGTTTTGTTTGGTGCCCGCAAGGTGCCCGAACTCATGAAGGGCGTCGGCACCGGCATCAAGGAGTTCAAGAAGGCTTCCCGCGATGTGCAGGACGAACTGCACCGGGCTTCCGAAGAACCCGCTCCGATGCCTCAGCCGCGCAAGCCCGCTGAGACGGTTTCGCAGCACGGTAGCCAGAGCTGAGCCCGACGCTCGCCTTCGTTTGTGTGGCCCGGCACTTTTGCTAGGGCCTTTGCTTGCTGTATTGAAGGCCGCTCATTGGCGGTCTCTTCCCATGGAATCCCCGAGGAATGTCTGACGAGTCCGATCATCTTCCAGTTCTGGCTGACGGCGACCCCACCGATGAAGAGGGAGGTGGTCCGGTCAAATCGTTCCTGGAGCATCTGGAGGACCTCCGCTGGACGCTGATCCGTTGCGCCATCGCGATCTTCCTCGGCGTCATCACCTGTCTGAGTGCGGGCAACTTCATCATCCGGCTCCTCACCATTCCGCTTGAGCGTGCTCAAAAGGCGCGCATTTCGAATGAGCCCAAGGTGATCGTCACCATCGGGACGAACCTATTGGCCCGCTTGCCGGCCAAACAATTCATGCTCGGTAGTACCCCGGTCACCAATGACGTGGTGTATCGGGTCACGCCCGCTCAGATCGGGGACAACTCCGTGTTGGCTCTCGTGGCCGACACCAATCCACCTCCATCGGTGCTCTACGACATGCCGATGACCCTCAAGACCTACAGCCCTGGGGGTGGTTTCACGATTGCCGTGCAGTTGGCGATCTTCGGAGGGCTGACCATCTCGGCTCCCTTCGTACTCTTCTTTCTCGGCCAGTTCATCCTCCCGGCGATGCACGTCCATGAGAAGAAGTTCCTCTATCGCGTTGCCGGTGCAGGCTCGTTCCTTTTCTTCGCCGGAATTGCCTTCTGCTATTTCGTGATGCTGCCCATCACCCTCAGCACGACCGCCGCCTTTTCCAACTGGCTCGGATTCGGGGCTGATGAATGGAGGGCTGACGAGTTCATCAGCTTCTGTTGCTGGTTCCTTCTCGGCATGGGGTTGAGCTTCCAACTGCCGCTTGTACTGCTCTCCATGGTGAAGATCGGCCTTCTGGATGTCGCGGCGCTGACGAAGTACCGGGCCTACTTCTACGTCGGGATCCTCATCGTTGCCGGCTTTGTGACACCTGACGGCAATCCCTTGACCATGATGCTCATGGCGGCGCCGCTGATGTTCCTGTACGAAGTGACCGTGGTGATCGCGTGGTTCTGGGCACGTCAGGACAAAAAGGATCCAGCCATTACCGAGGTTTGATCTGTGACGGGTGCCATTGCGCTTCATTGCTGTCGCTGTGCCTCGCACCTACGATTGCCAAATGGAAAATCGAAGCGGATCTCCTTGTGGATTGTGGGTTCGCGCCTCGCTGGGATTGATTGCGGCGCTGATCTTGGCCGGGTGTGCCGTCAAACAGCGGACGGATTGGGCGGAGCGGATGGGGCAATACTCCTACGATGATTCAGTCAAGGAGTATGGGCCACCCTTGCGCAAAGAGAGCACCTCAGATGGAACCATGGTCGTTGAATGGTTGCTGCATCGTGGGCAGGTCTATTCCACTCCAAATCCTGCATTTGGAATGGGTTATTGGGGGCGATGGGGGTGGGCGGGTGGCGGTGCGGTCAGCGTGAACAGCACCCCTGACCATTACCTTCAATTGCAATTTGGGCCTGACGGGCGGCTGATAAAGTGGAAGCGTGTGTATAAATGAGCGGCTCTTCCAACACGGACCCTCAGGTGAACGTGGGCATCTTCGGATGGTTGAACCGATTGATGCTCGGACTGATCGTTTTGGCGCTCATCGCCATGATCATCCTGAAGTACCTCCCTTTGATCCGTAAGAATGAGTCCATGAGTCGTGATCTGCAGTCGCGACGGGATGAGGTTCAGAGGATGGAGACTCAGGTAACCCGCAATCAGGCCCGCATTGAAGCCCTCCGGTCCGACCCTCGCACCATTGAGCGCGAGGCGCGCGAGCAACTTGGGCTGGCTCGCCCGGACGAAAACGTGGTGACGTTCCAGACCCCCGATGCGAAGCCCCGGTAAGGGCAACGCATCGGAACGGTTCCGGTGGAGTCAGCGTTTTCCCATCCGAAGTCGGATGAGTTTCTCCAGTTCAACCGCGGCAAACGCTACGAAAGCCACCCCACCAATGTGCAGCCAGGTCACGGCTGGAATGGGTGCAGTGTGGAAAAGCTTGTTCATCACCGGCACATAGGTGAGGGCCAGCTGGGCCAGACTCATGGCCAGAATTCCCGCCGGCACCCATCGGTTGGAAAACGGGTTCATGAGCAGTCCCGATTTGAGAAGGGATCTGCAGGACCAGAGATAGCCGATCTCGACGGCGACAATGACGTTGACCACGGCGGTGCGTGCAACCGCAACGTCCAGGCCGACGACGGTTGTCTCGTGATGGAAGACCCAGAAAGCCCCCAATCCGATGATCAGTGACACAAGGCCTGTCCGCATCACCAACTCGAAGCTCAGCAAGGGTTGGCGATGATCCCTCGGAGGCCGATCCATGATACCCGGCTCCCGGGGCTCAAAAACCAGCGTCAATCCCAACAGGATGGCCGTCATCATGTTGATCCAAAGCAATTGGACCGGAAGGATCGGAAGCTGGGTGCCGAGCAGGATCGCCGCCAGCAGGACGACGGCCTCCCCAACGTTGGTTGGCAACGTCCAGACGATGAACTTGGTCAGGTTGTCAAAGACACCGCGGCCTTCCTCCACAGCAGCCTCGATGGACGCAAAGTTGTCATCTGTCAGGATCATGGCCGCTGCGCTCTTGGCGATTTCGGTTCCTCCGAGTCCCATCGCGACCCCGATGTCCGCATGGCGAAGCGCAGGTGCATCGTTCACGCCATCGCCGGTCATCGCAACCACATGGCCCCTTGACTGAAGTGCGCGAACCAACCGGAGCTTTTGCTCCGGGGCAACACGCGCGAACACGGAGGTTTGTTCGGCCACTTCCCGGAGTTCTTCATCGGTGACTGCTGCCAGTTCAGCTCCAGTGATGGCCATCAGCGGTTGGTTGGCTTTAGGACCCTGGATTCCGATCTGTGAGGCAATTGCCCGCGCGGTGGCCAGATGGTCGCCAGTGATCATCTTGACCCGGATCCCTGCCGCCTGGCATCGCCGGACTGCCTCGATGGCTTCGGCTCGGGGTGGGTCCATCATCCCCTGCAGTCCAAGGAAGGTCAGGCCGTCAGCGACGTGGGAATGGTCAAGCTGGCGGTGACTGGATTCCACATGCCGGCGGAAACACCCGATGACACGCAGTCCCCGGGAGGCCATTCCATCCACGACACGCAGAATGGCCTGGGAGTCGATCGGTACAGGGGTGCCGTCCGGGCCCAAAGCCTCCGTGCAACGACCGATGAGTCTCTCCATGGCCCCGACCTGATAAATGATCCGTCCTACCCCACGATCGTGGAGGGTTGCACGGAACATATGCTCCGATTCGAAGGGGATGACATCGATTCTTGGTGCCTCATGAGCAGAAGCCTGTGCAGAGAGTCCTCCCTTGAAGGCAGCAACCAGGAGGGCCGATTCCGTGGGGTCTCCCGAAAGGTGCAATTGGCCTCCGTCCAGTTGAAGCCCTGCATCATTGCAAAGCATTCCTGCTCGCAGGCATTCGACCAACGCGGGGTGTTCGTTCGGCGCGAACGGCGAACCACCAAAGTGAATGATCCCGTTCGCATCCGATCCCGATCCGGTCACTGCATACATCCTCCCACCGGCGACGATCTCCTGAACCGTCATTCGGTTTTCCGTCAACGTCCCCGTCTTGTCAGAGCAGATCACCGTGGTGCTCCCCAGAGTCTCGACTGCGGGCAATCGGCGGATCAGCGCGCGACGACGGGCCATTCGCGATACGCCGATCGCGAGCACGATGGTTACCGCGGCAGGCAATCCTTCCGGAATCGCGCCAACCGCGAGCGCGACCGCAGCGAGAAAGACCTCGGCCGGTGGTTCGCCTCGGACGACTCCAATGCCAAAGGCGATCGTCGCCAGTGCCAGAATCGCCCAGAGAAGTACCTTCGAGAATTGGGCGATCTTGAGCGTCAGCGGTGTGGATAGGTCGGAATCCTGAGCCACCAGCCATGCGATCCTGCCTGTTTCAGTATGGTCGCCTGTCGCCCAGACGATGCCTTCCCCTCGGCCCGCAAGGACATGGGTGCCCGCGTAGGCGACATTTCGCCGGTCGGCCAGGACAGTTTCACGGCCCAAGGCATCCGCGGTCTTGAAAACAGGTTGCGACTCCCCAGTGAGGCTGGATTCGTCAATCTGCAAGTGCTTGGCTTCGAACAATCTCGTGTCCGCTGGCACTTGGTCTCCGGCCTCGAGAATCACGATGTCGCCTGGAACCACCTCGTGCGTTGGGATTTTGTGCGTGGCTCCATCGCGCCGAACCCTCGTATAGGCCGGACTCAACGAGGCGAGCGCGTCGATGGCCTGCGCGGCTTTCGATTCCTGCAGGAATCCGACGATGGCGTTGATCACCACGACCCCTGCGATGACTCCGGAATCAACCCACTCCCCAAGCCAACCCGTGACGATGCTGGCCACCAGAAGGATGTAGACGAGGGGTTGATGGAACTGTTGGGCGAACCGGAGTAGAACTCCTTGTGTTCGTTTCGGGGTGATCTTGTTTTGGCCAAATCTGGAAAGTCGCTGACGCGCCTCGGATTCTGGAAGCCCAGAATGCGGATCCGAGCCAAGGATCCTCAAAGCATCGGATGCAGGGAGATGGTGCCACTCATGGGATCCACCAACCTGAGCGGGCGAGGCGGAAGTCTCTCCTCTTGGTTTACTGGGTGGTTTGTCTGCATTCGTTGACATCGCTAGGGTCAATCTAGCGACGGAGCAAGAATGCGGAATGGCGCTTCTTGCCCGATCCTGCACCGGTTTGGATAGCCGTCCACGGTGGGATGCTCCGGACCCGGACGGATTTGCCCTGGTTCGCCTCCAACCGTGGACGGATCCGGCTTTCGTCCCGTGTTTCCACAGAGCACGCTGAGTCGATGCAAGCGGATGCGGATTTGCTGAAGGAAGTTTCCTTGTTCCAGTTCCTCGACGATCGCGAGCGTGCTGATCTGGCAGCCCAATTGGAGGTGATCAAGTTGCGGGAGGGAGAGGTCCTCTTCCAGATCGGAGAGCCAGGGGAAGCGCTTTTCGTGATCAGGTCCGGCGAGGCCGAGGTCTTCTTCAAGAACGACACGGGTGAACGATTGGTTCTGGAAGTGGTGACTGCCGGTGATTTTGTCGGAGAATTGTCCCTCCTCGACCGGGGAAGCCGCAGTGCCACCGTTGTGGCCACGAAACCCACCGAAGCCCTCAGGTTGGATCGTGAAGGACTTGAGCAGTTTTTGATGGTACGCCCCCAGGCGGCAATGGATCTCCTGGCAGCGATGGGACGCCGGCTACGCGTCAGTGCAGAGCGGTTGCGCCACACCGCATCCAGAAACGTCAACGAGGAGGTGGAGGATCATCGCTCCATCGTCCAGAAGGCTGCCGACTGGATCGCCGAGTTCGCTGGCAGCATTGCGTTCCTCATGATCCACGTCGCATGGTTTGGATCTTGGCTGCTCGTGAATGCCGTCAAGCTCCCAGGAATTCCACAGTTCGATCCGTTTCCATTCGGACTGCTTACCCTGACGGTCAGCTTGGAAGCGATCTTCTTGTCTGTCTTCGTACTCCTCAGCCAGAACCGTCAGGCCGCCAAGGAACATGTCCGTTCGGACATCGAGTATGAGGTCAATCTGAAGGCCGAACTGGAGATCGCACACCTCCATGAGAAAATGGACCGTTTGACCGCAGACGTCCTACTCAGGATGGATCGAATCCAACGTTCCCTCGATCAGCGGGATGGTTTAGGGCAGGGAAGTCGGAATCGTCATTCCGCTGACTTGACCCAGTCGTAGACAGCGAGTGCCCGAAGTTCGCGAATGAATAGTTGGTTCCCGGCAACAGCTAGATGCGCCCAGGTGTCATCGGCCACCTTGCGCTCCGCAATCACCTCGAACTTTTCCGGGTTTGCCCTGATCAGGAACAGGATACCCCGTTCGTCCAAAGCCAAAATCCGTTCCTTGTTCGCCACCATGCTCCAGTACTTCCCGAAGCCTTGGGAAGACGTCCATTTTTCTGCCCCGGTAGCCACATCAATGCAAAGCGCTCGCTGTGACCTCAGGTGCAGGTAGGCGTGGTCGCCTAGAAGAATCGGTGAGGTCATGTAACCCTGTGCCTTGAAAGTCCATGCGGGTGCAGCTCCAAACCGTCCACCAGAACTTGCGATGTCAAACGCTACGGTCTTCCCCCCATAGGTGCTGGTGAAAACCCGATTGGAAGACACGATGGTCGGCGTCAGGATGTTCATGCCCCGGAAGGCTTCGACGGCGGTGGACCACAGTTCTTTTCCATCCTCGGGATCCAGCCCTGCCAGATGGGTTCGGGATTGTACGACCAATTGACGCTTGCCCGCCAAGGTCGCGAGAACCGGGGAGCTGAAGGCGCTTCCATCCATGCCACCTCCGTCCACCATCGATCGCCACCGTATCTTCCCGGATTCCTTGTCGAGCCGGACAACGCCTCCGCCCGCCTGAACATACAGGGCATCTCCGTCCACCAATGGCGAACAGACGAAGCCAAAGGTGGGAACCTCGGTCTTTAATTCATCGGGGAAATTGTGCCTCCAACGCTCCACCCCAGTCGCTCCGTCCAAACAAACAAGCACGTCGCGCATTCCACCTACGTAAAGGCTTTGCCCATCCCATGCCGGGGTCGACCTTATCCAGTCGCCGTTGGAACGGGCAAAGAATGGGACCTTGATTGATCCCGGCCACTCCGCTTTCCAGATTTCCTTTCCCGTCGTCCGCTCCAAAGCGCGAACGACCTCGAATTTCCCATCGCGTGTCTCCGTTGTGAAGACCCGATCTGGAGTCACAATGGGCCCGGAGTAACTCGGTCCCAACTCCAGTCGCCATCGCTGACTCAGGGTCTTCTCGTCGAGGCGTTCGGGCCAGTTTGTGGTGACAACCAACCCATCCCTCGTCGGGCCTCTCCATTGAGTCCAGACGTTGTCGCCGGATGCTGCACTCACCGTGGCTTGGAGAATCAGCCCAAGCAATAGGTTGCGGTTCATGAGTCAGGCTACGCTTGAAACGCGAACCAGCAAACGCCGGCAAGAGTGGACAACCTTGTGGATTTCCAATGCCCAAGGTCAGTCAACCACTGGATTGTCTCTCGACGCGGGGTCAAGTTCAGTCGACTGAAGCTGGAACGCGGAGGGCGCCTTCCATCTCCTATGAACCCAGAACCAATTCGCGGGATCCTTCCGTACGCTTTGCTCCAGACGCCGGTTGACCTCAGTCATGATGTCCGAGGTTGAGCGCGCCGTCCCATCCGGGAGATGCGTCGCAATGGACTCGGAAAACTCAAGGCGCCAGTGCGCCAGTCGTGTGCGGTAACATGTTCCGACGAAGAGCTTGGCGCGAAATCGAAGCGCATAGACGGCCGGAGCTGCCGTCGTGGAACAGTGGTGCCCAAAGAACGGAATCCATAACCCCCGCTTACCAGCATGCTGATCGCTCAGGACTCCAAAAAGAATGTCACCACGATGCAACGTGCTGCGCAGGGCTGCTGCATCCCTTGTCCGTTCAAAGTAAAGGATACCGGACTTCCGCCGCAATTCCTGGAGTAAGCCATCGAGCACCGTCGAACGGAGCGCTCGATAGGTGGTGACCAATCGACGATTCTCCGCCCATGCCTGCATTCGGGCGATGATCTCAAAATTTCCAAAGTGGCCAATGGCGTAGACCGAAATGCCCTTCGAGGGAGGGAGTGTCTCGGGATAATTGATGAACTCGAGATGGGGTCGAAGCTCGGCATCGGACATCGAAGCCGTCTTGATTGCCGAGGCGTAGTTCTCTCCTAGCCTTTTAAAATGTTCTAATCCAATGGATTGAATGGTTGATTCGTTGAACTCGCTTCGAAAGGCGAGACGCAGGTTATCCAAGGCAGCAGCCCGGTGGCGGCGGTCCAACAGCCATGCCAGCCATCCAGCGCATCGACCAGCGCGGGCGGCCCACACAAGCGGAATGGATTGAAGGAGCCAAATCAGGAATCGGGCGAACGAACCTAGAATGAAGCCCATGATGTTCTGGGGAAAAGCACGACTTTGCTTGGCGATGGAGCCGGAGGCGACGGCAAAACGGATGTTACGTGGGATCATCCTGAAAAACATCTTGCTACAAGGGTTTTCGATGGTTTTCTAGGGTATGAGAGGTTGCTGAAAGCGAGCAAGTTGGAGGAAATTATCCGGTTGACATCGGAGCCTCCCTCCCTAGGCTCGGCGAGAACGAAAGCCAACCTCCGAAGGGTTTTGATCATGAAGATTTCCGGATACCTCTCCCGCCTTGCGGCGCTCGGTGCCTGCCTTGCTCTGACAAGCGCGCTCGTGTCGGCCGCCCCCAAGCCTGGCCAAGCTGAAGTGACTCGCGTGCGCGGCACTGCAAGCATTGGTAACAACCCAGCGAAGGTCGGCGATGTCGCTGGACCCGGATCGGTCATCAAGACGGGTGCTGACTCACAGTTGGACCTGAATTTGGGACTCAATGGACCAGACATCACAGTCTCCGCAAATACGACGATTTCTGTCGATGAGCTGTCCTTTGATGACGCTGGTCCCGAGACGGTTGTCACCACCAAGTTGAATCTGCAGGCCGGTAAGGTCGCAGGCTATGTGAAGAAGACTTCTGCCCAGTCCTCTTACACGGTTGTGACTCCGACGACGACGGCCGCCATCCGCGGGACGACCTATCTGGTTACCTCGGAAGGTGATGTTTACGTTTGGGATGGTTGCGTTGACGTTCAGTTCCAGGATCGCCGCTTTGCGGTTTGTGCCGGTCAGCATTTCGACCCCCGCATCGGTCAGGTTGTTCCGAACCCCCTTCCTCCGGTTATTCCCCCGCGCGTCCAACCTCCGGTGATTCCTGTTGGTCCCGTGATCAACCTCTCACCTGTCCAAGGCTCGGGTGGCAAGTCGGCAGGCGAGGGCGCTGGCAACACTGACGCTGGTGGCGCCAAATAGGTCCCTGCTTTCTGAAGTTGCCCAGCGCTGGCGACTCACAGCAGGACTCGCAAAAAGCCTGAGGCATCCAGCCTCGGGCTTTTTCGCTTTCATGATTCACCCAAATCCCTGATGAGGAAGATCACCGCAGGAATCGTTCGATGGGTGATGCATCGCCTGATGCACGTTTCCCCCTTGGTTGTTGGATTCTTCCTCGTTGCGTGCGCTGTGGGAATGACCAGCTGCTCCTCGATCCTCGACCGCAGGGTGCGGGAGGGACAGATGCGTGAGAGCGATGCCAAGGGAATGGATTCTGTTGCGCAGGAACGGGACGCGACCGCACTTCGTCTCAACGAATCGGAAGATCTTCAGCGGTTGGACATCCTTCAACGCTTGGAATGGGCGCTGTTTGACTGGCGTGTCCGACTCGCACTTGGAAGTGATCCGGCACCCTCACAAGTCGGTTTGGTATTGGCTGGGGATGAAAGTGTTGAACGATTGTCTGTCGGTGAACCGCTACCCTACACCGATGAGAAATACGACCTGTTCTGGCCTCGTTGGCCTGTTTATGGCCGCGTGCTGCGGGAGTTGCGCGCACAAGGTGCCGCGGCTGTAGCCTTTGACGTACTTTTTCTGGACAGGAGATACAGTGATGATGCGCTGACTTTGGTTCAGCGTCGCGATGGTCAACTCGTCACCAATCGTATCCCCTCCGATCAGGCATTTGGTGCTGAGCTACGCAGACCGGGCAGTCCAGCGATCGCTGCAATGCTTCCCGGTTCGTTGCCATCTCCCCTGTTTCACTCCGCAGTTCGTGAATTGGGGGATGTAGCCTCACCACGTGATTCAGATTCTGTCGCGAGAAGGATTCGGGTGGCTTCGCGGATGCGATGGGTTAATCCTGCGATTGGAGTTTACGGCCACCAACGAGGCGTAAACTGCGAAGTGAATTCAGATGATGGCACTGTGACGATTTCAGGAGGCCCAGATTTCGGGCCGGACTTGGTGCTTTCACCTGATGCAGAGGGGCGGGTGAACTTGCCACTTCGACGTGGTCTTACGCAGAAGGTTAAGGTCTGGGAGGAGAAGTTTGTCTGGCATCTTGGCGTTGCTCTTGCAGCCCAAGTGCTGAGGCTGGATTTGGACTCCGCGGAATGGGATCCCAAAGGGGTGCGATTGCGCGGCGATCACGGCATCCAACGTTACATCCCAGTCGATCCCTTTGGTTACCTCGTTGTCGATTGGCGGTTGCCCTTTGGTGATACCAACCTGTTCAAGAGGATGGATATCGCTGACCTTGTTCGCGCGGATCAGGAACGTGAGTTTGAGGGGGCTACCCCACATCCATTCTGGACAAATGCCGCCGTCGTTCTTGGTTCGACTGCCTCAGGGAACAACCTCACCGATCTTGGCGCTACTCCCCTTAAGAAGTCGGACTTCCTCGTCACAACCCACATGAACGTTGCCGACATGATCCTTCGTGATCGCTATGTGCAACGTCTTAGCGGGTTGCTTGAGACGATTCTGGTCGCCGTCATGGGGGCGTTTGCGGCAGTGATGACATGGAAGCTCAGAGGTTGGGTATTGCCATTGTCGATCTTGGGATTCGCTGGGGTGTGGATAGCCATCAGCGTTTGGGCTTACCAGAGCTCCAGATGGTGGATTCCGGTGGCGCATCCAGTGTTTGCTGGTCTTCTGATTCCCTATCTTGGAATGGTGACGACGAGAGCGTTTGTCGAACAGCGGGAGCAGTTGAGGGTTCGCCGCTTCTTCGAGAAGATGGTTTCCCCGGAGATTGTCGAAGAGGTGCTGAAAACCCGTGAGTTGGCCAGGGTTGGTGCCGGAACGAGGCGCCGACTTACTGTGTTTTTTGCCGATGTTCGAGGTTTCACGGAGATGACAGACCGATACCAAGCGGCAGCGGAGAAGCACGTTCGGGAGCTAGGATTGGATGATGCCGCAGCCGAGTTGTACTACGAGCAACAGGCCAGTGAAGTATTGGCCACGGTCAACCTTTATCTTGCAACCATCGCTGACGTGATAAAGTTCCACCGCGGAACACTCGACAAGTATATCGGCGATTGTGTCATGGCCTTCTGGGGGGCACCACTCACCAACCCTCGTCATGCAGTGGATGCCGTGATGGCAGGCATTGATGCCCAGTGGGCCATCCAGTATCTTAATGAGTCTCGGGTCGCTGAATCCAAACTCCGTGAGCAGGAGAATCCAGAACGGGTTGCTGCCGGCCTGCCACCGCAGCCACCGTTGCCGGTCTTGAATTTGGGAAGTGGATTGAATACCGGCGATGTGACCGTCGGGTTTATGGGGTCTGAGGCACACATTCGAAATTACACCGTTTTTGGTCGTGAAGTGAATCTGGCCAGTCGCCTTGAGGGCGCTTCAGGTCACGCTCGGATCCTTGTGGGAGAGGCGACCTACGAAGACCTTACAAAATTTGTCCCGGAGCTCGCCGCCATGTGCAAGGGCCTGCCTCCAGTCAGCGTTAAGGGATTTCGTCAACCTGTGATGGTTTACGAAGTTCCGTGGTTGGAATCGAGGCAGGTCGCTTTGAAATATTCATCACTACACTCCGCCCCTTCGATCAGCAGCGCCGGCGATCAGACCCCTCAGGCAGGATCAGCCTGAGGTTGGATTTGCGGGGGGAGGGCCACCGGCGACAACGGTTTCGAATGCATACGTTCGTGGGCGGCCGCGATGAATCCTCGAAACAGCGGGTGTGGTGCATTGGGTTTCGACAGGAATTCAGGGTGATATTGTGATGCGATGAAGAAGGGATGGTTGGGGATCTCAATAACCTCAACCAACCGGTCGTCAGGTGTAGTTCCGGCAAAGATGAAGCCAGCATCGGTAAATCGCTTGCGGTACTCGTTGTTGAACTCAAACCGGTGACGGTGCCGTTCGTGGATGAGGCAAGTTCCATAAAGCGCTGCGGTCCGGGACCCGGGTTGGAGCCGGCAAGCCTGGGACCCTAGGCGCATTGTCCCTCCCTTCTGCACCACCGTTTTCTGGCCCTCCTGGATGTCGATGACTGGATGAGGCGTGATGGGGTTGAACTCAGTGGAATGCGCCCCTTCAAGCCCGAGCACGTTCCTCCCATATTCGATCACGGCGATCTGCATGCCGAGGCAAAGCCCCAGATATGGCAGACCATTTTCTCTGGCAAAGCGCGCGGCGCGAATCTTTCCCTCGATTCCCCGGTCACCGAATCCTCCGGGGACCAATAACCCTCCCAGACCTTTGAAGATCTTGGCTGGATCACCTGACTCAACAGACTCGGCCTCGATTTGCTCAATCTGAACTCCGCAATCATTCGCGATCCCGCCATGGATCAGCGCTTCGTATACCGATTTGTAGGCGTCTTGAAGCTCGATGTATTTTCCAACGACGCCGATTCTCACTCGGTGCTGTGGTGCGATCAGACGACGAATGATGTCTTGCCAAGGCGTCATGTTGGCCGGTGGCACGTCAAGTTGGAGGGTCTTGCACACGAGGTCGTCCAGACGCTCCCGTTGAAGCATGAGTGGAACTTCGTAGATTGAGTGATCGACATCCTTTTCTTCGATCACTGCCTCAAACGGCACGTTGCAAAACATGGCCAACTTCTGTCGGAGTTCCTTGTTGATGGGATGCTCGCAGCGACAGACAAGCAGGTGAGGCGCAATGCCAATTTCGCGAAGCTTGGCGACACTTTGCTGGGTTGGCTTCGTCTTGAGTTCGCCCGCTGCCTTGATGAATGGAATGTAGGTGACGTGAAGGAAGCAGACATTTCCTGGTCCGGCCTCTTGCGCGAACTCCCGAATGGCCTCCAAGAAGGGAAGACCTTCGATGTCACCAACAGTTCCTCCAACCTCCGTGATCAAGACATCAGGTTTGGTTTCCTCAGCCAACAATGTGATGCGACGTTGGATTTCGTCTGTGACATGAGGGATCACCTGAACGGTTTTGCCTAGGTAGACACCATTGCGCTCGTTGTCCAGCACCTGCTGGTAAACCTGTCCGCTCGTGGTATTGTTCCGGCGGGAAAGTTTTGTGCTGGTGAAACGTTCGTAGTGTCCGAGGTCGAGGTCGGTTTCTGCTCCATCATCCAGTACGTAGACCTCCCCATGCTGGAAGGGACTCATTGTCCCAGGGTCCAGATTCAGGTACGGATCAAACTTCTGCAAGGTGACCTTGAGTCCGCGATTTTCGAGCAAGGTTCCGAGAGCCGCTGCCGTGAGTCCCTTGCCGAGGGAACTGACAACGCCGCCCGTGACGAAGATGTACTTCATGGGCTTGCACGCTCCCAAGCCCGTCCTTCCAGTGCCAACGAAAAATCGGGACAACTTTAAAGCCGGCTGGTCGGCCGGTCGCAAATCCCTTCACGCAGCTTCAGAATTCCTTCCACCTTTTGCACATCGCTCGGCATATCGACTCCGATGCTTTCGTGGTTTACAGTTGCCGCAGCAATCCGAATACCCAACTCCAACGCTCGCAGTTGCTCGAGGCGTTCAGCCACTTCCAGTGGCGACGGGGGGTGCGCCACGATGCGAAGCAGCGTATCCCGGTGGAACCCGTAAATCCCGAGATGGCGCCGGAAAGGGAAAGAAGCGAGCTGTTGGGCTGGGCTCAATTGAGATTGATCGCGGAGATACGGAATTGTGCGACGTGAGAAGTAGAGTGCATATCCGTCCTGAGCCACAACCGCCTTCACGACATTGGGGTTTTCGTAATCGTCAGGGTTGGAGATGGGGGCGACAGCGGTGGTCATTTGCGCTTTTGCCAAGAGTTCGGCAACTGCATCGATCACCTGTGGTTCGATCAGTGGTTCATCGCCCTGAATGTTGACATAGGCGTCCGCTGGGTAAAGAGACGCGACTTCTGCAATCCGGTCAGTTCCTGAAGGATGGTCGTTGCGGGTCATGATGACCCGCGCAAATCGTTCGACCGCGGAGGCGATTCGTTGATCGTCCGTCGCAACAATGACTTCACTGATTCTCTCCGCCTTCTTGCATTGGTCGACCACATGTTGGATTAGCGGTTTGCCTGCGATGGAATGAAGAGGTTTTCCTGGGAACCGCGACGAAGCAAAGCGGGCGGGTATGACACCTATGACTCTCATGAAAGGACTGAATTACCGAACTCCTTGCATCATGTCTTCCATCAAGGCGAGCGCTACCGCTTCCGTGATCTCGCGAACGTCGTGGTTGCGTACGACCCGACCGGCAAGTTGATCCGGCCCGAGAATGTCCGCCGAACTGGCTTGCCCAAGGATTTGCGCATCGGACAAACGAATGGCTGTGGCCTGAATTTCGGGGACTTGATGGACTTGATCCGCAGAAACTCCAGGAACTACCAGTGAGCGTGAGGCGATGAGAACTTCAACGACCACGTCGGCCGTTCGCATTAAGGCTTCCCGATCTTTTGCAGCCTCGATCGTGCCGGAGGTTCCAAGGAATTCCTGAACTGATCGATCTGCAAGCATTTGTATGGCAACACGTTGATCTGCAATCCGGGCACCTCCCAGCCGGAGTGGTCGTCCCATAAGCCTCTCTACATCTCTGACCGTCTGCCTATCCGCCAAAGGAGCATTCGTTTGTGCCGTATGCTGGTATTGGTTCTCGCCGGTGATCCGTTCACTCGTTCCCTTCATCGGAACCGGCGTCTGGTCGACGGAAGTATTGCCAACAATGGTAACATTCTGGCCAAGAGGTCCACTCGATGATGGCGAAGTGGGGGTGAGATCTGTCCGAAACGTTTCCACCTTTTCCTTCCGGACCATCATTCGAAGTCCCGAAGATTCGTTCACTAGCTCCCGGTTCACATAAATGAGCATTCTCGGCGACGCGAGGCTCGGATAACCACTCTTGAAACGGTCGATGATAGTGCGCGCCTGCTCCGGAGTCACAAGTGGAGTCCGGCTCGTGATGGGCTGTTGCTGATACGTATGCGCCGGCGTGGCGACTGGCGGTGGAGTGTCTGTGGCAATGACTGTCGTCGGAATGGATACGATCGGCGGGGGGGGATTCCGATTTGGTTTTGAGGTCGGTATCGGGCCGGCGAGACACGAGGCGAAAGAGAACGCGAACCCAACGAGAATCGTCTTCATATGTGGAGGGAATGGAATCCTTACCGCGCCTCGCGGACGCGGATCGTGTATCCCTTGGCCTTATCGTTGAAGGACTGGAATCGCACCGTTTCCTGGGCTGTTTCGGTCAGGATCAGATCCTGCCATGGGGTTTCGTCGCCGGTGCTGAATCCCTGCGCGTCCTTGAAGACGCATTGCACCTGAACCTGTATGCGTCGTTCCTGACGGTTCCGGATGTTTGCAGCTACTTCAAGACGCCCATCTTCAAGGACCCTCTCCTGAAGACCTGAACAAGTGACACTCCGCTGGACCCGGTTATCCATCGTCACGAACTTTGCCTCGTTTTCGAGTGCGAACTTGGTGGTGTTCTTGGGAGCGTAAGCGCCGCCCTCATGACCCGTAACTATCGTGCGTGTGGTGTCGCCGACTGCTTCGCCAACTGGCCGACAACCCACCGAGAAGCAAACGGTGGCAACCGCCAAAGTAATTGCTGAGAGGTGCTTGGACATATGGAGGTGACTTGGATTGTTAAAAAGTGAATGCGTTAGGGCCGGTCGCTGAGGAAAAGAACGGTATCGCGCGTTCCTGGTTCAACCTTGATCGAGATCGTGCGCGAAAGAGTCACTGCCCCGGCCCCATCGACAAAGTCAGCCTTCAATTGGTGGCTACCCTCGGGAAGCCGGAACGCCGCGAAGCCGATCAGGTTGGGCAGGTTGTCCCAAGCCCTTGTGTCTGCGGATGGTGTCGCCGCAGCGCTGATCATTTTGCTCACAAGGCCAGCGATCAGAAGGCCCGCTCCAACTTCGTCGGCCGCGGTGCGTCTGCCTGCCGTGCCGGCAAGGATTGCTCCTGAAACAATGGCTGCATCGCCGAAACCGTCCGTCGCTCCCTTGAAAACGGCCTTGTTGGCCAGAACGTGGTCCATCTGACGACCTCCGCGAGTTGTTGCTTGGAATGAGAGGTCATCCCAAGGACCAACGCGCAGGGAAAGCCCGGATCCTGTGAGAGCCACCGCTGAGGATCGGGAGGATCCACTTCTAAACTTCAACTGTTCGCCATATTCTCCAGATGAATACTTCGTGGGGCCTCTGCCCATTTCGAAGAAAACCAGAATGTTTGCCATGGGATCATAGTCAGGCATTGGACCAAGACGGGAATTGGCTCTCGCACGCGTCAGGAAATCCGTGGATCCACCGCCCAGCTTCGCAGTGACGAGACCCTCAAGGTAATCAAGGATTGCATAGTCAGCCTGGTATTTGCCTGTCTCGGCATCAGAATCTTCGAGCTGTGCGCTTCTGAAGCAAGCCCGCGCGTTGTCGGGTTCCCCGTCCATCCAGTACAAGATGCCTCGGTAGAAGAAGGCCATGACCCGTTCGTAAGGCTCGCCCCTGAAGTTCTTTCTGGATTCAGACTGGAAGTACCCTCGAGCCTTGCGGGCAGAGGCATCACCCGCCGTCAGCCCACCCAATGTGATGACGGCATCATCAAGAAGAGGTTTTGCCGCATTGAATTCCGCATGACGCATGTGATCCGCAGCGGCACGGTATTTAAGAAGGAGGGCATCACGGCTTGCGCCGCTTGACGAAGTGCCATTCGCACACCCAGAAAGGCATAGACTGAGCAAAACAGCGGCTAGCAATGAGTAGTAAACACGCATCGGAGTGAGGTGGCGGTCCGGTTCCTGATCAGGTCAGCGATAAGCCGCGTCGTCGAGTCCCTGCTTCTTGATCTCGGCAAGATCCTCCCAGACGATGGCGCTCGTGCGTGCATCGATTAGCTGAAACGTGTACAGAACGTAATCGCTGACCCCTCTCGAGCTCTTCGTTGTCGATCCATCCAACTTGCCTGTCAGGAAGAAATCGGCCCCCTGAAACTCGACCACGTTCGGATCACTTCCGGAGGTCACCTGACCAGACTGCTTCAGCTGCTGCTCCTTCTCCAATGCTGCCATCCGTTCCCTTGCCAGGAACATCACCTTCCCTCGGGTCTGTGAATTGAGACGGGCTCGTATGCGGGTCAGTAACACATCCTTGTTGATGGCAAACCGAGTATTGTTCTCGATAGGAAGGAGTACTACGCGTGGTTGTCCTTGGGCGCGTTGGATCTGTGGAACCTCAAGAATGCTGCGAGCCATTTTGTCGGTGACCGAAACGATGTCCTGAGACTCGACGCCCGTGCCTGCGACAAACCCTTGTTCATCGGCCTTGAGGACTGTCACGCCATTCCCGGAGGGATTCCGGACTCCGGAGGAGGCGCAGCCAGTCAGGACAGCAGCAATGGTAATCGACGTGAGCTGTTGAAGCGGGAGGATGGAGGATCGATACATACTCAGGGGGCAAGTTGGTGAGGGAAATCGACAGGGTCAATGCTGCACCGGCAGAGATAGAAAAGTCGAAATGGGGTCCATGGGCCGGGATGGAGAGGCGCTGAAGCTCGGGGACGGTCACAAACAACCGCGGAATACCGAACACAGACTATTTCCTTGAGAGTCAAGACGCAGATCCATACCGGCCGCCGACTAACTCGCATGTGAAGCTAGGACGGTCGCACCAGGACTGTATTCACCTCTGTTGACATGGCGTTGCTTCAGTAAAATCGGCGTGCAAGCGGCGCCCTTGTCCAGAAATATTCAAAGGCTGTGATTGACGTCGAAGCTTGTCTAATGCCCGGGGATTAGTCCTTATTGGGGCGGGTCATGAAAAACGACAAATTGAAACAGTTCGTCTCGCTCCGCGAGCAGTTGCTGCGCGATAAGGCAGACCTCGAGGCTCGCTTGAGTGAAATCAACAAGGCTCTAGGGGCGGTTACCGGAGCGGCGGCGGCACCTGTGGTTGCTGCTGCGCCTGCTGCCAAGCGCGGCCGCAAGCCATCGGCTCCGAAGGCTGCGACAGCGCCCGCTGCCAAGCCTGCGGGTCGTAAGCGCGCCCAGAATTCGGTATCTTTGCGCGAGGCTGTGCTCAATGCCACCAAGGCCAAACCCCTGTCCCGTCAGGAGATCCTTGCCGCAGTCCAGTCTGCCGGCTACGTCTTCACGGCGAAGGATCCGTTGAACTCACTGAGCACGCTCCTTTACACGGACAAGGGAATCAAGAACCACGGCGGCAAGTTCGGTCCCGCCTGACAATTCCTTCCAAGGAGTTCGTATGAAGTCCGCCTTCGGGCGGGCTTCTCTTTTGATGGCTGTCTTTCGAAACCATGCTCGCGCGACGAATCATACCTTGCCTAGATGTCCACGATGGGCGTGTCACTCGTGGTGTGCAATTCGGTCGTGCCGAGGAAGGTGGATTGAAGAGCGTGGGTGACCCTGTGGAGCTTGCGTTGCGATACAATGAGCAGGGTGCGGATGAAATGGTGTTCTTCGATATCACGGCGACGGCCCAAGGCCGGTCCTCGATTGTCTCGGTAATCGAGAGGACTGCTGACAAATGCTTCATGCCCCTCACCGTGGGTGGAGGAATTCGCACCGTGGAGGATATGGGTGTGATGCTGAAGGCTGGAGCCGACAAGGTGAGCATCAACTCTTCGGCATTGGCCAACCCCGACCTGATTCGAGGGGGAGCTGAGAAGTTTGGAAGCCAGTGCATCGTGGTCTCGATTGACTGCAAACGAAGCCAAACAGGGGCTTGGGAAGTCTTTTCTGCTGGTGGGCGCAAGCCGACTGGATTGGGAGCCGTTGAGTGGGCTCAGCAGGCGGTGGGGCTGGGGGCTGGTGAGTTGGTCTTGAACTCCATAGACGCCGACGGAACGAAGTCTGGATTTGACGTGGTGATCACCCGTTTGGTGAGTGAGTCGGTTGGCGTTCCTGTTGTTGCGAGTGGGGGAGCTGGGGCGTTGGAGCATTTCGCCGAAGTTCTGGAAGTTGGGCAAGCCGATGCGGTGCTTGCCGCGAGCCTTTTTCACTACGGCACATTCACGGTGGGGCAGGTAAAGTCCTACCTCTCATCGCGCGGCATTCCGGTACGAACTGCCTGAATAGAGTAGAATTGGCTATGTCGAGGAGTTGGTGGCTTCCAATTCTGTTGCTCTTGGTGAGCAACATTTTCATGACTTACGCTTGGTATGGGCACCTGAAGCGGAAGGATGGCGCGCTGTGGCAAACCGTCCTTGTCTGCTGGGGGATCGCCTTCTTCGAGTACTGTCTCGTGGTTCCTGCGAACCGCTGGGGCAGCGAGGTTTACGAGCCCTATCAGCTGAAGATCCTGCAGGAGGTCATCACATTGATCATCTTCATGGTTTTTGCGGTGATTCATTTTGGCACCAAGCCGCAGTGGAACCATTTTGCAGCGTTTGCGTGCATTCTTGCCGCTGTATTATTTACCGTCCTTCCGGGACGGAGAACCTGATTGTGATGGATGGGAGCACTAAATGAGTTTCTGGGATAATCTCAAATGGACTGAAGACGGCCTGATTCCAGCGATCATCCAGGACGCACCGACGGGGCGTGTGTTGATGATGGCATGGATGAACCGGGCTTCACTGGAAAAGACGTTGGAAACCCGCAAAACATGGTTTTGGAGTCGATCCCGCAAGAAGTTCTGGATGAAGGGCGAATCGAGCGGCCACACTCAGAGCGTCAAGGACATTGCCTTTGATTGTGACGGGGATGTCCTGCTCATTCAGGTGGAGCAAGTGGGCGCAGCGTGTCATGAGGGTTACCGTTCCTGTTTCTTCCGGTCATTGACGACTGCCAGCGGAGAATTCGGTGAGTCAGAGGGGCGTCTGGAGGCTCCTGAGGCGATCTACGGCAGAAAGTAGGCTGATATGATCGAAGTGCCGGGGGTGGACGACTGGGTAAGGCCCGGAAGTTTGGTCTGGTGGTTAGGGTGTGCAGGGATCGTGTTTGGCCGTGGTGCGGACATGGCGTCGACATGGATTGCAACGCCTCGCCTTGAGTTGGAGGGAAATCCGATCGCTCGATGGCTTGGTTGGCGCTGGGGTGTGATTCTGAACGTTCTCCTGCTTCCCCTAGTGGCCTGCTGGCCAATGCTTGCGGTCTCACTGTCAACAACAAGCTGCCTCGTCGCGGCTCGCAACTTTCAGCAGGCATGGCTGATTCGATCGATGGGCGAGTCGAGGTATCGTTGTTGGATGGGTTCACGCATCGTTGAGTCGAACCGGGGTGTCGTGCTGTTTTGCTACCTTGGTGAGGGAACTCTGGTCGGAGGGTTGGGAGCGGCTTTAGTGCTAATGGGACCCATGCATTTGGTGAGCTTCGGAATTGGACTTGGTCTTTCCGTGTACGGGCTTGTTGTTGCGATCTTCACCATATGGTCACTTTGGCGATCCTTCTGATTCGCGGCGGGGAGTGCTTATTGATTCGTTGGAATCGAGCTGGGTAGTTGGCATCCTTGGAATTGCGCCGACCGCCACGATGCGTAATGTCCACGCCTAAATGTATCAGCCGAGTAGAGAAGAGTTCCTGAAGCTAGCGACGCAGGGGAATACGATTCCGGTTACGCGACGATTGCTCGCCGATCTTGAAACCCCGCTCTCCGCATATCGAAAATTGCGTGGGGAAGGGGAGTCCTTCCTTTTTGAATCGGTGGAAGGAGGGGAGCATCTGGGAAGGTATTCTTTCGTTGGGTGCAATCCGCGGGCTGTCATCCGACAATCCGGAAGCCGTGTGGAGGTTCGTCAGGAGGGGGTGATTGTTGAAAGAATTCATATTGGCAGTGGATCCAACGTTGGGAACGACCGATGTGCCCAAGACGGCCTCGAAGTTTTGGAATCGGTGATGAAACGGTTTGTCCCAGTTCCGATTCCAGGCCTGCCTCGCTTCACGGGCGGGGCCGTAGGGTTCCTAGCCTACGAAATGATTCACGACCTTGAACCTGTTGTACCTCGCCCGGCGAAGGACGAACTCGACACTCCTGTGATGTATTTCCTCGTTGTGGATCAGTTGGTCGTTTTCGATCGCGTGGCCCAGACAATGACGATCATCGTAAACGCTGTCGTGGAATCCGGCGTTGAACCGCAGGATTATTACGATGACGCGATAGGTGAGATTGAGAGAATTGTCGAATTGCTGCGTCAACCCAGCCTCTACCACCCAGTGGATTTGGCTGACGAACCACAAGCGGTTCAATTTGTCTCGAACACAACGAAGGAGCGATTCTTCGATAACGTTAGAAGGTCTAAAGAGTTCATCCGTGGCGGCGACGTTATCCAGGTGGTTGGATCTCAGAGGTTTAGCGCAAGTGTGAACTCCAGTCCCTTCGACATTTATCGAGCTGTTCGATCGATTAATCCTTCTCCGTACATGTTCCTTCTGGAGTTGGAGGGATTTGCTTTAGTGGGTGCTTCCCCAGAGTTGCATGTGCGTTGCGTTGATGAGGATGTGGAGATACGACCGATTGCGGGAACACGGAAGCGTGGCTCTGATCCCGAGCAAGATAGCCTCCTAGAGAGGGAGTTGTTGGAGGATCCAAAGGAGCGTGCTGAGCATGTCATGCTCGTTGATCTGGCAAGAAACGACATTGGACGGGTTTGTGAGTACGGCTCCGTGAAAGTTAGGGAGATGATGGTTGTTGAGCGGTATTCGCACGTGATGCATATCGTTTCGGAGGTTACTGGGAAGCTTCGTCCTGGATGTAATTCGTTCGATTTAATGCGAACGACATTTCCAGCGGGGACCCTCAGCGGCGCGCCGAAGATTCGAGCGATGCAAATCATCTCGGAGCTGGAGGGCACTACTCGTGGTCCATATGGAGGGTGCGTCGGCTACTTCGCCTTCAATGGCAATTCAGATCATTGCATTACCATTCGTACGGCATTGGTAAAGGATGGAAGGGTCTACATCCAAGCCGGCGGAGGATGGGTGGATGATTCAAGCCCGGAGGGGGAGTTCGAGGAGACGATCAACAAGTCAAATGCAATGAGAAAGGCTGTCAGTTTGGCCGAAGGATTCCATTCATCCTGAAATCAACCCGCGGAATCAGGTGGGTTACGCTTGCTTCGATGCGGCTAGAGGACTCTGCACTGATGTTTCATCGGGGTACAATCTGCTTCATGAGGTCCGGCGTAACCCCCAGCTTGATCAGCAGTTCCTTCTGCTGAAGTAGAAAAATCACAAGGAACGTCGAAGCGTCAAAAAAACCATGCGCGAGCACCGCCTCAGGTAGTGAACGACGTACAACTTGGATCAGTCCGAGACCTAAACCCAAAAGACCAGTCAATAGGACTGCGAGCCATCCTTGGGTCAGATGAGCGAACCCAAACAGGATTGAGGATACGAAAAGACCAATCCATTCCATCCTGCGCGTTGGATGTCCATAGGGTCCGAGTGACGACACACCTCGGATTACCGCTGCCCTCCACAACTCTTCTCTAAGGCCAGCGACAATGAAGCTGAGCCATGTAATGCACACGATGGCGTACGCTGGTTCTGACAGCGCAGCCGGGTTTAGGAGATTTTCGATTTTTGGGCGACTTGCGGCAAACTGGTTTATCCCGTTCTTTGGATTCAAGTAAATGACTACGCCTGCAACCAAGGTCGCTGGAACAAGAATGGCAAGCCGCAGCGCAACCGACCAAGCCATCCCGAGGAGGCAGGTGATGATCCAGCTAGGGCGTGACTCCCAGAAAAAATCTCTCCGTGTTGCCTTTGTCAGCATCAGCCCAATTCCGAATGGGATGCTAAAAATCAACAGCGCAATGGATGTGTCTGCAAGTAAACCGGCAACCGATGAGGAGAGTGCTGGTTCCCCTGATTTTGAGGAAGCTCCGCGCCAAGTGGCGGCCAAGATATAGGCCACCATCAGGATCAAAAAGGGTATCCATGATCTCCTATTCAGTGCGCCGATTCCCGAAGTGCTAGAAGACGCTAACGCAGGTCTTGGCTCCATGACTCAACGGTGGGCTCGAGGAGAATTGTCGGCGGCATGTCGGCAGGCTTGTGCAACCAAATCCAATTGTTCAAGGAACAGTTCTTGGTTGTTCGGGCCGAGAACTTTCAAGACTTCAAACTGCAATTCCAACGCAATGTTCCTGCAGGTCTCAAACTGTTCCTTCCCTGAAGGACGAATCATTATTCGGTAAGCACGTCGATCCGTCTCGTGGGCTTTACGTTCGATCCATCCGGAGGCCTCCATTCTCTCCAATAGAGAAGCAACTGTGTTCGGGTCAGAAGACATGAGCACGGTGATTTCCCTTTGCGTAACGCCAGCGGGATCAGACTCCAGTAAGGTTCGGAGTGCAGTGAACTGGTCTGGGGTCACGCCGGTGTGGGCGATTCGACGTCTGAAGGCCTGATTCAAGCCGTACCAAGCTTTGCGGAGAACGGGAGGAAGCCTTCTTCCGTGAGGAGATTCAGCAGGCAATTCGCGTTTCATTGGCGTTTGGCCCCGGTCGGAGGATCAGGATCCGCTTCTGTTGCTACAGCTATTTTTGTTCCGTCAAATCGCTGTCGTTCTCCTTGGGTTCATTGGCATTCACCCATTCGATTGTTTTCCATATGAGGTAGCCGAAACCACTGAGTACACATACGGCCAAGCCCAAACCAGAAAGTACCTCGCCTCTTTTCGTGCTTTGTATGTAGCGCATGGGGTAGGAGAAGGAAACAAGCGCAACAATTCCCAAGAAAATCGAGAAGGCTTTAAGCCGGATCTTTGAGTTTGAAGTGTTGTCCCGCTGCGCACGCCAGAGAATCTTCCAAAACTGAAGGCCAAGTGTAAGGCCCAGAAGAAGCAAGGGAATGGCCCCCCAGTGCCACCGGAGCGAGAGTTTTCCATGAGACCCGAGCTCGAAGATGGCCAACGTTGCGAGCATCCCTCCAAACCCCAAACCAGTCGCAACCGACACGACAGTTCGGAATAGTGGGTCCTGTGCCGCTTCAGTGCATTGAGTCTCTCGCATTTCAGTGGTGCCGTAGGTCAGACGAGGCGGCAATTTCCACTGCCCGAACTCACCTCACCGATGGCCCAAGCCTTGTAGCCTGACTTGAGGATGGACCGGAGTATTGCGTCTGCCTTATCCGGTCCGACGACCACGCACATACCTATCCCCATGTTGAACACTTGGTGAAGCTCGGCGTGGTCGACGCCGCCGCGATCTCGAAGAAGTTGAAAAAGTGGGGGAACGTCCCATGACCCTACGCGCACCACCGCATCGAGCTTTTGTGGCAAGATACGAGGAATATTGTCAATGAAGCCGCCACCGGTGATATGGGCCAATGCGTGAATGGCTGCTGGCTGACCAGGAAGGTTGTACTTTGCTAGAAGGGACTGTGTGAGGCGTCCGTAGGAGACATGAACCTTCATTAGTTCATCTCCAAGGTTACCTTCAAAACCCTGAACCTTGCTACTCAGCTTCAGTTTGAGCCGGTCGAAAAGGATCGTTCGCGCTAGTGAGTAGCCATTTGTATGCAATCCTGATGATGCAATACCAAGAATCACGTCCCGGCGCTTTACAGACTTCTGTCCGTTCAAGATTCTCGACTTGTCCACTACCCCGACAATTGTGCCCGAGACATCGTACTCCCCAGGTTGATAGAAGCCCGGCATTTGGGCGGTTTCACCTCCGACAAGTGCGCACCCATTGGCTGTGCACCCCCGCGCGAATCCAGAGAGGATTTCCGTAAAAACGGTAGGCTCCAATTTCCCGGTGCCGAGATAGTCAAGGAAGAAAAGAGGCTCGGCTCCAAGAACCGCGATGTCATTCACGCAGTGGTTAACAAGGTCCTCGCCAATCGTGTCGTGCCGCCCGGTAGCGAATGCGATCTTCAATTTTGTCCCTACACCATCAACCGAGCTTACCAAAATCGGATTCGGGGTTCTCTTTGTGTCGAGCGCAAACAGACCTCCGAACCCTCCAACCTTACCCATTACGCCAGGACGGCGAGTAGATGCGAGCAATTCGGGCAATGTGGCCTTCACCCTGTTACCAAGATCGATATCAACGCCTGCGGCGGCGTACGCTTTCTGCTTACTCATTGCGCCTTCAGGGTTGAGGAAGATGGCACCGGTGTCGAGTCGCGAGGAGGACGTTCATGATAGCCAGTTTGGCCTACCGGTGGCGACCTTTCAGGTGGGCCGGCTAACGAGCGGCATGGTGAGTATCGGTTCTTGGCGGGAATATGGTAACCCTTGTCCCTGTTCACCAAACGTGCTGGCCGACCTTCGTGCAGATGTCATTGCAATATCGATATGGTCAACGGTTTCGCACGGTATCCATGCTGCCGACGTTAAACGTAGGGACTTGATCTCCATGCTTTCACCCAACGCTGCGGTCTCGGGCTCAGTTCTTTCTAGCGTTGGAGCTCGCATTGGATGACGCATCTAGCGGGGCCGTTCTGGCAGTGGTGCAAAAATCGCTCTCAATCGGGTTGGGGCAAAATCCGCCGGGGCCGTCCTTCAAAGGATGATCAGCAAATGATGGAGGGGTCGTTCTATGTCCTTCGAGTCGCTTGCCCTTCGAGGGATCCACCTCCGCATTTCGGGCCTTGGTCCTGAGTGTACACGCGGCGCCGACGATGGAATCGAAGCGGCCTTTGGGCTGGCTTGTTGATAGTCGCAGCGGAGTCTCAGGGCGCCTTGGTTCATCTCGATGCTACCGACGTAAAGGTCCACGAGGACTTCATGAATCCACGCAGCGAACAAACATATCAGCCCATCACACGTACCCGGGGCGGGCTCAATGCCAAGATCATTTCACTGGTCGATTCCAAGGGTTTCGTCCTCCATCTCATTGTGGATTGCGGCAAACTGGCCGAGAGTTGGCGTGCGGATAGGATCGCTAGGGCTATCGCTTGGTGCCCGACAAAGGCTACTACTCGACTGCTCTCTGTGATCGGATCCGGGATGCCGGGATCTGTCCCTGTATCCCGAAACTTAAGAAACACAAGAACCTCGCCCCTGGCACGGAGGTTTCTACGAGTTCCGTCAGCGCGTGGAGAACTTCCGCCAACAAATCAAACGGTTCCGACGGATCGGAACTTGCTGCGAAAAGCTATCCCTTCACTTCCTCGCCTTTGTTCAACTCGCCACTATCCTCAAGTGGCTCAAGTCCTCCTTTTGAACACACGCTCTAAGCCTTGGGTTGAACTAGCGCTGTCCCCCGAAAAGAACTAACCGGGATTCAGTGATTCAATTACCTAATCCTGAGGATCGAGTGGACGATCATCATGCTGGTGGGCGTCGTTGTCGGGATTCAACCGCGAGCTTTAACAGAGGCGAAAGCTGGAATCGATCCGCTGGCGGGATTAAGTGGGCAAACGATGCTTTCCCGGGTTGCCTGATGAAAATGAGGCTGTCGGCCAAAGTTGAGGGATAGTCGGGCTATTGGCGAAACCAGAAAACCATTTCAGAATCGCCTCTTGGGACTGAAAAATGGGAAGTGCTCCTTTAAACAAAAATGGTCCACCTGAGTGGACCGTGCGCAAAGTCTTTTGAATTGAGATGGGCGGCAATGCCAGCGAACATCCTCAGATCGGCTCGCCCAACTGGAAGCGTAGGAAGCGGCGGATACTGATCTCGTCGCCCAACTGCTTGCTGACGGCACCGATGTGGGCCTGGACCTTGAGGTCGGGATTTTTCACGAAACCCTGCTCGAGGAGGCAAGCGCCTTCAAAGAACTTGTTCAGCTTGCCTTCGATGATCTTAGCGACGGCCTGCGCCGGCTTGCCCTTCACGGACTCGCTCTGCGCGGCAATCTCCTTCTCCTTCTCGACGAGATCCGCCGCGACGTCCGTGCGGGAGATCGAAACGGGGCTCGCCGCAGCAATCTGGAGGGTGATGTCACGGACCAATTGCTTGAACTCCTCGTGACCGGTCGTCGCTTCCTTCGTGGCACCAACCTCGACCAGCACGCCGACCTTGCCACCCGTATGGATGTAGGCGGCGACCAGTCCCTGTCCCTGTACCTCGAGGCGCTGATGACGGCGCACCTGGATGTTCTCGCCGATGCGTGCCACGGCTCCGACGCGATCCGCTTCCAGATCCACACCGGGTTCGTTGGCAACCTTCACGGCAAGGTCGCCCACGAATGCCTTGAACGAGTCGTTGCGCGCGACGAAGTCCGTTTCGCAGTTGACTTCGATCAGCACGCCCACGCGGCCGCCCTGGACCACGGCCTGACCGATCAAACCTTCGTTAGCGGCGCGGTCTGCCTTCTTCACGGCTGCCGCGGCGCCCTGCTTGCGTAGGATGTCAACGGCCGCCTGAAGGTCACCTTTGGTCTCGTCGAGTGCCTTCTTGCAATTCATCAGGCCCGCGCCCGTCATGGCGCGAAGCTGGCCCACCAGGGCTGGAGTGATATCTGGCATGGATTACGGAATTTGAAGTTGAAAGATGCACCGGATCCTTGAATCGGATACTCGCGCTCCTAACGCGAGCCCCCAGAGGATCCGTGGAGTCTTCAGACCGTGGCCGTCGCCGCCTCGGCCGGAGTCGCAGGAACTTCAGCCGGGGCCGGAGCGGGAGCCGCTTCTTCCTTTGTCACCTTGCGGGCGCGTTTGGCATCGTATTCGGCCTTCGCCTTGCCGATGGAGCCCGTGATCGCGGCCAGGATCAGCTTCACCGCTCGGATTGCGTCGTCGTTGCCGGCGATCGGGTAGTCGACCAGGTCCGGATCACAGTTCGTGTCGACAATGGCCACGATGGGGATCTTGAGGCGGCGTGCCTCGGCGACCGCGTTGTGCTCGCGCTTGATGTCGATAATGAACATTGCGTCGGGCAACGCATCGATCGTCCGCATACCGTCGAGGTTCTTCGCAATGCGGGCGTGCTCGCGGCGGAGCATCGACTGCTCCTGCTTAACATACGCGTTGATGGAACCGTCCTGGTCCATCTTCTCGATCTCCTTCATCCGTGCCAGCGAACGCTTCACCGTGCGCAGATTTGTTAGCGTACCTCCCAGCCAGCGCCCCGTGATGAAGGGCTGGCCAGCGGCCAACGCGGACTCCTTCACGGCTTCCTGCGCCTGCTTCTTGGTACCGCAGAACAGCACGTTGCCGCCCTTTGCCGCCACCTCGCCGAGGAACTCACACGCCTTCTCCAACTGCTTGACCGTCAGGTCTAGGTTGATGATGTGGATCCCGTTCCGTGCCTCGAAGATGAAAGGCTTCATCTTCGGGTTCCAACGCCGGGTCTGGTGTCCAAAATGCACGCCAGCGTCGAGCAACTCCTGAATCGTAACCGAACTCATGTGACTGATTTCTCTCTCCGCTTCCATTGGTTCGTATTCCTGCCTTGGCGTCGCACGCCACGGAAGGAACCATCCGGCGGAAGTACCGGATTCAATACGGATGTTGTTGTGGCCGCCGCTGACCCTCGTCAACGGACATTTCTAGGCCGTTTTCCCCGCCAGTTGCCTAGCAAGGGTTCGCAAAGTTAACACCCCCTACTTCTCAAGCAATCCCGATTTTCCGGACTTCCACTTACCAGAGAGGGTCACAAATTGCTCTGTAAACACCTTGTTATGAGAATGATGAGCCTGAAATAGCTTACTTTTCGTTCTCGAGTCCTCGGCTGGGATCCAAAGGGGTAGGCTTTTCGCCATGGCGAAGTCCTTTCCCCAGACCGGCACGGCTGAACTTCTCGACCTGCTTTCCCCCCTTCGCTCCAGACGATTTCATCAACGCCCGTTGGCCCCATCCCCACCGTCGAGGTCGTCGTCTCAGCTACTCCCACGATCAATTCTTTCGCGTCCATCTGCTCGCCGTCCTGAGCCTCGTCCATTCCTTCAATCTCCTGGCCCGGATCTTGCCCGAGCAACCCGACTGGCATCGCTTCGCTCGTATCCGCTGCGCCAGCCGTACACCGGATATGCGGATGCTTCACGAGTTCCGAGCTCGCCTGGGTGTTTGCGGCTTACGGAAAATCGTCGTCGAAATCCTCCGCCCAATCATCGAGCGGTATGCCGCTCTCCCACCTTCGATCGCGCTCATCGACTCAACGGATCTGGAAGCTTCGGACGTGGGCTTCGAAAAAAGACACGGGCACCTGCGGGGCCCACGGTGCCGCGTTGGGAGCACGCATCATCAAGATGGGAAGGACCCGATGGTACGTGGGCTACAAGAAGCCCACCCTTCGGCTTTGGCTCCACGAGCACCAAGACATCGTTCAGCTCGTTCCGCTGATCTCCTGGGGCACCGGAGCCAATGTCTTTGACGGGAGAATGCTTCTGCCGAGTCTGCGTCACTGTCAGCGGGTCTGGGAATGGTGCCCTTCCATTGTCGTCGGCGACGGCGCCTATCTCAGCCGTGAAGCCACGCGGGAGTGCCGTAAGCGGTGGAACGTCGCGGTCCTCACGCGGCTGAGCTGCGATATGGGGGTGGTCGCGTCGTACGCTACCGAGCACCGCACGGAATGTCCGTAAGGCGAAATCATCGAGTGGCGCGGCTTCGACCCGAGAGTCCAGCGGCAGTGGTACGGGACGCGGCCGGAGAGCGAGCTGTGCTCGCGGTGCTGGGAAGCCAGCCGTTGCCCGCGGGAGTTCTCGTATGGGGCCGAGGAAGACGAGGGCCTTCTGGGTGTGCTTCCCTCGGGAACCAACTACGCGAGGCTGTTACTGGAGCGGATCAGGCCTTGGGCGGAACCGGAGCAGTCCTACGAAAAGAACCAACTGGGGTTGAACGATGCGTTCGACAACAGCTGCGGATGACGTGGACGATGAGCCTGCTGGCGGATGCTGTCGTCGGCATGCGGGCGAGAGCACCGACGGAGGCGAAACCCGTGATCGATCTGCTGGTAGGATTACGTGGGCAGAAGATGCTTCCTGCGCTGCCGGACGAAAATGAGGGCTTAGACGAAAAGTGAGGTTTCCAGGGGCTTGTCACGGAATCAAAAAACTCATTTCGTAACACCCTCCGAAATGAACTGGACGGGGCGTTGCACCTGAGTGTGGACCGGGGCGAACCATCGGTTGTAAAAAAAGCCGCAACTGCAAAATTTCAGACTGGCAGAATTTGAGGGTTTCCAGCTCGGCTCTCGCGATTGGACGGCGCAGAGGAGCACGATGGCTTTCTGAGTGTGCTTCCTGCGGGACGCAACTACCCCAGTCTTTTGTTGGACAGGACCAAGCCTCGGGTGGAAGGCGCGCAGCTCTGCCAGCAAACGCAATTTGGACTGAGAGATGGAATCTGCAACATCCTGCGGGTGACGAGGAGGGTGAGCTTGTTGGCGAGATTACGCGGCTACCGGATGCGGCATGGACTGCCTAGCAGTTTGAATGGACAGGGTTTGGATTAGCTGAGCCAAATTGTCGTCTCGGGGTCAAAAACGCATTTTGGAATACCCTCTTTAAGAAAATGTGGAGCGTTTTGTTAGCCTTCTGACGCTTGAGTTGATTTCAGCCGCCGACCTTCTTCTTGCCAAGCAGTAGTCGGTATAGGTCCAGCCCGCGCTGGGCTACAGAATCCCAAGTGAATCGAGTCGCGGCCATTCTTGCTGCATTGTTGCCAATTTTCTCGGAATAGGTGGGATTCTTTAGGAACGATTCTAAGGCTGTGCGCAGTGCAAGGCGGTCGTGTGACGGCACGATGCGTCCTGTCACCCCATCTTCAACGAGTTCAGGCAGGCTCGTCGTATCCGTTACTATCACCGGTTTACCAGCAGATTGTGCTTCTATGGCCACCAGACCCAGGAGTTCCGACCTGTCCTGGCCTCCGCTGGGATTCGGAATCGACGGTTGAAGGACGACCGTCGCACCTTGGTACTGACGGGCCAGTTCGCTGTCGTCAGCATCCGTGAGGAATCGAACGCGTTTACCCCTCGATGATTGCTTGAGGAGTTCAAAGTACTGTTCATCGTACGGTCTACCTACGATTCGAAGTTCGTAGCCCTCCGGCATTGCCTCAACGAGCTCATGCACTCCTTTGTGGGGTAGAAGACGACCAACGAATAACGCATAGCCGTCAAATCGTCCGCTTCCCTGAGGGAACATTTGCCTTGCTCCTCCATGCAGGATCGTGGCTGGGATCTTCCAATCTGGAAAAAGCGAGCCAGCATATTCGGAGAGGTGAGCAAATCCGTCGGCGTGACGATACGGATTCAATCGAGGGTGGATTTTGTTTAGGTATGTTGAACAACAACGTCCGCCACCCCCTATGTCGGTCAGGATTACCAACTGGGATCGAAAGATCCCTGATGCCAGGAATCCGTCGGCCACGCTATTTGGGAAGCACATTAAGTGGAGGACGTCATACTCCGAAAGCGCCTTCCAAGTGCTTCGAGTGAAGGGTGGAAGGATGGGGCGATCGGAATCTGTCCAAGTCAGAACTCGCGTAGGCGGCGCGTCCTTGGGAGGGGGCGATGGGGAGAGACAGAACAGGGCCTGCTCGGCGTGCGTCAGTTTGGCAAGAGCACGGGTATACTCAGTTGCATATCGTTCTCCTCCCCATCGTCCTGCCTTCAAGGCCAATTGAAGAGGGGAGGATAAGAACCCTGGGATGCTTCGTGACTTCTTTGACCTGATCGGTCATGAGGGTTTAAGAAAGTAGTTCCTCTGCTTATGGGAGATGGGAAGTTGGAGCTTTTCCATGACAGCAAGCATGTCTTCCCAAACCTTCCGCTTCTCCGTGATGGAATCGTTACGAAGCAAATATGCAGGGTGGTAAGTGGGCATCAACGGAATCTCGTTAAACTGGAGCCACTGGCCGCGAATCCGGGTTACATGCACTGGAGTTTGCCGAATAAGCCCTTCTATTGCCGTTGCTCCCAATGCTACCATGACCTTCGGACGTATTATGTCGATTTGTTCCTCAAGGTAGGGCAGGCAAGTAGCCATCTCGAGGGGTGAAGGCTTGCGATTACCCGATGATTTCCCGGGTGTGTCAGGACGGCACTTCAGGATGTTTGCGACGAAGACATTTTCGCGCGAAAACCCCATGGCTTGGATGATTCTGTTGAGCAGTTCTCCAGCTTTTCCAACAAATGGTTGGCCAGTGTCATCTTCTTCCGCACCAGGAGCTTCTCCAACAAAGAGAATTTCCGATTCAAGGTTTCCCGCACCGAAGACGATATTCTTTCTTGAGGAGACGAGGTGCGGGCAACTTACGCAAATCGACACTCGTGCTTGGAGCTGTTCGAAAGCTGACCGCTTAGAGCTTGGGGGGGTGAGTCTAACACGGTGGTGCGTTGGCGCCGAGGCTGGACTAAAGTGATCAGGGCAGGGGGATGATTGGAGATCTCCTTTCCTCTGCTTGTTTGCAACACATTCCGAATTGGTAGCCAAACCAGAATTGAAGGTCGGCCGAGATAGTTCAGCAAGCGTCGCACTTGAAACCCGCAATGCCCCCACCCCGTGATCGCCAAGATGTTCCAGATGGTAGATTGTTGCTACCAAAAGTTGAGTTAGGGCCGTGCCGTGCATTTGCTCCTGAGTTTGCGGAAGCGAACCACTTTTGTCGAAGTTGAACTGATGGTTTACGTCGCGACACGGTCGCGATATCTGCGGGGCGTAACGCCAACAATCCTCCGGAAGTGGTTGGTAAGGTGACTTTGATCGCAGAATCCGCACTGATGGGCGATCTCGGCCAGAGTTGCAGATGAGTGCACCAGGAGGTGGCGGGCTCGGTCTACTCGTTGGTGGATCAGAAATTGGTGGGGTGCAAGACCTGTAGATTGCCTGAATCGCCGGGCGAAATGGAATGGGCTTAGCCCCGAGGCCTTAGAGATGCTTACCAAAGGGAGATCATTTCCGAGATTTTCACGGATAAATTCTAATGCTCTGCGTAACTGGTGTGCGGTGAGGGTTCCTTGAACAGGATGAGGTGTTGGAGTAGCAGACGCATAGTGGCGAGTGATGTGTGCCGCTAGGGCTTGGCCAAGCATTTCGACATAGATTCGACCCATGGGGTGGTCCGCGATCACCTCATCGCGTATTCGATCGCAAAGGGCCTTTATGACCGAAT
This sequence comes from Limisphaerales bacterium, assembly GCA_965283655.1. Taxonomy (GTDB): domain Bacteria; phylum Verrucomicrobiota; class Verrucomicrobiia; order Limisphaerales; family UBA9464; genus UBA6176. The sequence goes on along the minus strand of CBDIPJ010000002.1, from coordinate 21,095 downwards.
CGGATATCCCTCGCTGCGGAAGAAAGGTGGGTTGAGCACCAGCCTCTGGTGATCGAGCGTGGTTGAGGACGAACTGAGGTGTAAGCGAAACTGTGTAAAATCTTCCGGCGTCAATTGTTCGAGACGCAAAGACCGAACCAGCAGGAAAAAAACTGACTTGGCCTGGCAATATGCGATGCAGGCGGAAAGGCCCGTCATCGGCAACCTCCAGCTCGTTGATGCCCTCGAGATGTACTGCGAACACATGGTTGACTGGGCTCGATGGGGCGATTTCCAAGGTGCCAATCCGATGTTGTTCGACATGGACGCCGGACCATTCGCAACCTGCCGAATCAAGCTCGGGTGCTTGAGGAACCGTTGGGCGACGCTGCCCCGAAGCTGCATCAATAAGCATTTCTCGTCTTTTTCCCATACGCATAACCCTCGGAACTGCAAAGCAAGCGATGTGCCGAAATCGTTGCTAATGAACTGACAGAGTGGGTAGTGGTTACAGAATTCTGACGACGACCTGTGAAATCCTTCCTCTATCGCTTTATTTCCAAAGAGGCAGTTGAAAGGCTCTTTGCTATCCTGCGATGGAATTCTGTTGGGAAATGGGCATGACATCGTGCAAGCCTCCGATCCACCTGCTGATGAAGATTCGCGAAGGGATTGCCCGCAAGAGTGCCGACCTTCCCATCATTCTCGACATGTGCTGCGGATCCAACCGGATGACGACCGCGTCCCTTTGGGCAGCGAGGAACGGGTTTGGGTTTGGTTCGTGCAAGCTGTCGGGGGAAGACTGTTGCCACGATTTTCTCCTCGACGCATCCAAGGGGCCTCCAGCGACAACTTTGTGAATGTCGCGAAACCAAGTCCGGGCGGCGTCGCCTTTTGCTCGCTGTTTGGGCGGCCGCTGCCGCTCACGGGCTTGGAGATCGCCCGTCCTTGGATTAAGGTGCCTGCAGCTTCGCCGATGGGTGAGCCAGTCTCAGGTCTCGTACCAAGGCAGCCCTGTGTCGATCCGTTTTGTTGAAGTGAATTGCCTAGCAGAAACCCCCACCGAGCCAGCCTTCGGGGTGAGGATTATGGCTTCACGACGGCAACAATTTCCAATTCTTTCCGGCGATGGTTGTTTCCCTCTGGGGCCAGGGTGATGATCCCGATCACCCCCGAGGTGACCATCTGGCTCGCGATCGAACCGGTTTGGCGCGTAGGTCTTCCTCCTCAGCCTTGGTCGTCGTGTGACCCGGTTCGCGGAGGTCTCTCCTTCCTGCGGCAAACCATCGCCGATTACTACCCGCTGAGCGGTCAAGTTCTCTGGGCTCGTTTGTCCCAAGCATGGAACTCAAGCCAACCCAACGGGTAATTGCGTGAGCTGGTCTACCGTTTGCTGATGCTTCACTTGCATCACAGCGGGGACATCGAGTTGGCTACCCTGAAACGGAAGGTGATCAACAGCGTGATCCGCCACCGGCACATGCGGACGGCGGTTACCCTGGATTCCGTCTCATTCGAACGGTGTCTCAATTCGGTATAAGAAATTGACACACATATGGTTGATGGAATTCAAACCGAGGCTCTCTTCGTTCAGTTGCTCTGGGATTACTACTACCTGAGCTAAACAAGGCAGCTGGGTGAATACCTCAAGTACCTGATCTTAACCAATAATCGGTCCATCGTTCTGAGGGGAGGGTTTCGTCCCCGGCCAACCTGGATCTGCTCGATCGTTTCCTCGTTTCCCAGAAGGTGTCCTGCCGCCACCACCTCCATGTCATCGGCTACGATATTTGCTTCCTGATCCTGCTCTGGCCGTGCCTGTCCTAGCTCGCCAGCTCTCTGCTGGGTAGAATGAAACGTGCTCTGCTTCGGCAGCACCCCAACATTGTCCGAATGAATCCATTTCGGAAAAGGTTCCATAATCAGCTGCGACGCAAGGTCTTCTTCTTACCATTCTTTCCTCCCTCTCCACTCGCTCGCGCACTAGGTGGGAATGACAGCGCATACTCCATGCTGTCGACAAGCGCTTGAAGGGAAGCTTCAATGATATTTCCACTGACACCCACGGTACCCCACTCTCGCGTTCCGTCAGTTGATGTGATCAGAACGCGGGTTCTGGCTGCGGTTCCCGCGACAGCGTCGAGGATGCGTACCTTGTAATCGCTCAACCCAACTTTGGAGAGCACAGGAAAACTTTGCATCAATGCCGATCGGAGGGCTCCGTCCATTGCATTCACCGGGCCATCTCCCTCAGCAACCGTATGGTGAACGAAATCCCCGACTCGAACCTTAACGGTTGCCTCACAAGTTGAACCTTGAGTATCTCCACGGGTTGAAACATGGTAAGCTTCTACGCGAAAACGGCTTACTGCTTTACCTGCAAGGCTTCCGCGTATCAAAAGAGCCAACGAGGCCTCGGCGGCCTCGAATTCGAATCCGGCATGTTCAAGTTCCTTGACCTGCTGTAAAATGGCTCGAATTTCGGGCTTCGACTCGTCCAAGGAAAAGCCCAACGCTTGAGCCTTCATGAGAATGTTGCTCCGGCCGGAGAGGTCGCTCACGAGAATATTGCGTGCATTGCCAACAACCTCGGGATCCACATGTTCGTAGCTGGATGCCAACTTTTGAACCGCATTCACGTGGGTGCCACCCTTGTGTGCAAAAGCCGAGGATCCTACCCAAGGTTGACGCGGGCTGTGCCTCAGGTTGGCGATCTCGTCAACGTACTGAGATACATCCTTCAATTGGCGCAACGCGGACGGACTCATCAGATCAAACCCCATCTTTATTTGTAGGCAGGGGATGGCCGTCACAAGATTGCAATTGCCCGTGCGCTCACCGTATCCGTTGATCGTTCCTTGGACTTGGCGGGCGCCAGCGGAAACCGATGCCAGCGCGTTCGCGACTCCTAAGCCAATATCATCATGTGTGTGGATGCCAACTCGGCAGCTCAGTTTCTTGATTGCAAACTGGGTGATTAAGGAAACCTCACTTGGTACGCACCCTCCGTTCGTATCGCAAAGCACCATCCATGCTGCACCTGCATGCTCTGCAGCCTGCCAGGTAGCCAGAGCATAGTCGGCGTCCAACTTGAAGCCGTCGAAGCAATGCTCAGCATCGTAAATCACCATCTTGCCGTGATCCCTCAGGTAGCGAACCGTATCACCGATCATTGCCAGATTTTCCTCCGGTGTGCACCGCAGTACCTCTCTGACGTGGAGAAGTGAAGTTTTGCCAAAGATCGTAACGACTGGAGTCTCCGCGTCTAGCAGCAGCCTAACCTGATCATCATTCTCGACTGCAACGCCTTTGCGACGGGTCGAACCGAAGGCAGCAAGCCGTGCATTCTTGAATTTCCGCCGACGTGCCTTCACAAAAAACTCGATGTCCTTCGGGTTCGATCCAGGCCATCCTCCCTCGATGTAATGAACCCCGAATTGATCCAATCGGTCCGCTATTCGCAACTTGTCAGAAACGGAAAAACTAACGCCCTCCCCCTGTGAACCGTCACGGAGTGTCGTGTCGTAGATCTCGACCTTTGCCTTCATGATGATTTGTCGCGTGGTCCGGGAATGATTCCCAATAAGGCTCTAACAAAGCAAAACCCCGAACCGCAGAGCGGAACGGGGCTTCATAGACACGTGAACAAACGCATCAGCCACATCCCGTGGGCAAGCGAGTGAGAGCAATCACTGTGTTGCTAATGATAACCTTTACCCTTTAGAATCTACCGGCTTGTTTCGTCTTTGACAAGTGACCATTCCGTTTGGTGGTGATCAGAAATTTCGGATTGCCTTCGGTGGCCGGCGATGAGTAAGTGGGACCCTCAATTTTTGCATTTCATGAAGCATTTTGCAACTGCCACCGCATTGCTCGTCGGGGCAATTCCAGCTTTCGCGCAACAGGAAACAGGTTGGAAAACCACCGCTGGGGTCAATGTTTCGGTCAATCGAGGCAATTCGGACACGCTTTTGGCAGGTGCAAACATCCTAACGCTTAAAAAGTGGGACAAGAACGAGCTGAGCGCGGGGGCGGATGCTGTCTACGGCAACAATCGTGATCTTTCGACTGGAGAGCGGGTTACCACAGCGCAGAACTACGGTGCATTTCTGCAGTACAACAGGCTTGTCAGTGAGCGGTGGTATCTGCTTGGTCGTACAGATGCGAGGCAGGATCGTGTTGCCGACATCAAGTACCGAGTAAGCCTGAGTCCCGGTGTAGGCTATTACTTCATAAAGAATGAGAGGACAACACTGTCCGGAGAGCTTGGCCCTGGCCTGGTCTTTGAACAGTTTGAGGATGGACCGTCGTCCAAATACTTCACGCTACGAGCGGGCGAGAAGTTTACGCACAAGTTCAATGATAAGGTTCGGTTTGTGCAGGAGGCAGACATCACCCCCAAGGTTGATGAATTCGAAAATTACGTTTTCAACTTCTCGGCAACAATCGAGGCTGACCTTACTGAAAAGCTCGCGGTGCGGCTCACCTTGCAGGATACCTATCGCTCAGAGCCGGCCCCGGGGCGTAAAGAGAACGACCTTCGGATTATGGCTGGCCTTGGTTATAAATTTTGATTCTGTATTCTCTTGATTTCTTCGGTTTGATTCGACCCTCCGGTCGAGGATTGAAACCTTCGCGAAATAATCGTTGACCAAACATTCCCCTCGTCATAAAAGAAGTCGCAAGACTGAGTCAGCGCAAACGCTTCCATCATGAATAAGTCAAAGACCCTTTTGGTTACTGCCGCTCTCGCGGCAATCACTGCCTCATCACAGGCAGTGACTTTCAACACTGTTACTGCCCCATTCACGGGTAACAGCACTGCTATCCCTGGAGGTCCGTCTGTTGGTCATCGCTTCGACGTGACTGGCCCTGGTATCTGGGTGAGCTCACTTGCCTTCGTCAGCAGCAGCGGTGCCTCGCTGAATGCTGGGACATCGGCCGAGGTTGGCATCTACAGCTACTCTGGTCCTCTGTACAATGGTTCCTTCAGTGCTTCGCCGATTGCGAGCGCCACGATCGATTCAACGTCGACCGTGAGCGGAAATTATGCTTGGGAGACTCTCGGATCTACCGTTTATCTGGCTCCGGGTAGCTACGGAATTCTTGCGACCTCTGTGACGCTGGCCGGCGGTGATCTGATCGGAACAGATTTCAATTCCGATGGTTTGCCTACCTTTACCACGGGCCAGAATGTAGTCGCTACGCCTGCTCTGGGCGACGCGGTCGGTGGCACTTTGGCTTCTCCGTCAATCAGCGTCCGCCGTTTCAAGATTGCTAATTTTGAGTTCACTCCGGTTCCCGAGCCCGAGACCTACGCAATGATTGCGGGACTTGGCTTGGTCGGATTTGGTTTGTGGCGCAAGCGCCAGTAGTCGGAACAACCATTCATAAAGGGCGCAGTTTCACTACTGCGCCCTTTTTCGTTTTTCTGACGAGTGCTCACGCAGATAACCCTTCATGAAAGTAGCATTCGTTAACGAGAATACGTTGGGGCATACATCCTATTTGCCCCGGTTTGTTGATTCCCTTAACGCACATCCAGAGTGGGGTTGCCGTGCTGTCCAATTGAATGCTACTCCGCTTCCCTCAGAGTTGCGAGGAGCTGAACGGGGGATAAGGGGCCTTTCTCGCCTCGGATTGGACTGGCAGATTACAAGATGGCGAAGAGCCGCAAGTATGAATGCGGCCTCACAACTTCAAGAATTAGTTCGGAGAGGCGAAGTCGACGCTATCGTTGTAAACACGCAGAGTGTGGGATTGGAGATCCCCCGAGTTGTCCCGGGAATACCGTGTTGGGTGGCCTTGGATGCAACTTTCGAACAATTGGCTCGTTCGCGCTGGTTCAAACCAACGGCCTGTGCCGGGTGGTTTCATCCAATTACACTTCGGTGGTTGCGGCAGCGAGAGAGGCTTTTGTTCAGCCAAGCCAAGGGATTGTTACCGTGGTCTCATCTAGCCGCAGAATCCCTTCGTCGGGAATACCATCTGCCCAGTGGCAGGATTCATGTGTTTCCACCCAGCATGAAGGATCCGCAATCAAAGCCTTCCTCGGACAGATGGAACAATAAAGCCAACATTCTCTTCATTGGAGGAGACTTCAAACGCAAAGGGGGACAGCAACTTGTAGATGTTTGGAGAACATTCTTTCGTAGCCAAGCGAACCTTCACGTTGTGACGCGCGATGAGCTGTCACCCGAGGAAGGGCTTTTTGTTCATAAACGGGTAGAAGCAGGCTCGGACGATTGGCGAGAGTTGTGGAGCACAGCTGATCTGTTTGCCTTGCCGTCACAGATGGAAACTTTTGGCATTGTCCTGGTTGAAGCCATGGCTTTCGGTGTCCCAATCATTGCGGCAAACACAGGTGCAGCGCAGGAATTGCTTGGAGATGGCTTGGCGGGTATCCTTCTTGCATCGCCTAGTTCCTCTGAGTTGCGAAATGCAATTCAAACGCTGATCTCCGATTCGCAGCTGAGACATCGAATGTCGGTTAGTGGTCGTAGACGTTTCCTTCTTGACTTCGAGCTTGATAGGAACGCTTTGAGATTATTGCAGCTGATCCGTGGTGCCAATGCGACACCCTGAGTAAGTTACCATCGCTTCCTATCTGCCAAGAACATGTGTCCTGCTTGAGCCGAATTCTGGTACGCATAAACTAGTGGGAACCCAGTCGGCAGGTTGCCGCGCATCAAAGCGTCGAAGTAGAACCTTCCCCAGACAAATCCTGCCGTCCCTACTTGGCGTAAAGATTCCTCGGTTGTGAATGGGGAAAGATATAATGCTGCAACTCTTCGTTCAAAATCGTTGATGGCAAAGAAGTCTTCTCCCCCTTTAGCGTCCTTCACGAGCAGTGGCAGCCAGATGCAATCCCGATCTCCGTACCATGCAATGCTCCAAGGCACATCGCTCATCATTAACTCAGTTGGATCGATGTAGCTGGAGATTTCCCTTACAATGTCGGGCCGGTAATTCGGTTCAGCCAAAGGATAAGTCCTTGGTGGTAGGACGGCTGTGAGAAGCGGCATACTCAGAATTACCCAAGCACCCCCAACGAACATACTTCGAAAGATTGGATGACCAAACTCGGTCGATTCCAGGAGTGTAAAAAAGAGACTTGTTCCGAATATGAAGACAATTGGGGTCATCAGGATTAACTGGTTCTCGCCGTTGATGATGGGCACCAATCTTCCCCAATGGGTTCGTCCCAAGGCTTCAACAAAGAAAAGAAGCCCCAATGAACCGATCGCAAACCAGCGAAGTCGCCGTAACTGTGGATTTCTAAATGGGAGTACCACCCCGGCGAAGAAGAAGAAAGATATCCAGTTTCCTCCAAGAATGGGTATGCCGTTCCTGAGTAGATCTGAGCCGGTTACTGCCAATTTGACCCGCATTTCCGTGAGATCGGGAAAGCTCTTGGGTGCTTGGAGATGACGTTCGAGCCATGATTCCGGAAAGGTCATGGTTTCTGAAGTCATGGATGCATAAGCGCTTCCAAGTATGTGACCGCTGAGATCGTAGTTTCGAACAAGCCAAGGGGAGATAAGGGTCAGAAAGGTGAAGCAGCAGGTTGCTGCTACGCTGAATCTCCTGACGTGGCAGACTAGAATCCAAAGGACACTTGGCACAACCAACCATCCAAATGAGTATCGAGTTAAGAAGCCAACAGCCAGGACTAAGCCCACAAGTGCCGCGAGTTTCAACGATCGTCCAAGGGGTGGTGTCGCTCCTGGGGCTATCGGTTGTCCGGTCTCATCAAGTCTGGTGAGCAGTTCCGCGAGAGCAAGGACAAGGACCAAGAGGAAAGGGGTCGGAAGGCCGTTACTCGAGAAGCGCCAAAGGACTTCAGTTCCTGCGTAGAGTGCAGCTGCGAGCCATCCGACACTTGGTTCAAACAGGCGAGATCCCAAGCGGTGAACCATCCAAACACCGACACTGAGCCAAAAGAGATTCAACGCAGTTATGAGGATCTCGGGTTTCGGGCGATGGAACTGGACCTCGTTTGGCAGGCCGGTGCGAAAGGATTCCGGAACTACCTTGAAGGCAGCGGCAAGCATCAAGGGATACAGTGGTGGATTATGGAGATCTGGTTGAGGACGCTGAAGGAGTCCTGACACGCTCTCGCCCTTTTCGGCAGAACGTTCTCGATAAAGCCGGAAGCTTAATGGCCGAATCAGGTGAGTTGTGTACCCTCGTCCCATAGCGATGTTCCTACCCAACTGCGCCATATCCATCGCCTCCGGGTTGGAGAAATTTCGTGCCTCCGTGAAGAGGTAGAGGAGCGTGAGGCCTGCGAGGCAGAAGCTAACCAATATCCAACGGATGGAATTCTTGAATGCATTCCCATCCAACGCATGAATCCAATCCTGGATACCTGAGGGGGGGCGGTTCATCAATGTCCTTGCAATTGAAATTCGTGTAACTTGCGGTGAAGCGTTCTGCGGCTTATGCCCAACTTTCGGGCGGCATCAGTGCGATTGCCATTGCTCTCTTCAAGAGCGTGCATGAGTAACTGCCGTTCTGCCTCTTTGAGCGTCAGCTTTCCTGCTGAGATTACCTCCCGATTCTCAGTGACCGATCCTTGAGAAGCAGGCGTCTTAAGCGATGCTGGCAAGTCTCGAACCCCAATTATTTCGCTTTTGCAAAGCACGACAGCGTGCTCGATGGCGGTACGCAATTCCCGAACGTTACCAGGCCAATGGTACTTGAGGAGATGTTCCATCGCAGGAGTAGCGATCCCAAGTATCTTTTTCGAATTCTCGTCTGCAAACTCTTGCAAGAAAGTTGATGTCAGGATGGGTATGTCGGAGACCCGATCCCGCAGAGGAGGTATGTGAATGGGCACCACGGCCAAACGAAAATAGAGATCTTCCCTAAATGTGCCCGCCTTTACCATTGCCGTTAGGTCTTTATTCGTAGCCGCTACCAAGCGGACGTCAGCTATTTGAGTTCGGCTGGATCCGATTCGTTCAAACGTCCTTTCTCCCAGAAACCGAAGGAGTTTTACCTGTGTCACCGCGTCAATCTCGCCAATTTCATCAAGGAACAGAGTTCCCCCCTGAGCCATCTCCACCCGCCCTGCACGACGTTCATGAGCTCCTGTGAACGCTCCTTTTTCGTGCCCGAAAAGCTCGCTTTCGAGCAAGGTGGCCGGGAGTCCAGCGCAGTGTACTGCCACCCATGGGCCACGACAGCGGGGGCTAAGCTGATGCACAGTTTTCGCCACAACCTCTTTGCCAGTGCCGCTCTCGCCAGTGATGAGGACCGTGGTTCGAGTAGGCGATACTTGGCGGACGAGTTCGAGAACCTCGTTCATCGCCGGTGAATCCCCAACAAGACTTGTTGCACCGTACTTCTTATCCAACCGCTCGTGCAATTGTCGGTTCTCGACCTCGAGGCTTTGCCGTTTCATGGCCCGTTGGATTCGCAATTCCAACTCCTCGATTTGCATCCTACCTTTAGCCACGTAGTCGTCGGCCCCGCGCTTCATCGCTTCGACAGCGACATCTTCTGACCCGTATGCGGTCATGAGAATGCATACGGGAGGTTTGCTTAAGCTTTTGGCCCGCGTGATAAGCTGAAATCCATCCGACCCAGGCATGCGCAGATCGGTGAGAAGGACATCGAAGGACTCCTTTTCCAGAAGCTTCAGAGCGGACTCGGCGGACTCGGCCACGTAAACATCGAACTTCTCCTCCAAGGCGGCCCTGAGGCCTTCCCTTGTCGGTTTCTCATCGTCCACGATCAGCAGGCTGGGTGACACGACCAGAGACTATTCAGAACCTGGCAGAGATAGCCAACTTGAGTTCTCCCGAATCCGAAGGTTAGAAGGCTGCTTTAACCTTCCAACAATTTGGGACGTGGCTCAAGCCGTGGAATCCAGAAGCGAAACGTGGTTCCCTTTCCGACATGACTGGTCAGTTCCATTCGCCCCCCGTGGTCACGCAGGATTCGTTGCACAATCATCAGGCCCAATCCTGATCCCTTCTGTTTGGTCGTGTAGAACGGCTCAAAAATCCGGCTCAGCGTTTCAGGAGGTATCCCCGCCCCATTATCTGCCACAGAGACCCAGACAGCATCTGGCCCTACTCCCGTGGCCAAGGTGAGAGTGCCTTCGGGGCTCAATGCGTGCATCGCGTTTTTCATTAGGTTGACGAGAACCTGCTTGATCTGGACTGGATCAAAGCGTGACTCGGGTAAACCTCGCATGAGTTCCTCACGAACTTCGACGCGGCGATTTTCCAACTCGGGACGAAGTAGTTCGATCGTGGTTTTGACCACATTGTTCAGGTCCCCTCCCTCAAACTTGGGGGGGGTTGGCCTCAGTGCCTGAAGGAAATCCGTGATTATGTAGTCGAGTCGGCTAATTTCGCCTTTTGCTACTGCTAGATATCGGGTGGTCCTTTCGAAAGCTTCTTCCAAATCCACGCCAGTCACTCCATCGGCAACTTGGAGTTGGCCTGGACCGCGAGGCTTTGTATCGCGAACTCCAACGCCAGTTAGCATACGCAATCTCTTCAGGCCGCGCTCTACCAGTTGAAGATGGATGTGCAACGCATTCAGTGGATTCCCAATTTCATGGGCTACGCTAGCCGCCAGAAGTGTCAACGCATGCAAACGCTCGACTTCCACAGCCTGGTTTGTTTTTTGACGCGCCTCTGTTGCATCGTGAAGGATGAGCGCGACTCCCGTGCTCCCCATTCTTCCACCATCCATGGGTGCAGCGTAAAGCCGGAGGTAGCGTGGTCTTGGGTAGTTCACCTCAAATTCTTCACGATAGATCCCAGGGCCTTGCGTACCATCGAGAAGCGCGACTCTTGGCCAGTCGAGATCTGGAGAAAACGTACGATCTCCTCACCCTCACATCCTTCTTCCGGTAAACCAATCAACCGGGTTGCCACTGCGTTGAAATACACGATCCGGCCCTGCGAATCGACGACGACAACCCCATCTTCAATGGAGTTGAAAAGAGTTTCCAGAAAGGCCCTCTCACGAGCCAGCCTCTGAACGACGGACTGCAGACCTTCGCTATCCAGTCGATCCAAACGACCCAAGACCTTGTCCAGGAAGCTCGATCTTGGAGTTGTTTTCCTTTTCAGAGCCATTTTTTCCGTTTGAAATATATAAGAGTTCCCGCGGTACTGACAACAGTCAGGATGAGGGCGTACAAATACCCCCATTTCCAGTCAATCTCAGGCATGTTCTGGAAGTTCATTCCATACCAAGTGCCAACGATCATCAGCGGTGTGGTGATAATCGTTATCATCGTCAAGACCTTCACAACTTCGCCGGTCTTATTTGATGATACGTTCAGGTAGATCTGCAGGATGCCCGACAAGGAATCGGAGTAACTTTGTGCGATTTCACCGATATGGTAGAGTCCATCGTAAACATCGCGGTAATACGGGACCAAATGGCCTCGAATCAGCTTGAATTCGCCTCGGGCGAAGCGGGCTAGAACATCGCGTTGAGGCCCGATAATCTGCTTAAGGTGCACCACTTCCTTCTTAACGGCGATTATCTTCTCCAGGATCTGAGGCCCAGCGTTTTGTAGCACCTCGGTTTCAAGCTCGGCAATCTCCAGGCTCAATTCCTCCAGAGCTGGTTTGTAATTTTCTACAAGAGAGTCCAACAGTGCATGGGCTACACGATCTGGAGCTCGAGCCAGATGAATGGTGCTCTTCAGGCACCGTTCTTCCACCAGTTGTACGCTTCTAAGCGGTACTCCGTGAAACGTGACGAGGAAGTTTTTGCCGAGAAAGAAGTTCAATTCACTGGTGGCAAAGCGTCCATCCTTCCGGCTGTAGTCGACTGCGTGGATCACCATGAAGAGGTAATGCGCGAAGCGGTCGTCTTCCTTGGGTTCGTATACTTCCACTTTGGGAGACGGACTCACATGGATGCAGTCATCAACCGACAATGGGTGGAAATGAAATACCTCGGCTAGGATTTGACGCGATTCTTCCGGTGTCGCGTTTTCCAGATCGACCCACAAGAACAAGTTCGTGTCTGCCAACAGGGAGGGCATCAGGAACATTTCTATGTCCTGGCTGTGCAACCGTCCCTGTGTAGTAAAGGCAAACGATCGGATCATGAATATGCCGTGATGCTAATCCGATTTCTGATCGAAGGGAAGCAGGCCTGCTCGCCCGTCTGTGGGATCAAGCGGTCGGATCTTGTGACGGAGGTTCAGAAAAGGACAGAAGAGGAGGCTGGGGAATACTTGCTCGGCGGGCGCGCCCGTCGGCCCAGTGTCGCAGCCTACGGATCTGCTCATCCATGGTCCGTGCCAAGGGAACGGTTTCGCGGAGCGCATTCAGGATGTGGTCCGTAGACAATTCGCTGTTCCCATGGAAAGCGTCGAAGAGGGCGCTGTTGATTGCTTCTTCCAGTTCGGCCCCGGAGAATCCGTCTGAATCATTGGCCAGAGAATGAACATCAAAATGCTCGGGGTTCCTGGATCGCCTTGTCAGGTGAACGCGAAGTATTTCAGTCCGCTCTACGAAGGAAGGTAGATCGACAAAGAAGATCTCGTCCAACCGCCCTTTTCTCAAGAGTTCTGGAGGAAGGTGAGAAATGTCGTTTGCTGTGGCCACGACAAAGACCGGAGACCTCTTCTCTGCAAGCCACGTCAGGAAGGTTCCCAAGACCCTTGCGCCGGTCCCGCCGTCAGTGGAGCCCCCTGCGTTGGATCCAGAAAAGGCTTTATCGATCTCATCAATCCACAGCACCGCGGGTGCTATCGACTCCGCTAAAGTGATCGCGCGGCGAATGTTCTCCTCCGAAGAACCAACGAGTGAGGCAAACATGCGCCCCATATCCAGTCGGAGCAATGGCAGTTGCCACATTGTGGAAACTGCCTTTGCGCAGAGGCTCTTTCCGCAACCTTGGACGCCCAGAAGCAGGATTCCACGGGGAACAGGAAGACCAAAAGCGCGGGCTTCCGGTGTGAATGCGGTCGACCTCTTGGCCAGCCAGTCCTTCAGTAGATCGAGTCCACCGACGTGGTCGAAGTGTTCGGGATGGTGATAATACTCCAAAAGACCTGAACGCCGAACCAGTTGGCTTTTCTCAGCAAACACCGCGTTTACATCCGATGCGTCCAAGCGGCCGTCCTGAACGATGATCTTGGCGAACACGTTCTCAGCCTCGTTCAGTGAGAGTCCGAGTGCGGCCTGCAACAATCTGGTCCGTCCTGTGGAGTCCAAATCTATGCAGATGTCGGTACGGCTCCCAACAGACTCAATGATTCCGTCGAGAAGTTCGGCCAGTTCCTGTGTGTCCGGGAGGGGGAGGTGCAGGACGGCAACATCCTTTTGAAGTTCAGTTGGAAGCTCCAGATCCGGACTGATGAGAATGATGGATTTCGGTCCGCTCTTTAAGTGGATGGATATCTCGCGAAGGCGTCTGACGACGGTTGGGTTCGAGCGGGAGAGGAACGGATGAAGGTCCTTGAAGACGAAAAGTGCTGGTTCGACCAGTTCCAGAACCGCATCCAAGGCAACGAGGGGATCGCGCGTTGCTGGGTTTTGTGGCTTTCGCGCCTGAATGGAAGTGCCGCCGGGCACGATTCCGGTTGAGCAACTCCATTCGTAGAGGCGCTTCTGCCGTCGTTCGGCGGTCTTTGCGACGATTTGAAGCGCTCGCACTTCCTCGCCCGTCACGACCGCGATGACGGGGTAACGGGCACGAATCAGGAGTTCCAGTTCGGCCGCAAAGGCACCCATTTGCTAGGAGGTTCAGGCGCCGAACTTGTCGAACATCCGGGCGTTGGCCTGCATGAGGCGGATCAGGTATTTGGCCTCAAAGATGCCAAGCGATCCCACATTGGCACCTGTTTCCGTGAAGCGATCCAGTTTGTCGGATCCGCTGAGGGCGGAATGGAGGAGGACAGGTTGAGGGTGCCAGGAATGTCCCTTGGCGGCGCAAGGGGTGGAATGATCCCCGGTGATTGCCAAGACATCCGGCTTTCTCGACAGGAGAATTGGCAGTGCTGCGTCGAACTCTTCGATGGCCTTGACCTTAGCCTCGAAGTTTCCGTCCTCGCCAGCCTTGTCGGTGTACTTGAAGTGGATGAAGAAGAAATCGTAGTTCTCGTACTCCCGGACATACCGTTCGAACTGTTCGGCGATGGAGGTGGGGCCCTCGATCTTGATCATGCCGACGAGTTGAGCGAGGCCCTTGTACATCGGGTAGACGGCCAAGGCTGCTGGCTTCAGTTGGTAGCGCTGCTCGAAGGTGGGGATGTCGGGTTGGTGGGCGATGCCACGCATGAGGAACCCATTTGCTGGTTTCTCGTTCTTCAGGAGGGGCAGTGCGGCCTTGTAGAAGTCAGCAACCAGCTTGGCTACCTTCTTCTGTCCTGCGTTCTTTGGATCGACCGGTGACGCGTTTGCGATGGGGAGTCCTTCGCGGTTCGGGTCAGTGTCGGTAAGAGGCCCTTCGAGGCCGGCGCCGCGGAATAGGACGACGAAGCGGTGTTCCTTTCCTGGTACGATGATCACCTGTGTCGTGCCGATCTTCTTGATCTTGGAAGCGAGCAGGGTGCAGAGCCGTTCGCACACTTCGGTGGCGATGCGGCCTGCCCGACGGTCTGTGACAAGGCCAGCGGCGTCGAGGGTACAGAAATTGGCGCGGGCGGCGACGTCTCCGGCTTTGAGCTCAATTCCGAGGCCGAGAGTTTCGATCACACCACGTCCCACTTCGAACTCGATTGGGTCATACCCGAACAGGGCGAGGTGGCCCGGTCCGGAGCCTGGGGTGATTCCCGGGGCTACCGGTGTCATGCGCCCCTGTGAACAACCGCTTCGAACGAGTGCGTCGAGGTTGGGGGTCTTCGCAGCTTCAAGGGGTGTCAGGAAGCCTTGGGAGGCGGTCGCGATGTCCCCGAGTCCATCAAGAACCACGAGTGCGAGTTTCGCGCCCGTCTTGATTGTCAGTTTAGAGTAGACTGCATCCAGATTGCTCATACAGCGGACGAACCCTGCCGATGCTGGGGCAGAGGGGCAAGGGCGGAGGCGAAACCCACGCGTTTGGAGGTGCCTCGTTGCGTTGGGTTGGGCGAGGTGATAATGGGGAGGGATCCCCAGTCGGCTGGAGGCCGGAATCGAGGGGGAATCCGCAAAAAGTGCCGAATGAACTCGTTGATTGGCCAGCATCCGTGGGGCGCGCTCCTCGTCACCCTCCTGCTTGGAATGGTGGTGAAATGGCTGTTGGACCTCTTTTTCCTGAGGTCTGAAATGTTTGGATTGAGGCGACGCCTGACAGACCGCGAGCGGGATTTGACGGATCTTCGGCATGAGCATGGCCGATCCCTTCAGGAACTGAAGAACCGGCTGACCGAATTGGATGCGACCGCGAAGGCAAAGATGGTGGTCAGTTCTACGTTGGCAGCCCGGGAAGCGGAATTGGCTGAACTTCGGGAGCGGGAGCGGCAGGGATTTCTTCGCGCAGATGCAGCTGAGGGGAAGCTGATACTGGCGGTTCAGGAAGCTTCTGCTGCCAAGGCTCGGATGGAGGAATTTGCTCTGCGTTGTGGTCAGGCTGAGGAGCGTTTGATGCAATTGGAGGTTGGAGCCGTTCAGCATGAGGCGAACACTGCCGTGCTGACGAGCGTTCGGGATGCTCTTGATGCCGCCGTACGTGAGCGCGATCGGTCCATTTCGGAGCTTGCGTCGTCGCTTGAGGAACTTCGGTCGAAAATCGAAATGCAGGTGGAAACGAGTGCCACCGCCCGGTTGGCGACCGATCAGATGACTTTGGAATTGGTTGATATTCGCGGCCGTTTTGAGTCGGAAGAGCGGCTGCGGCAGGCGTTGGAATCAGACCTTCGTGGTGTGCGAACCCAGCTTGAGGCGGCGACCCGGGCGAAGGCAGTCGCTGATGCCAACCTGAAGCGACGGGAGATGGAGTTGGCTGAGAACGAACAGCGGTCTGGCGAAATGCAGCGTGGGATGGAAGAGGCGGCGAGGGAGGCGGCTCGATTGTCGGCCGAGAACTCCCGGCTTCAGGGCGAAGTGGGTCGATTGACTTCAGCCGTTACGGTCAGCAGGACGACGGATGCGGCTTCACGCGTTGCTGAGGTGGAGAGGTCGCGTCTAGCGGACGAAGTGAAGGCGCTGAGGAGTGATCTGGAGGCACAAGCCCGACTTCGTTCCGGGTTGGAAGCCGTTGCGAAAGCGCAGGAGGCCGCGGTCAACGAGTTGCGCTTGCAGGTATCCGCCGCGACTTCCCAACGGCGCGCATTGGAAGCCGAGTTGGAGGCAGTGTCTGCATCTCATGCGGCGTTGGAGAGTCGTTTGGCAGCGGTTACAGCCCCAGCGGACGACGGCGTTGACCGGTTGAAGGCTGCGCTCGTGGATCTTGCGGAGGTGACCGCAGAGCGGAATCGACTGTCTGCGGATTTGGCAGTCCTGCGAAGTGAGCAAAGCAAGGGGGATGCATGACGGAGGACGGGCGGCCCCGGTTTTGGATTCCCTGGTACGACCGATGGAACTTGGTCTTGCCCATTCTGTTTCTGGCCGCTGTTGTTTGGCTGGCGTTTCAGCCCCGTAGCAGGATTCCGGAGCTGGCATCGCCGCCTGTGCGCCCGTTGAGTCCGGTAACCTTGGAAGCTCCGGCAAGCGGTGCCCGGCTTCGCATGGATCGGATGGGTGAAGTGGAGGGGAGGGCGGAGCGGGGGGCCACCGTGGTGCTCTTTTACTCCCAAGCGCCCTCACTTGAGCGTCGCGAGTTGTCTCGGATGCAGGTGGGTTCGGATGGACGCTACCGGTTTCGATTGGCGGGTTTTCCGGCCGGTGGGTTCGTCTTTCAGGTTGTGGCGTACTCACCGGATGGAAGATCTGGCGGATCGCCACCGGTAGACATTTGGGTTGTGGATCCCCGCGGCCCGGGGCGGAGGAGTCCTTAGTTATCTCTTGCGGGCGGGTCCGTAGAAGTAGCCTTTGCCAAGGCGGACGCCGCGTGTCTTGCGGTCTGCGAGTGATCCCAGCCGCTGCTCGTCGAACAGGGCGGTGTACTGGTATTGGAAACCTTCGAGTTTGACCCGGTCTACCTTCTTGCTGATGAAACGTTCGATCCCCGCGACGTGGGGGGCATCGCCGGCGGTCATGAGGGTGAAGGCATCGCCGGATGCCTGAGCCCGGCCGGTACGTCCGATGCGGTGAACGTAGTCTTCGGGATGTTCGGGCACCTCGTAATTGATGACGTGAGAGACGTCTGCGATGTCAAGGCCTCGGGCTGCAACATCCGTGGCAACGAGGACCTCGTAATAGCCGGACTTGAATCCTTCGAGCGCCTGTTGGCGTTCCTTTTGAGTCCGATCGGAATGGATGACAGCTGCTTTGTGGTGTGCGCGTTTAAGGATATTGACCACTTCGTCTGCACTGCGTTTGGTCCGACAGAAGAGGATGACGGATTCCCAGTGGATTTGCTCGAGGAGAGCGAGGAGCAAGGCCTGCTTCTGAGCCAGAGCCACCGGGTAGAGGACATGGCGGACGGTTTCTGCCGGAGCCCGACGGGCTCCAATCTCCACTTTTACGGGGTCGTGAAGAGCCCAGGCGCAGAGGGTTTCCAAAGCCGGTGGGATGGTGGCGGAAAAAAGCAGGGTCTGTCGCTCTTTTGGACACTTGATGAGGATTCGGCGGACATCGGGTAGGAAACCCATGTCGAGCATTCGGTCGGCTTCGTCGAGAACGACGAACTTGGTACGATCCAGGCGAAGGGTACCTTGGCCGAGGTGGTCCAGGAGTCGTCCAGGAGTGGCTACCACGACATCGACGCCACGGGCGAGGGCCTCTCGTTGGGGACCATAGCCGACCCCGCCGTAGATCAGGCCGACCCGAAGCTGGGTATAGCGACCGAACTTCAGGAAGTTGTCGTAGGTTTGTTGGGCGAGCTCCCGGGTTGGTTCGAGGACGAGGCAACGGGGCCCTGGGCCATTTGGGCCCAGTCGGCTCAAGATGGGTAGTGAGAATGCCGCAGTCTTGCCGGTACCCGTTTGCGCTGAACCGATGATGTCGCAACCATCCATGATCAGTGGAATGGCCTTCTCCTGAATGGGGGTCGGCTCTACGTACCCAAGGGCATCGACAGCATCATTGATTGCCGCACGGAGGCCCAGTTCTGAAAACCGCATAAGGGACACTACCACGCACGGGACGCCGGTACCAAGGTCTTCGTCAAGCTGGAGGGACGGAATTCCCGTCAGGTTCTGGGTGGATTGGCGGCGATCCGTTTGAGGTGGGCGGTCAAGGAGGCGCAGACCGGGTCGGGTGAATAACGGTCGACCGCAAGTTGACGGGCGGCCCGGGAGAGGGAATGCCAGCGTGGGGCGTCTTTTGCGATATGTCGGAAGGCCGCCGCAGCCGATCCGACTTCGGTCATGGAGACGGGGATGCCACCCTTGCCGCATTGCCAGGTCATGACGGGGTCGTGGTGGTGGACCACGGGAAGCCCGGAGGCCAAGGCCTCGAGGATGGCGATGGAGAAGGGTTCTCCGAGTGATCCGAGCGAATAGAGGTCGGCGGCGGCCATGATGTTCCTGAGGGCGGTTCGGTCGACCCTGCCCAGCCATCGGATCCTGTCTTGAAGGGCCTGGTCCACGGCAGTGCGGACTTCTGCGGCCCCCTCCTCATCCGAGCCGACATGGAGGAGAACGGCGGACGCGTTGGCTTGGGCGACCTCCCTTGCCAGATGATCGAGGCGTTTCTTGCTGGCGGTACCGACGGGACCAACGGTGAGCACGGCCAGTGTTCCTTCTGGAAGATCCAGACGAGTCCTCGACTCAGCCCGTTCCTCGGCGGTGGGCGGGCGAAAAAGGGATGTGTTCGTGAAGTGCGGAACGGCGAAGAAATGGGTGGAAGCGTCGGGGCCAAGGAGCGTGTGCGCCTCGTCGAGGTAGGCCTGAGCCAGCAAGTGGATCCCGTCGTAACATTGGATCCATCGCGGAGTGAGGCGCATGCCGTTCATGAACACGATGCGTTTCCGGTGCCAAGGACGCAGTTTGTGCAGGAGATGGCAGAGTCCGGGGTCACCGGAGTAGAGGATATCGGGCTGGAATTTCCGGATGCTCCAGAGGATCGAGGGAATCTGGCTGACCTGTTCCACGTAGTATCGGCGGTCCCAAGTCAGTTGCCCGAGCAGGCGAGAGTCCCTGCTGAGTGAGGGGGAGCGGTGGACGCGGCGGTGAGGGTGGCGCAGGGGGCCACCGGGCCACAGTTCGGCCTCCACATCTGCAGGCAGATGGTCTGCCAGGTCGATCATCCAGCTCTCGATGCCTCGAACGGTGTACCCGAGGCCGGAGGAGAGCAGGGCGACCTTGAGGGGGAGTGGAGGTGGCTTCATGACGCACCGGTCCTGCCCGATTTGATGAACTGGTTTCGCCAGGCGGCGATGGCCGCGGTGGGTAGTTGGAGACGGAACGGTTCCGGGTTCAGGATCCAATGGCGGATTCCCTCGATGTCCGTGCGGGCTGCCGTCCGTAGACCGGTGTCGCGCGCGATTTCCGCCGCCCGGTTGTCGATCTCAAGGATCAGCGATCGTCGTCGGTGGTTCAGGCAGTGGACACCTCCATGCAGTCGTGTGCCGATGTAGTCGAAATCAGGATGATCCCGGGTGAATCGCTCAAAGGCCTCAAAGGAACGGTCGAGGAGGGTGAGGTTGCCTTGGAGTCGGCCGACATATTCGAGGTCAGTCGCTCCCTGCGGCCAGAAGAAGACCTTGCGGTAATGGGAACTGAGCAACGTGATCAGCCGTTGGTCGTTCTCGGGATCCTGGGCGTAATCGGTCAACAGGAGTAGGGCGTCCTGCGCCTTGTGGAGCGGGGTCTGCGTGGGTGGGGCGCCTGCGAGTGGCCAGAGGGTTGGGCAGCAGGTATTGACCGCGTTTCGGAATCCTCCGGCGGCCAGTTGTCCCACCGAGTACTGGTCGCGCATGGAATGCAGCCCCCGGAAGCGAGCAGCAGGCGCAGGAAAATCCGTGTGAAAAGGTTAGGTGGGGGTTGGTAGGTCCACCACCCGACGCCCAGCAGGAGGGTCCGGCGCATGCCCAGGGCATGCTTTGGGGAAATGACCCATTGCCGGTAGCGGTTCATTTCCGAGGTCAGAAGGTTCGTCCCGCCCGCGATGCAGAGGTCTGCCCGACGCATCTCCCGACGCAATTCAGGCGTGGGTGGACGGAAGGTGGAGATTGGGATCACTTCCCAGCCTTTGAACAGGGTGTGGATTTCCCGGAGCACCGCTCGCTGGATGATCAGGTTGCCGAGGTTTTCAGCAGGGGTTCCGTCGTGGGTCGATATCCCCGGGTCGAACAGGCAGAGGCGCATTGATTCAGCGGTGTAACCGTTGCCGACCGAGTTGGAGGCCGGAGAGGTGCACACGGCAACGAAGATTTGAAAAATAGAGGGTGGTTGAGGAAGGTGGCAACCCCGGATTTCGAAGGTCGGGAGCCGCGAACGTGGGGCTGTCCGTGACAAAGTCGGGCAGATTCCGGATGATGGCGGCGTGAATTTTCCGATTACGGAGCTCACGGACGCGTTGCTGGTCAGCTACCGCCGACATGGAGGGATCAACCATGTGGACGGGGCCAATCTTCCGTCGCGCGGTGCGGTGGTCGACATCGCGAAGGATCTCCTCAGGTTGCTGTTTCCCGGCTTCTTCGACGACAAGGTCGTGCACTCGTCCGAGTTGAAGGCGGAGACCGCGCTCTTGATGGATTCGGTGGGGGGCGTCTTGAGGATGAGGTCTGCAAGAGTCTGAGCTGTTTCCAATGCCCGGATCCGGCGGTGGCGGATCCGCGTCGGGCGGCCTTCACCTTGACCGTCCAGTTCCTGAAGCGCCTGCCGGCGGTTCGTGAGTTGTTGCAGACGGATGTGGACGCGGCCTTCGAAGGCGATCCTGCGGCGCGGAGCCGGGAGGAGATCATCACGGCCTATCCCTTCATCGAGGCGATCGCGGTGCAGCGTCTGGCGCATGAATTGCAGGAGGCGGGCGTGCCGCTCCTGCCCCGCATGATGACCGAATGGGCCCACAGCCGGACGGGCATTGATATCCATCCGGGGGCGCGGATCGGCACCCATTTCTTCATCGATCACGGGACGGGAACGGTGATCGGTGAAACCT
>CBDIPJ010000001.1:0-414818 GCA_965283655.1 Limisphaerales bacterium | reverse complement strand
CTGACAGTTGCGAGGGCGGTCTTTCGCCCTTGGGTGTCGCCGAGGGCGCATTGGCCCTGGACGTGGATCCCGACATCCTCGTGGGATGGGGAAGCGTCACCCACTTCGAGCAGGTCATGATCCGGGCGAAGAAGGCGTTGAACAATGCCATGATTGCCTTCGATGATGCCAAGGACGTGACGCGGTTGATGCGCACCGAGCAGGATTCCCTGGTCGAGTTGCAGAGCTCGATCGCGGATCAGGAGCGCGCCTACAACAACGCCCTGGTAGAGCTGTATGGCTCGCCGTATCCCGATGATGTGGGACCGGGCAAGACCTACCGTCAGGGGTACACGGGACCCGATCTGATCCACTATAGCTATGTCGAGCGGCCCACGCTCGATATCCCCGCCCTGTGGAACTATTCCAGTCAGACGACATGGGAATTCCCGATCCAGAACACACCGACTACCTGGTTGACGGAGAATTTTGAGGGCATCCAGTTGCCGACGATTCAGGTCAGTGGGGACAACCCCGCCGAGGTCGATGGCTATCCGCGCAATGGAATCGAGTTGCGCCAGTCCAAGGTCGATCCGACGAAACAGGATTTCTACCTGGTCTTCAATCTCGGGGCGTCGGGCTTCATGGAGAAGCCCCGGACGTGGAAGAGTCAGCGTCAAGCTCCTGGGAAGCTGCAGTCGGCGATCCGGAACCAGTTGGAGGCGCACGGCCAGGTGCAACAGGACGTGAACAGCACGGCGAATGACTACGCCACGCTCCAGAAGAAGAAGGCCATATTCGACCAGAACATGGCGGACCTCGCCCGGAAGCGGGGTATCGAGGAAGACCTGCTGATTGCGGATCAGGCCGCTTCGAAGGTCGAGTTCGCGAATGATCTGTTCCAGACCTACCAGGATGCCCTGGAGGAGGTCACAAAGGACATCGCTGACGGGGTGGCGGAGGCATTGCCGACGGGCTTGATCGCGGGTGTTGCGGCCGGCGGTGACATGACGGCACCGGGCCGCGGCGTCATCAAGGGCGTGGCCACAGCGGCCGTCAAGTCGCTGGACGCGATCCAGCTCATCCGAAACTCGGTCACCAAGACCCTCCGGATGGCGGTGGATACCACGAAGGAGATGAAGACGTTCTATGAGATCGCCCTGATTGATCAGGGGATTGAATGGCGTAATGAGGTTTCCTCGTTCGTGGGGGACCTGGAGGCGGTCCAGATTCGGTTCTATGACATCAACACCTCCCTGTTGAGATACGAGGAGTCGCGTCGGGAGCTTCGGGCCCTGATTGCCGAGGGTGACCGCATCCAGGCGGAACGGCAGGCCTTCCGGCGACGATCTGCTTCGATCGTTCAGGGATATCGCACACGGGACGCCGCCTTCCGCGTGTTCCGCAACGAGAAGCTGGAGCGCTACAAGGCGCTGCTGGATCTCGCTTCGCGCTACTCCCTGTTGGCCGCGAACACCTTCGATTATGAGACCGGTCTGCTGGGAACCGCCCAGGGGCGCAGCTTCGTCTCCCGCATCATGTCGTCGCGTTCCCTCGGTGTGATGGACGACGGCGAGCCGCAGTTCGCCGGGAGCAATACCGGCGATCCGGGCCTGTCCAGCGCCCTGGCGGAGATGGAATCGGATTGGTTGGTCCTACGGGGTCGCCTTGGGTTCAACAACCCGGATTCCTACACGACGGTGGCTTCGTTGCGCACCGAGAATTACCGCATCCTGCAGGGCGCCGACGGCGACACCCAATGGAAGGATGTCCTGAACCAAGCCTATCGGGCTGACCTCTTGGCGGATGACGATGTGCGCCGGAATTGCATGCAGATCGACAACGGCAGCGGGCTTCCCGTCCCGGGTCTGGTGATCACCTTCTCGACGACCATCGCGGATGGCCAGAACCTGTTCGGTCGCCCCTTGGCCGCCGGAGACGCCAACTTCAATTCGACGGCCTTTGCGACGAAGATCCACGCCGTGGGTGTGGCCTTCGAGGGCTACCGCGGCATGCTCACTTCATCCGCCAACTCGGGTGCAGTGGGCGCTGGTGGGGCCGTCTCGCCCAATGAACCGGGTTCCTGGTTCCTCGACCCGCTCGCGCTGGCCGGGACACCGGATGTCTACCTGATTCCTGTGGGTGTCGACATCATGCGCAGCCCGCCGCTGGGCGACCAGAGCGCCCTCCGCAGCTGGAAGGTGGAGGATGTGGCCATTCCGATGCCCTTCAACATTGGTGGCTCCCAGTTCACCACCAAGCGGCTGTATCAGTCGGCCGACTCGTTGTCCGAGCCGCTGTTCGAGATCCGGAAGCATCGCTCCTTCCGGGCTGTCGGATCCTGGTCCGCGTTCCTGAACGAATCCTATGCGGATGGCGGTTACCTGAAGAAGTCCCAGGTCAGCAACACCCGCCTGATCGGGCGCTCGGTCTGGAATACCCAGTGGAAGCTGGTGATCCCGGGACGGGAGTTGCTGGCCAATCCGCAGGAGGGACTCGACCGGTTCCGCCAGACGGTGAAGGACATCCGGTTGTTCTTCCTGACCTATTCCTACTCCGGCAACTGAACCGCCCACCCCTGAAGCCCATGAATACTCGAAGCATGAATTCAAAAGCGGCCGTTCATTCAACCGCAGATGGCGCCGATTCCGCAGATGGAAACCCGGCGGCCGCCCGGCCCGGATGCGACCACATCCATTCCCGGTCTTCTGCGTCCTCTGCGGATCGTTTCCTTGTTCCGCTGCTGGGCCGCAACCTGGCCCGGTTCGCAGGCGTGGTGGCGATTGGTCTGACCGGCGCGTCGCTGGCCTTCCCGCCGGCGCCGCATCACCTGGTCCACGGTCTGGTCCGGGACGAACAGGGCAATCCCCTGGACGATCCGAAGGCCGTGGTCCAACTGGACGTGGGTGGAACGATCGTGTCGACGGCGACGGTGTCGTCGCTGACCGATGTCGATGGCAACTATCGCCTGACCATCCCGCTGGACAGTGGCGTGACGGCGCAACGGTACAAGCCGACGGCGCAGTTGCCGTCGGTACCGTTCCGGATGCGGGTGAAGATCGGGAACGTGAACTACGTGCCGATCCACATGAACGGCGTGTCCAGCCTGGTGACCAAGGCGGGCGGGTTGTCTCGGGTCGACCTGACGTTGGGTGAGGATCTCGACGGCGACGGAATGCCGGACGCGTGGGAACGCACCCTGATGGCGGCCAGCGGTGGAACGAAGACGCTGGCAGACATCCGACCGGGGGGCGACGACGACGGCGACGGGATGACAAACCTGGCGGAGTATCTGGCGGGCACCTACGCGTTCGATCCGGAGGACGGCTTCACGTTGTCGATCCTTGGGGTCGAAGCCGGGCGTTCGCAGCTGGAGTTCACGGCGATCCGGGGTCGGACCTATACGATCGAATCGTCGAACGACATGAAGACGTGGACGCCGGTGAATTTCCAGGTGGGTGCTGGGGCCGAGCAGGACTCCTACGTCGCCAGGGATGTGCGACCGGTGCGCGTGTCGGTGGGCGCAGGGACGGAGGCGTCGGAGGCGTCGGAGGCTCCGCGGTTCTTCAAGGTGATGGTGCACTGATCTCCAGAGAACCAACGCTGATGGCACAGTCCGAACAACAAGGTTCAGGTGATCGAGGGAAGGTTCTGGGAGCCATCCTGGTTGTTGGCCTTGCCATAGGCGGCCTGCTGATCATGTGGCCTTCATGGTTTCCCAAGACCCCGGTGCCGGTGAAGGAATGGCCGGTGGTGCGGACCTCCGAGGTTGAGTTGAAGGAAGGTCGCCTGATTCGGAAGGAGACAACGGAGGTCTTCAGCGGTTGGTTGACGGAATCCTACAGGACCGGAGGTCTTCGCTCGCGATCCTTTGTCTCCAATGGGGTGCTGGAGGGTCTCTCGGAAGGCTGGCATACCAATGGCGTCCTTCAGGTCAGCGAACATTTTGTGGGCGGGCGGAGTGAAGGCGTCGTGACCAAGTGGGACTTGGATGGCCGCCGGGTTTCGGAGGCCCTCACTCGGTCGGGTCTGATGGAGGGCCGATTCCAGCGATGGCACACCAACGGCACGCTGGCCGAGGAGATGGAGATGCGTCAGGGACAACCCCATGGGCTCGCCCGCTCGTGGTATCCGAGCGGCAGCCTGAAAGCGGAGGTTCAGTTGGAGGACGGGAAGGTGGTGACCAAACGCTATTGGGATGACGTCGCACCGGCGCCTAAGTTGGCCGGTGCCAATGCGGGGGTTTCACCATGAGGCAGACCTTAGCGCTTTTCACGATCTGCTTCGGGATGGTGACCGCAGCCCATGCCGCGGGCCTGGAGCCGGGTGTGGCCTCGATCACGTCGGGTGGCGGTGGATTGTCCTCGGGTTCCTTGCAGGTGCAGGCCGTCGTCGGTCAGGCCGTGGTGGATGTCTCGGGCTCGGCCGCCGGCGGCACGACGCTGCGGGTGCAGTCGGGTCTGTGGGCCCAGTACGCGGCGACGTTGAACGCTCCGCCGGTGGGATCCCTGGACACCCTGGATCGGCCCTTGGGCTCGCGGGTGGTGAAGGTGCTGGCGTCGACGTTGCTGTCGAATGACACGGATGTGGATGGGGACGTCCTGAGGATCCAGTCGGTGGGGTCGGCCTTGCCGGCGGGTTCGACGGTGGTGTTGAGCGGGGCGTTCGTGGTCTACACGGCTCCCACGGGCAACGCCGGTCCGGGAAGTTTTGAGTATGTGCTTTCCGATGGCACCGATGGCCCGACCGCCACGGTGACGGTGGTGGTGACGGAGTCGGGGTCGGGTGGCGTGGATCAACCGCCGAATGCCGTGGTGCTGGAAAGTGTGGGTGGGGATTTCGTGTTCACGGCGATCGGTGTTCCCGGACGTAGGTATCGGGTGCAGTACACGACGGATGTGCAGGCACCGTATCTGTGGCGGGAGTTCAATCCGGCAGCGATCTACACCGCACCTGGCGGGCTCGCCGCGGGCGTGTTCCGCCACGTGGATGTCCAACCCGCAGACGCAATCCGGTTGTACCGGGCAATTGTTCACCGATGAAAGCAGGCGCGATGACTCGATTTCTGGAAAGGCGGTTATCCGCAGATGGCGCAGATGGCGCAGATGTCCGGGCCGAAGTGGCCCGATTCGCTGCCGTCAACGGCCTCACCCTGCGGGCGCAAGGCGAACACACGTTCGGTTCCAGCCGATCTGCGTTCTCTGCGGTTCAGGTTCCTTGCTGGAGTCAACGGGTCCCCCGGTGGCTGGGCGTGTGTGTCGCAGGTGGGATGGCAACGGTGGCTGTCAGGCGGCCGTGATCACGGAGGCGACGCGGACCTATACGGTGGGTTATACGCTCGGCGATCTGGTGGACCCTCCGGTGACGTTCGAGCAGACGGTGACGGACTCGACGATCACGTCGCTGACGGAGGTGCGGGTGGGGTTGCACCTGGTGGGGGTGAGCACGGCAGCGGGTTGGGCGAGCGAGATGTACGTGTCGCTGAACCGGGACCTGACGGCGACGTCGGTGCTGTTGAACGGGGTCGGGATCACGACGCTGGATCCGGTGGGCTTTGGCTATGATGGGTGGAATGTGACGTTCCGGGATGGGGCGACCGCCGGGGATGTGCATGCCGTGAACCTGGCTTCCGGGGTGATGGTGGGAGAGGTGGAGCCGGACGGACGTTTGGATGCAATCGATACGGCGAGGCCGTCGATGTTATCGGTGTTCGTGGGCGGGACGGGGAACGGGGTTTGGCGGTTGAGCGTGGCGGACCTTGCGGTGGGCGGACAGATGCAGTTGGTGTCATGGTCGCTGACGTTGAGCGGGGCATCGCCGATTCCTGAGACTGGGGTGTTGGGTGGGGTGGGGTTGGTGGTTCTCGGAGCGGTGGGGTTGGGGTGGTGGAGGAGGGGGAAGAGTTCGAAGTTTGAAGTTTGAAGTTTCAAGCCCACCCCAGATGTAGCCGACGAGGTCACGAGGCGGGGGTGAGGGGGGAGTTTGAAGTTTCAAGGCCGCGGGAAGTTCCCAGATGCCAGTTGCCAGTCCCCAGAACTGCCGACGACGTGAGGAGGTGGGGCCAAGGGGGAGATGCCGGTTCCCAGGAGCCAGATCCCAGTTGTTCGTGAGACCCAACGGGGCGGCCCACGATAGGCACTCCGGGGCAACGTCCCGGGGACGCGGGTTGGATTGATCAGAAAGCCCTGAAAGGGCGGATCAGGATCGTGGGCGGGTTTGGAAGGGGTTGGGTCGCCCTTTCAGGGCTTGGGTGAATGTGGGTGCGTGGACCCAGGGCGTTGTCCTGGGCTTGCCTGGTGTGCCCCGTTGGGGCGTAGGGGCCTGGCTTCAAACTTGAAACTGAAAACTTCAAACTCCCTACAGGTTCCGTGTGCCCTTTCAGGGCACGGAGGACGTGGTGCGGCGTGGTCCCCGGGGTTCCACCCCGGGCTTTCACCGGTTGCCCCTTCGGGGCGCGAGCACGGCACCGTTCTGGCATCTGGGAACTCCCCCACGACCTGCCTCCTGACGTCGGCAGCTACGCGTGGGACCTGGCTTCAAACTTGAATCTGAAAACTTCAAACTCTTCTTCCATAGCCTCGTGACCTCGTCTGCTACGCGGGGTGGCTTCCAACTTGAATCTGAAAACTTCCATCTTCTCCTCCCGTATTACCCAAACTTTGGCCCATGCGTAGGTCGGGTGCATCCGGCTAGGGTGAGAGCAGTGGGATCCCCGTGGGATCCGCGAAGTCACCATGAACACCTGGAATACAGCACCGCTGATGGAAGGAGCCGTCGCCGAGCCCGGCGAGCGCGCCCCCACGCGTTCCAGCTTCGTGGAGCGGTTGCGGGACTGGGGTGACCAGACGATCTGGGAAGGGTTCTTCAATCGATACGGCCGGGTGGTGCGTCAGGTGGCGGTGCGGTCCGGCCTGAGTGCGGAGGAGGCCGAGGATGTGGTGCAGGAAACGGCGCTGTCGGTAGCGCGGAAGATGCCCGACTTCATCTATGAGCGGTCGCGGTGTTCGTTCGAAGGCTGGGTCCGGCACGTGGCGCGATTGCGGATCATTGACCAGGTCCGACGTCGCTCGCCTGCGGGCGTGATGGCTGGGGGCGGTCCTGCCGGGATGCTGGAGGCGATCCCGGATGAGGCGTGTGGGGAGCAGATGGATGCGGCGTGGGAGGAGGCGTGGCGATCGAACCTGCTTCAGACGGCGTTGGAGCGTCTCCAGCTCAAGGTTTCCCCGGAACATTTCCAGGTCTTCCACCTGAACGTGGTTTCGGGCGTCTCTGGTCCCGAGGTGGTCCGCACGCTGGGTGTCAGCATCGCGCAGGTGTATGTGGTGCGGCATCGGCTGACCCGGTTGTTGAAACAGGAGGTGGCCAAACTCCAGGCGACCCCGGGTGGACTCGGCTGACCCGAGTCGACCCTCGTCATGCCTCCGTCCTCCGACTCACGGCGACCCAAGGATCCGTCCGGTGACGCGATGCCGCCGCTGGTGCCCGAGCATGAGTTGATCCGGTGCGTGGGCGCCGGCAGCTACGGTCAGGTGTGGCTGGCGCGTTCCGTCCTGGGGAGCTGGCGGGCGGTCAAGGTCGTGCACCGGCGCCTGTTCCGGGAAGACCGGCCCTACGATCGCGAATACCTCGGCGTGCAACGGTTCGAACCGCTTTCCCGCGAGGACGAGGGCTTCGTCGACATCCTGCAGACCGGTCGCAACGACGAAGGGGGGTACTTTTACTATGTGATGGAGTTGGCCGAAGACCTGCGGACGCCGTCGGGTCGCTGGGATGGGGACCCCAACGTCTACGAGCCACGCACGCTGTCGCGGGTTCTGGCGGAGCAGGGAAGGCTGCCGTTGGAAGAATGCGTGGAGCTGGGCCTGGCGCTGTGCCGGGCGTTGGGTCGGTTGCATGAGGGCGGGCTGATCCACCGGGATGTGAAGCCGTCGAACGTGATCTATGTCGATGGTCGGCCGCGCCTCGCGGACATCGGGTTGGTGGTGGAACAATCTGAAGCGTCATCGTGGGTGGGGACCGAGGGATTCATTCCGCCCGAAGGCCCCAATTCCCCGCAGGCCGACCTCTACAGTCTGGGGAAGGTCCTGTACGTGGCGATGACCGGGTTGGATCGTTCGAACTTCCCGCGTCCGCCGCTGGGGCTCGGTACCGGTGCTGATGGCGGACGATTCCTCGAGTTGAACTCCATCGTGCTCCGGGCCTGCGCCGCCGCCATGGGTGCCCGCTATGCCACGGCGGCGGAGATGGTGTCGGACCTCGAGCTGCTTCGGTCCGGCGGATCGGTTCGGCAACGGCGTCGGCGCTGGTCGCCGGGGGTGCGGCGGGCGATCTGGGCGCTCGTGCTGTTTCCACTGCTGGGGATCGTCGCGTGGAAGGGAGGGTGGATCGGGAAATCGGGAACCCTGCGCGATCGCGGGAATGCCGTGGCTGGTTCACCGGCGGCGACGCTGACCGCGACGGGGATGCGTCGACTCGCGGAGGACGATGAATCGGCGGCGCTGGTGTACTTCACGGAGGCCTTTTCGGCGGCGGCTTCTGCGGGGGAGGCCACCGAGATCCATCGGTTGCGGATTGGCGCGTTGCGTGAACGTCTGCCGCGCCTGGCGACGGCCTTCGACGCCGGCGGTGAAGTGTTCTCGGTCGATTTCAGTCCGGACGGCCGGCTCGTGGCGACAGCGGACGCGCGGGGCGCGGCCACGGTCTGGGAGGTGGGCACCGGAAGACGGGTGCATGGGCCGCATGCCCCATCTGGTTCTCCGCAGAAGGTCCGGATTGCACCGGATGGAAGACGTCTCTTGTTGGTGCCGGAGGCGAAGCTGCCAGCGTTTCAAGGGTACCAGCGTGCGAGTGGGAATCTCCGGATCCTGGACCTCGCAACCGGCCTGCCCGTGATCCCCGAAGTGGGCGGCGTGGCGTGGGGAGTGTTCAGTGCGGATGGGAGGTTCGCGGCAACGGTGGGTTCGTCGAATCAGATCACCCTGCGTTCGATGGAGGATCTTTTGGCGACCGTCGAGCTTCAGGGCCATACGGAACCGGTGTCCTGGATGTCCTTCAGTCCCGACGGGGTGACCGTGGCGTCCGTCGCCATGGACGGAGCCGGGCGACTTTGGCGGAGAAGCGATGGCGCGGCCATGGGTCAACCGCTGGCGATTGGAGGCATCGGGTTCCAGGCGGATTTCAGTCCGGACGGACGCCGTCTTTCGACGCTGGCCATGGATCCGCAGCACAACCTCGTGGTCCGGGGTTGGGACAGCGCGACGGGCTTGCCTGGGACGGACGCTGCGGTGGTTCCCAACGGATTCGTCGCGCTCGACACCCGCGTGGTCGGTGGAAAGCGACTGCTGATCGGAAACGACAAGGGAACCCTGACCCTGCGCGATGCCGGAGGTGGAACCCTGGGTTCCGTGGTGCTCAGCCCCGGCAAGGGCAAGTGCAGCGGGTGGGCGGTGGATCCCCAAGGTCGTCGGGTTGCGGTGGGATCGGACGATGGCGCGGTCCGGGTCTGGGACGCCGCCGATGGACGTCCGGTCACGTCGGTGCTTCGGCATCCGGGTGCCGTCAGCCGGATGGCCCTGGGACCGGATGGAACGCGGTTGCTGACCGTCACGGCCAATGGCCTGGTCCGGGTCTGGGAACTGGGGACTGCCGCTGGCGAAATGGAGGTCGTCGAATTGCCGGGCCAATTGGCTCCGCATGACGCGCCTTACCTGCCGTATGCTTTCGGGCAGACCGCCGACGGCCAGCGCCTGTTCTTCTCCATGGTCCGGAATGGGGCTGTTGTTCCGGTCTGCCTCGATCCCCGCATGGGACGCGAGGAGGCTCTGCCGATCCAGCCCATGGACCCCGCCTGCGTGGCCCTGATCGCGGGTCACCGGGAGCCTGTGTTCGCCTTCCACGCCTCCGGATCCACGGAGACGAACGGCGTCCTCGTGTTCCGTCGAACCCCTGGTGGTTGGACGCGCCGGGTCCTTTTACATCCAGCGCCCGTGGACCAGATGATGTTCACCGACGATGACCGTCATCTGTTGACCCTGGACACCGCGCAGGTCGTCCGAAAATGGGAGCTCGTTGGCGGCACGGGCGTGGAAGATCTGCCGTCCGCCGGGAAACCGGTCATCGAGCCTTCCCTTTCGCGGGATGGCCGCCAGTTGGCCTGGATCGATCCCGGGGACGGCCTGCTCTGCGTGCGGGAACTTCCGGCGCTCACCACGCGGAAGACGCGGTTGCCGCCGGTGTTCGACGGTTCGGCCTACTACCAGCGGACGCATTTTCTCTCGGTGCTCCTGGACGATGCTCATGCGCCGGGATCGGCGGTCGGGTCGGCTGCCAACCTGGCGTTTCCATCGGCGGCCTGGGCGGGATTCCAGATCACCGATCATCACCTGGCAACCGAACGGATCCTTGTCGTGAACCGGGCCGGGTCGGCGCGCATCGTGAACCTGGGCTCGCGCATCGAGGTGCCGTTGACGTCGGAATCCGGAAACATCCCGCTGACCTCCGTCCGATTCGATCCCACGGGCCGCTTTGTCGTGATGGTGGATCAGGAGGGCGGCGTCGCGGTCCACGCCGCAGACTCCGGCGATCTGGTCGTACCCCGGGTGCCGCATCCGGAGGGTGTGCGCTGGGCGACCCTCACCCCGGAGGGAATGCTGGCTACCGGCGCGAACCCCAATCGGATCCGGCGCTGGCCGTTGCGGCCCGCCACGGAATCCCCGGAGAAACTCCGCGCCCAGGCCGAGGCCCTCGCCGGACGCCGCATCGATGACCGCGGACAGTTGGTGTGGTTGGCGGGGTCCAACCTCGTGCAGAGATTGCGGTGATCCGGGGGGAGGAGTTCGAAGTTTGAAGATTCAAGTTTCAAGCCCGCCCCGGACGTAGGCGACGAGGTCACGAGGCGGGTTCCCAACGAGTTCCCAGTTCCCAGAACCATTGAAACGTAGCCGACGAGGTCACGAGGCGGAGAGTGTTCCAAGTCGCTAGTCCCCAGAACTGCCTGTGGGGACGCATCCCCGCAGACATGCATCCCCGCCCACCCCCGCCGCAACGCGGCGCACGGCGACAGCCCGGGGTGGAGCGGAGCGGAACCCTGGGAGACCCCACCGCACGACCCCTCGCCCCAACGGGGCGAACGGGGATGACAGGCACCCGGTTCCGTGTGCCCTTTCAGGGCACAGAGGGCGTGGTGTGGCGTGGTCCCGGGGTTGGGCCCGGGCTTTCGCCGGTTGCCCCTTCGGGGCATGAGCGCGGCACAGTTCTGGCATCTGGGAACTCCCCCACGACCTGCCTCCTGACGTCGGCAGCTACCCCAGACGTAGCCGACGAGGTCACGAGGCGGAGGTCTGGTCTCTGGGAACCTCCGCCGGAATACCTATAATTAGACAAAATCTGTGTCATCTGTGCAATCTGTAGATAACCAATAAAAGGTATAATCCAAGCCATCGGTGGAGCTCTCCAAACATCCTGGAATATTTTTGTAAGGATACGGAAAGGTGACCCGATTCGGGTTCATGACGGATGGAGTGTCCATCCGTGCCATCGCCTTTGCGTATCATGAGCGTCACGTTGGGAACTGTCGTCCGTCCACTCCACCGGATAATCCGGAATCGCTGGAGCGTGGCGATGGCGTTGGGGTTGTCCGTGGCGACGATCGAGGCGGCGCCGTTCACCTATCAGGGGCGCTTGGTGGACAACGCCACCCCGGCCAACGGCTCGTATGAACTGCGCTTCCGTCTCTACGACGCAGTCACCGCCGGTGCACAGGTTGGATCCGACGTGACGCTGGCTCCGTGGGTGTGACCAATGGCCTCTTCACGGTCTCGGTCGACTTCGGCAATGGCACGTTCCCGGGCGCGGACCGGTGGATCGAGCTGGCGGCCCGCCCTTCGGGGTCCGCCTCGCCGATCGCCGTGTTCGCGCCCCGCACGGCGATCACGGCGGTGCCGTATGCCCTGCACGCCTTCTCGACGCCGGGCGACGCTTCGACGCTGACCTCCGGAACCCTTCCCGACGCCCGCCTCAGCCTCAACATCGCGCGGATCGTCGACGTCAACAGCTCGAGCAACACCCTCAGTGACCGTGTGTTTGCCACGCAGGCCGATCTTCAGGCCCAGGTGAACACCCTCAGCGATCGCGTCACCCAACTGACGGCGGCGCTCCCGTCGGCGTCGGGCGTGGTGGCTCCCACGTTGCCGGCCGGACTGGTGATCGCGTCGCCGGTGACCGGTGACCTCACCCTGTTGACGCAGGGCCTGGTCCAGTTTGCGCGGTTCGATGCCCCCGCCTGGACCACCGGCGCCACCTTGAACGCCCCCGGCGCCCGCAACAGTCACGGCGCGGCCTGGACCGGCACGGCGATGCTGGTGTGGGGCGGCGTGAACGGCACAACGCCTACGGCCACCGGCGGTTCCTATGATCCGGCCAACGATTCCTGGACGCCGATCGCGACCGTGAATGCGCCGGCGGCCCGACGCGGCCACGCGCTGGTGTGGACGGGCGAACGGATGCTGGTCTGGGGCGGCCTCGGGGACACCTATCTCGGCACGGGCGCATCCTATAGCCCGACCAACCAGCTCTGGACTCCGATCACGACCCTCGGCGCCCCGGCAGAACGCGTGGGCCAGGCGTCGGCGTGGACCGGTGCGCGGCTCTTCATCTTTGGCGGCCGCAACGACAATGGCCTGCTGTCCGACGGTGCCTCCTATGACCCGCTCGGCGACCTGTGGATCCCGTTGCCGACGACGGATGCCCCCTCGGCCCGACGCAATGCGACGGCCACGTGGTGCGGGGATCGGGTGATCGTGTGGGGTGGTGAAACGGACGCGGGCGAAACCGACAGCGGCGCCGCGCTGCCGATGGCGGGCGGGGTGACGCACGGAGCGTGGACGGCGCTCTCGACGGTGAACGCACCGCTGGGACGCCAGGGACACACGGCGGTCTGGACGGGGACCCGGTTGATCATCTGGGGCGGCAAGGTCGGCGGCGTGGCCGTCAATGACGGCGCGTCCTATGACCCGCAGACGGACACCTGGACGGCGTTGCCCACGACGGGCGCGGCCTCGGCCCGGGGCAGTCACGCGGCGGTGTGGACCGGACGCGAGATGGTGGTGTTCGGAGGCGAGGACGCCTTCGGGGCGCTGGGCACGGGCGCGGGCTATGACCCGGCCACGGGGATCTGGCATCCGCTGTCGTCGTCGGGAGGCGCCCTGCCACGCCGGTCGCATACCGGGGTGTGGACGGGGACGGAGCTGGTGGTCTTTGGCGGACTCGGATCGGGCGTGCCGGCGACTTCGATGGCGGCGGTGCAACGGCTGATGCCGGAGGCGACGTGGTACCTGTACCGGAAGCCGTGAGCCGAGGAACAATTTCAAACCCATTTCGGAGAAACAACATGCGACGGATCCTGACGTGTCTGGCGGCGGCGGCGATGGTGGGCGGCGTGGCGCGAGCCCAATGGCTGACGCAGGAACTCGGCCTGAAGGCCGGATGGAATGCGGTGTTCCTGCACGTGGATGCCTCGCATGCCACGCTGGATGAGTTGGTGGGCAGCGACCCGGATGGCAACATCCAGGAAATCTGGTTGTGGAAGCCGGATCTTTCCTCCCAGCAGTTCGTGGACAGCCCGCAGGCGCCGTTGTCCACCGACAGCCGGTGGGTGAGCTGGAGCCGCATCCAGGGACCTGGGTCGCGTCTGACCCACCTGGCCCCCAACGTCGCTTACCTGGTCAAGGTCAGGAACAGCGCGCCCACCTATACCTGGACCGTGAAGGGCAAACCCGTCGCCCCGAGCTACCAGTGGACGACCTCAGGCCTGAACTTCATCGGATTCCCGACCGATCCGTCGACACCGCCAACATTCGACACCTTCCTGGGGCAGGCCCCGGCGGAATTGCGTCGGTCGGCCGAGTTCTACCGCTATCCGGGCGGGGACCTTGGACCGGGCAATCCGGCCCAGGTGTTCGCCCTGCGCACGACGCGGATGCGCCGCGGTGAAGCCTACTGGATCAAGTCGGGCGACTACTTCAACCGGTACTTCAGTCCCTTTGAGGTCCAGGCGTCGGGATCGGGTCAGGTGCGATTCCGCGACAACCTCCGCAGCGCTGGCATCCGGGTCAACAACCTGACCACGGCGCCGTTGACGCCTGCTGGGTTTCCGGGCATCCGAGGCGGCGCCCACGGGTCAACCGGTGGTGACGGGCGTGGTGCCCCTGCTGATCCGGGGCACGCGGAACCCGACGACGGGTGCGTATGCCTACAGCAACCTGAACGTCACGACCCCGTCCACCTGGACGCTGGCTCCGGCGGGCTCCGATGGCTCGAGCCTCGAGATCGTGCTCGGGGCGGATCGATCGGCCATGACCGGCAATGCTGGCGATCTGCTGGCGGGCGTCCTGCAGTTCAGCGATGGCAACTCCCAGGCCCGCGTGGACGTGGCGGTGTCGGCGATCGTTGGCAACACCACCGGCCTGTGGGTCGGTGGCGCGGCGGTGACGCAGGTGGGCCAATACCTGAAGAAATATGCCAAGGACCCCGACGGCGACCTGCTCGTCGGCACCAATGGGCAGTATCAGGTGCTCTCGACGGACACGAACATGACCGCGGTTCCGGCGGCGTATCCGATGCGGCTGATCCTGCACAACCCGCCGACCGGTACGGCGGCCCTCTACCAGCGCCTGTTCACCGGTGTGGATGTGCAGACCAACGCCGTGGTCGCCCGCCATGAGGCGGTGCTGGATCCCCGTCAACGGGCCGATGCCCGACGCATCAGCGCGCCCCATCTGCCGTTCACCACGGCCAATACGGGATGGAACTTCGACGGACGCCTTGTCGCTGGAGCCACGGTGACGACCTCGGTGACCAACCGCTTCGACGACGGCATGTCCAACCCGTTCGTCCACACCTACCACCCGGACCACGACAACCTGAACGCGCGGTTCACCCAGACGGTTCCTCAGGGCTCGGAGTCCTACACCGTGGTGCGGGACATCACCCTCCAGCTCACGCCGCCGTCGGATGACTTCGGGGGCCGCACGTCGGTGGGCGAGACCCTCACAGGCGTCTATGCCGAGCGTATCCGGGTCCTGGGGTTGGCCCGTGGCGGTGGGAACGCCGACACCCGGAACTTCGACGTGAAGGGCGAGTTCATCCTGAACCGCCTCAGTCCCACCCCGGCCGTTTCCTCGGCCCCTTGAAGTTTTCGCCATCCACTTTCCACAGATCCATTTCGAGCAGGGAGAACAGACCATGAACATGATCCGAAACACGGTGGCGCGGAAGAGCGCCTGGTTGAGCACCATCGCCCTCGTGGCGGCAATGCACCTGGGCGAATCCGCCCTCGCGCAGGCGACCTCGCGGCCCCCCGACCGCATGACCTACCAGGGCTTCATCGCGGGCAGCGATGGCGTGGCCCTCGGCAACACGGCGCCCAAGAACTACGACGTCATCTTCCGGATCTATGATGGCGAGGGCTCCAACACCCCGCTCTGGGGCGAGCAGCAGACCGTGACGGTCGACAAGGGCTACTTCAGCGTGCTGCTGGGCGAGGGCGCGGCCACGCCCGGCACCCCGAATGCCGGCATCAGCCTCTCCTCCCTGTTCAACAGCGGATCGGCCTCCGATCGGTACGTCGGCTTCACCGTGAAGGGCGTCGGATCGGGCGGCACGGACGTCGAGATCCTGCCCCGGGTGCGCCTCATGAGCTCGCCCTATGCCTTCCTTGCCAACAAGGCGGACAACGCGACCTCGGCCGATCGAGCCACCGGGGCGCTCAAGCTGGTCCAGCAAGGTGATGGAGCGGAGGTGCTGGGTGTTTCCGGGAGCGATCTCAGCGTGAAAGGAAACCTCCTGGTGAATGCGGGCAAGTACCTCATGCTCGGCGTGGGGTCCCCGGGCAAGGAAGCCTCCGCAGGAATGATCGGCTACCAGTTGCACACCCCGGACTCCTTGGAAATCGTCGGCGCCGGGACCCCGGGCAAACGCAAGATCACCTTCTTTACCGAAGACGGGGGACTCTTCAATGGACCTGTCGGCATTCATGGCGATCTCGGGGTCAATGGCAACATGAGTGTTGGGATTGTGAGCTCCGGCGGCAAGGTCCAGTTGCGACCGGATGTAAATGGCATGGTGTTCGGGGCCGACAGGCCCAAGCAATACTCTCTCAACGGCAGCATCGTGTATGCCGGCGGTATCCATCCCAATGGGGATGACACCCTACTGATCCAAGGTGGGGGCAATGTTACGGCCACCCGTTCCGTGACTGTTTATGCAGATGGTGGCTTCCTGATGCACGCCCTGCTCATGCCGGGCGGCCGCCAGATCGCCTTCGGATATGGCATCGCTGGAAAGGACGTGCATTCCGGCAATATTGGCTATCAGACGTATACCAGTGGCCTTGACATTGTCGGGGCGGGGACGGCTGGCAACAATCGGAATGTGGGTCTGCATGGGTCGGTAAATATCTATGCGACTGCCGGACATAGCCAGATCCCATTGAGCGTCTCTGGCTATTTGCTTGACCAATTTGCCATAGGTATATCCGCACAGCACCACGTCCGGGCGAGTGGCTTCTTAACTACCTCGGACCGCCGTATCAAGGATGTTGTGGGGTTATCCAGCCCGGAGAACGACCTTGAACACCTCCGCAAGCTGCGGGTCACGGATTATCGCCTCAAGAACGCCGTCGGCTCCAGCCAGTTGGTGACCAAGGGTGTGATTGCGCAGGAGGTCGAGACAGTGATTCCGGGCGCCGTCAGCAAGGGGGCTAACATCATTCCCTGCGAGCGTATCTCGGTGGTCCTGGGTGGATGGAAGTCGGCCGATAGGCCCGTCACCTTCAAGATGGATGCCGACCACGGTCTCGCGGTGGGGCAGGAGATCGGCGTGGAGGCGGACGGAACGCCGGTCACCGTGACTGTGAGCAAGATTATTGACGCCAAGACAGTTGAGGTCGCCGGGATGAGCGCTACGACGGAGCCCAAGTCCGTGACGCTGGTGGGACGCGGGGTCAAGGACTTCCTGAGCGTCGATTACCAGCAGGTCTACATGACCGCAGTGAGCGCGCTGCAGGAAGTGGATCGTCGCCTCCAGGCCGTCGATCAGCGCGTGCAGGAGGTGGAGAAGCGGGAGTTGCGCGTGGCCGAGCTGGAGAAGAAGGCGGCGGCTCGTGTCGAGGGCTTGGAACGGGACATGGCCGAGTTGCGCAAGCTGGTGGCGAGCATGCAGTCCACGAAGGGCAAGGCCGAGTCCGCCGCGGTGACGCCGGCCGCGTCGTCGGTGGCCGTGGCGAACGCCCGCTAGTCGTCCTCCCTGTTCCTGATCCTGAATCCCGTAGCTGTCCCAACGATACAACCCCGTATGAAGACCGTACGCCTCCTTGCCGCCCTGACCGTGGGCTGGCTGATGGGTGGCACTGCGCTGGCCCAGGCCCTGCCGTGGGAATTCGCGGAGCCGCGCAGCACGCCCAACTACCAAAGCCTGCGCGGTGTCCCCCTCTCCAAGGTGGTGGGGACGCCGCCGGGATCCGACGGACGGGTGCCGAACAGCAACGAATCCACGGGGATCTACGTGGATCCCACCCCAGGACAGTTCCGCGCCCTGTCGGTGGTGGGCGGTTCGTCGGGCCTGAGGCAGGCGAGTTCCAGCCAACTGCGGAACTCGGCCGGGTTGAATGCGGGAACCAGCCCGCTGACGGGTGCGGTGGCGGCCGAGATGGGATTGCCGGTGGCGAGGAACGGTTCGGGACAGGTCGTGATGTTCACGCACCGGGTGCAGGTGGGTACGCCGGTGTTCGTTCGGCGGAGCAGTCTGAGTTTCGGATCGATCATCTCGGTGCCTGCGGTCGCGGAGAATGGGGTCAAGCTGCCCGAGGGAACTTCCCAGGACTATTGGTTCCCGGAGCCATATGGCACCGAACAGCCCGATACCTCGGGCTACTATTGGAGCACTCATGCGGGACGTCTGTATGCCGTCCAGACAGGTGTGATCCGGGTGACATGGATCAAGGCGCAGCCCTATACGCTCAGCACCGTGCCCAACTATGTGAACGCCGCGGGGACGACGAGCTTCATGACCAACGGGGCCAACGTCTTCCTGCTGTACACCCAGCGCTATGTGGTCTCGGGATCCCCGGTCAAGCAGCCGCGCAACATGTACTGGACACAGAAATCGTTCCAGGGCACCGGCAAGACCATCCTGGTCCCAACCGCTCGCGTGGGTGCGGTCAACATCGTTTACAACTCCGCCTTCCCGCGGACGGTATCCTCGGAATTCAAGGGCATTGGTTCGACGAGTCCGGTGGACGGCAGCACCAACGCCGTCCTGCAGGAACTGCGCACGCTCTGGTATGAGCAGCAGATCGGGCAACTGTACGCCTACAATGCGGAGGGTCGTGTGTTCGTGGAAATCCTTGGGGACTCCGTGGGCAATGGGCGTCGGACGCAGCTGGGCTTCGAGATCGTGGACGTCATCCAACAGCCCATCCCCCTCGACATGAAGGTGGAGCTGGGGGAACGCATCATCCCGCCGCTCGACGGATCCTTGAGTCAGTTGGATCCGGAGCCGATCCGGCAGGCCGGCCTCTCGTTTGCGTACCAGGATCTCAATGCGTCGGGGGGCGGATAGCCTACTACGCCACCCGGGAGACCCAGAACCTCAACGACTACCTCGTCCACTGGATGGAGACCGGGGTGGCTGGCATCCAGTGGCCACGGTATTACGGGCGTTATGAGCTCGATTGGCCGACCGACGTGTCGAAGTACAGCCTGTATGTGCGCCCCGAGGTGGCCAGCGACAAGGAAGCCGAGGCCACCGCCGTGGTCCTGGACCCCATGATGATCCCGACGCTGGAGTATCAGGATCCATTGGACCGGCCGCGTGCGCAGATCCTCGCCGATTCACGATTTGTCAGCGTCCTGGACGCGACGCAACCGGCCCATCGATCCCTCCTGCGCTACAACACGGCCCAGAGCGTCGGATTCGAGCGCGTATTCTCCTGGTTCGTGGGCAACCTCAGGTCGACCAATTATGCGGGTAACCCGATCGTCACCAACCTGACGGCGTGGAACGGCTCGACCGTGGTCTGGCCGGACCCGACGCAGGCTCCCCGTGTGGTGAACGAGACCGTACCGGTAGGACGGCGCATCGTGGCCCCCTCGAACGAGCCGGGAAGCCGGACGGAAGACCCGTATCTGGCCGGCTACATCCGGGAACAGCAAGGAACGTCCTATGATGTCGGGTCCTACGTGAACCCGTTCGTTGCTGGATTTGATGCGGCGGCGAAGGGTTCCATCATTCCGGTGAATGCCATCCCTGGGAAGAACCTCCTGGAAGTCTGGTGGTTCCGGCCCAGTTCCACTCGGGCTGGCCTGAACAATGGCAACACCCTCGCGGGCTTCGCGGTGGCGCACTGGCCTTCGGCGGTGGGGCGCTACACGATCGTCTGGCCGTCATCGCCTCGGGAGATCGTCCTGGCGAGCAAGCTGGGTGGCATCGATGCCACCGTGGCGGAGGCCCAGGGCACGATCTACCACCAGAACGACCGGACGCTTCCCGGGTACAACCCGAACGAGGAGCATGCGATCATGAGTGGTGGCACGCCCTATGCCACGCGGGACGACCTGAACATCACGGCCCCGGGAGAGGGCTATTCCTCGGATCCGTTCGTGCTGGTCTCTTACCGGGCCTTTGACGGACGCCCGTCGATGGGGGTGTTCAAGGTGTTGCGTGAGAAGCCGGAGGTCGGCTGGGTGTTCGACTACCCGGTGCCGGCGGGCCAGATGATGCAACCGCCGCCGCCGTTGACCTTCCTGCAGAAGCCCATCGTGGGCACCGGGGATGCAGCCTTCACTCGGAACTACGAGCCAACCCTGGCGGAACAGGACCTGCCCGGTGGATGGAACAACACCGATGGAACCAACGTCTTCGGCCACTACCAGAAGTTCCTCTTCAAGGACCGTCATCACGACCTGTGGGTCTATCGTGGACCGCACACGGGCTTGCCGACGGTGAACGCCGGAACCTACCAGGCCACGACCGGGACGATCGAACCGATCGGCACCGTCCGGGTGGTGGCCAACACGGCCTTCCGTGTCCCGGTGCATGCGTCCCGCCAGGATGAATTCATGGCCCTGACGGTGGAAAGTGGGCCGCCCTGGGCGCTCGCGAATGGCCTGGGCGTGGCGGGCACTCCGCCATCCGGAACCAGTGGCAACTTCACGGTGCGGTACGCCGTCCGCGACCTGTATGACCTGAGCGCGGTGACCAACGAGTTCACCCTGGAGGTCGTGGCTTCGGGAACGCCGTCGGTGCCGCCCGCCCTCGCGATCATCAGCACCAACCAATACACGGGCAGCGTGGTGACCTTCACGAATCGGCCGCCGTTCCTCGCGCAATCGCCGAATGGTTCGAACAGCTTCACGATGCGGTACTACTACAAGACCGAAGCCAGCTTTGCCTGGCCCGGGATTGTCAACCCGCCCGCGGTGGGAACCATCGTGCCCTACCTGCGCCCGATCGATCCGGCCACGGGGTCCTACGTGGGTGATCCGACCTCCGAGCTGACGGCGTCGCTGGACATCGTGTACCGGCCTTTCTGGCCTGAGCGGGATCCCAAGGATTCCACCAAGCCGGTGCCGACGCTTCCGTTCGCGGCAACACTGGCGAAGCCTGCCTTTGGCTTGCCGGGTATCCGCGATTTCAAGACCGCCCATGTGCTCTATCAGCAGAGCATCGCCGCGGACATGCGCGAGGCCGTACCCAGCGCCGTGCTCCATGATGCGACGCGGGCCAAGCTTTCGGACATCAAGTCCGTGTTCGACGCACTGCAGGCGGCCTCCCCCGGCACTTACAAAGGGATCTTCCCGAACGTGGGAATCGCTCCCGACAGCGTCTACAAGACCTTCTACCAGGGGAAATATTACTTCCCCAATCTGCCGCCCCACCTGTCGACCCGGGTCTACCTCGACCCGAACCGGGGATCGCAGGGACAGTTGGTCTTCCAGGGCGAGTTCAAGAACGAGGCGTTTGGGGAGAGTTATGTGATGCCCAATGTCCTGCGGGGATCGGACCTCGAGGCCGTCATCAATCTCTGTCCGACATCGGACGAAAAGGGACGCGCCGCGTGGACCCTTCTGGTCCAAGGCCTGTCGACGGATGTGGAGACGTTCATCGAGAATCTGGAGGTTCCGGGAACGTACATCCCGGATCCGGATCAAACCGTTGTTGTCGGGTATGGAGAGTTGGCAGAGATCCAGAATGCGAACACCCCTGTCGATAGCTATGCTTTGAGCGCCACGGGGCCCGGGTCGGGCTATGTGACGGTAATCGAGGCCAGCGGGACCGACCGCACCAAGCCGGGGGATCCGGTGTCCATGCACGTGCTGCGGGTGGGCGGAGGCCTGAATCGCGGTGAGGTGAAGGTCCAGTTGTCGGCGAACCCGCTGAGTGAACTGGTGACCTTCCAGTTCACGGGTGACATGGCGGCGCGTTACGACGAGTTCGAGTATGAGTGGAAGATTGCCGCGCCGGTGGATGGTCTGCCGCCGCAGGTGGATGCCGCGATGTCGCGCTACCTCTCGCTGAAGA
The DNA here is from genome assembly GCA_965283655.1 of Limisphaerales bacterium. GTDB lineage: Bacteria > Verrucomicrobiota > Verrucomicrobiia > Limisphaerales > UBA9464 > UBA6176. The sequence goes on along the minus strand of CBDIPJ010000001.1, from coordinate 393,263 downwards.
CGATCAGCACCAACATTCCACGCGTGACCATCGGCGGTGCCGGGGTGCAGGCGCTCGGGGACAACTACGTGGTCATGCGGTACCGGCCGGTTTCGCCGAATCATCCCCTCTACAAGGAGACGCCGAACGACGCCGACTGGTCGGCGTGGACGGCCCCGGCACTGGCCGAGGGTTGGATCAAGCGGGTGCTGGCGGGCATCAATCCCTTCAACCAACGGGTCAGCGACCTGTTCAACAACCAGGTCAACACAGACGTGAGCCTCCTGACCCAGGCCGGCAAGCGCTGGGAGGGTGACGTGGCCCTGAACCTCGACACGATCAACAACTATGGGTTGATCGAGATCTACGAGACGGTCCTGCGCCGGGGCCGTTCGATGAGCATCGAGTCCGGGTTCAACTACGGACCGGCCAATGATGCGCTGCTGCTGGCCGCGGGTTACCTCAGCGATCTGTACATGATGATCGGCAACGAGGCCTGGGCCGATGCGGCGAACCCGACGATTGGCATCAGCACGGCCGACAAGAACTACGGCGACGTGGCGACGTCCCTCTTCAGCTTCAAGGGCCAGGTGCCGACGCTGCTGGAGGAGGAACTGGGCCTGTTGCGCGGCCGGGATGACTTCCTGTTGCCCGGGGTGGACGTGGCACCGGTGTACAACCGCATGGTGTGGAACTACACGCGCGGCATTGATTCCGGCGAGGTCGTCTACGCCCTGAACTACAACATCAAGGAGAAGACGGATACCGACGCGGACGGCGTGGTCAACGCGGAGGACGCAGCGCACATGTTCCCGCAGGGTCATGGCGATGCCTATGGGCATTACCTGACGGCCATCAAGGGCTACTACTCGCTGTTGATGAACGCGAACTTCGACTGGGTGCCCCGCATCGAGGCGGTCAACGTGCTGGGCAAGCCGGTGTCGGTGGATTACCAGGACGAACGCAAGTTTGCCTCGGCAGCGGCCGCACTGGCCCGGTCAGGTCGGCAGGTGTTCGACCTGACCTGGCGCAAGGACCATCAGTCGGTCCGCAGCTCAGGTTGGTCGCATCTCTCTCCCACGCGGGAGAACACCCAGCGGAGCTACGTCAACACCGCGACGGGGGCCACGAATCACCCCGTGCGTAGTTGGGGTGCGGACCATTGGGCGAGTCGCGTGTCCCAGGCGACCTACCTGAATTGGGTCGTCGGCAATGCCATCCTGCCGGCCGTGGATCCGGATCCGAATCACGAGGGCATCCAGAAGGTGGATCGGACGACGGTGCCTGAACTGCGGGAGTTGACGGTCCTGGCGACGGGACTCAACACCGCCTGGACAATTGCGAGGGCGGGCTTTCGCCGTTGGGCATTTCCGAGGGTGGGTTGGCCTTGGACCTGAATCCGAACCAGATAGGTGCCGCGCAGAATGGGACGCACTTCGAGCAGATCTACCAGCGGGCCATCCTGGCCTTGCAGAATGCCGTCTCGGCCTTTGACGACGCCAAGGATGTCACACGCCTGATGCGGACGGAGCAGGACTCGCTCGTCGAGTTGCAGGCGTCGATCCAGAATCAGGAGCGCGCCTATACCAATGCCCTGATCGAGCTCTATGGAACGCCGTACACGGACGACATTGGACCGGGCAAGACCTACAAGCAGGGGTATGCGGGGCCGGATTTCTTCAACTTCGCGCTGACCGACAAGGTGGAGTTCGATTTCCCGGACATGTGGAACTATTCCTCCAAGACGAAGTGGGATATTGAAATCATGGATCTGCCCAGGGGATATGAGATTTCGACGGACGCTGGAATTTCCTTCATACCTGCTGCGGTTGATTTCGAAGGACTCAATGCTTGGATCAACAACAGGCCCCAACACCGACCTCATTGATGGAGAAAAGCGATTCGGGATCCAGTTGAGGACAAACAGTCGGTCATACTTTATCAACGGCGTGGTGAAACTCGAGGACCGCCCATCCTTCCACTTTGTCTATGAGTTGGGCGACCATGGTTACCGAACCAAGCCCAATGACTGGACTGGCAACCGAGTCTCGCCTGGTCGGTTGCAGCAGGCGATCATCGCCCAGATTGATACGCATGGTGCCTTGGCCGAGGAGATCAACGCTCTCGGTAATGACCTCGCAAGCATCTATAAGTTTCTTGGGCTCGTAGAAGCGAGTAATGGGATATGGAATGAGGAACGCCGACTGGAGGCGGCCCACCTCCTCTCGGAGGAAGTGGTTTCCAAGGCGGAACTGGCCAACGAGATCTTCCAGTTGGTGATGGATAACACCTCGGAGGATATCATCCTGACAGCGGATGGTCTGGGAGAGGCGCTTCCGAGTAGTTTCATCGCGGGTGTGGCGACGGGCGGCGACCTCACCTCGGCAGGGCGAGCGGCGCTCGAGGCCGTGGGTGGGACGACCAAGATGGTCAAGGATAACATTGCCATCATCCGAAACAGCCTGGTCAAAGGGCTCCGCATGATTCATGACACGACGTGGAATGCTATAGACTTCGGCACCATTGCGATTGCCGAGCGGGAATTGGAGTCCGGCAGACGGCGTTTGAGTTTGGCCAGATGGTCGAGGAATGGCAGAAGCACTTTGCCGAGATCCAGGCCTTGGCTCTGGCCTATGATCAATCCAAACGTGAGGTCCGCACGCTGATGGCGGAAGGCGACCGGATCCTGGCCGAGCGTCAGGCGTTCCGGCAGCATTCGGCATCGATCATCCAGGGGTATCGGACGCGGGATGCGGCCTTCCGGGTGTTCCGCAATGAGAAGCTGGAGCGCTACAAGACGCTCCTGGATCTGGCCTCGCGCTACGCGCTGATGGCGGCCAATGCCTACGACTATGAAACGGGGCTGTTGGGGACACAGACGGGTCGCGACTTCGTGGGTCGCATCGTCTCCTCGCGAGCACTGGGCGTGATGAAGGGCGGCGAGCCGCAGTTCGCTGGAAGCAACACGGGTGATCCTGGCCTTTCCAGTGCCCTGGCGGAAATGAAGGCGGACTGGGAGGTCCTGCGTGGTCGGCTCGGGTTCAACAACCCGGATGCCTACGGCACCACCCTGTCCCTCCGCACGGAGAACTACCGCATCCTGCCGGGCACGGATGGTGACACGAACTGGAAGGATGTGCTGAATCAGGCCTACCGGGCCGACCTTCTGGCCGACAACGATGTGCGCCGGCATTGCATGCAGATCGACAACGGAAGCGGCCTGCCGGTTCCGGGGTTGGTCATCACCTTCTCCACCACGATCACCGATGGTTTGAACCTGTTTGGTCGACCGTTGGCTTCGGGTGACAGCAAGTTCAGCCCGACGGCCTTCGCCACGAAGGTCCACAGTGTGGGTGTGGCGCTCGAAGGGTATCGCGGCATGGCCTCGCCCTCCGCGAACTCGGGTGCGATCGGCACCACGGGTGGGACCTCCCCGACCGATCCGGGGTCGTGGTTCCTCGATCCGCTGGGCTGTCGGCGACGCCGTACGTCTACCTCATTCCGGTGGGTGTGGATTCCATGCGCAGCCCGCCGCTGGGTGACCAGAGCACCATCCGAACGTGGCAGGTGGAGGACCTTGCGATCCCGATGCCCTTCAACATCGGCGGGTCACAGTTCACGACCAAGCAGCTGTATCAGTCGGCGGACTCGCTGTCGGAGCCGTTGTTCGAGTTGCGGAAGCATCAGGCCTTCCGCCCGGTCTCGGGCGCGGGCTGGTTCTCACCGCAGATCTATACGGCCGGAGGGACGCTCCAACGTTCCCAGTTCACCAACAGCCGCCTGATCGGACGCTCGGTCTGGAACAGCCAGTGGAAGCTGGTGATCCCGGGACGCGAGCTGCTGGCCAACCCGCAGGAGGGACTCGACCGGTTCCGCCAGACGGTGAAGGACATCAAGCTCCACTTCGTGACCTATTCCTACTCCGGCAACTGAACCGCCCACCCCTGAAGCCCATGAATACTCGAAGCATGAATTCAAAAGCGGCCGTTCATTCAACCGCAGATGGCGCCGATTCCGCAGATGGAAACTCGGCGGCCGCCCGGCCTGGATGCGACCACATCCATTCCCGGTCCTCTGCGGATCGTTTCCTTGTTCCGCTGCTGGGCCGCAACCTGGCCCGGTTCGCAGGCGTGGTGGCGATCGGTCTGACCGGCGCGTCGCTGGCCTTCCCGCCCGCGCCGCATCACCTGGTCCACGGTCTGGTCCGGGACGAACAGGGCAATCCCCTGGACGACCCGAAGGCCGTGGTCCAACTGGACGTGGGTGGAACGATCGTGTCGACGGCGACGGTGTCGTCGCTGACCGATGTCGATGGCAACTATCGCCTGACCATCCCGCTGGACAGCGGCGTGACGGCGCAACGGTACAAGCCGACGGCGCAGTTGCCGTCGGTGCCGTTCCGGATGCGGGTGAAGATCGGGAACGTGAACTACGTGCCGATCCACATGAACGGCGTGTCCAGCCTGGTGACCAAGGCGGGCGGGTTGTCCCGGTCGATCTCACATTGGGTGAGGATCTGGACGGCGACGGAATGCCGGACGCGTGGGAACGCACGCTGATGGCGGCCAGCGGTGGAACGAAGACGCTGGCGGACATCCGGCCCGGAGGCGACGACGACGGCGACGGGATGACGAACCTGGCGGAGTATCTGGCGGGCACGTACGCGTTCGATCCGGAGGACGGCTTCACGTTGTCGATCCTTGGGGTCGAAGCCGGGCGTTCGCAGCTGGAGTTCACGGCGATCCGGGGTCGGACCTATACGATCGAATCGTCGAACGACATGAAGACGTGGACGCCGGTGAATTTCCAGGTGGGCACCGGTGCCGAGCAGGACTCGTACGTGGCGAAGGATGTGCGCCCGGTGCGCGTGTCGGTAGGCGCGGGAGCTGAGGCGTCGGAGGCACCGCGGTTCTTCAAGGTGATGGTGCACTGATCTCCGGGGATCCCCTGCCGATGGCACAGATGACCCACAGCCCTGTCGAGGTGTCCCGATGGCCGCGTGCCGCGGTTGTCGTTGCGTGCCTTTTGTTGGTCGTGTTGGCCGCGTGGCCATTCCTGGTTTGGAAGAAGGCTCCACCCATCACCAGGGAATGGCCGGTCGCCCAGACTTCCGAAGTGGAGTTGAAGGAGGGGCGGTTGACCGGGAAGGCAACCGGCGAGGTCTTCAGCGGATGGCTGACGGAGTCCTATGGGAACGGGGTGTTGCGCTCGCGCTCCTTCGTCTCCAATGGCGTTCTGGAGGGACTGTCCGAGGGGTGGCACACGAACGGGGTGTTGCAGGTGAGTGAACACTTCGTCGGCGGCCGGAGTGAGGGGGCGGTCACGAAGTGGTCGACAGCCGGTGTCCGTATCTCCGAGGCCAGCACGCGGGCGGGCATGTTGGAGGGTCGGTTCCAGCGGTGGCACACCAATGGGGTGCTCGCCGAGGAAATGGAGATGCTCCGTGGCCAACCGCATGGCATGGCCCGGTCCTGGTATCCGAGCGGAAATCCCAAGGCCGAGGTGCAACTGGAGAACGGAAAGGTCGTGGCCCAGCGCTATTGGGATGACATGGCGGCTGCACCCAGCGTGGCGGGCGCCGGCGCGGGAGGGGCACCGTGAGACGTCTTCTTCGGCATTCCACGGCCTCGATCCTGATGACGGCCGCAGCCCAAGCCGCGGATCTGGAGCCGGGTGTGGCCTCGATCACGTCGGGTGGCGGTGGGTTGTCCTCGGGTTCCTTGCAGGTGCAGGCGGTCGTTGGTCAGGCCGTGGTGGATGTCTCGGGCTCGGCCGCCGGCGGCACGACGCTGCGGGTGCAGTCGGGTCTGTGGGCCCAGTACGCGGCGACGTTGAACGCTCCGCCGGTGGGATCGCTGGACACCCTGGATCGGCCCTTGGGTTCGCGGGTGGTGAAGGTGCTGGCGTCGACGTTACTGTCGAATGACACGGATGTGGATGGGGACGTCCTGAGGATCCAGTCGGTGGGGTCGGCCTTGCCGGCGGGTTCGACGGTGGTGTTGAGCGGGGCGTTCGTGGTCTACACGGCTCCCACGGGCAACGCCGGTCCGGGAAGTTTTGAGTATGTGCTCTCGGATGGTACCGATGGCCCGACCGCCACGGTGACCGTGGTGGTGACGGAGTCGGGTTCGGGTGGCGTGGATCAACCGCCGAATGCCGTGGTGCTGGAAAGTGTGGGTGGGGATTTCGTGTTCACGGCGATCGGTGTTCCCGGACGTAGGTATCGGGTGCAGTACACCACGGATGTGCAGGCACCGTATCTGTGGCGGGAGTTCAATCCGGCCGCGATCTACACCGCACCTGGCGGGCTCGCCGCGGGCGTGTTCCGCCACGTGGATGTCCAACCCGCAGACGCAATCCGGTTGTACCGGGCAATTGTCCACCGATGAAAGCAGGCGCGATGACTCGATTTCTGGAAAGGCGGTTATCCGCAGATGGCGCAGATGGCGCAGATGTCCGGCCCGAAGTGGCCCGATTCGCTGCCGTCAACGGCCTCACCCTGCGGGCGCAAGGCGAACACGCATCCGGTTCCAGCCGTTCTGCGTTCTCTGCGGTTCAGGTTCCTTGCTGGAGTCATCGGGTCCCCCGGTGGCTGGGCGTGTGTGTCGCGGGTGCGATCGCAACCGTGGCTGTTCAGGCGGCCGTGATCACGGAGGCGACGCGGACCTATACGGTGGGTTATACGCTCGGGGATCTGGTGGACCCTCCGGTGACGTTCGAGCAGACGGTGACGGACTCGACGATCACGTCGCTGACGGAGGTGCGGGTGGGGTTGCACCTGGTGGGGGTGAGCCCAGGAGCGGGTTGGGCGAGCGAGATGTACGTGTCGCTGAACCGGGATCTGACGGCGACGTCGGTGCTGTTGAACGGGGTCGGAATCACGACGCTGGATCCGGTAGGCTTTGGCTATGATGGGTGGAACGTGACGTTCCGGGATGGGGCGACGGCGGGGGATGTGCATGCCGTGAACCTGGCTTCCGGGGTGATGGTGGGAGAGGTGGAGCCGGACGGACGTTTGGATGCAACCGATACGGCGAGGCCGTCGATGTTGTCGGTGTTCGTGGGCGGGACGGGGAATGGTGTGTGGCGGTTGAGCGTGGCGGACCTTGCGGTGGGCGGACAGATGCAGTTGGTGTCGTGGTCGCTGACGTTGAGCGGGGCATCGCCGATTCCTGAGACTGGGGTGTTGGGTGGGGTGGGGTTGGTGGTTCTCGGAGCGGTGGGGTTGGGGTGGTGGAGGAGGGGGAGAGTTCGAAGTTTGAAGTTTGAAGTTTCAAGCCCACCCCAGACGTAGCCGACGAGGTCACGAGGCGGGGGGGAGGGGAGGAGTTCGAAGTTTGAAGTTTCAAGGCCGCGGGAAGTTCCCATTTGCCAGTCGCCAGTCCCCAGAACTGAGCCAGCGGTTTAGCCTTTGGGGATGCATCCCGCGCCCGCCCTCGCCGCAACGCGGCGTACGGCGACAGCCCGGGGTGGAGCGGAGCGGAACCCTGTGAGACCCCACCGCACGACACCTCGCCCCAACGGGGCAAACGGGGATCACAGGCACCCGGTTCCGTGTGCCCTCTCAGGGCATGGAGGACGTGGTGTGGCGTGGTCCCCGGGGTTCCACCCCGGGCTTTCGCCGGTTGCCCCTTCGGGGCGCGAGCACGGCACCGTTCTGGCACCTGGAAACTCCCACACGACCTGCCTCCTGACGTCAGAGACAAAGCCGCCAAGCCGCGAAGACGGTGGCGATGACGCGTTTCTCTCCCTCTGCGCCCCAGCGCCTCTGCGCGAGAACTTCCCGTCCCATCTGCTGACCGAAAGGAAGACGGTCTCGCGCAGAGGCGCAGAGGCGCGGAGGGGGAGGTACTGCAAGGATATGAGGAAGAACGGGTGGATCAGGATTGTGGGTGGGTTTCGAAGGGCTTGGGTGCCTGTAGGGAAACGTAACCCAGGGCGTTGCCCTGGGCTTGCTTGGCTTGCCCCGTTGGGGCGTGGGGCGGGCTGTTTCCTGGTTACGCCTGCGGACGGCTGTGCTGCTGGCGTCGGGCGATGGTGAACAGGCCCAGGGAAAGGACGAGGCCGGCGGGGATCCAGGTGCTGGACTCGGGAATGGTTAGGGTCCCTGCACCGGAGGTGTAGCTGGTGAGAACCAAGGGACCGAGGCTGGTCTGGTAGGTTTCGGGCACGGATGAGATCGAGAAGGCACCGAGAAGGGAGGCGGGGCCGGTGGGACTTGGGAAGCTACCCGTAGCAGGAAGGGTCAGTTCGAAGCCGCCCCCGCTAATGTAGGCTGCTGGATTGTCCAGCCATGCGATCGCAAAAAAGTAAAAGCCCCCCAATGCGGTCGCGTCGACGGCGAACCCCCCCCAGGTACGGCCTACCTCGTTCTGAATCGTCATGGAGTAGGTCGTGCTCCCATCCGTAATGGTCGCGGTCGGCGTGAACGGGAGGAAGGTGTAGTTGAAGGCAGGTGCTGGCGCTGGAGAACCGCTGATCAAGGTCGCCGCATCGGCGGTGCCGGTGATGTTGATGCTGGCGTCCGTGAACGCGGTGCCGTTGATCGAACCACTGAAGGTTCCGCCCGTGAGGGTGTAGGTCACCGAGGTTTGGGCCACGGAAGTCAAGGGCGCCAGACACAGGCTGGCGGCGAGAACGGGAAGGACGAGTCGTCGGTTCATCAAGCCTATCGTAGACTAGCTCGACTTGGTCCCGTCAATGATGGGAGGGATCCCGTCCAAAATGACCAATGGTGGTCATTGGGGCGTCGGGATGTGGGAGTTGATTGATTTGAGCCCCAACGGGGCAACGCCCAGGGGTTCCGTGCCGGAGCCCTGAACCTGGAACCGGCAGTTCATCTATCCGCAGATTGCGCAGATTGCGCAGATAGAGAGGGAGAAAGGCGCGGATTCAGCCAAGGCGAGCCCTCACTCCCAGTGGGCGCGGTGATCCCGCTCCAAGGTCCTGCCCATCTGCGGATCCAACCGCCGTTTTCGGTCTCAAAGGGCGGCTCAGGATCGGAGAGGGTCTTGCAGTGAGGAACCTTTCGATTTGCCCGCACCCGTTCCTTCCTTTGCGGCTTTGAGGCTTCGCGGCTTTTCCCCTTCGTTCCCTTCAGGGACAGACAGGAGAGACAAAGCAGCCAAGCCGCCAGGCCGCGAAGAAGGCGGCGATGACGCGTTTCCCTCCCTCTGCGCCCCAGCGCCTCTGCGCGAGAACTTCCCGTCCCATGTGGTGACCGAAAGGAAGACGGTCTCGCGCAGAGGCGCAGAGGCGCGGAGCGGGATCTCAGGCACCTGGTTCCGTGTGCCCTTTCAGGGCACGGAGGACGTGGTGTGGCGTGGTCCCCGGGGTTCCACCGCGGGCTTTCACCGGTTGCCCCTTCGGGGCGCGAGCACGGCACAGTTCTGGTATCTGGAAACTGGCATCTGGGAACTCCCCCACGACCTGCCTCCTGACGTCGGCAGCTACGCGTGGGAGCCGGCTTCAAACTTGAATCTTCAAACTTCGAACTTCCCTGGATCAGCTCCGGAGGATCAGGCGGAGGGAGTCGAGGCGGGGACGGGCGGCGGCGAGGTGCTGGGCGAGGGCTTGCCGGTGGTCGAGGAGGCGTTGGACTTCCTCGGGTCGGACGCTCGGGTTGACCTTCGCGAGCTGCCGGAGCCGGGCGATCTCGCCGTCGATCTGCGTGGTCATCTCGCGCTGGGCCTGGGCAATCAGGTTCGGGAGATGCTTTTGGACGACGTCCTCGGACTTCTCGAGCAGCAGCGGGAGCAGGCGCTCCCGGATCTCGGGTCGGCTGACGTGCGGGTAGGCGTCACCGGGACGCACCTGACGGGCGAGGGATTCGCGGTCGATGAGGGTGCAGGCGTCGTTGCCCTGGGGATCGACCAGCACGCGGAGGGGCGTGGGCGGCAGGAACCGATCGATGTGCAGCGCTGGCGGAGCGACGCATTCGAGGAGGAAGATCGTTTCAAGGTAGAGCCCGCTGCCCTTGCCATCCTTCCATAGGCCGAAACTGGCGTTGCCCTTGTCGGCCCCGAGGACCAGGTCGAGCGCGCCGGTGACAAGCGGATGATCCCAGGTGAGGAACTGGACGTCTTCGCGGGAGAGCGCGCGGGTGCGGTCGCCGGTGACGGTGAGGCCTTCGAGGGGAAGGCCAGGGAAGGATTCGGCGAAGATGCCGGCGGAGCCCAGCCGCCAGGTCCGCGCGGCGATCTCCTCGACGTGGATGCCGAAGTGATCGAACACGGCGACCATGAACGGATCGAGCGTGGGATCGGCGTCCTGCTTGCGGATCTCGTCGACGATGCGGGTGGCGAGCTTCGGCCGGAACGAATTCAGTTCGAGGAGCCGGTCGCGTCCCTTTTCGAGCCGTGCGGTGAGTTCGAGACGTGCCGTGCGGGTTTCAGCAATCAGGTTCGCGAGGTCTGTGCGGGCCGCCTCGCCGCGGTCGTGGAATTCGAGCGCGAGGTCGGTGATGCGCGCACCGAAACGTTCGAGGAGCGCGCGTCCGCCCTGGAGGTTCTTTTCGAAGGAATTCAGGCCTTCGTGATACCAGCGGACGAGGAGCTCCTGGGAGCTGCCGACGACGAACGGCAGGTGCAGCTGGATCTCCGAGGTCTGGCCAATGCGGTCGAGCCGGCCGATGCGCTGTTCGAGGAGCTCGGGGTCGAGGGGCAGATCGAACATCACGAGGTGATGCGCGAACTGGAAGTTGCGACCCTCGCTGCCGATCTCGGAACAGATGAGGAGGCGCGCGCCGTCCTCCTCGGCGAACCACGCCGCGTGGCGGTCGCGTTGGACGAGGGTCAGGCCTTCGTGGAAGACGGCGAGCTTGGCGCTGGTCCACTCGCGCAGTTCGCGTTCGAGCGTCTCGGCCTTTGCCCGCGTGCGGCAGAGGACGAGGATCTTCTCGTTGCCGAGGGCGCGGAGCTGTTCGAGCAGCCATTGCACGCGGGGATCGGCGGAGAAGTCGGGTTCGAAGTGGGCCGCGAGGCTGCCGTCGGAATCGGCGGAGAACTCCTCGGTGAGGCGTTCGAAGAGTTCGACGTTGTCGCCGTCTTCATCGAGCGGCCAGAGGCGCGCGACGCGGCGGGGGAACCCCGAGATGGTCATGCGCGTGTTGCGGAACATCACGCGGCCGGTGCCGTGCTGGTCGAGCAGGGATTCGAGGAGCGCGTTGCGGACGGAATCGTCGGCGAGCTTCGCGAGGCGCGGTTGGAGGGTGGCGGGTGTTTCGGCGAGGAGCCGCGCGAGGGCGGCGACTTCGCCCGGCTCGAAGGATTCCTGCGCGATCACCTTTTCCGCGAGGCGCGCCACGTCGCGGTAGCCAGCGGATTCGCGGATGAAGGCGTCGAGGCTGTGGAAGCGGTCGGGATCGAGGAGCCGCAGGCGCGCGAAGTGGCTGGCCATGCCGAGTTGTTCCGGCGTCGCCGTCAGCAGCAGGAGGCCGGCGGTGGCCTTGCCGAGGGATTCGACCACGGCGTACTCGGGGCTGGCGGCTTCCGGGGTCCAGCCGAGGTGGTGGGCCTCGTCGACGACGAGGAGATCCCATCCGGCGGCGAGGGCCTGTTCGCGGCGGCGGGGTTTGGCCGTGAAGAGGCTGAGGCTGGCGATGACGAGCTGGTCGTCGAGGAAGGGGTTGGCGTCGGGCCCGCCGGCCTCGATGGCGGTGCAGCGTTCCTCGTCGAAGATGTGGAACCAGAGGTTGAAGCGCCGGAGCAGTTCCACGAACCACTGATGCACGAGCGAGTCGGGAACGAGGATGAGGACGCGCTGCGCGCGGTTTGTGAGCAGCAGGCGGTGGACGATGAGGCAGGCTTCGATGGTCTTTCCCAGGCCGACTTCATCGGCGAGCAGGACGCGCGGTTGCAACCGGCCGGAGACCTCGGCGGCGATGCAGAGCTGGTGCGGGATCAGGTCGATGCGTCCGCCGACGAAGCCGCGGACTCGCGACTTGCGGCGGCGGTGCTGGTGGCGCAGGGCGGCGACGCGGAGATCGAACTCCGCGGGGGAATCGACATCCGCCGCGACGAGGCGTTGCTCGGGTCGGTTGAAGGTGAGGGTGTCGGACAGTTCGGACTCGGGGATTTCGCGGCCGTCGGCGCGGTAGTGGATGAGTCCGCGGCGTTCGATGACGGATTCGGCGGTGACGGTGGAACCGTCGCGCAGGAGGAGGGAATCGTCCTTGTGGAAGCGGACGCGTCGGAGGGGCGCGTTGCCGAGGGCGTACTCGCGGGATTCCTGGGTGGCGCCGAAGGCCACGGTGACGGTGTGCGCGGTGGTGCGGAGGATGGAGCCGAGGCCGAGCTCCGGCTCGGTTTCGCTGACCCAGCGTTGGCCGGGAAGATAGGGAACAGACATGTCGCGCCGGAAAGGGGGAGGGCTGGGGCGCGGAGTTTCAAGAGGCGATTCGCGGATTGGTTTCGGGGAGGCGATGTCCTGATCGCCTTTGGGGAGGGGCTCTGGGACAGGGCGACGTGGACGTCGCCGCCCCGACCCTGGGCTTGGGACGGGGAGGCGATGCCCTCATGGCCGTTGGGGAGGGGTTCCACGTTCCGGGCTTTGACGGAGTGCGGGACGTCCGTCAGACATGTCCGGCATGCGGACTGACATCACGGAATTTCCAGACGCCGATCCGGGGAGCATGAAGGCCCGGGCCAGGTCGGGGGAGGCCATCTACATTTCTTCAGGGCCGGAGGAGTTTGTGTTTCAGGTCAGTGAAGACCCGCGGACGTGGCAGGGATGCGCTGCGTAGGCAAGGGACACATCAAGGGCGACCTGTTCAGCACGGGCGTGGACTGGGAGGCGTCTCGGTGACCCACCTGGTTCTCCCAATCTCCACTGCCGTTGCTGAGCGGGTAGCCGGGCGGAGGGATCCGGGTTTCAGAAGGACCCGGCGGCCAATCGATTGTCGCCACTGCGTTGGTCCATGGCCTTCGGCTGATCTCAGACGACTCGCGGATTCGTCAATGGGGTCAGGTGCCTCTGCTGTGGCGCACTTCCCGGGGGTAGTTTCTCCGATGCCCCACACAATGTCCGTCAGGGAAGGGGAATCAGGGGTTGATCGCCGAAGAGGTGGCGGTAGTGCCAGAGGGCGTCACCAACATCGGCTCGATACGGTTCGTTGTCGGCGGCAGGCGCTCCGCCGGTGATGGTTCTCGTGAAGCCGACTGCGTACTGGTGCATGCTGCTGCCATCGGCGGCTTCGAAGCGGAGGTAGTGCTGGACCCCGCCATCGACGGCGCGCTCGGCGTGATATCCAACGATGCAGTCGCGTTCGCCAATGGGTGAGGTCAGGTCCTCGAGCGTTCCTCCAGCGGTGAACGCAGGATCTGGGCACGCGTGGCCCCGACGGCTTCAGTGAGGCGACGTCCAGTTGTTCGCGGAGGCGCGGAAGTTGGTTGGCAAGGCTGGAAAGCTTGAACCGGATGGAGCGGCGGTTGGGATCAGGGACGGCGTTGGTGTCCGGCATCCGTTCGGCGGATTGCAACTGCAGTTCCTGGAGGTCGAAGCGGAAATCGGCCCAGGCATGGCGGAGGTCATCGCGTTCCGAGGGCGTCAGCCCGAGGAGTGCGATGGCTTCGAGGGTGGGTTCGCCATCCGCTCCGAGGGCAGTGAAACCGATGTCGGACAGCAATCGCTTTGGCAGGTAGAAATAGGGTTTGTCGGCGGGCCATGCGCCCTCGGTGGCGGGGTTGGGTTCGATGCGGGAGTGGAGCGCGGCTTCGGAGGTGGCCTTGAGTTCGGCGGAGGCGGCGGAGAGGTCGATGGACAGTTCGGCGTGGCGTTTGGCGGAGGCGGCCGTGCGGGTCTGGAACGAGGCGAGGGTGGAGTTGGCGTCGGTTTGCTCTGTCCGGAGGCGGGACAGTTCGGTGGCGGCGATGCGGGCTGCCTGCCGGTGGTGGAGGGTTGCAGCGAGAGCGGCGACAAAAACGAGGCCGGCGATGACGATCTGGCTCATGGGCGTTGGGGTTGGGAGTTCGTCAACCACCCGGCGACGATGGGGCGGAGGCGGACCGGGAAGGTTTCGATGCTGAGGTTGCCGCCATTGTTGCCCCAGGAAGTGAGTTTGCCGTCGAGGTCGCGGGCGGCGTTCCAGCGGGAGAGATTGCCGGGGCCATTGAAGGCGGCGGCCTCGATCCGCTCGACAGCGCCGAACTGGTTGAACTCGTTCTCGAAGGTCCGTTCGGCCTGCTGCCAGACGAGGTTCGCGCGCTCGGTACCGAGGAGTTGGGTAAGGGTTTGGCGAAGGTCGTCGCGGATGGCGTGGCCGCGGTCAGGAAGGGCGGGGGTGACGAGGGCGACGGCGGGTTTGCCGTAGGTACGGAACTCGGTGGGAATCTGGTTGGTGAGGTAGGCGGCGGAATGGACCTGCTGCTGGAGGACGGCGGCGGTCCGGGCGAAGGCGGTGCGGATGGCGGCAGCTTCGTCCGGGGTTATGCCGAGGGCTTCGGCGAGGGGCTCGGAAAGGGAGCCGGTCGCGTCGACGGCTTCGAGGGCGTGGCTCTGTGGCTTGAAGCCGGGGGAGGTCGGGAGCGGGATGGAACCGGAGAGACGGAGTGAGGGCGCGATCGACTTGGGGACGCGGACGTGGGAGGCGTTTTCGGACCAGAGATAGAGGGAAGCTTCCGGAGTGGAGGCTGCGGTGGAGATCTGGTCGGTGGCGCGACGGAGAAGGGCGCGGGTCTCGACCAGCCGGGTGGAAGTGGCGTCGAGTCTGCGCGTCGCGGCGGCGGCCTCGGCTTCGGCGCGGGCGAGGGTCTTGGTGGTGGACGCGAGCTCGTCGGCGGCAACGGCGACGGCCTGCCGCAGGGTGGAACCGGCGTGCCATTGGTATCCGACGGGTGCGGCGGCCAGGAGGACACAAACGGCGGCGGTCTGGGTCTTGGTCAGGGCCATGAGCTTGGCGACGAGGAGGGCGAGGGCGGAAGAAGAGGCCGCGGTCCCCGCCGCGGCGAGGGCGACGGACGTGATCGAGGTGGCGAGCGGTGCGGGAGCGATGGTGAGCGCTGCGGCTTCCAGGGTCTTGGCGGCGAGCGTTGCGGTGACGGTGGCAGCGCGGCGGCGCAGGATCCCGGCGAGGGCGTCGAGGGCCCGACTGGTGCGTTTCTGGGCGGCGTCCTCGCCGATGCCGAGGGCGTGGGCGATCTCGCGGAAGGGTCGGTTCTCGAAGTAGCGGAGGAGCAGGGTGCGACGGTCCTTCTCCGGGAGTTCGAGGAGGGCGTCGTCGAGGATCTCGAAGGGCAGGGGATCCGGTGAGTCCGGCGTGGGCATGGTGGTACCGAGTTGGGCGGCGTGGTCTTCACGGCTCTGGCGGCGGAGGTCGGTGCGCTGACGGAGCCGGGCTTCGAGGATGGCGGCGCGATGGAGCCATCCGGCAAGGCCGGTTCCCGTGCGGATGGAAGTCGCCTTGCGGGCGAGGGAGATGAAGACGTTCTGGGCGACCTCCTCGGCGGCGGTGCGGTCCCCGAGGATGCGCAGGGCGGTGCCGAAGACGAGGTTCAGGTGGCGTTGGACCAGGAGGGCGAAGGCGGCCTCGTCGCGCCGGGTGGCATAGGTCTGGAGGAGCTGCTCGTCTGTGGGGTGGCCGTCCTGCATGGGTGTGATCCTGTGTCGTTCGTCTCTTCTGGGAAAACCTGCCGGTCGGGGGAGGAATCCGACATGGAAAGTTGTGGGAGTGGAAGGCGAGGGGGTACTCGGAGAGGGACATTTTCCCGCAGAGGCGCAGAGGCGCAGAGGGGGAGTCCCCGGAGGAGACGAAGGGGCGCGGGGAAGGAAGGGGTGCCGCCGGGCCACAACCGCGTTGCGGTTGGGGAGCGTGGTGTATCGAACCCAGGGTAGGCCTCGTTCCTCGGCCGACCCTGGGCTAGTGGACGCAACGCCGTTGGCGTAGGTGGGAGCTCGCGTGGTTCTGGTTCACTCGCCTGCCGAAGACATTTCCTTCAGCAGGAAGGTCCGCACCGATGGATCTTCGGTCAGGCCGATGGCCCGTTGGTAGGCCTTGCGCGATGCATCGGTGTTGCCGGTTCGACCCAGGAGGTGGCCGCGGGCGACCCAGTAGGGCTGGTGAACCGAGGTCAGGTTCTCCGGGATGTGTCCAGTTCGGCGAGGCCATCGGCGGGGCCGCGGATCTGGGCGATGGCGATGGCGTGGCCGATGCGAGCGCCGACCGTGTTCGTGTAGAATCTCAGGATCCGGTAGAATCCCTCGATCATGGACCAGTTGGTGCGGCCGGTGAGTGCCCGCTCGGCGTGGACGGATTGGATGGCTGCCTCGATCTGGAAGCGACCGGGGCGACCGAAGGCGGATGCCTGCCGCAGCAGGTTTTCCGCCTCGTGAATCAAGGGCGTTGACCATCGTTTGGGATCCTGTTCAGGCAAGGGAACGAATCCACCCTCTGGAGTGTGGCGTGCGGCTTTGCGTGAATGCACGAACAGCATCAGCGAGAGCAGGCCGATGACCTCGGGTTCGTCGGGAACCATCCGGAGCAGCATTCTGGCGAGGAAGATGGCTTCCTCCGAGAAGCCCTCATTCCCGGTGTCGTCCGCTCCCACCGTTCCGTAGCCGATGGTGAACGCGACGTAGACCGCATCGAGGACGTAGGTCAGACGCTCCGGCCAATCTTCAGGGGAGGGAATCTGGAATGGGATCCGTGCCGCCTGGATCTTCGCCTTGGACCGGACGAGGCGCTGGCTCATGGATGCCGGGGCCACAAGGAAGGCGGAGGCGATGCTCTCAGCGCTCAAACCCAGCACGGTCTGGAGCATCAGCGGTGTTCGTGCGGCTACGTCGATGGCGGGGTGGCCGCAGATGAACAGCAGCTTGAGCCGTTCGTCGGGGAGCGCGTGTCCCTCCTGAACGCTTTCCTGCGCGAGGTCCATTGCCTGGATCAGCATCTCGGTGGATCGGGTTCGGGTGGCCTCCCGACGTTGGAGGTCAATCAGTCGTCGCCTGGCGGCCGTGAGCAGCCAGGCTTCGGGACGGTTGGGAACGCCTTCCACGGGCCAGATCTGAAGAGCAGCCAGGAATGCTTCGCCCAAGGCGTCCTCGGCGCTGGACAAATCCCCTCCGCCCGCGACGCGACGAACGACAGCAACTGGGAATACGAATCCCGGGCGCAGGCGACGATGGCATCGTGGACGGGAGGGTTCATGGGCGGGCTTCAGGTCGGATCCTGCTTCATGGGGGGCATCACGGGCCTGACCTCGGTGGAGCCATAACCGGATGAGGGCGCGCGGGCCGCCCATTCCAGGGCGACGTCGAGATTGGGGACCTCGATGATGAGGAAGCCTCCCAGCATTTCCTTCGACTCGGCGTAGGGACCGTCGTGGACCTGCCGCTTGCCATCGCGGATGCGGACGGTGGTGGCGGTATCCGGAGGCAGAAGTCCTCCCCGCCCTGCACGATGCCTGCCTCACCGAGCGCGGCCATGTAGGACGTCCACGCGGCCCAATAGGCACCGGCTTTCTCAGGGTCGTCGCGAAGGGCGAAGTTGGCAGCGGATTCTTGGAATAGGAGTGCGTATGTCATGGTGGCGGTATGATTTGTATCGGGTCTCGGGGTTCAGGGAGTTGGCTTTGGGGACATCAGCGGGTTTGCCAAGTGTTGTTGCACCTCAACGGCTTCGTTCTTCAGGAAGGGCGCCTTTCCGGCCCATTCGAGTGCCGCCGCCTGGTTGGTCACTTCGATCGAGTTCTTCATGTTACATCCGATGTTGTGTGCCGGATTGTTTGGTCGGCACATGGGTCTGTCGTTTGGCGGCGCCCGATTTCGACATTCGTCGCAAAAAACTTTTCGCGTTTCCAGTGCTCGCTGGGGCTTTGGCCACACCCGGGTACGGGGAAGG
Source organism: Limisphaerales bacterium (assembly GCA_965283655.1). Lineage (GTDB taxonomy): Bacteria > Verrucomicrobiota > Verrucomicrobiia > Limisphaerales > UBA9464 > UBA6176. The sequence goes on along the minus strand of CBDIPJ010000001.1, from coordinate 375,451 downwards.
GTGTTCGGGTGGTTGCTGCCCACGACCCGATGCGATCCGCTTTGACACCGCCGGGGAACAGATTCCGGCATCTGGCACCGGGAATCCGGATCAATCGCCGGATTGGCTGTCCTGCAGTTCCTTGAGGGTCTTGCCCTCCTTGGTCTTCCAGTCCACGCGGCCGTTTGCGGCCCGACCTTGCACGACGCCCGCCGCCGTTGATGGCGAAGCATGAGTCAATGGGGCCGCGTCTAAATAATTTACATTTGCCCCAGGTACGTGGTCTCAAGGGTTGAAATGTAAAATCTATAGACGCGACCCCATTGCTTTCCGCAGAGGCGCAGAGACGCGAGGGGGGAGTCTCCCGGAGGAGACGAAGGGGCGCGGGGAAGGAAGGGGTGCCGCCGGGCCACAACCGCGTTGCGGTTGGGGAGCGTGGTGTGTCGAACCCAGGGTAGGCCTCGTTCCTCGGCCGACCCTGGGCTAGTGGACGCAACGCCGTTGGCGTAGGTGGGCCAAGATTTCGTCGAGGGGCACCTGCATGGCGAGGGGACGGTAGGAACCGTTGCAGGGGACGGAGCACCAGAAGGTGATGCCGGGACGCCAGTGGGCGAGTTGGACCGAAATCGGCTTGAAGGAGTGGACGCCGACGCGTGGGTCCTGCGTTCCGGTGCGGGTGGGAGCAGGGTCGGATCCCAGGTATGCGGGGAGCGATTCGGGCGCGGCGGTGGGCAGGATGCGTTCGGCGCGGTCCATCAGCCAGTCGGTGAGGTCGACCCGCCGGCCGGTGGTGTCGGCAGCGAAGTGGAAGCTGGTCCCGAGGTCCGTCGTGGGTTTGTCGGTGGTGAAAAGGATGCCCGAGAGGCATGCGAGCAATCCTGCGGCGTAGGACCAGGAACGGATGGATGTCATGCCGGCACCGTGGCCGAGACCCCGGTGCGTGCGTGAATCGATAGAATCAGGCGGGGATTGGCTGGAACGATGGAGATCAGGACTGGCGGAGGATGGGTTGGGGGCCTGATTTGCAACCGGACGTCGCATATGTGACACGCGGATGCAAATGGGGAAGGGGAGGGAAGGGGCGGATCGCATGGGGTGCGCCGGGTGGGGGCACCCGGCCTTCAATCCCGGCCGTCAGGATGGGGACTTGGAAGTTGAAAGCTGAGAACTTCGAACTCCCCCTTGCCTCAGCCTCCTGACGTCGTCTGCTACGCTTGAGGCTGGGAACTCTCCATCCACAGCCTCCTGACGTCGTCTGCTACGCTTGAGGCTGGGGACTGGAATCTGGGAACTCTTCGTCCCCCCTTACCACGCCCGGCGGAGGACGCGGAGGAAGTTGCCGTGGTTGAGGCCGTCGATGTCGGACTGGGACCAGCCGCGGGCGCGGAGGCGTTCGCCGAGTTGGGTGATGTCGGCGATGGTCTTGAGGTCCTGCGGGGTCTGCTCGTGGCCGTAGGCGCCGTCGAGGTCGGTGCCGATGCCGACGTGTGCCGTGGAGCCGGTGATCTGGCAGATGTGGTCGACGTGGTTGGCGACGGTGTCGAGGGAGACGCCGGTGGATTCGGGGGTGGACTGGCCGCGGACCCAGCCGGGGACGAGCATCCAGGCGTCCATGGCCATGCCGATGACGGCGTCGCGCTGGGCAAGGAGGCGGATGAAGTCGTCGGGCAACTGGCGTTGGTGGGGAACGAGGGTGCGGCAGACGTGGTGACTGGCCCAGATGGGGCCGTCGTAGAGGTCGAGGGCCTCGGTGAAGCACTCGTCGGAGAGGTGGGTGACGTCGAGGATGAAGCCGAGGCGTTGCATCTCGCGGAGGAGGTCGCGTCCGCGGGCGTTGAAGCCGCCGGTGGTGCTGGTGCCCTGGGCGTAGACCCCGGGTCCGTAATGGGCGGGGCCGATGGCGCGGAGGCCGTAGTTCCAGGCGCGTTCGAGGTGATCGAGGGTGATGAGGGAATCGGCGCCTTCGAGGGAAAGGATGCATCCGATGGGGCGCGGGGCGGCGCCGGGGATCTCGGGGGTGGACCAGAGGGCGATCTGGGATTCGAGGGCGGCGCGGTCGCGGATGAGACGGATTTCGCCGGCTTCCTCCATGGCTTCATACCAGGCGCGTTGGCCCTGGGTCATGGCCCAGGCCTGGGCCGGCGACGCCCAGCCGGCGACCGGGCTGTAGGCGTTGTGTTCGACGCGGGCGATCTGGGTGGCGACGCAGAGGCCGATGCCGGCACGACGCATCTCGGGGAATGAAACGGTGGCGCGGCCGCGATCGGGTTTGTCGCGCAGATGGGCTTCGCGTTGGCGGAGGTCAACGAGGGACCGCGTGAGGTCGCGGTTCCACTCGATGGCGTTCATGGCGAGGTCGAGGTGGGCGTCGAAGAGGAACATGGGAGGAGGATTGGGAGATTCAGGTTATCCGCAGATGGCGGAGATGGGAGACAGGCGGTCCACAGATTTCACAGATTGATGAAGGCGTGAAGGTCCACGGATTCGGGATTCAGAAGAGGGGGCCGAGGATCCAGGGGGCGAATTCCTCGTCGCCGATGCCGAGGAGTTCGGACTTGGTGCGTTTGCCGGCGGCGACGGCGACGATTTCCTCGAAGATGCGGCGGCCGACCTCCTCGACGGTCTCGGTGCCGTCGAGGATGGTGCCGGCGTTGAGGTCCATGTCGTCCTTCATCCAGTCGTAGAGGGTGGTGTTGGTGGCGACCTTGATGCAGGGCATCGGCTTGCAGCCATAGACGCTGCCGCGGCCGGTGGTGAAGACGCCGACGTTGCATCCGCCGCAGACGAGTCCGGTCATGCTGACGGGGTCGTAGCCGGGGGTGTCCATGAAGGCGAGGCCGGGCCGGGAGACGTTCTCGGCGTATTGGTAGACGGCGGCGAGGGGTGCCTGGCCGCCCTTGGCGATCGCGCCGAGGCTTTTCTCGTAAATGGTGGTGAGGCCGCCGGCCTTGTTTCCGACGCTGGGGTTGTTGTCGATGGTGGCGTTGTGGAGCCGGGCGTAGTCCTCCCACCAGCGGACCATTCCGAGGAGTTTTTCGCCGACCTCGCGGCTGACGGCGCGGCGGGTGAGGAGGTGTTCGGCGCCGTAGATCTCGGGGGTTTCGGCGAGGACGCTGGCAGCGCCGTGGCGGACGAGTTCGTCGCTGGCGAAGCCGAGTGCCGGATTGGCGGTGATGCCGCTGGCGCCATCGGAGCCGCCGCAGTTCAGGGCGAGGGCGAGACGGGAGAGGGGGAGTGGTTCGCGGCGCAGGGCGTTGGCGGCTGGGAGGAGACGGCGGACGGCGGCTGCAGCGGCCTCGACGGTCTTGGCCACGCCGCCCTGGGTCTGGATGTTCATCACCGCGGGCGGGGTTCCTCCGGGACCGGCGGTCTCGAGCTGTTGTTCGCGGACCAGGCGATCGACCTGGTTGACCTCGCAGCCGAGGCCGAGCAGGACCCATCCGGAGATGTTCGGATGCTTCGCGATGCCAGCGAGGACGCGCTGGAGCAGGCGGGTCGGCTCGTCGTCGGGCATGGCGCAGCCGCTCTTGTGGGTGAAGGCGACGACGCCGTCGACCCCGGGAAACTCGCGGGCGAAATCGGGTCCCTTGAAGCGGTCGGCGACGTAACGGGAAACGGAGGCCGAACAGTTCACGCTGGAGATGACGCCGATGTAGTTCCGGGTGCCGGCACGACCGCCGGGGCGGGCGAAGCCGTTGAAGGTCCGGTGTTCGTCGGGAGCCAGCGGCGGGAGGTGTTGGACATCGGTGCCGATGTCGGCCTGCCGGGCGAAGTCGCGGGACTCGACGTTGTGGACGTGAACGTGGTCGCCGGCGCGGATGGGCCCGCGGGCGAAGCCGATGGTCTGGCCGTACTTCTTCAGGGCGGCACCGTCGGCGAGGTCGCGGATGGCGATCTTGTGTCCACGGCCGACGTCGTGGCGCACGGTGAGGGATGTGCGGTCGACGACGAGTTCGGTGCCGGCCTTGATTGGGGCCTTGGCGACCGCGACGTCATCCTCTGGACGAAGCCGGAGGGCGACCTGGGAGAGGGGAATGCCTGCCACGGGGCGAGGTTGGGGGGAGGGAGAGGGGGAGATTCAAGAGGCAAGATTCCGGATTCGCGGCCGGTTGGTGGTGGAGGATGAAGAAGAAGGGTAGGGCCACGATTCGCGGTTTCGGCACGGTTGCCCTCCAGTGAATGCCTTGGCTAGGCTCGGTCCATGGTCCCCTTGGCAGAATCCCGTTTGGCCAGGCATTTGTCGGAGCCCGTTCGTGCACTGCTGTTGGCCGGTGTGCAGCGTCGGGTGTTCCGGACCGGGGAACGGATCTTCGAGGAGGGCGGAGCAGGGGATGGACTGTACGTGCTGGAGTCGGGTGCGGTGGAGATCGCGGCGCGGTCGGTGCCGGGGCGGCAGCATCGGTTGGCGGTGATGGATCCTGGGGAGTACTTCGGGGAAATGGCGGTGTTCGATGGCGGGGCGCGGTCGGCGTCGGCGATTGCGCTGGAGGAATCGGTGCTTCAATTCGTGCCGACGCCGCTCTTGCAGGAGCTGCTCGAACGGTCGCCGTTGTTGGCGGCGGCGCTGGTGCGGGATTCGAGTCTGCGGATGCGCGATTTCAACCGCCGGTTCCTGCAGGAGTTGTTGAAGGCGGAACGGCTGAGCCTGGTGGAGCGGTTGGCGCGCACGATCGTGCATGACTTCCGGAATCCCCTGAACGTGATCGGAATCGCGGCGGACCTGGCGGCAGAACCGTCGGCAACGCTGGATTCGCGGCGTTCGGCGCGGGACCGGGTACGGCGTCAGGTGGAGGTGTTGAACCGCATGATGCAGGAGTTGCTGGATTTCACGCGTGGTATGACGCCGTCGGCGGTGTTGCCGCGGGTGGTTACGCGGACTTTGCGCGCGAAGTGGTGTTCGAACTGGAACCCGAGGCGAGCCGACGGGGGATCCGTGTGGATGCGGAGCTGGGGCCGATGGCTTCGGGGCCCGTGATGGTGCGGATGGATGCGCTCCGGATGCAGCGGGTGTTCAACAACCTTTTCCAGAATGCCTTTGATGCGATCGGCGGGGTGAAGGATCCGCTGGTGCGGATCCGGTTCGAACTGCACGACAAGGAAGTCGTGACGGAGGTGTCGGACAACGGGCCGGGGATTCCGGCGGAGGTATTGCCGCATGTGTTCCAGCCGTTCGTGACGTTCGGGAAGGCGCACGGGACGGGGCTGGGACTGGCGATCTGCGACCGGATCGTGGCCGAGCACGGCGGGAAGATGTCGGCGGTGAACCGGACGGGTTCGGGGGCCTGTTTCCGCTTTGGGTTGCCGAGGACGCGGCCTGGCGACACCGAACCTTCGATGGGCAAGCCATGAAGATCGGGCCTGGGGGATTGGTGTGGGCCTTCCGGCGATGGATTGGATGATCGAGATCGGCGCGCTGTTCCTGCGGACGGAGTCGGAGCTGATCCTGAAGAGCCGGCGCGTCGTGCCGGGACGGCTTCTGGAGGGTGGGTTCCGGTTCGAGTATCCGGATTGGTCCTCGGCGGTGCGGGAATTGTGCGGCCGCTGGCGGGCGGCGAATGGGGCCTGATTGCCGGAATGTCGGAGTTGGTGGTGGGGCGTGGACGACAAACTGCCGACAGAGAAGCGACACGTCGTCATTGGAAGCAACGACCTGATAAGGGTTACTACCTAGTGATTCCTTTGCAGAGATTTTACTCATTTGTCATGTGACGTGGAGCATGAAACCGGCTGTAGGAGTAACTCAGGAGTTTGCCTGAGGGTCTCACGCCACATGAACCTTCAATGCTCCCTACACGATTGTGTCGAACCCACAGGTTCGATTCCGCACCGGAGAGAATCCGGATTCACCCTCATTGAGCTGCTCGTCGTGATTGCCATCATTGCGATCCTGGCCGGGATGCTGTTACCGGCGATGGGCAAGGCGAAGCAGAAGGCCCAAGGGATCCAATGCATGTCGAACCATCGCCAATTGACCCTGGCGTGGCGGTTGTATGCCGAGGACAACAACGACCTGATCGTCTATGCCAGCCATTCGGGCGTGGCCAACAACAAGTTGAACGAGTACGCGTGGACGCAGACCGAGCTGAGTTTTGGGCCTGATCCCAAGAACTGGGACATCAACGCGGACATCACCAAGCGTCCGCTGTGGAAGTACAGCCAAAGCCCGGGAATCTATCGTTGCCCGAGTGATCGGAGTTACGTCCTGGTGAATGGAGTCCGGAAACCAAGGATCCGGACGATGTCGATGAACTTCTATCTCGGTGGGTTCGCTGGAGGGGATGGCGGCCTGCCGATGGCGAGCAAACACAGCATCTACACGTAGATCTCGGAACTGACTTCGAATGTGAGCTCCCCTGGACCAACGGACACCTGGGTCTTTCTCGACCAGCGGAAAGATTCCATCAACTGGGGGAACTTCATGACGCACATGGATGGGTATGATCCGGCCAATCCCGCGTTGTACAAATTCACGATGGATCTGCCTGGATCGTACCACAACCGAGCCTGTGGATTCTCCTTCGTGGACGGGCATTCGGAGATCAGGAAATGGGTCGATCCCCGGACAATGCCGCCGTTGATTTCGCAGAAAACCTCAAGGACCAGCGACATGCCTTCTCCGCGGAATCTGGACGTTGCCTGGCTTCAGTCCAAGTCGACCCGGCCCAAGAAGAGGTAACTGGTCGGTCCCTGTTCCATATCCCCCAAAGCGCCTGAGATCCCGCAAGAGGCTGGATCGAGCGTTCCTGGCCCCGCTTTCCCTGTAGCCGTTGGTCCATCACATCAACCTGCCCTATGAAAAAGCCACAAACCTGCCGTCCATTACTGGGCGGCTTCCTCGCGACGATGTTGGCGACCGCCGCCATCGCGCAGTCGGATTTTCCGACGACCGTGGAATCGCTCAATCCCATTGGGTACTGGCGGTTCAACGAGACAACGCCATCGCCGGCCATGAACAAGGCGGTGAACGCGTCGCCCTTGGGGAGCATCCTGGACGCAGGAGTGATCCTCGATGTGGGAAAGGGTGAGCCGGGTGTCGTGGGCAAGGCAGTCCGACTCTCGAACCCGGGAGTGGCTGCGGGTTACTGCGGTTCTAAGCTGGATGTTCCCTTCAACGCAGCTCTCAACAAATCCGGTCCGTTCAGTGTGGAACTGTGGTTCAAGCCCGCGAGCCTGGGTAGCGACGCCACAGGCATGGCTGTGCTCTCCTCCCTGATGGGCGACTTCTCACCCTCGACGCGATCGGGATACCTCATCTACATCAACTCTGCGGGTCGTTTTGAGTTCCGCCTGGGCAACTCGGGTGGATATGTCGGCACCGTCAACAGCGCGGCCAATCCGCAGCTCAATGCCGCTCCGGACAAGTGGCGCCACCTGGTCTGCGTCTTCGACGGTGCGCAGACGAAGATCATCGTCGACGGACAATTGGCGGCCAGCCAGACCCTCACCGCACTTCAGGTGCGCGGGCTTCAACAGAACACCCAGGTCCCCTTCCGCATCGGTGGAACCTCGTTCAACGGCAGTCTTTCCGATGGACCTGCTTCGTCGGCGGGTGGGGTTTCCGGCAACCGCGGGATCGATGGTTGGGTGGACGAGGTTGCCTATTATCCTTATGCCCTGACAACCGCGCAGGCCGCCACGCACTTCACAGCAGGCACTGGCAATCCGACGGGTTACGGTGCTGTTGTGCTGGCAGACAATCCCGTGGGGTATTGGCCGTTGGATGATGCGGCGGTCACGGCTCCAGCACCCGCGTCGTTCCCTGCGGTGGCCAACGTTGGTTCAGCAGGGGCATCGGCGGACGGCACGGTGGTCTGGGGTGGACTGACGGGTCAGGATGGAACCGGCTATACTGGATTCGGGGCTGCCGACAAGGCGCTGCTGCTGGACGGGGCCAACGGTTTCGTGAAGCTGGGCGCCACACCGGCCCTGGACATCACGGGCAACATCACGATGGCTGCCTGGGTGAAGCCGACCGTGAAGAACTTCTTCCGAAACGTCATCGCCCGTGGTTGGGATGAGGACTATCAGGAGACGTTCCTGCGAATCGGGCGTGGTACGGATCTTGGTGGTACGGGTTTTGGTGTCACCAACCACTATGAGCTCGGGGTGACCGATGGGACCGAGTATTATGATTCCGTCTTGGTCCCGATGCCCGAAGGCGATCTCGGCAACTGGGTGTTCCTGGCGGGCACGTATGATGGGACGCAGTGGACCCTCTATCGAAATGGCCAGAGCATCGGATCGCTGGTGACGCCGAACGGGGCGCTTGTGACTCCGAATGCGTGGGCCATCGGTGGCCAGAGCGATGCCGACATTGGCGGGGCCAATCTGGTGCCCGGCGGCATCAGCACATTCTTCGGAGGAGGCATCGATGAGCCGGCCATCTTTGACCGCGCGTTGACCGGAACTGAGATCCGTCAGCTCTATGATGCCGCCAAGGTGCCGCCCGTGATCACACGTTCGATCGCCTCTCCCAACGGCTACGCCAACACTCCGTGGCCGACGCTGTTCCAGGGCGGGTCGGCGACCCTGACTGTCTGGGCTGAAGGTGCCGGACCATTGACCTATGCGTGGACCAAGGACGGAGTGCCCATCGCAGGGGCATCCGGTACCAATCTGGTCATTTCCACGCTTGCTGCCGGCACGCCGGTGTATGAGGTGACGGTTTCCAACGCGTATGGAGTCAAGACGGACAGCGTTCGATTCAACGTTGTCGTGGCTCCCCCGAGCTTTATTGAAAACCCGGTTTCGGTGGCCCGATTTGATGGAGCGCCATTCACCCTGGCGGTTGTGACCGGCGGCAGTACCCCGCAGACTTTCCAGTGGAATCGCAACGGGGCTCCGATTGCCGGAGCGACGGGCTCTACGTATTCGGCCAATGCGACGATGGCTGACTCAGGAGCTGCCTATACGTGTGTGGCCAGCAATTCCGCCGGTGACGCCACCAGTGTTCCCGCAGTCCTGACCGTGCTTCCTGCGGCTTCCGGATACACCGCTTCCGTCCTGGCGAGCAAGCCGATCGCCTATTGGCGTCTTGGAGAGGCGGCTGGGTCTATTGCCTTCGATTATGTAGGCAACAACAATGGTGTGTATTCCAAGGCGACGTTCGGTCAGCCCGGCTATTCCCTCCTGGATTCCAACACGTCAGCGGCCTTCTCCGGTGCCGACAGTTTTGTTGGGCAGATCAGTGGCAGCCAGATCAACTTCGCTGGGAATACGGTCAGCTTCTCCATCGAATGTTGGGCCAAGGCGCCGGAAGGTCTCGTCGACGAATCCTCGATCGTTGCCAAGGGAACCGGTTCTGACGGCACCACCGCCAACGAGCAGTTCGCCCTCGACATCGCCTTCGGCAAATACCGGTTCATGACCCGCGGCAACAACAACACGGTCTATTTCGCGGAAGCGGACACCGGACCTGATGGCAGTTGGCAGCATGTCGTTGGCGTCTATGACCAATCGGATCCCGCCTCGCCGCAGATGCGGATCTTTGTGAACGGACGATTGGCCGGTTCCGGTCCGGGGCGCCCGGCCGCCAACAACGGTGTCCGTTCCTCCACTGCGCCGATCTCGATCGGATCCAAGCGACTGGGCAACGCCCCGGTTTACGACGGAACCTTCAATGGCAGCATCGATGAGGTCGCGATGTATCCCACGGCGCTGACGGAATCAGACATCGAAGCCCACTTTGGCGCTGCTTACGGATCGACCACGCCGCCGCAGATTTCCGCGCAGCCTAGGTCCGGAACCAACTATGTCACCCTGAATGCTTCCTTCTCCGTGAGCGCGTTCGGCACGGTGCCTTTGACTTATCAATGGAAGAAGGATGGCGTCGACATCCCGGGTGCGACCTCGAGCCAGATGTCGGTCGCGAACATTTCGCCGGATGATGCCGCTTCGTACACCGTCGTGATCAGCAATCCGGTGAGCACGGTGACCAGCAGCCCTGCCCGTCTCACGGTTCTTCCCGTTCCGACGAGCGAGCCGTTCATCCCGGGACTGGTCGCCCATCTGCCCTTTGACGGCACCCTGATTGACCGGACGGGCCGCGGGAAAACGGCATCGCCATCCAACAGACCCAGAGTTCCAGCAATGTGACGAGTGCGGTCTTCGTGGAAGGCAAGATTGGCCAGGCTGTTTCGTATGCCTCGGATTTCGGTGAGCCAGCGGCCGCTGGAGCGACCACCACCACGAACACGTCGTACGTGAGTCTCGGAGTTCGGCCTGACTTCCAGTTTGGAACGAACACCAGTTTCACCATCGCCTTCTGGATCCGGACGCCGCGGGATTTCATCGGCGGTGATCTACCGTTCTTCACGACAACGAGCGGATCCCTGGGTGGTCAGGGCATTGTCCTGTCGCCTGCTTATGGTTACGGCAACGGAAGTGGTGCTGAACCGGATCCTGCGCCGCTGAATTACGGAGGTTGGGCTGCCTCATTGTACGATGCGGGTTCCGCCGAGGGCGCCCGGATTTACGGAGATGTGGGCAGCATCAACGATGGTGAGTGGCACCATCTGGTCTACGTCTTCGACCGCAATTCACAGCTCGTGACCTACCTGGACGGTGCCGTCGCGCGGTCGGTCAAGATCGATGGAACCAGCACCGCCGCGGCCAAGGATATAGATACCGGACTTGCGGCCACCATTGGTCAGGATCCGACTGGCCGCTATGCGGAAACCGGTGGCGGCAGCATGGACGACCTTGGTGTCTGGCGGCGGGCCATCTCCCTCTGGAAGCGGCTGCGTTGTTTGTCGCCGGCAAGAGCAACCTCAGTTTCGTGGGTCGAGGCCTGTCGATCGAACGATCGGGCAATGGATTCACGCTCCTCTGGGATGGGGGCCAGTTGCAGGAATCCGCCAGTTTGGTTGCACCGTTCACCGATGTGGTGGGATCCCAGTCGCCCTACACGATCACCGGAACCGCCGAGGCGCGATTCTACCGATTGAAGTAGTCGACCGATCAAAGCGAAGGGTCCCCTTCCACGTGGAAGGGGACCTTTTTCATTTTGAGAACCAGGACTGGAACTGCCCGTGCGGGCGGTTCGTCAGGCGGTTGCCGTCCGGCTGTTGCGGCGGGCGAGGAAGAAGTAGAAGAGGGCGCCGACCCAGTGGGTGAACCAGATGAGGGCGGTCCAGCCGACGCGTGACCAGCCGCTGATGCGGTCGTTGCGGATGGCGTCGATGAGCATCCAGATCCAGAAGACGAAGGCGCCGAGGGCAATGGCAGCGAGGGTCACGGGCAGCAGGAGGAGAAAGAGGAGCAACCCGAAGGCGAGGGTGGTGAGGGCAATGAGCTTGATCATGAATGTGGTCTCCGCGCTGTGAGTACTCGTTGGGGTGGGGATCGGTTTCAGGAGGGTTGGGATTTTTTGCTGGGTGCGGTTGAGCGGGGCATCGGGTGCCCATCGCCATGGGGAGGAGCTTTGGAGGGGCGACGAGGACGTCGCCACCCCGAATGGGAAAGGGCGGTGATGTCCTCATCGCCATGGAGAAGGGCTTTGGAGGGCGACGAGGACGTCGCCACCCCGAATGGGAAGGGTTGCAGGCAAGAAAGGGGGTGCGGTTGGCCACTGGGCGGGTTGACGGGGAAAAGACGGTGAATAATGAAGGGTTGGAAAAGTCGGGAAAAAGGTTACGTACACGTATGATCTCGATGCGCACCTTCAAAGCGGGGTTCCTGCCAGCGATGCTGCTGGGGGTGACGTCGACGTGTCTTCAGGGGGCGGGCGGTTTCGAGAAGACCGCGATGCCCTTCCTCGAGAAGCATTGTTACGAGTGTCACGGCGGCAAGAAGACCAAGGCGGACCTCGATCTGAAGGCGATCCGGAATGACGCGCGGATCCTGCCCGACCTGAAGCTTTGGCGTGGGGTGTTGCATCAGGTGAACACCGGGGAAATGCCGCCGGACAAGCACCCGAGCCAGCCAACCGCGGAGGAAATCACGGCGTTCAATGCGGCCATCGAGGAGTCGATTGCCGCGGCGGAATCCAAGCTCCCGCCCGATCCGGGTCGGGTCACGGCGCGGCGGTTGAACCGGACCGAGTACAACAACACCGTCCGCGACCTGCTGGACGTGGATTTCAACGCGTCTGAGAATTTTCCTGCGGACGACATCGGACACGGGTTCGACAACATTGGGGATGTACTGAGCGTGTCGCCGGTGCATCTGGAGCGGTATCTGGATGCGGCGGACGGGATCGCGGAGCGGGCGGTGGTGTTGAAGCTGCCGAAGCCGCCGGAGCGGACGACCTTCTCCATTTTCCTGGAGCCGGGCGGGTACGGGTCGGAGAACGGCACCCGGCCGGTGACGAATTCAGCGGCGGAGCTGTTCGTGCGGCACACCTTCAAGGAAGCGGGTTCGTACCGCTTCCGGGTGCGAGCGGGGGCGACGAACGTGTCCGACCTCGATCCGGTGCAGATGAAGATGTTCGTCGGCGAGAAGGAAGTCCTCGCGACGACGGTCACGAACACGCCGAAGAAGTGGGGTTCGTACGAGGTGGAGCTCGACCTTCCGGCGGGAGAGCACCGGTTCAGTGCCCGTTGGGCCAACCGCGACACGAACGTTCCGGCGCAGACCCTTTTCATCAACGAGTTCAAGGTCATCGGGCCGAAGGACACGCGGACGCCGTTCATGAAGCGGGTGGCCGACATTGCTGCGGATCGGCCCGAATCGGAGCGCACGGCCGAGGTCGTGCGGTGGTTCCTGACCCGGATCTTCCGTCGATTGCCGACGACGGAGGAGATCGCGCGGTACACCAAGGTCTTCGAGGCGGGGAAGACGGCGGCGGACGGGAAGTTCGACGGGGGAATGCAGGATCTGGTGCGTGCGGCGCTGGTCTCGCCGAAGTTCCTGTTCCGGGTGGAATTGGACAATCGGCCGACCGCGACGGATGCGCAGCCGCTGGACGAATTCCAGCTGGCGTCGCGCCTGAGCTATTTCCTGTGGAGCACCACCCCCGACGAGGAACTCCTGGGATTGGCGGAGAAGGGAGCCTTGGCGTCGCAGTTGGAAGCGCAGGTGCGCCGGATGCTGAAGGATCCGAAGTCGGTCGCGTTGGTGCAGAACTTCGGGATGCAATGGTTGCAGCTGGAGCGGTTGGCGACGTTCCAGCCGGACTCGAAGCTGTTCCCGTCCTTCGACGAGAACCTGCGCAAGGCGATGTTGCGCGAGACCGAGCTTTTCCTGGGGGAGATCCTGCGTGAGGACCGCAGCCTGTTGGACCTGGTGGACGCAGATTTCACCTATGTGAACCGGCCGTTGGCGCGGCACTACGGGATTGAATCCGAGGCCTTCAAGGGTGGGGGCGGTGGCGGTCGGCGTGGCGGGGAATTCGTGCGGGTGAGTCTTCCGGACCGGAAGCGTGGCGGGTTGTTGACGCAGGCGAGCATCCTGACCGCAACGTCGAATCCGACGCGCACCTCGCCCGTGAAGCGTGGCAAGTGGGTGCTGGAACAGATCCTCGGCACACCGCCGCCGCCGCCGCCGCCGAACATCCCGGGGTTGGAAGACCAGAAGGAGCTTTCGGGAACCCTGCGGCAACGGATGGAGCAGCATCGGGCCAACCCGTCCTGCGCCAACTGCCACCAGCAGATGGACGCCTTAGGGTTTGCGTTCGAGAACTTCGATGCGGTGGGGCGTTTTCGGGAGACGGACGCAGACGGCGCGATTGATCCGGCCGGGAAGCTGCCTGACGGGAATGCATTTCAAGGGTCTGCCGAGCTGCGAACCATCTTGAAGGGCAAGAAAGACCTTGTGGCGCGCAACCTTGCGGAGAAACTGACAACGTATGCGCTGGGCCGAGGCCTGGAGTACTACGACGAGCGTGCGATCCGGAAGATCCTTGGGGACGTGGCGCGGGCGGAGTACCGGTTTTCGTCCCTGGTGGTGTCGATCGTCCAGAGTGACCCGTTCCGCATGCGGCGTGGTTTGGGAGCGGCCTCGACAGACGTTCCGAAGAGTGGAAGTTGAACAGCGAGCACAACGAGTAATCGGAAAAGACCATGAGCACACCGATCAAACTGTCGCGGCGCACCCTGTTGCGCGGCATGGGCACGGCGCTGGCGCTTCCGTGGCTGGACGCCATGGGACCGTTCCGGGCCTGGGCGGAGACGACGGCGCCGGGAGCGAAGACGGTTCCGAACCGCATGGCGTTCCTGTACGTCCCGAACGGCATCAACATGGCCGAATGGAAGCCGTCGGCGGAGGGCGCGCTTCCCGGGGAATTGCCGCGGATCCTGCAACCGCTGGCGGCGCACCGGAACGACTTCTCGATCCTCACTGGCCTGACGGCGGACAAGGCGCGCGCGAACGGCGACGGCGGGGGAGATCATGCCCGGGCTTTGTCGGCGTTCCTGACGGGAACACAGCCGCGGAAGACGGACGGCACGGACATTCGCGCCGGCGTTTCCGTGGATCAGGTGGCGGCGGCGCGGTTGGCGGATCAGACGCGGTTGGCGTCTCTGGAGATCGGCACCGAGGCGGGGTCGATGGCGGGCAACTGCGATTCCGGATACAGCTGCGTGTATTCGTCGACGATGTCGTGGCGTTCCGCGACGCAGCCGTTGCCGAAGGAAGTGAACCCGAAGCTGGTTTTCGAGCGGTTGTTCGGGGCGGGTTCCCGCGAGGAACGCCTGAAACGGGATGCACGGCGAAAGAGCGTGCTGGATCTGGTGAAGGACGACTTCGCCGACCTGAACGGCCGACTGGGCCGCAACGACCAGCGCAAGCTGGACGAGTATTTTTCTGCGGTGCGCGATCTGGAGCAGCGGATCGAGCGTGCGGCCCGGATGCCGGATCCGACGGTTCCGGAAGGCGTGGTCCAGCCGGCGGGGGTTCCGGGCAGCTACGAGGAACACATCCGGTTGATGGCCGATCTGATGGTGCTGGCGTTCCAGACGGAGAGCACGCGGGTGTGCACGTTCGTGCTGGCGAACGAAGGCAGCGGCAAGGCGTACCCCTTCATTGGCGTCAGCGAGGGGCACCACGATCTTTCGCACCATCAGAACAATGCGGAGAAGAAGGAGAAAATCGCCAAGATCAACTGCTTCCATACGACGCAACTGGCGTACCTCATGGAGCGGATGAAGTCCGTGAAGGAGGGCGACGGCACGTTGCTCGACCACTGCATGCTGGTCTACGGCAGCGGCAATTCGGACGGCAACGCCCACAACCACGATGACCTGCCGATCCTGTTGGCGGGGCGCGGTTGCGGCACGATCACGCCGGGTCGGCACATCGTGTATCCCAAGGAAACCCCGTTGAACAACCTGTGGCTTTCCATGCTGAACCGCATGGAGCTCTCGGTGCATCAACTGGGCGACAGCACCGGCGAACTGAAGGGGGTTTGATAGGCGACCGGGGTGGCGACGTCCCCGTCGCCCTCTGGCAACGCTGTTCCGGATTCAGGGACGGGATTTGCCTCGTGACCTCGTCCGCTACGGTTGGAGATGTAGCGGACGACGTGAGGAGGCTTTGGGGTTGGATGGAGGTTCACTTCTGCGGGAACATTCCTGCGGTCCAACCGCCGTCGACGGCGAGGGCCGCGCCGGTGATGAAGCTGGCCTCATCGCTGGCGAGGAACAGGGCGGCGTTCGCCACTTCCTGGGGTGATCCCATGCGTTTCTGGGCCTGCGTGGAGGCCATTTCACGGTAGGCCGCCGCCGGATCGGGGTACTCGGCGAGGCGGGCCTTCACAAAGGGAGTCTCGACGCGGCCCGGGCAGACGGCGTTGACGCGGACCCCGGACGTGGCGTGGTCCAGCGCGGCACAACGCATCATCCCAACCACGGCGTGCTTGCTCGCGGTGTAGGCGAAGCGGTCGACAAGGCCTTCGAGTCCGGCCGTGGAACCGGTGATCACCACGCTGCCCGAGCGGCGCTCAATCATCCCGGGCATCCATGCCTTGAGGGTGCGCAGGACGCCGGTGACGTTCACGGAAAGCAGGCGTTCGAAGTCGGGGATGCTCGTGGTGAGAAGGGTTCCGACGTGTCCGATGCCGGCGTTGGCGACGAGGATGTCGACATGCGGAACGCGGGCCAGGGCTGCGGTGAAATCGGCGTCGGAGGTGACGTCGAGGCGGAGGGCTTCTCCCTGTCCGCCTTCATTCCGGAGGAGATCGACCGTGGTTTGGGCGGCGGCCTCATTGACATCGGCGGCCCAGACGAGCGCGCCGGCGCGGGCAAAGGTGAGCGCGATGGCCTGACCGATGCCGGATCCCGCGCCCGTGACGAGCGCGACCTTGGAAACGAGGGAAAAGGACATGAAGGGGAGGGGTGCCGTTGGGGGGAAACTGTGGGGGAGGTCGGTGAAGTCTCAAGGTTCAAGTTCGGAGACCGGCGGTGTGGCGCATCTTGGCATGCCCCCGCTTGCAACGGGGAGGCGATGTCCTCATCGCCGTGGGAGGAGGTTTTGGGAAAGGGCGACGAGGACGTCGCCACCCCGGACTGGGATGTGAACTCGCGAGATGTGGTGGGTCACGGCACCCGGCCGACAGCTGAATTGCCCGTCTCAACCATTGCACCCCCCCGGTCGCCTTCCTAATCTGCGCGCCATGTCGAAGCCGGCGCTGGGAAGAGGCCTGGGTGCGTTGCTCGGCGGCGGCGGACGTCCATCCGCGCCGCCGCCTGCCGCGTTGGCCCCACTGCCGTCGGCCTCCGTGCCGTCGGGATTGGCGGCGGCCGCACCCGAGAATGGGGTCCGCAAGGTGTCCCTGGACCGCGTGGTGCCCAGCCCGCTCCAGCCGCGACGTGACTTCACGGAGGAATCGCTGCGCGAACTGGCCGACTCCATCCGCGAGCAGGGAATCATCCAGCCGCTGGTGGTGCGTCCGGTAGGCGAACGGTTGGAATTGATCGCAGGTGAGCGACGATGGCGTGCGGCGCGGTTGGCCGGGCTTTCCGAGGTTCCGGTGATCGAGCGTCCGGCGACCGATCGCGAAGTGCTGGAACTCGCGCTGATCGAGAACCTGCAGCGGGAGAACCTGAATCCGTTGGAAGAAGCCAACGGCTACGCGCAGTTGCAGTCGCAGTTCAACCTCACACAGGAACAGGTGTCCCAGAAGGTGGGCCGCAGCCGTGTGGCGGTGACGAATGCCCTCCGCCTCCTGAAACTCGCGCCCGCGTTGCATGACCTGCTCCGAACCGGCCAGCTTTCCGTGGGTCATGCGAAGGTGTTGCTCGGGTTGCCCGATCCGGCGCTTCAGGTTTCCGCGGCCGAACAGGTCCGCCAGCGTGGACTGAGCGTCCGGCAGACCGAGGAACTGGTCACCCAGATGCTCGCCCCGAAGACCGTGACGCCCACGGCCTCGACCACGACCATTTCGGTCAGTCGGGATCCCCACGTCCTCGACGTGGAGAACCGCCTCCGCGAACGCCTCGCAACGAAGGTGGGCCTCCGATATCGCGCCGGGCGCGGATCCATCGAGATCCGCTTTGGTTCCGACGACGAACTCAACCGTGTCCTGGAAGTGCTCGGCATCCAGATCGACTGACGGCCACCCCCATCCCCTTTTCCTTCCCTTCGAACCCCTCCCTTCTCCGCATGCTCAACTCGCAGGAATTCCGCAATGGTGTCGCCGACCGCCTCGATGCAGTCGCCGCCAAGGTCCCCTCCCTCAGCGCCTTTGTCGGGCTCGACGGTTTCGTGGATGAGATCCTCCACGTTGTCGACAAGCGGTACGACGCGGAGCGGTTTGACCGGGTGCCGACGATTGCGGCGTACGGCGCGCGGCTTTCGGCGGCGGCGGGCCATTCCACGAACGTGGAGTTGGTGAACGTCCTGACGAAGCTGGGCGGGAACGGCCCCATCATGGCGAACGCCCTGGCGAGCCTGGGATTGCGGGTGAGTTATCTGGGCGCGCTGGGTTATCCCGCGCTGCATCCGGTGTTCGAAGGATTCAGCCGCCGCGCGGAGGTGGCGTCGATCTGCGGACCTGGCCTGACGGACGCCCTCGAATTCGAGGACGGCAAGATCATGGTCGGGAAGCACTACACCCTGAAGGAGGTCAACTGGGGGAACATCTGCAACCGGTACGGCAAGGACCGGTTCGCGTTGAAGTTCGCGTCGGCCGACCTCGTTGGGTTCGTGAACTGGACGATGCTGCCGTACATGTCGGACATCTGGGCAGCGATCCAGTCGGACCTGTTGCCGGGCCTGCTGGGCGAGCGCCGCAAGATCTTCTTCGACCTGGCGGATCCCGAGAAGCGCACCCCGTCGGACATCCAGCGGGCGCTGGAGCTGATCGTCCGGTTCCAGTCGCGCTTCGACGTGATCCTGGGGCTGAACGAGAAGGAGGCCTACGAGATCGCCCGCGTGCTGGGGATGGATGCCTCGCATCGCGACTGGCAGGGATTGGCGCAATTGGGCCTCGAGATCCAGAAGCGCGTCGCGGTCGACACGCTGGTCATCCATCCGGTGGCGTACGCGCTGGCGGTTTCGAACGGGCAGGCGGACGTGGTGGAAGGCCCGGTCTGCCGCAAGCCGTTGATCACGACGGGTGCGGGAGATCACTTCAACAGCGGTTTCTGCCTTGGCAAGCTGCTGGGACTTTCGAATGCCGACTCCGTGCTCTGCGGCGCGACGACCAGCGGACATTACGTCCGCACGGCCGAGAGCCCGCGCGTTTCCGATCTGAGCCAGCTGATGCGCCGTTGGCCTGCCGAGTAAACCATCGCTTTCCATCCCAGAACTCCATCGCGATTTCCCATGGTCCTGCCCGTTGTCAAATACGGTCACCCGGCCCTGCGCCAGAAGGGTGCCCGCATCCCCCAGGTCACCGACGAGACCCGCCAGTTCGTCGCCGACATGTTCGAGACCATGCGCCATGCCCATGGCGTGGGTCTCGCCGCCCAGCAGGTGGGGCGGGCGTTGCAGTTGGCCGTCATCGACGTCCGGGGTGTCACGGACCGTCCATCCCAGCTCTGGATCGACGGTCACCCCGCCAGTGTCGATGCCTTCATGCCCCTCGTGCTCATCAACCCGACGGTAACGCCGGTGGGTGCGCGCGTCCGTGGACCCGAGGGTTGCCTCAGTTTTCCGGAGATCTACGGCGACGTGGAACGGCAGGGCGAAGTCGAGGTCACGGCCTGGAACGAACGCGGGGAGGAATACCGGTTCAAGGCGGGCGGCCTGCTCGCCCGCGCCGTCCAGCACGAGATCGATCACCTGAACGGCATCCTGTTCATCGATCGGATGGATTCGGCGACGCGGGCGGATGTGCGTCCGGACGTCGAGTCCCTCCTTGCGGAAACGAAGGCGCGGTTGGTTAAGAAGTAGGGCGCTAAGCCTCGGAACGGCGGTTGAAGGCGACGCAATCCGCGTACTTCACGCCGGTGCCACCGAAGAGGTCGAGGGCCGAGCCGATGGTGAGGTGGACGAGTCCGCCGCTGATCCGTTGGACGGTGGCCAGGTCCTCGATGGATTTCGCGCCTCCGGCGTAGGTTGCCGGGATGGGCGACCATTCGGCGATGCGTGCCACGAGTTCCGTGTCGATGCCACGGCAGAGGCCCTCGACATCGACGGCGTGCACCAGGAATTCGTCGCAGGCGTTGGCCAGGCGCTGGAACGTTTCGGGCCCGAGTTGGACGTCGGTGAACTTCTGCCAGCGGTCGGTGACGACCCAATAGGCGTTGTCCCGCACCCGGCAGCTCAGGTCGAGGACGAGGCGCTCGCGGCCGATGGTCCGGGTGAGTTGATCGATCCGGGACCAGTCGACGCATCCATCGCGAAAGGCCCAGGAAGTGACGATGACATGCGACGCCCCGGCATCGAGCCACGCGCGGGCGTTGTCCCCGTTGACGCCGCCGCCGTACTGGAGTCCGCCGGGCCAGGCGGCGAGGGCTTCGCGGGCGGCCTGATCGTTGCCCGGGCCGAGGGCGATCACATGGCCGCCGGCGAGGTGATCGTCGCGGTAACGCGCGGCGAACCAGGCCGGGGGAAGTTCCGATTCAAAATTGGTGCGGACCCCAGCGCCGGAGTCGCTCAGGGAGCCTCCGACGATCTGGACGACGCGGCCACCGCGGAGATCGATGCACGGACGAAACACGGCGCGAAGGTCCGGGAATCCGGGGTCGGGGAAAAGCAAAAGCCCGCGGGCAGGAAGGGAGTTCCCAGTCGCCAGATGCCAGTTTTCTCCGGCCGGACCCTTGGCTACCCGCTGGAACGTCTTTGGGGTACCGAGCTCCTGCCCCGAAGGGGCAACCGGGTGAAAGCCAATACGGGGTGGAACCCCGGGGACCACGCCACACAACGTCCCCTGTGCCCTGAAAGGGCACACGGGACAGGGGGCGGGTGGTCACCGTTCGCCCCGTTGGGGCGAGGTGTCGTTGGGGTGGGGAGACCCAGGGTTCCGCTCCGCTCCACCGCTGGGCTATCGCCGTGCGCCGCGTTGCGGCGAGGGCGGCGCGGGATGTGAAGGATTGTAGGCCGCGTGTTCCCACGCGGCGGGATCAGGGGCCTTCGCCGGGTGAGGGCACCCGGCCTTCAAAGGGCGGGTGCCATGGAAAAGCCCGCGCAGCGGTGACGCTGGGCGGGCTTGGTTGGAGATTGGAACGGATTACTTCCGGCGGCGGGCGGCCCAGATGAGGCCAGCGGTGCCGAGGCCGAGCAACGCCCAGGTGGACGGCTCGGGAACGACGGCCACGCCTTCGGCGAAGGTGGTGGCGACGACGATGTTGTCGAGGGTCAGCGTGCCGGGGGCGCCGGTGGTGGCGGACGTGCCCTGGCGGAGGGCGGCGGCTTCGATGATGCCGCCCGCTGCATAGGAGACGGTGTCCGTGGCCGTGATGCTCTCGCTGGCCTCGGAGGTGGGATTCAGCCAAAGGGTGGTTCGGTCCGTGGCGAGATCGTACTTGATGCCGACCATGTAGGTGGTGTTCAGGGACAGATCCATCGGGTACTCGACGGTGGCGGCGCTGCTCCAGGCCTCGTTGGAGAGGCTGAGACGGAAGGAGCCGGGAGCGGCGCCTTCGACGGTGGATCCCACACGGCCATAGAACTCATTGGCGGCGCTCGACTTCAGGTGGAAGAAGTAGGAGCCGACGCCCGCGGGCAGGGCGCTGAAGGAGACCGTGAAGGAGGCGTAGATCGCGGAGGTGTTGTCCGTGGCGGGATCAAACGTGGTGGACAGCAGGCGATTCAGATCTTCCCGGCCGCCGGTGGCGTCCGCCTGGTTGATGAGGGCCTGGCCACCGATCACCTCGAGGGGGGTCGTTCCGCTGTGGTTGCGCCAACTGCCACCGGACAGGGTGATCAGGCTGCCGTTGTCGTAGGAAAACGATTCGGTCAACAGCACGTCGGCGCGTGCGAGGGTGCCGAGGGCCGCGAGGCCGGTAAGGAACAGGATGGTGCGATTCTTCATGCGCTCTCCGAGGCTGAGGTTTAAGACGCTTCGAGATTCAACAAGCGGAAGGATTTGTCGAGGCCCGGTTTCCACGCTGGGAGGCACGTGGGGTGGGATGGATGGGAGACTTTCATGGGATCCATGCGCTGGGCGATGGGGGAGGTCTTGGAACTCCCCCCGCCTTCAAGGCTTGGCGGGCTGGAGCACGGCGAGACCCTTGATGAGATCCAGCGCGCGGCCGAGTACCGGGTCGCGGATGACCTTGGGAGTTCCCGTGGCGGTGGCGGGGGGAACGTTCGAGACGGCGACCCCCTCATTGACCGCCCGACGCTGACGGACGAGGTCGGCTTCGGTCACCCGACGACGGATCTGGATCGTTCCGACGACCTGATTGGTGGTCGAAGGGTCGTTGGAGCTGCTGGTGATGGCGGTGTAGGGATCCGAAAGGTAGGCGCGTTCCTGCTCGGGTCCGACCCGGACGGCGATGTCCGGTTGGACGCCCTCGGGGCCTAGGATCTGGTTTTCTCCGGCGCGGATGCGGGCGGTGGCCAGTCGGAGGCGGCGGCCATCGGCGAGGGGCAGTTCCTGATAGACGGCGGCCTTCCCGGCGGTGCGGTTGCCGATGACGAGTCCGACGTTGGCGGAACGGAGGGCGGCGGCGAAGGCTTCGGCGGCACCGTGGGTCTCGTGGTTGACGAGGACGGTGACGGGAAGGTCGAAGGTGGATTCCTTGGCGGAACCCCGGACGATGCCTTCGCCCCAGTCGAGGATGGGGGTTTCGGGAGCGACGAGGAGGTTGGCGGCGTTGGCAGCCCCCGCGTAATCGGTCCCGCCCGCAAACCGGAGGTCGAGGATCAGGCCCCGGGAATGGCTGACGAGATTGGTGTCGCGGAGGATTGCGGCCAATTGGGGTCCGAGGCCGAGGCTGACCTGTCCGATGCGGACGTAGAGGCAGCCGGGATCGAAGACCCGTTTGTCGGCAATGGCTGCGGCTTCGCTTTCCTCGTTCACGGTCTCGTTGGGTTCGAGGATGCGACCCTGGACGCGTTGAAGGAGGGCTTGGGTGGCGGCGGCGTCGAGTTCGGCCTCGGAGAGGTCGCGGACGTGTTTGCGGAGGAGGTCGCGCAGTTCGTTGAGCGGGGGCAGGGTGGACGCGGACGGGGTCTCCGCGCCGAGGTGAAGGGCGGAGGCGAGGATCAGGGAGCAGGCTGCGATGCGTCCAAACATGCCGCGCAATGCATGGACGGGATTCGGTCCTTAGGCAATGGCGGGGAAGGGGAAGTTTGAAGATTGAAGAGACAAGTTTGGAGCCCGGGAGTCCCCTGTCTTGAAACATGGAACTGAGAGCTTCGAACTCTCCTTCCACTGCCTCGTTACCTCGTCAGCTACCCTTCCCGATCGTCGCAGCCGACGTCAGGAGGCTGTGGGGAAGCGAAGATTGAAGAGACAAGTTTGGAGCCTGGGAGTCCCCTGTCTTGAAACAGAGAACTTCGAACTCTCCTTCCACTGCCTCGTTACCTCGTCAGCTACCCTTCCGGCCTGCGCGGCTATTGCATATGGCATTGGGCGAGCGAGGATGGACGGGTCATGAGTGCGCGGATCGTAGCCATCCTTTTTGTGGTCCTCAGCCTTGGGCTCGGGGCCGGTCTGTACGTGGTTCTCGACAAGGCCTCGAAGGAGCGTGCGGCGGCCGCAGCGGCGGCGGACCAATTGAAGGGGGAATTGTTGCGTTCGGAAACACGCCTGAGCGAGCAGGTGAAGGTGAACGCGTCGCTGGAGACGAACCTGGTGCGGCGGGTGGAGGAGGTGGGTCTGATCTCCAACAAGCTGGGCTTCATCACGGCGGAACTGGCCAAGACGGAGGAGGAGGCCAAGGCAGCCGCGGAAAAAGCCCGGCTCGAACTCGAGGAACGGGAGAAACGGATCGTCGGGTTGAAGGGCGAGAAGGATGAACTGACGGCGCGCCTGGACGAGATGAGCCTCAAGATCCAGGGATTGCGGACCCAGATTGCCGAGACCGAACGCCGGCTGGCATCGAGCGAGGGCGATCGCGAGGTCCTGAAGAAGGAACTGCGCCGGATGCTGGCCGAGAAGGCCGACCTGGAGAAACGCTTCGCGGACCTGTCGGAGGTGAACGCCCAGATCCGGAAGCTCCGCGAGGAAGCCTACGTGGCGCGCCGCATGGAGATCATCCGGAAGGGCGTCATCAACTTCGACCAGAAGGGCGCGATGCTTCTGCAGCAGGGGATCCGGCGGAATGTGGCGACGAATCCGCCGAGCACCGACGGCCGGTTGAACGTGGAACTCAAGCCCGACGGCACCGGTCGGGTGCTGCCCGCCGAGCCGGTACAGAAGTAGGCCACTCAACGGCCTGCCAGCGGGAGGCGAAGGCAGGCGGCCTCGCGGTCGTTGCGGACGAGCAGGAGGTCGCCGGCGAGGGCGATGGGGTTCCAGGTCTTGGCGTCGAACACGGCGCGCTGGGCGAGTTCTCCCGGACCGTCGTGCGTGGGCTTCAGGAGGATGACCTTGCCCTGTTCGGACATCAGCAGGAAGACGTCGCCCACGAGGAGTCCCTGGCCGTGCCCGTAGCGGCCTTCCTTCCAGAAGTGGCGCCCGTCATCGACGGCAATGCCGGTGAGGATGCCGTCGTCGAGACCGACGAGCATGTCGCCGACCTGGACCGGGTTGCCGAACTTGCACTTGAGGCGGCGGCTGGACCAGACGATGCGCGGGGCGGCGGTGGAGGTTTCGAGTTCGAGGACAGTGGTGCCCACGTTGTAACCGGCGCTGACGGCGATGCGGTTGGTCGCGAGGAGGACAGGATGGGCAACGAGCGGCATGCCGGTGCCGAAGGGCTGGTGCCAGAGTTCCTGGCCGGTGGCGGGATCGAGTCCGACGACCGAGCGTGAACCGTAGACCACGAGCTGGGGGCGCCCGGCGAGGGTCAGCAGGGTGACGGAACCGTAGCTGGAACCGTGGTTGCCGGCGGACCAGGCGACCTTGCCATCGGCGGCGTGGAAGGCCCACACGGACGTGCGGCCGGCGGCCTGGACGATGACGAGGTCACCGACGCAAAGCGGCGAGGAGGTGAATCCCCATTCCGGAACGGAGCATTGGGCGAGATGGGTGAGTGATTGGGACCAGAGGGGTTTTCCGGTCAGGCGATCGAGGCAGGAGAGCGTGCCGACGGCTCCAAGGGCGAAGAGGCGGTTGCCCGAAACCGTGGGGGTGGCCCGCGGGCCTTCGCCGGCGATGGTGGTGTTGTACCGGCCGGGGTAACGGTGATCCCAGACGGGCTTGCCCGTGGTCAGGTCATAGGCGGTGACGCGTTCGTCCTCATTGGCCTGTTCCTGCGTGTACGCGAGTTCGCCCGCGGTGACGAAACCGGACCAGGCGGAACCCACGGGATGACGCCAGAGCTCGACGGGTCCGTTGGTCGACCAGTCGGTCGCCAGGCGGAGGTTGTGGATCACGGCGTTGCGGTCGGGTCCGAGGTATTGGGGATAATCGGTGCGCGGGCGGGTGGGAGCGGCGGCGGTGGACGTGGGTTGCGCCGGGACGGGTTGCTTCTCGACCGAGCGTGAAGGGTTGGCGGCGGCGGTCTGGCCGGCCTTCCAGCGGAATCAAAGATGGGCAGGAGATCGCCGCTGACGCCGGTGATCCGGAAGAGGGCGGCAAACACCCCCACGAGACCGAGGAAGCTCCCAACGCCGGCGCGGCGCCAGGATTTCGGTGCGTCGGAGAGGATTCCCCACCAGATCAGAAGCAGGGGGACAATGGTGACGACGGCGGCGAGGAGGGTGAGGTTGCGTTGCTGGTGGGAGCGGGATGGGTCGAGGCCCACGACACCTACGGTGGCGGAACCGATGACGAGGATGACGATGGCGATCCACCATCGGATCGGGCGAGGCCCCTCCGCGGGCCGAGGGGAGGTGGGGAGTGAGCCATCTGCCATATGTGAGGAACAGTTGGCCGGGATGGGATCCAGGTTTCAAGGGCGGCGTCAAAGTGCCGGACGTCCTCATCGCCGTGGGGAAGGCGCTGGAAGGGCGACGAGGACGTCGCCACCCCGGCTTGAGATCTGGCTCTGGAACGGGGAGGCGATGTCCGCATCGCCATGGGAGGTGCTTTGGGAGAGCGCGACGAGGACGTCGCCACCCCGTTCCATGTGTGGGTTGTGGCGGGATGCGCACGGTCGTGTGTCGGATTTCCGCGGGTACTTTCTGGTTTCAATCCGTGCAAGGCGCGAACGGGATCCGTAGGTTTTGCCGCGAGTTATGGGATACGACTTGATACGTGTGGGAGACGACGTGGCACTGGCCGCGTTGGCGGCGGAACGTTGGCTGGACATGGTGGAGGCGTCGGCCCAGGCGGGTCGGCCCCACCGGGTCGCACTGGCGGGTGGCCGTATCACGAAACGCTTCCTGGAGCGGGTGGCGCAACGTTCGATCGAGCGGGCGATCCGTCTGGATGGCGTGGACTTCTTCTGGGGTGACGAACGCTGTGTTCCTCCGGCGGACCCCGAGAGCAACTTCCGGCTGGCTCAGGAATCCCTCCTGACGCGCGTGGGCGTGCCGGTGGAACGGATCCATCGGGTGCTGGGCGAGTTGGATCCGGCGACCGCGGCGGCCATGGCGGAACAGGATCTTCGGCGGACGACCGGGGTGGAGGGTGAGGCCATGCCGGTGCTGGATCTGGTGTTCCTCGGGATGGGTGAGGACGCCCATGTGGCGTCGTTGTTCCCGGGGGCGTCGGCGGAGGTGACGGAGAGTTCGGCGGTGTATGTCCCGGCAACGGGGCCGAAGCCCCCGCCGCGTCGGGTGTCCTTGACCTTCCGGGCCCTGGCGGCCGCGACGGAGGTGTGGGTGCTGGCCTCGGGTTCCGGAAAGGAACCGGCGTTGAAGGCATCGCTGACGCCGGGAAGTGGGACGCCGTTGGCGCGGGTTCTTCGGGAACGGGCGCGGACGTTCGTGTTTACCGATATTCCTGCCTGAGGTGCGGCGAATTGCCGCGGCATGGATGGGTTTTGAACGGTTTGCGGAAAGCCGCGTCCATACACATGTTGGTTGGACGCGCGCCTGCCAAGGGTTGGCAGAGAGGTCTTGCTGGGTGACGAGGTGCGGGCGCGCAGCCTCCAGTTGGCCTCGTCACCGATCTGAGCGCCTAGGTGAGGGCGTGTGTGACCTCATCACCAGAGAGCCGGTCCTGAGTGGGACCGGCTCTCGCTTTTTCAGCCTGGAACAGGCATTTCATTCATCCGCAGATGACGCCGATTGCGCAGATGGAAAGGCAGAAATGCCAGCACCGGACGCCGGCCAGGACCTTGGTTTCCATGCGCCAGCGCACGTTCAACCCAAGCTTCTGATCATCTGCGTGATCTGCGCCATCTGCGGACACACCCGCTGCCTTGAAGCTCAGTGGAGGGTGGAGAGGATCTGCTTCTCCTTGGCCTGCCAGTCGATGAGGCGTTGCTGGTGTTCGGCGAGGACAGAGGCGGGGACCTTCTGGGTGAAGGCGGGGTTGGCCAGCTTGTCCTGCACCTTCTGGATTTCGGAGCGGACCTTGGCCAGTTCCTTCTCCTGCCGGGCGCGCTCGGCCTCCACATCGACGAGGCCGGCAAGCGGCAGGTAGAGTTCACCGATGGCATTGGCGGCGACGGGGGTGCCCTTCGGGGCCTGCCAGTCGGCGGCGGCGAGGGTGAGGGCCTCGGCGTTGAGGAGACCCTTGAGGATGTCCAGTTCCTCCTGCGGCAGGGGCGCGGCGGGCCGGATGACGAAGGGCACGCGCTTGTTCGATGGGATGTTGGACTGGGCGCGCAGGTTGCGGCCGAGGGTCACGAGGTCGAAGCGCGCCTGGGCGGAGGCCTCGATGACGGGGTCGATGCGGAAGTACGCGCGTTCGTCCTCGTCAAAGGCCTTGGGCCACGAGGCGTACAGGAGGGTCTTGCCGCCGCGGTCGGCGGGGAGGTCCGTGTTGAACGCCATGCCGTGCCAGAGTTCCTCGGTGATGAACGGCAGGAACGGATGGAACAGTCGCAGCGTGTGGCCGAGGACGAAGTCGATGACAGCGAGCTTGTTGTTCCGCTGGGCGACCTTCGCGGGGTCGGAGGGCGGTTCGCCCGGCATGCCGAGGACCGGCTTGGACGCCTCGACGTACCAGTCGCAGTACTCACCCCAGAAGAAGCGGTAGAGCGTCGCGGTGGCGTCGCTGAACTTGTACTCGGCGAAGGCCTGGGTGACCTCGCGGATGGCGAGGTCGAGGCGGCCGAGGATCCAGCGGTCGTCGGTCGTGAGGAGCGCCGGGTTGACCTCCTGTTCGGTCTCGCCGCCGTGCATCTGACGGAAGCGGCAGGCGTTCCAGAGCTTGTTGCAGAAGTTGCGGCCCAGTTCCACGGCCGTCTCGTCAAACAGCACGTCCTGACCGAGCGGCGCGGCACGCATCACGCCGAAGCGCAGGGCGTCGGCCCCGTACTTGGCGATGAGATCGAGCGGGTCGGGCGAGTTGCCCAGCGACTTCGACATCTTGCGACCCTGTTTGTCGCGGATGATGCCGGTGAAATAGACGTTCTTGAACGGCAGGTCGCCCATGTACTCGTACCCCGCCATGATCATGCGGGCGACCCAGAAGAAGATGATGTCCGGGCCCGTGACGAGATCGGTCGTGGGATAGAACGCCTTGAGCGTGGCGTTGGCGGAATCGGTGGCCTTGTTGTCGGTCCAGCCCATCGTGGCGAAGGGCCACAGCCAGGAACTGAACCAGGTGTCGAGGACGTCGGAGTCCTGGGTCCAGCCCTCGCCGGCGGGGGCGTCGAGGCCGCAGTGGATTTCGTCGCCGCGGTACCACACGGGGATGCGATGCCCCCACCACAGCTGCCGCGAGATGCACCAGTCCTGGATGCCGGTCATCCAGTGGTCATAGACCTTGGCCCAGCGGTCCGGGAAGAAACGCATGGAACCGTCGGCGACGCAGGCCTTGGAGGCGTCGACGCTCGGGTACTTCAGGAACCACTGCTCGGAGAGGCGCGGTTCGATGGGGACGTCGGCGCGTTCGGAGAAGCCGACGTTGTTGACGTAGGGTTCGGCCTTCTCGAGGGAGCCGGCGGCTTCCATGAGTTCGGCGGATTTCTTGCGGGCGGCGAAGCGGTCGAGACCGGCGAGCTCGGGGCCGGCTTCGGCGGTCATCTTGCCGTCGGGCGTGAGGACGTCGATGACCGGGAGCTTGTGGCGGAGGCCGATCTCGAAGTCGGCCTTGTCGTGGGCCGGGGTGACCTTGAGGACGCCGGTGCCGAACTCGAAGTCGACGTGGTCATCGGCGATGATGGGAATGACGCGCTGTTCCTTCGGGACGTCGAGGGGGAGCGCCTTGTAGACGTGCTTGCCGATGAGGTGCTGGTAGCGCGGGTCCTTGGGGTTGACGGCGACGGCGGTGTCCGCCGGGATGGTCTCCGGGCGGGTGGTGGCGATGGTGAGGAAGGTGCCCGGGTGTTCCACGACCTCGACGCGGAAGTGGTACATGAACCCGCGCTGCTCCTTCATGGTGACCTCCTCGTCGGAGAGGGCGGTCAGGGAGGCGGGGCACCAGTTCACCATGCGCTTGCCGCGGTAGATGAGGCCCTTCTTGTAAAGGTCCACGAACACGCCTTGGACGCACCGGGAATACTCCGGGTCCATGGTGAAGCGCGTGCGGGTCCAGTCGCAGGAGGCGCCGAGGGCGCGGAGCTGCTTGAGGATGATGCCGCCGTACTTCTCCTTCCATTCCCAGATCCGGGCGACGAGCGCCTCGCGTCCGAGGTCGTCGCGGTGCTTGATCTCGCCGGCCTTCTTGAGGGTCTTCTCGACGACGTTCTGGGTGGCGATGCCGGCGTGGTCGGTGCCGGGCAGCCAGAGGACCTCCTTGCCGTCCATGCGGGCCTTGCGGGCGAGGATGTCCTGGATGGTGTTGTTCAGGACGTGGCCGAGGGTCAATACGCCGGTGACGTTGGGCGGCGGGATGACGATGGAATAGGCGGGGCGCGAAGCGGAGACGCGGGCGGGGTCTGCGGTGAAGCAACCCTGCTCCACCCAGAAGTCATACCACTTCGTTTCGACGGACTGTGGCTCGTAGGCCTTGGAGATCTCGGTCATGACGCAGCCGGGGATCCTGCCTGAACGCGCCACCCCGTGACCAGTGCCCAGTTCCGGGGGAAGTTTGAAGTTTCAAGATTCAAGTTTGAAGCTGACCCCACGCGGCGGCCTGAGGGAACTGGAAGCCGGGAACTCCCCGCCGGGTGAGGGCACTACGATCGTAGCTGACGACGTCAGGAGGCTGTGGATGAAGAACCCAGATTCCAGATCCCAGTCCCCAGTCCTGACCTCGCCTCGTGACCTCGTCCGCTACCCCTCCCACTCGTAGCAGACGACGTCAGGAGGCTGTGGTTCTGGGGACTTGGAACTCACCGGGTGAGGGCACCCGGCCTTCAGCTTGAAACTTGAAAACTGAAAGAGGGTGTTACGAAATGAGTTTTTTGATTCCGTGAAAAGCCCCGGAAATCCTCACTTTTCGCCCAAGCCCTCATTTTCGTCCGGCAGCTCAAGAAGCATTTGTTCCCCACGTAATCCCGCCAGCAGATCGATCACGGGTTTCGCCTCCGTCAGAGCTCTCGCCCGCATGCCGACGACAGCATCCGCCAGCAGGCTCATCGTCCACGTCATCCGCAGGCTGTTGTAGAACGCATCGTTCAACCCCAGTTGGTTCTTTTCGTAGGACTGCGCCGGTTCCACCCAAGGCCTGGTCCGCTCCAGCAACAGCCTCGCGTAGTTGCTTCCCGAGGGAAGCACACCCAGAAGACCTTCGTGCTCCTCGGCCCCATACGAGAACTCCCGCGGGCAACGGCTGGCTTCCCAGCACCGCGAGCACAGCTCGCTCTCCGGCCGCGTGCCGTACCAGTGCCGCTGGGTTTTCGGGTCGAAGCCGCGCCACTCGATGAGTTCGCCTTGCGGACATTCCGTGCGGTGCTCGGTAACGTACGGCGCGACCACCCCCATATCGCTGCGTAGGCGTGTGAGGATCGCGACGTTCCACCGCAGACGACACTCCCGCTTGGTTTCACGGCTAAGATAGGCGCCGTCACCGACCACAATGGAAGGACACCATTCCCAAATCCGCTGACACTGACGCAGACTCGGCAGAAGCATCCTCCCGTCATAGACATTGGCTCCAGTTACCCAGGAGATCAGCGGAACGAGCTGAACGCTGTCTTGGTGCTCGTGGAGCCAAAGACGAAGGGTGTGCTTCTTGTAGCCGACGTACCATCGGGTCTTTCCCATCTTGATGGTACGTGCTCCCAACGCGGCACCTTGGGCGCCGTAGGTGCCCGTGTCTTTTTTTTGAAGCCCACGTCCGAAGCCTCCAGATCCGTTGAGTCGATGAGCGCGATCGAACGTGGGAGAGCGGCATACCGCTCGATGATTGGGCGGAGGATTTCGACGACGATGTTCCGTAAGCCGGAAACACCCAGGCGAGTGCGGAACTCGTGAAGCATCCGCACATCCGGAGTACGGCTGGCGGAGCGGATATGAGCGAAGCGACGCCAGGCGGGTTGCTCGGGCAAAAGCCGGGCCAGGAGATTGAAGGAATGGACGGGGCTCAGGACAGCGAGCAGATGGACGCGGAAGAGTTGAGCTTGGGAGTAGCTGAGACGACGACCGCGACGGTGCGGATGGGGCCAACGGGCGTTGATGAAGTCGTCTGGAACGAAGGGGGAAAGGATGTCGAGAAGTTCAGCCGTACCGGTCTGGGGAAAGGACTTCGCCATGGCGAAAAGCCTACCCCTTTGGATCCTAACTGAGGACTCGAGAACGAAAAGTAACCAACTTCGATTTCATCATTCTTATAACAAGGTGTTTACAGAACAATTCGTAACACCCTCTGAAAACTTCGAACTCCTCCCCCCTCAGTCGAAATCCGAGCAGCTCATGAAGTAGTGGCAGCGGGGGCAGCGGAGCTTGCACTTCTCGTTGTGCAACTCGTGGCTGCATCGCGGGCACCAGCGCCAGTGTTCCCCGGGGCCTTCGCTGGCGGTGGCCGGGGAGATCTCGCGGGTCTCGGGGGCGACTGGATCCGGGGTAGGCGTTGGGTTTTTGGATGGGTCGGTGGTCTTCATGCCGTGGGGATGCGCAGACGTGATTGAAGGACGGCCAACGCGGCCTTCATCGACGGGAAGGCCAGTTCGTCGGCGGAGACATCGAGGGGATTGCGCCACTCGAATCCGGAGACGTCGTCGAGGGCTTCCGCCGAGGCCGGGTTGGTGACGCGGGCGGTGAAGAAGAGGTCGAGGACCGGATACAGCACGCCGCGGTAGGCGTATTGGTTCACTTGCGAGCAGAGGAAGGTGACCTCGGTGAGGCGGACGTTGACCTCCTCGCGGACCTCGCGTTCGACGGCGATCTCGGCGGTCTCGCCCATGTCGATGAATCCACCGGGCGGTGCCAGCAGCCCCTTGCCGGGTTCCTTGGCGCGACGGATGAAGAGCATGCGGCCGTCCTTCCGCGCGGCAAAGGCCACGGCCGCCACGGTGGGATTGAAGAAGAAGAGGAAGTCGCAGGCGCGACATTCCATGCGGTTGGACTCCGCGCCAGGCGCGAGGGGCGCGGCACAACGCGGACAATGCGCGAAGTGTTCGCGCGGCGGGATGGCCGGGACGGGAACGGGGGTGCTCATGCGGGGTTGGAAACCGGACGGGTGAAATTGCCGAAAAAGGAGCGCAGGACGTTGCCGGCCAGACGCAGCGCGGCCTGTCGACATGAGAGGATGGCGGACACGAACCCGAGCTTCATGGGGACAGTTCTCGCCGAGCGGACCGGAGTGGGGAAGACGGAAAAGATTGGGACTGGTCTCACGCGAAGCCGCGAAAGGGACGCGAAGACGGGATGCGCTGGTTTCCCTGTTTTCGTCCGTTGTGATCTTTGCGGCCGCAGAACGATTCGGTGCGTGAGGGGTTTTGCCGCAAGAATCGCAAAGGGAGGCAAAAAAGAGGGAAGGGCGTGGCGTGTGGTTTCTCCGCGCCCCTGCGTCTCTGCGCGAGAACGGTTTTCTTTTGGTTGGCGTGGTCGTGCGGATGAATTTCGCGCAGAGACGCGGAGGCGCAGAGCTTTGCACTCGAGCAGTGCCGTTGTGGGTGTTCGTGGGCGGCCCTTCTTGCGTCCTCTTGCGATTTTTGCGGCGGCAACGCGATTCGGTGCGTGAGGGGTTTTGCCGCAAGAATCGCAAGGAGACGCAAAAATGATGGAAGGGCGTGGCGTGGGTGTTTCTCTGCGCCCCTGCGTCTCTGCGCGAGAACGGGTTTCTTTTGGTTGGCGTGGTCGTGCGGATGAATTTCGCGCAGAGACGCGGAGGCGCAGAGCTTTGCACTCGAGCAGTGCCGTTGTGGGTGTTCGTGGGCGGCCCTTCTTGCGTCCTCTTGCGATTTTTGCGGCGGCAACGCGATTCGGTGCGTGAGGGGTTTTGCCGCAAGAATCGCAAAGGGAGGCAAAAATGATGGAAGGGCGTGGCGTGTGGTTTCTCCGCGCCCCTGCGTCTCTGCGCGAGAACGGTTTTCTTTTGGTTGGCGTGGTCGTGCGGATGAATTTCGCGCAGAGACGCGGAGGCGCAGAGCTTTGCACTCGAGCAGTGCCGTTGTGGGTGTTCGTGGGCGGCCCTTCTTGCGTCCTCTTGCGATTTTTGCGGCGGCAACGCGATTCGGTGCGTGAGGGGTTTTGCCGCAAGAATCGCAAGGAGACGCAAAAATGATGGAAGGGCGTGGCGTGTGGTTTCTCTGCGCCCCTGCGTCTCTGCGCGAGAACGGTTTTCTTTTGGTTGGTGTGGTCGTGCGGATGAATTTCGCGCAGAGACGCGGAGGCGCAGAGCTTTGCACTCGAGCAGTGCCGTTGTGGGTGTTCGTGGGCGGCCCTTCTTGCGTCCTCTTGCGATTTTTGCGGCCGCAACGCGATTCGGTGCGTGAGGGGTTTTGCCGCAAGAATCGCAAGGAGACGCAAAAAAGAGGGAAGGGCGTGGCGTGGGTGTTTCTCTGCGCCCCTGTGTCTCTGCACGAGAACGGTTTTCTTTTGGTTGGCGTGGTCGTACGGATGAATTTCGCGCAGAGACGCGGAGGCGCAGAGCTTTGCACTCGAGCAGTGCCGTTGTGGGTGTTCGTGGGCGGCCCTTCTTGCGTCCTCTTGTGATTTTTGCGGCCGCAACGCGATTCGGTGCGTGAGGGGTTTTGCCGCAAGAATCGCAAAGAGAGGCAAAAAGATGGAAGGGCGTGGCGTGTGGTTTCTCTGCGCCCCTGCGTCTCTGTGCGAGAACGGGTTTCTTTTGGTTGGCGTGGTCGTGCGGATGAATTTCGCGCAGAGACGCGGAGGCGCAGAGCTTTGCACTCGGGCAGTGCCGTTGTGGGTGTTCGTGGGCGGCCCTTCTTGCGTCCTCTTGTGATTTTTGCGGCCGCAACGCGATTCGGTGATGGAGGGATTTTGCCGCAAGAATCGCAAAGGGACGCAAAAAAGATGGAAGGGCGTGGCGAGTGGTTTCTCCGCGCCCCTGCGTCTCTGCGCGATAACAGGTTTCGTGTGTTGGGCGTGGGTCCTACGGATTCACCGCTTGGGTGGGATGCCGTTGAGGGCGTCGGACAGGCGGGAGAGTTCGTCGGTGGATTCCGGCGTGGGGACACAATCCCAGTGATGCAGAACGCCGTCGCCTCCGATGACGAGGAAGGTCTGGGTGGCGTCGAGGAAGGCCATCGAGATCGCGGTGCCAGGAATGATTCGGGAGGGGATCAAGGGTGTTCCCGTGGCGGCGTCCCAGAGCTGGACGGATCCCGCAAGGGTCCGGGTGGCGAGCACGGTGCCATCGCGGGAGAAGAGCAACCGCTGGACCTTGTTCTGATGGATCATGGGCGGTGTCCGGGGTTCACCCGACGGTACGCTCCAGATGCGGACGGATCCGGACTCGGTGCCCGTGGCGAGCCGGGTGCCGTCGGGGCTGAACGCGACGCTGGTGGTGCCATCCTGCTGGAGCAGGGGCGGGCCGACCTTCTGGCCGGTGGATGTGGACCACAGTTGGCCGGGGTGCGTGGCGAAACCCATGTCCACTTCGCCGACAGCGAGCCAACGACCATCCGGGCTGATGTGGGCTTCGCTGACCGAGAAGCGGCCATCCATCGTGGGTTTCGCAGGCTGACCTGTGGCCGCATTCCAGAATCGCAGGTTGCCGAACGCGGCCGTGGTCAGGATCCGTTGGCCATCGGGGTGGAATTCCGCCCAGTTGATTCCCTCTCCCACGCGGGGGGTGGAGGAAACGGGGAGAAGCCCGGGTGTCTCCCAGACGGTGAGGAAGCGTTGCGCATCGCCCGTAGCCGCGGTGACGGCTACGTAGTGACCGCCAGCGTCGAATTGGATGGAGGCGACGGTCCCTCCGACGGGTTGCGACGGGCCGGCGGGTTGGCCGGAGTGGGCATCCCAGAGGTGGAGATGTCCGTCCTGCGTGGCGGTGGCGATGAAGCGTCCGGTGGGGTCGAAGGCTCCCGTCATGACCTTGCCATTGCCGTGGTGACGGAGTTCGAGGCCGTTGGTGGATCCTGGCCCGTGCAGGGTGTGGAGGTGGAGCGATTCCCCGTCCGGAGCGGTGGCGAGGCGGGAACCGTCCGGGCTGAAGAAGGACAGGCGGATCGGTTGTTCGGAGACTCGCGAGGCCCCGTGGGTGGACGCAGGGAAGGTCCAGATCCGGATGCCACCATCCTGTGCGGCGGTGACCAACTGCTCGCCGGAGGGCGAGAAGGCGGCGTCCGTGACGTAACTCCCGTGGGGCAGCCATGCGTCAGCCAGGGTGGCGTTGCGGGCATCCCACACGCGGACGGCACCATCGAAGCAACCCGTGACCAACCGCTGTCCGGAGCGGTCCCAGCGGACGAAGGTGATGCCGTTGGGATGGCCCATCTCGCGGCCGATCATCCGCCCGGTGGTGCCGTCCCAGAGACGCACCGAGTTGTCGAAGGAGAGCGTGACGAAGTGGTCGTCCGACGGGCTGAAGGTGGCCTGCTGGATGCGCTGGGTGGTCTCGTGGCGGAACGGAACGCCGAGGGTGTTCCCGGTGCGCGCCTCCCACAGGACGCCGATGGCATCGAGTCCCACCGACGCGACGATGCGTCCCGAGGCGGAGAGACCGGTGGCGGTGATGCGGCTCGGATGACGGTGCGAGCCAAGCAGGCGCAGGCCGGCGGGGGAACATTGCCACACCTGCGCGGTGCCATCCGCGAGGCCGGAGAGGATGCGTTCGCCATCGGCGCTGAAGCTGGCGTGGACAACGGTGGCCCCGGCCTCGACGGCGGGATGGAGCGGCTTACCGGTTTCCGTGTTCCGGATTTCGAGACGCGTCTCGTGGAAGCTCAGGATGCGGGTGCCGTCCGGGCTGAACGAGGCCACGGGGGTGACGGGCATGCGGTACACGTGGACCGTGACGGGCCACCCGTCGTACGGCTGGGCTTCCGAGGCCACCTCCCAGCAACGGGCAAGGCCATCGCTCCCGAGGGTCAGCACGAAGCGGTCGTCGGGGCTGAACATTGCCCGAAGGACGGGGCTGGGATGCTTCCATCGGACGGTGGTTTCCCCGCCACCGATGGATCCGATGCGGACGACGCCGTCCTCGCCGGCGGACAGGATGCGCTGGCCGTCCCGACTGAAGGCGGCGGAATTGGCGGCGGCACCGTGGCTCCACAGGTGCCGGAGCCGCGGCATGTCGCGCAGGGTCAGGCCGAGGCGGATCCGATGCATCCTGGAACGGACGGGATCGTCGGCATCGAGCTGGAGGGACTGGACCTGGTAGGGCAGCGACGCGGCCGTGTTGTCCTCGGCGATGCGCTGGTTGGCGGACTCCGTGTTCAGCGCAACGATGGAACGGCGCTGTCCTTCGGCCACGGCGCGGAGGTTCCTGCTGACCGCCCACGATCCAACGGTGATCACAACGACCGAGCACGCGAGCAGGAACGCCAGTGCGGCGAGGACGGGACGTCGGCGGACCCATTTCACGCACCAGACAAACGAACTGATGGGACGCGCCTCGATGGGCTGGCCGTTGAGCCAACGTTCCAGGTCCTGCGCGAGGGCGGCGCAGGAGGTGTAGCGTCCGGCGGGGTCACGGGCGATGGCCTTGAGGCAGATGGTTTCCAGGTCGCGGTCCACCTTCGCATGCAGGCTGGATGGGCGTCGGACCTCCGCCTCCGTCACCTGCTGCAGGATGCCCAATGGCGTGGATCCCTCGAAGGGCGGGCGCCCCGTCAGCAATTCGTACAGGATGGCCCCCAGGCCGTAGACATCGCTCAGGACCGTGGCTTCGTTGGAGCCGCCGACGGCCACCTCCGGCGCGATATAGGCGGGTGTGCCGAGGGACGTTTGTGAGCGGGTGAGGCGCGTGCCGGCATCGGCGAGGCGGGCCATGCCGAAATCGGTGAGGAACGGTTCCCCGGTGGTATCGATCAGGACGTTCTCCGGTTTCAGGTCGCGATGGAGGACGCCGTGCTGATGGGCGTGGTGGGTGGCCTCCGCCAGCTTGCGGAGGATGGTGGCGGCCTGCCGGGGATCGGCCGGACGGGAGCCGCCCGCGGTCTCCCGCTGGATCCAGTCAGCGAGCGAGCCGCCCTCGATCAGGCGCATCGCGATGTACCAGTTGCCGCCGTCGTCGCCGAACGCGTAGACGGGCACGATGTGCGGATGGAGCAGGGCGGCTGCGGCCCGGGCCTCCGTCCGGAACCGTTCCAGGGCGTCGCCGGAAACCCATTCGGCTCCGCGCAACAGCTTCAGCGCGACTTCACGTCCGAGGTCGCGTTCGCGGGCGCGGAACACGATTCCCATGCCGCCGCGGGCGATCTCCCCGAGCAGGACGTAGGGGCCGATCCAGCGCTGGCTGGTGTCGGGAAGGAAGGCGGGGTCCGGGGGTGGCTGGGGTTGCAGCACCTGCTGGAGGAGGCAATGCGCGCAGAGTCCGTTGGTGACGGACTGTCGCACCGGCCTGCCGCACTGGATGCATGCGTGATCGCTCATGGAGTTGCTGGCTGCGGCCGTTGCCTTGCTCCGACCACACCTTTCTGTTCAGGAAAACCGTCCCGAAGTTGCGCCAGGATCTGCCCCGTGGCGCCTCTTGATTCTGTACCTTTGTTGAACGGGGTGGCGACGTCCTCGTCGCCGTTCCAAAGCCTTTCCCGGGGCGATGAGGACATCGCCACCCCGATTGGGAATAGCTTTGGAAGGACGACGAGGAGGTTGCTACCCCGAGCGGGAAGAACTTTTGAAGGGCGACGAGGAGGTTGCCACCCCGACCATTCCCACAGGGGCCAGTGTCACAATGCGCCCATCAGCCTGCGAGGATGGTGAGCAGGTATCGGATCTCATCATCGACCTCTTCCGGCGAATCAACGGTTTCGGCGATCTCCTCGCGAACGAGTTCCCCGTAGCGCTGGCGAAGGCGGTAGATGCCGGATTTCACGGCGGATTCACTCACGCCCAGGCGGGCTGCGACTTCCACGTAGGGGCGATCGCCGCGGTCCCCGGTCAGGAACTCCTTCAAGGCCTCGAAACGTCCGGTGCGACCCCCCCCATCGAATTCCTCGCGAAGCCGGAGGAGGACGCGTTCGAGCAGGGTTTCGGCCCAGCGCCGGTCGTACTCCTCCTCGGGCGTCCGATGCCGCTGGAGCGGGACGACCCATCCGGGTTCCGGAACGGTCGTGTCGAGGGCGATGGGAACCTGTCCGCCGCCGCGCTTGCTGGCCTGTTCGCGCTCGTGGGTATTGGACAGGAAGCGGGTGACGGCGGTGAGCAGGAAGGTGCGGAAACGACCCTTGGTGGCGTCGGCCTGGCGCAGCCATTCCTTCTCCAGGAGGCGGGCGAAGAAGGTCTGGGTCAGGTCCTGGGCGGTTTCGGGCGCATTCCCGCGACGCAGGATGAAGGTGTAGACGGCCGGCCAGTATCCGGTGCAGAGCCGCTCCAGGGCCGCCTGTGCCTCCTCCTCCTCCGTGCCTGCCGCCCTGAGGACGAGGGACCAGTGGGTGGTTCGGAATCGTCCGGCCGCAGCGGTGGCCGTGGGACGAAGGATCGGATCTGGGTCCATGGACGGGGCTTCTCAGCTGGATTCCGGAAGGACACGAGGCCAACAGCCACGAATACTGGGACGATGGACCTGAAGTTCAGGAGATTGCCCGATCCATCCTGGAGAGCCGTTCGCATCCACAAACGCTACGCCGATAGGGATCTGTGGCATGGTATCAGCGATCCGCGTGATCTCCGCTTCCGCCCGGTCCGACATGCTGATCCATGCCTTTTTGAGTGCCAGCGGGTCGAGGTGACGGGCCTGGATGGTTTCGAGTTGCCGTGGATTGATCCGGGCAAACCGGCGCATCATTTCCAGAAGGAGCATCGGACTGAATCCGAGGTCCTTCCCGCATGCGGCCCAAAGGATCGACTCCAATGGGTAGACGTGATCCAGCTCTACAATATCCACATAGTCGCGTGTCGCGGACCGCGACGCGAGGGCCAACGCCTTGTTCGTCGCCATGTCGAAAAGATGCAGGCGCCATCCAAGAATCGGGTCTGTTTCGATTGGAAAGAACCTGAACGCCGAGTCAGCTGCCCAGTCGATTTCGAGCTCTTCACCCTCGTGCAGAAGCCTTGCCTTGCGAAAACCAGCGGGATTGTGCCAATCGCCCGCAGCCCTCCGGATCTGGTAACCTGCGGACTCCAGTGAAGCGAAGTCGAGGTCACTGGCACGGGCGACCTCAGCCTCGGCATCGTGGAAAATGTCGAAGTCATGGCTGTACCGGGGGGAACTGTCTGCGGCATTGAGGACCAGCCCCCCAGCAAAGTGGCTTTCAGCACTTCGGTTGGCGGCCAGGATCAGCAAGACCCGCTTTTGGAGCGCAGTCAGAGGCACGTTTGGAGCTCCTGGGCGCGTCGCCAAGCCTGATGGTCACCCCGGCGAAGATGGAACACGATCTCGCGCACATCCTCCGGATTCCGGGGAACAAAGTCCCGGTTCCACCACCAAAAGCAGGAGTGGAAGTCCTTCACGGCCTGCATGGCCTTCTCCACAACCTCCGGGGAGAGGGTGGCCGGAGGGGTTCCCATGGTGTCCGTTTCAGTGCTCACCCGGGAACCGTACCCTTCCGATCCCACCCGCTCAAGGACGCGAACGGGATGAGGCGACGTGGACGTCGCCGCCCCGGCCCCTGGGACGGAGAGGCGATGTCCTCATCGCCGTGGGCAAGGGCCTTGGGACAGGGAGGAACCACAAAAGGCAGGGTTTTTCCGAGGCCGCGCAACTTTCCGGGAAAAACCCGTAACAGGAAGACGGTCACTGATCCCGAGAACGTATGTCCTGTACCCCTTTCACGACGATGCAACGCGCCCTGTGGCGGTTGTTGCTGTGCCTTCTGGTCGTCCTTCCCGCGACCCTGCGTGGCGCGCCGCAGGGTTACGCCCTGGATTTCGACGGCGTGGATGACTCGGTGGAGGTCGTGCTCTCTGGCGGTTGGTCGATGGGGCATCCTTACACAATCGGTGCGTGGGTCTATCTGCGTTCCGGGAGCACGTCGGGAGGAAAACGGACGGCCGTCTTCTCCACGCCGGGATGTGGCGGTGGTGTCGAGTTGCTGATCCGGGCAAACACGGAGAACCCGGACGATCCGCAGTTCCTTGAACTTGGGCGTTGTGGACGATTCAACGGGGTGCGCAGCACCCTTCCGGTGCCGCTGCGCACCTGGACCCATGTGGCGGTCACTGTCGCGGGCCACTCCGAAGCTCTCGGAGACGGAGTTCTTCCGGCTGGGCAATCCCGTTCAGCCTGAAAGCAGCAGTTGGAACCGCAGATGATCGCAAATGACGCAGAGAGTCAGCAGCTTGGATCGGGCGTGCCCTTCACCCGCAAGGTGACGTCTGCACGAGCCTTGGGTGCTGGCATTGCTGCCCCTCCATCTGCGGAATCGGCGGCATCTGCGGTTCAATGAACTGCCGTTTCCAGGCTCAGTGAAGGTTGTCGACCACCTCGGATTTTTCCCCGGTCCGGATTCCTTCGGACCGGCGGCCAACACAAACCAATCAGTCCCATATGAGTTCCATCCTGTCTATTCCGTGTCCGGCACGTTCCGGACGTTCTGCGTTCCAACTTCTGCGCACGCTGGCCGTGGCGCTGGTGTCCGCCTGCGCTCCGGTGCTGGCGGATGGCTGGACGGTGCATCCGGCCACCGGCGTCGGGCCGACGGAACGTTCCGCCCCGGCGGTGAGTGCGCTGGGCAAGGACGTCTATGTCTTCGGGGGCGTCTTCGACAGCCTCACCGCCCCGCAGCATGTCCCCTATAACGATCTCTACCGGTTCGACACCAAGTCGGACCGGTGGACGCGCCTGCAACCGCAGGGACCGGTCCCTCCGCCACGTGCCTTCGCCGCCTCCGTCGCCCACGCGGCAAGCCAGCGGATCTTCGTGTTCGGTGGCGGGGTGAACACGGATCCGTTCTACGCGGACTTCTCGGTCTACGACGATCTGTGGGCCTACAACACGCGGGGAAACACGTGGACGCAGATCCAGCCGCTCACGGCCGGACCCAGCGGTCGGTCGCGTCCCGCGGTCTGGATGGTGGGCAACCGCATGTACTTGTTTGGCGGGATCAACGGCTTCTTCTCCACCCTGAACGACCTCTGGGTCTACAACGTGGAATCCCGACGCTGGACGGAATTGATTCCCGATGGGGCCGCCGGTTCGCCGCCTCCCCGTCATGAAGCCGCCTACGGCACGGGCGCGCAGGGCGGACGCCTGATCCTCTACGGAGGCGAGACACTGGGTCAGTTCGGATTCGAGACCCTGGCGGACACCTGGGAGTACGACATCGACTGCAATCGCTGGATCAACCGCACCCCCGCGGCTCCGTTCAATGTGGATCCGGCGCGGAACCTCGTCGCTGCGGGCGTCCTCAAGGGCGACCTGTACATCCACGGCGGGGATCTCCCGGGCGGAGTCCCGTGCTGTGGTTCTCCGTTTGCCCAGAACGTGACCAACGAGCTGTGGCGTTTCGACCGGAATGGCGGGACCTGGGAGGAGATCTCCGCCACTGCGGGAGCAGGACCTGCGCTCAAGCGTCACCGGGCGGTCGAGGTGGGCAAGGAGTTGTTCGTGTTCTCCGGATTCGACTTCACGAATCCGGAAGGTCAGGCGTGGAACCTGGACGTCTACTCGTTCAAGCCCTGAGGGAGTTGCCAGAATCCTAGACTGAAGGCCGGGTGCCCTCACCCGGCGGGACAAGGAAGGCGCCGCGTGGGGGCACGCGGCCTCCAGTCCACGGGGTTGAAGGCCGGGTGTCCTCACCCGGCGGGACAAGGAAGGGGAGGTTGCGCAATCGGCCAAGGATTTCCTGAAACGGCGCGGGTCGGTCTGCGAAAGAGGAAGGTGAACAAGCAATCATCCTTCATGAAATCACAGACCCTCCTCCGCATCGCCGTCCTGGCAGCACTCTCCACCGGAGCGTGCCTTGGCCAGGCCTTCACCTACCAAGGACTCCTCCAGGATGGGGACAACCGGCCAATGGCGTCTTCGACCTGAGCTTCGGGCTCTTCAGCGCCGAATCGGGTGGAACGGCCACGGCCACGCTCCAGGTGAATGACCTCGCCGTGACGAATGGCGTCTTCACCGCCGTCCTGGATTTCCCAGCCGCTTCCTTCATCGGCGCCCCGCGCTGGATCGGCCTCAGTGTCCGCCCGGGTGCGGCCACCGGTGCCTTCACCGCGCTCACGCCGCGGCAGCCGGTGACCTCGACCCCGTACGCGATCCACGCCGGGACGGTCAACGCTTCCGGGCTGATCGGGCAGGTGACCGACGCCAACCTTTCGGCGACCCTTTCGACGCCGCGGGCGTTCACGCATCCGAACAACGCCTTCACGGGCAACGGCGCCAACCTGACGGGGCTGAATGCGTCTCAACTGACGACCGGCACGTTGCCGGTGGCACGGTTGGCACCGGGCAGCATCGGGTCGCTCCTGCTCCAGGACGGCGCGGTGGGATCCGCGCAGGTGGCCAATGGCTCGCTGACGGCACAGGATCTGTCGCCGTCGATCGGGTTGTGGAATGCGATTTCGGGTGGGGTGGCCATCCCGACGGGACGTGTCGGCATCAGTACGTTGACCCCGGGTGCCGCGCTGGATGTGGCTGGTCAATTGCACATCGCCCAGGATGGCAGCATCTATTCGTTGGGGCCGCGCAACACGTTCCGTGGGATGATCGAAGCCTACTATGGCCCGAACGACCGGTATGGCCTTGCCCAGCTTCCTACCGGCATCACGGCCTTGTATTCCTCGGATTTCTACGGGCCGAGTTCCATCCAGTTTGGGCAGATGACCGGCGCGAACAGCTTCAAGTCGCAGGTGGTCATCGATCATGACGGCAGGATGGGAATCGGGAAAACCGCACCGGCAACACCGTTGCATGTGGAGGCCAACGCAGCGAATGCCGGCGTCGCCCGTTTCGACAACATCCATCCGGGCGGCTTCTCAGGGGTCTACTTTGACCAGACCAACCAGTATCGAGGCCATGTCGGGTATCTGAACAGTCAGTCCAGTTTCGGCAATCCTGGCACGATGCAA
Organism: Limisphaerales bacterium; assembly: GCA_965283655.1. GTDB lineage: Bacteria > Verrucomicrobiota > Verrucomicrobiia > Limisphaerales > UBA9464 > UBA6176. The sequence goes on along the minus strand of CBDIPJ010000001.1, from coordinate 332,512 downwards.
ATTGGAGCCCGCGGAAGCGTGGTGATCTCCGCGCAACCGGAGGGATTCCATTTGGAGCGGTTCCGGATCAATGGAACCAACGGGAACGTCGGCATCAACACCCCGACTCCCCAGGCGCGGTTGGAAGTGGTGGGTGATTCCGCGGATTCCTTCATCGGTTTCGGCGATGGCACAGGACTGGTGAATTTCGGTCCGGCGGACAAGCTCCACACGACGATCAATGAGGGGCAGTTGGCGGCCTTCAACGGTAACTCTCCGTCCACGCTGTACCTGAACTTTTCGGGCGGGAACGTCGCGATCGGCCCGATTGCGAACCCGAGTGCCAGGCTCCATGTCGCCGGCGAAGCCAAGGCGACGGTCTTCACACCGACGAGCGATCGCAACGCGAAGCAGAACTTCACGTCGGTGAACCCGCGTGAGGTGCTGGCCAAGGTGGCGGCCCTGTCGATCACCGAGTGGAGCTACAAGACGATCAAGGACGTGCGGCACATCGGTCCGGTGGCGCAGGACTTTTATGCGGCGTTCGGCGTCGGTGGCGACGACAAGGGCATCTCGACGGTCGACGCCGACGGCGTGGCGCTGGCGGCGATCCAGGGCCTGAATGAGAAGCTGGGCGAGAAGGAGGCCGAGTTGCTCCGGTTGCGCGCGGAGAACCAGGGGTTGGCGCGTCGGTTGGGAGCCATCGAGCGCGCCCTGCGGATGCAGGGCATGGATGTGGAGGCCAAGTGAACCGGCAACCTGAACCCAAAGGGAACACACCATGAAATCCATCCAACCCTCCCGCTGGGCGCGCCCGGCGCCGATCCTGGGAATGTTGCTTGTCCTGGGCGGCCCGCTGATGGCCCAGCAATACAGCCTGCGCTCGGTGGTCATCGCCGGCGGTGGCAGCACCAGCAGTGGTGGCAGCTATCGCATCACCGGCACCCTCGGACAGGGTGTGGCCGGCGGTCCACTTTCCGGCGGTCTGTACGCGGCGATGATCGGCTTCTGGGCAACCCCACAAGCCGTGCAGGCCGGAGACCGTCCCACGCTCGCCATCGAGGTGGGCGTCCTCGGTGTGACGACGATCTCGTGGACGGCGCCCGCCGGCGCCTATGTCCTGCAGGAGAGCAGCACGCTGGGTGACAACGTCTGGATTGATTCCCCCACGTTCAGCACCACTCCGGTCAACATCGCGACGGGAGCAGCGGCGAAGTTCTATCGGCTGCGACGGCGTTGAGGCCGGGGGTTCAGGGCCCGGTGAGGATCGAGACGATCCACTGGATCTCCGATTCGGTCTCAGCCGGGTACTGGACGGTGGTGGCGACGGTTTCGCGGAGGCATTCGCGAAACCGTGTGCGCATGCGGAACACGAGGACGCGGACGGCGGTCTCGCTGGCCTTCAGGCGCGCGGCGACGTCGCGGTAGGACGGTGGATCCTCGCCGATCAGGAACGGCAGCAGGATCTGGAAGGTCTCGCTGCGACCACCTGCGCTGAACTCGGCCTCCAACTGGCGGCGCACGGTTTCGAGGAGTTCGCGGGCCCAGGCCTGCGCGAACAGATGTTCGGGGTCGCGGTGGTCCTTGGGTTCGTTGCCGTACCGTTCCTCGGCTCCCATCGATTCAAAGGCGATGATCGCCTTTCCGCCGCCGCGCTTCTGCGCGAGATCGTGCCGGTTGCGGTCCGCGATGTGGCGTTGCAGGGCGGACAGGAGAAACGTCCGCAGGAGGCCGCGGTTGGCGTCGGAGGCCTCGAAGGAGGCATCGTTGAGGACCTTGATGAAGAAGCCCTGCGTGATGTCCTCGGCGTCGTGGTGGGCGTGGCCGCGCCGGCGGAGGAAGGCGTAGATGGGGTACCAATAGAGCGCGCAGAGTTCGTCGAGGGCGGCCTGCTGTCCTTCACCGCCCTGACGGAGGCGCTGGACGAGGGTCCAGCGCGTGGTGGGAAAATGTGAATGGACCTTGGGCAGCTCCGCGCTGATTCCGGGTTGGATCTCCTTGGGTGGTTCCGCGGACATGTGATGTGCGGGGCACATTACTGGCAGTGGGTAGAAAGATTGAAGTTTTCTGTTCTGGAGGGAGCCGCGCCGCACCCGGCCTTGCTTGAGTGTCTTCAAGAGCACAGGATACCTGACGAGGTAGTGATGAAGGCCTGAGTCTTCAAGATCGCTCTTTCCACAGCCTCCTGAGCTACGAGTGGGAGGGGTAGCTGACGAGGTCACGAGGCAGTGATGAAGGCTTGAAGCTTGAGTGAGTCTTCAAGATCGGGGCTCTTTCCACAGCCTCCTGACGTCGTCTGCTACGAGTGGGAAGGGTAGCTGACGAGGTCACGAGGCAGTGGCGATGGCTTCGAGCTTCCTTCCCTCCACCCCCTACCGGCATGGGCCAATCGGCAGATCCGCTCTGGCAGCGGGCGGGTTGATCCGATGATCGGCGATGACGTTGCGGGCACCGCCTTTGAGACTGATGGCGATCCCTTCGGGACCCCGGTTGTCGGAGATGTCTGAGTCGGCGATGTGGATGAAGCTGGCTTCGACGAAAACGCCACCGGTGCCGGCCTCCAGCGCCAGGTTGTTGGTGATCGCGGACGAGACCACCAGCAGCGGGGAGAAGTAGGCGAGGATGGCTCCACCGCCGAGGCGGGCTTCGTTGTCGGCAAAGACGCACTGGGTCAGGGTCGCGCCCGGGATCCCGCCGATCCAGAGACCCCCGCCATGACTTTCCGATCGGTTCGCCTGGAGGCGGCAACGGTTCATCCGGAGGCCGGTATCGAGCTCGACGTAGACGCCCGCGCCGTCATGGGAGGAACGGTTCCCGGAGATCACGCAGTCCTCGAGGTCAAGCCATCCCTGGTTGAAGATCCCGCCGCCGAGATTGGCGAAGCCATTGGTGAACGTCAGACCGGCCACGTGGACGATCGTGGACTGGGCGACGCGCAGGACGCGGTCCTTGTGGTCCGCATCGATGGTGAATCCTCCCGGGAGATCGCGGGCGTCGATGTCGACGCTGAACCCAATCATCAATGCGCCTTGCGTGAGGTGGAGGACGTTGCCCGAAAGTGAGGGATCGAACCGGATCCGGTCGTGATTGCGGGCCTGGGCGAGCGCGGTGCGGAGGGTGCCTTCCCCGGAGTCGGCGCCGGAGCGGACGATCCACGTGCGAGGGGAAGTGCGAGGGATGATGGGCAGGGCTCGACCTGGTGCCGTGAGGTTGGTCCACGGGGGCGGACGGAGGAAGGACCCGTCCAACGCATTGCCGGTCGCCGAGGCGAGGTTGGGGACGGTCGTGTTGGTATTGGATGCGAGGGAATAGTGGAGCCGAAGGCCGGGAGCCCCGTTCGCAGGTTGGGCCGACATGCCGGACCGGATCTGGTCCGCAGTCCGCGCGTGGTTCCAGACGCGGAAGTCGAAAAGCGCGCCTCGCAAGGGGAGCGTGTCGCCCCCGACACGGAGGGCTGCAGGGCGCGGGGTGAACGGGGTCATCCCGGTCTTTTCCGCGTGGAGGACGCCGTTGGTGAAGATCTGCATCCGATTGGCCTGGCGGCTGGCCACCAACGCGTAATGGGTCCAGAGCCCGATCGCGTCCGCCGGGCTCGGACCGACGAGTTGACCCACGCCGCGTTCGGCACCGAAATCCCAGACGCTGGCACCGCCGTGCCCGTTGAGGAGGAATCGGCACTGGTTGTCCGGTTCGTTCGGGACCAACTCGAAGATCGCCTGCCCCCGGTAAGCTTCCGGGCGGACCCAGAATTCGATGGTCAGTTCGCTCGTCGGCAGGGAGAGGCCGAAACCCGGGACTTCGAGGTAACCCTCCCGCTTGGAGAAGTGGGGCAGGGTCACCTCGCGCGGCAACGGGCGGAGTTTGTTCCACAGGGATGCGCCCAGCGTCAGCGCCAGGCCGATGCCGAAAACCGGAGTCCAACGCCGCAGCGTACGGCGCCGCGCGGCACGCTTCTCGGCCGGCGTCGGCGGGAGTCCGGCGCGGATGGGTTCGAGCTCCTTGAGGATCGTTGTCGAGTCCGGATACCGCTGGTCGGGATCGGTGGCGAGGGCGCGGCGCAGGATTTCGTCGAGGCGCGGGTCGGTACCGAGGGTCTGGCTGGGCATCTTCCATCGGCCTCGCGGCACGGCACCGCTCAGCATCTGGAAGAGGGTCACGCCCAGCGAATAGAGGTCGGCCCGTGCATCGACGCGGACGCCGGGGCGGAGGGCTTCGGGTGCGAGGTAGTCGGCGGTGCCGACGGCGACGTTGGAGCTGGTGAGGTCCGGTCGCGAGTCATCGGCGTGGCACGCGAGGCCGAAGTCGGTGACCTTCACCTGGCCTTCCCGGGTGAGGAGGATGTTGCCGGGCTTGATGTCGCGGTGGATGACGCCGGAGGCGTGGGCATAGGCGAGTGCCGCGGCCAGTTGGCAGGTGATGGAGACGGCGACTTCGGGCGCCAGACGGCCGGATTGCCGGAGCAATCGCGACACGTCCGGGCCGTCGACGTGTTCCATGACGAGGTAGAGGAAACCGCCGGCCTCGCCGGATTCGATGGCGGCGACGATTCCCGGGTGGTTGAGGCGGGCCATCGTGAGCGCCTCGCGGCGGAAACGCTCGGCGAAGTTCGCCTCCAGGCGGTTCATCAGCGCCGCGGGCAGGATCTTCACCGCGACGGATCGACGGAGCGAACGCTGTCGGGCGTGGTAGACGGCTCCCATGCCTCCACAGCCGATGAGGCCGATGAACTCGTACGCGGGAAGGATGGCCTGCACCTCGTCGAGCGGCGGTGGTTGCCATCCGCCCATCGGCCCTGACCCTGATTCCCTGTAGAGCGGCGATTTCATCCGGAGCGATTACCAGAGGGCGCGGGAAACGGGGCGTGTGGATGGTTGCCAGACGGGCATGCCAAGGACTGTGCCGTCGAAGGAGGAGCCCGTCGAGAGGGCGAGGTTCCGGACCCGCGAACCGGATCCCTCGTCGAAGCGGTAATAGGCGGCGAGTTCCGGGGTCTTGGGCGTGATGCGTGAGCGCATGTTCGACCGCAACTGCTCCGGGGTTCGGGCGGTGGACCAGATGCGGAGTTCATCGACGGATCCGTCCCAGTGCTCGGGGAGGGTGCCGAACTGCTTGCCGATGTCCAACCAGGGGGCGGCGGAGGGGTTGGAAATGGGCGAGTCGCGTCGGGCGACTTCGACACCGTCGAGGAGGAGTTGGGCGTCCACCTCGGTCCGGACCAGCGCGAGGTGATGCCATTCGCCGGTGGGAAGCTGGAAGCCGGTGTCGATCCAGGCATCCCCGACGCGGACTTCACCGCGGAGGCCGGTGCCGATGTAAAACCGGGGAAAGGACTCGTCCATCGCCTGCGAGATCAGGGTGGTGTACCGGGGGACAGGCGAAGGGTCCGCCTTGACCCAGCATTCGATGGTGAACGGGCCGTTGGTGGGAATGGGGCTCGCTGCGACGCGGACGTGATCGTTTGTCCCGTTGAAGGACAGGGCCGTTGCCGGGGATGTGGATTCGAACTGGCGCCATACGCCGAACACGATCGCGAGGGCCAGCACGGCGAGCGCTGCGGAAGCAAGTCGGCGTGGGTGGGGGCGGGCAGGCGGCGGTGTGACCGCCGTGGACGCTGGGGGCTGCAGACCCTCGACGGCCTCGAGCGGAAGGTCGGACGTGTGGATCCGTTCCAGGTCGCGGCGGAATGCTTCAGCGGTCGGGTAACGGGCGTCGCGATCCGGCTCCATGGCACGGTCGATGACGGCATCGAGCCGTGGATCGGTGCCGGCCTTGATGCTGGCGGCTTCCCACAGTCCGCGGGGGACCTCACCGACGAGCATCTGGTAGAGGGTTACGCCGAGCGCGTAGATGTCCGCCCGGCGATCCAGTTCCACACCGGGAAGCCAGAGCTCGGGTGGAACGAAGTCCGAGGTGCCGACGGCGACGTTGGTCCGGGTGAGTTGGAGGACGGCGACATCCGCGTGCCGGGCAAGGCCGAAGTCAGCGATCTTGATCAGGCCATCCCGGGTGACGAGCAGGTTGGCGGGTTTGATGTCGCGATGGATGATGCCGAGTTCGTGGACGTGGTGGAGGGCCTCGCATGTCTGCTGCACCAGACGCAGGGCGGTCTCGGGTGGGAGACGGCCGGTGGCGTGGAGCATCCGGGAGACGTCGGTGCCGTCCACGTACTCCATGACGATGTAGCGCAGGCCCTCGACTTCACCGGTTTCGAAGACGCCCACGATTCCGGGATGCCGGAGTCGGGCCATGGTCAGGGCCTCCTGCTCGAAGCGGGCGGTGAAGTTGCCCTCGTGTTCGGCGAGGAGCGCGGTGGGCAGGACCTTGATGGCAACGGTCCGTTCCAGGGAGCGCTGGATGGCCCGATAGACCGCGCCCATGCCGCCCCTGCCGATCAGGGATTCAAACCGGAACTGGGGAAGGAGACGATCCAAAGCCTCGATCGTGGGCAAAACCCAACTTCCGTCGCTCCGTTGACCGGGCGTCGTCTGTGCTTCCTGTTGGTTCAATCGATGGTCCGGCATGCGTCCGGGCGGGTGTCCCAAATCGTTGTATCCCCGCCGGGGTGGTAACCGAATTTAGTGATTTGTGCATGAAACCTGAAGCGGAGAATGGACATGGGGGTGAGTTGCCCGACGCTGCGGGTCAGGGTCACGACGTGGTGCCCCGTTGACCGGGTGAACCGCGGCGTGACGCCCGAGTCCAGCCCGCCGCACCGGCAGGGGATCTGTGGTGTCAGGCTCAGCCGGCAGAGGGGCGATCCGGTGCAGCCTGGGCCTCGTGTTTCAGAAGCCAGTCCTTGCGCCAGAGTCCGCCGCCGTAGCCGCCGAGCGAACCGCCGGTGTTCACCACGCGGTGGCAGGGGATGAGGATGGCGATCCGGTTGCGTCCGTTGGCCATCCCGACGGCGCGCTGGGCACGGGGGTTGCCAATCGCGACCGCGAGTTCGGCGTAGGACCACGTGGTGCCGCAGGGGATGGATCGGAGGGCGGTCCAGACGCGGGTTTCGAAGACGGTGCCCGGGGCCACGAGGGGAACGGTGAAGGAACGCCGGGTTCCGGCGAAATAGTCTTCGAGTTGGGCGATGGCGAGGTTGAGGTGCCCGTTGCGGCCGGGGGCACGGCGGAGTCCCAGCCAGCGATCCAGTCCTTGCTGGGCGCTGGCGAGGCGGCGGGGATCGTCGAATTCAAGGAGGCAGAGGCCATCGTCGGTGGCCCCGAGTCGGAGGGGACCCAACGGGCTCTGGATCATGCATTCGAGGAGGGTCGCGGCCTGCGTTTGGGAAACTGGAGGCGTCAGCGGCATGAAGGGAGGTTAGGGATGCGGATGGGTTTTGGCCACGTTGGTGAAGGCCGGGTGCCCTCACCCGGCGGTGGGAGGGGAAGCGCCGCGTGGGGGCACGCAGCCTTCAGTCGACGGGGTTGAAGGCCGGGAGCCCTCACCCGGCGAGGGAAGGGGATGCGCTCAGCGGAAGCAGATGCGGCTGACGCACTCCTCGAAGCCTTCGGCGCCGGCGACGATCTTGATCTCGACGCGCATGAAGTAGACGGGGATGTCGCGGCGATCGAGCTTGGGGAACCGGACGGCGTCCTTCTGCGTGGTGATGAGCATGGTGGCGCCGCGCTTCTTGGCCCGGTTGATGGCGTGCAGGACCTCCTGCTGGTTGAAGCGGTGATGGTCGGCGAAGCGCCGCGCGAGGACGATCTCGGCTCCGAGTTCGACGAGCTTGGATTCGAAGCTCTCGGGTTGGGCGATACCGCTCAGGGACGCGACCTTCCGACCTTTCAGGAGATCGAGTCCGTGGCGGTCGTCCCCGAAGACGTTCTCGAAGTAAAGCGGGTGGTGGACGCACTCGATGATGTCGGCCGCCGGGTTGAGCTTGGCGACGCGGACGCGCAGGTCGTCGATGCGGGCGGAGTTTGCGGGCGTGGAGCGATCGACCTTGGTGAGGAAGACGACGTTGGCGCGCCGGAGGTGGGACGGGGGCTCGCGCAAGGTGCCGCGGGGAAGCATGTACCCGTTCGAGAAGGGCTGTTGCGAATCCACCAGGACGACGTCGGTGCGGCGACCTCGCAGGCGCCAGTACTGGAAGCCGTCGTCGAGGAGGAGGGTGTCGCACCCAAACTTCTCGACGGCATACCGGCCTGCCTTGACGCGGTCCTTGTCGACGAGGACGACGACGTCGCGGAGGTTGGAGGCGAGCATGTAGGGCTCGTCGCCGGAGGAGAAGGAGTCGAGGAGGAGGGATTGGCCGTCGCTGACGATGCGGGGTGGGGTGGTGTCCGACTTGAGCAGGATGCGGTCGCGGAGGCGTTGGAGGAGGGGTTTGGGCTTGGAGCGGTAGCCGCGGGAAAGGATGGCGACCTTGCGCCCGGCGTCCTGGAGGGCGCGTGCGAACTTCTCGACGACGGGTGTTTTCCCGGTGCCGCCGACGGTCAGGTTGCCGACCGCGATGACCTGAACGCCGAGGGTGGCGTCGCGGAAGATGCGGGCATTGTAAAGGACGCGGCGGAGTTTGACCGCGCCGGCAAACACGTGGGAGAGGACCTGAAGGGTGCCGCGAAGGACCGAGGCCTTCTTGCCTGGGCGTTGCTGGAAGATGACGTCGAGGAAGTAGGTCTCCGCATCTTCGAGGAATTTTTGCCAGCGTTCACGCACCGGGTGCAGTGTCCCGGTTTCTGGGGGAGTTTGAAGTTTGAAGATTCAAGTTTGGAAGGGGAGGGGGAGATGCCAGTTCCCAGACGCCAGTTTCTTGCGCGGCGCCCCATCGATCCGCCGGGTGAGGGCACCCGGCCTTCAATCTGGGAACTCGGCATCCACGCCTCGTGACCTCGTCTGCCACGTGGGGGAGGGCAGCAGACGACGTGAGGAGGCTGAGGGTTCTGGAAACTGGGATCTGGGAACTGGCAACTCTCCATCCACAGCCTCGTGACCTCGTCTGCCACGCTTCAAACTTGAAACTGAAAACTTCGAACTTCTACCTCACGGCGTGGTATCGGCTTCGAGGCGCCAGACCTTGCCGCGGCCAGGGGTGAGGCCGGTGGAACCGTTGGTCAGGACGTAGAGTTCGCCGTCGTTGTCCTCGCCGAACGCGCACACGCATCCGAAGAGTTTTCCGGGTCCGTTGATGCGGATGGTGTCGATCTGCCAGGCGCTCGTGGACGGGGTGGCGGGACGCCGCGCGATGAAAAGCCGGCCCTGAGGGGTGCCCTGGGCGCCGGACCAGTCGCCGAAGACATAGTGGCCTTCGAGATCCTTGAGGGACTTGCCGCGGTAGACGTATCCGCCGGTGATGCTGATGCCGAGGGCCTCGGGGTCCTTGCGGAATCCGCTGGGGTTCTTGTAGCTCGTGATCGGGTTCGCGAGGGGTTCACCGCGCAGGCCTTTCTCGGGAAGGCCGGTGGGCGCCTGTTCCGGGTGCTCGCGGTTGAATCCCTCGAACCCCTCGCGCAGGGGCCAGCCGTAGTTGGCTCCCCGGTGGATGATGTTGACCTCCTCCCAGCGCATCTGGCCGATGTCGGCGACGAAGAGTTCCCGGGTGCCACCGCGATCGAAGGTCAGGCTCCACGGGTTGCGGACGCCGTAGGCCCAGATCTCTGGGAGCGCGTCCTTGCCGTCCGCGAAGGGGTTGTCGTTGGGGATCCGATACGCCTGGGTGCCGGAGGTGCCATCGACGTCGATGCGGAGGATCTTGGCGAGGTGGGTGCGGAGATTCTGGCCGTTGCCTTCGGGGGCATGGCCATTCCCGATGTCGCAGCCCTTGGGGCCACCGCCGTCACCGACGGAGATGTAGAGCCGGGAATCGGGGCCGAAGGCGATGCGGCCGCCGTTGTGGTTGAAGTAGGGCTTGTCGACCTCGAAGACGATCCGCTCGGAGGCGGCATCGATCCGGAGGGGTTCGGCCGCGGGAAGCTTGAACTCGGAGACGCGCAGGGTGCAGTCGTACTCGGCGGGGGCGGTCGCGCGGCGCGGCGCGGTGTAGGCGATGAAGATGCGTCGGTTGGCGGCAAACTGGGGATGCAGGGCCACGTTGAGGAGGCCGCGTTCATCGAAGGAGTTGTGGTTCACCTTCGAGAGACGCGAGGCGAGATTCAGCACAGCGCCTTCCTCCAGTCCGCCACCGGACTTCATGAGTCGGATGGTACCCACCTGATCGGCGACAAGGGCGCGGCCATCGGGGAGCGCGTTGAAGCTCAGCGGCGAAACGAGGCCGTCGGCCATCAGGCGGAGGGAGAACCGAACGGATTCGGCGGCCTGGGCAGCCGTGGCTGTGAGTGCAGCGCAGGCCAGTGAGGCGATCAGCGACGTGTTCATGAGAAGGGGGGTGAGATTCAAGATTTCAGATTCAAGTTTCAAGCCAAGGGAAGCTCCAGGGGAAGTTCCCAGTCCCCAGATGCCAGATGCCAGCTTCCTGCCATCCACAGCCTCCTGACGTCGTCTGCTACCCTTCCACTTGAATCTTGAAACTCGGAACTCTTGCCCCCCTTCAGCGTGGGAGGGTCTGTTCGAGGTCGGCGAGGGTGTAGGCCAGGATGGCGAGGGCGGCCGTGCAGCGGTTGAGGGCGTCCGGGTCCACCTTGTCGGGGGTGTCGGCGTCGGTGTGGTGATACCAGAAGTAGCGCTCGCCCTTGACGCGGAGGGCTGCGACGGGAACGCCTTCCTCAAGGAGCGGTCCGGTGTCCGCGTCGGCCCCGCCGGGAACGATCCGGCCGGCGCCAAGGCGTGGTCCGGTGAGTTCGCCGATGGCGCGGATGATGGCCATGGCTTCCGTGCTGCCGGTGAAGCCGAAGCCCGTGGGATCGAAGGCGCCGTTGTCGCTTTCGACGGCAATCACGTGGTTGGCGAGCTCGGATCGGTGGGTGTTGCGGTAACCCTTGGCGCCATGGATGCCGTTTTCCTCGTCGGTCCAGAGGACACAACGGATGGTGCGCTTGGGCTGGAAACCCAGTTCACGGAGGAGACGGAGGGCTTCCCAGGCGGCGATGCAGCCGCCGCCGTCGTCGAGGGCGCCGCGGCCGACGTCCCAGGAGTCGATGTGGCCGCCGATGACGATGACTTCGTGGGGGAGTGAGGTGCCGCGGATCTCGCCGATGACGTTGCGGGAGGTGGCTTCGGGCAGGTTTTTGGCCTCCATGCGGAGACGGACGACGGGCGAGGTGCCCCGGAGTTGCCAGCGATGGAGGCGGGAGGCGTCTTCCGCGGAAATGCTGGCGTGGGGGATGCGGCGGACGTCCTTGTCGTAGGCCATGGCGCCGGTGTGCGGGGTGCGCAGGCCGAAGTCGCCGACGGCGCGCACGAGGGAAGCGACGGCGCCGGCCTTGCTGGCGGCGTTGGCGCCGGACCAGCGGTAGCGGACAGTGTCGCCGTAACTCTTGAAGGGGGCATTGAAGACGACGATGCGGCCCTGGGCCTCGGCGGCGCGGGCGGAGAGTTCCTCGAAATTCGTCACGACCAGAACCCGGGCCGTGATGCCTTCGGGTGGGGTACCGATCGAACCGCCGAGGCCAAGCAGCGGCAGCGGTTCGGGCGTGGGTTCGAGCAGTTCGAGGGATTCGGTGCCCCGGACCCAATGGGAGACGGGAACGGGCTCGCCCCGGACGGCATCCAGCCGGTCGGCGCGCATTTCGGACAGGATCCAGTCGATGGCGGACTCGAGGTTGGTGGATCCGGCCTGGCGCGGGCCGAAGCGATCGCAGAGTTCGGCGAGACGGTTCCAGGCGCGGTGGCTGTTGGTCGCGGCGGCCGTGATGCGGTCGGCGGCGGTGGCGAAACGGGGCGGAAGGACAAAGGTTCCCGCGGGAGCGGCGGGCGCGGGGGTGGCCAGGGAACGCCAGCGAAGGTTCCGGAGTTCGGCGGTGGTACTCCAGGTGGCGAGTCCGAAGGGGGCGCTCATCTCGATCTCGCCGCTGCGGAGGGCGACCTTCTTTCCGGCGGTGGCGACATGGATGAGGCGTTCGTCGTCGATCCAGACCGAGAGGTGCGTCCGGGTGACGGCGAGCCGGATGGCGTACCAGCGGTCCTTCTGGAATGAGCGGTACTGGGTGGTTTCGTTCTGTGCGGCGTCCTGATCGTCGAGGGACGAGATCCCGACCACGGCACCGCCCCATCCGCCGACGACCAGGGTGGCGTGGGAATCGAGGACGGGGAAGGTGAGGCCGCAGAAGAAGTCACCGCCCAGGACGCGCCGGGCTTCGAGGGAGACCTCATAATCGACGAGCGCGGGCGGATTGGTGCGGTGGATGCCGGTGAGGACGCCCTGGTTCAGGACGATGGAGCCGTCGCGTACCTCGATGTCGCCATGGCCGGCGAACGGGGTGACAACCCATCCGTCGAGCGACTTGCCATCGAAAAGCGGTTGCCAATCGGCCGAGAGCAGTCGGTTGGCCGCGAAAAGAAGGATCATCCACCAGCGAAGGCGCATGGCGTTGGAGCATGGGGAGGAAGCGGTGGGGTGGAAGGGTGAAGTTGGGAGTCGCGCCGCCAAAACCTTGATGGTGGTCGCTTTGACTTGCGGGTGTCGGGTGACGTAACGTGGCGCCGATGAACGTGACGCGTCACAGCGACGCCAATTTTGAAGCGCAGCTGATCCGGGCAGCTGGCGGTTCGAGCCTGTTTGACCCGGTGATCGATGAACGGACGCGGACCATCGTGGAATCGGTGCGGGCGAAGGGGGATGCCGCGCTGGTGGAGCTGACGGAACGATTTGACGGAGCAAAGCTGACGGCGGCCGGTCTGGCGGTCCCGGCGGCGGAACTGGCGGCGGCCATGGAGGGCGTCGATGAGGCGCTGAAGGCCGCGGTGGCGGACGCACACAAGAGCGTGCAGGTGTTCGCTTCCAAGTCGCTGCGGGTGGACTGGCAGACCAAGAACCACCACGGCGCCGCGGTGGGCGAGAAGTTCGACCCGTTCCGTCGCGTGGGCATCTACATTCCCGGTGGCACGGCACCGCTGGTCTCCACGGCCCTGATGACGGTGACCCTCGCGAAGACCGCGGGTTGCCCCGAAATCGTGGTGTGCACGCCGCCGGGCAAGGACGGGAAGGTGAATCCGGCGCTGCTGTACGCCGCTCAGGTGGCGGGCGCGACCGAGATCTACAAGGTGGGTGGCGCGCAAGCCATCGCCGCCATGTCCCTCGGCACCGGCAAGATCGCCCGCGTGCAGAAGGTCTTTGGTCCCGGCAATGCCTATGTCGTCGCGGCCAAGCGCCTGTTGTTCGGCTACGTGGCGGTGGATCTGCTGCCCGGGCCGAGCGAGGTCCTGGTGCTGGCGGACGATTCCGCGAACCCGAAGTTTGTCGCTGCGGACCTTCTGGCGCAGGCGGAACACGGTTCCGGCCACGAACGCGTCTGGATGATCACGACCTCCGGAAAGCTGCTGAAGGCGGTCGAAAAGGAGGTCACGCGCCAGCTTGCCAAGCTGTCCCGTCGGACGTTCATCGAGAAGGCGCTGACGGCGAACGGATGGTTGATCCACGTCGAGGAACTCGACCATGCCATCGCGTTGGCCAACCGACTCGCTCCCGAACATTGCGAGATCATGACGGCCCACGCCCGCGACGTCGCACGCCGCGTGACGACGGCCGGGGCGATCTTCCTCGGCGATTACTCGCCGACGGTCCTCGGGGATTATGTGGCTGGACCGAGCCATGAATTGCCGACGGGTGGTGCCGGGCGATCCTTCGCGGGCTTGACGGTGGATCAGTTCCAGCGGCGTACGAGCGTGGTGGAGTACGGCAAGGGGGCGTTGAAACAGGCGCTCGCCTCGGTCCAGAAGTTCGCCCAGGTCGAAGGCCTCGATGCCCACGGCCGTTCGGCGACGATCCGCGCGGACAAGTAGGCCGGTGTGATCCCCGCGGGCATGCGTCCGGCGGGGCGGACGATTCGGTGGCAGTTGTTGGATGGAAGCGGGCTGTTTCCCTCGTCAGTCAGGCGGGGGCAGTCCATGGCAGGCGGTTTGGAATCTGAGCGATGAAGACGAAACGATCCTCGGTGAAGAAGTCGGGTGTGGCGGCGCGTGTCCGTCCCTTGGTGCAGGCATTGCACGCGTACGTGCCCGGTGAGCAGCCGAAGATCCGCGGCCTGATCAAGCTCAACACCAACGAAAACCCCTATCCCCGGCTCCAGCGGTCCTCAAGGCGACACGCGCGGCCGTGGATGGGCGCTTGCGGCTTTACCCGAATCCCACTTCCAGCGGCCTGCGCGCGAAGCTCGCGCAGATGCACGGCTGTAGTCCGGAGAACATCTTCATCGGGAACGGGTCGGATGAGGTGCTGGCGTACCTGATCCGTGCGTTTGCGGAGCCCTTGTCGGCCGTGACGCCGACCACGTTGGGCAAGGCGACGGTGCAGTACCTGTGGCCCTGCTATTCGCTGTATCCGGTGTTGGCGGAGACGCACGGAGCCCGCCCGAAGCCGGTGCCGTTGCTGGAGGACTTCGCCCTGCCCGCGGTCCCGGCGCTGAAGCGGGGTGGGGAATGGGACTTCGAGGCGGCGCTGAGCCTGGTGACCACGCCGAATGCGCCCAGCGGACGCGGTTATTCGCGGGAGGAACTCGAAGCCCTGTGCAAGGCCCAGAAGGGTGTGATCGTGCTCGACGAGGCCTATGTGGACTTCGCCGAGGGACATTCCGCGGACCTTGCGCTGAAGTATCCGCATGTGGTGGTGGCGCGCACGTTTTCGAAGGCCTACTCCCTGTGCTTCCAGCGTGTAGGATATTGCATTGCCCATGCGGACGTCGTGGCGGCCCTGGATCGGGTCCGCGACAGCTACAACGTGAACGGCCTGGGGCAGGTGGCAGCGGAGGCCACGCTCGATCACCTCGGGTACTACCGGAAGGGATTCGCCAGGGTCATCCGGACGCGGGAACGGCTGCGCCGTGAATTGAGCGGGCTGGGGTGGAAGGTGTTGCCGAGCCAGACGAACTTCCTCCTCGCCGAACCTCCGGGGCTTCCTGCGAAGGAATGGCTCGAACGCCTGCGCGAGAAGAAGATCCTCGTCCGCTGGTTCTCACTCCCCCAGATCCAGCAATACCTGCGGATCACCATTGGCACCGACGCCGAGATCGACGCCCTGCTCCGTGCGGTCCGGGCGGTGTCGCGTGCTGGATGAGGACGCCTGCGATGGACGGCGTGGACAAAGGCAATTCCGTCCTCGGGCCTGCCTGGGGGTTCGTGGAGGCCGGTGCCGTGGCTCCCGCCTCGAACATGGCCTTCGACGAAGCGTTGCTGCTGCAGGCTGCGGCGGTGGGGGTGCCAGTCTTCCGATGGTACGGATGGGCCTCACCCGCGGCCACGTTCGGTTACTTCCAGAAATACGCGGAGATCGAGACCTGGACCCGGATCCGTCCACTGTTGCGGCGTCCGACCGGAGGTGGATTGGTCCCGCACCTGGCCGACTGGACGTATGCGTTCGCGGTTCCGCCTGGGCACCCTTGGTACGCGTTGCGGGCCCCGGAAAGTTACGAACGGATGCACCGTTGGCTGGAGCGGGCGTTTCAGGAATGCGGCGTTCCCACCGAGGTCGCGACCTGTTGCGAACCGACCGGACCCGGGCAGTGTTTCCTCGGATGGGAGAAGTTCGATCTCTTGCACGGAGGCCGGAAGATCGCGGGCGCGGCGCAGCGTCGGAACCAGTCCGGCCTGCTGATCCAGGGCAGCCTCCAACCGGTGCCCGGCGGTGTGGACCGGGATGCATTTGCGGCAGCGCTCCGCACGGTGGCCTCGCGTGACTGGCACGTGGGTTGGGAGATGATGCCGGCCTCCCGGTGGGAGGCACAGGCGCGGGAACTGGTGGCAACGCGGTACGAGGACGAGGGATACCATCGTCGTCGCTGAAAGGATCAAGACGTGAACAAGCAGGAAGTGCTGGGAAAGATCGTGGAGAAGCTGGCGGCTGAGCTGGACCTGTACCTGCGCGCCGCCAAGACCGCTGCGGCCGAGGCCACCGATGAACAGAGCAAGGCCGAGAACAAGTACGACACCCGTGGACTGGAAGCTTCGTATCTCGCTCGCGGCCAGTCCCGGCAGGCCGCCGAGATCGAGTCTGCCGTGCTGCTGTTCCGTGGTCTCGCGACGAAGCGGTTCGCCGAAACGGATCCCATCGACATTGGCGCACTGGTCGAACTGAAGGGCCGGCGCGCCCGAGCGTTTTACTTCATGGGACCGAAGGCCGGCGGCACGGAGGTCGAACACGCCGGCGAGGAAATCACGGTGATCACACCACCGTCCCCATTGGGCGGGCAACTGATCGGGAAGAAGGTGGGCGACCGGGTGAAGATGCCCTCAGGCGAGGAGTTCAAGGTGGCCTCGGTGATTTGAGGCGCCCCCCAGGCCTTGACCGCGGCAAGGATTACGGGATGTTGAAAAGCATGAAGGCTACCTTGGACATTCCCGATGATCTGTACCGGCGGGTCAAAGCCCGGAGTGCTCTTGAGGGACGGCCGTTTCGTTCGGTTGCCGTCGAATTGCTGCAGGCTTGGTTGGACGCCCCATCCCCAGCACAGACGCCGTCTGAACCTGTTGGCCCGGAGACCAAGGCTCCTTGGCTGGTCATCACCCGGCGCGCGCTTCGACCGAGCCAGCGCCACGATCTGGAGTCCATTCGCGGCGCTGTGGCCGCGGGTTGGACAGTCGAAGTTGAAGGAAGGGTTCCTGAGAGCCACCGGGGAGTGCGTCAATGATCGTGGGAAGCGTTAGTCTCGATACTTCGGTCGTCATCCGGTTACTTGTGGGCGAGCCTGCTGATCAGTATCGCTCCGCCACCGCGCTTCTCAGAGATCAGCTCAAGGCGGGTTGGGTCGTTCACGTTGGCGACCTGATATTGGCAGAGGCTTACTTTGCCCTCCAAGGGTACTACCAGCTTTCCAAGGCGGACGCGCTGCAGGCGCTGGCCTTGTTCGCTCGACACAGCGGCGTCTCGGTCAGTTCGGTTGCACAGGAGGTGTTGGCATTGCCGAGGTTGGCTACCGCCAAACCTGGTTTCGTGGATCGTCTCATCCACGGTACCAGCCAGAATGCTGGTCACACCTTGGTTTCCTTCGAGAAGTCGGCAGCGAAGCTACCTGCCACACTCATCCTGACCGGCACCTAAGCCAAATTCTTCGGGCCTGTCAGTGCCCGCGTCCCAGGGCTGCCGGAGGGAGGCCGGTGCGCATGTGGCGGACGTCGACGGCATCCATGCCGGCGGCGCGGATGGCCTGCATGCCGAGGTCGGTGTCCTCGAACCCGCGGCAACGGAGCGGGTCGACCCCGATGCGGCGGGCGGCTTCCAGAAAGATGTCGGGTGCGGGCTTCTGGCGGGTGACATCCTCGTTGGTCACGACGGCATCGAACCATCCCAGGATGTCGAGGTGATCGAGGATGTGTCGGATCGCGTGGCGGGAACCGCCGGAGGCGACGGACATGGGGATGCGTCCGCGGTGTTCGCGGGCGATGGCGACGACCTCTTCGACCGGCCCGACCTCGGGCAGGAAATGGAGGTAAAGCTCCTCCTTTTCGTGGGCGAGGGCGAGGGGGTCGATGTCGGGACGGTCCTGTTCCTGGGCGAGGATGCGGAGGATGTCGCGTGTGGGCACGCCGCCGAGGGAGTAGAAGCGGGTTTCGGAGAAGACGAGACGGTGACGTTCGGTCAACTCCTGCCAGGCCCGCCAATGGAGCGGCATGGTGTCGGCGAGGGTTCCGTCGCAATCGAAGACGAGGCCGGCGGGAATGAAGGAGGACATGGGGATCAGTTGTGGAGGAGGGCGAGGCGTTCCTGGACTTCGCGGCCGATGAGGGGATCGAAAATGGGGTCGCAGTTGCCTTCGACGAAGGCGGAGAGGTTGTAGAGCGTGACCTCGATGCGGTGGTCGGTGACGCGGTTCTGGGGGAAGTTGTAGGTCCGGATCTTCTCGGAACGGTCGCCGGTACCGACCTGGCCACGACGTTCGCGGGCCATCTTCTCGGCTTCCTCGGCGAGCTTCCTTTCGAGGAGGCGCGAACGGAGGACCATCATGGCCTTGGCCTTGTTCTTGTGCTGGGAGCGTTCGTCCTGACAGCGCACCTCCAGCCCGGAGGGCTTGTGGACGATGCGGACGGCGGAATCGGTGGTGTTGACGCCCTGGCCACCGTGGCCGCCGGCGCGGCAGACGGAGATGTCGAGGTCCTCGGTCTTGATCTCGACATCGACTTCCTGCGCCTCGGGCAGCACCGCAACCGTGGCGGTGCTGGTGTGGATGCGCCCCTGGGCTTCGGTGGCGGGAACGCGTTGGACGCGATGGACGCCAGACTCGTGCTTCAGGCGCTTGAAGACGTCCTCGCCGGAAATGAGGAGGACGACTTCCTTGAGGCCACCGAGGTCGGAGGTGGAGGCGTCGAGGGTCTCGACCTTCCATCCCCGTTCCTCGGCGTAGCGGGAATACATGCGGCAGAGGTCGGCGGCGAACAGCGCCGCCTCGGCACCACCGGCGGCAGCGCGGATCTCGACCACGGAATTGCGGGAATCCGTGGGGCTGGGTGGTGCGATGCCGTCGAGGAGCCGCAGCGTGAGGCGCTGGTGCTCGGGTTCGAGACGCTGGAGTTCCTCGGTGGCGAGGAGACCCAGTTCGGAATCCGGGCCCTCGGACAGGAGCAGGGCCTTGTTCTCGGTGATCTCGGTGCCGGCGCGGATCCACGCCTCGCCGTCGCTGACCAGATCGCGGAGGCGGGAGTGTTCGCGGGTGAGTTCCTGACCCTTCTGGGCGTTGGCGAAGGCGTCGGGGGACGACAGGAGCGCCTCCACCTCGTCGAATCGGCGGCGGAACTTCTCGATGAAGGGGAAGAGGTCCATGGGAGGGCTGGGGAGGGCTTGGAAAAAACAAACCCGCCCGCGGGCAGCCGATGAGGGCATGCCGGCGGGCGGGTGTTGAAGGGGCGCGCTAGGCCTTCTTCTTCTTGGAATTCGCCTCTGCCTGAGCGGCCTGTGCGGCCTGCGTCTTGGCGAGACGTTGCTGGAACTTGTCCACACGGCCAGCGGTGTCGACGAACTTTTGCTGCCCCGTGTAGAACGGATGGCAGGCATTGCAGATGCCGAGCAGGATCTGCGGCTTGGTCGAGCGTGTCTCGATCACATTGCCGCAGGCGCAGCGCATCTCGCTCTGCACATAACGCGGATGAATATCAGCCTTCATGTAACGAAAAAGAGGCGCGAACGTACCAGCCGTGCCCGGACTGACAAGGTTGATTTTCGGGAGAGTTCGTTTCGGGGTGGTTCCCGGTTGGTGGATCCCAGTTCCCAGAACCTGATTGCAGGCCGCGTGCCCTCACGCGGCGGAGCATGGGCAGCGCCGGGGTGTCAAAACTTGGAACTGAAAACTTCGAACTCGTCATCCCCAGCCTCCTGACGTCGTCTGCCACGTTCTGGGAACTGGGAACTTCAAATGCCCAGCCTCCTGACGTTGGCTACGCTCCGGAGAGGGCATCGAAGCGGCGGGATTTGGGCTGCTGTACGGCAGGAATCTGGCGTTCCGGAAACGGAAAGGTTCCGGTGGTCGGCGGATATGTGGCAGAACGGGGGCGTGGTTCCGACCAATTCGAAGGCAGCCGGCGGCGAGGGGCTGGAGGTTCGTGCACTGACGACATCGGCCTGCGACGTGGGCCGGTTCTGTCGGGTGCAGCTGGAATTGCAGGGAAATGAACCGCATTCGGTGCTGCCGCTGCGGTTGGAGGTGGAGAAGGTGCTCTCGGATGCGAACCCTTTCTGGCGTCATGCGGAACGCTCGCTTTGGGTGGCCTTCCGGGGTGGTCGGGCGGTGGGACGGATCGCCGCGGTATTGGATGCGGAGCATGTCCGCCATCACGGGGAGCGTTGCGCGTTCTTCGGTTTCTTCGAAGCGGTGGATGATCCAGCGGTGGCGGTTGCCCTTTTCGCGGCCGTTGAACGGTGGGCCGCAGCGCGGGAAGCGGTACGGATCCGGGGTCCGCTGAATCCCAACATCAATGAGGAGTGCGGCCTGCTCGTGGAGGGTTTTGATCGGCCGAACGCGGTCATGATGCCGTACAACCCGCCGTACCACGGCCGGTTGATCGAAGGGGTGGGCTTCACGAAGGCCAAGGATCTGGTGGCCTTCGACCTGGTGTTGGCGGACAGCCCGCATGCGCGCCTGATCCGGTTGCGGGACGGGTTGAAGCGTCGGTCACCGGGAATCGAGCTGCGTGCCGTCACCCGGAAAACGCTCAAGGCGGATCTGCCGGACCTGAAGGCGATCTACAACGCCGCGTGGGAAAGGAATTGGTCGGCGGTGCCGATGAGCGCGGAGGAGATCGACTTCCTGGCGGAGCGGTTGGCGCCGCTGCTGGTGAACGGACTGGTCTGGATGGCCTCGGTGAGTGGTCAACCGGCGGGTCTGTTGCTGGCCGTGCCCGACGTCAACGAAGCCCTGGGACCGCTGAAGGGCAGCCTGCTGACACCGGCATTGCTGGGCGCACTGCCGATCCTTCTTGGGTGGCGACGGCCAAAGCGGTTCCGCCTGATCGCCCTTGGGGTGAAGGAGGAGTTCCGCGGGCGTGGGGTGGAAGGGTGGATGTTCGCGGAGACGCTGCTGGCGGCCGAGGCGATGGGCTTTACAGGGTGTGAGGCATCCTGGGTGTTGGAAGACAACATTCCTGTGCACCAACTGGCCGGGCTGTTTGCTGCGAAGATCACCCGCCGCTACCGCATCTACGACAAATCCTTGAAGAACGAGAAGGAAGGGACCGGGACGGAGGCGAAGGGAAAGTGAGGAAATGCTCTGGTCTGGATGGTGGAGCCGAGGGGGCTTGAACCCCTGACCTTCTCATTGCGAACGAGACGCTCTACCAACTGAGCTACGACCCCGCAACCAGAGCAGGCGAGTAAATCGCAGAAGGACCGGCCGGTGGCAAGCGCTGGTTTTGGTGGGAAGCGAAACAGGCGCATCATGACACTGCCCCCGACTGAAAATGGGAACGGGGCGGCGATGTCCTCATCGCCATGGGGAGACTATGGAAAAGGGCGACGAGGACGTCGCCACCCGTTCCATGCTGGGGAAGTATCAAGTGCGCCCTGCGAAACGGGTCGCATTTCGCCGCCGCGGGAAGGGTCATGGGACGGGGGAGGATGGGACACATCCCCCCCTCCGTCGCAGGCCTGATCAACCGATGAACGAGCAGATGTACTCGGCGATGCCGGACGAAACCTCGATGTCGAAGCCGGACTTCGCGGGGACATCAAAGAAGGTGCCCGCGGCGTAGCTGTTCACCGCCGAGGAACCATCGATCTTCACCGTGCAGGAGCCGGCGACGATCTCCATCCGTTCGGCCTTGTCCGTGCCGAAGTGGTATTTTCCGGGATAGATCAGGCCGAGGGTCTTCTTGGACCCGTCGGCGAACAGCAGGGTGTGGGAAACCACCTTGCCGTCGAAGTACACGTTGGCCTTCGTCGGCGCGGTGACGTTGTGGAATTCAGTCGGGATCGACATGGGCGGCGATGATTCCGGGGAGTGGTCGCTGGGGCAAGGCGCAAGGTCCGAAGGGTCCTACCACCGGATCTTCCCGGGGAAGTATTCGCCGATGAGGTCCTCGTAGAACGGGCGGAGGGCCTTGGAGTCGGGCTTGCTGTGGCTCTTGGTGTAGAGGTCGTACGGATTGAAGTCCTTCACGGCAGCGAGCAGACGGCGGTCCTGATCGTTGCACAGGTGGTCGTACTGGGCCTCGCGGTGCCACGGGTAGAAGCTGTGGTACCGGAGCATGTAGAGACCTTCGATGGGGAGGTAGTCCTTGCAGACGTGGTAGATGTACTCGTCGTGGCCCCAGGAGAGGTTGACGGCGTCCAGCCCGCAGCCGGGTTCATAAACCCCGTTGGCCGTCTGGAGGCGGGAGTCCTTGAAGTCCGGGTTGGCCTCGAAGAACCGCGGAAACACGATCTTGTCCGAATAGGCGCACCCGGTGGGGAAGGTGTCCCCGACAACCGCCCACTGGGGCTCGCCCCAGAGGCAGAGGATCTTGCCGAGGTCATGGACGAAGCCCGTGAGGATCATCCACCGGGGCTTGCCATCCAGGCGGAGCTGCTCGGCGGTCTGGAGCAGGTGCTCCAGTTGGGACATGTCGGTGTCAGGGTCGCTGTCGTCGACGAGGTTGTTCAGGTACTCGGCGGCTTCCCACACGCCCATCGACATGCGGTTGAGACCGAGGAATTCACGGCGCTTGGCGAGGCCGAACTCATAGGTCTGGTGCAGGTGGTTCAGGCGGTAGAACTCGCGGACCGTGGGGCGGGCGTCCGCCTCGTAGTTGCGGAATTCTTCCGTCTTCTTCTCCGGGTCGTATCCGACGGCAGGCTTCCGGGCGGTGTCCTGCGCGGGTTGGCCGGGGATCGGATACCGCTCCTTCACAAAGTCTTCCCATTCTTCGAGGGACTGGAGGGGCTTGGAGGAATCGGTGGGAGTACGGTCAATGCTCATGGCGGAAACGGGCCAGGATGGCGCGTGATGGGGCTGCTATGGCCGAGAAGGGAGCGGTCGACAAGATCGGATTTTTCGCGGGGTCAGGCGAAGCGGGCCAGCTTGCTGTCGAGGCGGTCGGAACGGCGCTGGTCGAGCACGAGCGCGGGGAAGTCGCGTTCTAACTGGGCCCGGGTGGGCACACTGCCCCAGGCCGTCACCGAAAACACCTCGTGCGCCCGGGCTTCAGGCAGTCCCAGTTCGCGGGCCTGTCGGGCGAATCGGGCGCGCAGCTTGGTGGTCCAGTCGGTCAGGTTGGCGGTGGGCTCGATGTGATGTCGGGCCACCCACGGCAACCACTCGTTGATCTGGCTTTGGTGGCACCACGATTCCGCCGCGATCACATCGAACACCGATTCGACATCCACCACCAGGTCGCAGGCGTTCGCACCGGCCATGTATCCGTCGTAGGTGTTCAGGATCACCGGCGTGGGGATCCATGTGGAGCGCGTCTCGTCCACCACGGGGAACTCCGCCAGGAAGGCGTGGGGGACATTGATCATGTAGGCCACCCGACGGATGGCCTCGGCCACGGTCAGGTGGTCCGGATGAACTCCGGCCGCGGGATCCAGGGGGAGAGGCGGGCAGAAGAGGTAGTCGGGTTGGAACTCGCGGATGGATCTCCAGAGGCTGGCGAGGAGGTCGGTGGTCAGGACGCGGCAGGCTTCTTCGAAGGGTTGGCCGTTGGGCTTTCGAAGCAGTTCAAATTCATAATGGCCGACCTCGGCGCTGGCCTCCTGTTCCGCCAACCGGACCCGTGCGGTTTCGTCGCGGGTTCGGAAATGGTGTCCGGATCGTCCATCCGTGCAGACCAGGACGCGGGCGCGGAAGTCCGGTCCGGCCGTTCGGCGGAGCAGTTCGAACGTTCCGGCGGCGACGAACTCAAAATCATCAAAGTGGGCGTGGATGCAAAGGACGCGCATGCGGGCGAGGATGCTTGGGACGGGCATGGAAGTCAGTAGAGTGTGCGGTCTGTGTGGCCAAAGCGGTCGTTCTGGAGGGTGCCGATGCTTGGGGCCGCAGAGGGTGGGCGGCAAAAATCTCATATTTCCGGCTTCGGGGTCTCATGGACGCCTTGTTGAACGTGGGCATGCTGGTTGACAACGCGGTCTTCCAGTCCGGTAGACCGCCCGGGATCGCAGGGAACTGCGGGGTCGAGGACAACGTGAACAGGCACATTCAGAATCCAAACGGGTCATGCGGGATGGACCAAACCATCCTGGGGCCGGGATTCGAGGCGAGGGGGATCCGTTCTCCGTCGGCCGACGTGCGTCCGTGGATTCAGGGATTTGTCGAATGCACGGCACTGGAGTCGAGGCGCATCGCCCATGCCGGGGTGGGGCGCGTGACGGGAGCTCACCGGATCCACCGGGCGCGCCAGACTTCGAATTACTTCATGGTGACCCTGTCCGGTTCGGTGCGGGTGTGTGTCGACGGCGAATGGCGTCGCTGCGCTGAAGGCGAAGCCTGCCTGCTGCCGGCGCACCGGGAGAATGCCTATGAGGTCGAAGAGGGGCAGTTGTGGGAACATGCGTGGGTCTGCCTCCTCGAACCGCCTGGTCAGGCTCCGACCGCCCGGCTCGTCCGTCCGCTCCTGGCTACATGGCCCGGAGTCACCGTCCGGCACGCCATTCTGGGCCTGATGGAATCAGCCCTCACGGCTCAGTCGCCGGCGTTGCAGGCGGCCTGGGTTGAGGTCCTGCATGCCCAGGTTGAGCATTTTGCGGGTGTGGGGCGGGTTCCGGATGCCTTTGCGAGCCTTTGGGATCGGGTTTCCGAACGTCTACATGAGGCGTGGCCTCTGGAGCGGTTGGCAGGCGAAGCCCATTGCAGCCGGGAACAGTTGAGGCGGCTGTGCCAGCGGGAGTTTGGACGCAGCCCCCACAACCAGGTCATCCAGCTGCGCCTCCGCCAAGCGGCACGTCTGCTCTCGGCCACGGATGCGAAGGTGGAGTCGGTGGCGGAGGCGGTGGGCTATTCCAATGCCTTTGTCTTCTCCCTCGCCTTCAAGAAGGGCACCGGATTCTCGCCGACCGAATACCGGAGTCGGGGTGGTGGACGGGTTGGAATTTCAGCCTCCTGACGTCGACGGCTACGAGGGTAGTTGCCGACGTGAGGAGGCATCCGGAACCCGAAACCCGTAACCCATCTGTAGCATCCAGCGTATGCACCGGGGCAATCGCCGCATTTCCAAAATTGTCACACCGATGGCAAGATCATGCTGTTCCACCTATGAAGCGACTCCATCCACTCTCGGGCGCCGGCTTGTCGGCACCTGTCACCCGATTTGCAATGGCCGCCCTCTGTGGTGCTGCCAGTCCATTGGCCTACGGTGCGGTCATCGTTGACCTGGACGCGACCGCGCTCCCCACCGGTCCGCTGAATCCCTGGACGAACCGGGGCACCTTGGGCGGATCCTTCGTTCCCGGCGCAACGACAGCCGTTCCCGCGGTGACCACGCTGGACACCGTCAAGGGTGTCCAGTTCAACGGGACCACCCACTTCTATACTGGGCCGGCAGCGCCTGAGTCCGTCACGGGACCCAATTCCCGCACGGTGGAAGCCTGGATCTTCAATCCGGCGGCTGCGGGCGAAGAGACGATCTTTTCCTGGGGTCGGCGCGGCGGCGGGGCTGGATCGAACACTTCTTTCAACCATGGCACGGACCTGTCCTTTGGTGCCGTGGGTCATTGGGGTGCGCCGGACATCGGATGGGATGGCAAGCAGGTGACCGGTCGCTGGTCCTATGTCGTGTATACGTATGACGCAGGGACCCAGACGACGACCGTGTACTCCGATGGTGCCGTGGCCAACACCGAGGTGCTCGACACCCCGCTCGCCACGCATGCGGTGGACACAGCCGGAGCTCCGCTGCCGTTCCGCATCGCTTCACAAAACGAGGACAGTGGTGTCGCCGTGACAGGACTGCGCGGATCGATGACCATCGCCCGCCTCCGCGTTCATGACACGGCCATCAATGCGTCGACCGTTTCCGCGAACTATACCCGGGAAGCGACGGAATTCGGCATCGACGATTTCGACAACGACGGCCTGCCCGGCTACTACGAGCGGCGTTACCCGGCCTTCCTGAGCCCCACCAATGGTGCGGACGCCGCCTTGGATCAAGACGGGGACGGACGGACGAACATCCAGGAGTTCCAGGCTGGCACGATGCCCGATGTAGCGGACACAGACGGCGACGGCCTGAATGACGGGGCGGAAGTAGCGGTTGGCACGAATCCACTGCGCGCGGACACGGACGGCGACGGCGTGTCCGACGGTGCCGAGGGTGGAGTGGGTGGCAATCCGTTGGTCGCGGATACGGATGGGGACGGTTTCCCGGACGGTCAGGAAGTGTTCTACAACACTGTGGTGAATGGTGCGTCGAGCGTTCCAAACATTACCCAGCCGATCGTCAACCTGAATGCCACGGCCCTACCGCTGGGCAATGCACGGACCTGGGTCAATGGTGGGCGTCTGGGCGGGGACTTCCTGGCTCCGGTCAACGTTCCGGTCACCACGGTTGCCGGCGTCAAGGGTTTCACCTTCAACGGCACGGGCCACTTCTTCAAGGGGCCCGCGGCTCCGGGTTGGGTGACCGGGAATGGCGCCCGCTCCATCGAAGCCTGGATCTTCAATCCCGCGGCAGCGGACGAGGAGAACATCTTCTCGTGGGGTCGCCGTGGCGGTCCGGACAATTCCAACACCTCCTTCAACCACGGCGTGAACGCCACCTGGGGTGCCCTCGGCGGTTGGGGCGCTTCGGACATTGGTTGGGACGGCAATGTCATCCAGGGCAAGTGGACGCATGTGGCCTACACTTGGGACCCGGTCAACCTGACCACGACCGTCTACGCGGACGGCAACGTGGCCAACACGGAGATCTTGACCGGTCCGATGGTGACGCATGCGCTGGATACCGCAGGTCGTCCGCTCTCGTTCCTCGTCGCGGCCCAGAACGAAGCCAGCGGCGACACGACCGCAGGTCTGCGTGGCTCCATGACCATCGCGCGCATCCGGGTCCATGACCGGACGCTGGATAGCTCCGAGATCGCCAACAAGTTCGCTTCCGAGCAGGACGAGTTTGGTCTGGTGGACACGGACAACGACGGATTGCCGACGTGGTATGAGCGCCAGTTCCCGACGATCCTCAGCCCGACCAACGCGGCCGATGCCGCGTTGGACGGCGACGGCGATGGCCTGACGAATCTGGAGGAGTACAACGGTGGGACCCCGCCGAACAATCCGGACGCCGATGGTGACGGACTGAGCGATGGTGCCGAGGTGAAGCGCATGGTCGCCGGAGTGCCAGCCCCGACGAAGCCGCTGATTTCGGATACGGATCAGGACGGTCTGTTGGATGGTGCCGAGACAGCCACGGATCCACTGAATGGCGACTCGGACGGTGACGGCATGAGTGACGGCCAGGAAGTGGTCCGTGGTTCGAACCCAGCGGTGGCCTCCAGTCTGCCGTCGCCGACGGCGATCGGCAAGTTGGTCGACCTGAACAGCAGCGCACTCGCCGCTGGAACCTTGACGGCGTGGCCCAACAGCGGCGGCCTGGGTGGTTCCTTCAAGGCGGACAACGCCCCCTTGGTCGAGTCCGTGGCGGGCGTGAAGGGTGTGACCTTCGACGGTTCCTCGGTGATGGACGGCCCGGTTGTCCCGCTCTTCGTGACGGGCGACGCTCCCCGCACGATCGATGCGTGGATCTTCAATCCGGAAGCGGCGGGCGAAGAGACGATCTTCAGCTTCGGCCGCCGCGGTGGACCGGATGGGTCGAATGTTTCCTTCAATCATGGCAGCAACGGGACCTTCGGCGCTGTGGGTCAATGGGGTGCTTACGACATCGGCTGGAGCGGCAAGGTGGTGACGGGCCAGTGGACGCATGTGGCCTACACCTACGATCCGTCAACGTCGGGGGCGGTGGTCTACTCGAACGGTGATCCGGCGACGACCCGAGTGATGCCGGGGCCGCTTTCCACCCACTCGAACGACAACCTGCCGGATGGTGGACGGCCGCTGGTCTTCCGTGTGGCGGGTCAGACGGGTGCTGCGGGTGATGCCACGGTGGCTACCCGCGGAACGCTCAGCATTGCCCGGGTCCGTGTCTACGACGCTCCGCTCACGGCGGCGGCCATCAAGGCCCTCTATACGGCGGAAGCTCCGAGCTACGCCCCGCCGGCATTGCCGCCCGAGATCACGGGCTTCCTCTACGACAGCGCTGCCGACCGTTTGACGCTGCGTTGGACGGTGCCCACCTCCGGTGCGTACGACCTGTTGGGTTCGCCCGACCTGAAGACCTGGGCGCCCGTGGCCACGGGTCTGACGACGGGTGAGTTCCAGGTGACTCCCGTGGCGACCACTGCGGATCGCTTCTATAAGCTGGTCCGTCCCTGATTTGTTGGAGGCATAGCAACGCGGCGGAGGGCATTCCCATCTTGTGGGCTTGTTCTCCGCCGCGTCATTCTTTCGGGATCCCCATGAAAATCGGTTCAATCATCGTACTGGGTGGCGGAAGTGCCGGGTTGATGGCGGCCCTGACCCTCAAGCGCAAGCTGCCACACCTTCAGGTGCGGGTGTTGCGAAGCCCGGACATCGGAATCATCGGCGTGGGTGAGGGCACGACCGCCGTCTTCCCGCGTCACTTCTTCGAGTACCTGAAGCTGAAGCCGGGCGAGTTCTATGCGACGGCGGAACCGACCTGGAAGCTGGGCATCAAGTTCCTTTGGGGACCGCGTCCGTATTTCTATTACTCGTTTGCGTTCGAGTTTCAGAAGCACCTTCCCGAGATGGCCCGGAACAACGGCTTCTATTACCGGGATGACCAGCCATGGCTGGGCAACGCGTCCGCCTACATGGCGCAGGATCGCGCCTTTCCCAAGCAGCCGAACGGCTTGCCGCGCTTCCACAACAACCACGCCTTCCACATCGAGAACGTCAAGCTGGTCGGCTGGCTCGAGAAGCAATGCCTCGCACTCGGCGTCAACCTGACCGATGCCACGGTCCGTGCCGAACGCGGGACGGAAGGAATCGCTGCATTGATCGCCGAGGACGGCACCCGGTACACCGCAGACCTCTACATTGACGCCTCCGGATTCCGCTCGGAACTGTTGGGGCGCGAGTTGAAGGAACCCTTCATCGACTATACCGACTCCCTCTTCTGTGATCGCGCCGTGATCGGTGGATGGCAGCGGACGACCGAGCCGGTCCATCCGTTCACCACCGCCGAGACCATGGATTGCGGTTGGGCGTGGCAGATCGAACACGAGACCTTCATCAACCGCGGTTACGTTTACTCCTCGAAGTTCATCTCCGACGACGACGCCCGCGCTGAGCTGTTGCGCAAGAATCCGAGGATTCCGGCGGACCGTACACGGGTGGTGAAATTCCGGTCCGGTCGTTACCAGCGCAGCTGGGTGGGGAACGTCGTGGCCATGGGGAACTCGGCTGGATTCGTCGAACCGCTGGAGGCCACCGCGCTTCAGGTGATCTGCGTCGAGGCCAGTTCGCTGGCGGATTCCCTGGCGGACAGCCTGTGCGAGCCGGCACCGTCCATGGCGCGGTTGTACAATCGCTACAACGGGGATCAGTGGGATGACATCCGCAACTTCCTGGCCGTGCACTACAAGTTCAACACACGGTTGAACACGCCCTTCTGGCAGGCTTGCCGGAACGATACCGCGCTCCACGCGGCCGAGGACATCGTCGAGTTCTACCGCGAGAACGGTCCCAGCGTAGTCGCGGGCACAGCCTTGGTGCACCCGTCGAACTCCTTCGGCATGGATGGGTACCTGGCCATGCTCGTCGGCCAGGCCGTGCCCCACGAAAAGCCCTGGCTGCCCACGCAGGCGGAGGCGGCATTCTGGCAGAAGCGATCGGACGAACTCGCCGCCGAAGCCCGCAAGGGCATGGGCGTCCTCGAAGCCCTCAAGGCCATCCGCCAACCCGGATTGCAGTGGGGGTAGGGGTTCCGGGGGAGAGTTCGAAGTTTTCTCTCGGGTTCCTCGACGGAGACTGGCGGGCGGGCTTCGAACTTGAATCTTCAAACTTCAAACTTCTCCCACCACCCCAGCCTCCTGACGTCGGCTGCTACGTTCGGGAGTGTAGCTGACGAGGTCACGAGGCAGGGGAGCGGGAGTTCGAAGTTTTCAGTTTCAAGTTTCAAGCCGGTGACTCGCGGGCTTCAAACTTGAATCTTCAAACTTCAAACTTTGACCCACTTCTTCTGCCGACTGCTCTTGAGTACGGCGTCGCACAATCGGACCTCATGATGGCCGTCGTCCGCGGTGGCAAAGAGCACAGGCGTCTGACGTCCAGAGGCGATATGCTCGTAGATGGCGCGGTAGTTCATCTTGTGGCTGTCCGGAAAACCTTCGGGATGTCCACCCGGGTAATCGGTGAACCCGGCAACATCCTCTGTGAATCCGGCCGTGCCGCGTTGAAGGATCGTGTCCGGCGTATCCCGCCGGCCGACGCGGATTTCGTTCGGGTTCTGGAATTCCCACTGCAGTGATCCGGTCGTGCCGTAGATGCCGACGTAGAGGCTGCATTTCCAGCCGGCAGCCACCTGCGAGACGGAGGCGTTGGCGTGGACGTGGTCGGCGAACCCATGTTCGGCCCTGCCGAATCGAAAGAGCACACTCCCGAAATCCTCGGTGTCGACATGGTAAGACACGAGATCGGCGGGGTCTGCCTTGGCGAAGGTCTTGAGCTCCGTGCGGGGACGCTTGCGGACCTTGTGGAAGGTTTCGGTATGGGCAAAGACGGCTTCCGCCTTGGTCCCGAGGATGAAGGAGACGGTGTCGATCCAGTGCGTTCCGATGTCCCCGATCGCCCGCAAGGGTCCGCCCTCCGATGCGAGGACGCGCCAGTTGTAGTCGGTCTCCTTGAGCAGCCAGTCCTGGAAGAAGTGTCCCTGAACATGGATGACGCGTCCGATGTCCCCGCGCTGGACCATGGCCCGCATCTGGAGGACGGCCGGAAAGAACCGGCACATATAGTTCACCGCAAAGACCGGTGCAGAACGCTTCTTCAGGGCGGACAGCACGCGTTGTGTTTCGCGCGGATTCATGCCCAGCGGCTTCTCGCAGACGACGTGCTTCCCTGCCGCCAGGGCCGCCAGCGACTGCTCCACGTGCACCTTGTTGGGTGAGGTGATGTGGACGACATCGACGTTGGGCGATCGGTACATCGCCCGATAATCGTAATCCCCGTAGACCTCAGGGATGCCCCAGCGATCCGCGGTGGCGCGCGCCGACGCGGTCGAACCGCAGATCGCAGTGACCTGGACGCCTAGGCGGCGGAGGGCCTCGATGTGGACGGGGCCGATGAAGCCGGTCCCGATGATGCCGGCCCGGAGCGGGTGCAATGGAAGGTTCATGGTGTGTGGCGAGTATTCCGGCTAAGGGGCGGCGTTTGAAGCGGACAGATGCGTCCTGTGTGATGGCTGACCCCTAAAGATTTTTCCGTGGGGCTGTAAGAAATGGCAGTTGGAAATTCTGCGGTCGGAGGATCGGCGCCGGCGGCAGGGAGGAAGAAGGACGTGGCGGGAGGATCCTCTTATGTATTCGGTTACAATAGGATGAAATTGCTTTCGCAGGCCGGGTTCCCTCCAGGTCCGGCACCTTGGCATGTCCCTAGCAGATTCTCTCTTCGCTGGCTGGTCCATGAAGGACCTCCGGCACCGGTTCGTGTGTGGATCGGTGACGGGGTGACCGTCGGTAGTCGACGTCGTCACGGCCATTGCTGGGGATCCTGTCCCCATTCCGGCAACTCAAGGTTATGAACAAGTTCTTGTCTTCTGTCCTGTCAGGCGCCGCTGTGTTGGGCCTGTCCACCTCCCTCCTCGCCCAGGTCCAGTCAGCGGCCGGCATCGAAGGTGTCATCAGCGCCATTGCCGACAACGGGGACGGCTCCGTCACCCTCACCGTCATGGGAATGACGGTCATCGTCCCTCCGACGGCCACGGTGGCCTCGCCGTCGAAGCCCCTGACCTTCGCTGAGATCATTGATACGACACCGCTGGCCGGGCGCACGGCGCCGGGTTGGGTGGGTGCCACGGCGAAGGGCACGGGCACGGCCTCCGCCCAGGGCATCGTCACCATTGAGGATGTGATCTTCGAACCCGCGGAAAACGTGGTCATTGGCGTCATCACCGGCACCCAGCCGTTGACCGTGAATCACATGCCTGTGCAGATGTCGACCGATCCCCGGATCCCCGCCTCCACCGTCAACGACCTCGGTTTCGAGATCGATCTGGCGCAGGTCACCGTGGGACAGACCGCCGCCATCGGTGGTCACTACTCTGGAGGCGTGTTCCATGCCTTCGAGATCGAAGTGACGGGTGCTCCGGCAAAGAACCCGGCCCTTCAGGTGACCTCGCTTCGTGCGCAGGGACGTCCTGCCAAGGGTGAACTCCAGATCCAGGGCAGCCTCAGTGGCATCGCAGCCGGTGCGGTCGCTCCGACCGTGCGGTTCTCGAATGCCGTCAACGGATCGGTCATCGGCACCGTCGTGTCTGTTCTCGACCCGTTGGTTCCGGGTACGGCCTCCTTCCGTTACCGCGGCCGCGGCCTGGCTGCCGCCCAGGTTCCCGCCACCGTCCGCATGACCGTGCTGGATGCCAATGGTCAGCCGACCGCTGCCACCGGCACCACCGACGTGGACCTGCGCTGACGCTGCCCGGTCGTTGTGTACGAAACAGACGCGGCGGTCTCCGGCAACGGAGTCCGCCGCTCTTGCTTTCCCAGATCTCACCGGAGCACACGCCCCGTGACGTTTCCTGTGCCTCCCGGTCCAAGGTCGCAATCAGCCATGGAAACCTGGGGTGAGGAGGCGCGGGTGAAGGCGTTGCGGGCGGACACTTGCCGTTCGGGGAGTCCCACGGCAGGATTGCATCGCCCTGTGAACCGCTTTGGCCATCTGGAGTTTGACGAGTCGCTGCCATCGAGGTCGGCCTCCCTGCACCCGCCGATTTCCGATGAGGTGCGGTGCGTGACGGAGGCGGAGGCGGCGTTTGCGCGTGGTGAGTTCGAGTCGGCCTTGCGGTGGTATGGAAAGGTGCTGGAACACAATCCGGCGAGTGGCGGGGCTTGGGTTGGGCAAGTGAAGTGCCTCATCGAGCTCGGCCAGTACAAGGAAGCAAACGTCTGGGCGGACAAGGCCCTCGAACGATACCCGGAAGCTCCCGAACTGCTCGCAGCAAAGGCGGTCGCACTGGGACGGATGGGACGGGCCGCGGAGGCGATGCCGTTCTCGGATGCGGCCATGGAGAAGCCCGGAGAGATCGCCTGGGTCTGGCTGGCGCGCGGGGATGTCCTGCTCGCAACGGGCCAGAAGCAGGTGGACGCGTGTTTTGACCGGGCGCTGCGACTGGCTCCCGGCGATTGGCTGGTGCGTTGGCTGGCTGGCCGGATCCGGGCGTATTGGAAGCAGTTTGCCCTCGCGCTGAAACATGTTCGGGAAGCGGTATCCCTCGCTCCGGACCGACCCTCGGTGTGGATCACGATGGCCGAGTGCCAGTTGGCCCTTGGCCTGGCGGAGGCGGCAAAGCAGTCCGTCGATCAGGCGTTGACCCTTTCTCCCGAGCACCCCGCCGCCCTCGAATTGCTGCGCGGCATCGACGAACAGGGGTGGCTCGGGCAGGTCGGGGGAACCTTTCGACGCTGGTTGGGACGGGGTACGTGACGGGACAGGTCTGGATCCAAACACATCATGGCTCAACCACTTCATCCCGAGATCGACCGTCTTCTGCAAGGGGGCGCGGATCTCGGGGCTTCCGACCTCCATGTGATCGCCGGCGTTCCGGCGGCGTTCCGCGTCAACGGCGAGATCATCCTGGCAGAGGAGGAAGCCTTCAGCGCCGATGAGGTCACGGCGATGTCCTATTCGCTTCTGTCCGAGGCGCAGCGCCAGAAGTTCGAGCTCGAGTGGGAACTCTGCGTCTCCATCCGGCATCCGGGTGCCGGGCGTGTGCGGGTGACGCTCTACCGCAGGAACGGCGCAGCGGAACTCAGCCTGCGGTTCTGCGGCGAATCCATTTCCACGCGGGAACAGCTGGGGTTGCCTGCCAGGCTCGAGGATCTGGTCCGGCGTCCAAACGGCTTGGTGCTGATCACCGGGCCGACTGGATCCGGGAAGACGACCACGCTGAACTATCTGGTCGACATGCTGAACAGCGAGCGGCGCTGCAAGATCCTGACGATCGAGGATCCGATCGAGTTCGTGCACGAGAACCGCAAGGCCCTGATCGTCCAGCAGGAGGTCCTGACCGACGTACGTTCCTTCAACCGGGCACTCATCCATGCCCTGCGGCAGGATCCGGATGTCATGGTGATCGGTGAGATCCGGGATCATGAGGCGATCGCCACGGCGTTGACCGCGGCGGAAACCGGGCATCTGGTGATCGCCACGATGCATTCGCCGGGAGTCACCCATGCGCTGGAGCGGATCATCGGCGTGTTCGAGGGCAGTGCGCAGCGGCAGGTCGTGCTGCAACTGGCGAACACCCTCCAGGGGATCATCGCCCAGGAGTTGCTGCCTTCGGTGGATCGGTTGCGTCGCGTGCTCGCCTACGAACTGCTCCTCGCGAACACGGCGATCCGGACCGTCATCCGGCAGAACGAGCTCCATCACATCTACAACGTCATGCAGACCAGCCAGCGCGATGGAATGGTGCTGATGGACAACTGCCTGATGGAACTCTACGGCGGCGCCCAGATCACCTACGACACCGCCGTCAGCAAGGCCCGCCAGCCGGATCGGTTCCAGAAGTTTGTGGCTTAGGAGTTTGAAGTTTGAAGATTCAAGTTTGAAGCCATCACCCCTGCCTCGTGACCTCGTCAGCTAGGAACGTAGCAGACGACGTCAGGAGGCTGTCCGTCTTGAAACTTGAAACTGAAAACTTCGAACTCCCATCCCCCTGCCTCGTGACCTCGTCAGCTAGGAGCGTCAGCCTCAGCCTGACGTCACGAGCGCAGTTGGCCCAATCGTATCTGGCGGGAGGCGACAGGAGATCGCCACCCCGAAACCGTTCCTTTGGCAGGTCATGCGTCGTTCATGTCTGGCGGGCCGCGCCCGTTGTATGCGTTTCATGACGGGTTCGCCACGTGTTCCGGGCTCCGGGCGGCGTTTACACTGATCGAGTTGTTGGTGGTCATCGCCATCATCGCGATCCTCGCGTCCATGCTCCTGCCCGCCCTCAGCCGGGCGAAGTCGAAGGCACAGGCCATCTCCTGCCTGAACAACACCAAGCAACTGGCCCTCGCGACCCACCTCTACAGCGGCGACCATCAGGAATGGCTGCCACCCATCCAGCAACAGATTGCCGGCGGTGAGATCAGCTGGCGGCCGGTCCTCTACAAGTACGTCGGTGCCAGCCCGGCGATCTACGATTGCCCCACCGAGAAGGAGGAATCCTATGCCGCCGCGCGGCCAGCCGGCATGAAACGTGGCGCGGGAAACCGATCCGTGTTGGGTCAGTGGCAGGATGCCGAGATGTCCGTCCCCAGCGGCCTCGGCGCCGTCAACGTCCATTGGACCATCGGGGGTGCCGCTCCGCCCTTTGGCCGTCCCCGGGGATACGAGGACAACCTCGCCCGCTGGACTGCCATTGAAGCCCCTTCGCAGTTGATCTTCTTTGCCGACGGGCACAGCGACGTGAACAGCGTCTGGCTCCGGGACCGATGGTGGATCTGGAAGGAACTCGGCAACGCCAACGCCCCCGGATTCAACCGCATTGCCCAAGGCGACAAGGGAGCCGTCCGGCACCAGCGCAAGTCGAACCACTCCTTCGCCGACGGGCACGGTGAGCTCCTCGATCCCGGCCGCATTCCCTGCAACACCAACGCCTGCTGGTGGTCGGTGCGCGCCGACCCCCACTGAAGAACCGCATGAAGAAGCAGCATTTCCAATGGATCGCCGTCGTCGTCCTGATCGCCGCTGCCGGCTGGCGATTGTGGGTGGCGTTCCGGCCGGAATCGGGCCCCTCGGAGAAGGCGTGGTACTACGACCTGAGCGAGAAGAAGCTCTTCGTGGCCGGTCGCGGTTCCATTCCCCCATCCGCGGGATGAACGATGCCACTGCGGACGGCGTGCGCGCGGTGGTGGTGGCTCCGCCTGGCAAGTGCGATGACGCGGACGCCCGCCGCATCGCGTACCTCGAGACCAATGCTCCGGAGCTGAAGCAAGCCCTCGACGCCGCCCGCGCATCGGGTACCGAGCCCGCCATCAGCCGTGGACAGGCGCAATCCCTGCGGTTGGTGCGGCGCGTGACCGACACCGAATGGTTCTCCCTCGCCACGGCCGAGGGCGAACGGATCGTCTCCGAATGGGCGGTGCCGGGTCCGGATGGCCAAAGCCCCGCGGTCTGCACGCCTTGACTCCGTTTTCGTTCCTCGTTCCACGAATCGAAACCACCCAAGTCATGAACATGCAGCACCCATGGATCGCCGCGTTGCTCGTTGCCACGAGCGTGTCGGCTCTTGCCCAAACAACGACCCTGGAACTCGACCACACCGCCTACCTGCCGGGTGAGGCCATCGTTGCGAGCTTCGAGGGAGCTCCCGGCAACGCGAGGGATTGGGTCGGCGTTTATCCCCAGGGGGTCACGCCGGGCGGCGGTTCCACCCTATGGCGCTATCTCGATGGTGCCGGGGGAAGCGTCGTTGTAACGGAGGGGTCTGTGGTGTTTCCGACAGGCCTCGCGTTCGCCGGACCTTGGACTGCGTGGGTTCTGGTGAACGACGGTTATGAACCGGTCGCGCAAGCCGACTTTACCGTCGTGGAGTCGACCAGCCCCGTGGTTCGACGTGACAAACGGTCCTACGTCCCCGGCGAGGCCATCCGCCTCAGCTTCACCAATGGGCCCGCAAATCCGAAGGATTGGGTGGCAATCTATCCGGAGGGCGTCGTCCCCGGATCGGTCGGCTCCACACGGTGGACCTATGTCGACGGAACCTCGGCGGGTAGCACGGGGTTGGGCGCTGGATCGGTCTCCTTCAGCACCGGTCTGACCGCGGTCGGGCGTTACGTCGCCTACCTGCTCCTGAACGACGGGTACGAAATCCTCGCCAGTGAACCGCTGGTGGTGAAGGCCGCCGTCAATGGGCCGCCGCGGGTCCTTTCGACCGTGCCCGCGGCAGGCGAGACGAATGGCACCCCCACGATGCGCTTCACGGCAACCGTGCTCCCTGGCTCCGGCGAAGTCACCGCTGCTACCGTGGAATTGAAGGTCAACGGCAACGCGGTGGTGCCCACCGTCGATGTGCAGGCGGACCGTTCCATCGTGCGGTACACGAGCTCGACCTTGCTGCCTGTGGGGTCCGCCCATGTTCTCACGCTGATTGCCGGTAATACGGCCGGACTGAAGGTCACCAACGAGATTTCTTACACCGTCGGTTCTTACACCAACCTCGTCCTTCCGGCTCCGATCCACCTCGAAACGTTCGATGCCGTGGTCGAGGGCGAACTGCCCGCGGGCTGGACCGCCCGCACCTATTCGGATTCCAACAACGAGGAAGTGGACTTCGGCAACCTCGACAGCGCCGCCTACAAGGGTTGGACCGTGGTCGAATCGAGCCGGTTCGAGGGCAACTTCATCACGTATAGCAATCCGAACACCTCGGCCGGTGAGGCCTCCGACTACCGGCGCGTATTGAACGTCGGTCCCAGGATCGTGGCCAACAACGCGCCGGTGACACGCCTTGCCAACGGCCGGTTCCTCTTCGGCAACTCGGGTTATCGCACGGGCCGCAACCAGGTGATGTTCGTCGAGACCCGCGACTACGACCTCACCGGAAAGACCAACGTCCACGTCGCGTTCCACGCCCTCTGGGAACAGAATCAGGACAGCTTCGCCGCGGTCGAATACTCCGTTGATGGCGGCACGTCCTGGATGCCCGTCGTCTATCTCCTGGACTCCCGGGACATCGTCCGCACCGAGGCCGGTGACGTGGATGCCGAACAGACGCTGAACACTGAACGGGGCGACGTGGCCACGTACACCGATGAACAAGGCACCGCCTACGCGGGCTTCTACGGCAGCTTCATCGCAGCCCCGGTTTCACCCAGCCTCGCGGGTTACCTCGAAGGCCGCACCGACGACAATTCTACCGACGGCAAGCGCATCGAGGTCCGCCGTCTGGCTGGGGCGGATGGGAAATCCCGCGTGCGCCTCCGCTTCGCCCACGCTGGCACCGACAGCTGGTACTTCGGCCTCGATAACGTCGGGTTCTACTCGATCAACGCGGCTCCTGCGGAATCCCCGACCGTCACGGCCGGCCTCGAAGCCGGTGGTTTGCGCCTGACCTGGCCGGCGTCCGCCTCGGGATTCATCCTCGAACAGCGCGCTGAGGCAACCACCGGTGGATGGACTCCGGTGGCTGGTGTCACTGGCACCAGCGCCCTCGTCCCGGTTTCCGGCGATCGCCAATGGTTCCGCCTGCGCCAGCCGTGATCCACGGATGGGTTTGGATCGAAGGGGAGATGGCACGTGCCATCTCCCCTTTTTGTTTTCGGTCCACAGATTTCACGGATTCCACAGATGGGCTCCGAACTTGAACTGAAAAACTTCGAACTCCCGTTCCACTGCCTCGTGACCTCGTCAGCTACGATCGTAGCAGCCGACGTGAGGAGGCTGTGGAAGAGGTCCCAAATTTGAAGTTTCAAGTTTCAAGACGTCAGGAGGATCGTGAGGAGCTTGTCCGGATTCAGCAGGGCAGCGGGCATTCACTCCTGTACACACTATGGAACCTGACGATTGGAATCTGATCCGGGACTGGCAGGGGGCGCACAGGAGGCGTTCACCCAGCTGGTGAGGCGACATCTCCCGTTGGTGCTGGCGTCGGCCAGACGGCAACTACCGGACCCGCATCTGGCCGAGGACGTGGCCCAGGCGGTCTTCCTGTTACTGGCACGCAAGGCTCCGTCCCTTCCCTCTTCCACCGTCCTTCCCGGATGGCTTTTCAACACCACCCGACTCGTCGTCCGTCACACGCTCCGCTCCGAAACCCGTCGTCGCCATCGCGAACTCCTCGCTGCTGCCATGGACCCGAACCCGACTTCCACCCCGTCGTCGGATCCCTCGTGGGATCGCGCGACTGCCGTGCTCGATGAGGCGCTGGCCCAGATGGCGGCTCCGGATCGGGACGCGCTGCTGCTCCGGTTCACGGAGGGAAGGAACCATCGGGAGGTGGGCGTGGCGTTGGGGATCGGTGAGGAGGCGGCGCGGAAGCGGGTGGACCGGGCGCTGGAACGGCTCCGGGTGCGGTTGGCGGGTGCGGGGATCACGTTCGCGACGCTGACGTTGACGACATTCCTTCAGGATCGGCTTTCGGCGGCGCCGGTCGAGGGGTTGGCCCAGCAGATCGCAGGCGCGGCGATGGGCGATCCACTGGCGAATCCCGTGGTGCAGGCCGTGGTGGCGGCGGAGCAGAAAGCCCGCTGGATGCAGTGGGGCGCGGTGGCGGCGGGCGTGGCGGTGTGCGTCACGGGAACGGTGGCGTGGGTGGGGGTTCCCGGATTTGGCGCGGACTCCGGATCGGGGGCAAAGGCGGGAAACGTGACGCCGCCGTCGGCAACGCTGCCGGCAGCGTCGGGTTCCGGCGTGGCTGGGGGAGCGGCTGGCGCAGTTGGGCTTCCCTTCCCGACCAACTCGGTGCCGTTCCTGTTGCGGGTGGTTTCTGGGTCGGATTCGCGTCCCGTGGCGGGTGCCCGGGTGGTGGCCAACTACGTCGTTGGTTCCAGCTGGATTCCGCTCTCGGGTTTGCAGACAGGCGCGGACGGGTTGTGTGCGGTGCCGATCCCCGCCGCGGAACTTTGGCGTCTGGATGTGGCGGCAGACAGTCCCGGGCTGGGCACGCGCTCGTTCAAGTGGGTGATCAACTGGGGAACGCCGCGTCCCGCGAATTACACGCTCCGGCTCCACCCGGGTGTCGCGATCGGTGGCGTGGTGCTGGGCACGAATGGCGCACCGCTGCCTAACACGGAAGTCACTGTTGCTTACAACAACTCGGATTCGGACTCGGACGATCCGGAGTTGTCGGTGGAGCAGAAGGGTTATGTGCGCTCGGTTTCGGCGGGTGTCACGGATGCTACGGGGCGGTGGGCCTTTGCTTCGATTCCGCCAGACATCAAGCACTTCCAGATCGAGCTGTTCCATCCGGATCACGCACCGACTTCGTTCCATGTGCAGCCGCCAGTTCCATCGGACCGGGAACTTTGGTCGCGCCTCGGCCAGCACCGGCAGACGAACCGCATGGAAGTCGGGCACGCGCTGGCCGGGATCGTGGTCGATGGTCAGGGGCGGCCGCTGCCGGGGGTTCATGTGTCGAATCAGGATTACCTCACCAACGGGGTGACGGGTGCGGATGGCTCGTTCGTGCTGCGACCGATCCGACCGGAGCTGTTCAACGTCAGTCTCTGGGCGCGTGGGTATGCCATCCAATCGGTGCGCATGACGCCGGATCAACCCCCGCAGCGGATCGTGATGGAGCGGGCAGGGCGGATCCGGGCGCGGGTGGTGACCGCCGATGGGAGTCCCATCGCGGGCGCCCATGTCCACCTGATCGATACGGGATTGGATCCTGGCGTGAACTGGGCCTGGTCGTCGGATGCGGA
Organism: Limisphaerales bacterium; assembly: GCA_965283655.1. Lineage (GTDB taxonomy): Bacteria > Verrucomicrobiota > Verrucomicrobiia > Limisphaerales > UBA9464 > UBA6176. The sequence continues at coordinate 292,452 of CBDIPJ010000001.1, read as the reverse complement.
CGGGCATGTGGAATGGGATTCCGCGCCGCCTTCTGGTGGGCATCGCTTCTACGTTTCCGCGCCGGGATACCAGACGAAGCGGGAGGTGCGGTTGGTGGTGTCGGAGGAGGAATCGGTCATCGCGCTGGATGCGGCGCCGATGGCGGAGTTCCTTGTGACGGATGCGGAAACGGGGCAGCGGATCCCGGCCTTCAAGGTGATCCCGGGAGCGCGTCAGGGCGGGGATTCGGACCCGAGCGTCGTACCGCATCGGTTTGATGTCAGTGCGTCGCGGGTCGGGCAGAACGGGGAACTGCGGATGGAGCTCGTGGAATTGTTGGATCCGTTGTTCCAGATCGAATCCGACGGTTACCTGCCCGTCATCGCGAATCCCGGGCCTCCGGGTCCGGACGGCAACGCGCGGGTTGAATGTCGGATGCAGCGGCTGCGGGATGCGGACCGGATCCGGGGACGCGTGGTGGATGCGGGTGGGCGTCCGGTGCCGGGCGCGGAAGTGGCGATGACGACGATGTCCAACTTCGTCGAGGTCCAGCAGGGCGGGCTGACGTCGAGCGAGTCCCGATTCCTGCGACGCACGGATGCTGAAGGTCGATTCGAACTGAAGCCGCAGCCCGATGGCGTGTGGGTGGTGGCGGCGCACGCGTCGGGATTCGCCCGGGTGCGCGTGGGTGCGGGGACGGATCGGGACCTGGTGCTGCAACCGCTCGGCCGTGTCGCGGGGCGCTGGCTGGGGGTGGATGGAGTTCCCATGGCCGGCCGGCCGGTGAGCCTCGTCCAACCACTGAGTTATCCCGGTGTCTGTTCGTTGTCGGCGGAGATGTTTTCAGCGCGGACCGATGCCGAAGGAGGCTTCGTATTCGATGGGGTTCCGCCGGGGCGCTGGTTGCTCCGGGGCTATCCGGTGGGATCGGGCGCAGGGTATGTGGGGGCGGTGAGTGATCTCCTGCCGATCGTGGAATGTGTGGAGGTGGAACCGGGGGACGGGTGGATGGGATCGACTTTGGGCGTGTGGTTCCGGGTGCAGTGACGGTGACGGGGCGCTTGGTGTCCCCGGTGGCGGAACCCTTGGCGGACTGGCGGCCGTCCATCAACAACGCCAGCCTTCGGGCGATCGTTCCCAGACCCGCGCCACCGTCGGGTTTGACGGCGAACGGGCAGCGGTTGTGGGTGGCGGAGTGGTCCGAATCGGCGGAGGCATTCGGCGTCGCCTGTGCGGAGCGCGAGTATCCGTTGCGGGTCGCGGCCGATGGGACTTTCGAGGCGCAGGGCGTGCTGCCCGGGGAGTATCGCCTGCGCTGCATCGTCTTCGGCGGCGGGGGAATGGCGGCGGCCCAGCGTGAACTGGCCCGACGCTACGGACTACCCGGTGGGAATGCGGAAACGCCGAAGGAACCGAACGGGGCCGGAGCTTTCCCGTGGTCGGCGACGATCGAAACCAACGTGGTCATCCGGGCTGGGACGGGGGCTGCTGGGCAGGTTGTCCCGATCGGCGAATTCCAGCCGAAGATCCGGAGGTAAGGGGGAGGGGAGTTTGAAGATTGAAGATTCAAGTTTGAAGCCCCGTCCGGATCAAAAGTTGTCATCGTAGGCTCCGCGTCCTGAGGCCATCGGCCGTGGGTACGGGGTACGCCGGAGGCGTTGAAGCCAATAGCCCGGGGTGCGTAGCAACCCCGGGAAACCGCGGAATGGAAATCCAACCCCGGAGGGGTTGCAGGGAGCGGAGGAAATCTTCGCACCGCCTCCGGGGTGCGTCTGCTCCAACCCACGCAAACCCCGGGTAGGCGCTACCGCGCCGACCCGGGGCTACACGCTCCCACGCCTCCGGCGTAAGCAACAGACGGGCTTGAAACTTGAAACTGAAAACTTGGAACTCCTCAGCCCTTCAACGAGGCCATGTCGATGCAGAAGCGGTATTTCACGTCGGAGCGGACCAGGCGTTCGTAGGCCTCGTTCACCTTCTGGATGGGGATGACTTCGACGTCGGACGTGATGTTGTGCTGGCCGCAGAAGTCGAGCATCTCCTGGGTCTCGGCGATGCCGCCGATGAGCGAGCCGGCGAGGTTTCGTCGGCCAAAGATCAGGGCGAACGCGGCAACGGGCATGGGCTTCTCCGGAGCACCGACGAGGGTGAGGGTGCCGTCGTGGGTGAGCAGGTTGAGGTAGGCGTTGATGTCGTGGTCGGCGGAGACAGTATCGAGGATGAAGTCGAAACTGCCGGCGTGTTTCTGCATCTCGGCGGCGTCGCGGGACACGACGACTTCATCGGCACCGAGCGCGAGGGCATCGGCGCGCTTGTTGGGTGAGGTGGTGAAAACGACGGTGTGGGCACCGAAGGCGTGGGCGAACTTCACTCCCATGTGGCCGAGTCCGCCCAGGCCGACGACGCCGACCTTCTTGCCCTTCGTTGCACCCCAGCGGCGCATCGGGGAGTAGGTGGTGATGCCGGCGCACAGGAGGGGAGCAACGCCGGGCAGGTGTAGGTTCGTCGGAACCTTCAGCACGAAGCGTTCATCGACGACGATGCTGCTGGAGTAACCACCGTAGGTGACCGGAGCGGTGCCGTGTTTGTCGGGAGAATTATAGGTGAAGACCGTGTTGGGACAGAGTTGCTCGAGGTTCACCCGACATTTCGGGCACGTGTGATCGGAATCGACGAGGCAGCCGACGCCGACGATGTCGCCGGTCTGGTACTTCGTGACGGCGCTACCGACCTGTGTGACGCGGCCGACGATCTCGTGGCCGGGAACGATGGGATAAACGGTGGGCACGGCGCTCCATTCGTTCCGGACCTGATGGACGTCGGAATGACAGACACCGCAGTAAAGGATCTCGATCTGGACGTCGCGGTCGGTCGGGGCGCGGCGAGGTATCGAGGCAGCGGCGAGCGGGGAAGAAGCGCTCTGGGCGGCGTAGGCGCGGGTCTGGATCGTGGGGGTGGCGGTGTTCATGATGCTGCCTGCATGGTAGTGCCTGCTCCAGGGCTATCCATTTCCTTTGGGGTGGGTGGTGTACCTGAGGACGGTCTGTCACCGTTCCCGGACTCGACGATTGAAGGCCGGGTGTCCCCACCCGGCGATGCGCATGAGTTCGCCGCGTGAGGGCACGCGGCCTTCAAGGGGAGTTCCCAGTTGCCAGACGCCAGTTTCCAGAGGAACTCAGCCTCGTCTGCTACGCTCGATGGGTAGCAGACGACGTGAGGAGGCTGTGGGAGGAGTTTGAAGGATTGAAGATTCAAGACAGCTTGAAACTTGAAACTGAAAACTTGGGACTTCCCTTGAAGGCCGGGTGTCCCCACCCGGCGATGGGCACGGATCCGCCGCGTGAGGGCACGCGGCCTTCAAAGGGAGTTTCCAGACGATGTCACGGCTGTCGTCGGCGCATCCCGGCGGCAGCGAAGAGGGCGGTTCCAAGGATCACCAAGGCCCAGGTGGAAGGCTCGGGAACGAACTTGAAGTTTGGACCGAACGCCGCGATCTCGCCCGGCAGCAGGTTCTCGGGCATTCGGATGGAACTGCCGTCCTCGAGGGACCCCCAGCGGTATCCCATGAAGTCGATGCCGTTCGCAATCGAGATGGACGGACCCTCCTGGAAATTGTTGCCCGTCACCCAGTCCATGAGAGCGGGGTCTGTGGAGGTATAGGCTGCGCCGATCACATAGGAGCGGCCCTGATCCAGGGTCAACTCGGGTATTGGGATGAAGCGGAACCCGGAGTCCAGTGTGCCGGCCAAACCCGACCCCATCACGATGGACACGAGGGGTGTGCTGGGCTGGGACAGATCCCAGAGGCTGATGCGGTGGGACTGATGGAAGCCGTCCCCAAACTGGAAGATACCCGAGCCGTTGAAGGTGTCGAAGAGGCCGATGGACGTGACCCGGATGGGAAACTGGGGGAGAATTGCCAGCCATAGATGCCTGGTCCGCCGCCCATGCCAATGGGTCCGCTGGTTGGAATGCGGACGGCGAACTCATCCGCCCGAGCCCGGGCGCCATGGGAACGGAGAGGAGGAGGAGTGCGACCAGGACTCGTGCGACCATGGATTCTGGGTTCATGACAGGATGGGATGAGGGTGGATGTTGAGCCTGTATCTGGAGGTGTGGAACTCCCCCTTGGTATCGGCCGTGCTCCTCGAGTCAATGCCGGTTTGATGGGGGCTTCGAGTGCGGACGTTTCATGACTCTGGCCCCGCGTCAAACGGGGTGGCGATGTCCTCATCGTCGTTCCAAAGCCTTTCTCAGAGCGACGAGGACGTCGCCTCTCCGTTCCGTGCGGGCACAGCGGGACCTTGCTCGACCAGGATCTTCAGGGAGTCGGGAGTGGGTTTCGAAGCGAGGGCGATGGCGGCGGGCGTCTCGGCGAGCGGGAAGCGATGGGTGACGAGCGGGCGGACATCGAGCTTCCGTTGGAAGACCAGACGGGCGACTTCGCGCTGGAGGGTGAAGTCCGAGGAATAGCTTCCGGTGAGGGTCTTCTCGTCGACGCAGACGATCCCAAGGTCAACCGGCGAAGTCTTGCCGCGCACGGTGTGGGCAAAGAGGAGTGTGGTGCCACCGCCGCGAAGGGCGGACTGGGCCTGATGGACGGCGGCATCGGAGGGGACGGCAATGATGGCGGCGTCGATGCCGCGCTTGAGTGAGAGTCGACGGAGTTCGTCGACGAGGTCAGGCCGGGTGGCGTCGAGGGTCTTCCAGGCGCCCCATTCGCGGGCGAGTTTCAGACGGGCGGGGAGGAGATCGGTGGCGATGACGCGGATGCCCTGGAGTGCGAGCAACCGGGTAAAGAGGAGTCCGATCGGGCCTTGGCCGGCGACGAGGACGATGTCCTTTGGAAGGAGCGGAAGCTGGCGGATGGCCTTGACGATGGTGTTGACGGGTTCGAGGAGGGCGCCTTCGAGGAAGGTGTTGGCGCGTGGGATCTTCACCACGCCGGGGAGGCAAAAAGGCAGGACACGGACGTATTCGGCGTAGCCGCCGCCGGCGGGTTCGAATCCGGCCGTGATGCCGGTGCGCTTGTAGGTTTCGCACTGGGCAAAGGCGCGGTGCCGGCAGAAGTGGCAATCCATGCACGGGACGTGATGGTGGAGGGCCACGCGATCGCCGACGCGGAAGCCCCGGGCCGTGGCTCCGACCTGGACAACGGTGCCGCTCGTTTCGTGACCAAAGATGCGGGGAGGAACGGTGCCCTGCTGTATTTTTTTGATGTCCGTTGGACAGACACCACAGGCGGCAACCCGGACGAGGATGTCCCCTGTCCGGATTCGTGGGACATCGATCGTCTCGACCCGGAGATCGTTGATGCCGCGGTAGACGACCGCCTGCATGGACTTCGGAAGCATTGCGGGAGGGTTGATGGATTGGGCGTGGTCGGCAAGACACGGGAATCTGTGAGCAGGATTGCCAGCCGTAGTGGCTTGCCGGACACTCGGTCCGTGCAACGTCCGATTGTGATCCTGTCGCCCCTGCTGCCGCCGATGCGTGGTGGGCTCGCAGACCACACATGGTTGATGGCCAAGCATCTGTCCGAGACACGGCCCGTGGCTGTCCTGTCGTCGAGGGATGTCTACACCAACGCTCCCTTTCCAATCCGGGCCTCGGTGCATGATTGGGAGGACGTGGGGGAATTGGAACTGGAGATGGCGGCGACGCCGTCGGATGCCCTTCTGCTATGGCAGTATGTTCCCCACATGTACGGGCGGGGCGGTGTGAACCGTCCGTTGATTGCCCTCTGGAAGCGGTTGAAGCGGGAGGGGCGCAAGCAGGTGATGATCGCGCACGAGATCGCGGCTCCCTGGGGACGCTGGCCGAACCAATGGTGGTACGCCTGGAATCACCGCCGGCAATGGCGTGCGATCATGGGGTTGGCGGATCTGATTCCGATCTCGACGGAGGCCTGGACCGAGCAATGGCTGCGCAGTGAACCGTCCGTCGCCCGAAAACTGCTGACGCTCCCATCCCCGTCGAGCATCGAGAGGGTGCCGGTGGGGCCGAACCACCGGGCGGAATGGCGGCAGGCACAGGGATTGCCCCCCGATGCGAAAGTGATGTTGTGGTGGGGGTCGGTGAGTGGACCGAAGCAATTGATGTGGGTGGTGGATGCGTGGGAAACCGCCTGTGCCCAACTGGGACCGGTGGCGTTGTGCATCGTGGGCGGCAATCCGGCGATCAACCTGCCGGGCTCACTCAGGTCACTGACGCGCATCATGGGCTTCCTCAAGCCGGAGGAGGTCTCACGGTGCCTGCAGGCGGCGGACCTGGTGGCGCTTCCCTTCTCGGATGGGGCTTCCGAACGGCGCACGACCCTGATGGCCGCCTTGGGACACGGCGTCGCCGTCGCCAGCACAACAGGCCACAATACCGGGTCCACGCTGCGCAAGGCGGACTTCCTGTCGCTCTCGCCTGCCGATGATGCGCTCGCCTTCACCGAGTCGGTGCTGCACCTGTTGCGGGACAATACGGCACGGACCGAGATGGCTCGGCGCGGCAGGGACGTCCATGACGCCGCCTATTCCTGGCCTGTGGTCACCCAGAAACTTTTGGGTGCGATGGATTCCGTCGGACTCCTGTCTGTCGTGCCGCTTCCGGGTCGATAGAGAGGGGCCCGGATGGAGCGGAGCCGCTACTTCCGGCGGCAAACGAGCCGCAGCACATCGCCTCCGTCGCGGTTGTTCAACGAAGTGGTCAGGAAGCGGAAGAACCGCCCGGTTGCCGTGATCGGCCCCCGGGTCCGGAACTCATGCAACCACTGATTCAGAGCGTGGTGGCGGGTGGTGGTGACCGGAGCTCCCTCCGGTTCAAATCCGTGTTTCCGCACCAGTTGCACCAGGTCTTCAGGTCCAAAATACCAGAAGTGATAAGGATGGGAGAGATGGGACCACTGGACGCCGTCCGTGAGCAGGCGGGTGGCTTCGCCGTTCGGAACGGCGATGTGCAGCAGTCCGCCTGGAACCAAAAGGCGGTGAAGTTCGCGCAGTTCGGTATTGGGGTCGGGTACGTGTTCCAGGCTGTGGCACATGACTCCGGCATCCACCGATTGGGCGGGCAGACGAAGCTCGGCCAATTCCCCGACACGGACATCCACGCCGATTTCACGGGCTTTGGAGGCAGCGGCAGGGCTGAGATCGGTGCCGAGCACCTGACAGCCTCGGGAACGGAGATAGATCAGCAGATCGCCGTATCCCGAGCCCACCTCCAGGACGCGCAAGCCGGTGCGTTCACCGATGAACACGTTGATGTCGAAGGCCCACTGCGCGATGAGGCGGCCGATGGGGGCGGCAAGCCGGGTCGGGAGCGATGCGTTGGCCGGGGCTGAGAAGGTGTCGCGCAGGAAGTCCCAGACGGCCTGGACGCGAGGGCTGCGACGACGACCGTCGAAGGCGTTGTAGCCGGTCTCGTTCGCGTAGTAGAAGCCGATGATGTCCGGCCCCGGTCGAGGTGACAGGCGGCGCAGGCCGCATTTCGAGCACTTCCAGACGTGGGCCACGCCGCCGGGCGCATCCGGTTGGGGGATCGCGAGGAGGGATTCCCCGTCGCGCTCGCCGCACTGCGCACAAACCGGAAAGACCCAAAGGGCGCTGCGATCCCGAGACGAACCGGTTGGGTTGGAACCGGAGTTATCGGGATTCATTGGCGTCATTGGCGGTCACGAACTCCTTGGCCTTGCGGACGAAATCATCGGGCTGGCGGGCGAAATCCTGGCTGTCGGTCTCGATGGCAAGCCGGCCGGAATAGCCGGCCTTGCGGAGGGTCTGGAACAGGCCCTTGTAGTTCGCATCGCCTTCGCCGACGTGGGTGTCGTTGGCGACGTCATCGCCCTTGGCGGTCTTCTGGACCTTCTTGTCCTTGAGATGGATGTCGAAGACACGGCCCTTGTAGTCATTGAAGACCTGGGCGGCGTCGAAGTTGGCGCTGGTGATCCAGCCGACGTCCATGCAGACACCGATGCGGGCATCCCGGTGCTGGATGACCTGGCGGACGATGGCGGGGTTTCCGTAGAGGGATTTGATACCGTGGTTGTGGACGGCAACCTTGATGTCGAATTCCTTGGCCAGTTCCTCGAGGTTGTCCCAGATGCGGAGGTCTCCGGGTTCGACAACGATGAGCTTCATTCCCATGAACTTGGCGAACTCGAACAACTTGCGGTTCTCGTCCTTGTCCATGGAGGTGCCTGCGACGCCGTAGGTGTAGGCGCGAAGACCGGCAGCTTCGAGGCGGGCCTTCTTGGCAGCGATCTGCTCCTTCGTTTCCTTCTTGTAGTCGAGGTGGTTCGGGATCAGTTGCAGGTCCTTGATCCCATGGCGCTGGGCGAACTCGACCACCTGCTCGAACGTCAGGTTCCTCAAGGTCCAGGTCTGGATGGCAACCTGCTCTGAAAGCCCGGCGGCGAGGCTGGCCTGGGTGGTGGCGAGGACCAACGAGACGACCGCCGCGAAGGCGGCCCGGAGTAAGGGATTGCTGACTTTCATGCGTGGAGGATGTGAAACACAGCTCTGTCCTGAAAGCCGATTCCGGTCGCCTTGCATGTTGAGCCCACGATTCCTCCACCCGAGGCCTGCGTGCAGCCGGGCTTCAGTTCGAATCCGGCGTATTCTTGGTGCCGGAGACCGGTTGGTCGACACTCGGGGCGCCACTGACACCGCGACGTTCCGGATACGCATTCTCGTCCGGACTCAACGGACGATGATAGTACGACGCGTAGTAGTACGTCGTGTAGTAATAGTACGGGTTGTCGATGGGAACGCCGTTGACGATGAGCCCCAGGATGGGCGCTCCGCGCTGGTGCACCGTGTTGATGCCCATCTTGGCGAACCGCATCGAGGTCTTGCCGGCGCGGACGACAAAGAAGAGGCCATCGAGGAACGCCGCGACCGAGAAGGTGTCGTCGATCGCCGTCAAGGGAGGACAATCGAAGATGACGTAATCGAACTGGCGGCGCAGCGCCATGATCAGGTCCTTGGTGCTGGGACCGATGAGCAGTTCCGAGGGGTTGGAGGGTCGTGCTCCAGCCCGCATGAAGAAGAGGTTGTTGACCCCGGTTTCACGGATGGCTTCGGACAGCGAGAGCTTGCCTTCCAGCACCTCGGCGAGGCCCTGCTCCAGAGGCTGTTCAAAATAGCCGTGGACGTTACCGCGGCGAAGGTCCGCGTCGATGAGCAGGGTGCGGTTGCCGGAGTTCGCCAGGGTGATGGCGAAGTTTGTCGTGAAGGTGGTCTTGCCGTCACCAGGCACGGAAGAGGTGACTGCCAGCAGTCGCTTGCTGGTGCCCTCGGGACTGAGGAGCAGGGCAGAGCGGATGCCGCGGAGTGATTCCGCGAACATCGTGTGGGACTTCATGCGGGTGAGCATGAGGTAGCCCTCCTTGTAGTGTTTCTTTTCGACCTCGGGGAGCTGGCCCAGGATCGGTTCGCCGAGTTCCTGTTCGATGTGTTCCGGGTTGTCCAGACGGTCATCCAGCTTGTGGAGGAGGAACATCAGGCCAAGCCCGATGACAAACCCCAGTCCGACGCCGGAGACGATCATGGAGGCGCGGTTGGGTTCCACTGGCGCGGGTTCGCCCACACCGCGGACAAGGACGGCGAACGGTTCGTCCTCGGTGGCAATGCTGTTCATGGAACGCAGGACATTTTCCAGTGCGTCGAGCTGCTGCATGATGCTGTCCCGCTTCTTCAGCCGTGTCTCATATTCGAGTTCCAAGCTGTTCTTCTCAAAGACTTGGTCCTCCATTTCCTTGATCAGATCAGGGTAGGATTCCTCCTTCGTCCGCAATTGGCGGATCATGGCGGCACGGCCTTCCTCGACCATGGCCAGCACCTGCCCGATATCTGCTTTGCGCAGGGCGATGTTCCGGGACAGTTCGCGCATGAAGGGATGGTTGGTGCGCAGGGTCGCCAACTTTTCCTCGTACAGTTTCTCCTGCTTGAAGATCTCGAACCTCAGGTTCTGGTAGGCCTGGCTGCTGATGGCGTCGTCCTCGAGGTTGGATTCGGCGGTGCTGCGACGCTTCGAGGCATCGCCCTCCAGGACGGGCTCGATGGTGCGCGAAGCGAGTTCTTCCCGCGTGGCGTTCTCCCAGAGCTTGCGGCGCGTCTGCAGCTCGAAATAGGCATTGCGGGCGCTTTCCAACTGGGCACGCGCACGGGCGCCGGCATCGGAGAAGTTGGCGATGTTGTTCTGGCGCTTGAATTGTTCGAGATCCTCCTGTGCGGCGTTCTTGTCACGTTGCAGCGCGAGGATGTCCCGGGTGGTGGCGGCCTGCGCCTGGCTCTTGAGGAACACGCGCTGCCGCTTCTTGTAGTCGATGAATTCGTCGACCCAGGCCGAAGCAAAGCGTTGGCAGAGGTCCAGATTCGTGCCCTTGACCTCCATGATGAAGGTGTTTCCTCGGCCCGGAAGGGCTTCGAAACGGGGTTGGATCACCTTGTTGCTGGAACCGGCACCCTCCTGAAGCCGGGCCATCACCTGCGCGATGACGATCCCGCTTTGCATCGCGGTCAGCTGGTTTTCGACCATCCGGGAATCTTCGTCGATCTGCGCACCCCGACTGCCCGCGACAGTGACCTTGGGGGTGACCTGAAGGACAGACTGGGCCTTGAAGATGTCTGGCTTGTTGATGGCCTGAAACACGGCAATGCCGGTGCCGAGAAGCGTGAAGATGACGATCAGGAGCCAGCGTTCGGCGAGGATCTTGAAATACCTGCGAAAGTGCAGGTAAAGATTGATCCGATCGACCAACGACGTGCCGTACCCGGGCAGCGGCGTATTGTAGGAGGAGTACGGGTATTTCATGGATCTCGGTTGGAGGCCGTCTCAGAGGCCGAAAATGACTCTGCGGGGGACGCGAATGCGATCACCCGCCTTGAGCTCCACGTCAGCGGAGCGGTTGTTGTTCAGGAGCAGGTCATCCACGTTGACCTTGATGGGTGGAAGGGATTTGCCATCCGGGCCCACACGCTGGACCTCGACCTTCTTGCGGTTGGCGAACTGGTTGGAAGGCAGCTTGAGCATGATGGTCGAAAGCATGAGCGGTTGGCCGTCCGGGACGGCGAACTCGCCCTGCAACGCATCGAATACGACGACTGTGGGAACCGTGCTCTGGGTAGTGACTCCGCCGATTTCCGCTGTTCCACCCTGAGGCAGTGCGATGGACTCCAGGTTCAGGTCGATGGTCGCGACGACGTAGTACTCTGCTTCAAGGCGTTGCTTGAGCTCCGAGCGAACATCAGCGAGGCGCCGGCCTGCGGCCTTGATCGTCACGTAGGTGGCATCCCCCCGGCTGACGTTGAAGATGGCTTCGCCGGAATCGGTGATGGTGGTGCGAAGCGAGTCGCTTCCTCCCACTGGGTCCTGGTGGATCCGGAAACGGAAAGCGTCCTTTGGTCGGAGTTCGCGGGCTTCCGGATCGATCTGGAGGGTCGAGACGGCGGCGTTGGTCGCCGCTGCGACCGCAGGTGCGTTTGTTGTCGCGGATGGGGTGGAAGCGGCGACCGGGGGTGGGGTCGGGGATTGGGCCAAACCCAACAGGCAAAGACCGAACGACGCTCCGGCGGCCAAACAGGACTTGATGCGGGGGTGGCTCATGAAATCAGAAGCGGTAGTTGATGGCCAAGGTCACGATGTTCACCGAGAAGGAGCGCCCAGCGAAAATTGAGTCTCGGATGGAGTGGTGATAATTCAGGCCCAGGTTTGCCCGGTCGGTCAGTTGGTAGCCTGTTCCCAGATTGAAATCGTAAATCGTCGCTTCGTCATTGGCGATGAACGTCACAGGCACAAGGAACGTGCCCGCAGGAAACGTGATGGGAACCAAGCCCTGCTGAGCCTGCGACTGGATGATCTTGGAATAGGTGAATCCCAGGTTCAGTCCGATTCTTTCGTGAAACTGCCAGGAAGCCTGATATGCCGTCATGAACATCTCGGTGAAGTTGCTTCCGAGGCCCGAATTGACCCCGGAGCTGACAGTCAATGTGTGCGAGATGTTTTCGGTGATCCGGTGCCTGGCGCTGAGTTGGTAGGTCAGACCGGAGAAATCCGAGGTGTCCGAAACCTGCCCGTCGGTGGTGAATTCAGAGATCGTGTACTGGACCGATCCGCTCACCATGATGAAATCGTTGGGTTGGAACGAGAGCATCGGCCCTGCGCCGTAGGTCGTGGATCCGTTTTGGAACTGCTCACTGAAGGTCGTCTTGACCGCCTGACCGCTCAACCCGGTGGTCCAGTAAGTGGAAAGCCGATGGTAAGCCCCGGCACTGACCGTGTGCTGATCCTGGTCGAGAATGGCAAACTGGTCATTGAGGCCACGATCGATCGTGAACCCATACATCCCGGAAGCCGAAGTATCCTCGGTAAATGCATGGTTTACGGAGAGACCCACCTGATTTTGGACCCGGTTGAGGTCGACGCCACTGGAAAGGCCATTGCCCGCAATCTCTGGCCGGTTGCCTGCGTTGCCGTTGATCCGGTCGAACAGGGTGAAGACCGTCTCCCCGATGACGAAGGAGTAATTGATGGTGCCGTTGGGCGCCAGGTTGACCTGGGTCAAGTCATCGAAGTTGAGTGAGTAGTGGTAACCCACTCCGACGTTGAAGCTGAGTTGGGCACTTTCGCTGACCTGCTGGAAGATGGTCACCCCCACCATCGGCAGGATGATGAAGTCGTCCTGCTTCCCAAACTCGGATGCGCCCTGCAAAGCGTTGTCCGTGTAGGAGAAAGAGACGCTGGTGTTGAAGGTCACCGCTCCAGTATCCCATCGGACGCCGATTCCCTCGGGAATCATGCCGGCGGCTCCGGGGGCCGGGGTGTAGGGAGCTGTGTTGCCGGCCAATCCCTGAAGACTCCGAAAGCTCTCTCCGGGATTGCTGCTGGCCCCGGGCGGGGCCACCGGGGCCGTGTTCATGTAACCCGGTACTCCCAATTGGCCGGCTGGATTGCCGAATCCTGAAGTGGATGGAACGGTGCCCCTAGCTGGCGGCGTGGTGACGGGGCCCGAGGTCTGCGCGTGTGCGGATGCGCCCATCATCGCTACCAGCAAAGCTGCGCGAGTGGAGACGCCCAATCCAACCAACTCCAGCATCTGGACCTGCGCCGGAGGATTTGTGAGTTTCATCTTCAGTTCTTGCTGCGGTGGGTCATCGACTGCGCTTTGTACCGGCCAACGGATCATCCAACCCCGTCAGGTGACATTAACAGTCATTGGTGACATCCCTCAAGCTCTTTGGGCCGTGTGGGACCTGCATCTCCGGGCGGAGTCAATCGGGTGACGTTTTGATTCGGTTGGGTTTCGCAGGGGCCCCGGCTCGGTTTACGGAACATCCGTGACCCGGTAGAATCGTTCAGCGCTCGCCGGTATTCCATCGGTCAGCGTGAGTGTCTCGTCCACCGCCACAACGGGCAATCCCACAGCCAGCCAAGGGGTCGACAGCGTTTCCCGTCGCCACAGTTGATAGCGGCGGCCGGGGGCACTTTCCCATGTGATCTCGGTACCTGAGACGGTCATGCGGATGCGGGTCAGGCGGTAGGCCACCGACAGTCGATTCGTCGGATCCGAACCCATCGGCGCTTCGCGTCGGTTGACGAATCCATCGCCGTCCGGATCGGCCTCCGGACCTGCGTTCGCCCCGGTCCAGGGCGCGAAGTATTGCCTCTGGAATCGGTCGTTCAACCCATCGAAATTGTGGTCTGGCGTGAGCGGATCGATGTCCGCGAATCCAACTGCGGACGCACTGTAGCCATCTGCGGTCACTTCGATCGACCGCATTCCCGGTGCGGCATCGGCGGCGACATCCACCCTGCACTGGACGAGGGTGAGTTGTCGCAAGGCAGGCCGGATGACCTGGGTGGGACCGTGGGTGATGCCGGGGCCGGTCACGCGAAGGACGGCGTTGGAAGCGATGGCGCCCGGGACGAAGACTCCCACCCATAGGTTTGTCGCACCCGCCGGAAGGAGCAGGGGTTGATCTCCGCTGGCGCGTCCCGCGCCATTGAATCCGATCCGCACCTCGGTGATGCGGAAGGGCGGATTTCCGGCGGTGACGGCGAGTGTTCGTTGGACGGACCCGCCGGCAGGGAGGGTAAAGGATGAATCCAGGAACGGGCGGAACGACGTGTTGGCTCCCGCGTACCGACGGGCAGCCGAAACATCCAGTTCGAGGCCTCGGACCAGCGAGTTGTCGCCGCCGGTGTTGGGATCGCAAGGATACGCTCGCAAACGGTAACTCCCTGCCGGAATCCCAGGGATTCGGAACGTTCCGTTCGGTTCCGTGACGCTTCCGGCCACCACGATCCCATTCGTCTGCTCCACCGAAATCAACGCTCCGGACACCGCGTTCCCACCGCTGGTGACTGTTCCGGAGACAACGCCGTCCGCCTGCAAGGCTGTCGCCTGGCCGTACGTCGACCGGGCGTAGGAGATGTCGTCCGAGGACAGACCGGCTCCGGCGCCGACACCGTTTCCGGAGTACCACCAGAGGGTGGCGGCCCCGAGGGGCGAGTGGTTCATTCCCAGCCAATGCCCGATCTCATGAAGGACGGTCGACTCGAGGAAGACTTCGCTGCTGCTCGGCGACCCGTAATCCGTGGTGAAGTTGAGGTCGCGGTTGATGACGGTATCGGCCTCGATAATGGTGCCCGTGGAGTTGCCGTTGAAGTCGAAGTCGAGGGCCAGGACTGTCAGGGCGATGGTGCCCGAGGTCAGGGAGATGCGCTCGCCGAGGTCGCCCTGGCCGTAGGTCCCCGGAGACAGCCAGACGACATCATTCCGACCGTCGAGGGCGCTCAGGTTGGAGGGGGCCGTGATGGGGGCGGCCTCCTCGAAACGGATCTTGGTGTTCGGGATGGCCTGCCATTGGGCGAAGGCCGACCGCACGCTGTTCCATTCGTTCGATTGGGTCCCGAAGCGCGAGACGGTGGTCCCGAGGTGGAACCGGATGGCGCGTGTGTCCGGGTTCTGGTCGGGGAAGTACTCGGCCAGGTACTGGTCGAAATTCCAGCGCAACGGTGGGGAACCGGATTCTGTCCGCAAGACGGCCGTCTCGGCGCGGGGAAGGACCACGGCACCCAGCAGGGATGCCACCAGCAGTGAGCGTAGGAACGGCAGGTTCATTTCAGGGCCTCGGCGACGCGATTCTGCAGGGCTTCCAGGGAGAGGGGTTGCTGATGCGGTGGGCGGAATCCTCCCGGCGCCGGGCTTCCACCGAGGACGACGTTCCGGACCCACGCGTTCGAACCGTTCCTTTCGACCGAAAATTTCCCCTGCGCGAGGTCGAGCGTCAGCCACTCGCCACGGGGGTTCAGGGACAGGAACACGATCACTTCCTCACCCGGCGCAAAGGTCGGGGCCCCTGGAATGACCACGCGGCGGTTGCCGAGGGTGCCGCCGGGTTGCGTCACCGTGATCCGGTTGGTGGGGCTGCCCTTCCAGATCGACTGGGTGGTGATCTCGATACGGGTGACGAAGTTGCCCGACGCCTCGCGGGCGACCTCCACAGCCTCCACCCGTCCGTGGCAGATGCGTGCGGCGCGGTTGGCCAGATCCTCGACCGTCACCGGACGGATCTGGGCTCCCAGGACCATGCCCGAGATCCCCACAACCAGGCTCATGCGACGGAACAGCGTCATGCGGCAGGTAAGGAAGGTGGCTGGGGTTGGAGGGTGACCGTCCGATCGACGATGGACAGGGTCTGCAACCGGTGGGCAACCATCAGGGTGGTGCGGCCCTGACGAAGCCGGGACAATGCCTCGATGACGAGGGCCTCGCTGCCGGCATCGAGTGCGCTGGTTGGTTCGTCGAGCAGCAGGATCGGGGCATCCTTGAGGAATGCCCGGGCCAGGTTCAGTCGTTGCTTCTCACCGACGCTCATGTGGATGGCTCCGTCTCCGACCACCGTATCATAGCCCTGAGGCAGGCGTTCGATGAACGCGTGCGCCTGTGCGGCCTGTGCGGCCGCGCGGATCTCCTCCGGCGAGGCGCCCGGCCGGCCATAGGCCAGATTCTCAGCAATGGTCCCCGGTAGCAGGATGGGTTCCTGTGGCACCCATGCGATGCACTTTCTCAGATCGGCGAGGCTGAGATGCCGCAGGTCGATGCCGTCGATGCGCAGGATTCCGGCGTCTGGATCCATGAAACGCGGGACAAGCCCCAGAAGCGTGGATTTGCCGACCCCGCTCGGACCGATGATCGCGAGCGTCTCGCCGGCGGCGACCTGCAGGTTGAAATCGCTGAGGACGTGTTGTCCGGGTTGATACCCGAACGAGACCTTCTCGAAGGTGATGGCGCGTCCGGTTGGAGCCGCGGGTGGCAGGGTCACGGGATGCGCGGGCGGATGCGGTTCGCGGGGTTGCGAAAGGAGTTCGAGGATGCGCCGTGCTCCGGCGCCTGCGTTGCTGACGGTTGTGCCAACGCCCGAGAGCTGCTGGAGCGGTTCGTAGAACTGGGCGAGATAGGCGAGGAACACCAGGAAGGTTCCCAGCGAAAGGCGTCCGGCCGCCAGCTCCCGGCTGCCAAACCACACGATGGCCGCAGTTCCCGCGGCGAAGACGAGACCCACCGAGGCGAGGTAGCCCAGTTCGAAGGCATGCTGGCGACCGCGTGCCCGGAGGGATTCGGTGGCGTCGGTCTGGAAGCGACGGGATTCCAGGGCTTCAGCGGTGAAGCCCTGGATCAGGGCAAGGTGGGAAACCGCCTGCTGGAACCGCGACGCCAGCCGGCTGTCCGCCCGTTGGGCGGCGTCGGCGCGGCCGCCAATCCCCTTTCCGAACGCCTGCATGACGATCAGCAGCGGTGGAACCGTCGCGAGCGCGACCATTGCCAGCGGACGGTTGATGCGCCACATCACCACCGACATCGCAATCAGGGATCCCGACGCGGTCAGGAAGGTGAAGACCCCGTGTTGGAACAGTGTCTGGAACGCGTAGGTGTCCCACGTCGACCGGTAGATGAGGTCGCCCGCCTGTGAACCGAGCAACCGGCGCATGGAGAGTCCCAGCAACCAGTCGAACACGGACTGGCGCACCCGCTGGAGCCCGCGCAATCCCGTGTGGATGAGGACCAGGTTCAACAATGCGCCCAACCCGGCATGAAGGGCGTAGAGCCCGAACAGCGCGGTCACCCATTTCGCTGTGTCCGGTGAGGCCGACGGGGTCCGTCCCCAACCGTCGACCAGCTGTGCCAGCGGCCACGGCTTGAGCAGGCCGGCGGCGGTGACGCCGACAGCCAATGCCAGAGCCAGGATCACCCGGGGCCAGTCCTCCCGGTAGATCCGCACCACGGCTGGAATCCATTGCACGCTGCCACGCTACCCGGAACGGCGCGTGGCGAGTAGCGTCTTCCTTTGGAGCTCCCAGTTTCCAGAATCCAGATCCCAGAAGGGTAGCTGACGAGGTCACGAGGCGGTGCGAGGAGAGTTCCCAATGAAGGCCGGGTGCCCTCACCCGGCGTTGTTGAAGGAGACGCCGCGTGAGGGCACGCGGCCTTCAATCTTGCGACTCGGCTTCAGATTTTCCCCACCACCACAGCCTCCTCACGTCGTCTGCTACGGTTGGGATGGTGTCGCTGACGAGGTCATGAGGTAGTGGGACGAGAGTTCCCCAATGAAGGCCGGGTGCCCTCACCCGGCGTTGTCCCCAGCCTCCTGAACTCTCGCACGGATACCGTTCCTGACCCATGGTCCACGGCTGCCATGAATCGAGTGAACGGAATCCTCCTGGGGAGTGTGGCCATGATGTGCGCGCTCACGGCCGATACCCCCGTGCCGCCCGCCGCCTGGGAGGCAACCCACGACGTGGGTTCACTCGCCACTGCGGCGTCCGGAGTGCTCCGGATTCCCATCACCGGCACCGATCCCTTCATCACCGCTCCACCTTCGGTTGTCGCCACCACGAACGACCTCGTGATCGAACTCCGCCTCCGTTCGAGCGAAGGCGGGCGCGGGCAGTTGTTCTGGTTCCGCGATGGCGCACGGGAGGAAGCCTCGGTGCACTTCGATGTCGGGACCAATGAATGGACCGATGTCTGCCTGTCGGTTCCGGGTTCTGCCGAGGGATGGCGTTGGCGGCTGGATCCGCCGGGGACGCGTGGAATCGCGGAACTGGCCGGGTTCCGGGTGGCGCAGGCGGGCACCCGTGGGATCACCGAGGTCTCCGCCACGGCGACGGAGTTGGAACTCCGCCATGGGCCGACGACGGCCCCTTTTGACGTCGTGGAACTGCGTCCGCACGAAGGCATGACGGCGGCGTCCCGCGTTGCGGCATCGGGCGATGTCTCGCCGGGAGGAACGTTGCGGATTCCGCGGTCGGTTACCGAGGGCGGTCGGGTGCGGGACCGGTTGACCTCCGGGTTCCTTCTTCGGGAGCGGGCGGTGGCCGGAGACTTTCGTCCGGTGGGTGCGGTGCGCCATCTCCAGCGGTTCGATGGACCTGCCTTGCTGCCTACATCACCGGTGGTCGCCCGCGGCAAGAAGGGATTGCAGGTCCAGATGGTGGACGATGCGCTGACCCTCGGGATCCATCACGCGGCGCTGAACGTGAACCTTCCATCGCTCCTGGCGCCGGCCGACGCGGCCGACGCCTACCCGTGGCGGTCGAATGGTCGCGAGTTCCGATTCCGGCGTTCGGCCGTGGATGCCATTCCGGTGAAGCCCCTGTCCGACGCAGGCGTCTCGGTCTCGCTCATCCTGTTGGCGTATGCCTCGGGCAATGCGGAGGTCGACCGGCTCTGGTTGCATCCGGGGTACTCATCGAAGGCGCCGAACCGTCTCGGCGCCTTCAACACCTCCAGTGCCGAAGGGGTGGAAGCCTACCAGGCCACGGTTGAGTTCCTGGCCCACCACTTCTCCCAACCGGACGCGCGGCAGGGTCGCGTCTCACACTTCATCGTCGGCAACGAGGTCACGGCCCACTGGCACTGGGCGAACATGGGAGACGTCCCGGCGGACGTGTTCATCCGCGACTACGTGCGCGTGGTGCGCCTCACGCAGGCGGCGGTGCGCGGCGTCACCGGGGCCGTGCGCGTCTGCCTCTCGCTCGATCACCATTGGAACCTGACCTACGGCAACCAGCCGACCCGGGCGATCGCCGGACGGCGGCTCATTGACGAGTTCAACCGCGTTGCACGGGCGGGTGGAAACTTCGAGTGGCACCTCGCCTATCACCCGTATCCGGAGGACCTGTTCAAGGCGCGCACCTGGAACGATCGCACGGCCCTGCCCGGGGCGGACACGCCGCGGATCACGTTTCGAAACCTGGGCGTGATCACCGAGTACATGCGTCGGGCCGAGCTGTTGTTGGACGGTGTCCCACGCCGGGTGCTGCTGACCGAACAGGGCTTCCATTCGGACGGCACCGAGGCGGGCGAAGCGTTGCAGGCGGCGGCCTACGCGTATGCCTGGCGCAAGGTCATGGCGGATCCGGGGATCGATTGCTTCATCCTGCATCGCCACGTCGATCACCGGCACGAGGGTGGATTGAACCTGGGCCTGTGGCGGCGGAAGCCGGAGTCGGTGGCGGATCCGCTCAGTCCGAAGCCGATCCACGAGGTCTTCCGCCGTGCGGGCACGCCGCAGTGGGAAGAAGCCTTCCGGTTCGCACTGCCCATCATCGGGGTGACCAACTGGTCGGAGGTCGCGCCGTGAAGGATCGTTGGGCGCATCCTGGAACTGCCCCCGCCTGGAACGGGGTGGCGACGTCCACGTCGCCGTTCCAGAGCCTTTCTCAGGGCGATGAGGACATCGCCGCCCCGAATCCATTGTGACTCCGGGGCCGTGTTGGCATGCGCCCAGGATCGTTTCGGGATCGTGACCTTCCTTTCGTCAGCCGGTCGTTGCAGCTCTTCTTTGATGAAGCCATGAAGCCATTCCCTTTGGTGAGGATCCTTGGTTGGTGTTTTGCCCTGGCCTGGGTTGGGCTCGGAACCAGCCGCGTGACTGCGGCGGAGACCCCCACCAATGCCGCGGCGTTGTCGGACAACATCGGCCATGATCATCATCGCCATCATCATGGACCGCGCCTCGCTACCGAGTCGGCCACGCCGATCCGCTTCCTGACGTCGCGAACCAATGGCGCGAGCCTGGTGCTGCCCAAGGAACAGGACGCCTTCACCTTCGCGGTCTTTGGCGACCGCACCGGCGGACCGGTGGGCGGTGTCTCCGTCCTGGCGGAAGCCGTGCACGACGTGAACCTGATCGGTCCGGATCTGGTGATGACGGTCGGGGACCTGGTGAACGGCTACAACGCGCGACCGGCCTGGCTCGAACAGATGCACGAGTTCAAGGGGATCATGGACGAGCTGCTCTGCCCGTGGTTTCCGGTGGCCGGCAATCACGATGTCTACTGGCGTGGACCAGGCCGTCCGGTCGGTGAGCACGACGCGGATTACGAGATGCACTTCGGCCCGCTCTGGTACGCGTTCACCCACAAGCGCTGCTGGTTCATCGTCCTCTACAGCGACGAAACCAACCCGGCCACCGGGGAGAAGAACTTCAACCTCCCGCAGAACCACACGATGAGCGAGGAACAGTTCAGCTGGCTTCGCTCGACTCTCGCCAAGGCCAAGGGCGCCGAACACGTGTTCCTGTTCCTCCATCATCCGCGTTGGACCGGTGGCAAGAACTACGGCGATTCGTGGGACCGCGTTCATCGCGAACTCGTCGCGGCCGGCAATGTGACCGCCGTCTTCGCCGGCCACATCCATCGCATGCGGTACGACCCGAAGGACGGCATTGAGTACGTCACCCTGGCCACGGTCGGCGGCGGTCAGGATGCCGCCGTGCCCGAGGCTGGATGGATGCATGAGTACCACCTGGTCACCGTCCGACGCGAGGGACTCGCGCTGTCCGCCGTGCCTGTCGGTGAAGTCATGGATGTGCGTGAACTGACGGGCGCATTCACCGCCGCCTGTGCCGCCCAGGCGGAGTCCGGTCTCGCGTGGAGCGAGCCGTTCGCCTTTGCCGCCGATGGTTCCGTGGCCGCCCGGGTGCGCGCGACGGTGACCAACGTGACCGACGTTCCCATTGAGATCACCGCGACTCCCGCCTCTGGAGATTCCCGCTGGGGTTTCTATCCGGATCACCTGCACGCCCGCATCGCGCCGGGGCAGACCCATGCGGTGGAGTTTGAGGTGGCCCGTCTGGCGGCGGGGTATGATACCGGGTTCCGGTTGCCCAACCTCCGCCTCGAAACCGAGGTCCTCGCCAAGGGCCGGAGGTACGCTTTGCCGGTGCGCGATGAGCGGCTCCCGATGGTGCGTGCGTCCATGCCCGTGCCACCGGTTCCCTCGGAGGAAATGGTCCTCACGCTCGACGGTGCCTCCGCCGTGACCATTTCCTCCGAGGAAGTGGCCCTGCCGCAGGGCGCCTTCACCGTGGAGGCCTGGATCCGGGCCGAGGCCTTCGATGGTCGCACCGGCCTCATCTGCAAGACGCAGGCCAGCGATTACGGGATCTTCGTCAACAACGGCATTCCCAGCTTCAGCGTCTTCCTTGGCGATGACTACGTCCCGGTGCGCGCCCGCAAGGCGATCGCCGTCGGGCAGTGGACCCATGTGGCCGGCGTGTTCGATGGGGCCGAGGTCCGGTTGTATGTGGATGGTCAGCGCGTCGCCGCCAAGCCCGGGAGCGGAATCCGCAAGACCAACGCGCTGCCGTTGATCCTCGGGGCCGACACCACCAAGAACGGCGCGCCGGTGTCCTTCTTCAAGGGACAGATCGATGCCGTCCGCCTCGGGACGGGTGCGAAGTATGTGGGTGAACAGTTCAAGCCCGTCCGCCGGGTGGCCGCGGACGAGGGAACGCTGGTGATGTCGAACTTCGACGCGACCATGGACCGGCAAGTCTGGAACGACGGTGCGCGACGTGAGTTCGGCCGCTTCGTGGGCAGCCCACGGATCACGAAGGTGAAGTGAAGGGGGGAAGTTTGAAGGTGGAAGATTCAAGTTTGAAGCCAGTGGTGTAGCAGACGACGTAAGGAGGCTGTGGAAGAGGCCATCAACCACTGCCTCGTGACCTCGTCAGCTACCCTCTTTGATCGTAGCAGACGACGTCAGGAGGCTGGGGTGATGGGGGAAGTTTGAAGTTTGAAGATTCAAGATTGAAGCCCGCGAGTCTCCGTCTTGAAACTTGAAACTGAAAACTTGGAACTCTCCTGCGGTCCGTTGCAACCCATCGGACTCCCCGATAGCGTCCCGGGATGCGTTTGCGCCTCTTGGGCTTCAATCTCCCGTTGCGATGGCCGTTGGCCGTGGTGTCCCTGTGCGTCGCCTCGACCTGGGCGCGTGCCGAAACCGAATTCATCCTGCGCGACGGCGTGGCGATGGCCACCGGCGGGCGCATGGTCCGCACCCCGTTCCACACGGATCCCATCGAGGCGCGGATCGTCTCGGGGACCTGGACCCTCCCTCAGCCCGGCGAGAGCGTGACCCTTCCCGGCGGCACGAATCGCGTGTGGGAAGCGGTGACGGCGAAGGAGGACGGCAACTTCTCCCATCCGGCGCTGCGGGGCGGCTACGTCGAGGTGCCGTATGTCTCGGAGGTTGATCGCATCCTGCTGCTGCGGGCGAGCGGTCACACCATGGCTTACGTGAATGGCGAACCGCGCGCCGGCGACGTCTACCGCAACGGTACCGTCTCGCTTCCCATCGCGGTCCGTCGCGGTACCAACGACCTGTTGTTTGCCACCGCCCGTGGCGGGTTGAGCGTCCGGTTGGCCGTGCCGGAGAAGCCGCTCGCGATCGATGTGCGCGACACGACCTTCCCGGATCTCGTGCTGGGCCAGCGCAACGACACGCACGGCGCCGTGATCCTCGTCAATGCCTCGACCAACACGGTCCGCGACCTCGTCCTGGTGGCGTCCGTGCCCGGAGGCGAAACCACGGAGACCCCCGTCCGCTCGATCCCGGCGTTGGGAACCCACAAGGCGGGTTTCCGCATCGTGCATCGCGGCAAGTCCACCACGAATCGCGTCGCATTGAACCTGACGCTGCGGCAACGCGGGAAGATGGCGGACACGGCCCGTTTCGACCTGGCCCTCAAACCCGCCGACCAGACCCGGCGCGAGACCTTCGTCAGCGGCATCGATGGCAGCGTCCAGTACTACGGCTTCGTGCCGGCGCGGCCCCTGCCGGGTTCCACCTCACGTCCCGGCCTGGTGCTCAGCACGCACGGCGCGAGCGTCGAGGCTGCGGGCCAGGCGGCGTGCTACGCACCCAAGACCTGGGTGCACGTGGCCGCGCCGACCAACCGGCGTCCCTACGGGTTCGATTGGGAGGACTGGGGACGCCGCGATGCCATCGAGGTCCTCGAACTCGTCCAGCAGAAGTACGGCACGGATCGGTCCCGGACGTATCTCACCGGGCATTCGATGGGCGGCCACGGCACGTGGCAACTGGGCGTGACCTTTCCGGACCGTTTCGCAGCGTTGGCGCCGAGCGCGGGCTGGATCAGCTTCGCGAGTTACGGCGGCGGTCGCCGGCCCGAACCCACCAATGAACTGCAGCGCCTCATCCATCGCGCGTGGACTCCGGGTGACACGCTCGTCCTCGCCACCAACTATCTCCATCACGGCATCTACATCCTGCACGGTGATGCGGACGACAACGTCCCGGTGTCCGAGGCGCGCACCATGCGTCGTGAGCTCGGCGCGTTCCATCCTGACTTCCAATGGCACGAGCAGCCGGGGGCCGGTCACTGGTGGGGCAACGCCTGCCTCGACTGGCCGCCGATCTTCGACCTCTTTGGACGGCGGCAGATTCCCGAGGACCACGCCGTGGGGCGCGTGCGGTTCGCCACGGCGAATCCCGGCATCTCGGCATCCTCCCACTGGGTGACCATCGAGGCCCAGCAACAGGCCCTCGCCCGCAGCAGCGTCGACATCGCGTGGGACGCGCCGTCGCGACGCTTCTCCGGCGTGACCGAGAATGTGCGCCGGCTTTCGTTCTCCCTCGCGAAGTTGCCGCCGGGCTCCGTTCCCGTGGTCGAACTCGATGGCCAATCGTTGACGAATCTCACCCTGGCTCGCGGTGCGGACCGCATCTTTGTGTCCCGCGAAGAGGGACAATGGAAGGCCGCCACAGCGTCACCGCGTTCAGCGAAGGGGCCCCATCGCGCAGGTCCATTCAAGGAGGGGTTCATGCACCGCATGCTCTTCGTCTACGCCACGCGTGGAACGCCAGCCGAGAACGCGTGGGCCTTCGCCAAGGCCCGGTTCGACTCCGAGTCCTTCTGGTACCGGGGCAACGCCAGCATCGAGTTGGTGGCCGACACGGCCTTCGACGCGACGCGTGACCGGGATCGTGGCGTGGTGCTCTACGGCAACGCGGACAACAACGCCGCGTGGGCGGCCTTGCTGGGTGACAGCCCCGTGCAGGTCCGCCGCCACTCCGTCCGCGTCGGCGGCCGTGAGATCACGGGCGACGACCTCACCTGCCTCTTCCTCCGTCCGCGTCCAGGCAGTGACGTGGCCTGCGTCGCCGCGGTCTCCGGGACCGGGTTGGCGGGCCTGCGCCTGACGGACCGGGTGCCCTACTTCATGGCGGGCGTGGCGTTCCCGGACGTCACCGTGTTCGGCAGCGACGCGCTGGAGAAGGGCTGGCTGGGCGCCCGGGCTGCGGGTTACTTCGGACAGGACTGGACGGTGGAGTCGGGCGAGTTCGCCTGGGCCACCGGGGTCGGTTCCAGATAGCCGCCGTTCGCCGTCGTCAGCCACACGGTGAAGGTGCTGCCCCGGCCGGGTTCGCTCTCCACCGTGATGCGGCCGCCGTGCTGGGCCATGATCCGCGCCGAGATCGCCAGTCCGAGGCCCGAGTGTCCCCGCGTGTTCGTCCGGGAGGGATCGACCCGATAGAACCGGTCGAAGATCTTCGCCAGGTGTTCGGTGGCGATCCCAATGCCGGTGTCCGTGACGCGCAGGAACGCCTCGGTCCCGCGGATTCCCGTGCTCACGGCGACTTCGCCCTCGGGTCGGTTGTAGGCGATCGCGTTGCCCAGGAGGTTGAGCACGACCTGGCCCAGTTTGTCGGGGTCGGCGTTGAGCGCGATGCCTGTGGCGGCGGGCTCGAACCGGAGCTGGATGCGGGACTCGTGAGCGAGCGGACGGACGGCTTCGACCGCCTCGCGCACGAGTTCGTTGAAGTCGACGGCCTGCGGTCGCAACGGCTCCTCGCCGGACTCGAGCCGCGTCAAGGTCAGCAGGGATTCAACGAGGCGGCGCATGCGTTGTGCGGCCCGTTGGCAGGCTTCGAGTGATTGACGGTACTCGGCCTCCGACCGGGGGCGCGCCAGGGCTCCCTGGGATTGCGCGAGGATGACCGATACCGGCGTGCGGAGCTCATGCGACGCATCCGCCGTGAACTGGCGTTGTCGGACGAGGGTTTCCTCGATCTGCACGAACCCCTCGTTCAGCACGCCCGCCAACGCGGCGAGTTCTTCGGGAAGTCCCGCGGTGTCGATGCGATCGGAGTGGGAGCCGGCGGCGATCCGGCGGGCCGAGGTGCCAATCCGGTGGAGGGGTCGCATGGCGCGGCCTGCGAGCCACGCACCGATGGCCAGCGCGGCGGCGAGCACGGCGACACCGGCGATCGCCAGGGCAAAGCCGAACTGCCGAAGCTCCGCGAGTTCACCCCCGATGGAACGGCCTACCAGGATCACCTCGCCCGGGGGGGTGACGTGCCATCCCTCGCGGAACGTTCCCCGGGTCTGGTGCATCGGACGCCGTCGCGAACCTTCGCCAAAGAGGGAGGCACGGACTGCGTTGGTGGGCGCGCCCGCCGATCGTTCGATCTCGGTGCCGTCACGGCCCCACGCGACGAAGTAGACGGGTGAACGGGTGGACGGATCGCGATCCTGCGGAAGCCGCGGACGCCGCGAAGGAGGGCCGGGAGGCCGGCCACGGTCCGGGGCGTTGTCCCGGACGAAGCGCAGGATCTCGAGAGCGCTGGCATCCAGTTCGCGATCGATGTCCCGCAGGCGGGACGACCGTTGCAGCTGCCATGCCATGGCACCGAATCCGGCCAGGACCACGACGAGCAGCACGGCGTGCCAGACCTGCAGTTGCCATC
Organism: Limisphaerales bacterium; assembly: GCA_965283655.1. Lineage (GTDB taxonomy): Bacteria > Verrucomicrobiota > Verrucomicrobiia > Limisphaerales > UBA9464 > UBA6176. The sequence goes on along the minus strand of CBDIPJ010000001.1, from coordinate 266,422 downwards.
GAAGCGAGCGAAGGAGCATGGGGTGTGGGTGGCGGCGGCGGGTGGGGGTTCAACTGGCCAGGCTGTAGCCCATGCCACGCCGGGTTTCGATCAGGTCCGCGCCCAGCTTGCGACGCAGCTTGGAGACGTGGACGTCGAGGAGGTTGGAGAGGGTCTCGTCGTTCTCGTCGAAGAGGTGTTCATAAAGCTCGGTGCGGCTGACCACCGATCCGCGCCGGAGCGCCAGATATTCGAGGAGGCTGTATTCGCGCGCGGTCAGGGCCACCGCCTGTCCGCCCTTCGACAACGTCCGCGCCGACAGGTTGAGCTCGTACTCGCCGAGGACGATGCGCGAGGTCGTCTGGCCCTTGTGACGCCGGATCACCGCCCGCAGCCGCGCCATCAGTTCCGTCAGGTCGAACGGCTTCACCAGATAGTCATCTGCACCCCCGTCGAGTCCGCGCACCCGGTCGCTGGTGGCGTCCCGGGCCGTCAGCAGCAGCACTGGCGTCCGGCGTTCCGCACGCAGGCGGCGCAGCAATTCCATGCCGTTCAACCGCGGCAGCATCACGTCGAGCACGATGCAGTCGTAATCGGAGTGGAGCGCCTTGTAGAGCCCCTCCTCGCCGTCCGCGGCGGTGTCGACGGCATAGCCTTCGTCGCGTGCGGCGAGGGCCAGGCTTTGAAGCAGGTCGGCTTCGTCTTCGACGATCAGGAGGCGCATGGTGCGGCGATCAGCCGGTGGAAGGATGCCTGCGCGAACCTGAACGGAGGATGAAGAAATGGATTCTCGGGCTTCACGTTCCCGCAAGGTGCCCTCGGGCAGGATGGCCCCATGAACAAACCACTGCTCCTGCTCGCGGCATCGGCGGCATCCCTGCTGGGACCCGCCGTCCTTGGCGCCGATCCCCGCACGGATTCCTGGCTGACCAATGCCACCGCCCGGTATGCCCGCATCTACACGTCATCGGCCAACCGCCTCAACGGCGCGTCGGTCACGACGTGGAGCAACGGGTCGCAATCCCAGAACACGCCCGCCTACTGCGGCGTGCAGGCCGTCTATTCCTCGGCCGCCTGGGTCTACCTCCGCACCACCGGGCTCGGGTCGCACGCGATGGGTCCCTGGCCCGCGAACTTCCCGAACCTTCCCGCCAACCAGCACATCTTCTACCGCCTGCCGCGCAACCCCGTCCTGGGCACCGGCGGCACCCTGACCGGCCTCGGTTCCATCGGATACTTCGTCGACGGTGTCGCCATGTTCGACTCGCGCGACGGCTTCGTCTGGAACGGGTCGGCGGAGCAGGGTGGCGCCGGGACGGGTTACTGGAACCGCGACGCCTACGTGAACGAAGGCGCGACCTTCGATCCCGCCTTCGCCCATCAGGAAGGCTCGGGCACCTACCATTACCACGCCAATCCCGTGGCCCTGCGGCACCTGCTTGGGGACCACGTCGACTACGATGCCGCCACCGGCGTCTATCGCGAGTCCACCGCACCGGTGACGCGCCATTCGCCCATCCTCGGTTGGGTGCGGGACGGGTGGCCGATCTACGGTCCCTATGGATTCGTCAATGCCACCAACCCGGCCTCCGGTCTCGTCCGCATGCGCACCGGCTACCAGCTCCGCAATGGCGAGCGCGGCACAGACAACATTTCGGTCACCGGTCGCAGCACGATTCCCGCATGGGCGAGGCGTGCTTACGGCGTCGCAGCGTCGCAATCCGGTCCCACGGTGTCGGCGACCTATCCGCGGGGTCGCTACATGGAGGACAACGCCTACCTCGGCGACCTCGGGCTGTTGTTGGGTACGGACTTCGATCTCGACGAGTACAACGGCCGATGGTGCGTGACGCCGGAGTTCCCGTCGGGCGTGTACGCCTACTTCGTGAGCATCGCCGCCAACGGCACGCCGGTGTTTCCCTACAACATCGGCCGCGCCTATCGCGGCACGCCCACCGGTGCGGCGGTGCAGGCGCTGGCCGAGAACGTCACGACGAACTTTGTCGGCGGAACCAACATCCTCGCCTCGCTGGCCACTCCCTCGGCCGCCGCCGCGAACGGAAACTGGGTGCTGTCCTGGACGGGCATCGAAGGCGGCGGCTACACGGTGGAACGGACCCAGGATCTCGAGGCCTGGACCGCCGTTGCCGAATCGACCCTCGCAGGCGGGGACACCGCTGCGGTGACCGTCGCTTCGGCCGGTGATGTCGCCGCCTTCCGGGTGCGATTGAACGCGTTGGCCACCCATGATGCCGTCGATGGCACCGGGAACAACAACGGCGGTGGTGGCGGCGTGAACGGTCCGGCGCTGGCCTCGGTGGTCCCGGGGACGGGGACCCGCGGGACCTCGGTCCGCGTGACCTTCACGCTCGGAGGGATGGCGCCGCCCGCGAACATCCAACCCACCACAGCAAGTCTTGGAACCCTCGCTGGAACCGCCCTCGCGCGAAACGGAACCCAGGTGTCCGCGACCTTCAACATTCCCGCCAATGCCACGCCGGGTCGCGTGACCGCCGCCGTGGTCTTCCCCGGACCGCCGGGAATGGGGAACGTGACCTTCTCGCTCGCGAACGGGTTCACGATCCAATAGGCGCGCCCCGGTTGGACCTCCACTCCGCACCGCCATGAAACCCAATCGCCTCATTGGACCCATTCTCGCCTGGCTCCTGTGCGCGGGCCTGTGGGTGGCGCTGTGCCTCCTCGCGGGCTCCGTTGGTCGGGCCGCCGAGATCCGGGTGCGCTGGATGGCCGGAGCCGAGCCGTTGGCGTTCGGTCAGACGCGCCTTACCAACACCTCCGGTCAGGCGCTGACCTTCACCCGGTGGGACACGATCCTTTCCGGGATCGCCTTCCATCAGGTCGGCGGCGGCTGGATCGCACGGTCGAATTGGGTCGCGGTCTTCGAAGGAACAGCAGAACCGGCCGGTGCCCGTCTCGGCGGGCTTCCCGCGGGAAGATATGACCGCGTCCGCTTTGACATTGGCCTGACAACCGCGATGAACCATCGCGATGCCGCCACGTGGCCCGCCGATCATCCGCTCAATCCCGCGCGCAGCGGTCTGCACTGGGGTTGGGCTGGGGGTTGGGTGTTCGCCGCCATCGAGGGGCATTGGTTCGACATGGCCGGTCGCGTCCATGGATTCTCGTTCCACCTCGCGACGGAGGCGCATCGGCGGACGGTGGAGCGGGGAATCGACTTTGCTGCCGGCGAGGGCGCGGATCTGGAGGTGGTCTTTGATGCAGTACGGTTCGTCGGCGGCGAGGGTGGCCTCGCCCTTGATGCGGATTCCGCCACGACGCATTCCCGCGAGGGCGATCCGCTCGCGGGCCGGTTGGCCGCGCGGTTGGTGGATGCGACTTCCGTGGTGGTCGTGCGGAACGGTCGGCTCGCGGAAGTGCGTCCCAGCGAGGCCGTCGGTTCCGGGACTGCCTCCACCGCGAAGCCGTATCGGCTGGAGATTCCCGCGACGTTCCCGCAGCCGAACCTGCCCCTCGACAATCCGCTGACCGAAGAGGGCGTGGCGTTGGGACGCCGCCTGTTCTTCGATCCCATGCTTTCGAAGGGTGGTGTCCAGTCGTGTGCGACGTGTCATGACCCGACGAAGGCGTTCACGGATGGCCGGGCGGTGAGTGTGGGCGCGGAAGGTCGCAACGGAGCGCGCAGTGCGATGCCGTTGTTCAACCTCGCATGGAAGTCCTCGTTCTTCTGGGACGGTCGCGCGCGGACCCTGCGCGAACAGGTACTCCAGCCGATCACGAACCCGGACGAGATGGCGGAGACGTTGCCGTCGGTGGTGGCGAAACTCTCCCGGACCTCGGGCGCGACCGGATATCCCGAGGCATTCCGAGAGGCGTTCGGTTCCACCGAGGTCACGGCGGAGCGGTTGTCCCGGGCGCTCGAGCAGTTCCTGCTGGTGCAGGTCTCGGGAGATTCCCGATTCGATCGCGCCCTGCGTGGTGAAGTCACGTTGTCGTCTGTCGAGGCCCGTGGCTTCGAACTGTTCCGGACGGAGTTCGACCCGAGCCGCGGACTGCGCGGTGCGGATTGCTTCCATTGCCACGGTGGATCGCTCTTCCAGAGCCAGCGGTTCGGCAACAACGGCCTGTCGACCGAATTCACGGACACCGGTCGTGGCGGGGCGACGGGTCGCGCGGGAGAGCTTGGATTGTTCGCGGTGCCCAGCCTGCGCAACGTGGCTCTGACCGCGCCCTACATGCACGACGGTCGTTTCCGCACGCTGGAGGAAGCCGTCGCGCACTATTGCACGGGCGTGAAATCCAGCCCGACCCTCGACCCCAACCTCGCCAAGCACCCTGACGGCGGCCTGCGCCTCGACGCCGAAGATCAACAGGCCCTCGTCGCGTTCCTCCAGACACTCACGGATGTGGGGGCTGGTGCCCCCGTAGCGGCCGTTTCAGCCACAACGGGGCCGCAGAGACGGCAAGGTCCAATGCGCTGAAACCTCACGTGAAGCCGCGAAACCGCAGAGGAGACGGGACGTTGTTTCACGCCGAGACGCCGAGATCGCCGAGGAAACAAGCAGACCTTTCACGCCGTTGGGTTCTTGCCCTGCCCCCACCGCGGCAATCAACCGCATCGCGGTCGTGGCCACCACCGAGTCTCGAAGGAGAAGGCAATCTCCCGACAAGCACGCCGGGTAAGACAGGGAGCAGTGATGCGTTTCGCTCGGCGAACTCCGTGCCTCGGCGTGAGAAAAGTCTGCATTCCCAAAAATCCTCACGCCAAGACGCGAGGATGGGCAGGAGTCATGGAGTTGTTTCACGCCGAGACGCCGAGATCGCCGAGGGGAACCCCTCTTCATCCGCGGGGCAATGGGGCGCGGGGTAACGGTGTCCGTGACGGGTCAGAGGTAGGCGGCCTTCGAAATCTGTAGAGGGGCCAGAGCAGCCAGCCATCGCATTCGAACCACAATTCCATTTCGAATGGTCCGGATGACTTGGGCTGTCAGCTGGATCACTGCCGGCAGCAGTCCAAGGATGGCCGCCAGCTTCTTTCCCGACTCCTGAGCCTTGGTCTCGCGTTTGAGCAGTGACTCCTCGCGCACCCAGAAATGCCGTGATGAAGGGTATTCCAACCTCGGCGGGCTCGGCGTCTCGGCGTGAGAATGAGTTTCGGGCTGGAGGGGGCACGCGAAGACATCAGGAGTTCCGGGGCGTTGTCGGGCTCTGGAGACGGGACCGAATGTTGGTAGTCGCGCGGGAAGGGGGAATCTGTCGCCCCTCCGGGGCTGGTTTTCATGGGGGGACGAACCCAGCGCTCACGCGCTGGGCTATCATCTGACGGCCCTCCGGGCCTGGGGCCACGGCCTGGGAAGACCCGAAGTTGCCAAGGTGTATCGGGATCGAACCCGGTTCTTCTCCGTGAGTTTTCGATACCGATGCCGATCCCGATCCCGACGCGTGATGCGAGGGTTTGCCGGGCGGGCTCATCGTCCGCCGGGGGTGTGTCGGTTCGTCGGCTTCGTCGGATGGGAACAGTGTCCTTTTGCGACTTTCTGTGATTTTTGCTGCCATCCTCCTGGATTTGAGCCCAAAGGGTCTCACGCGAAGACGCGAAGAAGGGCGGCACCGTGGGTCTGTCGTTCGGTGAAGGCGTCGCTGGTGAAGTGAGGCCGGGCGGATTTCGAACCGGTGGAATCAGCGGGATTCCTGTTCGGCGACGACGGATCTCTTGGCGGCTTCGAGGCTTTGCGGCTTATCCGCTTCGTTTTCCTTGGCTTTGGCGAGCGATGGAGAGGCGATCGAATGTTGGCCGTCGCGCGGGAAGGGTAATCTGTCGCCCCTCCGGGGCTGGTTTTCATGGGGGGATGGAACCCAGCGCTCACGCGCTGGGCTACCGTCTGACGGCCCTCCGGGCCTGGGGCCACGGCTTGGAAAAGGGGCAATGGGCACGGGCATTGCGCGAACCACGGCGCACGGGTAGATCTTCCAACGCAAACGCTGCGAGGCAACGATCCCGTCAGGTTTCATGAACATCCACATCAACCCGTGCGACGGAATGATCCCATGGAGCGACATGCGGGTGACGGCAAACATGTTGCCGTGTACCCGCAGGCCGACAGTCTTCTCCGAATCCATGCGCCTGAAATGAAGAATGCAATCGGGGTAGGCCTCACCGCCATGGTCTTGGCATTCGTCTTGGTTCGGTCTGGTCGTAGTGCCATCACTGAACTCTTCAGCCGTGATCCGTTGAGGTGCGGCATTTGCCAGATCTGGGCCTTCACCAACCACCAGAGTCATGAAGTGCGTTTCGCTGCGAATGGCTTGGCCACGGGCTGGGTTCCAGTCACGGGCGAGGACAACTTTTCAAGCTTGGGAGAACTTGCCTTGGCGGTACGCAAAGGCCGATTTGGCTTGGCTCCAGCCTTGCAACTGGACTTTCCGGGTGACCCGGCAGAACAGGAGGGATTGACGGCGCGTGATCTGGTCACCGAAGAGGTGGATGCCTTGCGGAAGCATGTGCCCTTCTACATCGAATGGATGGAGAGATGAGACATCGGATAGGCAGGCTCAGCTTCACCTTGGCCACGTGCATCCTGTGATCGGACCGTGGCCACCCCCCCGACGTTCATCGCGGTGTGACGCGGTAGAACCGGTGGCCGTTGATTGCCGGATTCCAGGGCAGGTCCAGGTGACCCCGGTCGTTCATCCGGTAGTCCGACTCCAGCGACCATGTCCGCAGGTCGGAGGATGATTCCAGGAGTCCGCCGAGGTTGGGCGAATCGGCGATCCGGAGGACGAATTGATCGGGACCGGTTGGGACCAGGGCCAGCGAGGTCGGTTGGTCCACGACACGGATGATCGACAGGAACCGCCGGTCCGAGAGGTCGGTGTACTCCAGTCTCAGACGGGGTACGGAGCCGAGGGCCGGGCGAGTGGTGGGTTCCCAGCGGAAGCCCGTTCCCTCGCGCAGCAGGAAGCCAGAGGCATCGGAGGTGAAGGCGGGTTCGCCGGCGAAATCCGGAATCCCGGGAAGCCCGGTCTCGAACCGGGCGACGCCATCCGCTCCAAGGTAGGCGGTGATCTGGGCGACGACCTGGACGCCCGAGGTGGGCGGATTCCGGGCGACGGTGACGTTCAGCATGGCAGCGCGACCTGAAGGATCGGTGACCGTGATCTGCAGGTCGGCCATGCCGGTCACGCGCGGACGCAGCGGGTAACGCAGACGTTGGCGACCGCCGTCGAGGAGGTCGACGGCCGGCGTTGTGGATTCGAAGAGCAGGGCGGGTTCCGCATGGGTCACGAACCGCAGGTCCTGGGGAAGGCCGGCACCCAGTTCCAGGACGAGTTCGCGATCTTCCTGCCGGGCCTGAAGCGTGCCGGGGCCAGTAAGACGGAACGGTTCGCTGGGCAGACGCAGGGGAAGGGGTGTGCTGAAACGGCCGGCCCGTCCGTCCGCGGAGATGGCCTGGACCGACCACATGTAGTCCACGCCGGGAATGAGATCCTTCACGTCCCAGGCCCGGGCGAAACCGGAATTGGCCATTGCGGGGACGAGGCTTTGCCCGGTGGGGGTTGCGCTGGGCGAGACCACATCGCCTGAGTCGGGCGTGATTCCCACGCGCACCCGGTAGCGCAGGGTGGCGGGGTTGGCGTTGCTGGGTGCCGCCCAGTGGAGGCGGGCCACCCCGCCGAAGAATTGCGGAGCGAGCGGGATGGGAATGCCGGGGGCTGGGTGCGGCGCGCGGGGGTTCCGCAGGAGCTGAAGGTTCGCCTCCTGGTTGTTGATCGGCTCGACCGTCCGCACGACCAGATCCGGAGAACCGTCGCCGTCCACGTCGGCGATCGTTGGTGCGGATGGCAACCTGTCCAGGGCGAGTGGCGTGGCCTCCACGGCCGGACCGAACACGCCGGGACGCGACCAGTGAAGCAACCCGATGTCCGTCCATCCCAGCCAGCCCGGTCCCCGTCCATCGAGGTCAATGACCTCAAGGATCTGGCCGGGTGCCATGAGTGACTGACGCCGGACGTTGGGGTTTGGAAACGGGATGCGCGACCATTGCAAACGCCCGACGAAACCATCGAGCGCGCCATCCCCATCGAAGTCACCCAGCCACGGGGTCCCGTCCGCGGTGGCTGTCCATGCAAGCGGGAGATCCAGCCAGTCAGCATCGGGTGTCGGACGGTGGATCCAACTCCAGCCGGTGTCCGGACGGGACACCAGCAGGTCGGGCGAACCATCCGAATTCCAGTCGCCCGGGTGGATCGACAGGGGCGAGTTCCGTGTGCGGAACAGGTTGGAACGGGTGGTCGCCGTGAGGAGGACGAAGTGGGTCATGACGGCGTTGGTGGCCTCGATGCCGACCAGGTCCGGGCGGCCGTCGTTGTCGAGGTCGCCCCACGCCATGAACTGCAGCGTCGCTCCTGTGTTGCGCTGTGCGACCTGCCATCCCTGGGGTTGGGTCAGGATCGTGGTGAACGTCGTTCCGCCGTCGCCTTCCGCGACCAGGTCGACCCGGTTGTCCCCGTTCATGTCGGCCCATCGGAACGAGGTTTGGTTGGCCACGATTTCCTCGGAACGCGGCGCCCATCCTGTGGGCGCGTTGTTGCGGAGCAGGCGGAGCGTGTTCGAGGGATCGATCCAGGCGAGGTCGAGATCACCGTCGGCATCGACGTCGGCGAAGGCTGGTTGGCGGAGCGGTTCGGAAGTGATGTCGATCGGCTTGGAGAGGACCCGGGCGCGGGTTGGATCTTCAGGGTGCGGGTTTCGGAGATTCCGCCGGCAGGATCGGAGATCGTCACGGTCACCGTCATCGGTGTCGACGGCGTCGTGTCCAGGCGCAGGATCTCAACGCGTCCCTCCGGAGCCATGGTGACGCGGCGTTGTTCGGCGGGCCAGGCTGCCGCGGGTTCGACAGTGACCTGTGCGGTGATGGATTCGACGGGATTGTCGACGTCGTGAAAGAGGAGGCGCAGTGGTGCGGGAATCTCGCCGATGAACTGCAACATGGGTTCGGGGGCCGGTTCGAGCAGCGTGGGTGCGTCGTTGACCGGAGTGATGGTCACCGGTGTGCGGCGCTCGGTGGTGAGCCCGGCGGTATCGGTGACCGTGAGCTCGAGTTCGGTGCGGCCGTTCTGATTGGGTTTGCCGACGACCCGCACACGGAGCAGGACGCGGTCGGGACCGGATTCCACGCGACTGAGCGAGACGACCGCGAGGCCGGGATCGAGGATCCGTGCGGAATGCGTCAGCAGGTCGGCTGAGATCGCACCGTCGGAGAGGACGACGTCCACCGACGCCGCGGTGTCCTCCGCCAACGTGAACTCGGGAATCGCGGCGACTTCGGGCGGACTGATGACGCCGAGGCCCTCGACGACGGCCTCTGGCGTGAACGCGCCGCCGACGCCATTGGCATCGATGGCCTGGACGGACCAGTGGAGTTTGTCGATTTCGAACGTGCCCAGATCGAGCAACAGTTCCGTCCGACGTCCGGCATTGCCATCGCCCCGGACCATCCGCTTCCCGGAAGGCAGGCTGAGCGAGGACACGATGTCGTTGGTGCCCGGCTTGCGTCCGGCACGGACATTGTAGGTCAGGCCGGAGCGTTGGTTGAGATCCGTGGCGGCATCCCAGCTGAGTCGGACGAGACCGGGCTTCAGCACCGTGGCCCTCGGACGTGACGGGGTGGACGGAGGAAGGTTCAGGTAGGGGAGGGCGTTGGAGTACATCCGAAGGTTGCCCGCCTCGGGCATCGCCAGATCCAGCCGCCCGGGCTGATCAAAGGTCGCAGCGAGCGGCGAGGGACCCGAAGGAGCCCGTGGCAGCCGTCCGACGGGGGCGAACACGCCCGGGGCCAGTTGCCGGTGGAAGAACCAGCCCGAATCCCCTTCGTGGCGGCCAGCGCACAGCACGTCCGGCAGGCCGTCCTGATCGAAGTCTGCGAACACGGGCGAGGCGGGTTCGCCACGGAATTCATCCAGTGGGGAATTGGGGCCTTCGAAGGTCCAGGCGGGGGTGAAACCCGTCGGTGTTCCCCGCAGCAACCGGAGCTCAACGCTGGTGCGCTGCGCCGAGGTCATCCGCAGGAGCCACAGGTCCAACCGGCCATCGACGTCGTAATCCACCAGTCCGCAGAGCACCCAGGCCCCGGCTTCCATCGCGAGGACGTCAGTGGAGAACTGGCCTTTGCCGTCGTTCAACAGGAGTCTCGGATGCCCGGTGTTTGAAGCGTTGGCTGCGCGAGCCAGCACCAGCAGGTCCAGATCCCCGTCGTTGTCGACGTCGCCCAGGGAGACGGTCCCGCCGATTCCCTGGATTCCGGTCGGGTTTTCCGCGAACGACCCGCGACCATTCCCCAACAGGATGCGGGTGAAAGCAGTCGAAGGGCTGGCCGCGGTCGACAGCACCAGGTCCTGATCGCCGTCCCCGTCGAGGTCGCCTGCGGCCATGCGCGCCCGGCCGTTGAATGTGATTCCCGGGACGTCCTGAAAGCGGAAGAGCAGGCGATTCGAATCCGCGACGAGGGACCAGATTCGCACCCGGTTGGAGGGATACGGCTGGGCCAGGTCCGGAAGGCCGTCCCCGTTGAAATCTCCCCAGACCCCGAAGGCGATCGATTCGGTTATCGTCGGTGGTTGCCATGTCGCTTCCGCGGGAAACGAGGCGCTGTTTGTGGACCACAGCGCGTAGACCGGTTGGGAGCCGCCCTGCTCATGGCGGTGCAGGTCCGGAATGCCGTCGCGGTTCAGATCCACGAGTTGCACCGGGATGTTGGCGAGGGCCGGCCCGCGGTTTGATCGCAGGCTCACCCATGGTGGTTCCACCACTGCCTGGAAGACCTGGCTGTCGGTGGCGCCGTTGCGGTCACGCGCTGTCACCCGGATCCGGAGGATTCCCGGTCCCTTGAACGGCTGGTTGTTCGCGGCAAACAGTTCGAAGGTGTTCGTGCCCCTGCTGCGGATGGTCAGTGAGAGCGGTTCCGGCAGTGTGCTCTCGATGACCTCGGGCGGGAGGAACTCCACAACGAAGTCGTCCGGATCCATCACGCGCAGTGGAACGGGGACGAAGTTCCCATGCGTGAACCAGCGGCGATCAGCGATCGGGTCGAGTACGGGCGGGTCATTCACCGGGATCACCCGTACCGGCAGGACCACGCGGCCGACTTCATTGGGCGGGTTGCCTTCCAGCAGGATCAGCCGGATGTCCTTCCGTCCGTGCGCGTTCAATGCCGGGTTTGCCGAGATGAAGTAGAACCCGTCCGACGCGCTGACCGTGATCGAGCCTTCGGGGAACAAGGTCGTGTCGAAAGAAGAAGGATCCACCACGACCTCCGGATTCACTGCCCCCGTCCCTGCGATGGACACGGGATGCCGCAGGAGCGGGTGATCTTCCTGGATCTCGACGGAAGGCAGCACGACCTCGGCCGCCTGCAGTGGGACTCCCAGAAGGAGGAGTACGGCGATGAACAGGCGCAGTGGGGGCAGTTGTCGGCTGTGCATAGGGAACAGGGGTTGCAGTAAAGTGTTTAGCAATCGCCATGCCGAGGGTTTTTGCCGAGGCGTGCCGTGCTCGGGCGCATCCTGACACTACCCCCTGTGGGAAAGGTTTCGGGGCGGCGATGTCCTCATCGCCCTGGAGCGGCTTTGGAACGGCGACGAGGCCGTCGCCACCCCGTTCCATGCCGGGGCAGGAAAGGCAATGGGGTCGCGTCTATAAATTATACATTTCCGCCGCTCGCCCTCTTCGGTCCATCGGGTTTCACCCCATCGAGATCAAGGCTGTGCTGCCGCACGCTGCCAGATCGATGAAAGACCCTGTCTACAAGCTGATCGAACTCACCGGGACGTCGACCACATCCATGGAGGATGCAGTCGGGGTCGCGATCAAGCGGGCGGGCAAGACGGTGAAGAACCTCCGCTGGTTCCAGGTCGTCGAGACGCGCGGAACGATTGAGAAAGGCCATGTCCTGCTGTGGCAGGTCACGCTCAAGGTGGGTTTTGCGGTGGAAGGTTGAGCCAGGGGGAAGTGGGGGCTGTCTTCCAACTCCCGGCAGCGGGCTTGCCATGGGAAGGCTTCTTCGGATGATTCCGTCACACGCACTGGCGGCACCTGAACTCCCATTCCTGACTCCCTGTGAATCCTTCCAAGTCCCGATTCCGATGGATGATCCTGACCGGTTTGCTCGCGGCCGGCCTGCTCGGCTGGTTTGGAATCGAACGGTGGACGGCGAACCAGCCGACGCACGTCGACTTCTCCAACGAAGTTGCACAGCTCACGGCGGATCCCGCCGAGCCCGCCACCCCCTCCGTCCGACCCGGGGAACCGGTTCGCCTGGCCATCGGTCCACTGGCAGCCGGGTCGGCCAAGACGGAGTCCCAGCTGGCTGATCTGCTGGTGGCGGCCCTGTCGTCCGAACCGAAGCTGCAACTCGTCGAACGGCGGGAAATCTCGCGTCTGTTCTCCGAGTTGGAATTGGGTGCTGCAGGTGCGGTGAAGACGGCGGATGCCGCCCGGTTGGGAAAGCTCGTGAAGGCGGACTGGCTGCTGCTGGGAGCGCCGTATCGCGACCGGACCCTGACGAACGCCATCATCCGGCTGGTGGAAGCCTCCACGGGCATCGTCCGGGAGTTGAGTGTGCTTTCCCCGGCGGCGAGTCCGGTGGAAGCCTCCGCCCAACTTTCCGAGTTGGTGCGGGCTTCGCTCAATGGGAGCGTGCGCACCAACGGTCCCATCTTCGTCTCGGTGGGAGGCTTCGAGGATCTGAGTGTGAATCCTCGTCTCAAGGGCGTGGAGGCGGAGTTGCGGGCGCACCTGTCGACCGTCCTGCCTTCCGCACGCCGCATCCTGCTGGAGCGGGAACTGACCGGCCTGCTGTTGGAAGAAATGCGGATGCAGCAGGCGGGGTTGTTGGCGGCGGGAACTTCCCTGCCGCGGATCCAGACGGCGTTCTGGTTGGTGGACGGACGGTTCCAGGCGGTCGACAGCGTGGGTGAGGAGATTGACCTGACGGTCCGGCTGACCCGCATCGGGGGTGGCGTGGAACGGAAGACGGTCCGGGCCCGTCAGGGAAGCGCCTTGAACCAGGCCGTGGCCAACGCCGTGGAAGGCCTTGCGGCGAAGGAACCCGCTACGGTGCCACAGGTAACCCGGAAAGGGGAAATCCGTGCCCAGCTTGCAGCCGGCATGGAGCGGGCAGAACTCGAGGACCGGGACCTTCGTCCGATGTATTGGTTCAGCCGACTGAGGACCGCTTCGTGGAACGATGGGCCGGACAAGGTGGCCCGGCGTGCCGAGAACCTGAAGGCAGCCATCCCGATGTTCGAATCGGTCTTGTTGCTCGACCCGGAGCATGTGGAGGCGCGTCTGTATCTGGCCCGCTGCCTTGTGGAGCCGCCGATCCATCGTCCGTCCGAAGCTGTCGAGATCTACCGTGAACTGCTCGGGAACCGCAGCGAGACCGCGGCCCTCATGGCCGCAGAATCCATCGGCTATACCTGGCTGCTCTATGAGGACGCACGGCGTGCCGGCGAATGGTTCAAGCAGTGTCAGGCGCATCCGGTGTATGGGAAGGGGCGCACGTTCAGCGTCGCTCTGGATACCGTTTCGCGGGAGTTGAACGAGGAAACGGCCGAAGCCGATTCGCCCGCCAGGAAGGCCAAGGAGGAGCGACTGGTGGAGGCGATCCGCGCCTGTCGGGCCAATGCGATGGCCGGACGCCATTTCGACCACGAGGGCGCCTATTCGACCTTCGTGCAAGGGCGCGCCGAGGGCCTCGAGGAAGGACGGCAGCACCTGATCGAGTTCTTTCCCAAGCTGGCCGCGGAGGTGCCGGAGCTCCGGCCCTTCATGCTTCTGGACATCTGCTCCTACCTTCGCTCCACGAACAATCAGGTCCATGTGGAACTCGTGCGTTACCTGACCGAACTCCGCAAGAAGCCAACCGAGGTCCTCATGGCGAAGGAATTCTACCGTCGACTCGTCGAACGGCTCCGCGACGTCGGGGACCCCGCCTACCGTCCGCTCTCCGTTCTGGTCACCGACACGTTGGATGACGCCCGCCGCGCCGGTGTGCAGATCGAACTTGGACCCGTCCAGGTTGTCCGCATGGCCTATTCGCTCGTCGAGGTCGGGCGGATCGAGGAGGCCCTCGCGAAATTCCAGAGCATCCCGGATCAGGTCGTGGCCATGGATGGCAGTGGACCCTGGGGGCGGTATCCGCTGGCTTACGTCATCCCGGAGAATCGCGTGCGGGCGTGCCTTCGCCAGCTGGGACGGCCGTTCACGGAGAAGCCCGAGTTCATGCCCCTTCCGGAATTCGTGCTGGAACGCGAACGCCCGTTCGTCTTCGTGCCCGATGGTCCACGGTTGTGGGTGGCCTGCTACGATGAGGTCGTGGAGCAACCGGTCGGTGGCGGCCTTGGGGTGACGAAGCGGTTGCCCATCTCCTCTGAAACCCCACCGAAGGTGATGGTGCAATCGGCCACGACCCTGTGGATCGGCACGGAGGGTTCCGGGCTCCTTGAGTACGACAAGAAGACCGGGCAGACCCGAAAACGCACCACCGCCGATGGGCTGTTGTTTGACGACATCCGCGCCCTTCATCTTGACGGCACCCAGTTGTGGATTGGTTCGGCGGGCGACGGCGCTGGCGGACTCTCCCGGTTGGACCTGACCACCGGTCGCATCAACAGCTTTGTTCCGGCGTTGGTGCGGATCAACCCGCAGGAGGTTTCCGAGGCGGAGCGGACGGCGGGGCCACGGCGCCCGGTGACCGCGTTGATGACCGACGGGCGTGACGGGCTCTGGGTGGGTGTCGAGGACTTCGGTGTGCAACGGCTGAATCTCAAGGAGGGATCCTGGACCACGCCGCTTCCGAGCAAGGAGCAGTTTTCGCACATCGCCTGCCTTGCCACCCATCGCGACTGGCTCCTCGTCGGTGAACATCCGGAAGTCATCCAGCAAAACGAGACCAACCTCCTGACGATGCTCCCATGGGCTGGAGGAACGCCGGTTCTGGTTGGGCCTTCTGCGGGACTGCCATATCCGGCGGTGTCTACGCTTGCCGTGGACGGCGACCAGATGTGGATCGGCGGCCCCGGTTATGTCGCGGTGATGGACGTGAAAACCCGTCGGATCCTGAAGCGCAACCTCATGAACAGCACCCGGGCGACGCAGCTTTCCATCGAGGGCGACTCGGTCTGGGTGAAGTTGAACAATGAAATCGCCCGCTTCCCCCGCAATGTGGCCCGATGAGGCGAAGCAGGCCTGAAAACTCAATGCTTCCAACTCCCCGCGGGCAGTGCATACGGATGCGGGTGATGATTGGCTTCCATCGTCAGCGCGTGTTGTCAGGGATCCTGGCGGTTCCCTTGGTGCTCACCCTCTTCGGGGCAGAATCGGCGATGAAGCGGGTGACGTTGCCTGACGTGAAGCCGATTGAGTTCAAGCCGTACGCGCAACTCGAGATCCCGGCGAACCGCGAGCCGTCGGGGATCGTGAAGAGCCGGCTCTGGCCGGATGTGTACTGGGCGCACAACGACTCCGGCGATGGTCCACGGATTTTCGCGATGCACCGGGACGGGCGGATGTATCCGTCCGAACGCGACGGCGCGGCGCACGGCGTGCGTATCCCGGATGCGGTGAACGTCGACTGGGAGGACATTGCCACGGACGACCAAGGGCGCCTCATCATCGGTGACTTCGGGAACAGCGAGTCGAACACGCGCCGCGACCTCTGCCTGTACTTCATCGAGGAACCGCATCCATCGGCGGGCTATACCTCGGTTTCCAAGAAGGTGTTCTTCCGGTATCCGGACCAGACGGAGGTGCCGTCGCCGGTGCGGAATTTCGATTCGGAAGCCCTTTTCTACGCGCACGGCCATGCCTACATCCTGACGAAGCATCGCAGCGACACGGGCACGACGCTCTACCGCCTCGACTCCGAGGAGCCGGGTCGGGTGCATGTGCTGACGCGATTGGAGTCGTTCGACACGCGGGACCAGGTGACGGGGGCGGATGTGTCGGCGGACGGCAAGCGGTTGGCGGTGTTGACCTATACGGGCATCTGGGTCTTCGACGCACGGGAGAAGGAGAAGTGGTTCGATGGCGCGATCCGCTGGCTGCCGACGGAGGATGAGGAAGCGGAGGCGATCACGATCGACGGGGATCGCCTGATCATCGCCGCGGACGAGGGCGATGGCGATCTGTACGACGTGCCGATCTCCTCTTTGCGTGTGGTCCGCGATTAGGGAATCCCTGTGGATGAAGCGGGGGCCCGGCGACGGGCGTTGTCTGCTACGCCCTGAGGGTAGCTGATGAGGTCACGAGGCAGTGGAGGGGAGTTCGAAGATTTCAGTTTCAGGTTTCAAGACGGAGGCGTGCGGGCTTCAAGCCTGAATCTTCAAACTTGGAACTCCCTCAACAGCCTCCTGACGTCGTCTGCTACGTCCTGAGGGTAGCTGACGAGGTCACGAGGCAGTGGAGGGGAGTTCGAAGATTTCAGTTTCAGGTTTCAAGACGGAGGCGTGCGGGCTTCAAACTTGAATCTTCAAACTTGGTACTCTTCCCCAGCCTCCTGACGTCGTCTGCTACGGAACTGGGAACTCTTCAGCCAGCCTCCTGACGTCGTCTGCCACGACCGGCCTATTGCGGGTTGGTGGCGGGTTCGTGTGAGGTGGCATTGGCAACGGAGGTGAGGACGTAGTGATCGGGTAGTTCGACGCGGAGCAATTCGCCGGCGCGGCTGACGTAGATGACCACCTCCAGGTTCTCGAAGAGGCGTCCCCGGACGCGGTAGGCGCGCATGCGGTGGCGTCCGATTCGCAGGGAGCTGTCGGTGGCGTCCCAGCGGATGGCGGGAAGGCGGGTCTGGTTGGTGAGGCTGGAAAGGGCGTTGGCCTTCGCCAGTTCCGGAGGCAGGAGGGCGGGGAGGAGCGGTGCGATCGGAGCGATGGCGCCGGTGATCTGGGCAAGTTCACTGAAGGCGAAACGCTGGCGGAAGGGTTCACCGCGGCCTTCTTCGATCGAGAGTTGGATGGCGTCGTCGCCGCGACTGGTTCGGATCTCCCACGTGGTGGGGCGCTGGATGAGGCGGAGGACGATCTCTTCCCATTCGTGTTTCAGGTCGAGGTCGAACTGGCTCACGAAGTACCAACGGGCCTCGGGCTTCGTCCCGCTCAGGGTGAGGTCGAGGTCGATGTGGTAACCGATGGCGGAAGCCACCATGCCCTCAGGGGCGACGGAATTGGTGTCGATGGGAAGTTCGCGGACCGACGGGAGCCAGCGGAGTTGACCCAGGGCGATTCCGTGTCGGCTGAGACGAAGGGTGGAGGGATCGGCCGCATTGAGGATGCGGTCGATGACGCTCTGGAGGGGAACCTGGGACTCGAAGTGGTTGCCGTCGCCGGATTCGGCGCGCCAGAGAAGGGTCGTCATCGTGACCCAGAAGGCAACGATCGCCGCAGTGACGAGGTGTTGCTTCATGGGTGGCAAAGGAATTCAACGGGTCGGGATGACGAGCACCTGCCCCTGTCTCAGGCGTCTCGCGTCGATCGTGGGATTGGCGGACTGGAGGGCGGGCACCCCGATGCGGTATTGCCGGGCGATGGTGGAGAGGGTCTCGCCGGCGGTGACGCGGTGGGTCCGTGCGGGGGTGGGTTGGGCCGGCGGGGTGGGTGTGGATTGGACGTTCCGGCGCGGGTCCATGACCTGAGGGTTGCTGCGGTTTGCCTGCGGCGCGGTGTTGGGTTGGGCGGGGGACTCGGTCAGGGACGTCCGGGGCCGCTCGGTCGGGGGAGCAACGAGAGGGTTGGTCTGCGAAGCCACCTGCCGGCTGAGGAGGCCAACATGGTGGGTAAGGACTTCGATCCGTTGGAGGAGGACGGAATTGGTGCGGCGGAGGTTGTCGAGTTCGTACTGCTGCTGGTCGCGGAACATCCGTTCGGCGTAGCCGCGGGCCAGTTCGACTTCGGCATTCCGGATGCCATCGGCAGCGGATTGGTCGCGGAACTCGCCGTTGTTCTGGGCGCGGCCGAGCTCGAGATACCGATGATAATGATAGAGGGCGAGGACCTGATTGGTGAGGCGGGCCCGGTACAGATCGCCGAGCGAAAGGTGGGCGTGGAGGTTCTGGGGATTGGTTTCGAGTGCGCGGTAGTAGCTCTCGCGGGCGTTGTCCCAGCGGCCTTGATCTGCCCAGCGGAGACCATCCTGGAAGTTGCCTTCGCGGCGCGGGTCGCCTGCGGGGCGGTTCAACCAGTCGCAACCGGACAATGACACTGCCAGGATTGCGATGAGTGGCCAGAGAACTGACGGGCAGCCGCGAGCGCCCGCTCGGGGGGGCGGGGAGGGAACGGCGGACGCGCTGCGCATGGGAAGAAGCTGCCGGTAATGGGGATGGATTTCAAACAGCGGTTGCGGTTGAGTACCAGGCATCGGGTGGAGGGGGCTGAGGGGGAGATTGCGGAAGTGGGGCTTGGTTACTGGTGTAGGTAAAACGCCTAAACCACGCAGGGCGTGATGCCGAAGGCTGGAAGTATGCCAGCATGCCCCCCGCGTCTCCAGGCCAACACCTGTCAGGCGCCTTCAGAAAATACATGAGTACAGCAAAGAGTACGGTCCCGGATTCCAAGGCGTTGGAGCATTGGCTGCGACGGGGAGCGCACGATCTCCGGGGCAACGTGGCGACCATCGAGTTTGCCCTGCAGGGCTTGAAACGCTTCAGCCCGGAGGGCGGTGGCATCCCGCAGGGTGAAGTCCTTGAAATCCTTCGGCGCCGGACGGGTGCCTTGAAGGGAGATATCGATCAGCTCTTCCTGTTCTTCCGCCTGGCACTGCTGCCACCTCCTGAGCCGAAGGATCCGGCGGACTCTACACCGGATCGGGTACTGGCCTCGGTGCTGCAGGAAGTTCCCGAGGGCCAGAGGAACCGGCTCCCGGTGGCCGCGGCATGCGGCAGTCGCAAGCAATTGCCCGGGTTTCTGGCGATGGCCGCCGTGTTGCCAGTGGTTCGCAACGCGTTGCAGTACGGAACGGGCCCCATTGGCATCAGTTGTTCGGAACTTGGGGAAACACTCGTGATCGACGTGAGCAATCGCGGGACCGGGATTCCAGTCGATGAACGGGAGTCCATCTTTGAGCCTTTTGTTCGCGGGGTTCAGACAAAACCCCAACCCGGGATGGGCCTTGGACTGGCGGTCGCGCGGTTGGCATCGGCACGTATTGGCGGGACGCTGGAGTTGATCTCTGCCACCCCACATGATACCCATTTCCGGTTACAACTCCCACTGAAGATCGCAGGACCTTAATGCCCTCGAACCCAGAGCCCCTGATGCCACCTGAGTCACAGCTGATTCGGGTTGCGGTCATCGATGATGACGTCGACCTGCTTCGACTTCTGGAGTTGGTCATCGGGTCTACGCCTGGGTTCGCAAAGCCGCTGGTCTTCTCCGACGCCAAGACGGCGTTCCGGAAGCTCGCAAACATTCCTCTGGATTTTGCCCTGGTGGACCTGGCGATTCCCGGGGACTCAGGATTGCGGCTCATCCGCCGTTTTGTGGAATCCCGTCAGGCAGCCCAGGTGGTGGCGTTTACCGGCTCGGATGATGAGCCGACGGTACTGGAGGCGTTGAAAGCGGGTGCAAGCGGTTATTGGGTCAAGAAGGAGAGCCTTGAGGAGCTGACGCAGGCCCTCCAGAGGGCTCACCGAGGGGAACCATTGCTTTCGGCGGCTGCCTATCAGGCGATCCTCTCCCGGATCCAAGGGCCTCCCCGGCCTTCGATCTTCGAGAACCTGAGCAAGGCGGAGACCGCGGTGCTGGCCCTGACAGCCGAAGGATTGGCCTGTGGGGATATTGCCCAACGGCTGCAGGTCTCGGTGCACACGGTCTACGTGCACAACAAACGGATCCTGAAAAAGCTGGGAGTGCCGAGCCGCACGGAGGCGATCGCGCGGTTCCGGGAAGATTCGAAGAAATCCCAAGGTTGAAGCCCGGACCCCTGCCTCGTGACAGGTTTGAAGATTCAAGTTTGAAGCCCGCGCGCCTCCGTCTTGAAACTTGAAACTGAAAACTTCGAACTCCTGTTTCCCTGCCTCGTGACCTCGTCCGCTACCCTCGGGACGTAGCAGACGACGTCAGGAGGCTGGTATAGGCCCACCCGGCGTGGGGAGTGAGGGTTTCAAGGGCAATATAAGGCCAGGCCCAAGGGTCGATTTACCTAAACTTGTCAGTCCGCGTTGATGCCTTCCCATGAGAAGGTATTTCCGCGCTGCCGTGGGTACCCCGCAGGCCTGTTAAAGATCGCTCTTGTCTGGGCGGTCGTTTCCCGCAGGTCTCCCAATATCCCCTGGCTCAATGGTACTACGGCAGCGCTCGCGCGACTGGGGTCCGTGGTGGACTCCGTTGATCACCGGCCCATGGAACGCCAGATCGATCCAGCAGTGCGAGGAGGTCCTTTGTCCCGGGGATGCTTTTGTCCCATGAAACGATCCCATGCAGCCTTGGAATCCTGGTCGGTGCTCCTGATGGAGTCCTGTGAAATCTACAGGATCGGCGTGGAAGAGGCGGTCCTTTCCAACCCCAGCCTGGTGATTGCCTCCAGTTGTGGGCTGGCAAGCCAGGCAAGGGAATCCGCCCTTGTCCGCCCGCCGCATGTTGTTGTGGTGGGGTTGGCGGCGGACGGGCCGTACTTCGAGGTATTGGAACTGATCAAGTGGTTCCGCCGCACCATGCCCGCGACCGCTGTGATCGTGATGTTGGAGGGGTATGATCCGGATTCCATGAACCGGATCCTCAGGATGGGCGTCCGCGGCATGATCCGGCGCGACGCGACGGCTGGGGTTCTGGTGAATGCGATCCATCGCGGTCTTGAAGGAAAGGTCGAAGTGGATCCGTCGCTCTCGGCCCTCATGCTGAACTACGTCATGAGTGTCGAGGACCGCGTTGCCGTGGATTGTCGGAGGCTGACGGATCGGGAGGCTCAGGTCCTGGACTTGTACGCCTGCGGTATCTCGACCATGCGGATCGGTGTTCAGCTGGGATTGGCTCAAAGGACGGTGAACTCCCATCTGGAGAACGTGCAACGGAAGCTGGGTGTCTCCTCTTCGAGGGAGCTGTTGGTCAAGGCGGTGAAGTGGCAATGCGGCCGACGGGACTTCGCGAACGCGTCCCAGGAAGCCACTTCGGCTGCTGCGTGAACGGAACTCCCGTTTCGAGCGGCCCGTTCAGGCGGAATCCCCTATAACTACTGATGGCCATTTTGTCCGATCAGGTTGCGGTTTCCCGGATGCATCAGATGAGTTCCAAAACATGAGTACATCCTCTACCGAAATTTTGTTGCTGCTCGCCCATCTCCAGAAGGGCGCTGAAGCCACCTCTGCCCCGACTGACGCGTGCGGTGGTTCAGACGCGCTCCTGGCCTCTTGATGACCCCTTTCCAGAAAGAAAGTTCCCCATGACCAATGATCCCCAACGACTCCCCAACGAGAGCCGGAACGCAGTGATCCGGGTGGCCGTGATCGACGATGACAGCGACCTGCTCCAGATCATCGGTTCCCGTTTGAGCCCGGCGGAAGGGTTTGCCGCGCCCTTGCTCTTCACCAGTTCAAAGAACGCCTTCAAGAAGCTCGCGGTTCGTCCGGTGGATGTGGCCCTGGTGGACCTTGTGATCCCTGGGGATTCAGGACTGCGAATCATTCGCAGGTTGGTCGAGACCGGACGGGCGAAGACCGTCCTCGCCTATTCGTCAGCGACAGATCCGGAAACGATGTTGGACGCCCTGAGGGCCGGTGCCATTGGGTACTGGGTGAAGTCCGGTGACCTGGATGCGCTCGAATCAGCGCTGCAGCGCGCCATCCGAGGGGAACCGGTGATCTCGGCGGAGCCCTACCAGATGATGCTCTCGCAGATCCAGAGTGCGCCCAGGCCATCCAAGTTCCATGTCCTCAGCCGCGCCGAGACCACGGTCCTGGCGCTGGCTGCGGAAGGTTTTTCCTGTGCCGAGATCGCCAAGCGCCTTCAGGTCTCGATCCATACTGTCTACGTCCACAACAAGCGCATCCTGAAGAAGTTGGAGGTTCCGGACAGGTTGGCGGCCATCGCGCGCTACCGGCATGAACTGGGAGCCCGCGCGACGTCGGCTCCGGTCCCGGTCGGATCCTGACACCCCTCCCGCTTGAAACGGGGGCGACATCACTGTCGCTCTCGCCGGGATCCAGCGGCAACCGGAGCACACGGATCCCCGTCCCATGCCCTGAGGTTGCCCCATACTGGGGAGACTCGATGCAGCAGTCGTGATTCGAATACCCATCATTGGTTGATGATGATTACCTACCTAGGGGTTATTCCTATAGCCACATCTGGTATGAATCCCTCCTCTGCTGCTGCTGATATGGCGTTGCTTCAACGGACTTCGATTGAGGCGAGGTCGACCGTGTCTCAGGACTCCGCTCAGACGACGGGCGTTCGTGTGCGTGGATGTACCGACGGCATCGAACAGATGCTTCGGTTGATGGCGGGAGTTGCGGAAGACACGGGACCCAGAGGCTGGAATCAGGGCCCACCGCCTGCATTGCTTCGGCCGTTGGATGCCTCCACCGGTTTCTCCGCCTGGGCCATCGAAGAGGTCACGGATCGTGCAGTACGGGTTGAGTTGGCCGCCCTGCGGCGCAAGCGGTCCCTGCTCGATCTCGGATTTGTTGAAGCGGTCGCGACGGGGCGTACCTGGCAGGGTTCCAGTCATCCATGTCCTTTCCACTCCGATCGCTATCTGCTGGGTGCCTTGGTTGCCGGATTGTGCGAAGTGGCCTCGGCGATCGGTGGTGGAATCCAGGGTTTTGTCGGGGCTTCGTTGCAACAGGGCTGCCTGGTCCTGCGCGTTCGGGGCAATGAGTTGTTGCGGTCGATTCCCGAGCCGATCGTGCGTGGAGCAGGCCTGCAGGGAGCCATCGACAGTCTTCGGATCCACACGATCCAACGGGCGATGAGCCATCTCAATGCCTTGTGCATTCTGGATGCATCCGCCTTGCCCACGACGCAGTTGGAGATCCGCATTCCGGTGTCCTGAGCCGCAAGAGTCAGGCTCCCGAGGGTAGCTGACGAGGTCACGAGGCAGTGGAAGCGGGAGTTCGAAGATTTCAGTTTCAAGTTTCAAGACGGCTTCAAACTTGAATCTTCAAACTTGAAGAGGGTGTTACGAAATGAGTTTTTTGATTCCGTGAAAAGCCCCGGAAATCCTCACTTTTCGCCCAAGCCCTCATTTTCGTCCGGCAGCTCAAGAAGCATTTGTTCCCCACGTAATCCCGCCAGCAGATCGATCACGGGTTTCGCCTCCGTCAGAGCTCTCGCCCGCATGCCGACGACAGCATCCGCCAGCAGGCTCATCGTCCACGTCATCCGCAGGCTGTTGTAGAACGCATCGTTCAACCCCAGTTGGTTCTTTTCGTAGGACTGCGCCGGTTCCACCCAAGGCCTGGTCCGCTCCAGCAACAGCCTCGCGTAGTTGCTTCCCGAGGGAAGCACACCCAGAAGACCTTCGTGCTCCTCGGCCCCATACGAGAACTCCCGCGGGCAACGGCTGGCTTCCCAGCACCGCGAGCACAGCTCGCTCTCCGGCCGCGTGCCGTACCAGTGCCGCTGGGTTTTCGGGTCGAAGCCGCGCCACTCGATGAGTTCGCCTTGCGGACATTCCGTGCGGTGCTCGGTAACGTACGGCGCGACCACCCCCATATCGCTGCGTAGGCGTGTGAGGATCGCGACGTTCCACCGCAGACGACACTCCCGCTTGGTTTCACGGCTAAGATAGGCGCCGTCACCGACCACAATGGAAGGACACCATTCCCAAATCCGCTGACACTGACGCAGACTCGGCAGAAGCATCCTCCCGTCACAGACATTGGCTCCAGTTACCCAGGAGATCAGCGGAACGAGCTGAACGCTGTCTTGGTGCTCGTGGAGCCAAAGACGAAGGGTGTGCTTCTTGTAGCCGACGTACCATCGGGTCTTTCCCATCTTGATGGTACGTGCTCCCAACGCGGCACCTTGGGCGCCGTAGGTGCCCGTGTCTTTTTTGAAGCCCACGTCCGAAGCCTCCAGATCCGTTGAGTCGATGAGCGCGATCGAACGTGGGAGAGCGGCATACCGCTCGATGATTGGGCGGAGGATTTCGACGACGATGTTCCGTAAGCCGGAAACACCCAGGCGAGTGCGGAACTCGTGAAGCATCCGCACATCCGGAGTACGGCTGGCGGAGCGGATATGAGCGAAGCGACGCCAGGCGGGTTGCTCGGGCAAAAGCCGGGCCAGGAGATTGAAGGAATGGACGGGGCTCAGGACAGCGAGCAGATGGACGCGGAAGAGTTGAGCTTGGGAGTAGCTGAGACGACGACCGCGACGGTGCGGATGGGGCCAACGGGCGTTGATGAAGTCGTCTGGAACGAAGGGGGAAAGGATGTCGAGAAGTTCAGCCGTACCGGTCTGGGGAAAGGACTTCGCCATGGCGAAAAGCCTACCCCTTTGGATCCTAACTGAGGACTCGAGAACGAAAAGTAACCAACTTCGATTTCATCATTCTTATAACAAGGTGTTTACAGAACAATTCGTAACACCCTCTTGAAGTTTCAAGACGGAGGCGCGCGGGCTTCAAACTTGAATCTTCAAACTTGAAACTCCTTCCCCAGCCTCCTGACGTCGTCTGCTACGTCCCGAGGGTAGGGAACTGGGAACTGGCGTCTGGGAACTGGGAGCTCTTCATCCAGCCTCCCGATATCGGCTGCCACGATCGGGTTCCGTGAGGGCTGCATTAATTTCCGGCCCTTCCGTCGAATGCGGAAAGGATTGCGGTTCCCGTCGGGGCTTCCCGTCGGGGCCTTGGTGAACGAGCATTCTGTAAAACACACATAATGAGGTGGATATAGAATCCGTCCGGTGAAATGGCACGGGTGGCACGTGGCTAGCAGAAGGGATGGTACGACGCGGTTGCGACATCCATACGGGATGAAGCGGCCGCGGTTAAAAACAGACTCAGGGAATTGCCAACCGTCCTCCGGACATTGATTGAATGAAGCCGAATTCAGAGCTGACCACTGAAAATGCCGTCATCGCGACTCCTGCAACGGGCATGACCCGACGCCAGGCGATCATCACCGGTGGTGTGGGCACCATCCTGGCCGCCGGGATGTTCCCGAACCTCAAGCTCCGGGCCAATGAATGGAGCAGCCTTCCTGACGCCCCGCGTTTCACGCCGTTCACCCAGCCCCTGCCGATCCCGGGTCGCCTGGGCAAGTGCAACCTGAGCCCGGAACCGGGTTGCGAGACGGCCCGGTGTGGTTCAGCGGATGTCTACCATGGTATCGCGCCTGAGTTTTACACCAACCATCCGGCGCATCATCCGGATTGGGACCAGAAGCCGACCGCCTGCCACTACATGGAGATTCAGCATGCGGTGCATCAGTTCGTGCCGGGCATCGAGAGCCCCTGCTTTGCCTATTCAGCGGGTGGAACCACCCCGAGTGTCCCGGGGCCGACGTTCCGCATGCGGCATGGAGAGCCGGCGGTGATCCGGTTGAAGAACACCATCGACCTCGAGACCTCGCTGCACCACCACGGTGCCCACAGCCCGTCGCACTCCGATGGTCATCCGGTGCACTACACCTTCCATGGCGAGTGCCGTGACTACTACTATCCGAATGCCGCGCCCCGCCATCATGGCGAGCAGGACCTGTCGGAGAATCCGTCGACGATGTGGTACCACGATCACGGCAATGACGTGACGGCACACAACGTGGCGCATGGTCTTTGCGGATTCTCGCTGTTCACCGACAGCATCGAGGACGACCTGATCAGCCGGAAGGTGCTTCCCGAAGTGGACGACGCCTTCGGCAACCAGGGTGCGTACGACATCCCGATGGCCTTCCATGATACGGCGCTGAACCCGGACGGTACGATTTACTGGGATCCGCTGAACCTGGATGGACGCATTGGCAATATCTTCACCACGAACGGCGTTGCCCAGCCGTTCCTCAACGTCGAGCGGCGCGCCTACCGGTTCCGGTTCCTGTGCGCCAACCTCGCCCGTGTCATCGAGCTGCGTCTGAGCAACGGCCAGGCCTGGCTGCAGATCAGCAACGACAGCTGGTTGTTGCCGAAGGCGGTGAGCGTTTCGACCATCCGGTTGATCCCCGGCAAGCGGGCGGACGTGATCGTGGACTTCAGCCGTATGCCGGAAGGCACGGTCCTGTACATCGAGAACATCATGGACCAGGACAGCGGCCGTAAGCCGAATGGCGTGGACCTGAAGAAGCGTGTGCCGTTCGTGAAGCTGTGCGTTGTCGGAAAGACGGCAACGAGCAACTCCCTCAGGATCGGTGCCGGTACGCCGTTGCGTCCGCACGTGCCCATCACCCAGGACGAGATCGTCGCGACCCGGGTGTTCGAGCTCCAGCGCTCGAATGGTGCATGGCAGATCAACAAGGAGTTCTACAACGCGACGCGTTGCGACGCCCAGATCAAGAGTGGGACCGCAGAGCGTTGGATCCTCCGGAACAACTCCGGTGGATGGTGGCATCCGTTGCACATCCATGTGGAATCGCACCAGATCCAGAAGATCAACGGGAAGGCTCCGAAGGCTGTCTGGGCGGCGAAGACGGATACGTCGCCGCTGGAGGATGGTACCGAGATCGAGATCTTCATGAAGTTCCGGACCTTCTGCGGGCCCTTCGTGTTCCACTGCCACAACAACAACCACGAGGACCATCGGATGATGAAGCAGTTCGAGATCTGCGGCACGGATCCGGTCACTGGAGCCACCAATCCGCCGATGTTGAACGGGTCCTACTACGCCGTGGAACCGGATACCTGCGGCATCCCGCAGCCGGATATCGACGCGAATCCCCACTTGTTCAGCTGAACGTCGCAATCACTTCCCGAGGACAAGACCATGGAACGACTGACACTGCGGCAGTTCATCGAGTCCGCCCTGGGCGGGCGAAGCAAGGTGGCGGCGCCGGCCCCGGCCACATCGCCGGCCACATCGCCGGCCACATCGCCGGCCACATCGCCGGCCACATCGCCGGCCCGGACGACATCCCCTGGCGCCCGTCGGGTGACGGCAAAGAACGCGAGTCCGATTGTGAACCGCGGGATGGCGGTGCAACGCCGGAGCGAGCGGATTCCGGATGTCCTGGTGACGAACCAGCGCGGTGAGAAGAAACGCTTCCGCTCCGACCTCGTGGAAGGCAAGAAGGTGATGCTCGGGTTCATCTATACCCGGTGCGAGGGCATCTGCCCGCTCACCACGCACAACATGCGGCGCGTTCATGAGCTGTTGGAGGACGAGTTTGGGGCGGGCTTCCAGATGATCTGCCTCAGCCTCGATCCGAAGCGCGACAGCGTGAAGGACCTGGCCGAGTACGCCCGGCAACACCGGGCGGAGTTGCCCGGATGGGACTTTGTCGTGGCCGCCAACGAGGAAGAGACCACGGCCCTGCGTCGGGCCGTGGGTGCCTACGAGACGGATCCTGCACTCGACCAGGATATCACACAGCACTCCGGAGTGCTGATCTTCGGAAACGACCGCACGGATCGCTGGATGGGTCTGGGTGCGGGGTCGGAACCCGAAATCATCGCCAAGTCGTTCATCCGGACGACCCGTGAGGGGGCGATTGCGCGACTGAGCCGGGATTCCGGCCCGGGAGTGCCACTGGCGGCGCAGAAGCTGAACGCGCGGATGCGTGCGAAGCATGAGGATCCCGCGTGCGACGTGGGAGCCCTGGTGCGCCAGGTTGTGACAACGAAACCCTGAAGACAGACGATCATGAATTTCCATCTCCCGATTTTCCCCGTGCTCCTGGGACTTGCAGCCCTCGTGTGGCGGATGCCGGCACAGTCCATCCCAACCAATTCCCTGAGTGTTGTGGGTGGGGGTTCACTGGCGGCCATGATCGAGGAGATGGACCCTATTGTTCCCACTGCCCCGCCGCCTTCGTTGCGAACGGTCCCGGTTCCGGTGATGCCGGACCTCCTTTCCCTGGTTCAGGACCGGAAGGCGGCGGTGCAGTTGGGCAAGGCTTTGTTCTGGGACATGCAGGTGGGCAGTGATGGTCGGACCTCCTGTGCGACCTGCCATCACCACGCCGGTGCGGACAGCCGCTTCAAGGCAGCCTTGCATCCCGGAGTGGATGGCGTCGTGAACACGACGGACAGCACAACGAACGCGCTGCTGGCAGCGCTCGTCGGTACGGATGATGTCCGTGGCTCTGCCGGTGTCCGTCCGATGGTTCGCCAAGGTGGGCGGGCGACGGTGGCCGGCGGACATGGTGCGGGTCGCCAGGTGACCGGCCGACACAGTCCCTCGGTCATCAACTCGATCTTCTACGTCCGCAATTTCTGGGATGGCCGCGCGAACACGGTGTTCAACGGTCGCTCCCCGTGGGGCGGTCGGGATCCCGAGACCTATACCTTCTGGAACGGTGCGGGCAATCAGCTCGCGTACCGCAAGCTCTGGTTGACCAACGCGAGCCTCGCATCCCAGGCCGTGGGCCCGGTGCTCAGCAGCGTCGAAATGTCCGATGCCGGCCGCTCCTGGCCTGAAGTGGGTCGTCGTCTGCTGGATGCGGTGCCTCTGGTCCAACAACGGGTGAATCCGGCGGACTCGGTGCTGGGCGCCCTGACGGTCGGCACCAATCAACGGCCCCGGACGACGGGATTGTCGGTCAGCTATCGTGAATTGATCCGACGCGCCTTCCGGCCGGAGCTCTGGAGTCATCCCAACCGGATCAATCTCGACGTCAACCCGCACGGGCATGGCGCGGAGTCCGCACCGATCACGGGTGAATGGGATCAGTACGAACTCAATTTCTCGGTGTACTTCGGCGTCAGCATCCTGTTGTACGAGGCGTCTCTGGTGTCGGACGACTCCCCGTTCGATCGTTACATGGACGGCGATGTGCGTGCCCTGACGGCGCAGCAGGAGCGCGGGATGCAACTGTTCTATGGTCAGGCCAATTGCGCCGGATGCCATGCGGGGTCGGAGTTCTCGGTGGCGACCTTCAGCGCCCAGATCCGCGGGATGGAAGCCCGGGAGGCAGCCCGCAAGCCGCAATGGCTCAGCGACCTGATCCAGACCCAGCTCGAAATTGAGACCCGTCCGGAAGTCGAGATGGAGCAGGTGATCGAACGGGAACTCGCCGGTACCGCAGAAGTGACCTTCTATGATTCCGGGTACTACAACATCGGGGTTGTGCCATCGGCCAACGATGCCGGTGTGGGTGCAAAGGATCCGTGGGGCAATCCGCTCTCCTTCACCCAGCAGTACATCTCCTGGTTGCACGGCGGACCGTCACAGGATTCGTTCAGCGTGGTGCCGCAGTTGTTCGCCTTTCCGCTGGGCATCAACCACAAGATCTATCCGCACATGAGTGCCGCAGCGGCGGCCACCCTTCCGGTGGGCGTTGCCGGAGCCTTCAAGACGCCGACCCTGCGAAACATCGAGCTGACCGGGCCCTACTTCCACAATGGCGAGGTCGCCACGTTGGAAGAAGTCGTGGCCTTCTACAACGCCGGTGGCAACCGCACTCCGTCCCAGGAGTCCACGCTCCATGTCGATATCCGCCCCCTGGGCCTGACCTCGGCGCAGCAGGCTGACCTGGTGGCCTTCCTCAAGTCCTTGACCGATGAACGCGTCCGGAATGAACGGGCTCCCTTTGATCACCCGTCGCTGTTGATCCCGGTCGATGTGCGTCGGGATGAAAATGGAGTGCCGGTCACGTCCTCCCGGTCGGGTGTCCCTCGCGACGTGTTCCGCCTGTTGCCGTCGGTGGGTGCGAGTGGCGCCGCGACCCCGTTGCAGGCTTATGAAGTCCGTGTGGCGACCGGGTCGGTGAGGTAGTGGAAGGAGAGTTTCAAGATCTCAGATTCAAGTTTGAAGCTCTCACCCCAGCCTCCTGACGTCGTCTGCTACGTCGAGGAGGGTAGTCGACGAGGTCACGAGGCGAAGGGAGATGGGGCTTGGAACTCAGCCTCCTGACGTCGTCTGCTACGTCGTGATGGGTAGCTGACGAGGTCACGAGGCAGAGAACTGGAAACTGGCCTCTGGGAACTCTTCATCCAGCCTCCTGACGTCGTCTGCTACGGTTGGTTGGTAACCTTTCTGAATCCGCGTTGTAGCAAGGAGAATGCACCCTCAGCCATTCGCCCGGAAGGATTCACGATCCAACAAGCATTACCTCCCTCGACTCCCGCGTCCCTTCTACCAGGCCGACGCGACCGTTCATTGGGTCCTCACCACCCACCAACGTGAGTCGCTTCCCTTGAGCGAGGTCTTTCACCTGGGGTTCCGCGAGTTGCTCCTCCATTCCTGCCATCGGGATCGACTGCTCTGCCCGGTCTACTGTCTGATGCCCGATCACCTTCATCTGGTGTGGATCGGGTTGGATCCGGAGTCCGACCAGCTCCATGCGATGGCCTTCCTACGGACTCATCTCGCCAGGATCATTGCCCCAGCGAATCTGCAGCATCAGGCCTATGACAGCGTTTATCAGGAGTCGAATCAGTGTATCGATTCGATCCGACGATGGATCCAGTACGCGGTTCAGAATCCGGTGATGGATCAGTTGTCAGGATCACCGGACCAATGGCCCTGGATGGGATGCGTGGTGCCGGGTATCCCTCGGCTTCATCCTCTGGAAGATCGGTTCTGGGATGTTTTCGGAAGGTTGCATCGGGAACGACGAAATCCGGATTGTGACCGTCATGTCCGGCCGATGCTGGTGTGAGGCGTAGCTGACGAGGTAACGAGGCAGTGGGAGGGGAGTTTGAAGATTTCAGTTTCAAGTTTGAAGTAGGGGTTCTACCTCAGCCTCCTGACGTCGTCTGCTACGCCGAGGAGGGTAGTCGACGAGGTGACGAGGAGAGGGGAGATGGGAATTCTACCCCAGCCTCCTGACGTCGTCTGCTACGCTTGTGGCTGACGAGGCAGTTCTTCGGAATTCCAGAACTGGCAACTGGGAACTGGCAACTGGGTTCTTCGAGCCCAAGCCTCCTGACGTCGTCTGCTACGTCGTTCGTTTGGAACGGCGGCGGCGGAGGACCTCGGTGGTGCCGAGGAGGACGAGGCCGCCCCAGATGGCATGGGAGGATTCAGGAACCTCCAACGCGATGATGATCTGGGAGAGGTTGAGTTGAAGGGTTCCGCTCAGACTCGGGCCGGTGGTAAAGAGGTAGACATCCCATGAAGTCTGACCAGCGCCGCTGATGTAGAGTGGCGCAGTGGGTGTGCCGGGGCTCGTCAGTTTGAAACTGATGTCAGCAAGAGCGACAGGATCCACGCCAACATCTGCGGTGGTCGGGAACGTATCGTTTGAGGGATCTGTGTCTCCATCGGGATCCCATGCGGGATCATTTGCGATCGGGCCCAGCCACTCGAGGCTGGCGATCTGGTCGGTGGGTGGGGGCAGAGGGGGGGTGGACACAAATTCCAAGGACGGTGTAGTACCCGTGAGCGTCACCAGAAAGTTGTCATCGGCGGGAGGGATGCTGGGCACCAACGTTGCGTTCTGGGAGATCAGGAAGCTGGAGGCTGTTCCCCCTACGGTCGTCCCGACGAAGAGGAGTGAGAACTGGTGCATCAGGAAGGAGCCGCGCTCTGCCTGCGACAGCAAGGCCCCGTCGCCATCGTGGATGACGCTGTCGATGGCGAGATCCAGGTTGGCGCTGATGATCGGATAATCGTTGGCAAAGTTGAAGCTGCCGAGCTTGTTGAGGTAGCTGCTTGATCCAAGGTCGGTGGCAGCGGCCTCGTTGACATTCGCAGGGGCAGCAACGCCTGCTAAGCCCTCAATGGTCGTAATCCGGATGAAGTTTACTCCGCTGGGGGTCAGCGTCGCAGTCGGGCCTGTGTCGTCAGGAAGCGGGGATACGGTGAACGGGGTCACCTGGCGGCCGTGAAGTGCCACGGGGGCGAGGGCGAGGGCAAGGACAGCCGCGAGGCGGCGGGCCTGAAGGCCTGGGGTAGTTTTCGCGATTCGATTCATGGCAGCTTTCCAATGCGCAGACGAGGGCTCCTGCGACAGGTCTATTTATATCCGACAAGCCAGCGGATGAATCAATGTTCAATACGGATATTGGACCTTGTTGGATGAAATCACCAATATTGAGTACGACCCTGTATTGAAACCATCCAACCATGGCTTGGCAGGCTGTAAGCAAGGAAGGTGTAGGAAAGTGGGTCCCGGAGACGGCGGTGACGGTGGGTGATGACGGTACATTCTTCAGCCTGACTGTTTATTGCCCTGCGGTGAGTTTCATGGGTCTGTCCATTCAACCTGTTGGGGAAGAGGGGTCTGCGAGCCTCGTTGGAGACGGGTTGCGGGGCTTGGCACGCGTTCGGCTTGGAGGTTTGTGCAGACTGAACCACTGCACGAAGGAATCAACACAATGAACACGACCGGATGGAAGAAGGCCACATGCAAGGTGGCGGCACTGGCGGTAGGGGTGATGGGATGGTTGGTGGCTGGCAACAGCCCGGCCTTGGCGCAGCAGACAAACCCGGGGTTGGATCGACATGGTCCGATCAACGCCCAGCATGGATTTCCGGAATGGTACCAGGATACCACGGGACTGACGTTGGAGATGGGCGTTCCGGTGAGCGCCAACGAGCTGGACGGCGGATGGCTCTTGCTGTTTACCGGCGACACCTTTTTCCCGGAGCGATTCCCTGCGCTTTTCGCGGGCGAGCATTTTTACTGGAGCGCCTCGGTGGCCGACAACATGACGACGCCTGTGGGCACGACCCGTTTCGTGCTGACGATGGCGCATGAAGCGGCCTTTGCGGGCGGAGTGGCGGCGGCGGGAGACCAGATGGTCTTCACGCGGACCCGGATTGATGTGCGCTCGGCCCCCTATTCGGGCACGTACATCCTCGAGACGCCGTACAAGACCTACGAGTTGCGGAATCAGGTGGCGGGCCAGCGCATCCGCTTCACCGAAGATCTCGGAATCGGGGCTCCGCCCGAGAGTTACGCGTTCTCCCTCAAGACGCCGGTTGGGCCGTACCTGGTGCCGGCGGAATCCCCGGGCGGTGCGGAACTGCCTCCCGTCGTGTTTGAGGGCCGGCATTACATTGCGGACCCGAACGAGACCTACACCGTCACCGGAAGTCCGTTGGGCAGGAACTACGTCCGGCTGCTCGGGCCGGGTGGGCAAGTGCTGTTCCAGACCGATCGGTTCAGCCTGACGGGCCGACTTCGCACGGCACCGCTTCCTGGTGGCGTGACCCTTGAGCGTGCCGCCCGGCACGACATCGGGGAAGACCGGCACGTCGATGTCTTTGCGTGTGGTCATCCGATGCTGCAGCCGCGAAAGACCGGTGAGCCGCACTCGCTGCGCAGCCTCCCGGATGTGGACCTCTTCCTGGGCGCTCCGCTGACGAACGCTCAAGGCGTGGTGACGGTTCCTGAGGGCGTGACGGGAACCCCATTCCGTCGCAATGCGGTCGGAGGGGAATGTTATTACGCGACGCACCCGGTGACCGGCGCGTTTCCGACGTCCGTGACGGCTCGGGATCAGTACGGCTACATCAGCACGGTGCCCGTTGAGGCGTCGCTTGCGATCGTCCGGGCCAACTACTCCATCGAAGAGCGCTCACTGACGGTCGAGGTGCAATCGGGGGAGTCGAACACGCCCATGCAGTTTCGATTGCAAGGTGTGGATGGATTGGCGGCGGAGTCGGGGACCTTTGTCGATCGCATCGTGGTTCCTGAGGTGGACGCACCGCCGTCGGTGGTGACGGTGGTGGCACTTGGGGGCGGGTCGGTTTCCGTGCCGGTGACGGTGGGATTGGCGGTGCCGACAGGTGGCCCCGGTTTCGCCGGCGGGAACAACCCTCCGGTGGCTTCCCCGGACGAGTTTCTTGTGACGGTTGGTGTCCGAGGGGACCTGGATCTGTTGGGGAACGATCAGGACGTGGACGGTGACAACCTGGTGATCGTGTCCGTGGCGCAACCGATTGTCGGAGGCGTGCAGCAAGGTGTGGCAACGGTGGTCAATGGCGGCAAAGCCATCCAGTACGAGCCGCTGCCGGGATCCGCCGCCATTCAGCAGTTCTCTTACGTTGTCTCGGACGGGCGCGGTGGTTCGTCATCCGCGGTGGTGCGGATCCGGGTGAACCAACCGCCGGTGGCGAATGCCGACGCGGTGTTCGCGACGGATGGATTGCCCGCGTTGATCGATGTGCTCGCGAACGACAGCGACCCCGACGGTGGGATCCTGGGGCTGGTTTCGGTGACAGGGAGTGCTGAGGTCGAGGTTTCCCTCTCCCAGGGGCAGGTGTTGTTCCGGGCCCTTGCGGCAGCGCAGGCGGTGGAAAGCCTGAGCTATGTCATCGGTGACGGACAGGGCGGCCTGGCGACGAATCGGGTGTACGTCACCCGCAACCACTCCCCGGTGGCCGTGTCCGAGTCCGCGTTCGCCCTGGTGGGTACGACGACCCGGCTGGATGTCCTCGCGAATGACACGGATGTGGATGGCGACACGCTGGTGGTCGAATCCCTGGTTCCTCCGGTGAGCGGTACGGCTTCCGTTTCGGCGGACGGCCGTGCGATCGAGTTCAATTACGGCGCTGTCATTCCCGCGGGGGCAGTGGTCGTGGATTATGTGATCTCGGACAGCAAAGGTGGCACTGCAACGGCGCGTGTGACCTTGATGCCGAACCGGGCTCCGGTGGCGGTTGCGGACCTGCGGACGATCCCGGTCGGGGAATGGACGACGATTGCTGCGTTGGCCAACGACACGGATGCGGACGGTGATGTGCTGCGTGTGGCGTCGGTCCGTGCGACGGTCGGTGTGACGGTGCAGATCCTCAACGGAGGCGCGGCCATCGAGGCCGAGGTCGTGCCGGCTGCGGCAGGGACTCTGCCGGTGATCACGTACACCGTGACGGATGGCAAGGGTGGCAGCGCGACATCGACGATCACACTGAATCAGGCCCCGACGGCGGTGGCGGACGCGGTGGTGATGAACCTGGGTGAAGTGAAGACGGTGGTCGTGACGGCGAATGACACGGACCCGAATGGTGACACGCTGACGGTGACTGCGATCCAGGCGCCGGCAGGGGTGGCAGCCGTCGGTTTCATCTCGGGTGCGCAGGCGGGCATTGCTGTCCGGTTGACCGCCCTTGCGGAGGGTGACCACACGGTTGGGTACACCCTTTCGGACGGCCGCGGCGGTACGGCCGCGGGAACGGTGCGGGTGACGGTGGCGGGTGTGGTGAACCGCAATCCGGTGGCCTTGAATGACGCGTTCGTCGGGCAGGCCGGTGCTGCGATTGCCTTCCTGCCGTTGGCCAATGATACGGATGCCGATGGGGACGTGTTGCGGATCCAGTCCGTGACCCAGCCCGTGAACGGGACCCTGACGGTGGATGCGGACGGCCAGACGCTGTGGTTCACGGCGAATCAGGCGGCGAGCCTCGCGGCGCAGACGGTGAGCTACACGGTGGTCGACGCCCGTGGGGCGACCGCCACCGCGCAGATTGTCCTCACGGCGAAGGATGAGGTCATTGTGACCACCGCGACGTGCACTGGGCTGCGTTCATGGACGTTCCGCGGAACGGCCTCGCCGGGCGCGATCGTGGAGGTCTTCAACGGCGCCACGCGGTTGGCGCGGGTGACGGCATCGACCACGACGGGCGCCTGGGCGGCCGGTGTGCTCGTCACGGTCCCCGCTCCGGTTCAGAGCGTGGTCGTGAAGTCGAGCCGAGGAGGATCTGTGACGGCGCCGGTGACGAACCGGTAAGAGCGTCACGTGTGTTGGTTGGTTCCCGGGGTGGTGGCCGCGAGTGCGGTTGCCACCCCGTTTTTCGTTTCCGGTTGGGGAGGCTTTGGGATGGGGCGACGTGGACGTCGCCGCCCCGGCCCTGGAACGGGGAGGCGATGTCCTCATCGCCGTTGGGAGGGGCTTTTGGATGGGGCGACGTGGACGTCGCTGCCCCGGCCCTGGAACGGGGAGGCGATGTCCTCATCGCCGTTGGGAGGGGCTTTAGGATAGGGCGACGTGAACGTCGCTGCCCCGGCCCTGGAACGGGGAGGCGATGTCCTCATCGCCGTTGGAAGGGACTTTGGGATGGGGCGACGAGGGTCGCCTCCCCGTCTGCGTACGCAGATCTTGATTCTGGCCCCAGCGACGTCTCTCAGCCCACCGGTTGGGTGCGCATGCCGAGGCGCTGCATCTTGTTGTAGATGCTCTTCTCGGCGATGCCGAGGATACGGGCGGCGGCGGCCTTGTTGCCGTCGCACTTCCGGAGGGTTTCTACGATGGCGAGCTTCTCGATGTCTTCGAGGGAACTCTGTCCGAGTTCGACCCCGAGGGAGCCCGGATCGGAAGCCGTGGCACCTTGTGGTTGCGGTACGATCATTCCCGCCGGCTTGGCGAAGGACGACTTGAGGGATGCCGGCAGGTCCTCGGGGTGGATGGTGTCTGAACCGGCGAAGGCAGCGGCGCGCTCGAGCACGTTCTCGAGTTCGCGGACGTTTCCGGGCCAGGGGTAATCGCGCAGGATCCGGACGGAATCGGGTGCGAGTTTGAGGGGTGACTTTCCGCGGGCGAGGCGGGTCAGGTATTGGGTGGCGAGGAACTCCACGTCGTCAGCGCGTGCGCGCAGGGGTGGAAGCTCGAGTGGAATGACGTTGAGGCGGAAATAGAGGTCCTGGCGGAACTCGCGGGCCTGGACGCGTTCCTCGAGGTCGACGTTGGTCGCGGCGATGACGCGGACGTCGGCCTTGACGGTCTTGCTGCCGCCGAGGCGGAGGAAGTTTCGATCCTGCAGGAAGGTCAGGAGCTTGGGTTGGAGGTTGAGGGGGAGGTCGCCAATTTCGTCGAGGAACAGCGTGCCGCCCTCGGCCATCTCGATGCGTCCGATGCGCCGTTGGAGGGCGCCGGTGAAGGCGCCCTTTTCATGGCCGAACATCTCGGATTCGAGGAGTTCGGAGGGGAGGGAAGGGCAGGAGACGGCAACAAAGGGTTGGCTGGCACGTGGACTGGCGTGGTGGATGGTGCGGGCCAGGAGGCTCTTGCCGGTACCGCTTTCGCCGGTGATGAGGATGGTGGAGTCGAGTGGAGCCAATCGTTCGACCTTCCGCAGGAGGTCGGCGACCTGCGAGCTGACGCCGAGGAAACCCGCCATGGGTGGGGTCGAAGTGAGGGATTGGCGGAGTTGGGAAACCTCACGGAGGGTCGAGCCGAGGGCGACGGCCTTGTTGACCTGCGCCATCAGGTCCTCGAGGCGGAAGGGCTTGGCGATATAATCGAGGGCCCCCTGCTTCATGGCCTGGACGGCATCCTGGATCTCGCCTTCGCCGGAGATGATGATGAATTGGGTTCCGCTGGAGAGCTTGCGGAGATTCTCTGCGAGCTGGAGTCCGTTTGTGTCCGGAAGCTTGAGGTCGATCAGGGCGAGCGGGATGTCGTCCGTGAAGACCTCGATGGCATCGCGTCCGGTCCGTGCCTGGACCGGTTCATAGCCATTCCGGACCAGGGCGTGGGTGATGAGCTGGATGAGGGTGGGCTCATCGTCGACGACCAGGACGCGGGGGCGATCGGTTCTGCGCATGTAGGTGGGGGCTCGGCGGAGTGAGGTTCACGAAGACATGAAATCCGGTAAACCGTCTGAAGGCTGTATAAGGTACAGGGTTTGGAAAGTTGCAGGCCTAAGATTGGTTATTTGAACATGAGGTGGCGCGCGTCTCCCTGATTTGGGGAAGGCGTGGGTGGATCCCCCCTGAATGATCTGTGGTGCGGTAAATCCTGCCGCCTGTCCTGTCAGATGCTGAAAAGAAAGGGGGCAATGGTTGGAAGGAATAGCCAACCATGGGCGGGTGAGGGACCAGCCGGCGGTGTGGTAGACCCCGTGAAGAACAAGATGACTTGCGCGGAGCCATTTTTATAAAGCAGGCCTGATTGGGATGTTTTTGCAGTGGTTCCGAAACGAGTCTCGTGGCCCGGATCTGGACCACGACCCGGCATCGCAGCAACTCCAGGCGTGCTTGGCACGCCGCTAGCTCGTCCCATTTGTCCTGTAGCTCGGAAAGATTCACTGGATGAACACACCTATCGCATCGGAGTCGCTGTCAGCACCGATCTCCGGCATGCCCACGGCAGTGCCGCAAGGCAGCGTGCGGCCGTTGGAGGATCCAGTCCGGGGTTTCGTTCATGATGTCCGGACTCCATTGGGCGCGGTGCGTGGGTTCGCCGAGGTGATCCTCGATGATCCCGATCTGGACCTGGCGACCCGAACGGAGTTCCTGCAGACGATCATCCGCGAGGCGGATCGAGCGATTGAATTGGTCCGGCAACTGGGGGACCTGGCGCGGGTCCGAAGGGAGCCTCTGCCCATGCGATCGGTGGGCATCCTGCCCGGAGTGGTTGAGCCGGTCTTGCATGAGATTCAGGAGCTGGCCTCTGGGGAAGGGGTGGTCCTGGTAACGGAGGTTTTCGCGTGCCCGGTGACACTGATGTGCGCGCCGGAATGGATCGGGACCCTGATCCGGGAGTTGGTGGGGATGTCGATCCGCTGGACGCCGGCGGAGGGCCGCGTGCGGGTGGGGGTGTCGATTCGCGGGGGTGTGTTGCGGATCGAGAGTGCGGATGGAGGGGATTCGGTGACGGAAGCGCAGCGCCAGCGAATGCTGGAGCCCTATTTCCGGGAGCGGATGGCTCCCCGGCAGGGTGGGAGCGCGGGACTGGGGTTGGTGCTGGCTTCCGAGATCGCCCGGGTGCATGGGGGATGTGTGTCGGTTCAGCATGGAGACGGAGGAGGCGTTGTCCTCAGCGTTGAATTGCCGTTGGAGGATGGTCTCGGGTGATCGTGGTGATGTTTTGTCATGAGACCCGAACCTCCATCGTTCGACGGCGCTCCCGCCGCAGTGGCTTCCAAAGGCTTCTGCGCTGAAGGACACGCGACGCGCATTCCCCGGGCCCTGGTGGTCGATGATGATCCGTGTGCACGGCTGTATGTGCGGCGCGTGCTGGAGGGGTTGGGGTTCCGGGTGGATACGGCGGATTGTCTGCGTTCGGCCGTGGATGCCATCTCCGGTCCGTGCTTCGACGTCGTGGTTTCGGATGGGCATCTTCCCGACGGTCTTGGACCCATGGTGCTGGAACGGGTGCGGAGCCGGGGTCGGGATGCAGGTCTGGAAGTGACACGGATGTTCGGGATGACGGCGTCGCAGGATGGAGATCTCAGGCGGGCCTTCCTGGATGCGGGGGCCGGGTTGGTGATGACGAAGCCGGTGCCGTTGAAGACGCTGCGGGCCGCGGTGGGCTGAGAAGTTTCAGGTTTGAAGTGGGTCGCCGCGGAGGGGGGTGGCCGCAAAAATCGAAAGAAGACGCAAAAAGGGGAACTGTGGTGGAGCCGCCTTTTTGCGCATCCTTGCGATTCTTGCGGCAAAACCGGTTTCGGATCCTGGGGCGTGGTTTCCGAGGGTTTCACACGAAGCCGCGAAGAAGACCCGGACGGAAGTGGTCTGCCTTCTCTGCGTCCCTGCGCCTCTGCGCGAGCACCGGTCTTTTGCCCGGGCGCATGGAATGGAACCAATCCCACGCGGAGCCGCGGAGGGGGGTGGCCGCAAAAATCGAAAGAAGACGCAAAAAGGGAACTGTGGTGGAGCCGCCTTTTTGCGCTTCTTTGTGATTCTTGCGGCAAAACCGGTTTCGGATCCTGGGGCGTGGTTTCCGAGGGTTTCACACGAAGCCGCGAAGAAGACCCGGACGGAAGTGGTCTGCCTTCTCTGCGTCCCTGCGCCTCTGCGCGAGCACCGGTCTTTTGCCCGGGCGCACGGAATGGAACGAATCCCACGCGGAGCCGCGGAGGGGGGTGGCCGCAAAAATCGAAAGAAGACGCAAAAAGGGAACTGTGGTGGAGCCGCCTTTTTGCGCATCCTTGCGATTCTTGCGGCAAAACCGGTTTCGGATCCTGGGGCGTGGTTTCCGAGGGTTTCACGCGAAGCCGCGAAGAAGACCCGGAACGGAAGTGGTCTGCCTTCTCTGCGTCCCTGCGCCTCTGCGCGAGCACCGGTCTTTTGCCCGGGCGCACGGAATGGAACCAATCCCACGCGGAGCCGCGGAGGGGGGTGGCCGCAAAAATCGAAAGAAGACGCAAAAAGGGGAACTGTGGTGGAGCCGCCTTTTTGCGCATCCTTGCGATTCTTGCGGCAAAACCGGTTTCGGATCCTGGGGCGTGGTTTCCGAGGGTTTCACGCGAAGCCGCGAAGAAGACCCGGACGGAAGTGGTCTGCCTTCTCTGCGTCCCTGCGCCTCTGCGCGAGCACCGGTCTTTTGCCCGGGCGCACGGAATGGAACGAATCCCACGCGGAGCCGCGGAGGGGGGTGGCCGCAAAAATCGAAAGAAGACGCAAAAATGGAAACGGTCGTGGCACCGCCTTTTTGCGCTTCCTTGTGATTCTTGCGGCAAAACCGGTTTCGGATCCTGGGGCGTGGTTTCCGAGGGTTTCACACGAAGCCGCGAAGAAGACCCGGAACGGAAGTGGTCTGCCTTCTCTGCGTCCCTGCGCCTCTGCGCGAGCACCGGTCTTTTGCCCGGGCGCACGGAATGGAACCAATCCCACGCGGAGCCGCGGAGGGGGGTGGCCGCAAAAATCGAAAGAAGACGCAAAAAGGGGAACTGTGGTGGAGCCGCCTTTTTGCGCATCCTTGCGATTCTTGCGGCAAAACCGGTTTCGGATCCTGGGGCGTGGTTTCCGAGGGTTTCACACGAAGCCGCGAAGAAGACCCGGACGGAAGTGGTCTGCCTTCTCTGCGTGCCTGCGCCTCTGCGCGAGCACCGGTCTTTTGCCCGGGCGCACGGAATGGAACCAATCCCACGCGGAGCCGCGGAGAGGGGTGGCCGCAAAAATCGAAAGAAGACGCAAAAAGGGGAACTGTGGTGGAGCCGCCTTTTTGCGCATCCTTGCGATTCTTGCGGCAAAACCAGTTTCGGATCCTGGGGTTTGTTCCGCAG
The DNA here is from genome assembly GCA_965283655.1 of Limisphaerales bacterium. Taxonomy (GTDB): domain Bacteria; phylum Verrucomicrobiota; class Verrucomicrobiia; order Limisphaerales; family UBA9464; genus UBA6176. The sequence goes on along the minus strand of CBDIPJ010000001.1, from coordinate 225,480 downwards.
CCTCCTGACGTCGTCTGCTAGGTCTGTCCCCCCTTGAAACTTGAATCTTCAAACCTGGGGCTTCTCCATTGCGGGAATGCGCGTTCGGAAGGCGGCGGGTGGGTCCGGTTTCACGTTGATCGAGCTGCTGGTCGTGATTGCGATCATCGCGATCCTGGCGGGCATGCTGCTGCCGGCGTTGAGCAAGGCGAAGTCGAAGGCGCTGGGCATCGCCTGCCTGAACAACCACAAGCAGCTCACGCTGTGCTGGCAGTTGTACATCGACGATTACAACGGGGTGCTGCCACCGAATGAGGCCAGCGGGCTGGTGTCGGTGGGCAACAGCTGGATCCTTGGCGATGTCCGGGTGGACCTGAACACGCGCAACCTCGAGGCGGGCGTGCTTTGGAAATACAACACCTCCGCGGCGATCTACCGGTGTCCATCGGACCGCTCGACGGTGGTGGGCCGGCGCGGGGTGCTGCGGAACCGCTCCATCTCGATGAGCACCGGGCTGGCGCACCAGAACCCGGGCAAGATCCCACGTCCGATCTACCGTCAGTCGGGAATCGTGGATCCGGCGCCCAGCCAGGCGTCGGTGTTCCTCGATGAGGACGAGTGGGCGATCCAGAACGGGGCGATTGGCATCGAGCCGCGTTCGACCGGGCAACGGGTCCACTGGAACCTTCCGGGAAGCCGGCACAACAATGGGTTGAGCATTGCCTTTGCCGATGGGCACGCGGAGGCGTGGCGCTGGGCGGGAACGGCGATCAGGACGGGGTCCGGGGTGTTGCGGGAGCGGTTCCGGGCAGATCCGGGAAACGGGGATTCGAGTTATACGCCGACCTCACCGACGGAAGCGGACCTCCGGGATCTGCGGAAGCTGCAGGAAACCGTGCCCCCGGGCGGGAATGCCAATTGAATCAGCCGGTGGAGGAGGCCTATTGGAGCATGAGACGCGCATTCGGCATGGGATGGGGGTTGCTGGTGGCGGGCGTCGTGGCGCTGGGGCAGGGGCCCTCTGCCGGTGCTGGTGCCGGTGCGCCCGAGGTGGTCGCGGAACCGGGTGATGTCCGACGGGACGCGACGGTCGCGGCGGTGGAAATGGTGATGCCGGCGGTGGTGAACATCGCGACGCGTTCGCGGGTGCATCGCGGAGGCGACGCGGTGCAGCAATGGATCGAGGAGTATTACGGGTATCGGCGGCGGCGGGAGACGGAGGATTTCAGCCGTGGTTCCGGCGTGGTGATTGATCCGGAGGGTTACGTGCTGACGAACGTGCATGTCGTGCAGGAGGTGGACGACATCCAGATCCAGTTTGCGGACACGCAGGAATCACTGCCGGCGGACCGGGTGGCATTGTCGGAGAGCAAGGATGTGGCGTTGTTGAAGATCCGGGCGCCGGCGGGTCGGCGGTTCAAGGCGGTGAAGCTGGCGCGGGAGGACGACCTGTTGCTGGGGGAGACGGTCATCGCGCTGGGCAACCCGTTCGGGTTGGGCGGATCGGTGAGCCGCGGAATCCTGAGTTCGAAGTCGCGTCGGGCGCCGGAATCCGTGCCCGAGGGCTCGCCATTGCAGATTGCGGACTGGTTGCAGACGGATGCGGCGATCAACCCGGGGAACTCAGGCGGACCGCTGATCAACCTGCGCGGGGAGTTGATCGGGTTGAACGTGGCGATCCTGCAACCCCGGACCGGAGCGCAGGGCATTGGATTCGCGGTGCCCATCAAGCGGGTGAACGAGGCGTTGGCGGAGACGTTGTCCGGGGAGAGCATCGAAGGGTTGTGGTTTGGCGCGCGGTTGGCGCCCGGGGCGCGCCCGTTGGCGGTGAAGTCGGTGCAGTCGGGAAGCCCTGCGGAAAAGGCGGGCCTGAAGGCGGGGGACGTGATCCGGGAAGTGAACGGAAAACCGGCGGGAAGCCTGATCGAGTTCAACCGGGCGTTGGTTTCGGCCGGGTCGAAGAAGGATGTCCGGCTCGGCGTGCTGCGTGGGGGCAAGGCGGTGCCGCTGGTTTTGCGGTTGGTGGACGAGGGGGCATTCTTCGATGCGGACCTGGTCCGACGGCGGTTGGGGGTGGGTGTTGAGGCGACCGAATCGGGGTTGGTGGTGGTCAGCGTGGAGGGCGATGGGCCCGCGGCCCGGAAAATGTCGCCGGGAATGTTCATCGGAGCGGTGGACGGGCAGGCGGTCGGGGGGGTGGTTCCGTTTGCCAAGTTGTTGAACGGCAAGGCGGCAGGGGATCCGGTTGAGCTGGGGGTCAGTGTCTTCCGTCGGATGGGACCGTTCCTGCGAAGGCAGGATGGGGTGGTCCGGGTGAACCTGCGCTGAAGGTGAAATCCGGGTTGGGACAAACGGTTTCCCCCCGCTAGGGTTGTCCGTACACAGATGGAGTCAGCATCCCCCATGATCGAGGTGGAGAACCTCACGAAGCGATATCCCGGCCGCACGGCGGTCGACGGGATCTCGTTCCAGATCGGTCGTGGGGAGGTCGTGGGGTTCCTGGGACCGAACGGCGCAGGCAAGTCGACGACGTTGCGGATCCTTTCGAGCTTCCTGCCGGCGACCAGTGGAACGGCGCGGGTGGCGGGCTTCGATGTGTTCCGGGAGCCGGATGAGGTCCGGCGGCGGATCGGGTACATGCCGGAGAACAATCCGCTGCACCTCGACATGCGGGTGCGGGAGTACCTGAAGTTCCGGGCACGATTGAAGGGATTGGGCTGGCGACGCAGTCGGGAGCGGGTGGATGCGGTGCTTCAACAATGCGGCCTGACGGACGTCGCGGGGCGGATCATCGGACAGCTTTCCAAGGGGTACCGGCAACGGGTGGGCCTGTCGGACGCGTTGGTGCACGAGCCGGACCTGATCATCCTGGATGAACCGACGATCGGGTTGGATCCGCACCAGATCCGGTCGGTGCGGGCGCTGGTGAAGGAACTGGGGAAGAAGCACACGGTGGTGTTGTCGACGCACATCCTGAACGAGGTCGAAATGACCTGTTCGCGGGTGTTGATCCTGCATCGGGGTCGGATCCTGGCGGCGGACCGGACGGAGGATCTGGGTCGACGGATGAGCCTCGACGGGCAGGTGGTGGCGGAGGTGGAAGCGCCGGAGGCGGCTTTGCTGGAAGCGTTCCGGGACCTGCCGGAGGTGGAACACGTGGAAGTGCAGCCGCTGGATGGAAATTTCAGGAGGGTGTCGTTGGTCCCCCGGGTGGGGTGGACCTGCGGCCCCTGGTGTACGCGGAGGTCCGGGAGAACGGTTGGCCGTTGCGGGAGCTGACCCGGAGCCGCCAGTCGCTGGAGGACATCTTCATCCACCTGACGCGCGGAAAGGTGAGGGAAGACTGACATGAGCGTATTCTTTGCGCTGGTGCGTCGGGAACTGGGCGGACACTTCAATTCACTGACGGGTTACGTGGTGATTGCGGCGGTGCTGCTGCTGACGGGATTTGGGTTGGTGGACCTGATCGAGCGGATCCGGCAGATGCCGTACGATGCGCCGGTGACGGAGCTGTTCTACCAGACGACGTACTTCTGGCTGGTGGTGTTGCTGACGTCGCCGGTGATCACGATGCGGACCTACGCGGCCGAAAAGGCGACGGGAACGTACGAGGCGTTGATGACGACGCCGGTGGGGGACTGGCAGGTGGTGCTGGCGAAGTTCGCCGGGGCGCTCGTGTTCTTCCTGTTGACGTGGGTTCCGTTCATCGGGGTGTTGTTCTCGTTGCGGCAGATCACGGGGGAGGCGGCGTTGTTTGAGCCGGTGATCGTGGCGGTGACGTTCCTGGGCATCGCGCTGGTGGGCGCGTTGTTCATGGCGGTGGGCTGCTTTGCCTCGGCGTTGACGCGCTCGGACATCATCGCCGCCATGGTGGCGTTCCTGTTCGGCATCGGCCTGTGGATGCTGGGGTACCGGCCGGAAGCGTCGGGGATGCTGCCGGCGTGGGCGGTGCCGGCGCTGGAGCACATGTCGATGACGCGGCACATGGAGGATTTCGCACGTGGGATGGTGGTGGGGCGTTACGTGGTGTACTACGTGACGGTGACGGGGTTGTTCCTGTTCCTGACGCACCGGATCGTTCAAAGCCGGCGGTGGAAATGAGCGCCATGGACGAGAACCCGCCCAGCTTTGTGCCATCGCGTCGCTACCGGATCGCCCTCTCGGTTTTGGTGGGCGTCCTGTCGGCGGTGGTGATCTTCGGACTGGTGAACCACCTCGCGGCGACGCGGCTGCGCTGGCGGAAGGACTTCTCGGCGACGGGCCGGTTCCAGCTGTCGCCGTTGACCCGGCAGGTGCTCGAGAGCCTTACGAACGACGTCAAGGTGACGGTGTTGTTCCCGCGGGACTCCGACCTGTTTGGCCACATCGATGGATTGTTGCGGGAATACTCCGAGGTCCAGCCGCGCATCCACACGCGCTACGTGGATGCAGACGCGGAGCCGGTGACGGCGATCCAGGTCCGGACGACGTACAAGCTGGGGTTGGAGGACGCGAACCTGGTGGTCTTCGATTCGGGTGGACAGACCGTGCGCGTGGCGGAGTCGGAGCTTTCGGCGTACGACGCGAACGTCAACGCCATGATGGAAGGACGGCAGAAGGAGATCCGCCGGACGGCGTTCAAGGGCGAGCTGATGTTCACCTCGGCCCTGGCGGAACTGGCGACGACGAACCGGCCGCATGCCTGTTTCGTGACCGGACATGACGAGGTGCGGATGACGTCCGAGGACGGGCTCACGGGTTACTACCGGTTCGCCCAGTTGCTGCGGGCGAAGTCCGCGACGGTGTCGGACATCCGCCTGGACGGGACGAATGATGTGCCGGCGAACTGCCAGTTGCTGGTGATCCCGGGGCCGGCGCAGGAATTCCTGCCGCAGGAGGTGGAGCGGATCCGGCGCTATCTGGACGGCGGCGGACGCGTGTTGCTGGCCTTGAACTCCTCGCTGCCGACGCTGCAGTTGCGGTTGGAGCCGCTGATGTTCGACTGGGGCATCAAGGCGGCGTCGGCCTACGCTGCGGACACCAATCAGACCAGTGGCGGCTTCACGGTCTACACGACCAACCTGGGGTCGCATCCGATCACCCTGCCGATGATCCGGAACGAGTCGCGGGTCTTCTTCTATCAGCCGTTGGTGGTCGGGACGCTCCCGATGGACCAGCGTCCCGCGGATGCGCCGAAGGCCACGCCGCTGGTGGCGACAGGGCCGGGCGGGATGACGCGATCGGACCTCCGGAACGGCACGGTGGCGTTCCTGCCGGGCGTGGACCTGCGGGGCACGGTGCCGATGGCGGCGGCGGCGGAGCGCGGTGGCGTGACGGGCGTGGCGGCGGGCAGCGGGACGGCACGCCTGGTGGTGGTGGGAGACCACCTGATGTTCGGGAACGACGCGTTGACGCACGTCCCGGGCAACGTGGATTTTGCGGAACTGACCCTGGCGTGGTTGCTGGACCGGACGCAGATGCTGGCGATCGGGCCGAAGCCGGTGCGTGAATACCGGTTGTACCTGACCCCGGCGCAGCATGGGACGATCCGGTGGACGTTGTTGGGAGTGTTGCCCGGGAGCGTGCTGCTGGTCGGTTTCGTGGTCTGGATGCGGCGGAGGAACTGAAACCCGGATGAACACCCGTTCCAACTGGATCCTGTTCGTGATTGCCGCCGGCTTGGCGGTTTACGTCTTCCTCTTGAGTCCGAAGACGGGCGTCACGGTGCGCGGTGGCGCCGGGGTCGGAAAGTTCGAGCCGGTGGACCCGATGCGGGTGACGTCGGTGCAATTGAACCGTTCGAACTCGGTGCTGCGGGTGGAACGGACGAACACCACGTGGCGGATGACGGTCCCGGTGGAATACCCGGCGCAGTCGGCGAGCGTGGACCGGTTGGTGGGTCAGATGGGGCGGATGGTTCCGGCGACGTTCATCACGGCGGCGCAGGTGGCGGCACAGCCGGAAGCGCTGAAGGCGTTCGGCCTGGAGCCGCCCATGGCGACGCTGGCGCTGGGAACGGGTGAAGAGCCGGCGATCTTCCGGATCGGTGGGCTGACCCCCTTGCGGACGCATTTCTATTTCCAGCGCGTGGGTTCCGAGGGGGTGTACACCGCGGACATCGGATTGCTGGAGGGTTTGCCCGAGCACGCCAGTGAGTGGCGGGACCGCGCCCTGCTCGGGATGGAACTGCGCGGTTACGACCGGGTGACTCTCGCGAGCCGTGGACGGACGGCGTTCGAGGCCGTGCGCGAGGGAACGCGGTGGCGGTTGCGGCAACCGTTGTCCGCGCGTGCGGATGGCGAACGGATCGAGGCGCTGGTGGCCTACCTGCAGGGATTGCGGGTGAAGGAGTTCGTGACGGACGCGGCCGTGATCGACCGAGCGGTGTACGGGTTGCAGCCGCCGGAGTTCGAGGTCGCCATCGGCATGGGCACGAACGATCTCGCGCGGTTGCAGGTCGGAGGGCTTGCCACCAATGCCGTCGGTGAGCGCTTTGTCCGACGGCTTTCGCACACGAACGTGGTCCGGGTTTCGGCGGATGAACTGGCGATGCTCGAACGACCGCTGGAGGATTTCCGTGATCCACGACTGTTCGGACCGCTGGAAGGGGTGACGGGGATGGAGGTTCGCGGGAGCAATTCGTTCCGGCTGTCGTTGGTCGGGACGAACTGGATGGTGACCGAGCCGCGGACGTTCCCGGCCGAACGGTCGGCGGTGGAGTTGTTGTTGTCCCAGTTGTCGGACATGGCGATCGCGCAGTTCGTGAACGATGTGGTGCCGGATCTGGCGCGGTACGGACTGGACCGGCCGGCGCGTGAATTCGTCGTGATGCGCGGGACCAACGTGGCCGCGCACCTGCAGGTCGGGAAGGTGGCGGACAACCTGGGGACGCTGTTGTTTGCCCGCCGCCTGGATGAACCCGGTGTCTATGCGGTGCCACGCACCGTGTTGTTCAATCTGGATTCCGAGGCGCAGGTCCGGTCGTGGCGGATGGACCCGACGAACGTTGTGCAGGTGACCGTGACGCATCAGGGCCGGAAGCGCGTTTTCGGTCGCGATGCCGGAGTGTGGAAGGTGACCGAGGGAACGCCCTTGGCGGAGTTCATCCCGGATGCTGTCGACGAGATGCTGTTCCAGATCGGGAGTTGGGATTCGATGCGGTACACGGTGACGGATGAGGCGTGGCTGACACGGATGGGGAAGTTCGGCGAGGTTGCGCACGAAGTGGAGATCCGGTTGGCCGCGCCCGCGGTGATGCGCGTGATGCGCCTGCGGTTTGGCGGGATGCTGGGTGCGAACCGGTACGTCATGGCGCGCTTTGACGACGATCCGCGGTCATTGCGGCTGGAGATGCCGAACGGACTGTACGAAGGCCTCGTGCGATACCTGGGGCTGCCCTGACACGATGGAACCGGATGAAGCCGCGGAAGGACAAAGGTGGACCGGTACGGCGGACGTTCCGCTGGTGCCGCCGCAGTTCCTACATCGTTCTGCTGCTGGTGGGCGGGTTGCTGGTCTACATCAACCAGATTGGCATCCCGGACTTCCTCAAGACGCCACTGCTCGGACAGTTGCGGGATCGCGGCATTGATCTGGAGTTCACCCGGATGCGGGTTCGTCTGACCCGCGGTCTGGTGGTGGAGAACGTCAACCTGAGCCGGAAGGCCGAGCGTCCGGGCGAAGTGTTCCATTCGGAGGAACTGAGGCTTGGGTTGTGGTGGGGGGCACTTCTCGACTTTCAACCGCCCCAGATCATGTCGCTGGATCTGCGCGGTGGCCGCATCACGCTGCCGCTTCCCGCCGGTGAGGGCGAACCACCGTTTCCGTTCGCCATCGAGAACGTCGAGGCCCGGCTCCGCTTCGTCTCGGGGGAACTGTGGGAACTCGATGAGTTGTCGGCAACGTGCCACGGCGGCACCTTCCACGCGCATGGTGTCCTGACGAACGCGTCGCAACTGCGGGCCTCCCGGCCGAAACGGCCGGATGAGACCCGCCGTGAACCGGCATGGCGTCAGCACCTGCTGCGCGCGGTGCGTTGGGTCGAGGGAACACACTTCGAGACCCCGCCCGAAGTGGACGTGAATTTTCTGGGTGATGTCCGGTCGCCGATGGGTTCGTCGGCGGAGTTCCGGTTGAAGTCTTCATCGGCATCCAACTCCCTGGGTCTGCTGGAAGGATTCGAACTGGGGATCCGGGTGGAACCGGACGAAGCCGAGGAGGGCGTGGTGGAAGCCCATCTGGCGGTCGACGCAACCAGGGCGACCACCCCGTGGGGTGGATTCGAGGGTTTCCATGTGGATCTGGGCGCGGCCTGGCGTGGGTCGAACGCCGTTCCGGAATTCGTGGACTGGGGGTTGAAGGCGGGGAACGCGACCAGCCGATGGGCTTCGGCCCGCGCGGTCGACATCCACGGACGCAGCCTGACGCGCGCGATGCCCAGCGGACCCTCCGCGCCGTGGCGGTTGCCGCCCACCAATGCGCCCTGGGCACGGATGATGCCGTCCGCACCGGGGTATGACTCGACCGTGACGTTGTCGATGGAGGGTTTGGTGGTGTTGACCCGGACCAACCCTGTGACGGTGGCGAGCCTGAAGGGCGTTGGGTATGGCACGCATTCCACGTCGGACTGGCGGGGGCTGCACCTCTCGTTGCAAGTCGCCGGGGCGACGTCGGCATGGACGGCAACGCCGCGCCTGGGCCTGGAGCTGGGGTTCACCCCGCGTACGAATCCGCCGGCGACCACCCGGGAATGGGCCTTCTGGGAACCGTTGGTGCATGTCGATGGGTGGGCGTCGGTCTCGGTGGAGGCGCTGGCCTTGCCGCGGATGCACCTGGATGGCGCGGAGTTTGGCGTGCTGTGGACCCCGCCGCTGCTGGAGTTCACGCCGTTCGAGGCGGAGTTCGGACACGGCCGGTTGGAGGCGGAAGCCTTCCTGGACGTCTCCACGCGCCACGCGGAAGCCACCGCCTTCTCGACCGCGGATCCGCACGCCGTGAGCGGTTGGATGGGACCCAAGACGAGGGAGGTCATCGCCCAGTACGGATGGGAATTGGACCAATTGCCGCGCCTGTCGGGTCGGGTGGGACTGACCCTGCCCGGGTGGGGCATTCCCGATCATCCGGCGCGTGTCGCGATCCTGAATTCGTTGACGCTCGATGCGATGCTGGCCGGGACAAACCTGAGCTTCCGTGGATTGCCCACCTCGACCGCGCACGGGCCCATCACCTATACCAATCGATATTGGAAGGTCGGCCCGCTCGACATCCGGCGTCCCGAGGGCAGCGCCCGGTTGGTGTATGAGAATGATGAGCTGACCAAGGATTACCGGTTCGATGTGTCGTCCACGATCGACCCGATGATCGTGCGGCCGTTGATGGCCGAGAAGATCCAGAAGGAGATGGATCGGGTTCTCCTTCCGGTGCCGCCACGCGTCGAAGGTTCGGTCTGGGGACGTTGGCAGTCGCCGGAGCTGATCGGTGCCCAGGTCCACGTCACGCTGACGAACGCCACCGTTCGCGGCCAACCGATCGAATGGGCAGACGGCGACGTCGCCTATACGAATCGCGTGATGGTCTTCCGGGACGTACGCGCGAAGTCCGATGGCGACGCCCATGTGCCCGGAGCGCGCTACGACATCGAGGCGCAGCGGTTGTGGTTCTCGAACGCGGTGGCGAATGTGCCGGTGGGGAATGTGACCCGGATCATCGGGCCGAAGACTTCGGCCATCATGGAACCGTATCGCTTCGAGCGTCCGCCCCGGGCCACGGTCGATGGGGTCGTGGCCGTGCGCGGAGGACTGGGAACCGATATCCGGTTCGGCGTGGAGGCCGATGATTTCCGGTGGTGGCGGTTGCATGCGACCAACGTGCTGGCGCAGGTGCATGTGGTGGACGAGACGATTGCGATCGAGGGCTTGCGCGGAGGGTTCTGTGGCGGTCGGCTCGGGGGGGATTTGTTCTTCGATTGGTCGAGTCCGGAAAAGGACACGGACTACCGGCTGAAACTGGCGGTGACGAATGTGTACCTGCGGGAGTTTCTCGGGGATGTCTGGCCCAAGACGAATCGCCTCGAAGGCCGCGTGAGCGGGTGGGGTGAGGTGACTTCGGCCAACACGCAGGATCCCAGGACGATCGTCGGGAAGGGTGCGGTCTCGATGGAGGACGGCTACCTCTGGGGGTTGCCGATCTTTGGGTTGTTCTCGCCCATCTTCGACACGATTTCGCCGGGGCTTGGGCAGACGCGGTTCACGTCGGGCTCGGCGGGTTACACGCTCCGGGATGGCATGGTGAGCACCGGCGACTTCGAGATGCGGTCGATTGCCATGCGGCTCCGGTACCAGGGTTCGGTGTCGTATGAGGGGAATCTGGACGCGACCATGGAGGCCGCGTTGTTCCGGGACGCGCCGTTGATCGGGCGGTTGCTCAGCTTTGCGCTGTCGCCGGTGACGAAACTCCTCGAGTACCGCGTTGAGGGAACCCTGAGCGATCCCAAGCCGGAACCGCGCTACGTCCCCAAGATCCTGATGAACCTGCTGCGTCCGATCTCGCTGCTGAAGAGCCTGCTTCCGAAGGGGGACAAGGAGGAGAAGAGTGTGGAGACGGAGCAGGCTTCGCCGGTGCCATGAACGCGTCGATCCGGGTCCTGCGTTGATTTCCAACACGGGCGCCTCCGGACACGACGACGCGCAACACGGGGTGGCGGCGTCCTCGTCGCCGTTCAGGAACCTTTCTCAGGGCGCTCCGGAGACATCCTGGATCCCAAGTCATTTGTGCTCCCTGCTACGGTGAGATTTATGTGGTTGGTCCAATGCTGGACCGCATGCCGGACCGCCGATGGTGAGAATCCGGACCAGTTCCAGCGTCTGCGTGTGGATGGGATGCATTGCATCCATCCAGCTTTCCATCATGACCTTGTAGGAATGGGAGAAGGATTGTTTAGGTATTATATTGGCTATATAAGCATGGCTTGAACATCGCATGATCATGCGATGGACGTTCGTTGGCATGCATGGTGCAATGGCCACACGCAATAACCGCCGGTAGCCAATTCAGGCGACCGTGCAGAGAACAGCGAGGAGCCTTTGCCACTCATGATCGTCAAGACCCTGAACCGTTGCCTAGATCTCCAGTCCCCGGTCCGCCGTTGGACCGCAATGTGCGGCCTGATCGTGGGTTGTCTGTCTGCCGAAGCAGCCATTCCCCTGACCGACAGCCCCGTCGCACAGTGGAACGAAATAGCATTGGATTCCATTCGCGCAACCGCGACACCGCCGCCCAAGGCGTCGCGTATCCTGGCGATGCTGCACGTGGCGATCCACGACGCGTATAATGGTGTCCAACATACTTACGAGCAGTACCAGGTTCCTGCGCTGCGGGGGGGCAAGGATGTTTCGGGTCGGGCCGCGCTCGCGGCTGCTGCCAGCGATATTCTAGAGAATGCGTTCCCGGCTCGCGCCGCCCTCTTCCAGGCCGAGGAAGCGCGCCAGCTCCAATGGGATCGCCGTGCCAAGGGACGTCGTGAGGGCATCCGTTGGGGTGCTTACGTGGCCCGGGCGGTGATCGCCGCCCGGAGTGCGGACGGTGCGACCGCGAGCGTGGTTCATATTCCCGAGGTCGGGCCCGGTGAATGGGTTTCGACACCGCCCGCGTTCGCCAGCGGGTTGTTGCCGCAGTGGGGTGCGGTTCAGCCGTTCGGAGTGGTCTCGGCGGAAGCCTTCCTGCCCGTGCCGCCGCCGCCCTTGGACAGCGCGGTCTACGCGGAGGAGGTGGAACAGGTGCGGGTGATCGGAGCTGTCGGCAGTGTGGCCCGGACCGCGGATCAGACCCAGGTGGCACGCTTCTGGGCCAATGGCGCCGGAACGGCCACGCCGCCGGGACACTGGAACCAGATCGCACGTCAGATCCTGGTCCTGCATCCCATGGGTCTGGGCGAGGAAGCGCGGATGATGGCGCTGCTCAATGTGGCACTCGCCGACGCCGCTATCGTGTGCTGGAAGGCCAAGTATGAATACACCCTGTGGCGTCCGGTCACGGCCATCCGCGAGGCGGACACCGATGGCAACCCGTTGACGATCGGTGAACCGGCTTGGACGCCCCTCCTGACCACGCCGCCGTTTCCGGAGTATACGTCCGGTCATTCGACCTTCAGCGGTGCGGGCGCCGCGGTGTTGGCTCACACGTTCGGTACGGATTCCATCGCGTTCATCGGGGAATCGGACGACGCGCCCGGCATCCAACGGCCCTTCGGCGGGTTCTGGGAGGCTGCCGCGGAGAGCGGGATGAGCCGCATCTATGGCGGCATCCATTTCATGAGCGCCAACGTGAACGGGTTGGAGTCCGGCCGCGCCATCGGGGTTGCGGTCGCTGGCAACCTGCTGCGTCCTGTGGCCGCATGCGACGGCGACGAAGACGATATTCCAGAGGGCGACGAAGTGGACTGAGCCGCCGCAAGGTGGGCTGAGCCTGTCCATGGGCCTGTTGCCGGCTTGATTCCGGTGGCAGGCCCTTTTTGCGTTCTCCGCGATTGTTGCGGCCGAAAGGAAGCGGTGGTGTTGTGGCCGCAAAAGCCGCAAGAGGGCGCAAAAAGGGAAGGCCGGAAGGAGTGGTTGCCGGCTGCATGTCAGTCGTAGTTCTTTGCGTCGTCTGCGATTCTTGCAGCTGAAATTGAGGTGGTGCTGTTGTGGCCGCAAAAGCCACAAGAGGGCGCAAGAAGGGGAGGCCGTAAGGAGTGGTTGCCGGCTGGAAGTCAGACGCAGCTTTTTTGCGTCGTCTGCGATTTTTGAGGCTGAAATTGAGGTGGTGCTGTTGTGGCCGCAAAAGCCACAAGAGGGCGCAAGAAGGGGAGGCCGTAAGGAGTGGTTGCCGGCTGGAAGTCAGACGCAGCTTTTTTGCGTCGTCTGCGATTTTTGAGGCTGAAAATGGGGTGGTGGTGTTGTGGCCGCAAAGGCCGCAAAAGGGCGCAAGAAGGGGAGGCCGGAAGGAGTGGTTGCCGGCTGGAAGTCAGACGCAGTTCTTTGCGTTGTTTGCGATTTTTGCGGCTGAGAATGGGGTGGTGCTGTTGTGGCCGCAAAAGCCGCAAGAGGGCGCAAAAAGGGGAGGCTGGAAGGAGTGGTTGGCGGCTGGAAGTCAGACGCAGTTTTTTGCGTCCTCTGCGATTTTTGCGGCTGAAAATGGGGTGGTGCTTTTGTGGCCGCAAAAGCCGCAAGAGGACACAAAGTGGTGGAAGGCAGGAAGGGGACGGTTGGTGTCAGGCTGGCATGGCTGAGGGAGGCGACATGACCAGTTTCCGGATCTCAAAGCGCGGGCCGCCGAAATTCATCAGAAGGCCATGGGGTATCCGAGAGGATCGAAGGTAGCCAAGCAGTTGGGCGAGGTGGTGATCGGTCAAGGCGTTCGCTGCCTTGATTTCGAGGATGAGGCTGCGGTTCACGATGAGGTCGGCCAGATACTCACCAATGATTGTGCCATCGTGGTCGAGGACAAGGAATCGTCTTTGTCGTTCCACCTCCAGGCCCAGTCGGGTGAGCCGATGTGCCATGGCGTTCTCGTAAACCTTCTCGAGGTGGCCGGGTCCGTGATAGGAATAGATGGCATAACCCGTTTCACGGACGAGATCCGCAAGTTGGAAGATTGGGTCCTTCACGCCCCAAAGGTGGAGGAGGCCGCTGCTTCGTGCGAATTTGTTTCCCTGTTGGAAGGATCGTGGCCGCAAAGGCCGCAAGAGGGCGCAAAAAGGGAAGGCCGGAAGGAGTGGTTGCCGGCTGCATGTCAGTCGTAGTTCTTTGCGTCGTCTGCGATTTTTGAGGCAGAGAATGGGGTGTTGTTGTTGTGGCCGCAAAGGCCGCAAGAGGGCGCAAGAAGGGGAGGCCGGAAGGAGTGGTTGGCGGCTGCATGTCAGACGCAGTTCTTTGCATCGTCTGCGATTTTTGAGGCAGAGAATGGGGTGTTGTTGTTGTGGCCGCAAAAGCCGCAAGAGGGCGCAAGAAGGGGAGGCCGGAAGGAGTGGTTGCCGGCTGGAAGTCAGACGCAGTTCTTTGCGTTGTTTGCGATTTTTGCGGCTGAGAATGGGGTGGTGCTGTTGTGGCCGCAAAAGCCGCAAGAGGGCGCAAAAAGGGGAGGCTGGAAGGAGTGGTTGGCGGCTGGAAGTCAGACGCAGTTTTTTGCGTCCTCTGCGATTTTTGCGGCTGAAAATGGGGTGGTGCTTTTGTGGCCGCAAAAGCCGCAAGAGGACACAAAGTGGTGGAAGGCAGGAAGGGGACGGTTGGTGTCAGGCTGGCATGGCTGAGGGAGGCGACATGACCAGTTTCCGGATCTCAAAGCGCGGGCCGCCGAAATTCATCAGAAGGCCATGGGGTATCCGAGAGGATCGAAGGTAGCCAAGCAGTTGGGCGAGGTGGTGATCGGTCAAGGCGTTCGCTGCCTTGATTTCGAGGATGAGGCTGCGGTTCACGATGAGGTCGGCCAGATACTCACCAATGATTGTGCCATCGTGGTCGAGGACAAGGAATCGTCTTTGTCGTTCCACCTCCAGGCCCAGTCGGGTGAGCCGATGTGCCATGGCGTTCTCGTAAACCTTCTCGAGGTGGCCGGGTCCGTGATAGGAATAGATGGCATAACCCGTTTCACGGACGAGATCCGCAAGTTGGAAGATTGGGTCCTTCACGCCCCAAAGGTGGAGGAGGCCGCTGCTTCGTGCGAATTTGTTTCCCTGTTGGAAGGATCGTGGCCGCAAAAGCCGCAAGAGGGCGCAAGAAGGGGAGGCTGGAAGGCGTGGTTGGCGGCTGGATGGCAGACGCAGTTCTTTGCGTCGTCTGCGATTTTTGAGGCTGAAAATGGGGTGTTGTTGTTGTGGCCGCAAAAGCCGCAAGAGGGCGCAAGAAGGGGAGGCTGGAAGGAGTGGTTGGCGGCTGGATGTCAGACACAGATCTTTGCGTCGTCTGCGATTTTTGAGGCTGAAAATGGGGTGTTGTTGTTGTGGCCGCAAAAGCCGCAAGAGGGCGCAAGAAGGGGAGGCTGGAAGGAGTGGTTGGCGGCTGGATGTCAGACACAGATCTTTGCGTCGTCTGCGATTTTTGAGGCTGAAAATGGGGTGTTGTTGTTGTGGCCGCAAAAGCCGCAAGAGGGCGCAAGAAGGGGAGGCTGGAAGGAGTGGTTGGCGGCTGGATGTCAGACACAGATCTTTGCGTCGTCTGCGATTTTTGAGGCAGAGAATGGGGTGGTGGTGTTGTGGCCGCAAAGGCCGCAAGAGGGCGCAAGAAGGGGAGGCTGGAAGGAGTGGTTGGCGGCTGGATGTCAGACACAGATCTTTGCGTCGTCTGCGATTTTTGAGGCAGAGAATGGGGTGGTGGTGTTGTGGCCGCAAAGGCCGCAAAAGGGCGCAAAAAGGGAAGGCCAGAAGGAGTGGTTGGCGGCTGGATGTCAGACACAGATCTTTGCGTTGTCTGCGATTCTTGCGGCTGAAATTGAGGTGGTGGTGTTGTGGCCGCAAAGGCCGCAAGAGGGCGCAAAAAGGGGAGGCCGGAAGGAGTGGTGGGCGGCTCAATCGCGGCTGCAAGTCCTTTGGGGCGTGGACAGGTTGTGGGTATGGATATGGGTACTGTCGCCTGGATCCAAGAACAGCATGGGAGAGCGGCCCATCCCATAGGATGATTCTTGCGGTTGGCGCGTCGTTTGGAACGACGACGAGGACGTTGCCACCGCGTTTCATGCGGGGGCAGTGTCAAGATGCGCCCCAGGTGCGCCTCTGTTTCCAGCAGTCATTGCATGAAGAATCATTATACCCTGCGATTCCGGGCTGACCTCGACTTGCTGATGGGAGCGGATATGGAGGTGGAGCGTTGGTTGGATCAAGGCTCCGCACCGCGTTCTTGCATCCACTGGGTTCGCCTTGTGCTCGAGGAATTGGGTACCCACACCATCAAGTATGGGGGCGGAGAGGTGGACACGGTGGCGATCGAGGTCACGGTTCGACGCGAGACGTGGGGAACGGCCATTGAGTATCGGGACAACGGGTTGGCGTTCGATCCTTTCTCGGTCCCGTCGTATGATCTGGACCTCCCTGTTGAACAGCGACCGATCCAAGGCCTGGGCATCCATCTGATCCGGAAAATGTCGGACCACATCGCCTATGGGTGGAAGGATGGATGGAATTGTCTCCGTCTCGAGAAGCTCACGAGGGGGGCGACGGAATGCCCGAAGTTGTCCGTCTAATGATCAGGAGGACGGGCGGAGCGTGTCCGGGAGTGTTCGGTGGACTTGCTGGAGCATCACGTCGATGCCGTCTGGGACTTCATGTCGCTTCTTGTGGCAAAGGGAGACGGGAACCTTGAGGTCGCATGGGCTAGACGCGCGTGGTTCCACCCTCCGGTTACCCCAGGAATCGGTGGACAACGGAGAGGAGGTCGGGTTGGCGACCGTCCCGGGCGCGAGGCTCGGAGATGCGTCGGTTCAAGCGGCAGTGTTCCTCCGGGGAGAGGGAAAGCGCGCTCAGGACGATCGTGGGGATATCCCGGTATTGGGGTGTCGTCTGGAGGTGTTCGGCGAGAGAGAACCCATCCATGACTGGCATCACGAGGTCGATGATGATCAGCGCGGGGATGTTGTCTGACAGGCGATCGAGGGCTTCACGACCATTGCCAGCGGTCTCGACGATCCATCCTTCCAGTTCGAGGAGGCGTCGGGCGATGTCGGAGGCGTCGGTGTCGTCGTCGACGACGAGGATTCGTTTCTGGGGCGCATCGTGCACCAGTCGCCTCAGGCTGGCCTCGAACCGATCCCAGTCCACGGGCTTGATGAAGCAGTCGGTGGCTCGCAGGGCGAGGTTGTGCTCAGGGGGGTTGTCGAGAGTTGTGAGGACAACCGGGATGTGGTTCAGCGCAGGGTCCGCCTTCAATGCGGCCAACACCTCCCAGCCGCTGGGGCGAGCCGTGCCAAGGTCGAGGGCGACCACTTCAGGCTTTTCGGCGTGGGCGAGGGCGCAGGCTTCGTCGCCGGAACTGGCCGTGAGGACACGGTAACCGGCATGTAGAAGCGGTTCCGAGAGCCGCTGTCCGGAAGCGATAGGGTCGAGGACGGTGAGGATGGTGGGAGCTGGGTGGGCCTGAACGGAAGGGGGCGGGTTCGGGGTCTGGGAGTTGAGCACGATGCCCGGGATCATGGCTGAGAAGATGGATCCGGAACCCGGGGTGCTGGCGACGTGGATCTCGCCGCCCATCATCTGGCAGAGCCTGCGGCTGATCGCGAGACCCAGCCCGTTTCCGCCGTAGCGGCGTGTCGGTGAGGCATCGGCCTGCGCGAACGGTTGGAAGAGATGGGTCATCTGCGCCGAGGCGATCCCGATGCCCGTGTCGGTCACGGAGAAGAGCAGGTACGGGATCTCGTTCCGGACAAAGGTCGACGCGTGGAGGGTGATTTTGCCGTTCTCAGTGAACTTGGCGGCGTTGCTGAGGAGGTTTGAGAGCACCTGACGGAACCGCTGTTCGTCGTTGAACATCTCGCCGATGGCCGGGGAGCAACGGACGGCAAGTTGGTTGTTCCGCTCCCGGGCGAGGGGTTGGACAGAGGCGATCACCGCATCGATGGCCGGGCGCACGGCAAAGCGCGTGGCCGTGAGCTGCATCTTGCCGTCCTCGATCCGGGCGAGATCGAGGACGTCGTTGATGAGGCCAAGGAGGTGAACCCCGGCGGCAAGGACCTTCTTCAGGTCCTGCGTGATCTGTTGCGGTGTGAGGTTGGGGCAATCCTCGATGAGCAGATCCGAGTACCCGATGATGGTGTGCAGGGGTGTTCGGAGCTCATGGTTCATGTTGTTCAGGAAGGCGGTCTTGGCACGGCTTCCTTCAAGGGCTTCATCCCGGACGCGGATGAGCTCGTCGGTCATGGCCTGATGTTCTTCGGCAACGGCGCGACGCTCCCGTTCCTGGGCTTCCTCCAGGGCGGCCAGGAACTCGGCGGCATTGGCGTTGGCGCTGGCCAAATTCCGGATGCGTTGGGTCAGTCCTTCGTTGGCAGACCGCAGGGCCGCGATCTCCCGGAGCAGGGCTGGGGTTTCCTCATGTGCAATGGACATCCGGGCATGCATGGGCGTCAGGAGAGGGGGTCGATGTCGTTCACTGGAGCAGTTTCAATAATCAAATACTGGTAGTCTGGGTTCAAAGGTTGTGAGTCTAACTATGGCTATTCTGGAACGTTGCGCCCTCGCCACGGCATCCGGGTCATGCAAAAGGGGGAGGGGAACCCGCGGTGCGAAAGGGCCGCCCTGGACGGACCCTGCAAGGAGCATGCGCGGTGTTGCAGGCTTGTGGCACACCGGTGTCTGCAACGCGGATTTCCTGTGAAGGAATACCTATGGTTGGGACGCATGATCATGCGATAGGCAAGGATCAAACTGTCTCTATGATGTCCATCGCGTGCAGCGGAGGGGTATCGCAGCGTGGGCACGGTGTGCTGTTTGGTTCCATGGGGAGCGCACCGTCCGCCCCTGCGACCTCCGGGGGAAGAGGACCGGACCTGAGGGAGGGTCCGGAATTGCCGGGCAGGACCCAGTCCGGCAGTCCCTCCGCTGCCACGCAGGGGGGAGTCGCTGCCGGGTGCCGGCGCTGAAATCGCCGGATTTGGAATCCAACAGCGGCCTAGATGAAGAGGGTGATCTTGGAACGGGACGCGTCCCCGAGGTAGGTGGCGACGCCACCGTAGTCGATGTCGGGCAGGAGTTCCTCGCGGGTGATGCCCATGACGCCCATGGACATCTCGCAGGCGACAAGGCGCACACCAAGTTGGCGCAGGAGGGTGATCATCTCGGGGAGCGATAGGACGTTCTTCTGTTGCATGAGGTGCTTGAAGAAGAGGGGGCCCATCCCGGCCATGTTCATGCGGCTTGTCGGTACGGAAGCCGGGCCTGAAGGGAGCATCAATGCGGCCATCCTTTGGCCGACGGACTTTCCGGAGTAGGTGGTGGAGCGTCGCAGGGCGGTCAGGCCCCAGAAGGTGAAGAACAGGGAGACTTCCATGCCCATCGAGACGGCGCCCGCGGCGATGTTGCAGGCCGACTGGAGGGTATCCATCTCGCCGCTGAAGACGACCAGCGTGGCGCGGTCCTCGGGGACATGGGCGGCGCTGCGCGCGACCATCCCCTGAAGCTGGGCGAGTGTGGATTGGACCTCGCCGAGGCGTTCAGCGACGCGTTTGTCGACGGTCTGCTGGATCAGGAGTTCCAGTTCTTCGCGGGAGGTGGGAAGTGGGGTGGCCATGGAAGAAGGTCATCCTCGGGCTGGGCCCGAATGCAGGAGGACAGCCGTCTGGACACCAGCGCGGTCCTCAAGGAAGACCAGGGTGTGATTCATCTTCCGGACCCAGGCCTCTACGTCCGGAGCGAAGGACGGGTCGGTCGCGGTTACGGTGAGGGTATCGCCCGGTCGGAGGCCCTTCATCGTGCGCGAGATCCTGACGATGGGCATGGGGCAGATCAGACCACGGCAATCGAGGGGATGGTTCATGGGGAGAGGGGGTGCAAAGGTCCGCGGGAGGAATGGCCTTCCGCAGCCAGCAGGGGTGTGCCGGGAGCAGGTACCGCGAAGAGGGCAGATGCCGGAGGACTCATTCCTAAACACCGGAACATTTGGAGACGTTGCTCCGTGCGGAGAAAGCGGTCGCTTCTCCAATCGTGGGTATTTTGGTGGTTACGTCGCCTCGGTATGACCACGAAAGCCAGGTCCTGTCGGGTGGATTCCGTCCGCCGGCCCCTTGCGTCCCCTGCGGCCGAAAGGAAGCGGGGTCTTCTTGGCCGCAAAGGCCGCAAGAGGGCGCAAAAAGGTGCGGGGCGGAGGAAGGAGTGGGTACCGGCTGGATGTTCGCCGCAGTTCTTGCGTCGTCTGCGATTCTTGCGGCTGAAGGGAATGGGGGTTGTTGTGGCCGCAAAGGCCGCAAGAGGGCGCAAAAGGTGCGGGGCGGAGGAGGGAGTGGGTGCCGGTTGGATGTCCGCTGCAGTTCTTGCGTCGTCTGCGATTTTTGCGGCTGAAGGGAATGTGGGTTGTTGTGGCCGCAAAGGCCGCAAGAGGGCGCAAAAGGTGCGGGGCGGAGGAAGGAGTGGGTGCCGGCTGGATGTTCGCCGCAGTTCTTGCGTCGTCTGCGATTTTTGCGGCTGAAGGGAATGTGGGTTGTTGTGGCCGCAAAGGCCGCAAGAGGGCGCAAAAGGTGCGGGGCGGAGGAGGGAGTGGTGGCCGGTTGGATGTCCGCCACAGTTCTTGCGTCGTCTGCGATTCTTGCGGCTGAAGGGAATGGGGGTTGTTGTGGCCGCAAAGGCCGCAAGAGGGCGCAAAAAGGTGCGGGGTGGAGGAGGGAGTGGTTGTCGGTTGGATGTCCGCCGCAGTTCTTGCGTCGTCTGCGATTCTTGCGGCTGAAGGGAATGGGGGTTGTTGTGGCCGCAAAGGCCGCAAGAGGGCGCAAAAGGTGTGGTGCGGAGGAGTGAGTGGTTGTCGGTTGGATGTCCGCCGCAGTTCTTGCGTCGTCTGCGATTTTTGCGGCTGAAAGGAATGGGGGTTGTTGTGGCCGCAAAGGCCGCAAGAGGGCGCAAAAAGGTGCGGGGCGGAGGAAGGAGTGGGTGCCGGCTGGATGTTCGCCGCAGTTCTTGCGTCGTCTGCGATTTTTGCGGCTGAAGGGAATGTGGGTTGTTGTGGCCGCAAAGGCCGCAAGAGGGCGCAAAAAGGTGCGGGCTGAGGAAGGAGTGGTTACCGGCTGGATGTTCGCCGCAGTTCTTGCGTCGTTTGCGATTCTTGCGGCTGAAGGGAATGGGGGTTGTTGTGGCCGCAAAGGCCGCAAGAGGGCGGGGCCTGAGGCTGGGATCAGCTTTGGGGTTCGTGTGCGTCGGCGCGGAGGTTGCGGAGGGGGAAGGTGAAGGTGAGATGGGTGCCGTTCCCGGGCGCGGTGGTGCAGGTGAAGGATCCGTTGAGGCGGGAGGTGCGTTCGTGGAAGGAACGGAGACCGGTACGGGTCTGGGTGTGCGGGCTCTGGGAGTTGAATCCGAGGCCGTTGTCCTGGATCTCGAGGATGAGGTTCTCGGAGGTGCTCCGGATGCGGAGGATCACCGTGGTAGCGCGGCTGTGCTTGATGACGTTGGAGAGGGCGCCGTGGAGGATCTGGATGAGGTGTCGACGGGCCTGTCCGGCGATCTGGAGGGGAGGGAATTGGTCGGGGACCTGGATCTGGAGCTGGCACTCGAGGCCGAGGAGTTGGCGTTCGGCCGCGGTGATCAGGTAATTGGCGGTGGCGTCGAGGCCGTCACGTTCCGGGTCGGTCAGCCAGATGAGTTCGTCGAGGTCGCGGATGAGTCGCTGGGCGGTGGCCGCGAGGGTGGGGTGGGACTGGTTGGAGAGGATGGAGATGCGGGCGAGTCCGGCACCGATGCCGTCGTGGAGGTCGCGCGCGATCTGCCAGCGACGGGCGTGGGCCTGTCGACGATAGGATTCCGCGAGTCGTTCCTGGGAGAGGACATGTCGGTGCTGGACGCCGACCCCGATGATCCCGACGCCGATCCCGGCGGCGAGGATCCGGAAGGCCCAGGTGTTATACCATCGGGTGGGAATGAGGACCTTCAGGACGGATTCGGCCGAGCTGCCGCCCTCGGCTGGACGGAGGCGCAGGGTATGATTGCCGGCGGACAGGTGGTGATAGCGGATCCGGCCATCGGCGGGCGCGGTGGTCCAGAAGGGGTCGATGCCGTCGAGACGATACTGGATGGGGGCGAAATCGGCTGCGGCGGCACCGGGGTAGGCGAGGGTGAGTTCGAGCATCTGGTCGGCATCGGGAGGGCACTGGAGGGAAGCAATGGGACCCTGGAGGATCTCGCGCCAGAAGGTGCCCTGGGGAACGGAGGCATTGCTGACGGAAGGCGCGGGACGTGCACTGGAACCGAGCTGTTCCCGCGGAACGCGGAGGGCGCCCGCCGTGGTGGCGAACCAGAGGTTGCCGTGGGCATCGCGTACCGAGGAAGGAGGGCCGCTATTGCATTCGGTCACCCAGGCGGCGGCGCCCCGGGGGCGGAACGGACGCAGGCTGGAGACACGCCCGGCAGCGATGTCCTCGAGGTCGGAGCGGAGAAGGCCGGCGATGCCCTGGTGACCATGGACCCACAGGCGGCCATGAAGGTCGTCGAGGGCTCCCAGGACGAGCGGTTCCGGCAGGCCATGTTCAGGTCCGAAGCGGAACCAGGTCCCGTTCCTGCGGCGGATAAGTCCGGCGGTGGACGCAAACCAGATGGTGCCGTCGGGATCCTCGAGGACGGGATGCAGGATGTTGGACGGGGCGCCGTTGGCGGTGGTGTGGGATTGGGGGAAGCCATTCGCCAGGAGGACGGCGCCGTATCCGATGGATCCGATCCACAGGTTGCGGTTGGTGAGTTCGAGGACGCTGAGCCAGGTGGTGTTGCGGGAGACGGGCAGTTTTGGAAGGGGAACGTCGCGCCAGGTGGTGAGGTTGGTGGATTCAACGATGTTGTTGGCGGACGCGATCCAGACCCGACCGGAGTGTCCTTTGGAGAGGTAGGTTTGTCCGCTGGACGGGGGCAGGGGCTGTTTGTGGATGGAGTGGGGATCGAAGCGGTGAAGCTCGGTGGGACTGGTGGCGAGGATGGTCCCGCTGGGCAGGGCGGCGAGCGACGTGATGGGTGCGGGTTCGTGCGGGGCGGTGAGTTTGCCGTCCTTCCAGCGGACGGCGGAATGTTCATGGCCGGCATCGATGGTGAACCACACGGAACCATCAGGAGCAGCATCGAGGGCGGACACATTGCGATGGCGGTTCGAGGAGGGGTGGGTCCAGAACTCAACGGAGGGAGCGGCGAGGTGGACGAGGCCGTCGCGGTCGGAACCGAGCCAGAGGCCATCGGGGCCGGTGTCGATCCAGGGTTGTGGGCCCATGTCCGCGGCCTGGACGTGTTGGTGGCGTTCCTCGAGATGGCTGGATTCCTTGGGCCCGAGGGTTCGCGGTGTGCCCGAGCGGTTGATCTCGAGCCAGGTGGCATCAGGGCGACGGATGAGGGCGCGTCCTGGTTCGGCCTGGACGAGGTGGAAATCCTGATGGGTGCCGGCGTCGAAGCGGGCCACCGGGGTCAACGTCCAGGCGGGGGTGTTTGTCGCGGGGTTTGTCGCGGGGTTGGGCTGGATCCGTGCGATGGACCACTGCCGGGCGGGTGAGGGACACACGACGCAAAGGTCTTCGGAAAGGAAGACCGCCACGCGGACGCTTGTGCCGGACTGGGCTTGGCTGGCGTCGATGGCGGACCATCGCCCTTGGCGACGGAACATGAGTTGGTGGTAGTTGAACCCGACGAGCAGATCGTCGCCAAAGCCGGCGGCGACGAGGGTGATGTCGGCGTGTTCCGGGCCCTGGAATTCCGGGTTGGGCAGGGTTTCAAAGGAACGGCCGTCGAAGCGTTGGAGCCTCCGGAGGGTGCCGCACCAGATCCAGCCGTTGGGGGCACGGCTGAGGGCTTGGACCCGATTCTGCGAAAGGCCGTGGCGACTGTCGAAGGTTCGGAGGATCCAGCGTTGGGGATCGTCGGGGACCGGGGCGACCGGGGCGGCGAAGGTGGTTAGGAATGAGCCAAGACAGAACCATCGCCACAGGATGGCAATGAGCGTTGGTATCGGCTGGGCGCGGAACGTGGACAAGGACGGAAGAATCCAAAGTCCGTCGGGGATTGGGGTCTCCTATTTTTAGGTAAATCGGCGTCTATGTTGTGTGTGGCGGGGAGGAGTCAGCGCCGGGTTTTGGCGAGGGCCTCGATCAGGGAGTGGACCTGAAGCTTCTGGTAGATGTTCCGGATGTGGGTGCGGACGGTGTCGACGGAGCAGCCGAGGTCGGCGGCGGTGCCCTTGTAGCCGCGGCCGGCACGCAGGAGGGTGAGAACGGCCAACTCACGCTGGGTGAGCACGGGATCGGCCGGGTTCTGGAGGGGCTTCTGGAAGGTCTGGACGACCCGGCGGGCGATGGCCGGGCTCATGGGCGCACCGCCGAAGTGGACGTCGCGCAGGGAGGCGATGACGGATTCGGGCGGATCCGATTTGAGGAGGTAGCCGTTGGCGCCGTTGGCGAGGGCCCGGAAGATGTCGTCGTCTTCGTGGAACATGGTGAAGACGACAAACTGTGTGCTTGGGAGGACGCCGCGAAGCATCGGGATGCCGGAGCCTCCGTCGATTTCCGGCATGCGGAGATCCACCAGGACGATGTCGGCAGGAGAGGTGATGAGTCCGGTCAGTGCCGGGATGATGGCCGGGTAGGTGCCAGCGCACGTGGTGTGCGGCCCGGTGTTGAGCAGGGTCTGGAGGGCAGACCGCACCTCGGGCGAATCATCGATGACGGCGACCCGGATGGGAGATGTCGGAGAGGGATGCACGGCAAACCCCGGCACGATAGGGGAGGGTGGTCAGGTCTCGCCATCGCATATTCATGCGAGGGGGGGGCCTCAAGAGGAGTTGTTGTGGCCGCAAAAGCCGCGAGAGCGCGCAAGAAGGGGAGGCTGGAAGGAGCGGTTGGTGGCTGGGTGTCAGTCGCAGTTCTTTGCGTGCTCTGCGATCTTTGCGGCTGAAAATGAGGTGGTGCTGTTGTGGCCGCAAAAGCCGCAAGGGGGCGCAAGAAGGGGAGGCCGGAAGGGAACGGTTGCCTGCTGGAAGCCAGTCGCAGTTCTTTGCGTCCTCTGCGATTTTTGCGGCTGAAATGGGGTGGTGCTGTTGTGGCCGCAAAAGCCGCAAGGGGGCGCAAGAAGGGGAGGCCGGAAGGGAACGGTTGCCTGCTGGAAGCCAGTCGCAGTTCTTTGCGTGCTCTGCGATTTTTGCGGCTGAAATGGGGTGATGCTGTTGTGGCCGCAAAAGCCGCGAGAGCGCGCAAGAAGGGGAGGCTGGAAGGAGCGGTTGGTGGCTGGGTGTCAGTCGCAGTTCTTTGCGTGCTCTGCGATTTTTGCGGCTGAAATGGGGTGATGCTGTTTTGGCCGCAAAAGCCGCAAGAGGGCGCAAAAGGTGTGTTGCTGAGGAGGGAATGGTTGCCGGTTGGATGTCCGCCGCAGTTCTTGCGTCCTCTGCGATTTTTGCGGCTGAAAGAAATGTGGGTTGTTGTGGCCGCAAAAGCCGCAAGAGGCCACAAGCGAAGGAGGTGGGATGGGGATCTCCGGATTTCTTCCGGCCACCGGCCTTCTGCGAGGGACTCTTGCGGCTGAATCGGGGCCAGACTACTGCCGGAAGGGAGCGATGTCGTAGCGCTCGCTTGCTTCGATGGCGTTGCTGGTCGTGTTGATCGCCTGCATCTCGATGTGGGTGAGGGTGGCAATATTGAGCGGGCGAATCCGTGCATCGTAAGTCGCGAGGCCGGTCAGGGGGTCAATGGCCATGGCGACCGCGACGGTGCGGCGGGTTTCGACGCCTTGGGCGGACTTGGAGATCAGGACGGCGACGAGTCGGATGCCAGTCGGCTTGTCGACGGTGCCGCGCCAGCGGGCTTCACCAGCGCGGATGACAAAGCGATCCGCCGTGATGTGGATCCCGGCGGCTGGATCCGTGAACTCGGTGAGCACCTCCTGCACCATCATGACGTGATCTCCAATCATATGACCGATCACATCGCAGTGGGTTTGGCCGGCAGTGATCTGCTTGAAGAACTCATCGCGCGGGATCACGGCTTCGCCCAAGCCGAGGACATCGGCGCCGAAGCGGGGATCCTGGTTGAAGATGAGCAGCATGTCGTCCATGACGAAGGAGTCGGGGCGCGAACTGTCTCCGCGGGCCACCGACCGAACTACGCCACCGGCGACATTCTCGGCCAGTTCAATGACGACCTCGACGTCAGGGACGTAGAATTCGTTACCGCTGCCGTCGACATAGACGTGTCCTGCGGATTTGAGAGTTCCACCGGTGGTTGCCGGGTAAACCCAGTCAGCAGGGGACGCGCCGCGCAGGCCGGCGCGATCCAGAAAGTCGGCTGGCAACACGCTGGAATGGGCGCTGTAGGCCTGTTGGACGAGTTGGAAGTAGTTCTGCTCGATTGCCGTCTGAGCCGAGCTGTCCCGGACCAAGGATGGGTTGGACGAGGTGCGACGCGCTTCCACAGTGCTGAAGATCGAGCGGGCGGCACCGACACGGCGGGGTCCGAGGTTCGCTGCGACCCGGAGCGGATCGCGGTCGGCGCCGATGGCATTGGCGTCCGTGAGTCGTGCGAAGTCCCTGGCTCCGATACCGGTGAGCGCTTCGCCATCCTGGCCGAGGACGGAAGATCCGCTGATGAGGAGAGGGGTGCCGTTGACGGTGTCGGGGATCGTCACCTTTTTACCAGTGACAAGAATACCCTGATTGGCGAGGTCCAGATTCCAGATCGGTCCTTCCGTGGCAAACGGAGCCAGGGGAACCTTCTGGGTGAGTACCCGACCGTCGAGCATGATTGCCGTCTGGGCGAAGCTGGAGGTTGCCAACGTGCAGAGTGAAACCAGGAGGGCGGCCGCCTGGGTCCAGGTGTGTTGGAGAGGGGTGCTTTGCCGCTGGAAGGGTACGGATGTTTGCATGGATATAGAATGGGTTGAAATGGCGATCTAATGATTGGGACTCTTATACCTATGTTGAAGGACGGACCTGCTATCTCTTTAGCGTATTGATTTGAACTACTGTTTTTGAGGCTTGGGAAGTTTTTGGAGCCACATGGCTTCCGGTTACATCCCAAGTCTTCACACCGATGCCTGTATCATGAAGCCTGCCAGCGACGCAGGGTGGCGGCTCAAGATGTTCGATCGTTATGCAAGTGCCTGAAGCTCTATTTTTTGCATGGACCACCTGTTTTCATGGGAAAGGTCATGCGAGGCGTGGGGACGGCAAAAAATGCCAAGGGTGGTTCCGTCATGCACTGTACATTCTTCGCTCAGTGCCCTCGTGGGGAGAGTGGTGAAAGACATTGGATCTCCATTTACGGAGGTGTGTGGATGGCTGGACCGAGTACGGGTTGGAGTTGGAAGGGGTGGAACCCGAAATCCACACGGTGGGGGTGCCCGGTCAGCAGGCGGACTCGTCCCTCCGGCCGGAGGAACCTCCGATTGGCATTGGCCGTCCGTCCCGGTAGGGTCTGGGCATGTTACTGACACCCCCGGAGGTGGAGTCCCTGATCGGGCTTCGGCATGGATCACCGCATTCGTTGCTGGGCATGCACCCGTTGGGGGATGGAACTGGCCTTGTGGGGCGTGCGTTCCTGCCGGGGGCGCGATCGGTGGACGTGGTGCCGGTCCACGAGAAGACGCTTCCGGTCCTTCCGCTGAAGCGCATTGGCGAGACGGATGTGTTCGAGGGGGTCACGCGCGCGGCTTCGCGGGTGTATGCGTACGACCTGCGGGTGACGTGGGCGGATGGCAAGATCACCCAGGGCCGTGACTCGTATTCGTTCTGGCCGACGGTCGGCGACACGGACCTGCACCTGTTCAACGAGGGAAACCACCGTCGGCTCTATGATGCCCTCGGTGCGCACCTGAAGATGCTGGACGGTGTCCCGGGAACGTCCTTCGCCGTGTGGGCGCCGAATGCGCAGCGGATGTCCGTCGTGGGTGACTTCAACGGGTGGGATGGGCGTCGGCACCAGATGCGTCGGCTGGGTGTTTCCGGTGTGTGGGAGGTTTTCGTGCCGGGTGTGGGGCAGGGGGCGCTGTACCAGTTCGAGATGGTCGAGGCGGGCGGCAAGGTTTCGGTGAAGACGGATCCATTCGGATTCGCGTTCGAGAACCCGCCCAAGCATGCGGCGATCGTGTGGGACACGTCGCGGCATTCGTGGAGTGACGGCGCGTGGATGAAGCGTCGGGGCGGGATGAACATGCTGCGTTCGCCGGTGAGCATCTACGAGGTGCACGCGGGATCGTGGAAGAAGAAGTCCGCGGCGGAATCACCGGGATACCGGGAACTCGCCAGCCAGATGGTGGATTACGTGCGCAAGATGGGTTTCACGCACGTCGAGTTCCTGCCCTTGGCCGAGCACGCCTTCTATCCGAGCTGGGGATACCAGGTGACCGGATTCTTCGCGCCAACGGCGCGGTACGGGACGCCGGATGACCTGCAATTCCTGGTGGAGACCTTCCATGACGCCGGGATCGGGGTGCTGGTGGATTGGGTGCCCGCACATTTCCCGCGCGATGAATGGGCGTTGGCGCGCTACGACGGAACGGCCCTGTACGAACACGAGGATCCGCGCCAGGGCGCGCATCAGGATTGGGGCACGTTGATCTTCAATTTCGGCCGGCATGAGGTCCGGAATTTCCTCGCGTCGAACGCGCTCTACTGGTGCGACCGGTTCCATGTGGACGGGCTGCGGGTCGATGCGGTGGCGTCGATGTTGTACCTCGACTACTCCCGCAAGGAGGGCGAGTGGGTGCCGAACAAGCATGGCGGCCGCGAGAACCTCGAAGCGGTGGATTTCCTGCGGCACATGAACCACGTCGTCCACACCGAGCATCCGGGGGTCATGACGATCGCCGAGGAGAGCACGGCATGGCCGATGGTCTCGCGTCCGCCCTGGTTGGGCGGCCTGGGATTCAGCCTCAAGTGGAACATGGGCTGG
This sequence comes from Limisphaerales bacterium, assembly GCA_965283655.1. Taxonomy (GTDB): domain Bacteria; phylum Verrucomicrobiota; class Verrucomicrobiia; order Limisphaerales; family UBA9464; genus UBA6176. Next base: position 196,959 of record CBDIPJ010000001.1, on the reverse strand, counting down.
ATGCACGACACGCTGGGCTACTTCCAACGGGATCCAATCCACCGGCGGTATCACCAGAACGACCTGACGTTCGCGATGCTGTACCACTTCCAGGAGAACTTCGTGCTGCCGCTGTCGCATGACGAAGTGGTGCACGGAAAGGGATCGCTGCGGCGGCGCATGCCCGGCGATGACTGGCAGGGGGCGGCGAACCTGCGCGCTTTGCTGGCCTACCAGTGGCTGTTCCCCGGCAAGAAGCTCCTGTTCATGGGCGGCGAGATCGCCCAGCCCAACGAATGGAACGCGAATGGCGAACTGGACTGGTGGCTGCTGGAGGCGGGTCCTTACCACGTCGGCGTCCAGAAGTGGGTTGCCGACCTCAACGCGCTGTACACCCGGGAGGCCGCGCTCCATCGGAGTGATTTCGACACGGACGGTTTCGTGTGGGTGGACTGCGGCGATCACGCCAATTCCGTGCTGAGTTTCCTGCGGTACGATCGCGAGTCCGGACGTCACCTGCTGGTGGTCCTGAACCTGACGCCGAACGCGCACGCGGGTTACCGTGTTGGCCTTCCGGTCGCCGGAGTCTGGAAGGAACTGTTGAACAGCGATGCCGCCATCTATGGCGGATCAAACGTTGGGAATGCGCTCGGGGTGACCGCCGAGGACTTCAGTGTCCATAACCAGCGGTACTCGGCGATGTTCACCTTGCCGCCGATGTCCGTGTCTGTGTTCGGCCCGGCCTGAGCCTGAAAATCAAGTGACACCTGTCATCAAACTTTCCGCCGGAGGCGGCCGTGGGTTCTGGGAGATTCCTGTGGTTTACGAGGACGCCAACGTCCTCGTGATCGACAAGCCTTCGGGTCTCCTCGTCTCCCCCGACCGCTACGACAAGGATCGACCGAACCTGATGCGCATGCTGCTCGACGGCGTGGCGCAGGCGAAGCCCTTCGCGGTGGAGCGAAAGCTCGATTACATCGCGAATGCCCACCGGATCGATTTCGACACGTCGGGGCTTCTGGTCCTGGCGAAGGACAAGCCCACGCTCATCCGGTTGGCGGAGCAGTTCGGCAATGCGTCCCCCAAGAAGACCTACCTCGCGCTGGTCACAGGCACGCCGACCGAGGACGAGTTCGAGTGCGACCTCAAGCTCCGCCATGACGTGCGCAACCCCGCGCTGATGCGCTGGGCCCGCGATGGCAAGAAGTCGCTGACGCGCTTCCAGGTGGTCGATCGGTTCGGCGGTGTGAGTCTGATCGAGTGCCGGCCGGTGACGGGCCGCACGCACCAGATCCGCGTCCACCTGAAGGCCTCGGGCTTTCCGATCCTGGCGGATCCGTTGTACGGCGATGGCGCCACGCTCTTGTTGAGCCAGTTGAAGCGGCGTTATCGGGCGAAGGATGACGAGGAGGAACGGTCGTTGACGCCACGCCTCGCGCTGCACGCCTGGAAGATCGAACTGGTCCATCCGGTGACCGGCGAACCCCTGAAGGTGGAAGCTCCGCTGCCGCGTGACCTCGAAGTCGCGCTCAAGCTCCTGCGGAAACACCGCCCGTCGTCTACAGCCCCGTCGGGTGGTCGACGAATTCCCACGGCAGGTTGAAACGCTGCGAGATCGACTCGGCGAGGGCGCGCACCCCGAAGGTCTCGGTGGCGTAGTGCCCGGCGTAGAAGGCGTTCATCCCCAGATCCTCGGCCAGCGCGTAACTCCAGTGCGGGCCTTCGCCGGTGATGAAGGTGTCGACGCCTTCGCGGGCGGCCTGCGGCAGTTCGGCACCGGCCCCGCCGGTGCAGATGCCGATGCGCCGGCAGACGGAGGATCCCCCGGGCAGGGTCGTGGGCACCGTGCCGGTGATGTCCGCGAGACGCGCGGCGAGTTCCTCACGTCCCATCCCGTCGGGAGCCTCGACCTGGACACCGATGGCTCGGCCTTCGCGCAGGAAGAACGGTTGCCAGGTCGTGAATCCCAACAGTCGTGCGAGCACGGCGGCGTTGCCGATCTCCGGGTGACCGTCGAGGGGCAGGTGCTGGGAGTAGACCGCGAGGTCGGAGTTGACGAGGTGGCGGATGAGTTCGGCGCGCCGGCCCGTCCACGGAAACGAGCGGCTCCAGAACAGCCCATGATGCACCAGCAGCAGGTCGCATCCGGCGTCCGTTGCCTTGCGTGCGACCGGCAGGGTGCCATCGACCGCGGCGGCGATGCGGCTGACACGGCCGAGGTTCTCGAACTGAAGCCCGTTCTGGGCGCCGTCGTAATCCTTGAACAGGGCCGGCGTCAGAAGGGCTTCCGCGAAGGCGACAATGTCCGCAAGGGCCACAGAATGGAGATCAGCCATGGCGGAGAAGTGGGGCGTGGGAAGGTCCGGGATTCAACCCGGAAAAAGCAGTTGGATCCGCAGATGGCGCAGATAACGCAGATCATCAGAAGCTTGGACCGGACTTGCCATGCACCCGTATCGCGAGGCTTGGCCGGGGTAGGTGACTCCTTGAGTCACCCGAACCCGGGGTTGCTTCGCACCCCGTATCCGCTTCAACGCCTCCGGCGTACCCAGGAGGCACCACCTTGGACTTCCGGTGTCAGCACCTCCGGTGACAACTTTCATCCAGGACATGACAAAGCCTCCTGACGTCGTCTTCTACGCTTGGGGTAGCAGCGGACGTCAGGACGCTGGGGAACGACGGCTCACGGAATCAGCCAGCGGTGGACGGAATTGGTGGGATCGCCCGGGAGGATGAGGGCTTCGCGGAGGCGGGCGCTGGTCACCTGTTGGACGCTGCCATCGCCGAGCAGGATGTTGCCGGCTCCGGAAGGCGGGTTCTCGTGGCGGGAGTTGTGGAACCGAAGGTCGGCGTTGGTCCGGAGCGTGACGAGCGTGGCGCGCAATCGTCGTCCATTGAGTTCAAGGTTCGAGTCTCCGCCGAGGATGGTGTTGGGATTTTCCTCACTGGCATCGAGGCCGAGGAAGTAGCTGAACGCCGAGTTGGTGCGGGAGTCGATCCAGGTGAGGGTATCGATGCTTTCCAGGTCGGCCGGGCAACGCATGGACCGGGGGCTCGACAGCTCATTGGAGAGCGCCAGGAAGTGGGGCCAGGCGATGGAAGGATCCTGGAGGAATTCCCGGGAGCCGCCTTGGTTGGTGCTGACCTGCCATGGCCATGCGCCGTTGTGCTCAAGGGCGAAGATGCGCAGGCCCATACCGACGTTCTTGAGTTGGTTGATGCACTTGGTGCGACTGGCCTTGAGCTGGGATCGCGCCAACGGCGGAAGGATGAGAAGGGCCAGCACGAGGATCACCCCCAGGATGATCAGGAGTTCCGGAAACGTGAAGGCCGCGGACCGACGGGATGGTCGATGGATTCGGGGAGTCATGGGGTGTGCGGCTCAGGGAATCAGCCAGCAGTGGGGCCGGGTTTGGCATAACGCACGAGGACGATTTCGCCGGGGTAGGTGGAGCGATGGAATTCGTCGGTCATCAGGCCCTGGACGTGATCGGCCCGGGTGCCGCCGGTGCCGGCGCCGATGAGGGGCAAGGCGATGGAACGGAAGCCGTGGTGGGTGGCGAGGGAGAGGGCGTTGCGGACGGAGGTTCGAATGGACTCCTCGGACGAGGTCCAGAGCCATCCGATGCCGGCGACGTGGATGATGGCGCGGAACGGGAGTCGGCCGGCGCTGGTGACGACGGCACCGCCGAGGGGGAGGACGCCTGCTCGGGACAATTCCCGGAAGGGTGCGTAGCCGGCGCGCTTCTTGATGGCACCCGAGACGCCCTGGGGAAGGAGCAGCCACCAGGGAATGAAGTTGCGGTTCCAGGCGTTGACGATGACATCGACGGGTTGGTCGAGGAGGTCGCCATGAAAAAGGCGGAACCGGGGATTCATACCGATTGGACCGGGCTGGTGGAGGATCGTTTCCGGCGGGGTGCCACCGATGGGAGGGGATTGAAGGGGAAGGGGCGGGTCATCCACAGATTTCCGTGAAGGTGTTGAGGTGGGAATAGACGGCTTCGGCGAGCCGGGTGAAGGCGGTGAGTTCGACCGTGTCGTGGGTCGTATGGGCCGCTTCAATGTGGTCGGTGCCGAAGCCCGTGTAGACGGTGTGGATCTGGTTGGAGTGCGACCGCCACGCGGTGAGGGATCGGGGTGGAGGTTCGTGCAGATCCCGCGTTGCGAAGAGGGTCCAGAATCGGTCGAGAGAACGGCTGTGAAAGGTGAGGAGCGGATCCACATTCAGGGTGCAGCCTTGGTGCACGAGCCGGAGCGAGGCGGTCTCGGGCATGAACTGGGCGTGAGTACCGAGAGGAATCCACTGGGGTGGAGCCGGTTGTTCCGAGGACGCAGGCAGGACGGGCCATGTCGGGTTCAGCGGATGCGTCGATGCAGGAGCGGCGCGCTGGGTCCACGGGAGCAGCATGCCAACGAGGAGGAGGGGAATGAGGATGGCGGCCGTCACCGGCGACTTCGGATCGGGGTGGTGCGTGCGGAGAGCGGAACGGATCAGGATGGCGGCTCCGATGGCTCCGACGATGGCGAGGCGGATGCCGCTCTGGGGGAAGAGGACGAGGGTGGTCAGCGAGGCGGTTGCCCAGCAGGCACCGAGGCCGAGGAGGAGGGTTGAGTTCCAGCGGGGCTGTTTCCGGAAGGCGGTGGCGATGCCGGCCAGCGAGACGGCGGCAACCACTGCGGGCAGGGCCCGGTTCGACAGAAAGTGGGAATGGAACAGGGGGAAGCCTCCGGCCACCGAAAATGCCCAGAGCAGTGCTCCGAACACATGGAGGACAAAAAAGATGAGGGTGGCGCCCATGGAAAAAGGGTCCGGATTGGACGGGGTGGAAAGCCTACCGGATTGGGGAGTGGGTCCGCAATCCCGGCTTTGGGTTTGGGGTGGGCGCATTTGGACACTGCTCCCGCGAGGAACGGGGTGGCGACGTCTACGTCGCCGTTCCGCGGCCATTCCCGTGGCGATGAGGACATCGCCGCCCCGAAGGCGCGTGGATTCCGGGAGCCGTGCTGCGCTGGGCCCTGAGGAACGGGGTGGCGACGTCCACGTCGCCGTTCCGCGGCCTTTCCCATGGCGATGAGGACATCGCCGCCCCGAAGGCATTCCCAATGAGGGCGGTGTCAAGATGCGCCCGTTCGACGGGAGCTCACACGAAGACGCGAAGGGCATCTGTTCGTGTCGGGCGCATCCGGGGTGAGGAGGCGTACTGGGCAGCAGAATCTGTCGCCCCGTCCGGGGCTCGTTTCGATCTGGTCATGGAACCCACGGCTGACGCCGTGGGCTATCGTCTGTCGGTGCTCCGCACCTGTCGCGGCAGCCAGGGCCGTACGCGGAGCCATGGGGAAGGCGATGAGGACATCGCCGCCCCGTTCCTGTTCTCAAAAGGGGACAGTGTCGGGATGCCTCCTCAGCCATGGAAACCCCGATCTCGGCGTGGACAGCGGGATGGGAATGGCTATGTATGGCGGGCTGCAGTTGACGACGAACAAAGGCGACGGCAGGCAGCCATGGGTTCGGGTCCCGCGCGGGATCCGGAGGTTTTGGAATGGTCGGGCCGCCATTCCGGGAAGGGGCGTTCCTGTCAGGGGATGAACCTCGAACGGAAGGGCGATTCATGCTGGCCGCCGTGACCGGGGTGACCTTGGTGCGGGGCGCGTGAAGAAGTCGGCGTCCACCGGATCAGCCGATCCGGAACCAGAACCAGAGGGCGACCTGGATTCCGACGATGAGTCCGGTCGAGACGAGGAAGGTGGTCTTCGAGGTCTTGTGGCGGAGAAGGAGCATGCCGGCGACGAGGCCGGGCGAACCACCCACCAGGGCGAGGGTGAAGAGGGTGGCCTCAGGAATCCGGCGGCGCCCGGCGATCGCCTGGAACTTGTCGCGCGCCATGATGGCGAAGGTGACGACGCTGAGCAGCGAGATCCAACTGAGCAGCATGGAAGTGTTGTTGGGGTTTGTCCTTCAGCGGCGCAGGAGTCGGCGGGCGATCCACGGGGTGGGGCCGCTGGGTGTTTCGCGGGTGCCGATGATCCAGCCTTGCGGGTTGATCGCGATGGCGTCGACCGGGCCGTCCTGGGTGCTGGCCCGCCAGACGAAGGCTGGGTCGTGCAGGGGACGAAGGGATCCGGTCATGGCGGAGAACACGTAGGGAACCTCGCGACGGTCGCCGGTGCCGGCGACGGCGAGGATGTCGCCATCGCCGGCGAAGCCGAGGGCGAAGGCGGTGGGAAGTCCGGAAGGGCGCCCCAGCTCGGTAGCGGTGGTGGGCGAATCCGGGCGGGGCGCTGGCCAGAGGCAGGCGCGGCGGCCGGAGGTCCCCCGGCACCAACCAACGGCGGAGCCATCGGCGGAAACGGCGGTGGCTTCGGCTTCGGTGGTTCCGGGAAGCAAGGGAAGGAGGACGTCGTTCCCGGGGGCCTGACCGCGGTTCAGCCGGAAGGCGCGTCGGGTGCCATTGACAACGAAGCTTCCGACCACACTGCCGGCGTTGTTGATGGCGAGGGGTTGCACGTCCTTCCATCCCGGGAGGGTCGGGAACGCTTGCGGCGCCGTGGCGGATCCGATCATCGGGATCCGCTCCCGACCGCGACGGGACCAACCGACCCAGACCGAGGCGTCCGGACTCAAGGCGGAGATGGAGGCGACGCCGGCGACTGGAGCGCCGGAAAGGACGGCCGCGGAATTCTCGGAATCCCCGGATTCACCGGCGACGCGGGGCCATCCCTTGTCGTCCACGGCGGAAAGCGCGGTGGGACGGAAGTTCGCCCAGGAAGCGGGGATCTCGGGCAGCAGTTCCGGGGCTTCCTTTGCGAGGTTCCATTGCCACCAGATCGGCTGGGTGCGCTTTCCGTCGGATTGCAGTCCGCCGATGAGCACGACGATGTTCGTGCCCTGGCGGAAGGCGGGGCTGAGGGTCGTGGGGCGTGCGGTCCAGCCCTTCGGAAGCGGGAGATCCTGACGCGTCCACTCGGGGCCGTCGTAGAAGAACAACGTGGCCTCGGACTCGGGGCCGACGTCGTATCCGCGCTGGGGCAGCGGATGGATCCGGGCGGTGATCCATTCCTGTTCGAGGTCGTCGTCGTGATAGGGGACGACCTCGATCTCGATGGCGTCGACGTCCTTCGGGAACTGGACCCGGCGAAGGCTGTTCTGGCGCGAGACCGTGGTGTCGATCTGGGCATCGCCGACGGGACGGAGTTCGAAGTCCTCGCCGATGCGGGCCTGCTTGCCCTCTGGAGCGAGCCGGAAGAAGACCTCCAATGCGGGCAGGTCGCCGGCGGCATCCGGTGTGCGGCGGATGCGGAGGCGTCCGGGGTGGCCGGCCTTCTCGTCGGTGACATCGGGCGCGGCGGAGATCTCGACGAGGGTTCCGATACGGTGTTCGAGGGTGGCGAAGGCGACGCGGTATTCGGCGAATCGGGTTTCGGCAATGCCCGCCGCCTGCGGGTCATGGAAGGCGCGGAAGGTCAGGCGACCCTGCTGGCGATCGCGCAATGGGATCCTGAACTCGGCGATGCCGTTGGCGTCGGTGCGTGCGACCTGACGCGTGGTGATGGCGCCGGTGACCTCAAGCCAGAGGTTGGAGCGGGCGAGCGGTCGGGTTTCGCCGTGGCCTGGGAGTGGCTGGAAGGCGAGGCGCACAGGAACGCGGATCTCGTCCGAGGATTCCTTCCGCGGTTCGCCGAAGCAGACTTCGATGCCGCCGGTGAGCGCGGGTTCGTCCTGCTGGAGCGAGCGGGAATGTTGGCCCTGGTTGGCGGTGGCTTCGGTCCATGCGTAACGCTGGGTGCGGCGTCCCCACACCGGGAGGACACGGTTCACGCGCCCGGTGGCTCGGAACCCTCGGACCTGGCTCAGGCCGGGGCGGGTGCGGGTGAGCGGCTCGGACGAATGGACGGTGAACCGCGCGTAGCGGTCGCCGGGAACGGTTTCCAGACCGGCGAAATCCCAGGCGAAGGAGGAGACGCGGTTGCCGCGCGCATCGAAGTCGGTGGCGTCCGCGAACATGGGAACCCACGGGTTGTCGGCGGGCGTGAGCTTGCGGAGGACCTGGAAGGAGGTGGGCAACGACTCCACGCCGGTGGAGAGCGGCCGGCGGGTGGTGAACTGGTTGTCGGTGTAGCGGGTGTTCGACAGGGAACCGAGCTGGAACCCGATGAGTTCGTTGGTCTGCCGTGTGCCAAGGATGGTGTCGGGGCCGGTGACGGAACGGCGGTTGACGAGGGTCATGCGTCGGTAGACGCCGTAGTCGCGGCGATGGTCGAAGCGGACGGAGTTGCCCGAGATGTTGTAGTGGCCCATGCCGCCCGCATAGAAGGCGTTGGCGTTGCCGATGCTCCAGATGTCGAGGAAGAGGGAGTTGGTGAAGTCGAGGTTCGTGATGCGGCCGCAGTCAGTGTTGAACCCGAGGCTGGCGTTCACGACGAGGTTGTCCGTGAAGGTGACGCGCCCACCGTCGGCCTCGCCCGCCCCGCATCCGGCAGAGCCGAGGGCGATGACGCCGACGCCGTTGGGCGTGCCGCGGATGAGGCAGCGTCGGACAAGGAAGAGGCGACGCGCGGAATCGTTGGCGACCCAAGGCGGCGTGCGTCCGGGGATCGTGGACGCGCCGGCCATCAGCAGCGTGGTGTAGCCGCTGAACTCGGAGTGATATCCGTGGACCTCACAATCCTCCACGACCCACGGCCGGGGATCGTTGCCTTCCGGTCCTTGGCCGACATCGATCGTGGCCACAGCGAGGGGAAAGGATTCCACGCCGGCCGGGTCGTCGAAGGGCGTTTGGGGAACGATGCCGACGGAACCGTGATTGCGGACGATGACCTTCCGGATGCGGCCGGTGCGCGCGGCGGCGTAGAAGGGCTGGTTCTTGTAGTACCCGGCGGTCGCGGGGTGTCCGGCCTGCGCGAGGCGACGGTCCCAGTTGCCGTCGAAGGTCAGGTTCTCGACCTCGATGCGGTCGATGTCCTGGAAGCGGGCGATGCGGTCCTGGACGTTGTTGACGAAGGGGCGTTCGTTGAGCAGGACGGTGTCTTCAGGGTGGGTGCCCTCGCCGATGATGCGGATCCGGAGGCGGGGACCCACGGGGCCGCCGCCGACGTTGATGGCGGTGCGCACCGGGTAGAGGCCCGGGGCCAGGCGGAGTTCGACCTCGGGATCGGACGCGTCGTTGAGGAGGCGCGTGTTCAGGTCGTGGCCATCGAAGGCGCGCGCGTTCGCGGCATTCCGCCCGCTCCCATCGCCCCGGGCGGTGGGCGCGAGGTAATGGCGTCGGGCGGCCTCGACCGGAGTGGCGAGGGCGAGGGCGGCGATGAGCAGGAGTCGCATGGGAACAGTCGGTGGACAGCCTCGGCCCGGGCAGCGGGCTGGGGTTGCAGGTTACGGCGTGGTGGCGGCCTTGGGTTTTCCGAACAACCAACCGCGTGCGGCGGCCAGCAGCACCAGGCAAAGGAGGGCGAAGGGGATCACCGAGAGAAGGTCCGAACGCGGGCCTTCGAAGAACGGGTTGTTGGCCGTGGCCCATTGCAGGATCTGCTGGGACTTCGCCGGGAAACGGGATTCCACGAGCGCGATGAAGATGCCCGCGATGCTGCCGCCCGCGATATAGCCCGAGGCCATGAGGACGCCCGGGCTCTTGTCGCCTTCGGCGGTGATCTGGTCTTCGGTGAGTCCCTTGGCCTTGAGCCGACGCAGGTCGAGGCGATCGACGAGCCAGCGGATCATCCCGCCGGCGAAGATGGGCATGGAAACCGCGATCGGGAGATACACGCCGACGGCAAACGCGAGGGAGGGAATGCCGCAGAGTTCAAGCACCACGGCGATCATGACGCCGATGAGCACGAGTTCCCACGGGAGTTCACGGTTCAGGATGCCCTTGATGATGTACGAGACGAGGACGGCCTTCGGGGCCTCGAACTTCTGGACCTCGCCGCCGCCGGGAAGCTTGGTCACGGTGCCGTTGATCCCGGGATCGGCGAACCACACCGGCTTGCCCGCGTCATCCAGCAGGAACTTGCGCGCCATGCCGCCGCCCGCATCGACCTGGTGGTAGACCCAGTACTGGCGGCCGTCGGCTTCCTTCTGGTGACCGGAGAGGGATTCGCGCTTGGTCACGTCCTTGTTCGGAAGCGTGACCGTGGGGGCCCCCGAAACCTCGGCCGCGGGAACGTAGACGGTCGAGGCGTTGTTCAACGTCAGCAGGACCGGTCCCAGGATCAGCGCCGACGCAGTCGCGCCGATCAGGATGGCGAGCTGTTGGAATCGCGGCGTGCCGCCGACGAGGAACCCGGTCTTGAGATCCTGCGATGTGGTGCCGCCGTTCGAGGAGGCGATGCAGACGATCGCACCCACCGAGAGCGCCGTGACGTAGTACTCGCGTCCGGTCCACTTCATCGCGAGGAACGCGAGGCAGGTCAGCAGCAGGGTGGCGATGGTCATCCCGGAGATCGGATTGGAACTCGACCCGACCTCGCCGGTGAGCCGCGACGACACCGTGACGAACAGGAATCCAAGGATGACGATCAGGAGCGCGCCCAGGAGGTTCATGTGGAGCGGCGTGGCGATGCTGATCAACGCGACCAACGTGAAGGCGCCGATGAGCACGAACTTCATCGGGAGGTCCCGTTCCGTGCGGGCCTGGTTGGCGCTGGCGCCCGATCCGCCGCGGATGTCGGCCAGGCCATGTCGCATGCCGTGCCAGATCGTCGGCAGCGACCGGACCAGGCTGATGAGTCCGCCCGCAGCCACGGCACCGGCACCGATGTAGAGGAGGTATTCGTTGCGGACCGCGCCCGGGGACATGTCCTTGACCAACTTTGCCGCGGCGGGTGCGAGCGGCGCGGTAAGGTTGTCACCGAAGAACCGGATCAGCGGGATCAGGACAAGATAACTCAGGACGCCGCCACCGAGCATCACGCCCGAGATGCGGGGCCCGATGATGTAGCCGACCCCGAGCATCTCCGGGGTGATCTCAGCAGCCAGGGAGCCACCCTTGAGCGGGGCGCCGAAGACGACGCCGGGGGTATCCTTCCACGTTCGCAGGGCCTTGCACGCGACGTTGTAGAGGACGCCGATGCCGAGTCCGCCGAAGATCGTCGCGGCGCTGATGGAACCCACTGCCCGGGTGTTGCCGTGGTACTGGGAGGCGATGGCGTGGGAATCTTCGTCGGCACCCGCCTTGAGGACCTCGGCGCACGCCGTGCCTTCGGGGTATTTGAGTTCGCCGTGCTGTTCGACGATGAGCGCGCGTCGCAACGGGATCATCATGAGGATGCCGAGCGCGCCGCCCAGGACGGCCACGAGGGCCACGCGGGCCAGTTCGAGATCAAATCCAAGGACCAGCACCGCGGGCATCGTGACACCGACGCCGAACGCAAGGGATTCACCGGCTGAGCCGGCCGTCTGGGCAATGTTGTGTTCCAGGATGGAGGCGTCCTGGCCTCCCATCTTGGCCCACAGTCGGAACAGCGTGATCGAGATCACCGCCACCGGAATCGAGGCACTCACCGTCAGGCCGACCTTGAGGGTGAGGTACAGGGAGGATGCCCCGAACAGGATGCCAAGGAGGGTCCCGACCATCACCGCCCGGAAGGTGAACTCCCGAAGCGCCGCCTGGGCCGGGATGAAGGGGACGAAACCGCGCGCGGATTCAGCCATGACCACGGACCGTATCGACGGGATGGTGGCCTTGGGAAGTTCCCAGTTCCTCAGGGGCGCGGATCACATTCTCCGGTCCTCAGGTGCGGAGCACCGACAGAGGATAGCCCACGGCGTCAGCCGTCAGATCGCGCGTTCCCCCGCCGCAACGCGGCGCACGGGGACAGCCCGGGGTGGAGCGGATCGGAACCCTGGGGCACCACGCCCCATGACACCTCGCCCCAACGGGGCGAACGGTGACAACCGGTGAACACATACCCACTACGGCGTACGTCCCCGCGCGCCCTTTCAGGGCGCGGAGAATGGTTTGGCGGGCGCAGTCCCCGGGGTTCCACCGGAGTTGGAGGATCGCTTTCTTCTCTGCGAGGAGGCGGGCTCGGAGTTGTCTCCCCATGATGTTTGGGAGGTCTTGTGGGAGGCGTTCTCAGCGGCCCACAAGGTGCCGAGGAACGATGGGGTGATCCGGAGGGTTTACGAGTATTGCCATTGGTGCCTTGGGCAGCCTGTGGAGGAGGATCTGGCACGCAATGTCATAGGCTGCTTCTTCGAGATGATTCCGACACTGCCCGAGGCTGTGGAGGATATGCCGAGGTGGTGGTCACGCGCCGATGTTGTCGCCACCCGCGAAATCTTCTCCTACCTGGTGGGGGAGGAGGGCTTCGCAAGGATCCTCGCCCGTTTCGACAGGCCATCCGAGACACCCATGAGCTGACGCGAAATGAACATGCCGCCCATGAAGAGGACAGGATGGCAGGATGACAGGATGGGTTGGGAGAAGGTGGGGAAAGGAGACGGTGGCGGAGAGTCATCATTTAAATCCTGTGAATCCTGTCTGCGGGAGGAAGAAGACAGGATGACAGGATGGGTTGGGGGAAAGTAAAACAATGGGGTCGCGTCTATAAATTGTACATTTCAGATCCCGAGGTCTCCTGCTCGACCCAAATGTAGAATGTAGAGACGCGACCCCTTTGTCTTTGGTGGCTGCACCAGGGCTATCTTCCGGGGTTCCACTGCGAGAGCCGGCGTCCGATAAAGACGACCGAGAACAGCCAGACGGCGAGCCAGGCGTACACCATGCTTCCAACGCCATATCCGGAATACTCATGCTGAATATGGACACGATGATCATCGAGGACATAACCGTGATGGAGCGGTGGTGGCAAAGAGCCGTCTGCTGCCGCCAGAAAGTAGCCGAAGACGGTCTCGACATGCTTCAAGTTGGCGGCCTGATTCGTTGTTCCACCGAGTACCCAGTCCGCGAGGACCCCACGGGTGAAGGGTCCACCCGAACCATTCATACGGTAGGAGAAGTTGGACAGATCCACGGTGGCCTTTCCTTCGGAGGACTGGCCGTTCCACTCGACGTCAAGGGTTGTGTACTTGATGCTTTTTGGCGGTCTCCAATACCAACGAGGCGCGCTTTCTCCCGTGAAACGCAGGGAATAGATGGGCTCGTCCCAGCTTCCGTACCAGAAGCGCACGCCTCCGTGATAATAACCAGTCTCCGGGCGGATGGATCGATGGTGGAAATAGTGCCAGATCGCCTGTGCCCCGATGCAACCCGGCGGGAGGAGCAGAATCGAAATGAGAAGGAGGACGCTGAGTCGTAAGGCTCTGACGGGAAGTTTCACCGGCCTGTCCTGTCCCGGCATCATCCCAGGATCCCGTGGATCACGTCGCCGTGGTCGAGGTCCACGCGTTTGCGTCCGGGGACTTCCAGTCGGCGCGAATCCAGCCCCAGTTGGTGCAGGACGGTCGCGTGGATGTCGGTGACGTAGCGTCGTTGGTCGGCGGCGTGGAATCCAAGCTCGTCGGTCTGCCCGTATTGGACCCCGCCGCGCACGCCGCCACCGGCGAGCCATGCGCAGAAGGCCTGCGGATGATGATCCCGTCCCGTTCCTTCGGCACCGGGTGACCGACCGAACTCCGTGCCGAACACCACCAGGGTGTTGTCGAGCAGGCCGCGTTGCCGGAGGTCCTTCAGCAGTCCGGCGATCGGTTGGTCCACCTGGGCCGCCAACTGCGTGTGGTTGGACTTGATCTCGCTGTGGGCATCCCACGCCCCGCCGCCACCTCCGCCGTGGAAGATCTGGACGAACCGCACGCCACGTTCCACCAGACGTCGCGCGACCAGACATTGCTGGCCGAAGGCCTTCGTGTGTTCCTGATCCAGTCCGTAGAGCCTGCGGATATGTTCCGGCTCCCGCTCCAGTTGCAGCGTCTCGGGAACGCTCGTCTGCATCTGGAACGCCAGTTCATAGGATTTGATCCGCGCGCGCAGGTTCGCGTCGTCCGGATAATCGATCCCCGCGAGACGGTTGAGTTTCCCGAGCAGGCTGAGATTCGAGACCTGCTCCTCCGACGTGATCGCACCCGCCGCCGGACGCAGGAACGGCAGTGGATCCCGTGGATCCGTTCCGAGTCGGACGCCGGCGTTCTCCGGCCCCAGGTACGACGCGCCGTGCGTGTAGGCCCCGCCGCAACAATCCCCCGTTGGAACGCCGAGCACGACGTACTCGGGAAGATTCTCGTTCAACGTCCCCAGTCCGTACGCAACCCACGATCCGAGGGTTGGATGTTCGAGTTCCCGGGGGTGGCGTCCCGTCTGCCACGTCAACTGGGCACCGTGATCGTTGTGGATCGTCCAAAGCGAGCGCACGACCGCGAGTTCATCGGCGCATTGCCCGACGTGCCGGAACCAGTCCCCGACGACCAGGCCGCACTCGCCATACGTCTGGAATCCCGTCTGCAAGGGCAGGATGACCTTCCGGTTCCCGTGCGCCGGATTGGCTCCGATGACGTCCTTCCCTTCGGTCTTCAGCACCGACGCGTAGGGCGTGTCCGAGATCGACTTTCCCGCGAAGCGGTTCAGCTCCGGCTTCACGTCAAAGCTCTCCATGTGGCTCACGCCGCCACACAGGAAGATCCAGATGACCGATCGCGCCCGCGGGAGGTGATGGGGAAATCCCGTCGGCGGTTGCCAGGCCGCGGCTTCTTTCCCGGCCGCTCGTGCGATCCCGTCACGGAAGAGCATCGCGCCCAATGCGAGTCCGGTGAACCCCATGCCGGTGTCGGCCAGGAACGATCGCCGGCTGACGCCGGCACAACGGGTTTCCCGTGGAGGGTTCATCGTATGGTCACGAAATCGGAATGGTTGAACAACACGAGCACCAGGTTCTCGACCGCCCGCAACCCGGCCTTCTCTGCCGACGCGGCCGAGGCAGGCACCGGCGCGGTCAGGAACTGGTCGCATTCCCTTGCCTCGGCTCCGGTCGGTTGGCGCCCCAGGATCCGGACAAAGGCCGACTCCACGAGCCGGCCCCGGTCCTGCCCGCATTCCGCCAGCAGCTTTGGGGCGAGCGCCCGCGCCTGACGAAACACGAGCTCGCTGTTGGCCAGTGCCAAGGCTTGCTGCGGAATGACGCTTGGCCGTCGCTCGTAACACTCGGTCACGCTCGGACCGTCGAAGATCTGCAGGAACTCCGCCTGCTTCTCGGACGCGTTTCGGAGGTAGATGGAACGTCGTTGGGACTTCAGCGCTTCGCGGTGATCGATGTCCGGGCCGCCCATCGCCGGATCCAAGGTTCCCGCGATGTGCAGCAGATTGTCCCGCACGGCTTCCGCCTCCAGCCGACGCGAGTTCATCCGCCACAGCCCGATGTTGTCCGGATCGCGACGCAGGTCCTCTTCATCCGGTGTCGACGCCATCCGATAGGCGTGACTGGTGACCAGCAGGCGATGCAGGTGCCTCAGGGACCACGCGGGCGCGCGGCGGCCGTCTGCTCCCACCCAGCTGGGCTCCATGAACTCCGCCGCCAGCCAGTCCAGCAGCGCCGGATGCGACGCGGGTCGACCGTTGCGCCCGAAGTCCGCTATCGAAGGCACCAGGCCCCGGCCAAAATGGCGGGCCCAGACGTGGTTGACCGCGACCCGGGCGGTCAACGGATTCGCCTGCGAACCCAGCCATCGAGCGAAGGCGCTGCGTCGCCCGGAACTGACCTCGGGGAAGGTCTCGGTTGGTCTGGGCGTGAACCCGGCATCCAACGGTTTCGCCATCGCTTCGACCGCTTGGGTCCACTGGGCGGTGGCCTCGTCCTGCTTCTTGCGCGCTTCGGCCACCTTGTTTGTCGCGGCCGCGGCGAGCGCCTGATGCGCCTCGTGCAATTGGAGCTTGGTGGAAGCCACCCGTTCCATTCGTTGGAGCAGCGTGGCGTTGGTGGCCAGCCGGGCTGCCTCTTCACCGGCGGTTTCACGGGCCCGCTCGACGGCCAGCACGGCCGCAACCGACGCCTGCTTCTTGCGGGCGAGATCCAGCGCCAACTCCGCGCGTTCGATCCGAGCCAGCACTGCATTGGTTTCCGCCCGGACCTTTCCCATCTCCGCCCGCGCCTCGGCCACGGCCCGATCGGCCGCTGCCAGTACGTCGGTCCGCACCGACTCGCGTTCATCGGGTCGGGCCGCCAGACGCGGCAGGTTCACCGTCTGGATTTCCAGACGCCCGCCCAGCATGCGGGGAACCGCCGGAGCCACGACCTCGTTGGTCAGGGGATGACGTTCGTCGCCGCGGACGAAGAGGTAGGTTGGCGCGTTGGTTGCATCGTAGGCCCGGGCGAGGCCGTCCTTGCCCGTGTCCAACTGGCCGGGAACACGGTCCGTGCGGACCTGATGCGGTTCGAAGATCGCGCGGACGGCGTAGTAATCCCGCTGGGGAATCGGATCCGTCATGTGGTCGTGGCACTTCGCGCACCCGACCGTCACCCCCAGGAAGGCCTGGAAGGTGTGTTTCACCGTGTCTTCCAGCCATTGCTCCCGCGAGAGCAACTTGTAGTTCCGCACCAGGTAGCCCGTCGCACGCAGCGCTCCGGGATCCTCCGGTGCGAGTTCATCGGCGGCGACCATCTCCGCCAGCATGCGGTCATAGGGCTTGTCGGTGTTGAGGGACTCAACGATCCAGTCGCGCCATCGCCAGATGTGCGGTTTCGAGTCCCTGACCTGGTTGCCATCTGCCCAGCCTGCCCAGTCACTGTAGCGCCAGACGTCCATCCAGTGGCGTCCCCAGCGCTCGCCATGCCGCGGATCCACCAGCAATCGCTCGACCAACCGTTCATAGGCACCGGGTGCCTCATCCTTGAGGAACTCGGTGCGCTCGACGGGGGTTGGGTTCACCCCGACGAGGTCCATGAACACGCGGCGCAGCAGTACCTCGCGGGAAGCTTCGGGCCGGGCCTTCAGGCCCCGTTCGGTGCGGGCTTGCGCGAGAAACGCATCCACGGGATTCGCACCCGCGTCCCGATGCGCCGGAACCATCGGTCGTCTTACGGGCTCAAACGGACGCCAGGGATGAACCTCGGCAGCGAGGGTCGACGCCGGTTGATTCCCGTCGCCCGGCGGGACTTCGGCCGCCCAACCCAATCCGCACGCCGCCATCAACCCAACCAGCCCGCGTAACAGCCCGGTGCGCTTCCTTGGCGGGATGGAATGGCGTGAATCCATGGTGGTACGTCACAAGAAGACACCGCGCACGGATTCCGGGCAAGAGGCCACTTCGAGCGGCCACCTCCAACGGGACCTGCCACACCTGCCTCTGGACCCTGCCCCCTTTGGGAACGGTTTCGGGGCGGCGATGCCCTCATCGTCCTGGGAATGGCTTTGGAACGGCGACGAGGACTTCGCCACCCCGATCCATGCGGGGCAATGGGGTCGCGTCTATAAATTGTACATTTCAGCTCCCGAGGTCTTTGGCTGGACCGAAATGTAAAATGTAAAGACGCGACCCCATTGTTTTGGCCTCAAACCCTCGGTTCGATGCGGCGGATGTCCTTGAACCTGTCGAGGTCACGGTCGAACGAGGCGACGCCATGGCCGAGATGTGCCGCGCGGGCGGCCAGCCAGGCGTCGGCGAAGTCCACGTTGACGGCAGCGAAACGCTGGAGGGCATCGCCCGCCCGCCTGCCTGCGTTCTTGCGGATCCCGGGGGGATCGGCACCTTGGCCGGCCTGACGCCCATCGGATGGGACCGTCGGACTGAGGATGTTCACCGATCTGTTGCCGGCACTTGCGGCCAATCTGCTTTCGCCTGCCGTTCTGTTCTTCGTCCTGGGCGTGATCGCGACGCTCGTGGGGAGCGATCTGCGGTTTCCCGAGCCCTTCTACGTGGGCCTGACGATCTACTTGCTGGTCGCGATTGGGTTCAAGGGCGGGGTCGCCCTGTCCAGTGCGGGGATTGCACATGTCTGGCTGCCTGGATTGGCGGCGATGGCGTTGGGGGCGGTGATCCCGTTGTGGTTGTTTCCGGTGTTGAGATACGTCGGACGATTGCCGGCGGTGGACGCCGCAGCAGTCAGCGCGCATTACGGATCGGTGAGCGCGGTGACTTTCATTGCCGCGACGAACTACCTGAAGGCGATGAACGAGCCCTTTCCGGAGTATGCGTCGGCGTTCCTCGCGGTGATGGAGGCTCCGGCGATCCTGGTGGGCGTGGTGCTGGGCAAGGTGGCCGGTCCGCGGACGGGTCCGGTGGGACCGGTGATCCGGCGATCGTTGCACGAGGCGGTGACGGGACGGTCGGTGTTGCTGTTGGTGGGCGCGCTGGTGGCGGGTTGGGCGAGTGGGAAGAAGGGGGGCGATGCGACGGCTGGGTTCTTCGTGACGCCGTTCCAGGGGGTGTTGGCGCTGTTCCTTCTGGAGATGGGATTGGTGGCGGCCCGGCGGTTCGGAGACCTGCGTCGGGTGGGACCGTTCCTGGTGGCCTTCGGCATCGTGGCCCCGCTGGTGAACGGGGTGCTTGGGGTGTTGCTGGCCCGGGCGGTTGGTTTCGGACCGGGTGGCGGAACGCTGATGGGCGTTCTGGCGGCGTCGGCGTCTTACATCGCAGCCCCGGCGGCCATGCGTTTGTCCCTGCCGGAGGCGAACCCCACGCTCTACCTGACGTCCTCGCTGGCGATCACCTTTCCCTTCAACATCACGATCGGGTTGCCGATCTATTTCGAACTGGCCCGGAGAATCTGCACGACGACCCCATGAATACGCATCCGATGAAGCGGGTAACGGTGATCTGTGAAGCGCTGGCGCGTGAGCCGGTGCTGCGACTGCTGGCGGAGGTCGGCGGCCACGGATGGACGCTGTGGGAGGTGGAGGGCTCCGGATCGTGGGGTATGCGGACGGGGGACATCCCGGAGTTCGCCAACATCCAGGTCGAGGCAATCCTCCCGCCTGCGGGTGCAGAGAATTTTCTGCGACGGTTGTCGGGTGAACTGTTCCCCAAGTTCGCGATGGTGGCGTACGAGACGGAGATCCGCGTGCTGCGTCCGGCGAAGTTCTGACGTGCGTTCAGTCTGAAAGCGGCGGTTGCGTCCGCACATGACGCAGATAATTAGAAGCTTGGATCGGACGGGCCGTGCTCCTGCAAAGTGATTTGTTCACCGGTGTCAGGTGCTCGCATCTCTGCCCTTCCATCGGCGCCATCGGCGTCATCTGCGGATGAATGAATTGCCGAATCCAGGCTCAGTCATCGCCGCCGAGGAATCCGCCGAGGATGGAGCCCTCGCCGCGTCCGCCACCGCCGTTCTGGGGTGCGGCGGCGAAGATGCGGTCGGCGAGGCGGCTGAAGGGCAGCGACTGGAGCCAGACGCGTCCGGGGCCACGGAGGGTGGCGAAGAACAGGCCTTCGCCGCCGAAGAGGGCGGATTTGATCTTGCCCACGTATTGGATGTCGAACTCGACGCCGGGGGTGAATCCGACGACGCAACCGGTGTCGACGCGGAGCAGTTCGCCGGGAGCGAGATCGCGTTGGAGCAGGGTGCCGCCGGCGTGGATGAAGGCCCATCCGTCGCCCTGGAGGCGTTGCATGATGAAGCCCTCGCCACCGAAGAGGCCGACGCCGATCTTCTTGTTGAAGGCGATGCCAACGGACACGCCCTTGGCGGCGCAGAGGAACGAGTCCTTCTGCATGATGACCTCGCCACCCATCTGCGCGAGGTGCAGGGGAACGATCTTTCCGGGGTAGGGGGCACCGAAGGCGGCCTTCACGCGTCGGGGTGAGCGATTCTGGAAGATGGTCATGAACAGGCTCTCACCGGTCAGGAGGCGCTTCACGCCGCCGGTCAGCATCCCCATGAAACCCGACTGCTGCTGGGAGCCGTCGCCGAAGATCGTCTCCATCTCGACGCCGTCCTCCATGTACATCATGCCACCCGCCTCGGCGACCACCGCCTCCATGGGGTCGAGGATGATCTCGACGAACTGCATTTCGCTCCCGTGGATCTCGTATTCGATCTCGTGCATCGCGGGCATCGGATAACCTTTCTTGAACCGGCTCAGTTTTGGACGTGTGCCGTCCGCATGCGAGCGGTGGCCACACGTTCACGTTCGACAGACCTCCGCTGGGTGGCAAGCGCTAGGTTGGTCCGCGATGGATCAAGGGAGCACCTCAACGCTGACCCCAGCTCAAACGGGGCGGCAACGTCCTCGTTGCCCTCACTAGCCTTTTCCAGAGGCGACGAGGACGTCGCCACCCCGTTCCTGAGGGGCAGGGTAAAGATGCGTTCGTTGGTCAAGCCCTGCCGGCCAGGCGGGTGCGGATCAGCAGGTAGAGGATTCGTTGGCCATGAAGCGGCGGGCGCGGATGAGGAAACGGTTGGCGGCCTCGTAGTCGGGGCGTTCGGGGAGCGGGGAGTCAACGAGGGCGCGATCGAAGTCGGCGTGGAGTTCGCGGCGCCAGGCGTTGATGTCGTCCCAGGCGATGGCGCCGGCCTTCACTTCGAGGAGGCGTTCGCGAAGTGGTCCGACACGGACGGGGACGCGTCCTTCACGGAGCGCGGTGGCGCCCGAGATCAGGAGGCGGAGCAGGTGCATGGCGTGCTTCCAGCGGACCTGCCCGTGGTTGCGCAGGTCCTGCTCGATCTTCTTGAACTGGGACATCGCGTAGCCGTTGAAGGTCTGGTAGATCATGCGCGACAGGAACGAGTTGCGCAGGGCGATGAGTTCGGCGCCGAGTTGGGTCTGCTTGTCGACGAGCGGCGAGTAGAGGCACTCGAGGATGTTGGGGTTGGCCTTGAGCGCCATCCCGAGGAACTTCTGCAACTCCCAGTAACAGCTCTGCGAGGCGTCGTCCTCGAACTGTTCCGGCGCGCCGAACAGCGACCATTGCATCTCGGCGGGAGCGAGGTAGACGCCGCGGACGTCCGTGTCCGAATCCTCGCCGTCGAGACCGTAGGCGCGTGAGCCGACGGTGCAGCGGTAGATCACGTAGTCGTCGAGGTCGAAACCGGGCTGGGTCGGTGCGGAGGGCAGGCGATCCTTGAAGTGCTTCAGCACCTCGACCTCGATCCGGTCCAGCGAGGCCTCGAATCCGTCCGGAAACCGGACGAGGAATCGGGTCTCCGTGCCGGTAGGCGTCCGGGTGACGACGCCGACGGCTCCGCGTGGATGCACCAGCGAATGGTTCGTGCCGCGAACCTCGACGAGGGAGACGACCTGGGTTCCGGCGAAGATGTTGTGGGGCTGGTGCATCTCTGGCTTATGCCCGCCGGTATACCTTGTGGAAGGCGGCCTGGTCGGTGGGCTTGATCACCATCTCGTCGATGCACACGTGGGCCGGACGCGAGGCCATCCAGACCATGGCCTCGGCGACGTCCTGCGCCTGGAGCGGATGGACGCCGGCGTAGACCTTGGCGGCGCGGGTGTCGTCGCCCTTGAAGCGCACGCTGGAGAACTCGGTCTCGGCCATGCCGGGATCGATGGATCCCACGCGGATGCCGGTGCCGTTGAGTTCGAGCCGCAAGGCCTGGGTGATCGAACGTTCACCGGCCTTCACCCCGCAATAGGCGGCGCCGCCCTCGTAGGCGGCGTGGCCAGCGATCGACCCGACATTGAGGATCCAGGCACCCGCGTGGTGCGGGATGCGCGGCAGGAGCGCGCGTGTCACGCGGATCAATCCGATGAAGTTCGATTGCACCATCGCCTCCACGTCGGTGTCGCGGGCGGTGGCGACCGGGTCGAATCCATGGGCCCCGCCGGCATTGTTGATGAGGACGTCGACGGCGGAGGTCACGCCGGACAGCCACGTCGCAAAGGCTTCGACGCTTTCGGTGGAAGCGACGTCGAGGACGTGGGGGTGGGCGGACGCGGCTCCGGCGGCAACGGCCGATGCGGCGACCTGCTGCAACCGGTCGAGCCGACGCGCCCCGAGGACGACATGGCAACCGGCCTGGCCAAAGGCCACCGCGGCCGCCGCGCCGAATCCACTCGAAGCGCCCGTGATGACAATCCAACGACCCGACAGGTTCATGCAGGGTGGGTTACCCTGAACGCGGTGGTTGGGTCATCTACAGATTTTGGAGATCTTGCGGATGCGAGGGGAGGGAGCCCAGCGTCCTGACGTCCGCTGCTACCCTTGGAAGGGTGGGTTCACGCCTGCCTTCCCTCGATGGCGGAGAGGAGGATGGCGGCGGCGAGGAGGAGTTGGGGGGGACGACGGAGCGGGACTCGGGAAGGAGTTCGACGCGGAGCTTGAAGACGAAGGGATTGAAGTTCTGTCGGAAGTGGGCGATGGGCTGGCCGCCGACGGTGACGGAGAAGGCCTGGGGGATGAGGTTGGTGAGGAGGCGGCGGAACAGGGCCAGCATCATGCTGTCCTCCTTGATGACGCCGATGGATTGGTCGTGGGGGTCGAGGAGTTCCCAGTTGTCCCGGACGAGAGAGGACCAGCCCTTGCGTCGGAGGCATCCGACCTTGGTGCCGGATTCGGAATCGAAGACGTCGTAGGCGGCGCTGAAGTCGATGATCTGGCGGGCCTTGATGAGCATCCGCTCGTGGGACTCGGAGACATCGGTGTAGATGCGGATGTCCTCGCGGAGCTTGAAGGCTTTCTGCCTGCTGAACATGACGACCTCGCCGGCAGGGTTGAAGACGTGGAACTGGGCGCCAAAAAGGGTGAAGACCTTGCGCCGGATCAGATACTCGTTTTCGGAATAGACGTCGGACATGGGTGGTAAGGGCTGGATGTTGGGGTGAAACTTCCCGAATTTGCGGGATTGGTAAAGGGGTGTGTTTTGGGAGGGGATAGGCCCCAAGCCGGATATCGACGGCTGCGAGGGCGCATGGGAGGCTTTGCAGGGCGTCAGCCCATCCATGAGCATCATCGAACGCATTGCGAAGCCGGAGTATTGGTACCAGCCGGGTCAGATGTTGCGCCGAATCCTTCGGCGCGGCCCTCTGCCCGAGGTTGCCGAAGTCGTGAGTCCCTGGGGGCTGCCGATGCGGGTCCGCCCCACGGAGACGGTGGGGCATGCGATGTACCACCTCGGGGTGTTGGACCTGGCAGCGTGCGAGGTGGCCTGGCGGTTGTTGGAACCGGGCGAGACCGCGATTGATGTCGGCGCGAACATCGGGGTGTTTTCCGGTTTGTTGGCGCGTCGGGCGGGTCCTTCCGGCGAAGTGTTCTCGCTGGAGCCGCATCCGCGGATTCATGCCGAGTTGGCGCGGCATGTGGGCGAGTGGGTGCGGATGGGGATTCCGATGGCGAAGATCCGGCTGATCCCGGTTGCGGCCAGCGACAAGGCCGGTGAGGCGGAACTGTACGAGCCGGAGAGTTTCGACAACAACGCGGGCTCGGCGAGTCTTGAGCAAACAGGGAGTGGAAGCAGTCACCGGGTGCAGACAGACCGTCTGGAACGGTTGGTTCCCGGGGGGCGGAAGTTCGGTGTGGTGAAGATCGATACCGAAGGGCATGAGCCAGCGGTCTTGAAGGGAGCGGGGTCGATGCTGACGGATGGGACGTTCCGGGACATCGTGTTCGAGGAGCATGGAACTCCACCGACCGAGACCACACGGATCCTGCTGGATGCGGGATACACGCTGTTCTTCATTGGCCGCTCGTTTCGCGGACCGAAGCTGACGCCTCCGGACGAACGTTCGACGCTTCCGCAGTGGTTGCCTCCGAATTATCTCGCAACGCGGGATCCGGCGCGCGCGTTGAGCCGTTGCCAGGCGGCGGGTTGGAATGTGCTCCGAGGGTGATCCGGATTGGCGGGGACCGGGAACCGGGCGTCACGCCAGTGAAGGGGTGTGCCTTCACTCAGCCATTGAGTCCGCTTGCCCCTGTGGCTGTGCGTGTGATCTGCCGGGTGAGGGCACCCGGCTTTCATGTGAAGATTCCAGTTCCCGGTGTCCGGTTTCCAGTGGGGGATGGGTGGTTGCCCCCTTGCCAAAGGACGTGTTTTCACGGCAACTGGTCATGAAGGACCTTCCACGGGTGCAAGCTGCGAACCGGAGCGTCCCTGAACCACCATGAAAACCATGACCCCATGCCGTCGAAGACATCGATGGCCCCTGCTTTCCTGGCTTGGGCTCCTGCTCGGGGTCTGGACCTCGATGCTGGCCCAGACCCTGCCTGGCGGCATTCCCGCCTCCGTCCGGTTGCTGCATCCGTTGTCGGGAATGACGTTTCGTCCGGATGGCGTTCACTTCGAGGCGATCGCCTTGGATCCGGATGGGGGTCCCCTGACGCGGGTGGAGTTTCTCGCCGGCGACGAGGTGGTGGCGGTTTCGGATCGATCGGGCGATGTGTTTCCGGCGGTGATCGGATTGGCTGTGCCCCACAAGGCAGCCTGGCCAAAGGCGGCGGCGGGCGTGCATGTCATCCGGGCGCGTGCCGTGGTGCAGCGCGGGGTGGTGGCGCAGTCCGAGTCGGTGCGGATCGTGGTGGCCGAAGGCGTGGAACCGCCACCCCCGCCGGCTCCCACAAACGGTCCGGTGGTGGCCCTCATGCCCACCCGGCCGGCGACTTCGGAACCGAGTCCATTGATCCGGATTGCCCCCGGTCTTTTCACGGTGACGCGGCGAGGGGACCTTTCGGAGCCCCTGAAGGTCCGGTATGCCATCGGCGGGACGGCGGCGAATGGGGTGGATTACCAGTTCCTCGACGGAGACCTGACGTTGGGAGCGGGAGAAGCGATCGGTGAGATCCAGGTGTTGCCGATCGACGATGAGGAAGTGGAACCGACGGAAACGGTGATCCTGAAGCTGCTGCCGGATGCGGCCTATCAGTTGTCACCGGCATCCTCGGCGGTCGTGACGATCTTCAGCGTGACCGACCGTGAGGTGGCGACGTTGCGGATTGTTTCGCCCCGGAGCGGTGCGATCTTCACGGCCCCCGCGCGCATACGGTTGGAACTCGATGCGGTGGATCCCGCGGGATACATCCCGCAGGTCGAGTTCCTGACGAACGGTGTTTCGGCGGGGGTTTCGCGGATTGATTTCATCCAGGCTCCTCCGCCGGGAACGGTGCTGCGTCACGGGATTGATTGGGAAGAGAACCATTTTGGTGGATACGAGGTCACCGCGGTGGCGGTGGATTCGAAGGGGCGCAAGGTGGTGGCACCGCCAATCCGGTTCGTGGTGAAGGGCGCCGCTGAGCCGCCGCGGGTCGTCCGGCATCCGGCGGATGCGGACCCGCAGGATGGCGTGCTGACCGGAGATGAAGCGGCCGCGTATGCCAAAGCGTGGCGTTCGGGAGGGAAGTTTGGCTATGACCTGATTCCGATGGGATACGTGACCCGAGCGGGATTCCTCTCGGAAGCCGGAGCTGGGTATTTGTTCGACGCGACCCGGGGCGCACTGCCGCTGGCATGGGTCAGCACGAATCCGGCGGCGGAACCCCGGCCCGGGATTGATTTCCTGCCGCGCTTCGGCGCGGGAGGGATGATCGACTTCGGAACGAACGTCATTCCTCCACGGCTGCCGTTGAGTTACGCGCTGGCCGAGATTCCCCGCTTCATCGAACCCGGTGAATACACGGTCCGCGTGCGGACGGGGCCGATGGCGAACACCCGGTCGCATGCGGTGGAACTGTATCTGTTTGGTGACGTGGAATTCAGCGCTGCCTCCGACGACGGGGTCTACGACACGTCTCCCCGGGTCATCCGATGGGGGCCCTTCCCGGATGACACCGCGCGTCGGATGACCGTGACGTTGAAGGCCGCCAGCGAGTTCAAGATGCGGGTGGCGGGATCGTTTGATGGGCGCGACGGGATTTCGGCAACGATTCCGCAGGCACCGGTGGTGCCGGGGGTTGTGGGTTCGGTGCCGCGGATTGCGACACTGGAGTCGATGGACAACGGTGGCGTGCAGTTGGTGGTGCTGGGTGGCGCGGCGGGAACGGAGACGGACGTTGAGGTCTCGACCGATCTGGTGCGGTGGGTGCGCATTGCGCGTGGGACAGCGGCTGCGGAAGCGGGAGCCATGGTCACCGTGGATGGTGACGCCGGGGATACCCCGGTGAGGTTCTATCGGGCGGTTCCGCGGAATCCGTGACGGGCTGGAACGCACGCATTGGTCAGTCCCAGGAAACGAAAACGCCGTGCGGCAGTGCCGCACGGCGTCTTGCTTTGCCCGTCGAATCGATGCGGCGGGTGCCGTCGATCAGAGCAGCGCGATGGATTCGTCGAGGATGCCGATCAGGTGGGCGATGGTTTCGGGGGTTTCGTCGCCCATGTTGGAGATGCGGAAGGTGGTGCCCTTGATCTTGCCGTATCCGCCGTCGATGAGGATGCCGCGGTCCTTGACCAGTTTCGCGAACTTGGCGACGTCGATGGTGCGGCCGCCGGGCTTGGCCCCATTGTTCACGCACACGAGGGTGCGGGACTCGAAGCCGGGTTCGGGGAACAGGGTGAATCCGTGGCGTGCGGCCCAGTCGCGCAGCATGGTGTTGGTCCGGGTGTGGCGCGCAAAGCGGGCCTCGAGGCCTTCGGTGAAGAACTCGTCCAGCTTGGAGGACAGGGCGTAGATGTGCGGAATGGCCGGTGTGCTGGGGGTCATGCTGTCCCGGGCATTCTTCTCGAACTCGACGAAATCGAAGTAGTAGCCGCGGTCCTTGACGGTGGCGGCCTTGGCGAGGGCTGCCGGCGATGCGGTGAACACGGCAAGTCCCGGGGCAGGGCGAAGGCCTTCTGGGTGCCGGCGAGCAGGACGTCGATCCCAAGGCTGTCGAAGTGAATCGGCAGTGCGGTCAGCGAGCTGACGGCATCGACGATGAAGGTGACGTCGGGGTACTTGGCCTTGAGGGCGGCGATCTCATCGAGGGGGCTCATGACGCCGCAGCTGGTCTCATTGTGGATGAGGGTCAGGGCGTCGAACTGGCCGGTGGCGAGCCGGGCGTCGATGTCGGCGGCGCGGATGGGCGAACCCCAGGGGACCTGAAGGGCTTCGGCCTCCTTGCCGCACTTCTTGGAGACATCAAACCACTTGTCCGAGAAGGCGCCGCACATGCAGTTCAGGACCTTCCGGGTAACGAGGTTGCGGAGGGCTCCTTCCATGACGCCCCATGCGCTGGAGGTGGACAGGTACACCAGCTGTTGGGTGCCGAGGAGGGTCTGGAGCTGCGGCTGGATCTTTGCGTAGAGGTCTTTGAACCCCTGTCCGCGGTGCCCGATCATCGGCCGGCAGAGGGCCTCGTAGGTCTTGGCGCTGACCTCCACGGGTCCCGGGATGTGAAGCTTGACGTGTGCCATAAGCAGTCCGGCGACCGTTTCAAAAGGAACCGGCTCCCGCAAGCGGCGAGACGCGGATGGGAAGGTTGGGGGCGCCTCTGGACATTGCCTTCAGATCCACCATGGCCGCGGGGTGGCGATGTCCTCATTGCCGTGGGGAGGAACTTTGGGGGGTGACGTGGACGTCGCCGCCCGGTTCCGGAGGGCCAGTGACCAGATACGCCGGAAGTTGGGGGCGTGCTTGACGGCGGCGGGTGGGTGTGGGTGTGGCGGGGCGGGGATTGTCCGGTGGATTCCGGGCATCGAATGCTTGACGGGGAGTGGTTGTGAAGAGTGGGGAAGCAGGGGGACGGTCGGGGTGGAAAGAGGCGTGCCACGAAAACGAAAAACTGGGGCTTTTCGTGGGTAAAACGGGGATGTGAACAACTTGGGAACAACGACGAATATGTTTCCCTCGTTCGAACGGCGGGGGTGACCTACAAGCCTCGCCCTCCGTGGAGGCCTGCTTTTTCGGGCGGGGTCCGGGCGGAGGCGGTTGCCGGTGGTTTTGGATGTATTTAAGTATATGTTTATCAGCGATTTAGCATTTGAATTGCCGGGGGTGGTGCGGGGTTCCGGGAGCCGTGGCGTGTGGGGTTCGATGGGTTTCGTGGTGGTGCAAATCGCTGGAAGGATGCCTGTTACGGCCATGAAACACGGGCAGGTGAATAAACCCTTGTTTTCGCTCTGATCCTGCCAACTCTTGACGCTCCTCATGTCGCTCAACGCAGAAGTCATCTGGTCCGCCGCGCAGGAACTCCTGCGGGGCATGTTGAAGGCAGAGATCTATGCCTTGTGGTTCGCTCCGGTGCGCGCCGGCCAGACCGAGGGAGACTCGCTTCAGCTGCTGGTTTCGGACGAGTTCTGCGAGCTCTGGCTCCGGGACAACTATCTCGATCTCCTGCGCTCGGTCGTGAGCCGGGCGGCGGTACGTCCGATGCAGGTGGAATTCCTGGTGGACGCGGGCACCCGGGCGCCCGCCTCGGAGAGCCTGATGCTTCCCGGGTTGGGTGTGGAGGCCGCGGAGGCCCCGCCGGTGGAATCCAAGCCGAAGGTGGAGGCTGAATCCGAAGTGGTGACGGGAGCGCGCGGGGAGCCGCCCTTCAACCCGAACAACACGTTCGAGACGTTCGTGGTCGGGGACAACAACCAGTTTGCGCACAGCACGGCGTTGGCGGTGGCCCACAATCCGGGCAAGGCCTTCAATCCGTTGTTCCTGTTCGGCGGCGTTGGGCTTGGCAAGACGCACCTGTTGCACGCGATCGGGCATCACGTACTCCAGGGGCGAAAGGGTGCGCGGGTGGCGTATCTGAGCTGCGAGCGTTTCATGAACGAGTTCATCGATGCCTTGCAGACGAACTCGCTGGTGAAGTTCCGGCGGCGGTACCGGATGCTGGATGTACTGCTGGTGGACGACATCCAGTTCCTGGGCGGCAAGGAGCGGATCCAGGAGGAGTTCTTCCATACGTTCAACGCGCTGCATGAGGCGCGGAAGCAGATCGTGCTGTCCTGCGATCGGCCGGCGAACGAGATCCGCGGACTGGAACAGCGGTTGATCTCGCGTTTTGAGTGGGGCCAGACCGCGGATGTCCAGCCGCCCGATGTGGAGACGCGGATGGCCATCCTTCGGAAGAAGGAGAAGGCCCTGGGCTTCCCCATCCCGCAGGAGATCACGAATTTCCTGGCGGCGCGGATCCGGACCAACGTGCGTCGGCTGGAAGGAGCGTTCACCCGTGTGGCGGCGTACGCGCAGTTGACGGGACGTCCGTTGACACTGGAAACCGTGGAGTCATTGCTGCGCGAGATCCTTCAGGAGGAGGGGCGGCAGACGATCACGATCGATTCGATCCAGAAGCGCGTGGCGGAGCACTACGACATCCGCCTGGCCGACATGACCTCGAAGCGGCGTCCTGAGAACATCGCGTTTCCCCGTCAGGTGGCGATGTACCTGGCGCGGCAGTTGACGGAGTCGTCCCTGAGTTCGATCGGGGATGCTTTCGGTGGGCGGGACCACGGCACGGTGCTGCACGCGTGCCGGCAGGTGAAGGACCGGATGGAGATCGACGCGAATGTGCGCCAGACCGTGAGTTACTTGGAGAAGCAGTTGTTGCGGTAAGGATCGGTGGGGAATGTCCGCCGTGACCATGAATGCCTTTGTGAAATCACGGTGGAAGCGGACGGCGTGCTTGGTCCTGGGCGTGCTTGGATGGCTGGAACTCGGAGCGGTGGAGCCGCTGGCTCCGGTTCGGCAGGACCTGTTTCCGCCGGAAAGCTGGCACAACCACGGTTCCTGCATCGTGGAGTTGCCGGACGGCCAGCTGCTGACGACGTGGTTTCATGGGTCCGGCGAGCGGAAATCGGACGATGTCCGGATTGAGGGCGCCCGGCGGGCGCGGCGCGGTGGGGCATGGCAGTCCCGTTTCGTGATGGCGGACACGCCCGGTTACCCGGACACGAATCCGTGCCTGTTCGTGGATGCGGAGGAGCGGTTGTGGCTGATGTACCCCACGATCCTCGCGAACCTGTGGGAAAGCGCGCTGATGAAGGTTCACATCAGTCGCGACTATCGACGGTCCGGGGTGCCACGATGGGAGCATCAGGAAGTCCTGCATGTGACACCCGGCCCGGAGTTCGAGGCGGCGGCGGCAGCGGCGGTTCCCGCGTTGGAGAAGGAGGCGGCGGCCTCTGCGTGGGGGACACAGACGCGGCGTGAGGTCCAGGATTACCTGGATGCCTTCCGGTTGTACTCCACCAACAAGCAATACCTGCGGTTGGGATGGATGACGCGGGCGCATCCGCAGGTGGTGGCGGGCGGCCGGATCCTGGTTCCGCTCTACCACGACGGCTTCTCGACCTCGTTGTTTTCGTACTCGGACGATCAGGGCGCGACGTGGAAGACGACGGCTCCGCTGATCGGCGGGAACATCCAGCCATCGGTCGTTCGAGGGGCCAATGGTGCCCTGGTGACCTACATGCGCGACAATGGGCCGCCGCCGAAGCGGTTGCTGATGGCGGAATCGACCGACAACGGAGCCACGTGGGGCGCGGTCCGTGACAGCGTGATCCCGAATCCGGGTTCGGGGGCTGACGTGATCGATTTGCGGGATGGCCGATGGTTGTACGTCGGGAACGACACCGAAGTGGGGCGGCATCGGTTGGGCGTGTGGATCTCCCCGGATGGCGGCCGGACGTGGCCTCATCGGAAGGCGCTGGAGGAGGCAGCACCCGACACGGATTCCTTTGGGTATCCCAGTGCCATCCAGACCCGGAATGGCCGGATCCACATCACGTACAGCGTGCGCACGAAGGAAGGGGGCAACATCCGGCACGCGGAGTTTGACCCGGGGTGGGTGGAATCAGCGACGCCCTGAAGGTGAAGCGGTTCCGGTTCTTCACGGGTCTGTCATCAGATCGTGACATGCGACGGCCAGGGTGTGGGCATGGGTTGGATTGAACAGAAGGCCGCACCGGGGACCGGGGTGTCGTTGGTCCCGGAGGATCTGGCGGAATTGCGCGGAGCCGTGCTGCTGATGCACGTGGCGATCGAGGCCGCGCAGGCCGCGGAACCTCCCGCAGGTCGCGTGGGAAACGAGGATGGAAGCGTGACCATTTCCCAGATGCTTTCGGTCTATGCGTACGCGATGGGTCGGGGTTGGGTGGGTGCCGATGAGATCGCAGCAAGGTGCGCCGAGGATGGGTGTTTGCGGTATCTGATTGGCCGTCGGGCTCCGGAGGCGTCGGTGCTCCGCCAGTTCCGTCGGAACCATGCGGCGTTGGTCCGGTCGTCGCTTGCGTTCCTGATCAGCCGGATCCAGGGGCAACTGGATGCGGTGCCGAGGGTGGGGTTTGATCCGAGGGGTGAATCGGCCCGCCGGTTTGAACGCGCGGTGGCGGCGGACAGCCTCGCGATGGAGGTGTGAAGCGATGGGATCCGTTGGTGAACGGCTGGGTGACCTCACCCGGCGGGGTTGAAGGATGCGCCGCGTGAGGGCACGCGGCCTTCAAGGGGGGCCTAGATTCAGGGCAGCGGGGATCTTGACGGTGGAGAGGGACTTCCGGAGATTGCTTTTGCCGGATGGCGCGAAACAAGACACGACTGAATCGGGTGCAGAGCCGGGCGTTGGAGGTCCAGGCAGGATTTCTCAGGGCCTTGGTGGAGCGTGACCCGGGATATGTGGACGCCATCGAGGAACTGGCCGAAATAGAACTCCAGCTGGGACGGGTCGAGGTGGTCTTGCGGTTGGATGAGCGGTTGAAAGGCCTGCGTCCGGCGGATCCGGAGATCCGCTACAACCTGGCGTGTTCCCTGAGCCTGAACCGTCAGTTCGAGGAGGCCGCCGCGGAGTTGTCCAAGGCGCTGGAACTCGGATTTGAGGACGTTCAGTCGTTGCAGAGCGATCCGGACCTCGAGGATTTGCGGGCGCATCCCGCCTTCCGCCCCATCCGGGCGCGATTGCGGACGCTCAAGGTGCCGCCGCCGTGATGGGCTGGATGCGGAACTCGTCCTGATCCACCTGCACCCGGGCGCGGAATGAGCTGAGCAATTTCCGGCCCTCGGCGCGGGTGGTGAGCAGCACATTGGCCCAATGGCCAGGTTCGATCTGGCGTCGGACGATGGCAAATTCGAGGCGGTTCAAGGCGCCTGCAATCCCGCCGAGCAAACGCAGCGCGGACCGGAGGCGGGCTTCGACCTTCACCATTTCGTACTCCTCCGCATCGATCCAGATCTGACCATGGAGCAGGCTCAGGATGCGGTCGACATCCTTGCCTGCGTTCGTCGTCGGGGTGGGTTGATAGGCGAGGCGGAACACGCGACGGCCCTCGATGGTTTCCTCCCCTTCCAGAGTGTATTCGAATCGTCGGACGAGGGCTTCATCCAGGAAATCCGGGCCGCGTCGACGCCGACCGGATTCCCGCCGGGCATCCGATTCGGTCCGGCGGTCCGACTTGAGTTCGTCGTCGGAGGGCGGTCGGTCGTTGACCTTGATGAGAACGGTCTGGACGAGTCCGGCGCGATTGGTGACGGCGTATTCCTTGGAACGGGTTTCCTTTACGGAGTCGTCGTCGTCGAGTTCCTCGATCCGGGTACGGCGTTGGTAACTGATCATCTGGCGGGCCTCGACCTCGGCGGCGGCCTTGGCGCGGGCGATGAACCGCTGGATGATGGTGTCGGCGTCCGGGGTTTCCCGGGCAATGGCGGACCGGTGGGTGAGCAGGAGGATCGAAATCACCATGATCATCCTGGGCAACCGGAGGAGCAGCAGTGGATCTCGGAACGACATGGCTGATGAAGGTGCCACCGTGTACGGGGTGCGGCAACCCCCAGGGGGGCTGCTGGAGATTTGATTGGGCGAAGGGCGTGACGTGGCTAGCTTGGGGCGGAAACGACAACGGACTTTGACTCACATGAGCACACTTCTGACAGGCCTGAAGCAGCATTCGATTGTGGTGGCGGATACGGGAGACTTTGCCGCGATGCGGAAATACCAACCCCGGGATGCGACCACGAACCCAAGCCTCCTCCTGAAGGCGGCAACCATGCCGGAGTACGCCGCAGTGGTGGATCGGGTGGTCTCGGAGGCCCGGCAGGGCTCGGCGACCACGGCAGCGGCCTTGTCGGCGGCGATGGACCGGTTGGCGGTCGCCTTCGGACTCGAGATCCTGAAGATCGTTCCGAACCGTGTGTCAACGGAGGTGGACGCGCGGCTGAGCTTCGACACGCGGGCCAGCATTGAGAAGGCTTTGAGCCTGATCGCCTTGTACGAGGCGGCGGGGATCCCGCGGGAGCGGGTCCTGATCAAGCTGGCTTCCACGTGGGAAGGCATCGAAGCGGCGCGGCACCTGCGTCAGTACGGAATCCGGTGCAACCTGACGTTGCTCTTTTCGTTCGCGCAGGCGGTCGCGTGCGCGGAAGCCGGGGTCCAGCTGATCTCGCCGTTCGTGGGTCGGATTCTGGATTGGTACAAGAAGTCGACGGGTGTGGCGGGATATGCGCCGGCGGAAGATCCAGGGGTGCAGTCGGTCACCCGGATCTTCACGTATTACAAGAAGTACGGGTATGCGACGGAAGTGATGGGGGCGTCCTTCCGGAACCGGGACCAGATCCTGGAGTTGGCGGGCTGTGACCTACTGACCATCAGTCCGCAGTTGCTGGAGGATCTCGACTCGAATGCCGGGACTGTTCCCAAGCGATTGGATGCCGGTGCGGCCAACGCGGCCAATCTCGAACGGGTGGTGATGGACGAGCGGACCTTCCGCTGGATGCACAACGAGGATGCCATGGCGACGGAGAAGCTCTCGGAGGGCATCCGGCTGTTTGCGGCGGACGCGATCAAGCTGGAGAAATTCCTGCTGACGCGGCTGGCGTCGTGAGCCGGAAGATTTTTTCGGCGGAGCAGTAACCTTTCGGGGGTTGCCGGCGTAGCAGTCGGTAACCCATGCAATCGAACACATCACCCGGGCGGCATGGGGCCGCCCGGTCTTTCTTCAGCGCGGCCTCACGTTGATCGAGTTGGTCGTCGTCATCGCCATCCTCTGTGCCATCGCCGGGATGGTTTCCTCGTACGGCTCCGGGATGGTGCAGAAGTCGGGCGGTGCCATCGGTGGGGCCTCACTGATGGAGGTGATGAAGGCGGTGGACCGCCATCGGACGAGGCACGGCAGGTTCCCGGACGGCTATGATTCCTTGATCGGGGCGCCGTACACGATTTATGCGGGGATACCGGCGGCATCGCGGCGACAGCTTCGGCCCAAGGATCTGGACAATGCGGACCGCGTGGTCTTGCGCGGGTTCGGGATCACGACAGCGTGGATGCACGCAGCAACGGATGGTCAGGCGGTCACGTGGCAGCCGGTGTCCACAACCAAGGCGCTGGATGTGAACGCAGGTGGGTTTGCTGCGGATGATGTGGCGATCCTGGACACTTCCCGGATCGATCCCGACACGTTGTTCGGACGGGGAACACGGAAGGGGACGGCCAACGAATCGTTTGTGGTGTTCGGGATTGGCAGCCGGTGTTCGATGGTGGGGGCGAATGCGGAGTTGATGCAGGCCCCACTGGCCCCTGTGGTGAGCGCGGCAACGGATCCGCACGACGTCTACATGCGGTTGGCGTTGGTCTATCGGCTGGACCGCGACGATCGGCGACCGTTGCAGTTGCTGGGAGCGGTGGCTTTCACGGACACGGGGATTTCGACCTCGTCGGACATGGTGCGGACGTGGCACCGGAAGTGACGGGAAGAGTTCGAAGTTTTCCGTTTCAAGTTTGGCCTCTGGTTTGAAGGCCGGGTGCCCTCACCCGGCGGATTCCGGGAAACGGGGACCTGATCCACAGCCTCCTGACGTCGTCTGCTACGTCATGGAAGGTAGCTGACGAGGTCACGAGGCAGTGGTGATGGGCTTCAAACTTGGCTTCAAACTTCGAACTCCCTTCCACAGCCTCCTGACGTCGTCTGCTACGTCATGGAAGGTAGCTGACGAGGTCACGAGGCAGTGGTGATGGGCTTCAAACTTGGCTTCAAACTTCGAACTCCCTTCCACAGCCTCCTGACGTCGTCTGCTACCCCTCTGACGTCGAGTGCTACGTCATGGGCTGGGAATTTTGGCTGCGCCAGGTGGGGGCACCCGGCCTTCAGATGGGAAGTTCCTTCATTGGCAGGTGGCCCGTGGACACCCGGGGGTGGGTTGCCTAGGGTCGTGGGGATGTTGGACGCCAAGTACGCGCGGTTGCGGGAGTTGCTCGGGAGCTACGGTTCCTGCCTGGTAGCGTACTCAGGTGGGGTGGATTCGGTGTTCCTCGCGAAGGTGGCGTTCGAGGTGCTGGGGGAACGTTCGCTGGCGGCCATCGCGGATTCGCCATCGTTGCCGCGTCGGGAACTGGCGGAGGCGCTGGAGTTGGGTCGGCAGTTTGGATTTCCGGTGCGCGTGGTGAACACGGCGGAGTTCGACAATCCCGCCTATCTCGCGAACCCGACGAACCGCTGTTACTTCTGCAAGCACGCCCTGTTCACGGAGCTTGAGCCGTTGGCGCGGGCGGAGGGGTTCGCGGTCCTGGCCTATGGCGAGAACGCCAGTGATGTCGGGGACCATCGACCGGGAGCGAAGGCCGCCGCTGAGTTCTCGGTGCGTGCGCCGTTGAAGGAAGCTGGGTTGACCAAGGGCGAGATCCGCGCGCTGAGCGCACGGTTGGGCCTGCCCACGGCCGACAAGCCCCAGATGGCCTGCCTGAGTTCGCGCATCCCGACCGGTGAATCGGTCACGCCGGAGAAACTGCGGATGATCGAGGAGGCGGAGCATTACCTGCGCGGCCTTGGGTATTTCGATGTGCGTGTGCGGCATCACCAGACGGGCACCGGGGCGCTGGCGCGGGTGGAATTGGGTGTCGAGGAGTTGTCCCGGTTCTTCCGTGGCGAGCAACACACGGAGGTGGCCGCCCGATTGCGGGAGATCGGCTACTTGCATGTGACTCTGGATCTGGCGGGGTACCGTCGGGGCAGCACGAACGGGGTGGGCTCGGCAGCAGCCATCCCACAGCCCATCGAACTCAGGCCCGCGATGGGCCAAAGGTCGTCGTCGGTGGGAATTGGAAGAGCATGAAATCGAAATCAACCGCGGGCGTTCCGATGCAGGTTTTCGTCACGGGCACGGACACCGATGTCGGCAAGACGGTGTTCACGGCGTGTTTTCTGGGATGGCTCCGGGCGCAGGGGGTGCCATCGATCGGGTTCAAGCCACTGGCGTCCGGACCGCGGACGGATGCGGAGGCCCTGTTCGACGTCCAGGCGGGGGAGGTGCCGCTGGACGTCATCAATCCGTGGCATTTCGCGGAACCCATTGCTCCGTTGCTGGCGGCGCGGATGGAGGGCCGACGGGTGGCGATGGCTGCGGTCGTTGAACACGTGAGGGCCGCATCCCTGGGAATGCGCGTGGCGGTGACCGAGGGTGCTGGAGGGTTGCTGAGTCCTCTGTTGGAGGGGGCGGACGCTCCAGAACTGTTGGAGGGATTGGAGGCAGTGCCGGTGGTGGTGGCGGTCGATCGGTTGGGTGTGGTTGGGCAGGTGCGTCTGGTGTGGTCTGCCCTTTCCGAACGGGCACGCAAGCGGGCCCAGGTGGTCCTGATGGAAAGCCGGCAACCAGATGCTTCCGTTGCCGGCAACCGCGCTTTGCTCGGAGAATACCTTGGGCCGGAGCGGATCCATGCCTTTCCGAGGTTGAAGGCGCGGGAGTTGAAGGAGTATGGCGGGATGGTGATCGGGCCCGTCTGTACGGCAGTTTCGGGAGGACTTGGGATCGGGCGCATCCTGTAACCACCCCCTGTGATGTCGCTACATGGGTTCCATGCTGCCGCGTAGCAAACCAAAGGATCGGTCTCGATCCGACATCACGGGGTCTGGGATGGGCCACGGGATCGCGACGTCGGGATCGTCCCAGCGGAAACCCCGGGCGAGATCCGGGTGGTAGACGTCGGACATCAGGTAATGGAGTTCGGCGTCATCGGTGAGGCATTGGAAGCCGTGGGCGAATCCCGCGGGGACGTAGATTTGGCGGGCGTTGGATTCGGACAACTCGAGGGCTGACCAGCGACCGAAGGTGGGTGAAGCCGGACGGACGTCCACGACCACATCCCAGACGGCGCCGCGGGTGCAGCGGATGAGCTTGGTTTCCGGGTGCGGGGCAGCCTGCCAGTGCATGCCACGGAGCATCCCGCGATGGAGGGTGCGGGTGGTGTTGGACTGGGGCCAGCGGGTGTTGAGGCCGTGTCGGGCGAACTCCTCTTCGCACCAGGTACGCACAAACCAACCACGGCTGTCGTGGCGGGGTTCGAGGCCGACGACCCAGAGGCCGTCCAGGGGACCGGGTGTGAACGTCATCGGGGGGACTCTGAAGATTCATGATTCAAGTTTGAAGCCAGTTCCCCGGGTGGCTGGCAAGGGTGCTGGGCGCACCTCGATGCCGCCCTGCTTTTCGAGTGGCTTCGGGGCGGCGAGGTCCTCATCGCCCTGGGAAAGGCTTCGGAACGGCGACGAGGACGTCGCCTCCCCGGTTTCGTGCGGAGGCAAATGAGGGGGGTGGGTGATGGTGCGCGGTGCTGGAATCCGATGGGATGCGGTGCTCTATTGGCGGGGCGATGAGCCGCCGAGAGTTCCTCCAGATGATGCCTGTTGCCACCACTGCTGTTGTTGCTGCCGGATGCGCCGGATTGCCCGGAAAGCCAGTCATTCCCTTCGCCCCATTGCGGGTGATGACGTACAACCTGCACCACGGCGAAGGCGTGGACGGGAAGGTCGACCTGGAACGGATCGCGAGGGTGATCCGGGCGAGCAACGCGGATCTGGTGGCGTTGCAGGAGGTGGACGTGAAGACCCAAAGGACGGGTCGGGTGGATCAGGCAGCCGAGTACATCCGGTTGACGGGGTTGTTCGGGCAGTTCGGGAAGGCCATTGATTTTCAGGGTGGCGCGTACGGGGGAATGCTGCTGAGCCGTTGGCCGATGGAGGATTTCACGGTGGATCTGTTGCCCAACCCGGCGAATCGCGAGCAACGGATTGCGATCTCGGCGCGAGTCCGGGTTCCCCGGTTGGGGGAGTTCCGGTTCGTGGGCGTCCATCTGGATGCATCACGGGGCGATGACGACCGCTGGTTGCAGGTGGCGCGTTTGCAGGAGTTGTTCGGTGCCGGCACGGATCCCGTTCTCCTGGCGGGCGATTTCAACGACCGTCCCGAGAGCCGTGTGATGCAGCGGATGCTGGCCGATTGGGAGGATGCTTCGGCTGCGAATCCACTGCCGACGATCCCCGCGGAGAAGCCAGAAGGGCGGATCGATTACGTCCTGCTACGGCCACGGGGGAAGTGGCACACGGGGCGCCAGAGTCAGGTGTTGGAGGAACCGGTGGCGTCCGATCACCGACCTGTGCTGGTGGAGTTGAAGGGTTGAGCCCGAAAGCAGCGGTTGAATCTGCGATGGTGAGCGCCGGAGGCTTTAAGGCTGGTTCGGGGTGCGAAGCAGCCCCGGATCTGTCGCCCCTCCGGGGCTTGTAGCCGTTTAGGAGCCAAACCCACAGCTGACGCTGTGGGCTATCATCTGCCGGTGCTCCGCACCTGGAGCCACGGCTCCGAGGAAAGACCTTCGCCGCGTCCATGCTTCAGACGATCCGTACGCGTCCAGAGCGGGGATTTCCCATCGCAGTGAGAAGCACGTTGGAACGGCGACGTGGACGTCGCCGCCCCGACGCGAGTGGGGGTATCGGGATGCGGCCAGTTGGGAACGGGTTCAGCGGAGGGCTTCGGTGGCGCGCGCGATGACGTCGGGTACCGTGAGGGTTTCGATGCGGGCGTCCGGAGCGATCAGGGCCCACTCGGGGTGGCCGAGGGGCAGCGGACCGCGGCGGGCAACCATGACGACGCGGGTCCCGACGGCCACGGCGAGATGGAGGAATCCGGTGTCTCCGCCAACGACAAGCTGGACGAGGCTGAGGAGGGCGAGGGACGTGGCGGCGGGAAGGCCATCGGTCACGGCGAATCCGGCGGCGCGTGCGGCGGTGAACATGGATTGGTCGGCAGGTCCGCCGCCAAAGATGATCTGGGCACCCTGCGAGCGCAGGTGGCTGGCGACGGCAATGTAGCGATCGATGGGCCAGTTCTTTTCCGCGGCGCTGGTGCAGGGTTGGAAATAGACGATCGGGCTGCCGTCGGGATGGATCTGGGCGCGTTGGAGGAAGGCGCGGGCTTCGCTCAGTCGGGTTTCGGAGAGGGAGAGGCGGTTCCGGATGGGCCCGGGTTGGATGCCGAAGGTTTCGAGCATCCGGACGTGGCGTTCGGCGGGGTGGAGGTGCTGGTTCTCGGCGTAGTTCCGGGTGAAGGCATTCCGGCGCCAACCGCGTCGGGCGCATCCCCAACGCTCGGGTGCGCCACTCCAGCGCGTGAGGGCGGCGGTTTCGCCGTAGCCCTGGAGATCGACGACCAGGGAGAAGCGTCGGCTGCGGATCTGTCCGATGAGGCGCGCGATGTTGGCGAGGCCCTTGAGGACACCAGAGCCACGGAACAGGGCGCGATCAATCGTCCAGATCTCGTCGATGCCGGGGAAGGCCTCGACGACGAAGCGGTTCTCGCGGGAGACGAGGAAGGTGATGCGCGCGTCGGGGTGATGGGCGCGCAGGTGGTTGACGGCGGGGAGGGTGAAGGCGACGTCGCCGATGCTCTTCCAGCGGATGACGAGGATTTCCTTCATGGCGTGGCGTTCATGCGGTGAGGGCGCGGAGGGCATTCCACACGGTGGTGGGTGGGACGGACTGGAAGCAGGGCGGTTCGACTGGATGCGGGCCGGGGAAGTTGCAGGTGCGGCGGAAGCAGGGGGCGCAGGGGAAGGTGGCGCGGAGGTGGGTCTGGGTGGAACCGAGGGTTCCGGTGAGGCCGGGTTCGGTGGGGCCGTAGAGGGTGACGGCGGGAACGTCGAGGGCGGCGGCCACGTGGGCCAGGCCGGTATCGACGGCGATCACACCGGTGGCTCCGGCGAGGATGCTGGCGAGGTCGCGCAGGGGCAGGCGTGGGAGGATGGTGATGGCGGCCGCGGGGTGGGCGGCAGCGATGCGTTGGGCGCGCTCGTGTTCGGACGGCGATCCCCAGGGAAGCAGGACGCGCTGGCCGGCAGCGGTGGCGAGACCCGCAAGCTGGATCCAGAAGGGTTCGGGCCAATGCTTGGTGGCCCAGGTCGTGCCGTGCAGGAAGACGACGTAAGGGGTGGTGGGGTTGGCGTGGGCGTTGGGCTGGAGTTGGCCACGGTCCATTCCGTAGCGCGGGGCGGATTCCGGAACGGGATACCCGAGGCTGTCGGCGAAGAGTTGTCGGACGCGATGGATGGCGTGGGTCCCCTTGGCGACCGGATGGCGGTGGCGGTAGGCGAGGGAGGCGAGGGGTTCCCGGGCGCTGGACCATGACAGGCCGTGGGTGGGACCGCGGGCCTGGAGGGAGAGCCAGGCGCTCTTGAGGAGGCCCTGGGCGTCAATGATGGCGTCGTAGTGACGTTCGGAAAGGGAGCGTCTGAAGGCGGCGCGCTGTTCGCGGACTTCGGATTGCCACCAACCCTTGCGCCACCGCCGGAGGGCGACGGGGATTACCCGATCGATGGCGGGATGCCAGGAGGGGATTTCAGCGATGCCCTCTTCCACCACCCAGTCGAACCGGATCCCGGGAAGCGCGGCGGCGGCGTCCGAGACGGCCGGCAGGGTGTGGACGACATCGCCGAGGGACGACGTCTTGATGATGAGCACCTGTTTCAACGCGTGGGGGAGTCCGCTGGAAGTCCGGCGGGGGGCGGGAGTCTGGAGTTTGGAGAGTGAAGATTCAAGGGGGGGACGGAGTTCGGGGCGGAGTTCGAAGTTTTCAGATTCAAGTTTCAAGACAGACCTCAGCCTCCTGACGTCGTCTGCTACGCTTGGGAGCTTGAGTCTTGAAACTTCAAACTTGCGGCTCCTACTCCAGCCTCCTGACGTCGTCTGCTACGTCGCGGAGGGTAGCTGACGAGGTCACGAGGCAGTGGTGATGGGCTTCAAACTTGAATCTTCAAACTCCGAACTCTCCGACAGCCTCCTGACGTTGGCTGCTACCTTCTTCGTTGATGCGGATGCTTGCGGAATGGCGTCGGGTCGGAGAGAAACCCGCCCCCCTGAAAACCACGGGGACGGCATTCTGATTTCCTGATTATGGCGACGAAGACGAAGGGCATGAACGACGCGCAGTTCCTGGCGCTGCTGGAGAAGGTGCTTCCGAAGGCAACCCCCGATCCGAGGCTGGCCTCGGCGATCTATGAGCAGGTGGCGCAGGAGGTCCGGTTGATCAACAACGTGAAGTCCTTCGAGAAGTTCTGCACGGAGGGATCGTTGCCCGATCTGGAGCCGGCGACGGTCGAGGGATTCAAGGACCAGATCGCGACGAACTTCGCGAATGCGGAGGTGACGGTGGAGCCGAGCGAGAAGGGCGATTCGGTGGCGGTGGAGATCGTGCTGCCGGACCGGACGATCTCGAACAAGCTGAAGGTGATTCCGCCGGGGTCGGAGGAGGAAGAGGAAGTGAAGGCGAAGTTCGTGCCGTTCCCGGTGGCGCTCCCGGAGGATCCGGGGCTGTTCTGGATCCTGGCGCGGCGCGAGAACATCGGGCCGGATGAGGCGGGGATCTTCCTGTCGAACGTGGAGCAGGAGTACTGGGAGACGAAGGCGGGACAGAAGGCGCAGAAGGACCGGGTGGAGAAGTCGTTCGCGGAGTTCATCCAGAGGGTGCCGGCGGCGGCCCTGGCGGACCGCGGGTTGAAGCGGCACTACAAGGACCCGGAGCCCTGCAAGATCCTGCACCGGGGGCCGGTGGCACAAGCTGAGCCGGCGGATCAGTCTGATCCGTCCGATCAGTCCGATCGGACTGATCTTTAATTGGGCGGGGGAGGGCGCTGAGTTCGAGGGCGACGAAGAGGAAGGCGCGCGGGAGGCGTTGGCGGAGGACGTCGAGGGAGACGTCCTCGGCGCGGATGCCGCCCGGCGACCTTTCGGCCCAATGAACTTCATTCAGGGCCTGGCTGACGCGGACGCGACGGAGCCAGGCGGTGAGGTCGGTGGTGGCGGCGGGGTCCTGCCAACGGGCGGCGAGGGGGAGCTGGGAGCGGGACTGGATCCAGAGGCTCAGTGTGAAGTCGGCGGTGCCGAGGTATTCCTTGGCCATCGGGCCGGGGCGGACACGGTAGGGGGCGCAAGGTTCGCCCTGGATCGCCACGGTTTTGAAGGTCTCGGTTTCACAACCTTTGGAGGCCCAGCCGAGCAGGGTGCCGGCGACGGGGAAGCCGATGGGATCCGCGCCGTCGGGGAGGCGGGACTGGG
The DNA here is from genome assembly GCA_965283655.1 of Limisphaerales bacterium. Classification (GTDB taxonomy): domain Bacteria; phylum Verrucomicrobiota; class Verrucomicrobiia; order Limisphaerales; family UBA9464; genus UBA6176. The sequence goes on along the minus strand of CBDIPJ010000001.1, from coordinate 154,944 downwards.
TCCAGCGTTTCAGGGCGGGTTCCCAGAGCCAGAGTTTGTTGCCGTGGCGTCCGAACTCGACGCGGGTGCGATTGGTGCCGGAGGTGAGATGCAGGCGGTCGGGAACCCGGAGGGTGAGATGGGCGTGGAGGTTGGAGAAGCCGAGCGAGCGTGAGCCCTTGCTGACGAGTTCGAGCTGGGTCTGGACGAAGGGCCGGTTGGGTTCAGAGGCGTCGAGCCAGTCGGCCAGTCGCTGGACGGGTGCGAGCCAACCGGGGTCGTCGGCACGGAGGCAGGTGCCTCGCGAGAGGAGGAGGCCGACGAGGGCGAGGAGTGCAGGAAGGTGGCGACGGAACAGCACGAGGGGTGCGTAGTGCGTGGGTGGGGAGTTTCAAGTTTGAAAGCGAGTTGGAAGATTTCAGTTTCAAGTTTCAAGGGGGAGGGGGATTCCCGATTGAAGGCCGGGTGCCCTCACCCGGCGGATCCAGCACCCAGTTCCCAGACTCCAGTTCCGAGTTGCCTGCCCCGAAGGGGCAACCGGTGAAAGCCCGGGGTGGAACCCCGGGGACCAAGCCACACAACGTCCTCCGTGCCCTGAAAGGGCACACGGGACAGGGTGCATGTGGTCACCGTTCGCCCCGTTGGGGCGAGGTATCGTTGGGGTGGGGTGACCCAGGGTTCCGCTCCGCTCCACCCCGGGCTTTCGCCGTGCGCCGCGTTGCGGCGAGGGCGGGCGCGGGACGCATGTTCGGGAAGATGCGCCGCGTGGGGGCACGCGGCCTACAAGGGAACTCAGATTGGGGATGTCCTTGGGATTTGGGGTCGGTACAGGATGGGGGATGCACAGGTGGCGTTGGGTGGTTGTGGCTTTGGGGTTGTGGGTGGCATCAGTGGCGTCGCAGGCGCACGTGGGGACGCATGCGTCGATCCATGACACGGTGGCCGGGATCCTGGACCGGTTTGAGCGGACGAAGACCACCAATGAGCTGAAGCAGATGAAGGTGGCGGAGGCGCTGGGGCTGATCACCGCGCGGGAGCGTGAGATCCTCGGGAGTGAACATGTGCTGTTCCGGCTGAGCGTTCCCGCGGTGGTGACGGTGCTGAAGGATGCGCGGAACACCAATGATCCCTATTGGCTTTCCGAACGGGGCTTCGTGGCGCGGACGAACGCGGTGACGCGGGGCAGTGTCCGCTTTGAGGCGTGGCAGAAGGAGTTTCCGGCGGGAGAGGTGGGTCTGGGCGTGAACTCGGTGGCGGGGGGCGGTGAACATTATCTGGTGCTGGCGCAGCCGGCGGTCGCGGGACAGAGGTTGGAAATCGACGAGTTATACCCCGCGACCTTGCGGGTGGGGGAGTTCACCAACGGGATCGCACCGTATGCGGACATGGATGTGACGCTGACAAACCTTCCTCCAGAGTTCATGGGTGCCCGGATCGTGCGGACGCTCCGGGACCGACGGGAGGATGGCCGGTTGCTGGGGATCTTCCGATGGACCGATCATCGGTCGAAGGATCGTCCGGAGCATGTGGTCCTGACGTGGAGCGGGGATCCGCAGACGACGCAGACGATCCAGTGGCGGACGGGTCCGAAGGTGCGGAGCGGTTATGTGCAATTCGGGCGTGCGGTGGACATGAATTCCCCGCGGGACCGGCGTCCGCAGCGGGTGAAGGCGGTGACGGAGGTGTTGAAGGACGAGCGGTTGCTGAATGATCCGGTGGTGAACCGGCACACGGTGGCGTTGACCGGCCTCGAGCCGGGGACGCGGTATCTCTACTCCGTGGGCGATGGCAGCCGGGATGGTTGGCTGGAGTACCAGGAGTTCATCACGGCCCCGGCGGGCAACGTGCCCTTCTCCTTCATTTATATGGGCGATGCCCAGAACGGGCTCGACCGGTGGGGATCACTCGTTCAGACCGCATTTCGGAACCGTCCGGACGCGGCCTTCTACCTGATGGCGGGGGACCTCGTGAACCGGGGGGCGCAGCGGGACGATTGGGACAGCTTCTTCCACAATGCGCGGACGATCTTCGATCGCCGGACGCTGGTGCCCGTGCTGGGCAATCATGAGTACCAGGGGGGCGAGCCGAAGATGTACCTGCAACAGTTCGCGCTGATGCGGAACGGGCCGAAGGAGATCCCGCCGGAGCGGGCCTACAGCTTCCGCTATTCGGACGCGCAGTTCATCATCCTGGACTCGAACCTCGCGCCGTCGTTGCAGACGAACTGGCTGGCGCAGGAGTTGTCGACGACGAAGGCGACGTGGAAGTTCGTGGCGTATCACCACCCGGCGTACTCGTCCGCGGAAGGCCGGCAGAACGAGTCGGTGGTGCAGCATTGGACACCGCTGTTCGACCAATACCACGTCGACCTGGTGCTGCAGGGACACGACCACGCGTACCTGCGGACGTTTCCGATGAAGGGCGGCCAACGGGCGGAAACGCCGGCCAAGGGAACGGTATATGTCGTGGCCACGTCGGGAACGAAGTTCTATCCGCAGGCGAAGCACGACTATACGCAGGTGGGGATGACAAACGTGGCGACCTATCAGGTGCTCGACATCCAGATCAGCGGGCCCCGGATGAACTACCGCGCGTTCGACATCGACGGTGTTCTCCGGGACCAGTTCGTGATCGAGAAGTAGGTCCGCTGGGCGGGGAAAGCACTTTGCTCCTTCCATGAACCTGAAAGCAGCAGTTGGAACCGCAGATGATCGCAGATGACGCAGAGAGTCAGTAGCTTGGATCGGGCGTGCCCTTCACCCGCAAGGTGACGTCTGCACGAGCCTTGGGTGCTGGCATTTCTGCCCCTCCATCTGCGGCATCTGCGGTTAAATGAACTCCCGCTTCTAGGATGAACGGAAAGCGCAGCCGGACACGCTTTGTTCGGCCCTTTCCAGAACCGCAGCCCTGTTGGCCGTTTCACCCCATTGCTCCCTGATTCGCCAATGAGTCGTTGATTTGTTGGGTCATCTGAAGTTCATGGGGAGGAGTTATAGCCGGTTATGCGAACCCAACGCCCATCCCCCCTGACGCCACCGCCCACGCTCCTGCGGCAACCAATCAGGCCTCCGGTCAGTTTTCGGAGTATCGGGTGGCCTACGCCCGGGGAACACTTCCGATCGGCACAGCGGTCTCGGTCCGTCCGGTCATCTCCGTGGCGCAGGATCGCCGGGAGGGTGGGGTTCAGGAAGGCCACATCCGATTCGAACGGACGGGGAGCCTCGCGACGAATCTGACGGTGAACGTCAACCTGGGCGAGGTCGTTGGCCGAAGGCCGGCCACACTTGGAACCGACTGCGCCCTCATCGTGTCCGGGCTGGGTTCCATCAGCGCTTCCGGTACCAGTGCTACCGTCAGCTTCCCAACGAATGTCGCGGCGGTAGAGGTGGGTGACGCCGTCCGACGACGTCGTGGAAACCGGCTCACGCGAAAGGTTCCGAGCGACGAAGGGGCGGGCCCGGCTTTTCTTCGCGGCCGTCGCGGCTTCGCGTGCGGCATGAAGACACGCCCCCCTACAGTAACGGTATTTGCAGCAATGAACCGGCAGTCCACACCTCGTCTACAGTCTTTAGTGCATACGCCGGGTGAAGGCACCCGGCCTACTGATCCGTGGCTCGGACTCAACGAACAGTCCTCTGGATCCCAGGGTCAGATCACCGCTGTGTAGAGCGCGCGGAAATCATCGGCGGTGACAGGGACGGCGTTGGTCTTGTGGCAGGGATCGTCCATGGCCTGGCCGACGAGGGCTTCGAGGGCCTCGGGTTTCACGCCGTGGTCGCGGAGGCGGGTGTTGAGGCCGAGGTCGGCCAGGAACTTCGCGATGAATTCGATGGTGGCGGCGTCGGCTTCGGCGTCCGGGAGGCCGAGGACGGGAAGGTCACAGGCGATGCCGACCCGGCGGTAGAGGCCGGGCTTGCGGGCGGCACAGAACTTCATGGCGGCGACCAGGCACAGGGCGTTGGCGAGGCCGTGGTGCATCCCGAAGAGGGTGGAAAGCGGATGGGCCATCGAATGGACCACGCCGAGGTCCTTCTGGAAGGCGATGGCTCCCATCGCGGCGGCGACGAGCATGCGGCCGCGGGCGTCGAGGTCGGCGCCGTTGCGTACGGCCCGCGGCAGGGCGTCGACGATGAGGTGGATGCCTTCCAGCGCGATGCCATCGCACATCGGATGGAAGGATGGGCAGGTATAACTCTCGATGCAGTGGGTGAGGGCGTCGGCGCCGGTGGCGGCAGTGAGCTTGGGAGGAAGGCCGACGGTCAGTTCGGGGTCGAGGACGACGAGCTTGGCGAGGAGTTCCGGGTGGAAGAGGACGGCCTTGCGCTTGGTGGAGTCGAGGGTGATGACGGAGCTGCGGCCGACTTCACTGCCGGTGCCGGCGGTGGTGGGAATGGCGATCAGGGGAACGAGGCCGGACCAGTCATGGGGTTCGTCGTAGAACTTCGCCATGTCGAGGTCGGGCTTCTTCGCCAGGAGGCGGGCGGCCTTGCCGGCGTCGAGGGGGCTGCCGCCGCCGATGGCGATGACGCCATCGCAGGCGTGGTCGCGGATCATGGCCCCGGGAAGGCGGACGTCGTCCTCGATCGGATTGGGGTGGACGCCGTCGAAGACGAACCAGGTGACGCCGCGGTTGGCGATGCCCAGGACGGATTCGAGGGCCTTGAAGGCGTCGGTCTTTGCCAGGCCGGGATCGGTGACCACCAACGGGCGGTGGATGCCGAGGCGGGCGAGGTGGGCGGGAAGCTCACGGAGGGAACCCGCGCCGTACAGGGTGCGGGTCGGAAACGAGAACGAGGTCAGCGACATGGGGATACGGAGGTTCAAGATTTCAGTTTCAAGTTTCAAGTAAGTTGCCAGATGCCAGATGCCAGTTGCCAGATGCCAGATCCGTGGTTGAAGGCCGGGTGGGAGTTCCCAGTGGCCAGATTCCAGTTTCCAGAACTGGAAATTGCGCCGCGTGGGGGCACGCGGCCTACAGCGGGGAGTTCCGAGTTTTCAGTTTCAAGTTTCAAGTAAGGTGGTTGAAGGCCGGGTGCCCTCACCCGGCGGAGACTGGGATGCGCCGGGTGGGGGCACCCGGCCTTCAAGGGGGGAGTTACCAGGCTTCAAACTTGAATCTTCAAACTTCAAACTTCCCCTGGGCTTACTCCAGTTCCTTGCGGAGGAGGGCGAGTTCGTCGCGGAGTTGGCGGGCGACGCGGAACTTGGTGACGTAGAGGGTGCCGGGACTCATCTGGAGCATGGAAGCGACCTTGAAGATGGGGAGGCCTTCGATGACGAGGAGTTCGAAGGCCTGGATGCTGGCGGGCTTCACCCGTTTCTGGAGGCGTCGGAGGGCGGCGCGGACGAGTTCCTCGCGGGTGGCGGCTTCGAGCTCGGCCACGGGATCCGAGTCGCCCGGGTGTTCGATGGGGTCGGTGTCCTCCTCGGGATCCGGGGTGGGGATGGGAACGGTGGGGGTCCGGCGAAGCTGGCGCTGGAGGTCACCCACGCGCCAGCGGGCGAGCTGGCTGAGCCAGCTGCGGAAGGCTCCTTGCTGGTTCTGGTGTTCGAAGGTGTGGATGGATTCGGCAACGCGGTGGAAGACTTCCTGCGCGATGTCCTCGGAGTCCTCAGCGGACAGCCCGCGGGCGCGGGCCATGCCCTTGACCATGCGTTCGTAGCGGACGAGGAACTCGCGCCAGGCTTCGGAATCGTCCATGACGCGAAGCCGCGCGAGGAGGGTGGGGCTCGTGAGCAGCGTGTCGTCTTCCGGTTTGCTGCGGGGGCTCATGAGGGGGGTGTTGCCAGCGTGCAGACCTTTGGAACATGGCCTTGGGCCTGTGGGGGATGCAATCGGGAATCGTGGGGGGAGACGGGCGGGAGTTCGGGGAGTTCGAAGTTTTCAGTTTCAAGATTCATCCACAGCCTCCTGACGTCGACTGCTACGAGTGGGGAAGGGATTCAAGCTTCAGACTGGGACTTTCGAAGTCCGCCGGGTGGGGGCACCCGGCCTTCAGATCTTGGAACTGGGAACTCTCCCCCGCCCTAGCCTCCTGACGTCGACTGCTACGTTACGGCGGGGAAATCTGGGTGCTTGCGTCGTGGCATTGGGTTCCGCAGCGTTGCGGCATCATCGATACAGAACGCAACGCTTTTTGAGCCATGGGCCGCATCTACAACAATATCGTGGAGACCGTCGGGCATACCCCGCTGGTCCGACTCAACCGCATCCCGGCATCCTTCGGCGTGGATCCGTCCACGTCGGTGCTGTTGAAGTGCGAGTTCTTCAATCCGCTGGGTTCGGTGAAGGACCGGATCGGGATGAACATGATCGACGAGGCGGAGAAGAGCGGCGTGCTGAAGCCGGACACGACGATCATTGAGCCGACGTCGGGCAACACGGGCATCGCGCTCGCGTTCGTGGCGGCGGCCAAGGGGTACAAGCTGATCCTGACGATGCCGGAGACGATGTCGCTGGAGCGCCGGACCCTGCTGGCGTTGCTGGGTGCGAAGCTGGTTTTGACGCCGGGTTCGGAGGGCATGCGGGGTGCGATCAGCCGGGCGGAACAGTTGGCCCGGGAGACGCCCAATTCCTGGATTCCGCAGCAGTTCGAGAACCCGGCGAATCCCGACATCCATCGTCGGACGACGGCCGAGGAGATCTGGTCGGATACGGACGGCGCGGTGGATATCCTGGTGGCGGCGGTGGGCACGGGTGGGACGATCACGGGCTGCTACGAGGTGTTGCACGCGCGGAAGCCGTCGTTCCAGGCGATCGCGGTGGAGCCGGCGGATTCGCCGGTGATCTCGCAGACGTTGGCGGGTCAGGTGGTGAAGCCGGGGCCGCACAAGATCCAGGGGACGGGGGCAGGGTTTGTGCCGCGGAACCTGCATCTGAAGTCGGCGTCGGGTGAGACCCAGATCGCGGAGGCGGTTGCGGTGAGCAATGACGATGCGTTCGCGATCGCGCGTCGGTTGGCGAAGGAGGAGGGGATCCTGGGTGGGATTTCGACCGGGGCGAACGTGTGGGCCGCGATCCAGGTGGCGAAGCGTCCCGAGAACAAGGGCAAGACCATCGTGACGATCGGGTGCTCCACGGGCGAACGGTACCTGTCGACGGCGTTGGCGGCGGAAGCCCGGGCGGAAGTCGGGGGGTGAGATCCGAGTTTCAAGTTTGAAGATTCAAGTTTGAAGCCAGCCAGTGAGTTGCGCCGGGTGGGGCACCCGGCCTGCAAGGGGGAGGAGATTCGGGTTTGAACGGCGGCGCCATGACGCTGTGTTTGCAACGCCAAGGGCGTTGAGGCTTGTAACCCAGGGTAGCCTCGCAAGCTCGGCAACCCTTCTGGGCTGGGTGCCAGAATCCCGTTGGGATTCGTTGCACACGTCTGAGCCCGTCCTGCCAGCGGGGAGTTTCACGTGTGAGGTCGGCCTGGAACTTGAGACTGAAAACCTGGGACTCTCCTTCCACTGCCTCGTGACCTCGTCAGCTACCGTCGGAATCTGGAGACTCCTCCCGGCCCTCGTCAGCTACGGGGCGAGCAGGCCTGGTGGATGACGGCTCGGGACTGTCGGACGGTGGCCAGGAGTTCGGCGCCGGATGGCAGTCCGCAGCGGATGGCGACGCGGTCGAGGGCGGCGGGATCGGCAGGGAGCAGGGACTCGGGCTGACAGCTCCATCGCCGCAGGATGAGTTCGATGCGGCGGAGTTGGTCGAAGGATTGAAGGAGGGCAGAACCCTGGTCCGGGGCGAGCCGGCCGGCGGCGATTCCCGGGCCAATGCGGTCCGGGTATTGGGTTCGGGGTGGCCGTCGGCAAGGCTCCATTTCTGGGCGAGGAATTCCGCGGCGATGATGCCGCCCTCTCCGGTCTTGAAGGCGAGGTCCTCGGTACCCGGCGTGGTGCGCTCGCGATGGATGCGTTGTCGCATGGCGTCGATGTCGGACTCCCAGTCGGGATGCCAGGCGGCGAGGTCAGGTTGTGGAAGGTGGAAGCGGCAGAAGGTGTCTGGGAGCGCCATGAAACGGGAGGCGGTGGTCGGGTCGCCCGCAATCGGGCGTGCACGGAGCAGGGCCTGGATTTCCCAGAGTCGTGCGCGGCGGCGGTAGTAGTCCGCATGCGCGGCGATGGTGTTGACGAGCAGTCCCTTTTCGCCGTCCGGACGGAGTCGGGTATCGATGTCGTAGGCGGCCCCGATCTCGGTGGAGGCGGAAAGCAGGGCGATGAACTCCGTGGCGTAACGAATGATCCGCGGCAGGTCCCGCTGCCGGTCCTGAGTGACGAAGAGCAGGTCGAGGTCGGAGCCGAAGGTGAGTTCGGCGCCACCGAGCCGACCGAGACCGATGACAGCGAACGGGGCGGACTTCAGGCGGTGTCGGTGCTGGATGATCTCGAGGGCATAGCGGATGGATGCTTCGGCAAGGGTTGTCAGCTCGGCGTGGGTCTGGGTGGGATCGGCCAGGTCGAGCAGGCTTCGCAGGCCGATGCGCAGCTGTTCGGCCTGTTGGTAGCGTCGGAGCCATAGCGTCTGATCGGTGTCGGTGCGCCCATGCCGCAGGTCGGCGAGGGTTTCGTCGACGGAGCGCTGTCGGCGGAGGTGTGCGCCCTGAACGATTTCCTCGACGAGATCGGGAGTGCGGATGGCGACTTCTCCGAGGGCCTCGGAACGGTCGAAGAGCCACAGCAGCAATTCGAAGAATGGCGGCGTTGCGGACCACGCCTCGTAGAGGGTGGACCGGCTGCCGTAGGCCTGGATGAAACGATCGAGTCGGGTGAGGACGCGGTCGGGATCGGAAAGGACGCTGTGGATGCGGCTGGAGGCTGGGCGTTGGAAGGGGCTTCCGGGGCAGATGGAGAGGAAGTGGGGAAGCAGGGCCCGGCCGAGGTCCCCGGTCCGTCGGGAGACGTGGGACCATCCAGGTCCCTCGATGAATTCGCGGATCCTGCGGACGCCGTCGGCGGGATCCCGGAAGCCGTGACGGGTGAGGAGCCGCAGCCAGTCGGATTCGTGGGTTCGGGCGGTGGGTGGGAGGTGTGGGGCTGGGTCGGCCGGAGTGCGCGTTCCCAGGAACTTGTCATAGATGGAACGGACGCGGGAGGCGTGGAGGGTGCGTCTGGATTCGAAGTCGTTGACGGAGCCGCAGCCCATGAGGTGGGCGATCCGTGCGAGGGCTGGAGCGTCCGTGGGAAGCGTGTGGGTCTGGAGGTTGTCCTCCATCTGGAGACGGTGTTCCACGTCGCGCCAGAACCGGTAGCTTTCGGCGAGTTGGGTCGCTTCGGTGGCTGAGAGGAGGGAGTACTCGGCGAGCTTGGCGAGGGAGGGAAGGGTGGAACCTCCCTGAAGGAAGGGTTGGCGGCCCGCGTTGAGGAGTTGAAGGGACTGGGTGATGAATTCGATTTCGCGGATGCCGCCACGGCCGCGTTTCACATCGCGTTCCGCATCGCCCTGGATGGCCTCGGTTTCCAGGCGGGTCTTGGTGGCGGCGATTTCGTCGAGCAGGCCTTCGGAGAGTGACCTGGGATAGCGGAACGACTGGATGGTTTCGAGGAACTCGGCGCCGAGCTGGCGATCGCCTGCGAGGGGGCGGGCCTTGAGGAGCATGAGGCGCTCCCAGGTCTGGCCCCATTCGGAATAGTAGGATTCGTAGGCGTCGAGGGATCGTGCGAGCGGGCCCGCATCGCCTTCGGGACGGAGGCGGAGGTCGACGCGGTAGAGTTGACCGTCGGGCGAGGCTTGGGCGACTTCGGTGGTGAAGGCTTCGGCGAGACGTCGGAAGAAGGCGTGGCTGGCGACGCCTCCGGAAGGTGGCGTGGTTCGGGCGGTGGGCGGGGACCGGAAGACGTGACCTTCATCGCCGTACACGAAGAGCAGGTCGACATCGGAGCTGTAGTTCAGTTCCTGTCCGCCGAGCTTGCCGAGGCCGAGGACGCAGAAGGGCGTCGGGGTCCAGCGACCATCGGGCCCCTGATGCCAGGGTTCGCCCATGCGTGAAGCGAGTTGGGCGCGGACGATGCGGAGGACCCCGGCGAGGCAGACATCGGCGAGATCGGAGAGTTCGCGGGTGAGGGTCTCGACGTCGGTGAATCCGGCGAGATCGCGTGCGGCGATGCGCAGGGATTCCCGTTCCCGGAAACGTCGGAGGGAGCGTAGTGCGGCGGCGTGATCGGCGCGGTGGATGGCGTCATCGAGGAATGCGGCGGCCTCCAGACGGAGGCTGTCGAACCGGCGCGGCTGGGACAGCGCGGAAGGAGCGAAGCAGATGGGAACCCAGCCGGGTTCACGGAGCAGGCGGGCGGCGAGGTGGCGGGAGCCGCCGGCGACACGGATGAGGGCTTCGGCCGATCTGGGAGGGATCGATGCGAGGAAGGAGGCGGAGGCGGGATGGTGCTGGAGCTCCGTGTACACGTGGCGCGCGCGATCCGGATGGGCGGCGAGGGACCACAGGGTGCTTTGTGCGGACAGCTTCAAGTGTGGAGGAGTGTGACGGTAGTGGGGCGCGAGTTCGAAGTTTTCAGTTTCAAGTTTCAAGCCATGTGCGTGGGGGCACGCGGCCTTCAAGGGAGTTGGCAGTTGGGAGTTGGCAGTTGAACAGCCTCCTGACGTCGACTGCTACGTTGGCTTGAAACTTCGAACTTGGCACTCCTTCCACAGCCTCCTGACGTCGACTGCTACGTCTGGGAGCTGGGAACTGGGGACTTACAAAAAAAGACGCCCGGGAGAGGAGACTCCCGGGCGTTGGTTGGGGGACCGCCTTTCGGCGGACGGCTGCTTGGTTGGCCGCAGCCTAAAGCGTGTTTTGTGTCATCGACGGGCAGCCTGATTGGCGGCGTCGAGGGCGTTCTTCAGGACTTCCTGAGAAGCGCGATTGGGGTCACCGGACGGTGTGTTGCCGTCGGCGATGAGTGCAGCGTTGGCCGCGGCGATCAGGTTCGAGGCGGTCATGGAACCGCTGCCGATGCCCGGAGTCGGGATGGACGTTCCCGGCTGGTAGAAGCCGTGGAGGACGTTGAGCTGGAAGCACGCCAGATGGATCGAGAGCTGGCGGGACATGTTCACGGCCGAGCTGGACTGGAGCCAGCTGGCGAAGGCGGACTTGTTCGAGCTCAGGGTCGAGGTGAAGTCGCGGTCGGATCCGTTGTCATTGACGAGCTTCAGCGAGGTGAGGACGGCGAAGTCGTACGGACGGAGGAGTGACTGGCCGTTCTGGTTGCGCCAGAAGCCAGGCGTGCAGCCGGTGCCCGTGGTGATGCGCGGGCAGTAGCGGATGTAGCCGAAGTCGACGTCGCTGCGGGTCTGGCCATTGGCGAGGCTGAGCGTCGCGGTGTTGGGCGTGAGGAGGCCGTCGAGATCATAGCTCGGCGTGTAGCCGGAGGGCGGGGTGACCGTCACGGAGTAGAGGCCGGCGAAGAGGCCGGTGAACTGGTAACGGCCATTGTTGTCGGTTTGCCGGGTTGCGATCAGGAATCCGTTGGCATCGAAGAGCCGGACGGTGGCGCAGGGCAGGCCCGACTCGGTGCCGCGGCAACCATTGCTGTCGCGGGTGCCATCTCCGTCACTGTCGATCCAGACGAGGTCACCGATGCGGCCGGTGCCGGCGCAGGCGACGTAGCCGAAGTCGACGTTCAGGCGGTTTTCGCCGGCGGCGACGGTGACCGTGCTGCGGTTCGGCGTGGAGATGCCGTCGACGTCCCAGGTCGGCCCGAACGTGACGGGTGCCGTGACGACCACCGTGTAGGTGCCGGCGGGAACGTTGTTGAAGAGATACGCGCCGGTGGAGGACGTCGTGTTGGTGCGGATCGGCGTGCCCGTCGAGTTCAGGAGGACGACGCGGACGTTGGCGAGGCCGACCTCGGAGGAGTTCTGGACTCCGTTGCTGTCGGCATCGATCCACACCCGGTCACCGATGCAGGCGAAGGCGGGCGGGAGGTAGCCGAAGTCGATGTCGAGCATCTCGACTCCACCCGGGAGGATGACGACGGCGGAGTTGGCCGTGGCGACGCCGTCAGCGTCGGAGGTCGGCGAGAATCCGGCGGGTGGGGTCACGACGACCTGGTAGGTGCCGCCGGCCAGGTTGACGAATTCGTAGAATCCGGTGCTGTCGGTGGTGGCAACGTCGAGCTGCGTTCCCGCGGGGGAGAGGAGTCGGACGGTGACCCCGGCGATGCCGGTCTCGATCGATTCGGCGATGCCGTTTCCGTTGGCGTCGAGCCAGACGCGATCGCCGATGCGGCCGATCATGGGATCGGGAGCGACGAAGGCGTAGGCGAAGTCGACATCGCGACGGTCATCGCCGTACTCGACAGTGACGGTGGTATTGTCCGGCGTGGTGAGGCCGTCGAGGTCGTAGGTCGCGAAGTAATTTGCGGGCGGCGTGACGGTGACGGTGTAGGTGCCCGGTTCGAGTTCTTCGAACAGGTAGGCCCCGTTGGCGCCGACGATGTTGGTGGCGATGGGCGTGCCCTGGAGGTTGCGGAGCACAACGATCGCGTTGGTGAGGCCGTTCTCGCCGGGTTCGAAGAGGCCATTGCCGTTGTCGATCCAGACGCGGTCACCGATGCTGGCGAGGGCGGGCGGCAGGATGATCTGGAATCCGAAGTCGACGTCGTCCTTGTCTTCACCGATGGCGAGGGTGACGGCGGCGACGTTCGTCGTGGCGATGCCGTCGAGGTCGAAGGTCGGGAGGGCGTTGGTGGCCACGGTGACGGCGACGGAGTAGTTGCCGGCGGCGAGACCGCTGAAGTGGTAGTAGCCGGTGCTGTCGGTCGTGGTGGTGGCGCTGATCTGGCCGGTGCCGTCGCGGAGGGTGACGGTGATGTTCGTCATGCCGGCTTCGGCGAGATCCTGGATGCCGTCGGCATTCGCATCGATCCAGACGCGGTCACCGATGTGGCCGAGGGGCGGGGCGTAGACGAAGCCGAAGTCGACAGTCGTGTTGGTCTCACCGATGGAGAGGGTGAGGGTGGCGGCGTTCGTGGTGGCGATGCCGTCGAAGTCGAACGTCGGGATGTAGTAGAGGGGCGAGGCGACGGCGACGGTGTAGCTTCCGGCCTGCAGGCCGCTGAAGGCATAGGCGCCGACGCCATCGGTGGTGGCGGTGGCAACGATGCTGCCCGCGTTGTCGAGGAGGTTGACGGTCAAGCCGGCGAGGCCGGATTCACCGGGGTCCTGGACGCCGTTGGAGTTCTCATCGATCCAGACGCGGTCACCGACGAGGGCCGGCGGCGGGTTGTAGATCAGTCCGAAGTCGACGTCGGTGCGTTCCTGGCCGATGGCGAGGGTGACGAGGGCGATGTTCGGGGTGAGGACGCCGTCGAGGTCGCCGGTCGCCTCGTAGTAGGCGGGGGGCACGATCGAGAGGACGTAGTCGCCGGCATCGACGTCGGAGAGGGTGTAGTACCCGGAGGCGTCGGTGGTGGCGGAAGTCAGGAACGTGCCCTGTTCGTCGCGGATCTCGACGAAGACGTCGGCGAGACCGGTTTCCGTGGGGTCCTGGATTCCGTTGCCGTTGGCGTCGTTCCAGACGCGGTCGCCGATGCTGCCGGCGGGAGGGGCGTAGAGGTAACCGAAGTCGACGCCGTTGAGGACCTGGCCGGGATTGACGGAGGTGGTGGCCTGGTTGGGCGTGCCGGTGCCGTCGATGTCGAAGGTCGGGCCCCAGTAAGCGGCGGGGGTGACAGCGATGCGGTAGGTGCCGGCGGCAATCGCGTTGAAGGCGTAGAATCCGGCGCCATCGGTGAACTGGCTGGCGACCACGATGCCGTTCATGTCGACGAGCGCGACGGGCAATCCGGGGAGGCCGGTTTCCGGTCCGTTCGGAATGCCGTTGGCGTCGAGGTCATCCCACACGCGGCCGGAGATGTCGGCGGTGAGGAGATTGCCGCCGACGTTGTAACCGAAGTCGACGGTGAGGTCTTCGCCGCCGGCGGCGAGGGTGACGGTGGCGAGATTGAGGGTGGCGATGCCATCGACGTCGTACACGGCGGTGACGCCTTCAGGAGGCGTGACGCTGACGGTGTAGGTGCCGGGCGGCAGGCTGTCGAAGAGGTAGGCGCCGTTCTCGTCGGTGACGGTCGTGAACGTGCCGCCGGTGCCGGAGACGGTGACGGTGACGCCACCGAGGCCGGGTTCGGTGCCGGCTTCGAAGGTCCCGCTTTCGTCGAGGTCGAGCCAGACGAGGTTACCGATGGTTCCGAGCGGTTGGTAACCGAAGTCGGCGTCATTGCGGGCCTCGCCGGTGGCGAGGGTGATGACCGCGCAGTTGGCGACGGCGGAACCGTCGGCATCGAAGGTCGGGACGTGGCGGTTGGGCTGGATGGCGCAGACGGTGTAGGTGCCGGCGGCGAGGTCGGAGAATTGGTAGAAGCCGTTGGCGTCGGTGGTCGCGGTGGTGATCAGGATGTCACCGGCGGCATTGCGGAGTTCGACGACGACGGCTTCGAGGCCGGGTTCGCCGCCATCCTGGATTCCATCGCCGTTGTCATCGCGCCAGACGCGGTCGCCGACGCTGGCGGTGCGCTCCTGGTAACCGAAGTCCACGGTGTCGAGGGTCTGCCCGGCGGCGAGGGTCACGATGGCGGAACCGGCGGAAGCGATGCCGTCGGTGTCGAAGGTGGCCACCCAACCGGCGGGCACGCTCACGTTGATCGTGTAGGTTCCAGCGGGAAGGTCGCCGAAGCTGTAGTAACCGTTGGCATCGGTGGTCGTGGTGGCACCGGTGGAAAGGGTGACCGTTGCGCCGGGGATGCCGGATTCGGAGGAATCCTGGATGCCGTCGGCATTGGCGTCGGACCAGACACGGTCGCCCAGGGTGCCGCCGGCGTAACCGAAGTCGACGTCGTTGCGGACCTCATCGCTGGCGAGTTGGACCTGCGTCTGGCTCGGGGAGCCGGTGCCGTCGAAATCGTGTGTCGGTTGGTAACCGGCGGGAGCGGAGACGACGACGAGGTAATCGCCGGCAGGCAGGCCGGAGAACCCGTAGGTGCCGGTGGCGTCGGTGGTGGCGGAACCGATCAAGGAAAGGTCGGAAGCCGAACGGAGTTCGACGGTGATGCCGGCGAGGCCGGGTTCGCCCGATTCCTGGACGCCGTTTCCGTTGCGGTCCTGCCAGACGCGGTCACCGAGACCGGAGTTCTGGGATTGGAAGCCGAAGTCGATGGTGTCGATCACCTCACCGGCGTTCAGGGAGAGGGAGGTGGTGGCCGGGGTTCCAAGGCCGTCGGCATCGAAGGTGGCGACGTAGCCCGAGGGGAGGCCGCTGACAGCGATGGTGTAGGTGCCTGCAGCGATTCCGGAGAAGCCGTAGGTGCCGTTGGCATCCGTGGAGGTGGAGGCGATGACCGCGTCGGTGGCGTCCTTCAGGTCGACGGTGACGCCGGCGATGCCGGTTTCGTCGGTGTCCTGGATTCCGTTGGCGTTGGCGTCGTTCCAGACGCGGTCGCCGACTGTGCTGGTCAGCTGGGCGAGGCCGAAGTCGACATCGTCGCGGAACTGTCCGGCGAGGATGTTGACCAGGGCGGAGTTGGAGGCATCGACGCCGTCGACGTCATAGGTGGGGACGAAGCCGGCGGGTGGCTCGATGACGACGTAGTAGTTTCCGGCGGGCATTCCGGAGAAGTTGTAGGCGCCGTTGGCATCGGTGACCGTGGGGAAGATGCCGGCCACGGGAACGCCAAACTCGTCGAGCAGGGAGACGGTGACGCCGGGGAGGCCGGGTTCGCCGGGTTCAGCAACGCCGTTTCCATTGAAGTCATTCCAGACGAAGTCGCCGATGCCGGTGGGGGTCGTCGGTTCCTCGTAATCATAGATGACCGTGACGGACGCGCCCATCTCGGGGGTGACGGCCAGGAGGAAGTTGGCGGGCCCGATGCAGAAGCCGGTCGCCGTGGCGGCCAGGGTCAGGTTCACATTGCCGGTGCCTTCGAAATCGATGAAGGGAGGCAGCTGGGGTTGCGTGGCCGATGCCGTGGCGACGCGTCGGGCGTTCGAGACACCCGAGCTGCCGCCGTAGTCCGGGAGGCTGTCGTAGGCTGCCAGGTTGTTGGTGAACCTGACCACGGGAGCGACCGAGATCAGGGGCAAGGCCGACGGGTTGAAGGTCACCAGGGAGCCGAGCGCACCGGAAACGGTTTGCGGGGCCGGAACAGGGGTGGTGTTTTCGACACGGGAGACGCTCCGGAAGGTGCTGTCGACCCGGAGCGTGACCCCGAGGAGGGTTCCGTTGACCGGATCAAACTGGGGTAGGGACACCGTGTTGGTCCAACCAGTCGGCCTGATGGAGAGGGTGCTGGTGTAGGAGACCTGCGCAGCATTGGTGCTGGTGCCGGCCAGCGCCAGCAGGGTTAGGGCTCCTGCGAGCCCCGGGGCCAGTCCAGCCCGGATGGATTTCAGCGTTTTCATGGGACCTCGTGTGTTGGGTCGCCTGAAAGGCAGACTTCCTATGAGGTGCGACAAAGGGTCCCCTTGAGCCTGCGGATGCAGGCCCGGACGCCCGGCCTAGACCGGATCTGCTCCTTGGGCCGACCGGGGCACTGTTGCAACGCAGTGATCCTGAAGCCCTCTGGAGTGATGCTTGCGGGTCACGGTGGTCGACCGTTTCTCGAAGCCCTATCCCCCTCTTCGCACCTTGGAGTCTTGCACACCCCCAGGTGACGGGAACTAAATCTAGGAAAAGGTTTCAGACTGCAAGGTGTCAGGCTGCCGGAAAATACCCCACGTTGGTATAAAGCGTGTCGGGTTGCCCCTCACAGGTTGTGTGGGGTGGGGGAGGGAGAGTTTGGAGATCGAAGTTTCAACGTTTGAAGCGATGCGTGCTCCCGTTGAAGGCCACGGGTCCTCACGTGTCGGATGAGGGATGGCGCCGGGTGGGGGCACCTGGCCTCCAGTGGGTGCCCTTATCCGGCGGGTCGTGGTCTTCAAACTTGAATCTTGAAACTTGAAACTCTCGAAGGATGGGTCGGTAGTCTTCCGCGAATGTTCACCGGGGCGTCGCGATGGAGGAGCGGTGGGGTGTGGCTGTTGCTTTCCTGGATCTGGATTGCGGCGGTTGGGGCGGCCGGGGTGGCCAAGCCCCCGCAGATCCAGTTGACGGATTCGGTGAACCAATTGGTGGCCCTGTTCAACCCGACGAACCAGCAAACCTTGTCCGGAACCGTGGAGGTGGTACGGGCGCAGGGCTTGCCCGACGAACTGGCTGGAATGAAGTGGGTGGGCGCGGTCCAGTTCCCCGATCGCGCGAAGGTGTCGGGCTCACTGAAGAAGGAAGCGCTCGAGATCGGGCGACTGGGGGATGAGTTCTGGATCCTCCAACCCGGAAAGCGATTCGGGGTGCACGGGGCACCCGGGCGCGCCCGGTTTTCGACGGCGCCGGACGTGAAGGACACATCACGGCTGGGGCCCCTCACCTTGCCCGTCCCGCCGGAACAGTTGGCGGTGATCCCGCTGATGTTCCGTGCCGAGGAGATGCCTGGGGAGACGGTGGATGGTTCGGTCTGTCGGGTGATCCGTGCAACCTTGGCGCGTGAGGCCCAGGCGATGCTCAAGACCGGGCCGATGGTGCTGACGCTGGCCCTGCGTCCTTCCGATGGGTTGCCGATCCGGATCGGATACTCGGACGGGTTGAAGACGGACGTGGTGGTGCAGGTGCGCGGTCTGCGCCTGGAGACGGCCTGGCCGGAGGAACGCTGGCGGATGCAGGTTCCCGAGGGTGTGGTTGTGGAACCGGTGGCGATCTCGCATCTGCAGAAATTCCTGCCGACGGCACTGCGGGTTGTGACCACCAAGGCAACTCCGTCGCGCAAGGGTGAGGGGCGTCAGGTGGTGGCCCGTCATGGTCGCGGGCGTCTGGAGTTGCACGATGGAACGCGGGTCCTGTTCCTGGAAGGCACGCCGGAGGAAATGGGAGAGCAACATGGGACACTGCTCCGGCGTGAGGTGCGTGATCTGGTCGAGCGGGTGCTCTACGGGGTGGGCGTGGGCAGCAGTTTTGAGAAGGGGCGGTGGTTTCTCGGTGAGATCGAGCAATGCCAGACGCGGATTGGTCGATTCACGGACGCCCGGTACATCCGGGAGATGGATGCCATCGCCATGGCTGCCAACCTGGATCGTGAGGAGGTCCGGTTGGCGAATTTCTTCCCGGAACTGTTCCATTGCTCGGGTTACGCACTGCTGCCGGGCGCGACGGCGGGAGGACGGATCTTCCACGGTCGGGTACTCGATTACATGAAGGGTATCGGACTCGAGCCGAATGCGGTCGTGATCGTGTATCGGCCGGATGTGGGGCACGCGTGGGCGAACGTGAGCTACGCCGGGTTCGTGGGGACGGTGACGGCGATGAACGACCAGCACATCAGCATTGGCGAGATGGGCGGCCGCGGCGAGGGGCAGTGGGACGGAAAGCCGATGGCCCAACTGCTGCGCGAGGTGATGGAGTCGGCGACGACGCTGGACGAGGCCGTCGCGATCCTCCGGAAGGGGCCTCGGACTTGTGAATACTATTACGTGATCGCCGACGGGAAGACGGGGAAGGCGGTGGGAATTGCGGCGACCCCGACGACCTTCGAGGTGGTGGAACCGGGAGCATCCCATGAGCGTTTGCCACACGCCGTGCCGAACGCGGTGCTCCTGAGCGCGGGCGATCGGTACGAGGAACTGGTCCGGCGCGTGAAGGCGCAGCACGGGACGTTTGATGCGGCCACGGCTCGGGATCTGATGACGCGTCCGGTCTGCATGAAATCCAACATCCACAGCGTGCTGTTCGCACCGGACACATTGGATTTCTGGGTGGCGAATTCGGACGGGGAGACCCCGGCGGCGCACTGCCGGTACTTCCAATACAACTTGAAGGAGCTGTTGCGGCCGGAGGCTGTGCCGGTGGGGGCCGGTGCGGGCGGGGGAAGGTGAGGGAAACGCCTCGTATCCTGAGGCTGGACGTCGGAGTTTGAAAGGAGGTTGGGGCCTTCCCCAGCCGGAGGAGGAGGGGATGGAGATCAGTCACTTGGTCCAGACCCCAGATTTGAGCTTTCCCGGCGACGCTGGGTTGGCTTTGGTGTTGGAGATGAACAGGCTTGGATGTGGTGACTGGGATCGGAGCCCGCGTGGGGAGGTACGGAGTGCTTTCACCCTGATTGAGCTTCTGGTCGTGATCGCGATCATTGCGATCCTCGCGGGGATGTTGTTGCCGGCGCTTGGCAAGGCGAAGGTGAAGGCGAACCAGATCAAGTGCCTGTCGAACCTGAAGCAGATGGGCCTCGCCCATACCATGTACCTCGATGACAACCGCGGGGTCATGCTGCCGTACGATGGGTCCCAAAGCCTCTGGATGAACCGCCTGCTGGCCTATCAGGGGAAGGCTCATTTCATCCGGTACTGTCCGATGGCTCCCGAGCCGCGCCGCCGCATTTCGCGGAATCCTGCGAACGCGGATTATGGCACGGCAGACGAAACCTGGTTGTGGCGGACGAATGGCGTGCGTGGGTTCCAGGGAGGGTACTGCTTCAATTCATGGTTTTACTCGGTGCCGCCCGTTGAACCGGCCAAGGCGTTCACCAAGGAGACGAGCGTCGAGACGCCATCCCTGAGCTTCATGTTCGGGGACGGCATGTGGGTGGATTCATGGCCCGAGGCGAACGACATTCCAGCCCGGAACCTCTACGAGGGCGATGGGGTCGCCGGTGGGTTGGGGCGGTTCATGATCGGGCGTCATGGTTCCGGTCCCGTGGGCAAGGCAGCCCCGAAAAGGTTGTCGCCGGGCGAGAAGTTGCCCGGTGGCGTGAACATGGCGGCGATGGATGGTCACGCCGAGTTGGTGCCGTTGGAGCGCCTGTGGTTCTACAACTGGCACGCCGGCTACCGGATGCCCGCCACGCGGCCGAGGTGAGATGGGAGTTTCAAGTTTGAAGTTTCAAGTTTGAAGCCTGCCTGAATTTCGCCGGGTGAGGGCACCCGGCCTTCAGGAGGAGTTCCAAGTTTCCGGATGCCAGAACGGTGTAGGCCGCGTGCCCCCACGCGGCGTTCCACCGGCTTGAAACTTGAAACTGAAAACTTCGAACTCCCTCCCCCTCAATGCCGGAAGTGGCGGTGGCCGGTGAAGACCATGGCGAGGTTGCGTTCGTCGGCAGCCTTGATGACTTCGGCGTCGCGCATGGATCCACCGGGTTGGATGGCGGCGGTGGCGCCGGCTTCGGCGGCGGCGATGAGACCGTCCGGGAACGGGAAGAAGGCGTCGGAACACACGACGCTCCCCTGGAGGGCGAGCTTGGCTTCCCCGGCCTTCCAGACAGCGATGCGTGAGGAATCCACGCGGCTCATCTGACCGGCGCCGATGCCGAGGGTCTGGGTGGCATTGGCGTAGACGATGGCGTTGGACTTCACGTGCTTCACGACGTGCCAGCCGAACAGGAGGGCTTCGAGTTCGGAAGGCGTGGGGGCCCGCTTGGTCACGACCTTGAGATCGGCCGCCGTGGTGATGCGGAGGTCGCGCTCCTGCAGGAGCCAGGATTCGGCACCGACGGAGCGGATGTCGACGGGCGCGACCTGGGAAGGATTCTTGAGGACCTTGAGGAGGCGCAGGTTCTTCTTCTGCTGGAGGAGGGCGAGGGCTTCCGGGGTGAAGTCCGGCGCCACGATCACCTCACTGAAGATCTCGGCGATGGCCTCGGCGCACGGCAGGTCGAGGGTCTGGTTGACGGCGATGATTCCGCCGAACGGTGCCTGGCGATCGGTGGCGTAGGCGCGGTCCCAGGCTTCGCGGAGGGATGAGCCCCGGCCGACGCCGCAGGGGTTGGTGTGCTTGAGGATGGCGAGGGTTGGATCGTTCGCCGGGAATTCGCTGATCAGGGCCGCGGCGGCGGTGAGATCGAGGATGTTGTTGTAGGAAAGTTCCTTTCCATGGAGCTGCGCGAAGTAATCGCGGAACTTGCCGTACAGGGCGGCGCGCTGGTGCGGGTTCTCGCCGTAACGCAAGGGCTGGACCAATGGGGCGCCGACGGAGAGGACGGGAACATGTTCGATGGCCGGCGTGAAGGCGCGCGTGAGATGGGCGGCGATGGCGGCGTCGTAGGCGGCGGTCCGGGCGTAGACCTTGGCGGCGAGGTTGCGGCGCAGTTCGAGGGTGGTGTTGCCCTGGGTGCGGATGTGTTCGGCAACGGTGGCGTAATCGGTGGGGTCCACGATCACGGTGACGGATTCGTGGTTCTTGGCCGCGCTGCGGAGCATGGAGGGGCCGCCGATGTCGATGTTCTCGATGGCGTCGTGGAGGGTGACGCCGGGTTTGGCGACCGTGGCCTCGAAGGGATAGAGGTTCACGACCACGAGGTCGATCGGAGCGATGCCGTGTTCAGCGACGGTGCGTTCGTGTTCGGCATGTCCGCGCAGGTAGAGGAGGCCCCCATGCACGAGCGGATGGAGCGTCTTCACCCGTCCATCAAGCATCTCGGGGAAACCAGTGTGTTCCGAGATGTCCTTCACGGGCAGGCCGGCGTCCCGGATGGCCTTGGCGGTGCCGCCGGTGGAAAGGAGTTCGACCCCGGCGGTGACGAGGGTACGGGCCAGGTCAACCAGGCCGGTCTTGTCGGAAACGGAAAGCAGTGCGCGATGAATCTTGGACATGGAACAACGAGTCTCGACGAACGTGGACGGAGAGTTTGAACGGCGGGACTTGGGAAGGACAGGGGGATTTTTTGCCGGGGGGCACGGTCGGGTGGATCTGGACACTTCCCCCGCATGCAACGGGGTGGCGACGTCCTCGTCGCCGCTCCAAAGTCATCCCCGAGTCGATGAGGAAATCGCCACCCCGATCGACGCTGGGCAATGGCAAGTTGCCCCGGGCACGGCAAGAAACGGTCCGATTTCGCCACACTGAGCCGCGACAGGAGGGGATTTGTTGGCAGGTTCCTTGTGTTCTCAACAATCACGGAAGACGCAGGAAGAACTGCCATGAAACCCAAAATGAGTTCGCGAAAGACGGCCACAAAGCCGTCGGAGACGGGGGGCGGGGACACGACGGTTCCGGTTGTTTCCGCTCCTGCCGAGAGCACACGGACGGTGCTGTTTGACGTGCATCTGGGCGGTGCCCGCGAGGTGTACCTCGCTGGAACGTTCAACGACTGGCATCCCACGACCCTGCCGATGGTCGACATGGGGCTGGGCCGGTGGGAGAAGGAGATCCTGCTTCCACCGGGAACCTACGAATACCTGTTCGTCGCCGACGGCCGCTGGCTGCCGGATCCGGAGTGCGGTGAAACCACCCCGAATCCCTTCGACGGTGTGAACTGTGTGCGCCGGGTCGAATGACCCCGCACGGCGACATCAACCTCCACGGAAAGGAAACGGATCATGAACACGAGCAAAACTCCCGGCGCGGGCGATTCCGGCGTGAAGCTGGTGGTCACCGGAAAGGATGGGCATGGCCACGCGACGGCTCCGGTGACGCCGTTGGCTCCGGTGCGGTTGCACCTGAAGAAGGTGTTGGTTCCGGTGGATTTCTCGGAGCCGTCACGCAAGGCGCTGCGCTACGCGAAGGCGTTTGCGGAGCAGTTCGGGGCGCGACTCACGCTGTTGCACGTGGTGGAACCGCTGAGCTACCCGCCGGACTTCGCCGTGGTTCCGCTGCTGCCACCGGATGCGGAGGGGCCGCGATTGCGTGAGTTGACGAAGCACCTCGAGGATCTGGGACGCTCTGTCGGCGGTGGCGTGGAGACGGAGGCGTTGGTGATCTCGGGTCGATCGTGGCAGGGCGTCGTTGACTTCGCGAAGGAGTCGGACACCGACCTCATCATCGTGTCGACGCACGGCTACACGGGACTGAAGCACGTGCTGCTGGGCAGCGTGACGGAGAAGATCGTCCGGCATGCGCCGTGTCCCGTGTTGGTCGTGCGCGACGAGGAACACGACTTCGCGTGAGGCGCGGGATCACCGTGCGAGGGCCTCGATGAGGTCGCGCATCTCGCCGCGGGTGATCATCTCGGTGAGGCCTTCGGGCATGGCCGAGGGGGCGCGCTCGCGGCTGCGGATGTTCGCGACCGGGATCTCGATGCGGCCGTCCTCGGGTGAGTTCAGGGTGAGGACCCCATTGGCCTCGGAGACGATGGTACCGACCTTGGAGTCGCCGTCCTTGAGGGCAAGGATGACGGTCTCGTAACCGGGGGCGATCGAGCCGTTGGGGTTCAGGATCGCCTCGAAGATCTGGGCGCGGGTCATGCGCTTGCCGATGCCGGTGAGGTCGGGTCCGACGTCACCGCCTTCGCCGTTGAGCTTGTGACAGCGTTGGCAGGCCCAGTCGGCGCGTTCGGCGAAGAGTTTCCGGCCGCGGACGACATCACCGCCCTGGGTCAGGGCGGCGAGGGTGTGGGGTTTTGCACCGACCATTTCGAGGTCCCGGGGATCCGTGGCCGGTTTCGGCGGGGTGAGTGCCTTGTGGACGGCAGCCGATGGATGGGAGGCCAGGGCCGCGAGACGGGCGTCGAGGTTCGGCAACGCGAGGGTGCGGGCAGCCTCGATCGCGGCGAGCACGATGGGTTCGGCGGACTCGGGAGTGGTGCACGAACGCCAGGCGTCGGTGAGTGCGTTGCGCGCTGGTCCGGGATCACGGGGCGAGAGGGGAAGGATGAGTCCGGTGACGCGATCACGACGCGGCGGTGTGGTCCAGTCGCGGAGGCTGTCGAGGGCTTCGACGCGGACGGTCTCGGGCAGATCCGCGTTGGCGGCGGCGCGGGAAAGGATGGGAAGGTCGTCGGTGGAACCGCGGCGGAAGGCGGCGTTGACGGAGCGGCGCAGGAAGAACGAGCGCCATTCGGTGATCGAGAACGGGAAGGGATGGCCGGCAGTGAAGGCGGCGGTGGGTGCCTTCGGCATGCCGGTGTCGAGGTACGGAATCAGATCCTTGTAGGCGGCGGTGATGGCCTGGTCATGGATGGCGCGGGCGGCTTCGAGGGCGAGGCGGGGATCGGGATCTTCGAGGAAGGTGGCGACCTCGGGCAGGCGCATGCGGCGGATGGCGAGGAGGACCGGCAGGCGCACGTTGCGATCCGGGTGGCGCATGAGCGCAGCGAGGCCCGGGAAGACGTTGGAGGGGCTGATGGATGCGATCTCCTCGAGCAGCACGGTGGCGGTGTGGGTGATCACGGGATCCTGGCCTCCGATGCGGATGAGGGCGTCGCGCAGATCACTGATGGGCCAGGTCACGGTGCCGGATTGCTGGGAGGGAGCGGGCAACCAGCTTTTGGCGAAGGCGGGCGTGTTCTCGTAGACCTGTTCAGTCAGGGTGGACTTGAAGCGGAGTGGTGTCCCGGGATCGTGGAAGCTGTGGAAATAACGGCTGTTGGCGAGCATCGCGGCGGCCACCACGCGGTTGTCGGGATGCTTGAAGCGGGCCCGGAGGCGTTCCTGGGCCGGGACGAATCGGGCTTCACCGATGAGACGACAGGCTTCGACCACAACGCCGGCGTCGGCGTCATCGAGCCAGCGCATGGCGCGGGTGAGTTCGTCGTGGAGATCCTCGGGGTGGGTGTGGTTGCGGACGATCTGGGTGAGGGCGCGGATGGCGTGGCGGCGGGCTGCGGTGGTGGAGCCGTTGCGGGCGGTTTCGGCGAGACCGGGCCAGGAGGGGAGGTCCCGACGCGCGAGTTCGAACTGGGCTTCCTGACGGACGCGCAGGTCGGCGTGCCCGAGCAGGACCAGCAGTTGTCCCTCGGCGCGGCCGGACATGCCTTCGCGGAGGAATCGGGCCGTCTCGGCAATGAGCGCGTTGTCCTTGAGCGAGGGGTTGGACACCTTCCAGAGGCGGCCCTTGCCCGTCTTTTCCCAGCCTTCGATCCAGTCGGCGACGACCACGCCGCCGCTGGGAGGGAAGGCGACATCGACCGGGTAGAGGTCCCACAGCAGCTTCCCCTGCATGTCGTCCGACTTGTTGTTCTCCATCCACGGGCCGGCGTCCGGGATGCGGTAGAAGGCACCAACGGGTTCGACGCGGAAGTGGCGGACGCCGCCGGGGAAGTCGGCGTAGAAGAAGGAGCCCTTGAAGCGGTCGCCAAGGCCCGTGCCGGGATAGTACGCGATGCCGGCGGGGCCGTGGCCGATGTGGGCGACGGGCGGGAGGATGAACAGGGCGGTGTTGGAGGGCTGGGTGTGCCAGAGGCGTTCGGAATTCCACGCGCCCATCTTCGGCAGCCATTGCCATCCGATGGTCCAGCCGTGTTCGGAGCCCGGTTGGACGAGGGTCCAGCGGGCCTTGTCGCCGCCGTCGCCGTTGTTGTCGGCGGTCCAGAGTTGGCCGTCGTCGTCGAAGGCGAGTTCCTGGGGATTGCGGAGGCCGCGGGCGTAGACTTCGAGGTTCAGGCCGTCGGGATCGCAGCGGAAGATCAGGCCGGTATCGGGATCGGTGAGCTGGTCCGGGTCGTAGGCTCCAACGGTGGCGGCGGCGCGGGTGGCGGCGCCGCGATCGGCGATGGAGAAGTAGATCCGGCCATCGGGTCCCTGGGTCAGGCCGTGGAGGTCGTGGCCGCCGTAGGCGACGTGTGCGCCGAAGCCGGAGAGGAGGGGTTGTCCCTTGTCGACGGGACGGGGATCCGCGCCGGCAGCGGGCAGTTTCCAGATGTCGGGAATGCAGGCGAACCAGACACTGTCTCCGGAGACGAGCACACCCGCGGCGACACCGCTGACGGGCGAGTTTAAGTTGTCGGCGTGGATGGCGCTGCGGTCGGCGCGGCCGTCGTTGTCCGAGTCCCAGACGATGCGGAGGCGTTCGCTCTCGACGGTGAGGTCGGCCACGTCGATGCGGCCGTCCTTGTTGAAGTCGCCGAAACCACCGCGGCTGGCGTTGCGGGTGGCGGTGTCCAGGAAGGCGGCGTTGGTGGCGAGTTGGCCGGTGAGGAAGCGGATGCGGTCTTCGACGGTGCGGAGGGCGAGGTCGTCATCGACCCATTCCTTGAAGTTGCGGATGTCGAAGACGGAGGTGCGCCGACGGCCGGTTTCAACGACGTAGGCGCGGCCCTTGGAGTCGAAATCGATGGACGTGATGTTCTGGACCAGGGGTTCGGTGGCCCAGGCTTCGACGGTCAATCCCTGGGGGACGCGCAACCGGCGGGTGGCGTTGGCGATGTCATCGGCAGGCTTCGCGGCCGCGTTGGTGGATGCCGCAGCGGGGTCCGCTGCAGCGTGCGGGCTGAGGATCAGCGCGATGGTGAAGGCCGTGCAGGTGGCCGTGACCCGTCCGAATGGCATGTCGGAGGATGGCCCTGATCGGGGATTTCGGAATCAAAAATGCCGTGGCCGGGCAGGAGGGTGAATCCCGACACGGGGAAGCACGGCACGGGGTGGCGACGTCCTCGTCGCCTTGGCAAAGTGGGTGTCTCCACAGAGCCGTCCCGCTTCCGACGTGGTTACGGGACGGGCGGAAGGTTGAAGCGGCCGGCGGTGTAGAGTTCGTCGGCCACCTGGAACAGCGCGATGCCGTCGTCCCTCAGGCTCTCGACAGACGGATCAGGCATGGAACTGCGGGACATCGTGCCGGAGCCGGGTTCACCCGACCAATACTCGACGGTCTTGCCGAGTCCGAGGACCACCTGATGTCGGTCGTGATAGACGGCGACGGACCGGTTGTGGTGCATGAGGCAACGGGTCCGTGAGCCCGCATCCGGTGCGAGGAGGTCATGTCCGAAGAACAGGGATTCGTACGGGCGACCGATCAGGCCGAGCACGGTTGGGGTGACGTCCAGTTGCGATCCAGTGACGTCGATGCGGCCCGGAGACTGCACGAGGCCAGGAGCAACGATGAGGCAGGGGATCTGGTAACTCTTGAGGGGGATGGTCTGGCTGCCGTAGACGCGTGCGCCATGGTCGGCGATGACGACGAAGATTGTGTCCTGCCAGAACGGTTCCTTCCGGGCGCGATCGAAGAAGTCGCCGAGAACCCAATCGGCGTACTTCACCGCGTTGTTCCGACGGTGTTCATCGGGGTTCTCGGTGATGTGGCCTTTGGGGTACGTGAACGGACGGTGATTCGAGACCGTCATGAAGCTGGTGAGGAACGGCTTTCCGGCGGCGTGGAGTGCGCGCATCTCCTCGATTCCCCGTTGCAGCAGGTCTTCGTCACTGACTCCCCACGCGGTTCGGAACGCGGGGTTGTCGAAGTCCGATTCCTCCACCAGACGATCCCAGCCGTTGCGCAGCGAATAGCTCCGGATGTAGTCGAACGTGCCGTGGCCGGCATACAGGAAGAGGGTGGAGTAGCCGTCGCGCTTCAGGACCTTCGCGATGGTTTCGACGTTCTCGGTGTGGTCGCGGGCCAGGATGCTGTCCCCGGGAAGCGGCGGGAAACTGGAATAGACGGCTTCGAGGCCGCGTATGGTCCGGTTGCCATCGGCCAGCAGGTGCGTGAACAGGAGGGCCTCGGAGGCGGCGAGGGCATCCATCCGCGGGGTGAGGGTGTCGGGATGGCCGTCGACGGTGCGCCCGAGGCTTCCCCAGAATTCGGATCCAAGGCTTTCCTCGGTGATGATGCAGACATTTCGCCGGGGGCGTGAAGGATCCCCGGCGATGCGACGGCGTAGCGAATCGCGCGCCTGATCAAGCCAACGTTCGACGGCGGCAGGATCCGGGACGGCGTTGGATGCGGAGTTTGGAAAAGGAGGAGCAGGCGGTGCGGTGAAGGCAGCACCCGGCTCTGCCAGCAGCGTCCGGGCCCGATGGAAGGCCTCGGTCCGGTCGAGCACGGGATAGAAGTCCGGATACGAGAGGTTGCGGGACCATGCGGCGCGGAGGGCGGAGGCCCATCCATTGGAGGCCAGTTCGTTGAGGATTCTGGGGCGATTGGCGGGGGGGCGGCTGAACTGGGTGGCGGTGGCTGTAGCGAGGCCGAGCGCGATCCAGGCAGCGGTGGCGAACGTGCGACGGGTGCGGGACGCCGATTCCCAGGCGGGTGGCCACCGGCGGAAGGTGAGCAGGGAAAGGGCAAGGCCGCCAACGGCGCAAAGGATCGCGATGGCCGGGAGCGGATAGCTCTCCCGCAGGTTGGTGAACACCTCGTGTGGATAGATGAGGTAGTCGATGGCCACGGTGTTGAAGCGGCTTTCGAACTCGGCGAAGAAGTACCATTCGCTGATCAGCAGGAAGATTCCCGCCATGAAGCCGACCGAGATGGCGACGCGGAACAGCCAGCGCCATGTAGGACGCCACGCCGCGGGACCAAAGGCCTGCACCAGCAGGGCAGGCAGCGAGAGGATCGTGGCGAGAAGTGCGGACAGACCGATCAGCAGTCCACTGCCGAGGATCGCGAAGGCGACGTCGCCGAAGACACCGTTCCCCAGGACTTCCAGTGCTTGGCGCCAGGGCAGGTTGTCCGGAGCGAATCGGATCCAGAGGACGATCCGAAGGGTCTGCCACGCGAGCAGGGCGAGCGTGGCGATGGCAAAGGGAAAGGCGAGGAGCGACCGATGGGCGGGTGTCGGGGTGGGAGGGTTTTCAGCGGACATGGGCGAGCGGTGAGGTTTGTGGGCGGATGGGTACGATGGAACCGGCGGAGCATCCGCCTGCATTCCGAACCAACGTCAAGATTGGGCCGTGAACCATCCGTGGGGACTGAGGGGCATCCACATGGCAGGAGGGGTGGAGGGTACACGTCCTGACACGATGGAACCGAGGGAAGCGACGGGTCCTTGGAAAAGGCGCCGGTGCGACTGACCTGTAACGACAGTGCAACGGCTGCCTCCGTTCAATCAAGGGGCCCTGTGCAGAAGGGGGCTTTTAACGTGGCCCTCGTTTGAGAATGGCTTTGGAGGGCGACGAGGACGTCGCCGCCCCGTCCGTAGGCGGGGCGACGAGTCTTCATCGCCATGGAGAGGAGATTTGGGGAAGGGCGACGAGGACGTCGTCACCCCGGTCACGGTGGGGCAGTCTCAGAACGCACGGCGGCAGGCATCCGACGGAATCCGCATTGAACTCCCTTTTGCCATGGGGAAGCGCGTGCGTCAGGGTGAGTGCATGTCTTTTGATTCCGGGGCAAGTGGGGTGCCTTCCCTGTTCGAGCCACTGCAGTTGGGCGCGGTCCTGTTGCCGCATCGCATCCTGATGGCGCCGTTGACGCGCTGCCGTGCGGGGGAGGGAAATGTTCCGGTGGCGTTGAATGCGCAGTATTACCGGCAACGGGCTTCTGCTGGCCTGATCATCAGCGAGGCGACCTCGGTATCGCCGCGGGGATTCGGGTATCCCAACACGCCGGGCATCTTCACGGAGGCGCAAGTGGCCGGTTGGCGGGGTGTCACGGACGCGGTGCATGGGGCAGGCGGCCGGATCTTTCTTCAATTGTGGCATGTGGGACGCATCTCGCATCCCTCCTATCAGCCCGGCGGCGAACTTCCCGTCGCACCTTCGGCCCTCCGACCGAAGGGGAAGATCTTCACGGGAAAAGCGATGGAGGATTACTTGGTGCCGCGGGCACTGGACCGAGGCGAGATTCCGGGAATCATCGCGGAATACGTGCATGGGGCGCGGATGGCGAAGGCGGCCGGGTTCGATGGGGTGGAGATCCACAACGCGAACGGGTATC
Source organism: Limisphaerales bacterium (assembly GCA_965283655.1). Lineage (GTDB taxonomy): Bacteria > Verrucomicrobiota > Verrucomicrobiia > Limisphaerales > UBA9464 > UBA6176. The sequence continues at coordinate 125,449 of CBDIPJ010000001.1, read as the reverse complement.
TGCTGGATCAGTTCCTGCGGGATGGGACGAACCATCGAGGCGACGACTACGGCGGACCGATCCAGAATCGGGCACGCCTGACGCTGGAGGTGACGGAGGCGGTGGTGGGGGTGTGGGGTGCAGAGAGGGTTGGCATCCGGTTGTCGCCGGGGGGTGTGTTCAACGACATGCGGGATTCGGATCCGTTGGCGACCTTCGGGCATGTGCTGAAGGAGTTGGAGTCGCTGCGCCTCGCCTATGCGCACGTGACGCAGGTGACGGCGCAGGACATTGCCCATGGAGCCACGGAAGGGGTGGGGCCGCGGGAATTGAGGCCGTTCTACCGTGGGTTGATCGTTAGCGCTGGTGGATTCACCGCGGAGAGCGGTCAACGGGCACTGGCGGAGGGGTGGGCGGACGCCATCGCCTTTGGGGTGCCCTTTCTGGCGAACCCGGACCTGCCGGAGCGGTTCCGTCGGGGTGCACCCTTGAACGCACCGGATGAGAACACCTTTTATGCCTCCGGACCGGTGGGGTACACGGACTATCCCGCCCTTTGAAAAAAATCAGGTCCGGTGAAACTAAGCGTGAATACCCAGGGTAACACACGGCGCCGGACATCGGTCAACTTGTGGAGCGGAGTGTGGCCCAATCCCATGTCGACCGGTGTTCCGGCTCCTTTCTGACCGTACTGCCATGATGACGCGATGCAATGTCAGGTTTCTGGGGGTGCTGCTGGGCTGTGTTCCGGTCCTGATGGCTGCGACCGAAGAGCGGGTGGACCATAGCTTCACGGCGACGCCAGGAATGACGTTGAAGGTGGACGTTGATTTCGGGGCGATCGAGGTGGTGACCAATGCAACTTCGCAGATTGTGGTCTCGGCTTACCGCAAGGTCACTGCCGGGACGGTTGCCAAGGAGAAAGCGTTCCTGGCCGAGCGTCCGCTGGTGATGAAGCAGGCGGGCTCCGAGTTGGAAGTGAAGGCCATCAAGCCTGGAGCGATCACGGGTTGGAGCTGGAACCGGATCAAGACCGAGGGGCTCTACAGGATTTCCGTGCCGGCGGATTGTTCGGTGAACCTCGATACCGCCGGCGGGCACATTCACGTCACCGGCCTGGCGGCCCCGGTGGTGGCGGATACGAGTGGCGGGGGTTTGAAGTTCACCGGTGTGCGCGCAGACATCCGGGGCGAAACCTCCGGAGGCACGATCGTGGTGGTCGACTGTACCGGGAAGATCGATATCGATACCTCGGGCGGAAGGATCGAGGTCAAGGGCGGTGGTGGAACCCTGGATGCGGATACCTCGGGTGGCTCCATCCGGGTGGCGCAATTCGCGGGGCCGGCGGTGGTGGAGACCAGTGGAGGCAGCATCACGCTGGAGGGCATTGCTGGCCGTATCGTTGGGAATACGTCGGGAGGCAGCATCCAGGCGATCGTCCCCGGGGCAACGCTTCCCGGGGCGGTGGACCTCTCGACTTCGGGCGGCAGCGTGAGCCTGACCGCTCCGCCAGATGCGGCCTTCACCCTGGATGCTTCTTCCACCGGGGGTGGGGTCCGGTCGGAACTCCCCGTGGAAACGAGTGGGAAGCCGAAGCGCACCGAGTTGTCGGGTCCGGTCAATGGTGGGGGTGAGACGGTCCGGTTGCGGACGAGCGGGGGATCGATCCTGGTAAAGCGTGGGGTGGCGGCGGTCCGTTGACAGGATTCCTCAAAGGGCTCGCGCGAGGTCGGACCGGAATGTATGCCGGTGGGCGATGGGTATCTCAGCCAAGGAATTTGCGGAATTGCAGCGCCGGATGCAGTCCGGGGGCGGGTCGAAGGCGGGATCGGCGCAGCGGGCGTTGCCTGGGGTGGAAGTGCCGGTGGTGCGGATGGTGTTGGGGATTGATCCATCGTTGCGGGGAACCGGGTGGGGGGTGGTGAAGGTGGAGGATGGACGGCCGCAAGGGATCGCGCATGGAACGATCCGATGTCCGGCCTCCTGGGCGCGGTCGCGCTGCCTGTTGCGGATCCACGAAGTTTTCCGGGAGGTGCTGACGGCGCATCGGGCGGAGGTGTGCGCGGTGGAAGGTTTGTTTCATGCACGCAACCTGCGGACCGCGATCATCATGGGAGAAGCCCGCGGCGCGGCGATGGCGGCGGTGGCGGTTTCGGGACTGGCGGTCTACGAGGTGGCGCCGAGCAAGGTGAAGCTGGCGGTTGCTGGCCATGGTGGGGCCCGCAAGATCGCGGTGGCTCGGATGGTGCAGCGGATGCTGGGATTGACGGATCTTCCCGAGCCGGACGCGGCCGACGCGCTGGCAATCGCGCTGACCTATATCCAGGAGGCTGGCCGACTTTCGTTGAACGCGCCCAAGCGGGTTTGAACCGGGAAGGCAGTGCCTTTGGAAGTGGCTCCTGTGTTGAACAGGGTGGGGACGTCTCCGTTGTCGTTGGTGGGCTTTTCTTCAGGGCGATGAGGACATCGCGCCCCGGAGGGAAAAATCTTTGAACGCGTCGGTAACCTTCCGGAGGTGGAAGTTGTAGCAGGCGACATCAACGCATGCAGACAACGCCTTCTCCCAAAGGATCCGCCAATCGACCTCCGCCTGGACGCCCGCCCGTGCTGCCGCCCGCGCCCGCATCCGGAAGCAACCCGGCGACACCTGTCAGTCCCGTCTCCACCTACTGGGCGGTGTTCCGGTTGACGGATGCGATGCCGGCCGAGTTGGTGACGCGGTTGCGGTCGGAGGAGGAAGAAGCCAACCGGACCGACGGCGGGGATGAAGCGGCCCTGCGTCGTCGGATTGCCCAACGGATCGAAGCTGAACTGAACGCGGGTCACGGGGACTGTTGGTTGCGGGATGAGCAGGTGGCCCGGCTGGTGCAATCAGCGCTGCAGGCGGGTCACGGAAGACGGTATACGCTGCGGGCGTGGTCGGTGCTGCCCAACCACCTGCAGGTGATCTTCACGACAGCGGAAGGGGTCGATGCAGGCGCGGTGGTCCGGGAATGGCGCTCGTACACGACAAGTCAGGTGAACCTCGCGCTCGACCGCGGTGCGGTGGAATTGTGGGAGCGGGTGCCGTATCTGCGGGCGCTCGAGGATGAGGCGGAGGTGATGCGGCGGATCCGGAATGTGGAGTTCCGGGCAGTGAATGCGGGACTTTGCCGACGCCCGCGGGATTGGAAATGGAGCAGCGCGCATGAATCGGCGCCGGCTCCGCCGCCTCGGGGTGGGGGAGGAAACGCGTCCCCTGCGGGGGTGGCATCCAGTGGAACCCATTCCACGACTCCACCCGCACCTGTGGCGCGCCCCGTGTTGCCGCCGCGTCCTAGGCCTGGGTGAGGTAATCCTGAAAGCAGCAGTTGGAACCGCAGATGATCGCAGATGACGCAGAGAGTCAGCAGCTTGGATCGGGCGCGCCCTTCACCCGCAAGGTGACGTCTGCACGAGCCTTGGGTGCTGGCATTTCTGCCCCTCCATCTGCGGAATCGGCGGCATCTGCGGTTCAATGAACTGCCGTTTCTAGGGTAATGCTTTCGGGCCCGGTTTTCCCTCTTGGCCGGGCCTGTGATCCACCGGGCACTCCGCGATGATTCCCCTCGTGTGCGCGGGGTGCCCGGGCTGGATGCTTGATGTCAGCTGCCGAAGAGCCGTTGCCACCAACTCTTGGGTGCGGCGGGCTGGGGTTCGCTGGCGAGGGATTCCGCGATGCGATCGCCGAGGCTGTTGGGGACGGTGGTCTGGTTGCGATCGGCGCGGAGGGCGTCCTCGGCGTTCTCGAACGATCCCACCTGGCGAGTTTCCGACTGCTGGGAGTGGCTGGCCTGGGCGGACTGTTGTTGCTGGAGGCGTGTGTTCATGGTGTCAGCCGGTCTTCCGGAATGCGGTGCCGAAGGCCTTGCGGGCGCGGTGAAGCTTGCCGCGGACGGCATCGGCGGTTTGGTGGGTGATCTGGGCGACAGCGTCGTAGCTGAGTTCCTGATCGGCGATCAGGAGGAGGAGGACGCGGTACTCCTCGGGAAGTTCGTCGAGGGCCTTCTGGATGCGCTGGCCGAGTTCGGACATCTCGACATCGCGAAAGGGGCTTTCGGAGGCGCCGGCGGCGTTCTCGATGACGGTGTCATCGGATTGGGTATGGACGTTCCGTGCGTGCCAGCTGGACCGGAGGTTGGAGCAATGATTGAGGGTGATCCGGTAGAGCCAGGTGCGGATGTCGGCATCGCCGCGGAAGTTTCCCAGGTTTCGCCAGGCCTTGAGGAAGACGTCGTGGGCGGCGTCCTCCGCCAGCGTTGGGTCCCCGAGTAGACGCAAAGCCAGATAGAACACCTGCTTGCTGTGCGTTTCGTACAGGGCAGCGAATTCGGAAGGCAGGGAGTCCACCGCCGGGGGAGGCGGCGGAACAGGCGCGCTGTCCGGCGGCAGTTCCATCAGGTCGGAGCGGGGTTGCACGCAGATTGGACCCGGTTGTCCGGGATCTGTCACGGGCGGATTTTGGGATCGATGGGGGGTGCCTCTCGACGCGGGCCTGCTTGAGGATTGTGACGGGGCGGCGATGTCCTCATCGCCCGGCAAAGGCTGTGTTGCGGCGACGAGGAGGTCGCCATCCTGTTCCAACTTTCCGGTGGGCTGGAATCGCGCTTTTCGCGGGCCGGGTTTGTCACCAAGCTCCACCGGACGCGTGGCCATCACTGCTCCCAGCCTGTTGTTGTTGATTCCTGCCTACAATGAGGAAGGTCGGATCGCGCCTGTGCTGCACGCGTACGCGGAGCATTTCATCCGGCATTATCCGGGGAAGTTCCAGTTGGTGGTGGTCCTGAATGGGTGTCGGGACAACACGATCGGCGTGGTCCGGGCGGCGGAGCAGCGGTACCTGTGCATCTCGCACCTGAACTTTCCCGCGCCGATCGGGAAGGGTGGGGCCTTGATCGAAGGACTGAAGCTGGCGCCCCTCGCCGATCTTATCGGGTATGTGGATGCGGACGGGGCGACGCCGCCGGAGGCATTCCTGGAATTGGTGGAAGCGTGTCGGAACGGGGTGGCGGACTGTGTGATTGCCTCCCGGTGGGTGGAGGGATCGCAGATCAATGTGGCGCAGACGACGGATCGGCGGCGGGCGAGCCGGTTGTTCCACGCGTTCGTGGAGGGATTTTTCTGGATGGGAATCCAGGACACGCAATGCGGGGCGAAGGTGATGCGGCGCGCGGCGGTGGAAGGGGTGCAGCGGCAGTTGCGGTTGGCGGACCTGGCCTTCGACGTGAACCTGCTGTATTCGCTGCGGCGCGCGGGGTTCAGCATCCGTGAATTGCCGACGGTATGGACGGATCAGAGCGGTTCAAAGGTGGCCTTCAACTTCCGGACCTCCCTCAACATGCTGTTGTCACTGGTCCGGCTGCGGTTGTTGTACTCGCCGATCTATCCGTTGCTCCGGCCGCTGCGGCCGTTGGAGGCGTGGATCTATCGGAGTCTGAATGCGCCTCCCCCATTGACGCAGGAGCAGGCGCAGGTGGTGGAGCCACCGCCTCTCAACCGGCCTTCGGAGTTGTTGTAGCCGTTTTTCGCAGCGCGATCACGCGGTCCCAGGCGGCACCGGAAGCGAGGATTTCCAAAGCCTTGTCCCAACCGTCGACGATGGTTCGGGCGGCTCCGGCGATGAAGAGCGCGGCTCCCGCGTTGAGCAGGACGGCGTCGCGGCGGGGGCCGGTGTCGCGCCCGCGCAGGATCCCTTCGATGAGGCCCGCGTTGGTGTGGCGATCGCCACCGGCGAGGTCGGCCAGGGTGGCGGGTTGAAGCGGGAAGTCTGCGGGAGACCAGGTCGAGGTGCTGAATCCACGGTCCTGGTAGAACTCGGAGACGGTGTTGTCGCCGAGGGTCGAGAGTTCGTCGAGAAAGGCCCCGCCGGGGACGCTTCCGGAGGCGACCATCGCCCGGCGGACGCCGAGGTGTTGGAGGGTGCGCGCTAGGGGATCGGTGAGTTCGGGGCGGGCGACCCCCATCAACTGGGCGGTGGGCCGAGCCGGGTTGAGGAGGGGGCCGAGGAAATTGAAGAGGGTGCGTTGGCCGCGTTCGGCGCAGAGACGGCGGGCAGGGCCGATGTTGCGGAAGGCGGGGTGGAATCGGGGCGCGAAAAGGAAGGCGAAGCGGTGCTCCGCGAGGCTGTGCGCAGCGGCTTCTGGGGACAGTTCAACGGGGATCCCAAGCGCTTCCAGCACGTCGGCGGATCCGGACTGCGAGGTGACGGCGCGGTTGCCGTGCTTGGCGACGGTGACGCCGGCAGCGGCACAAACGAGGGCGACCGTGGTTGAGATGTTGAAGGTGTTGAGCCGGTCACCGCCGGTGCCGCAGACATCGAGGATCTCGCCGTGAAGGACGGAGGAAGGCAGGGGAAGTCCGATGGCGCGGCCGCGGAGTTCGGAGGCGAACCCGGCGATTTCCGCGGGGCTCTCGCCCTTGGTGGCAAGAGCCGTCAGGAAGGCGGCCTTGGCCTCGACCGTCTCGGTCTCGCCGGCGAGGGATTCGACGACCTCGGCGATGTCGCCGGGGGCGAGGTCCTGTCCTGCGGACAGACGATCCATGAAGCGCTGGAGCATGGGCAGGAGGATGGCGCGTTGGGGTGGGAGGGATCCAGCCTTGGGTTTCGGGGGTGGGAGGGGCTTTGAGAGAGGGCGACGTGGACGTCGCCACCCCGGCCCTGGAACGGGGAGGTGATGTCCTCATCGCCATGGGGAGGAGCCTGGGAGAGGGCGACGTGGACGTCGCCGCCCCGGTCCGAGTTCGCGAGGGGGCCTCAGGGTTCGACGCTGACGGGCATCCCGACCCAGACCATCTGGCGGAGGTAGTCGGCGTTCCAGTTGGCGAGGCGGAAGCATCCGTGGCTTTCCGTGCGTCCGACCTGTTCGGGAACGGGGGTGCCGTGGATTCCGTAACCGGGTCGGCTGAGACCGATCCAGGCGATACCGACGGGGTTGTTGGGTCCGGGCGGGATCAGGAGCTTGCGCTTCAAGGCGCGGCCTTCCGCCGATTCGGGGAAGACAGCGGGATCGAAGGTGTAGTTTGGATCGCGGACGGCGACGGCGACATGGAGGTCGCCGACGGGGCGTTTGGCAGCGACGCGGCCGATGCTGCAGGGGAAGTGGCAGAGCAGGCGTCCCCGTTCGTCGAAGGCGCGCAGGTGGCGGCCGGCCAGGCTGACGCGGACCCGGGCGGCGCGTTTTGGGGGTGGCCACTGGGGATTGGGAACGACGAGTTCGGTACCGGGCGCGACGCGGGACCAGTCGACGGCGGGGTTGAGGTTACGGAGGAGGTTGGGGTGGGAGCGGGTGCGTTCGGCGACGAGTTCGAGGATGGACTCGTGGTCGAGGACCCCGAGTTGGGATTTGGCCAGCCAGGTTGGCGGAATGGTGTGGATGCGGGCGATGTCCTCGGCGGTGACGGTGAGGCGTGTGATCGGAGAGTGGGTGATCTGGAGTTCGCGGAGGGTGTCGCGATCGAGGCGGCCGGTGGCTTCGATGCCTTGCTTCACCTGGAAGGCGCGCAGGGCGGCCGCGGTCTGGGCGCCGCTGACGCCGTCGATGGATCCCCCATTGATTCCATGGCTGTAGAGGGCGATCTGGGTTTCGAGGGCGTTGGTCGGGGCTCGGGGAATCCATGTTCCCGGAGCAGGTCCTTGGGAAACGGGGGTGGAGGCGACGCGGGGTGTGTGGGCGGCGACGATCTGCGTGGAGATCTGCACACCGCGGGGTTGGGGCGGTGGAACCTCCCAGCGCAGCATCTGGGTGGAGACCTGAACAGGCGGGGTGGGAGTGACGGGAGCAATCGTCGGTTGTGTGCCCGGTGTTGGGGGCAAGGGAGGGAGGACGGACTGGAGGGAGGGCCTCCCTTGGTTTGCCCCGAAGTTCCGGTGGGCCGGGGGAGGTGTCGGCCACAGCCACCAGATCAGGAGCAGGATTCCCACGCCCGCTGCTGCCGCGCCGAGCAGGATCGTCCCCGAGGGACGTTTCGATCCCTTGCCTCCCGGGAGGGAATACTTGCGACGACGATTGGCCACGGCGGGGGGAACGTTAGCGTAAACCGCAGGGACGGATCCATCCCGGGTTCCGGGGCGTTCTCAGACGTCGATCACCGGGCCGTTGCCGTCGGGGGGGCCGGAACGACGGTTGCGCCCCGGGCGGGGCTTGGAATCCGTGGATGTGCGGGTCTTGGCGGGACTCGAGCCGAACATGCGGTTCAGGAGGGAACTGACCACTCCCACGACGAGACCGCCGAACAGGGCGGGCCAGAATCCGTGGACGTCGAAGCCATTGACCCAACGGCCGGCCAGCCAGAGGAAAAGGGCGTTGATGAACCCGATCACGAACACGATGCCGAAGCCGAGGGTGATCAGGACGAACGGCAGCGACAGGATGACGAGGATCGGCCGGACGAAGGCGTTGAGCAGGCCGAGGATCAGGGCCGCGACGGCGAGGGATTGGAAACGGTCGTACCCGACGCCGGGAACGAGGTGGGCAGCAACCAGCACAGCGGCGGTCGTGGCTACCCACTGCAGGAAGAATCGGGCGAGACCGGAAGGCCCCGGGTTGTCGGTGGTGTCGGAGGGCACGGTTCAGCCGGGTTTCTGGAGGAGCTTGGCGCGTTGGCGGGTGAGCCAGTCGATCTGGGACGGAAACAGGAACTGCTGCTGGATCTGGTCGATGTGGCGGCGGCCGAGGTCCAGGTCGGATTGACCGATGGCGCATTCGAGTTGGCCCATGTGCCAGTAGGTTTGTTCCATGGGGTTGAGGGCGTCTGGATTGATGCCATCGAGGGCGGCGCGCGACTCGGTGAAGCGGCTGTTCTGGGCGAGGGCGAGGGCGTGGTTGATGCGTGCGATGCGGGAGTTGGGAGACTTTGTCACGACATCGATGGTGAGGCGGACCGCTTCGGCAGGTTTCTGGCGGGCGGTGAGGAGTGCAGCGGCGTAGTTGTTGGCGGCGACCGGGCTGTTCGAGGAGAGGAGGTAGGCCTTTTCACAGGCCAGCAGCAGTTGTTCTGCGTCACGGGTGGTGTGGGCCACCTGGGCCATGTGCTGCCAGAATTCCTGTTTTCCACCGAGGGCGGATTCGAGGCGCTTGAGGAGCGTCTGGGCGATTTCGTTGTACCCCAGCGCCTGGAGGGCGGTGCCGCATTCGTAGGTGAGGCGTGTTTCGGTGGGGGGATCCGCGAGCAGTTGGCGGAAGAGATCTTCGGCCCGGGCGCGATGAGTCATGCCATGTTCCGCGACGCCTTCGAGGTAGAAGGTGTAGCCGCCAAGCAGTCGTGCGACGCGCGGGTTGTTGCGCATTTCGACGGCGACGGCGCGGAGGTCGTCCCAGCGCTGGGCGCTGGCGAGCATCCGGCCGATCAGGATCCACAATTGGGCGGCGCTTGGGAAGGTGGGCATCTGCTGCCGTGCGAAGTCGATAGCGAGGTCGTGGATGCCGAGGCGGTTCCAGGCGGCGAGCATGATCTCGGCCTCGGTGACGGTCTGGGGAGGGATGGCGTAGGCACGCGCCTTCTCCACCGCGAGGGTGTGCTGACCGAGGTATTCGAGGAGCAGCCATTGGCGGACGTGGTCCTGCAGGCGGTCGCCCCGGAGCCCCGCCAGTTCGGCAAAGGTGGTGTTGAATCCACCGAGGTCGAGACGTTGGGACTGGACCAGCAGCAGGAGACGGAGGGCGAGGACTTGGTTGGCGGATTCGCGTGAGGCCTCGGTCAGTTGCTGGAGGCCGCGACCCAGTTCACCGGGTGGTCCCCAGACCGCGGCCCAGGCGGCGTGGCGCAGTCGGAGTTCGGGATCCTGGGAGAACTCGGCGGCGTGGGTCTCCCAGAGGTGGGCAAACTCGGTGGTGCGGGCGGTTTCGAAGTAGGCAAGGGCGAGGGCCGCGGCGGTGGTTGGCGTCGATGTGACGTTGGTCTGGCCCACGATCTGGATGGTGAGTTCGTGGAGTTCCGCCTTCCGGTAGAATTGCGCGGCGAGGTCCAGGTCGGCGGCGTTGGTCTGGGTGAGGTTGAGGAGCCAGAGCGATTGTCCGATGCCCATGCTGTTCCAGCGACTTTCGACGCGGTTTTGGGAGGCCAGCAACTGGATGAATCCCCGGACGGCTTCGATGCTTCCGGGGTTGTTGACGATCGCGGAGGTCCACGCCTGGAGTGATTCGGTGACCTTTCCAGCCTCCTGCTGGTTGCGTGCCGTGTGCATCAAGGAGCGGGTCTGGAGCAGGTCCAGGCCGCTGACCTTGACGACCGGTGTGATGCCCTTGGCCGTCGTGATCCAGATCTTCGGGAGCATCAGGCCGAGGCCTAAGGCAACGAGCACCAAGCCTCCGAAGACCCAACGGAACTTGGTGTCCTCGCGGAGGATCCCGAGGATGCTGGTTTCGCGTCGACGCGAAGCGGCGAGCAGGAAGCCCAGGCTGCGGCGCTTTCGGGAACGGCGGCGGATAGATTCTTCACCCATGGCGGAAGGCCTCAAACAGACTCTTTCCCCCGCCATGCCCGCAAGTCCCGTTTTGGTGCCTGGCTACTTGATGCCGGCGAGGCGTTCCTTCCAGAGCTTGTAGAGTTCGACGGTGGCCCGGACATCGCGCAGGCAATACTCGGCGATGTCCCGGTGTCGGCCCTCGGCCATGAGGTCGTTGATGTCGCGTCCGGTGACGCCCTCGGCCTTGGGTGAGGGGATGCCGAACGCGCGGCAGTAGAAGTCGAGGTTGAACCGGCGCGCGGCACCGTCCCGACCGGACACGTTGTAGAACGTGAACTGTTCGGCGAGGTCGCAGTGCGGCTCGGTCTGGAATCGGTACCCCAGCCAGTCCTTGCGGGAGATGGGGACGTTGAGGAGGGCGGAGCGGAGGTAGAGGAAGGGGATGTCGAAGCCGCGGCCGTTGAAGGTGACGATTTCGTCGTAGCGTCGGGCGATGTCCCAGAAGGCGGTCAGCATTTCCTGTTCATCGACCTGCGGGGCGAATTCCACCCCGCCGGATCCGCCGCCTTCGTCCTCGAAGTCGTCGGATTGGAACAGGACCTGACCGCGGCCGGTGTCGGCATTGACCATGGCGATGCACACCACCTGCGCGGTGAACGGCCAGAGGCTGAACTGTTGCTGGATTTCGGCCCGCTTGAGCGCCTTCGCGGTATCGTCCGTTTGCTTCTCGGCGTCCCGGAAAAGGTATTCGAGCTGGGCTTCATCGAAGCTTTCCAGTCCGAGTGCGGAGGTCTCGATGTCGAAGACGAGTCTGGCCATGTGCTTGGGACCGGACCGTAGCGGGGGAAAACGCCGGGCGAAAGGGCGATGGCGCAGAGTTTCCAGTTTCCAGACAACTGGGATCTCCCCGCTGTGCCGCGTGGGGGCACGCGGCCTTCAGGGGACCCTTACTCGGCCCGTGCGCGGTAGAACCGGCTTTCGGCGGTGAGGTCGGGATCGGTGAGTTGGAGGGAGGCTCCGGTGGCGGTGGCCTGGGCGCGGGTCTGCCAGAGGGTGGCGGTGGGATCCGAAGCGGATTCGAGGAGGTAGCGACGGCCGTTGACGGTGGAGAGGGTGACGGTGAGGCCGTTGGCGTCGGTGACGCTGTTGGCGATCCGGAGGGCGGAGGTGACGACGACGGCGATGGGCGACGAGGTGACCGAAAGGCCGTTGGCGGTGGCGATGGCGCGGTAGGCACCGGCCTTGGCGGGGGTGAGTTGGGTGAGGCTCAGGGTGTTTCCGGTGGCGCTGGGAAGAAGGTTTCCTTCGAAGGACCAGGCCAGCGTGGGCACAGCCCCGGGGGCGGTGGCCGCGGCGAAGAGGATCGTGCTTTCGCCTTCGTGGGCGGTGACGTTCGGGGACAGGGCCGTGAAGGTGGGGGGCTGGGCTCCCGGATTGACGGTCAGGAGAGCCTTGGCACTGAACAGGGTGTTTCCGGAGTTCTGGATGCGGACCTGATAGTTCCCGGCATCGGAGAGCTTGGCGGCGGCGATGGAGTACGTGGCGTTCGTGGCGTTGGCGATCTCGAGGTCATCATGGAGCCAACGGTACGACAGTGTCCCGCCGGTGGCGGTGACGGAGAGGGTCACCGGAGATCCTTCGGTGACGGTGGCGGGCTGGGGTTGGGCGGAGATCGAGATGGCGGGATCGACGATGGTGAACGTGACCGTGGCGGTGAACGAGTTGCCGGTCGCGTTGTTGTTTTCCCAACCGGTCACGCGTGCGGCATAGACACCGGCACGGGTTGGGGTACCGCCGATGTTTCCGCCCGTCCTGCTGGTAACGGTCACTCCGGGAGGAAGGCCCGTTGCGGAGTAGGACCGGCCGGCTCCATGCGAGTCGCTGACGATTTGGGCGCGGTAAGCGGCCAGGGGAACGCCATTGGTTCCGCGGAAAGTGTTGGGGCTGGTCAGACCGGTGGCCCCCGACAGCGCATGGGCTCCGCCGGCGATGGCGGTGGCGGCGCTGGCCCAGCGGAGGAGGATGAAGACGGGTTGGAGGAGGCCGGTGACGGCGGGTTCGATGGTGCGGACGAGCGGGGCGAACTGGAGGAAGAGGGCCACCAGGAGGGAACTCACGGAACGGCCGCGGAGGGCAAGGTTCCAGAGTTGCTGGAGCGGGTGGGCCAGGAGCGACGGAGAAGGCATGGGCAGGGAGGAGTTGTTCATGGGCGGGAAATCATTGCCATTGGTGGAGCCAGGCGGAGTCAGTTGCAACCGCACCCGCCGCCGCCCACACCCCGGCCTCCCATGGCGGCTTCGCGGGAGAACCAGACGTGTTCGGATAATGCGAGCCCGATCGGGTCGCGGTCGGGCCGCATGATCGGGTCGCTGAGGGTGCCGCGTTGCCACGGCTTCACCGTCTGACATCCGGTGGCGAGCATGGACAGTGCCACGAGGGCGAAGAGGGCGATCCGGGTGGATTTGGAAGCGTTCATGGGGCGGGGTGGTCCGTTGCCGGACCGGGGGCTTACTTCTTGAGGACTTGGTCGAGTTCAGCGGCGTACTTGGCGCGGGCCTTGTCACCCTCGAACCCTTCGTGCATGGCGTGCACCTTGCCTGCCGCGGTCACGATGAAGGAGGCGGGGATGCCCTGGATGCCGAGTTGTTCGGCGAGCTTGCCCTTGGGATCGCGGACGACGGTGAAGGGAATGGGGTTCTTGCGGATGTAGGCGTCCATGTCTGATTTCGCTTCATCGAGGCTGATGGCGATGAAGACGACTCCCTTGGGGCCGTACTCCTTGTGGAGGTCGATGAAGGTGGGCAGGGCCTTCTTGCAGGGGCCACACCAGGAGGCCCAGAAGTCGACGACGATCACCTTGCCGGCGAGGTCGGGGAGGGTGCCTTCGAGGTTGGCCTTGGTGAGATCGGGGAACGCGTCGCCGGTCTTGGGTGACCCCGCGAATGCGGTCCAGACGGTGGCGATGGCGATGGCGACGAGGGTGCTAAACTGTCTTCGAGACGTGTTCATGGAATCGTGCGGAGGTGATGGGACCCTGAGGAGTGAGGATGCAACCCTCGACGCCGGGGGTGGCGGCGAGGAGTCTTCGGCCCTCCTCGGGGCCGAGGATGCAAAGGGTGGTGCTCAACATTCCGGCCTGCGTGCAACTGGGTGCGAGCACGCTCGCTGCAAGCACGCCGTTGTCAACCGGACGGCCGGTGCGCGGGTCAAGGATGTGGCCAAACCGGCGGCCCTCCTTGCTGAATCCCCGGATGTAATCGCCGGAGGTGGCGACGGCCCCATCGCGGATGATGACGTGGGTCCATGGCTGTCCGGGTTTGTGCGGGTCTTCGAGTCCGATCTTCCACGCAGGCCGGCCATCGAACGGGAGGCCGAGGACGCGGATGTCCGCGCCGTAGTCCACCAAGGCAGAGGGTACGCCGAGGGAGGCCAGGAGGCGGATGGTCTGGTCGACGGCGTATTCCTTGCCAACGCCACCGAGGTCGATGGCCATGCCGGGGCGGGGGAGGCGGATCCGGCCCGGGGCGAGCTGGACGTGCGTCCATCCCACCCGCTGCCGCGCGGATTCAATCTCGGCATCGGAGGGAATGCGGGCGGACTTCCAGTCCCAGAGCTGGACGAGCGGAAGGGCGGAGGGATCCAGGGCGCCGCGGGTGAGGAAGACGAGCTGGGAACAGAGGGCGAAGAGCTGGGTGGTCTCGGGATCGATGGCGAATCCGGGTCCGCCGGCACCCGCATTGATCTGCGAGATCCAGCTGCCCGGCAGGAATCGGCTGTAACGCGCCTCGAAGGTGGCGATCCAATGCAGGACGGCTTGTCGCACCTGGACTGGCGAGGCTCCGGCGAAGGACACCCGGCAACGGGTGCCCATGGCCTGGAAGAGGAGTTCGGAGGTGCCAGCGTGGGCGGTCAGGGTTGCGGAGGCCTCGATGCGCGCCAGCACCTCCGCCACGGGGGCAGCCCCCAGCGCCGCCAGGGATGCGGGCGGGGCGACGGTGGGAGGAGTGGCGGACATGGTGTGGAGCGGGGGGGGGCTCAGAACCGGCCGTTCAGGCCGACGGTGAAGATGTGGGCGTCCGGATACATGTCGCTGCGGGTGAATCCATCGAGACCTTCCATCTCGTAGCGCTTGTAGCCGAGCATCAGGGAGAGGTGTTCATGGAGTTCGACCATCACGGTGACGCCGAAGGTGAACGTCTGCAGTTCGCTCAACCGGTAGTCGGCCGAGTAGTATTCCGGGTAGCCCGGCACCGAGATGATCTGGTGGTTGGCCGGGTCGGCTTCGGCGAGCAGGAAACCGTCCTCGCCTTCGGCACCCACGAAGTTGTTGGCGAGGTCGTAAGCCACGCGGCTTCCGGCGAAGCTGGGGTCGCTGTTGACGCGGGTGGTGTAGAAGTCGGCGGCGGTCTGGTAGTGGTACCGGAAGAGCGGGGACACGGTGAGGCGTTTGAAGAGACGCTGGTTCCAGGTGAGTTGCGCGGTGTGGGCGAGCACGCCCCAATCGTCGTGGTGGAACCGGTAGCTGGCATCGATGGATCCCTCGATGGCGGGGAACATGTGGGTGATGCCCCCGTAGACGACCTGCTTGAACTTGTGGTTGGGACGCCGTTCCTGGTCGTTGGTGACATCCGGGCGCGTGTCGAAGTCGGTGCCGTCGTAGGGACCGTAGGGCGGCAGGTCGAGCGAGACGTTGATGCCCTTGTAGGGGTCGGTCAGGTAACCGTCGGCGTAGCCGAACGTCACGTTGAAGGTGGCCACCGTGCGCGGGCCGAGGACCTGGTTGACGCCGATGAGGAAATCCCAGGTGCCCTTGTAGAAGGAGTAGTTCCAGCCGTTCCGCGAGACGTCGTCGAAGTTGCGGCCCACACCCAGGATGAGGGTGGTGTTGCGCTGGTTGAAGTCGATGGCCTCGGTTAGTGAAAGGCCGAGGGATTTGTAATCGCTCTCCTCGCTGTACGCGATCTGCGGTGTGGTCGTGGTGCGGCCGGCGCGGATGGAGGTTTCGAAAAACCCGGCGTTGCGGGCGTCCTCGATCTCGACGGATTCGTAGGGACCGCCGGGAAGGCCGGGACCACCGGTCGGGGTCGCCCCGGAGAGGGCGTCGTGGGTGTACGACCCGCGGGCGGTGACCTTTTCGTGCAGTTCGTACTCGAACCACACGCTGTGGGTCTGGACGTTCATCCGGTCGCCGTCCTCGCGGTAATCCTCATACCGGTATTCGGCGCGGTTCTCGGCCTGCGACCGCCGGAACGGGAACAGGACGAGGACCGACGCGAGGGCGAAGGCGAACAGGGAAGAGGTTCCGCGGGATTTTCCCGAGGCATCGGCCGTGCGGTTCTGGAGCTTCATGAGGCTGGCGAGGACGGAGTGAATGACGGCCGAAGGTGGTTCCGGTTACCGGACGGGTTATTTCTTGGGGTCCTGGTTGGCGACCAGGTCCGTTTCGGAAGGGGTGGAGTTCACCCCGTCCTTGGGAACGGGGAGCTTCGAGATCCACAGCACGGCGTTGAGCAACACCTTGCGCTGGTTGGGGTCCGACCAGTTCTGGTGGGTGTGGCCACCGGTGAAGCCGAATCCGCGGCCACCATCGGGTCGTTCGCAGACCCACATCATGGTCTCGGTGCGCCCCGAGTCGGCAACGATGTGGTCATACGGTCCCTTCGGATAGACGTAGGGGCCGCGGCGGACCTTGTCGTCAGGCGTGGCGGTGAGGATGGGGGTGACGCCCTGTCCGCCCGGGACCCAGCGCATGTTGAAGTACCATTCGTCGTGGGTGGCGAAGGGTTTCACACCGCGGGTGACCGCGTGCTTGGGGAACTCCTTGAACTCGGGTTTCCACATCGGGTTCACGCTGAACATGTGCTCGTAATACCCGCCCACCCAGCGGTGCATCGCCGCCCCGGGATCGCCCTTGGGAACTTCGACGCCATAATGGGCGAAGCCGAGGCCGACGCCGCGGCGGGCGAGTTCGTCAAACAGTTGGGTGCGGTTGCCCTGCAGGGCCGGATGTCCGCCACCGCCGTCGGCGTAGATCACGACGGCATCGACGCCATCGAAGGCGGAGGCATCGTCGACGCGCTTGTCGCCTTCGAGGCGGGTGGGCCAGCCGTTGGAGGCGACCTGGACGGTGATGCCGGGGACCTGTTCCAGGCACTTCTGGAAGAGCAACATGCCGGCGCGGAATTCATGCATGCCCGGTGGGTGCGACGGGCGGCCGGCGATCAGGAGGACCTTCTTCGGCGCGGCAGGTTTCGTGGTGGCGCATCCGGTGGCGGCCAGAACAGCCACGACCAGTGCGAGCACAGGCTTGAGGAGGGACTTCATACGCCGAGTGTCGCGTTAAGCCCTGCCTCCGGGCAAGCACCGGGGGTTGTTACGGTGGCGAGGGATGCAGCGCCCAGTGGGCACCGATGCGCACGCTGTCTGAAATCGCGCGGGTGATCGTTTCCTTGGCTGCCCTTACCGCCGATGGCAGCGAATGCCCGCGGGCGAGGTGTGCCGCGATGGCTGCCGAATAGGTGCAGCCCGTGCCATGGGTGGAAACTCCATGAACGAAGGGGGCCGCCAGGATGAGTTCGCGCGTGCCGTCCCAGAAGATGTCCACGGCCTTGGCCGAGTTCTTCAGGTGTCCGCCCTTCACGAGGAACGCGCATCGATGCCGGCTTTGCAATTCCCGTGCCGCAGCCCGCAGGTCGTCCACGGAATGCAGGGGTGAACCCAGCAGGTGCGCGGCTTCGTCGAGATTCGGCGTCGCAATGGTGGCCAATGGCAGCAATTCATCGCGGATTGCCGCCACGGCCTCCGGACGCAGCAGCACGCTGCCGCTGGTGGCAATCATCACGGGATCGACGACGAGGGGTGGTTGGTGCGGGGTGGTCCACCACCGGACCACTTCCCGGACCAGTTCCACGCTCCAGAGCATTCCCGACTTGGCCGCGGCCGGGGGGAGTTCGGCGAACACGGCGGAGAGTTGGGCGCGCAGGAAGGCCGGGGAAACGGGTTCGACGGCGGTGACGCCGGCAGGGTTCTGGGCGGTGAGGCAGGTGATGGCCGTGGTGCCGTGGGTGCGGAGGGACTGGAAGACCTTGAGGTCAGCCTGGAGTCCGGCCCCGCCGCCGGAGTCGGACCCGGCGATCGTGAGTGCGACCGGCCACGAAGCGTGGCGACGATTGCGGGAGTGACGGGTCTTCATGGCAGTGGCGTGACGGAGTTGCCGTCGACGCGGGACAGACGGTGAAGTTTCGTGGATTCAGTTGCCAGAAAACTGTAAGCCGCGTGGCCGCCGGGAGTTCCCAGATGCCAGATCCCAGTTGCCAGTCACTCTGGAACTGGAATCTGGGGGCTGGGAACTGGCAACTCCTCCATTTCAGGGCTTGCCTCAGGCAATGGGACGTTTTCAGATTCTGGAAATTGCCGCGCGCGACACACTTCGCACGGCAGGTTGACCTCGCATGACCAGTAAAGAGGAGCCGATCCAACTGATTGGCACGGTAACGCAGGTGCTCCCAGGAACCATGTTCCGCGTGGAGTTGCCGAACGGCCACAGCGTTCTTGCCCACATCTCCGGGAAGATGCGGAAGAACTTCATCCGGATTTCCGTCGGGGACCGGGTTCAGGTCGAGATGTCGCCGTATGATCTGGGCAAGGCCCGGATCACGTTCCGCAGTTGAGGGTTGGGGCCGCGGGATGCGCCGCGTGGGGGCACGCGGCCTTCAGGGGGACGAGGAGGTCGCAACCCCAGATCCGGGTGTGGGCCGTTTCAGAATCCCGCTGGGGCTGGTTTCAATGCACCCAACAGCGTGAGGAAGTCTGCCGCCGAGACCACGCGCGTGTTGGATGGAAGCTTCTGCAACGTCTGGTGGATCGCTTCCAACGGTCCGCCTTGCTTCCTGAACGACCACGCATGCACCTGGACCAGCGCAAACGCGTCCGGGGATTTGGAGGCGTCATTGGCGGATTCCCGGATGGCCCGGGCGACACCGTCGGGCAGCCAATCGGGACGCAGGGTGCCGTCGGGCCGTGTCTGTTCCCACAGCAGGTGGCGGTAGGCCGCGACCGGTTTTCCGTGGATCCACCGGATGGCGCCGCGGCGACGATTGTACGGCGCGTAATCCTTGTAGAGGGCGCCATCGATGCGTGGATCGGTGAGCAGGGCGGCGAGTTCGTCCGGGTTTCCGCCCGAGTTCAGGACCGACGTGACCCGGAGTCCGGCCTTTGCCAGGGCGTCGGCGGAACGACGGGCGATCCGGGCGCGGTCCGGGGCTTCGTGGGGAAAGTAGTATCCACCGCCGCTGGGACCGCCGACGAAGCTGTCCATGGGCGTGGCGGTGCGTTGCAGCCACGCGAAGGCGGCGGGGGCGAGGTCGGCCAGGCGCGGGGCCAATTCCCAGGTCACCGGGAATGTGCCACGACGGGGGCTCGACCAGAACCCGGGTTGTTCGGTGAATCCGCCGAGGAGCCACTGCACATTGTCGCCATCGGAAATCACGAAGCACACGATCCGCTGACCGGGCAGGACCGGGGCGGGTGCCGGCGGTGTCGGGGTAGGCGGTGCTGGATCGTGCAGCCAGCGATGCGCGGAGAGGTTGAGGGCCCAGTCGGCGGGGATCACCCATCCGCCGCCTCGGGAGGTTTCACGGACGAAATCGTGTTCGTCGCGGCCCCAGCCGAGGACTTCGGTGTCGGGTCCCAGGGCGCGGACCAGTCCCGTGAGCGCCCCGGGGGTTCGGGAAAATCCACCCACGCGCTGCGGGCCACGGCGAGGTCCCGGAGATGGAACGGTTTTGAAACCGGTTGGTGGACCAACACCCCGCGTGCGGCCATGGAACCGAAGCGGTCCAGCAGGTTTGTGGCGGATTCCGAACGCAGGTCCGCGACCTCCGTCAGGCCGAGTTCGAGCGCCCGGTCCCGGAGGGTTGCATCGACGACGAGGGCCCGACGCGGTCCGGCCAGGCTGGTGGCGAGGTTGAGGGTGTGGTTGGTGACGTTGCAGGTGAGGAATCCGGTGAAGGCAGATCGATTGGAGGCGAGGAGCGCCCAGACGGATTCCACCGTGGTGACGTCGAACCGGGGACCGACCCGCTCGAGGACGCGCGCATGCAGTCCACCGCTGCGGATCCAGACGTTGGGTTGGTCGCGGTTCAGGAGTCCTTGCGCCGACGCGAGCAGGGCCTGTTCGGCCGGGGCGGATCCCGGCGGAGGAGGGACCAGCCAGAGCCGGGGCAATGGCGATTGTGCGGCGACCGGAAGGAGGCCGGCAGCAGCCATCAGCAGCAGGACCCCCGATCGGACGCGGAATCGTTGGGTGAGTCGGACCAACGACGAGGGGAGTGTGGTCACGGATTGGCGGAGATCTTGCGGACCTTGATTTCCGTGAGGTTCGCGATGCCCATTTCAACGAGGGCGCAGTTCTCGTAGAGGCGCGGTTCGAAGGGCTTCTCGCCTTCGGTCGGATTCACTGCGCGCGCGCGTCCGATCTCGTCCACGGAAAGGGCGTCGAGGGCGACGGGATCCGTGCTGAAGCGGAGTTGGTTGAGCGTGACGGCGTAGTGGAGATAGGTGCGTTCCTCGCCGCGGTACTGGCAGATGAGGGCGTCGGTGACGCCGAAGGCCACGCGGGGGTAGATGTCGTCGAGGGCGCAGATTTCCGGGAGGAATTCCGCCAGGCGGGCGCCCTCCTGCTCGAAGCGCATGGTGTTGTCGACGGCACCCAGGGACAGGCTGGCGATCTGGCCGTTCACACCGAGGAGGCTGTGGCTGAGAAGCGGAGTCACTGGAATGATCTTGGTGACATCGCGGGTGAGGAGTCGGCTGACGAAGGACTTTCGTCCGGCATTGGCGCGGTCGCGCACGGGGAACTCGAGATCCCCGATCAGAAGACGGCCGATGGTGGCGTTGTCGTAGAAACGGGATTCATCCCATCCGACCTCCTCCGTAGCCTCCCATCGGACGCCCAGCCGGGTGGCGAGTTCGGGGTAGCCTGCGAGGATCAGGTCCCGGGCACGCTTGTCCCAGATGACGATCTGGCGTGCGGGATGGCCCGTGGAGATCAGGGATTCGATGAGCGCCTCCACGACTGCCGGCCGGGTTCCGCTGATCGCACCCGGACTGGAGATCACGCGGAATCCCACGACGTCGTTGGTCTTGATGAAACGACGCCAGGCCGCCGCCGTGTTGTTGGTGCCGCCCACGGCCTGGACGCCGAGCCCGACCATGCGTCGGATGATCGCGCGATCGGGAACAAAGCTGTGGGTGGCGTCGGGGTGATGGACGCTGTGGACCACCCCTTCCTGCGGTTGGGTTTGGCCAACCGCGGCAACGGGAAGGACCAGAAGCAGGCCAAGGACCAGCGACGTCCGGAGGGACCGGCTCAGGAACTTCAGAAATGGGGGCGCACCGCGCATGTCAGGGCACCGTAGCCGAATTCGGTCCGGAAGGAAGCGGCAGGTGCGCCCGGGCGGCACATCGGCCTTCAGCCACGACCGGAGAGGTCGATGCGGATGGTGGCTTCCACTTCCGGAACGGGTGCCGTGCGGGAGGTTTCGGCCTCGGCCGCAGGAACGTTGAGGACGTGTTCGCGCCACCAGAGCCGGCGACGATCGGGAGTCCAGCCGGTTGACTTCGGGCATTGGGCGAGACGTTCGAGGAAGGCGTTCATGCCGGCTGGGCGATCGCCGGGAACCTTGGCGAGGCAGTCGAGGATGAGCGATTCGAGCTGGGGACTGATCGGGGTGGGCGCGCGCCGGCTGGGCGGCACCGGGATGGAGTTGGCGTGCATCTCCCAGGCCATCTCGACCGAGCCGGCACTGAACACGGGCAGGCCCGTGACCAGCAGGTAGGCGACGGCGCCGAGCGCGTAGAGATCGCTGGCGGCATCGCCGTGGCCGGGGTTGCGGATTGTTTCGGGCGCCATGTAAAGCGGCGTGCCAACAAATCGGGATCGTGCCTCGCCAGGAGCAAGGGTCTGTCGGTCGTGGGCGAGGTCGCGCACCAGGCCGAAGTCCAGCACCTTGACGGTGTCAGGCATCCCGCCGCGTTCGCACAGGAAGAGGTTGCCGGGCTTGATGTCGCGGTGGATCAGGCCGGCGGCGTGGGCTTCGGCCAGGGATTCAGCGGCCTGGCGCAGGATGTGGATGGCACGCTCCTCGGGGACAGCACCGTGACGATCGGCGAGATCCTGAAGGGTGAGCCCTTCGAGGAGTTCCATGGCGTAGTAGAAGATGCCGTCGGCGGTGTGGCCATAATCGTAGACCTGGATCGTATTGGGATGGGTCAGGCGGCAGGTCAGCTGCACCTCGTGTTCGAACTGCTCGATGATTTCATCGTCGGCGCGATCCGGCAGCAGGAGCTTCACGGCGGTCTCGCGGCGCAAGAGCGCATGGCGGGCGCGATAGACCACGCCCATGGCGCCTTCACCGATCTTTTCAAGAAGGGTGTACTGGCCAAGCTGGCGCGCGCGCAGTTGGGCTTCATCGAAGCGTCGTCGCCAGGTGGATCCGATGTGGGAGGCCACGACTCCGGCGATGGTGGCCAGGAGCACCAGGAGGACGAGGATCTGGAAGATGAGTCGCAGCACGCGGAGGGGTTGGTACGCCTCGGCGGAATCGATCTTGGTGACGACCCCGAACTGGTGTTCGTCCAGCCAATGCCAGGCACCGACCACATCCACGCCGCGATAGTCCCGCACGGGTTGTACGGTGACCCCGGAGCCTCCGCTGAGGGCATCGGAGACAAGCCGCATCAGTGGCGTGTTGCTGGAGAGGACGGCCGTGATCGGGTGGCCCTTCAGGAGGTTTCCGCCGGGGTCGCGGAGGATGAGGTTGAGCGCGGAGGATGCACCCGGAGTGTTGGTGACGAGTCCCTGTTGCTGGAGCTGCGCATCGAAACGGCTTTGCGAAAGGATCCGGCCTTCGTGGTCGAAGGCGAAGGTCTCGCCGGAAGTGCCAGCGCGGGCGACGGAAAGGACCCGGGTGAACTCGGCCTCGGGGCGGATCACGACAGCGAGGACCCCTGCGACATCACCCGCGGCATTGCGGATGGGGGCGAGGACCTGCATGACCTGGAGGTCGCCGCGCGGCATGCCATTCGTAGGAGTGCCATTGCGTCCGACAAACGCTTCTCCAGGAGGCAGCCCGGGACGAAATCCGCTTCCGGATTCTTCCTGGGTCAACGGTGCTGCGGGCCGTTCGCCGGATATGGTTTGCGTGGCCGCTCCGGAGCCACGATCGCCCGGCCGGCGTTCGCCAAAACTTCCAGCACCCCGGCCGATGCGCCGGGCGGGCTTGAACGGGGTCACCAGAGCGGGTTTTCCATTGGTGAGCACCCGGTGGAAGAGTTCGAGATGGTCGGCAGGAACCGACATCCCGGGGCGCGCACGCATGCGTCCCGAGGCAGCCAGGACACGTCCATTGGTACCGATGAGGACGGCAGCCTGATACCCGGCGAGGGCAAGGCGTTCATCCAGGGAGCGGGCGAACGCTGCATGGGTGGGGTCTGCCCTTCCGAATCCGCCCCCACCGGGACCATTTCCCGGGCCGGAGCCGAACCCGTTCGCGGCGTTTGTGCGGTTGGCAGATTGCGCGATGATGGTGTTCGCGGGGTCGCGGACGGCCGGGTCGTTGGCCAGCAGGGTGGTGGTCCGCATCTGGCCCTGGATCCACAGGTCGAGGGCCGTGACATTCGCTTCAATGGCCGTGCTGAGCTCGCCTTGCAGGCGATCCTCGATGGTGCGCTGGACCGC
This sequence comes from Limisphaerales bacterium, assembly GCA_965283655.1. GTDB lineage: Bacteria > Verrucomicrobiota > Verrucomicrobiia > Limisphaerales > UBA9464 > UBA6176. The sequence continues at coordinate 102,308 of CBDIPJ010000001.1, read as the reverse complement.
ACGCTGGCTCCACCAACCGACGCAGAGGATCACCACCGCCGCAATGGTCGAGGTGATGAGGAGTGATCGATGCCGAAGCAGGGTGCGATGAGTCCAGGTCGTGCCCGGAGTTGTGCTGTAGAGAAACCTGCTCACCTGAGGGAACAGACCATCTCCGACCGCCCACGGCTACACGCAATCCGGGGCGATGGTGCGGCTGTGTCGGTCACGCGGTTGCAATTCGGTGGGCGTGTGGCGACGGTGGGCGTGGGAATGGATGCACTCGAATCAACGCTGAAGGGTGAAGTCGGAGGTGGCAGTGGGGCGGGATCGTACCGACAACTGATGCTGCCGGAGATCCGCGCCACCGCTGAGCAATTGGTGCGGCGGATCGAGGAGCGGTTTCCGGGCGCTGGCCTTGCAGGCGTGTGCCGCGACATCGTCCGGCAATGCGGGGAAACGGAAGTTTCGATCCGGACCCTGGGCCAACCGAACTACTGGCTGCGTGGGGCGGTGGTCGGATGTGTGGTGATCCTGGTGGCGCTTGTCGTTGGCATTGTGTTGGGGGTGGCCCCGCGTCCTGAGAAACCTGCGGTGGGTGAGTTCCTTCAAGGCCTCGAGGCCGGGGTGAATGATGCCGTGTTCATCGGGGCCGCCATCTGGTTCCTGACGCGCATGGAGGCGGCATGGAAGCGTCGGCGGGCCATGCGCGCCTTGCATGCTTTGAGGTCGCTTGCCCACGTGGTGGACATGCACCAATTGACGAAGGATCCCGAACGTGTGACGGGCCGCAGCCGGCAGTTGACCCAAAGTTCTCCGAAGCGCCAGATGACCCCGTTTGAGTTGCTGCGGTATCTGGACTATTGCAGTGAGATGCTTTCGCTGATCTCGAAGTTGGCGGCGCTTCACGTGCAGCATTTCGATGATGCGGCGACGTTGACCGCGGTCCGCGACATCGAGGACCTGACGCTCAGCCTCTCCCAGAAGATCTGGCAGAAGATCATGATCCTGGACCGCATGCTGAATCCAGGCGACTGAGCCCGGCAGATTTCCATCCTTGGCGGGTGAGGTCGGAAACGGAATGCTGGAGGACAAGATTATGCCCCTGAAAGTGAACATCCGGTTGCTGAAGGAGGAATCGACCCATCTGGTCGGGACGCTCCCTGTGGAGGAGGCCGCAGAGGGTCATGCGGACGAACTGGTGCGATTCCTGGGGCCGTTGCGGTACGACATCGAAGTGGACCGACAGGGGCAGGAGTTGCGGGTCCTCGGGAGGTTGGATGCGGACCTTGAATGTGACTGCGGACGGTGCCTGAAGACCTTCCGTCAGGGCCTCGAAGTACCGGCCTTTGCACTCCTGCTTCCGCTCGAAGGAGAGGATGCGGTTTCTTTGGACGGTGATTTTGCCGACTTGACGCCTTATTTGCGGGAGGACACCTTGCTCGCCCTGCCAACGAATCCGTTGTGCACTCTGGACTGTCGCGGGCTCGCAGCGAAAGCATCAGCCCGCGATTCGCGTCTTGAGAAGGAAGGTGAATCAGGCCAGGGGCCGGTTCGCAATCCTTGGGAGGCACTGGATCAGTTGAAATTGTAACCAATAGAATTTATGGGCGTTCCAAAACGCAAACCTTCGCGTAGCCGTCAACGTATGCGGCGCGCCTACAACTCTGTCCTCAAGCTGCCGCAGCTGAGTTCCTGCCCGCAGTGCGCGGCACCGTATGTGACGCACCGGGTTTGCCCGGCCTGCGGTTACTACAACGGTCGCCAGGTCATTGCCGTCAACACGCTCGCCTGATCCGCTTTACAGCGCGCCGCCGTCCCTCCGTGGATGCGGCGCGCTTTCCTTTATGCGCCTGGCAGTGGACGTCATGGGCGGCGACCACGGCCCGGAAGAATTGCTCCAGGGCGTGAAGCTCGGCCTCGCGGCCGAGCCGGGCATCACCAAGGTTTTTGTCGTCGGTCCGCCGGCCACACTGGAACCATTGCTCGAACGCCTTCAGTTGCGGGGCAATGCCCGGGTCGAGTTACGCCCTGCATCCGAGGTCATCACCATGGACGATGACCCGGCGGTTGCCCTTCGCCGCAAGAAGGATTCCTCCGTGCTCCGAACCCTCGAGTTGGTGCGCGAGGGAGAGGCTGACGCGGCCATATCCTCCGGCAACACCGGGGGGTTGTACGCGGGCGCCTGCATCCGGCTGGGGCGGCTTCCGGGGGTTGTCCGACCCACCATCGCCTGCATCCTGCCGTCCTTTCACGGAGCTTGGGTTTTGGTGGACGGCGGGGCCAATCCCGAGTGTACCCCGGAACACCTGATGCAGTTCGGGGTCATGGGATCGGCTTATGCCAAGTCCATGCTGGGGCTTCCGGCGCCCCGTATCGGCGTCCTCAGCAATGGATCCGAGGACGCCAAAGGCACCGAACTCACCCGGGCTGCCGTCCGTCTGCTGAAGGCAACCTCGCTCAATTGTCGTGGATATTGCGAAGGGTACGACCTGTTCATGGACGGGATCGACGTCTGCGTCTGCGATGGTTTTGTTGGGAATATCGTCCTGAAATCTGCGGAAAGTCTGGGCAAGGCGGTCCGCGGCATGTTGAAGGAAGAACTCACCGCCAGTCCGATCCGCAAGCTCGGTGCCCTCATGTCCAAAGGCGGCTTGAAGCGGATCGCCGAGCGGATGAACCCGGAATCCTATGGCGGGGCCCCGATCCTTGGACTCAAGGGCTGGGTCTTCAAGATTCACGGATCTGCCCGACGCACATCGTTGCTTCACGCGATGCGGCAGGCGGGTCGGTGCGTGGAATTACGGTTGAACGAAACGCTGATTGCGGACTTGGCCGCCGCCGCTACTGCCACTGCGGCCGCCAGCGGTCCTCCCCCACCCCCCCGAACATCGACCGCCGTCCAATGACGCATCCCAGAACCAGTCGGCCTCATCTCCGAACCGTCTCCATCACCGGCGTCGGTTCCTACGTTCCCGATCGTATCCTGAGCAATGCCGACCTGGAAAAACTGGTGGAGACCTCGGACGAGTGGATCACATCCCGAACGGGCATCAAGGAACGAAGGATTGCTGCCGAGGGTGAGACGACTTCGGACATGGCCACCGCAGCCGCACGCAAGGCCTTGGAGCGGGCGGGTGTGTCAGCGGCTGATCTGGACCTGATCATCGTTGCGACCATCACTCCGGACATGCCGTTTCCCAGCACGGCCTGCCTCGTCCAGCACCGGCTTGGGGCGACTCGTGCTGCTGCCTTCGACATCGAAGCAGCCTGCAGCGGGTTTGTTTATGCCCTCGATATCGGGTCGCACTTCGTGGCGTCCCACACCTACAACACCGTTCTGGTGATCGGTGCCGAGAAGATGTCCTCGGTGGTTGATTGGAAGGACCGCAACACCTGTGTTCTCTTCGGAGACGGTGCAGGCGCAGCGATCCTGCAAAACCGGCCGGCAACCCATGGATTGTTGACCACGTGTCTGGGATCGGACGGAGCCAAAGCCGGACTCCTGGAGGTGCGTGGGGGTGGCAGTGCCTGTCCCGCCACGGCGAAATCCGTTGCCGAGGGCATGCATTTCCTTCGGATGGACGGCAAGGAAACCTTCAAGAACGCGGTGAACGCGATGGTTACGGCCGCGACGGAGGCATTGGAGAGGTGTGGACTCAACATCACGCAGATCCGCTGCGTCATTCCCCATCAGGCCAACCAGCGGATCCTCTCCGCGGTTGCCGAGCGTCTGGGGGCGGGGCCTGACCAGGTTTTTTCGAACGTGGATCGGTACGGCAATACCAGCGCGGCGAGTGTGGCGATTGCGCTGGACGAAGCCGTTGGGGCCGGACGCATCCAGCGTGGTGATCTGGTCCTGTTGGTTGTGTTTGGGGCCGGTTTGACCTGGGGAGCTGCGGTCATCGAGTGGTGAGTTTTGGTCACGGAGTCCACTGATCGAGTGGGCGACGAAATTGAGGGCGGCGTGACACAGGAGGGGCGCAAAACTGTGCCATGTGTGACACGATGGCGTGAGGTGTCACACTGGGTGGCACGGCTTCAGGGGGGTGGAAGATTCAGTGGATCTTCCATGCAAACATTTAAGCATCTTGTTTTCATGTGGTTATGACTCTTTCGGAGACTTGAATCAGATCCGGCACCCCGATTGCAGGAGAGATTCCAGAAGAAGGCGACAGGCTTATGGCAAAGGTACTTGGAATTGATTTGGGGACGACGAACTCCTGCATGGCGGTCATGGAAGGTGGAGAACCGCTGGTTTTGGAGAACTCTGAGGGCAAACGCACGACGCCCTCGGTGGTCGCATTCACGAAGAGCGGCGAGCGGGTGGTGGGCGAGGCGGCAAAGCGCCAGGCCGTGACCAACGCACGCAACACCGTTTATTCCATCAAGCGCTTCATGGGACGAAAGTTCGATGAGGTTCAGGAAGAGGTGAAGCGTGTGCCGTACAAGGTGGTCAAGGCCCCGAACGGCGATGCGTGGGTGGAGGTGGAAGTTGAGGGCAAAACCCAGCAATTCAGCCCGCCCGAGGTGTCTGCGATGATCCTCGCCAAGCTCAAGGCGGATGCTGAAGTCCGGCTTGGTGAAACGATCACCCAGGCCGTCATCACGGTTCCTGCCTATTTCAACGATTCGCAGCGGCAGGCCACCAAGGACGCCGGCCGCATCGCGGGCCTGGAGGTTCTCCGGATCATCAACGAGCCCACGGCGGCATCGCTGGCCTACGGTCTCGACAAGAAGAAGGATGAGAAGATCGCGGTGTACGACCTGGGCGGCGGCACGTTCGACATCTCGGTCCTCGAAATCGGTGACGGCGTCTTCGAGGTGAAAGCCACGAATGGCGATACCCACCTCGGCGGTGACGACTGGGACAACGCGCTGATGGATTGGATGCTCGAGGAGTTCCGTCGCGATTCCAGCATTGATCTTCGGAAGCAGCCGGACGCCCTCCAGCGGATCAAGGAGGAGGCGGAGAAGGCCAAGATCGCCCTCAGCTCCTCCCAGCAGTACGACATCAATCTTCCGTTCATCACCGCGGACGCCACCGGGCCGAAGCACATCCAGACGAAGCTCACCCGGGCGAAGATGGAGCAGCTGTGCGATCGCTTGTTTGAGCGCACGATCACTCCGACGAAGGCGTGCCTGAAGGATGCCGGACTGACGGCGGACAAGGTGGACGAGCTCGTGTTGGTCGGTGGCATGACGCGCATGCCGCGGGTCGTCGAGACGGCTCGGTCGCTGGTCAACAAGGCCCCGCATCAGGGTGTGAACCCCGACGAAGTGGTGGCCATTGGTGCCGGTATTCAGGGCGGTGTGCTCCGGGGTGAAGTGAAGGACGTCCTTTTGCTCGACGTCACCCCGCTCTCACTTGGCATTGAGACGCTGGGCGGCGTCTTCACGAAGCTCATCGAGCGCAACACCACGATCCCGACCCGCAAGTCGGAAATCTTTTCGACCGCCAGCGACAGCCAGCCGGGCGTGGATGTTCATGTGCTTCAGGGTGAGCGCCAGTTCACCCGAGACAACAAGTCCCTCGGGCGTTTTGAACTCCGCGACATTCCACCCGCCCCGCGCGGCGTGCCCCAGATCGAGGTGACATTCGACATCGATGCCAACGGCATCCTCAACGTCAGCGCCAAGGATCTTGGCACGGGCAAGAGCCAGAAGATCGTCATCACCGCTTCATCGGGTCTTTCCAAGGATGAGGTGGAACGCATGCGGCGCGATGCCGAAGCTCATGCCGATGAAGACAAGGCGCAGCGTGAGGAAGTCGAGCTGCGCAACGAGGCCGACAACGTTGCCTACCGTGCGGAGAAGTTCGCCCGGGACAACGGCGAGAAGCTCGGCGGCGCGAAAGCCGGCATCGAGGACGCGGCGAAGGCCGTGAGGGACGCGCTCAAGGGGAGCGACAGCGCCGCAATCCGGTCGTCGATCGACCAACTCAACGACGTCATGCAGAAGGCCGGTGAGGCGATGTATGCGAAGTCGGGGCCGGCCGGTGCGGAAGCCTCGGGACAAGGGTCCGGGGCGGATGCCGGAACAGGCGCTGGATCGGAGAAGACCGGCGGGGCGGGTGAAGGCCCGATCATCGATGCCGAGGTTGTGGACGAGAAGAAGAAGTAAACCAGTTTTCGGACTCGGCTTCCTGCCGTTCGGCGGGAAGCCGGAACCGGCTTTTCCCGTCTGCTGGTGCGGCGGGAGTTGTTTCCAGAGGTAAACGCAACGCAAAGAAACACGTTAACAGTCATATGGGACTCAATGTGAAACCGCTCGGCGACCGTGTGCTTGTCGAGCCCGTCGAGGAGAAGGAAGTCAAGAAGGGTGGCATCATCATTCCTGATTCCGCCAAGGAAAAGCCGACCGAGGGCGTGATCCGCGCTCTGGGGACTGGCAAGAAGGACGATGATGGCAAGGTGCTGCCCTTCGAAGTGAAGGTCGGCGACCGCGTTCTCATCTCCAAGTACGGTGGCACCGAGATCAAGGTCGACGGCAAGGAGTACAAGCTCCTGAATGCCGACGACATCCTCGCGATCATTGCCTGATTCGATTTTTCAACATCCACGTTCAACTGCTGACTAGACATGGCTGCCAAGCAATTGCTGTTTGATGAGGTTGCCCGCCAGGAACTCCTGCGCGGCGTCGAAATCCTCGCTAAGGCCGTCAAGGCCACCCTCGGTCCCAAGGGCCGAAACGTTGTCATCGACAAGAAGTTCGGCTCTCCGACGGTCACCAAGGACGGTGTCTCCGTCGCCAAGGAGATCGAGCTCCCGAACCCCTACCAGAACATGGGCGCCCAGATGGTGCGCGAGGTTGCTTCGAAGACCTCCGACATCGCTGGTGACGGCACCACGACGGCGACCGTGCTCGCCGAGGCCATCTACCGTGAGGGCCTGAAGCACGTGACCGCCGGCGCGAACCCCGTTTCGCTCCAACGCGGCATCCAGAAGGCTGTCGACGCCGCTGTCGAACAGCTCGCCAAGATCGCCAAGAAGGTGAAGGACAAGGAAGAGATCAAGCAGGTCGCTACCGTGTCCGCGAACTGGGACACCACGATCGGCGAGATCATCGCCGACGCGATGGACAAGGTTGGCAAGGACGGCACGATCACGGTCGAAGAGGCCAAGTCGATCGAGACCACGCTCGACGTCGTCGAGGGCATGCAGTTCGACAAGGGCTATCTCTCCCCGTACTTCGTGACCAACACGGAGACGATGGAAGCCAAGCTTGATGACGGCTACATCCTGATCTACGAGAAGAAGGTCTCGAACCTGAAGGACCTCCTCCCGGTCCTCGAGAAGGTCGCCAAGACCGGCAAGCCCCTGTTGATCATCTCCGAGGAAGTCGAAGGCGAAGCCCTCGCGACGCTCGTGGTCAACAAGCTCCGCGGCACCATCAATGTCTGCGCCGTCAAGGCGCCGGGCTTCGGTGACCGCCGCAAGGCCATGCTCGAAGACATCGCCATCCTGACCGGTGGCAAGTGCATCACCGAGGACCTCGGCATCAAGCTCGAGAGCCTCGAGCTGTCCGACCTCGGCCGTGCGAAGAGCATCGTCGTCGAGAAGGAGAACACCACGATCGTCGAGGGTGCTGGAAAGAACTCCGAGATCCAGGGCCGCGTGAACCAGATCCGCCGCCAGATCGAAGAGACCACTTCCGATTACGACCGCGAGAAGCTCCAGGAGCGCCTCGCCAAGCTCGCCGGTGGCGTTGCCGTCATTCATGTCGGCGCCGCGACCGAGACCGAGATGAAGGAGAAGAAGGCCCGCGTTGAGGACGCCCTCCATGCGACCCGCGCGGCCGTCGAGGAAGGCATCGTCGCCGGCGGCGGCGTCGCCCTCATCCGCACGCTCGGTGCGATCGAAGCCCTCAAGCTCGAGATCCACGACGAGCAGACCGGTGTCGACATCGTCCGTCGCGCCGTCGAGGCCCCGCTCCGCGAGCTCGCGTCCAACGCGGGTGTCGAGGGCAGCCTCATCGTCCAGGAGGTCAAGCGCCGCAAGGGCAACGACGGTTACAACGTTGCCACCGGCAACTACGAGGACCTCGTCAAGGCCGGCGTCGTCGACCCGAAGAAGGTCACGCGTTCCGCCCTGCAGAACGCCGCTTCCATCGCTGGTCTGATGCTGACCACCGAGGCTCTCATCACCGAGATCCCCGAGAAGAAGGAAAAGCCGGCCGGTGATCCCCACCACGGCGGCGGCGGAATGGACTACTGAGTCCAATCCCTGAACAGCACGGGTTCGTCCCGTGACCGTTTCCTGGCGCAGCTCCTCACGGGGCTGCGCCTTTTCGTTTTCGCGGGGACCCATTCGGCCGGGCACATCTTGCCACTGCGCCCAACTGGAGCGGGTGGCGACGTCCTCGTCGCCATTCCAAAACCTTTCCCCAGGCGATGAGGACATCGCCTCCCCAAAACCTTCCCGAACGGGGCAGTGACTCGATGCGCCTCGCCCCAGCGTCGGAAGTTGTGCTTGAAGACGGGACATCCCTACCTAGGTTTTGGAGGTGGTTGGTCCCCAGAACATCCGAATGCCTTTTGCCCGGGCTTCCTTGTCATCTTGGTATTGCTCCCGTTGGACAGCGTGGTTGCCCCTGCTTTGCCTTCTCCTTTTTGCGGGAGCCTCGGGGACATCTGCCCAGTCCGTCGCGGCCGTCCGCATCGCGATTGTTTCGGATCCGTCAGTCGGAGGGGCAATGGGTGACCTGCTGACGAGCGAGCTGTCGGCCGTACCCGAGGTCCAACTTCTCGAGCGTGAACAGATCGAACGGATCCGTCGCGAGCAGTCCCTTTCCGCCAGCAATCAGGAGGGGATCCGGCTTGGGCGCGAGTTGGGTGCGGATGGGGTGCTCATGCTGGGGTTGATCGGTGAGGAGACGAACCGCGTCCTGCAGGTCCGGATGGTGGCGGTCCGTCAGGGGGTGTTGATGGACGCGAGTCGGGCTCCATGGCCGGTGTCCGACCCATCGGCATTCAGCCAGGGATTGGTGCGTCGGTTCGTTCCCATCCTTCCCAAGCTTCGGGTGCCGCGTGAGGACGCGCTGCCGTTGTCGGTGGTCAACATCCGCAATGCCGTGCAATCGCGGCAGGGCAAGGAACTGGAACGACAGGTGACCCAACTGTTGATTGAACGGCTCAGTCGCGAGCCGGAGATCTTCGTGCTGGAGCGGCGCCGATTGGACCTGCTGGATTCCGAGAAGGAACGGCGGGGCGGCGGGGAGGATGACTTCTGGAAGGGGAGCGTGCTTCTGGAGGGTACGTTGAACCGGGGTGGATCGGAGGGGGGACGTTTGACGGCGGATCTTCGGATGCTTCCTCCGCGCGGAGGGACGGCCGTGGAGTTGGCCGCGGAAGTGGATACGGGAAACCCCGTTGCGCTGGTCGAAGTCGTGGCCTCAAGAATCCTGGAGGCCCTGCGGAAGCGGCCTTCCACTGCGACGTGGGACGCCGCCGCGGAGGCTGAACGGTATCGCGAGGAAGCGAAATGGGCGTTGAAGTGGGGGCTCCCTTCGGAGGCTCAGTCCGCAGCGGATGCTGCCTGGTTTCTGGGGAAGAAGGATCTGGCGACGGCAACGTTGCGGGTGGAGGCCCGGTTGTCGGCAATCCGCATTTCGGAATGGGCTTTTCAGGAGGTCGGAGTGAGTACGCTTGCAAAGTTCCAGGATGCTACGGTCCGCAGTACCATCCAGGAGTGGCGGGAGCAGGGGGCGGTCGGGGTTGCGATTGCGGCTCGCGGGCAAGCGACGGACACACAGTTGGATTTCTTCTTTGCCATGCGGAATCCGGACCCGCGCTTGATTGCCCCCGCCACCGATGCCCTTCGCATCCATGCGGATCATCTGGAATCGATGCCGCCGCATGAACCGGGACTGGATTCGCCGTGGACCGCGACCGGGGTGAAGGTCTTGGTGGCGGCATCCGAAGTCCTCCGGTGGTTTGCCTTGGTGCAGCCCCATTCTCCGGAAGTGCAGGCTGCGCTGGCTGACCTCCGGTTGGAGGCGCGGCGCATCCAGGATCGCCTCCTCACCTCGACCGCCATCCGTAACTCCTATTGGTCGCCTGCACCTGACTTTGCCTTGGTGGGAAGCCGTGTGGTGCTCAAGGACACCCTGTCCGAGATGCTGGATCGGCAGCCGAGTCTCTTCCAGTGCCTGCTGACTTGGGGAGCGTTCTGGCAGGACCGTCCGGAAGACATGGTGGCCGTGTACCGCCGTTGGATGAGCAGTCCGGTCTTCAGCCTCGTGCACCAATGGTTCTGGGCACGTCACCCGGCCAATCCACGGTTGGTTTCCTGGAATGCGGAGGATCGGGGCCGCGTTTCCGCTTTGTGGAAGGGGTTTCGGTCCGAACTGGGGCAATCCACCAACGTGTTGCTGCGGATGGAGGCGAAGGCGCTGGAAATCGACGAGGCGGGTTCCATCGATGAACTGAAGCCGGCGGTCGAAGGCTTGCTGGCGGTGATGCGGACCCACCGGGCTGAGTTGCTGTCGCTGCCGGTGTCGGTGATGAGGAACGATTGGCAGTTGTCCCGGATCCTGGGTCAACGTTGGTTTGATCCGAACGAAGTCGCCGGGATCATGGGCTCGGAAGCCTGGCGGGAGATGGCGGTGATCAGCGGTGAATGGGAGGAGCGCCAGAAAACGCTGATCCTGGTGCAGCGGTCGACGACGGTGTTCCGCCTTCAAAAGGAGTTCCTGACGGAGCCCGGACCGAAGGACCAGGCGAGCACGAGGGCGGCGTTTCCCGTGCCCATGGTCGTCATGGAGGTGGAGCAAGCCCGGGAATTGAAACCGCTGCTGGATGGGTTCCTGGAACGGCAGAAGGCGGCAGGAAAGAGCATCCATGCCATGCATGCTGAATATGGAACGCTCATGCTCTACCGACAGTCGATGGCCTTCACCCTGACGAATCAACCCGCGCCGAAGCCACGGGCGGCAGAGGTCGCCGGCCAGCGGCCGCCTGTCCGCCCTTCCGTTGCCTCGGGTTCCGTTCCCGCTGAGTCGACCCAAGCTCCGGTGGTTGCGCCGAAGAACCTCCTCGTGGCTCGCGACTATGTTCCGATCCCACTCCGTCTTCTGACCAACACCCAACGAGGCGATGCGCTTGGTTTCTTTCAGGTGATGCGGGTCGAACCGGTGGGCGATCGATTCTGGTTCGACCTGCGACATGAGAACACACGTTGGGTCTTTCACGGTGGGCAGGAAAGCCTCTCCAACGTCTGGTGGGGGACAGGACTCCTGTGGGATCCACGGAACGGAACGTGGAAGGACATCCGGTATCCGGCCGGTGTTCCGGCCAGCGGGAAAATGATGATCGGTTCGACCGCGTGGTTCCGGGACTCATTGTACCTGTCCGACTGGGACACGTTCCAACGTTGGGATCCGGCGACCGGGAAGTGGGAGATTCTTGAGCCTGCGTGGCAGGATCCCGCGACGTTGCAGGTGGTCGGAGATCGTCTTTATGGCGCCAGCTCGAATGCGATTGTCGAGATCCTGGATTCGGGTCGAGGCGTGCGCATTCTGGCGAGCAACCGGCGTCGGCCCGCGGCCTCCGCGTTGGACACACTGGAAACGTTTGGAAGTGCGAGGGTGCTGCCGGGACCGGGAGTTGGAATCCGGGCACGGGTGGGAGGCCATATCCATTCCTGGGACGGAAAGGATTGGAAGACGGTGATCGAACGGGACAACTGCTGGGTCTGGCCCGGCGCCACGGACACGCTGGTCACGCCTCCCTTGAGGACGCAGCCGTGGGGTGTCTGGCGACTTCCCCATGAATCCTCCGCGGCTGTCGAAGTTTCGCTGCCCTACATGCCACCGTCGGAACCGATGGTGGACACTCCGCGGTCGCGGACCGCAGCGCCGTCGACCGGGACGGGCCAGGATCGTATCTACGACCTCCCGCGTTCCCGTGGAGTGGTGGCGGATCGCGGCTACGTGTATTTCTATCAGGATCTGAGCGGTGTCCGGAATCCCGCGCTCAGGTCGGGGGTGATTCCGCTGGGCGGCCGCCACGGTTATCTGAGCCGGGTACGGATGGAGGACGGAAAAGTCGAACGGGTTTCCGTGCTGTTCGACAATCCGGCCGGGGAACCGCCGAGCGAGGTGCTGGACGGTTTCACTGGCGGCCGCCTCTGGCCGAATGAATCCATCTGGATGGTCTTCACTCCCGAGGAGGTCATCTTCTGGAAGGAGAAGATGCTCGGAATCTGGCGGATCCCGCGCGCTGATTTGGAGGGTGCGTTCGTCAAGGCACGGGAGTAGGAATTCCTTCCGAAACGACCATGAAAGCTCATTTCCCAACGCTCGCCAGACCGACCTGCGGATCCGCCGTGACGATCCTGTGCTGGCTGCGGGGGGTGCTGGCGATGTGGCTTTGGACGGCGGTTCACGTGTCTGCCGGTCCGGTGTCCGTGCTTCCCGAGGGACGTCCATGGCATGTGTTCGGAGGCGGCACCCGTGAGATCGTGGTCCGGGTTCAGAACTCCACCAATACGCCGGTGTCCCCGGAACTCGGTGCCCGACTGTTCCAACTCACTTCGGCGACGGCGGCGCCTGTTGGCACCGTGCCATCGCGGCGGGTTTCCTTGGCGGCCAGCCAGGGAGTGCTGGAACGGTTTCGTATCGAGTTTCCTGCCGTGCGCACCGAAACGCGCTTCCGGCTCCAATGGTCCGCGGACGGGGCGTCAGCGGGCGGCACGGAGGTCTGGGTGTATCCGGCGCAGATCCTGGCTGGAATTGGAACGTTGACCCAGGGCAAGGCGATTGGACTCCACGATCCGGATGCCCGGATCCGACCCGCCCTGACGGAGGCCGGGATTGCCACCATCGATCTCAACGGGACGGATCCGGCAGATTTCGAGGGTTCACTGGCAATCTACGCTCCGGCTTTGACGGGCGCGAAAGTGCCGCCGGCGAGGAAGGCGGAAGTGCGGGCGTTGGCGGAAAGGGGCATTGCGGTGGTCTGGTTCCAACCGCCCAGCGAGCTGCGTGATGAACCAAGCCCCCGCTATCGAACTGTACCCGTTGGCCCATCGGCGGTGGTGTTGGCCGATGGCGAGCCCGTGGCCCGGCTTGCCGAGGCGCCCGATGCCCAGCGCCTTCTTCTCCACTTGGTGCGTGAGGCCCTCAAGCCCGCTCCGAACGAACTTCCCGTGACCGATTGATCGAACTGAACCCAGATAGGACCGTGACATGAAGCTGATTCAAACTGTCGCAGCCTTCGCATTGCTGGTTTTGCCGCCGGCGTTGTCCGCTGCTGAGCCTCCACCCCTGACTGTCGCCGTCTTCGACTTCGAGTCGAAGGACGAGGGAATGCGCGACCTCGGCCCGAAGGTGGCGGCCTTGGTCACGGCAAACCTGTCAGGCCAGCCCAATCTGGTCCTGGTCGAGCGCGCGGAGCTGGACAAGGTGCTCGGTGAGCAAGAACTCGGATTGTCCGGCACGGTGAGTCCGGGGTCCGCGGCGCGGATCGGGCATCTCACGGGGGCTCAGATCCTCGTCACAGGACGGGTATTCAAGGTGGAGAAGGAGACGTACCTCGTTGCGAAAGTCATCGGTACCGAGACGAGCCGGGTGCATGGAGAAACGGTCAAGGGTGCTTCCCCGGTGTCTGCAGGAGACCTCGCCGTGATGCTCACGGACAAGGTCGTGGCTGCTTTGGAGAAGAAGGGGCCTGATCTCGTCGCCAAGGTCGTTCCACGCGCCGATCGCGTGGCCGCGCTCAAGAAGTCGATCCGACCCGGCAAACTGCCGTCGGTCCGTGTGAAGCTTCCCGAGCGGCATTTTGGCGGTCCGGTCGTCGATCCAGCTGCGGAGACGGAATTGGGACTGCTGCTTCAGGAGTGTGGATTCACGCTGGTGGCGGGGGATTCCACAACGGCGGCGGACATCGAGGTCACCGGTGAAGCGTTCAGCGCCCTCGGCATGCGGAAGGGCAACCTCACTTCGTGCAAGGCACGGGTGGAAATCCAGGCGAAGCGCAAGGACGGCACTGTGGTTTCCGTGGACCGGCAGACGTCGGTGACGGCGGACATCACCGAGCAGACGGCGGCGAAGACGGCACTTCAGGAGGCAGCGTTTGATCTGGCCGAGCGCCTGTTGCCGAAGCTGGCCTTGTGACGCGGAAGTGAAACGGCCGGATTGGCGAAGAACCCACCCATGACCGGCGCGGACCGGGGGGCCGGTCCGCGCCGGTGGCTGGCGCTTAGTGGGTATTGGCAAACGGGCCCTGGGGGCAGGGAACCGAGCCGCGCCAGCCTTAGCCGGGGCCTCAGGGGTGGATCGAGGTCCCGCGGCTTGAACAGCGTGACGGAATGCTTTGGCAAAAGTCTGTCAGGCAAGTCCCGACTCTTGAATTGGGGCTGCCGTACAGAAGGGGGAGCGTGTGGGTCTGCGCCTACGACCTTGGTGGGGCTGCGGGCGCCTCCTGACCTTGCCGCCGTCCGCAACGGGGTAGAGCCATCCTTGTCGCCGGACTGAAGCCATTCCTGATCTGGCGTCGTTTCGGGATGCGTCCCGGCTGAGGCGGCTGCGTTGACGGCGGGCAGGAATGATCCGTAGGTTTGCGCAGGATGAATGTGTTGCTCGATTCACTTGTGGAACTGATCCGGCGGACCTCTGCCGAGATCCCGGATGACGTCCAGCGCGCGATCATGACGTCGCTGGAAAACGAGAAGAAGGGGACGATCGCCGAGAGCGCCCTGAAGATCATCGAGCGCAACATTGAGTTGGCGAAGCGAAAGTCCCAACCCATCTGCCAGGACACCGGCAGCATCCTGTTCTACGTCGATTGTCCGGTGGGGTTTGACCAGATCTCGTTCACCGAGACCTGTCGTGAGGCGGTGAAGCTGGCGACCAAGAAGGGTTATCTGCGCCAGAACTCCGTCGATTCGATCACGGGCGAGAATGACGGCACCAACCTCGGACCCGGCTCCCCGACGATCCACTTCCATCAGCACCGTTCGGACAAGCTGGAGGTGCGGCTCATGCTGAAGGGTGGCGGATGCGAGAACGTGGGCGCGCAGTACTCGCTTCCCGCGGAGAAGCTGAAGGCCAGTCGCGACCTCGATGGTTGCCGCAAGGTGATCCTCGATGCGGTCCTGCAGGCTCAGGGCAAGGGTTGCGGGCCCGGCATTCTCGGCGTGTGCATCGGTGGTGACCGCGCTGTCGGGTACGAGTTTTCGAAGCTCCAGTTCCTGCGCTTCCTGGACGATCGCAACGCGGACCCCCGATTGGACGCGTTGGAGCAGGACATCCTGAAGACGGCCAACGAACTCGGTATTGGGCCGATGGGCTTCGGTGGCAAGACGACCCTTCTGGGCGTCAAGATTGGCGTCGCCAACCGCCTGCCTGCCTCCTTCTTTGTCAGCGTCAGCTACATGTGCTGGGCCTTCCGACGTCAGGGCGTCGAACTGGATCCCGGAATGGCGATCGCCCGCTGGCTCTACTGAAACCCCTTCCATCAGGACGAACTGCCATGAAAGTGCTCCAGGCTCCATTTACCGAGGAAATGATGCGGTCCCTCCGCGTCGGCGATGAAGTCGCCATCAACGGCATCGTGTTCACGGGACGCGATGCGGTCCATAAGTACCTCCATGAAGGCGGTGCACTGCCTGAGGGCGTGAACCTTCGCGACGGCATCATCTATCACTGCGGACCGGTGGTGATGCAGCAACCCGATGGCGGGTGGAAGGTGACCGCAGCCGGGCCGACCACCTCGATCCGTGAGGAGCCCTACCAGGGACAGATCATCCGCGACTTCGGGGTCCGCGGAGTGATTGGCAAGGGCGGCATGGGGGAGCGCACGTTGGATGCCTGTGGAAAGTATGGCTGTGTCTACCTGCACGCCATCGGCGGAGCCGCGCAGGTCCTGGCGGAATGCGTGAAGCGCGTCCGCAACGTTTACCTGAAGGACGAATTCGGGTCACCGGAAGCCATCTGGGAGCTGGAGGTGGAGAACTTCCCCGCCGTGGTCACGATGGATTCCCACGGGGGCAGCCTGCATCGGGACGTGCTCCGCACGAGTCAGGAAGCCCTCGCTTCACGCGTTTGAGTCAGGCACTGCCGGATCGGGGTGGGTTCAGGATCCACCCCGAAGCCCCCGGTTGGAACGGGGTGGCGATGTCCTCATCGCCCTTTGAGAGTGTTCCTTTAGGGCGACGTGGACGTCGCCACCCCAGCCCTTCGAACGGGGCGGCGACGTCCTCGTCGCCTTGGGAAAGGTTCTGTAATGGCGACGTGGACGTCACCACCCCGTTGCATGCGGGATCCGTGTCGAGATGCGACCCCGCGCAGAGGGGGGGCAACGAAGAAGGTTCTCCGATTCAGGAAAGTTCGATAGGCTTCGCCGCCTTAGGTCATGGCTGAATCCCTCATTGCGGCGCGCGAGATCGTCCTGAAGCACAATACCCGGGTCCTGCTGGACCACGCCTCGCTGGCGCTCTGCACCGGCGACCGTGTGGGGTTGGTGGGGCGGAATGGTTCCGGCAAATCCACCTTCCTGAAGATCCTGTTCGGGACGGTTCCGGCGGATTCCGGGGAAATCGTGAAGGCCCGGGATCTGGTCATCGGCTACCTCCCGCAGGAATTCACCCTCGATCCTGCACTTACCGTGGGGGAGAACGTGCGTCTGGGGGCGCAGCATGTGCTGAAGCTGATCGAGGAATTCGAGAACCTTCCCGGTCACACCTCGCGGCACGACTTTCTCGAGGACCGGATCAACCACTTCGACGGCTGGAATCTGGATCACCGGATCAAGTCCGCCATCAGCGAACTGGGATGCCCGCCGGCGGATTCTCCGGTAACGAACCTTTCCGGCGGCGAGAAACGTCGTGTGGCACTGGCCCGGGCGCTCGTCGCACAGCCTGACCTCCTCATCCTGGACGAGCCCACCAACCATCTCGACACCGAGAGCATCGGATGGTTGACCGGATACTTGGGTACGTACCCGGGGGCGATGTTGGTGGTGACCCACGATCGTCACTTCCTCGACGAGGTGGCGACGGGGATCGTCGAATTGCGCAACGGCGTCTTTGAACGCTACGAAGGCGGCTACACCGATTACCTGCTGGCGCGCGCTGAAAAGCTGGCCACGGAGGAACTGGTCGAACACAAGCGCCAGATGTTCCTCCGCAAGGAACTCGACTGGGTGCGCCGTCGACCGAAGGCCCAGACCAGCAAGTCGAAGGTCCGGGTTGACCGATTTTACGAGGTGCAGGAACAGGGGCCGCCGCCGGAGGAAGGCGAGATGGATCTCGTCGTGCCGCCGCCGCCGCAACTGGGCAACCGTGTCGTCGAATTGGAGGACGTGGGCCTGCAATACGGTGGGCGCCGATTGTTCTCCGGCATTTCGCTGCAGTTCGCCGGTGGGACCCGTGTGGGCGTGACGGGGCGGAACGGTCTTGGGAAGACCTCGTTGCTGCGCGTGATCCTGGGTGAGACGCCACCCACCGAAGGCGAAGTGCGTATTGGCGCGCTGACCAAGTTCAATTACGTCGACCAGAGTCGACTGCAGTTGCGCGAAGACCGGACGGCGCTGGAGGAATTGAGCGATGGTTCGGAGTGGGTGCAGTGGGGCGAGGACAAGCTGTCGCTGCGCGGATATCTGCGCCGGTTCCTGTTCACGGACGATCGTCTGACGACGCCGGTGAAGCTGATGAGCGGCGGCGAACGGAGCCGGCTCCTGCTGGCGCGGATCCTGAAGAAGGGCGGCAACTTCCTCGTGCTCGACGAACCGACGAACGACCTCGACCTGCCGACCTTGCGGGTGTTGGAGGAAGCGTTGGTTTCGTTCCCGGGCTGCGTGTTGGTGGTGAGCCACGATCGTTACTTCCTGAATCGCGTCTGCACGAACATCGTGGCCTTCGAAGGTGAGGGGCGGGTGGTGACGAGCACGGGCAATTACGATTATTACGTCGAGAAGAAGCGTCGGGCGGCCGCCGAGGAGGCGGCCTGGGCGGCGGCGCAGAAGGCGGCTGCAAAGGCGGGAGGAAAGCCGGTGGCGAAGGCGGCACCTGCACCTGTTGTGGCCGCGCCGGTCGCTCCGACACCCAAGGCGCGAAAGCTGAACTTCAAGGAGCAGCGCGAACTCGATGGCATGGAGGCCGCGATCGAGGTGGCGGAGGGCAAGGTGACGGAGATGGAGGGCCGGTTGGCCTCCCCGGAGTTTCACAAGACGATCGGGGCCAAGGCCCCCCAGTTCATGGCCGAACTGGACGCGGCGCGTGCCGACGTGGCGCGCCTGTACACCCGCTGGGCGGAGCTCACCTGAGCCCTATCCATGCCGTTGGATGTCGAAGAATGACTCTAGAAACGGCAGAGGCACCCACTGTCGTAGTGGGCGCCTCTTGGATCGACCGTCCGTCGCTGGTCAGCGCCCGAGCCGGTAGACCCGGATGGCGTCGCTCGGGTCAACGTTGACGATGCTTCCGGTTTCGGTCGTTTCGATGGCGGCATCGGGACTAATGATTCGGTGGAATGGGCCCGCGTGCCTTAGCGTGTCTCCCATGAAGGCGATCATTGATTCAACACAATGAAACCGTTCGGCTGCCGTGCGACGCTGGTTCGATCCATGGCGATTTGCGGCCTGATCTTGATGAACACGGTGATTCCAGCACGGGCGGCGGAGGGAGTGGTCCTGCTGCACGGACTCGCCCGGACGCCGCGCAGCATGGCACGGATCGAACGGGAACTGACACAGGCCGGATACGTCGTGGTCAATCTGCCTTATCCGTCGCGAAAGGCTCCGATCGAGGCATTGTCCGAAGGGGTCTTCGACAGGATCCGTGACTCAGCACCGCTGCGGGACTGCACCCGGGTCCACTTCGTGACCCATTCCATGGGCGGGATCGTGCTGCGCCAAATGCTGTCGAAGCATCGCATCGAGCGGTTGGGGCGCGTGGTGATGATGGGCCCGCCCAATCAGGGCAGCGAGTTGGTGGACCGACTCGGCAGTTGGCGGCTGTTCCGATGGATCAACGGTCCCGCCGGACAGCAGTTGGGAACAGGACCAGATTCGGTGCCGGGCCGGTTGGGTCCGGTTGACTTCGAACTTGGTGTGATTGCCGGCGACCGGTCGATCAACTGGATCAACAGCGGAATGATCCCCGGTGCGGACGATGGGAAGGTCTCGGTGGAGCGGGCCAAGGTCGCGGGGATGAAGGATCATCTCGTGGTGCACACGACCCACCCGACCATGCTCTCCCATCGCACGGTGATTTCTGCGGTGAGCCGGTTTTTGAGGACAGGGACGTTTCGGGAGGCGGCAGAACAGGATTCCGGAAACCGGTGACTGGGTCTGCCTCGTGACCTCGTCAGCTACGAGCGTAGCAGACGACGTCAGGAGGCTGTGGAAGGAGTCCCGAGTCTGAAGATTCAAGCCTGCCTGCATCCCTGCCTCGTGACCTCGTCAGCTACGAGCGTAGCAGACGACGTCAGGAGGCTGTGGAAGGAGTCCCGAGTCTGAAGATTCAAGCCTGCCTGCATCCCTGCCTCGTGACCTCGTCAGCTACGAGCGTAGCAGACGACGTCAGGAGGCTGCGGAAGGAGTCCCGAGTCTGAAGATTCAAGCCTGCCTGCGTCCCTGCCTCGTGACCTCGTCAGCTCCGAGCGTAGCAGACGACGTCAGGAGGCTGTGGAAGGAGTCCCGAGTCTGAAGATTCAAGCCTGCCTGCATCCCTGCCTCGTGACCTCGTCAGCTACGAGCGTAGCAGACGACGTGAGGAGGCTGTGGAAGGAGTCCCGAGTCTGAAGATTCAAGCCTGCCTGCATCCCTGCCTCGTGACCTCGTCAGCTCCGAGCGTAGCAGACGACGTCAGGAGGCTGTGGAAGGAGCTGCATCGCCCTTGCCCGCATTTTGGGGCCGCCGGGTGAGGGCACCCGGCCTTCAGCCATGAAGATTTTCCCCCTACTTCCCAAGCGACTGGATCAGCCGGCGGATCTCGGCGATGCGGGCGGTGGCGGTGCGCTTGGTGAGGCGCGGGAAATGTCCGCCGATGGTCACGAGGTCGTTGTTGCGGGTGAGCTTGAGCTTCCCTTCGGTGACCTCGATTCCCGTGATGCGATGGGCGGCGGCGAAGATGCGGAGCTCTGCGAGTTCCAGCAGGAGATCCACTGGTGGCGGCAACGGACCGAAGCGGTCGCGCAGTTCGCGTCGGAGGGCGTCGAGTCCGGCCTTGTCCGCGAGCTGGGCGAGCTTGCGGTGGATCTCGATGCGCTGGGCCGGTTCGCGGATGTAATCGAGCGGGAGGAAGGCAGGTTCGCGGGTCGCGGGACCTTCCGGTTCCTCGGTGCGTTTCTTGCGGCCCCGGCCGGCCCGGGCGCTTGAATCGTCGTCCTCTTCGTCAGTGCTCCACACGTCGGAATCCCGGGGAACGCGGATGGTGATCCGCGGACGGTTGGGATCGAGGACGGTGTCGGTGGGGAGGGAGGGGATGGGCGCGGCCTCGGCCGGGTTCAGGGCGAGGAAATCGATGCGGGTTCGGACATCGACGCGGGGCTTCGGTGATTCGCCCTTGAGGGAGGAGATGCTCTGACCGAGAAGCTGGCAGTAGAGGTCGAATCCGACGGCGGTGATGTGGCCGGACTGCTGGGCGCCCAGGAGGTTGCCGGCGCCGCGGATCTCGAGGTCGCGCATGGCGATCTTGAAGCCGGATCCGAGGGCGGAATACTGCTTGATCGCGGACATGCGCTTGCGGGCTTCCGTGAGCAGCTGGGCGTGACGCGGGAGGAGGAGGTAAGCGTAGGCCTGGTGCTTGTATCGACCGACGCGACCGCGGAGCTGGTAGAGTTCGGAAAGGCCGAAGCGGTCGGCGCGATCAATGATGATCGTGTTGGCGTTGGGGATATCGAGGCCGCTCTCGATGATGGTGGTGGAGACGAGGACGTCGGCCTCGCCGTTGACGAATCGGGTCATGACCCGTTCGAGGTCGTCGGGGTCCATCTGGCCGTGGCCGACGAGGACGCGGGCCTCGGGGAGCAGGGCGCGGATGCGGAGGGCGAGGGCCTCGATGGAGGAAACGCGGTTGTGGAGGAAGTAGACCTGACCGCCGCGGTTGATCTCACGCTGGATGGCGTCGCGGATGAGGCGTTCGTCGTAGTTGGTGACGACGGTCTCGACGGGGAGGCGGTCCTGGGGCGGCGTTTCCAGGGTGGAGAGGTCGCGGGCGCCGGTGAGGGCGAGGTACAGGGTGCGTGGAATGGGCGTCGCGGAGAGCGTGAGGACGTCGATGGTCTGGCGGAGGAGCTTGAACTGTTCCTTGTGGCGGACGCCGAACTTCTGTTCCTCATCGACGACGACCAGGCCGAGGTCCTTGAACTGGACGTCGGAGGAGACGATGCGGTGGGTGCCGATGACGATGTCGACGGTGCCGTTGGCGGCGGCTTCGAGGACGGCGCGCTGCTGTTTGGCCGAACGGAAGCGGGAGAGGAGTTCGATGCGCACGGGGTACTCGGCCATGCGATCGCGGAAGTTGTTGTAGTGTTGCTGGGCGAGGACGGTGGTGGGGACGAGGATGGCAACCTGCTTCCCACTGAGGACGGCCTTGAACGCGGCGCGGATCGCGACCTCGGTCTTGCCGAAGCCGACGTCGCCGCAAAGCAGGCGATCCATGGGCTTGGCGGCTTCCATGTCGGCCTTGGCGGCGGCGATGGCACGGAGCTGGTCAGGGGTTTCCTCGTATTCGAAGGAGGCTTCGAACTCGCGTTGCCACGGCGCATCGGTCGGGAAGGGGTGGCCGGGTTGGGTGGCGCGGGTGGCCTGGACGGTCAGGAGTTCGGCGGCGAGATCGCGCACGGCGCGTTGGGCCTGTTCCTTGGCCTTGGTCCAGCGGTTGCCGCCGAGGGTGGAGAGCTGTGGGCGGGCCTTGCCGGCGCCGACGTATTTGGAGACGAGGTGGGCCTCGCTGACCGGAACGTAGAGCCGGGGCGGTTCGGTGGCGGATCCCGAGGGTGCGTACTCGATGACGAGGCACTCGTCGCCGGTGGATTCGTTCGAGGTGGCCTCGCCGCGTCGCCGGTTCTGTGGCGGGAGTGTCTTGAGGCCGCGGTAGATTCCGATGCCGTTCTCCAGGTGCACGACAAAGTCGCCCTCTTCGAACTCGGTGAAGTCGACTTCGAAGACGGAGCGGACGGCGGAGGCGTGGCGGGACTTCAGCCGGCGCGGACGCTGGACCTTGTAGCGTCCGTAGATCTCCGCATCGGTGACGATGACGAGTCGGGCCTCGGAAACGAGGAACCCGCGGCTCAACACGCCGAGGTGGCAATGGGGGGCAGGTTCGGGCAGGGCGAACTCGGTCCAGAGTTCACGGAAGCGCTGACGTTCGCCCTCGTGTCCGCAGAAGACGTGGACCTGATGCTCCTGCCGCATCCAGCGGTGGAGTTGCTGGAAGAAATCACGGCGTTGGGCCTCGGCGACCTGCGGGTCAGGAAGGGTGGATCCGATGGGCCGGTAGGCGTCGAGGCCGGGGATGGGATGGGTGGGCGCGTGGCGGGTTCCGGCGTCCGAGGAAGCGTCGTCGTCGATGCGCTCGCGCAGGTGGAGGCGTCGGATCCCGCGTGCGTCGGCTTCGGCGAGGACGGTGTCCCACTCGACCGAGAATCGATCGCCGGGAGGGACCTGCTGGCGGTAGCGCAGGGCCTGGTCGAGGAGGGCCTCCGGCTCGCACAGCACGAGGAGGGCGTTGGCGGGGAGGAAATCGAGGAGCGAACCCAGGGCGGGTTCGGTGACCGCTGCGGGCGTGGGGTCTTCTGCCGATGCGAGTCGCGAACGGCTGGGCTTGAGAAGTCCGAGTTCGCCGGCGGGCGGGATGATGATCTCGTGGACGGTTTCGCGGGAGACCTGCGCGGCGGGATCGAACTCGCGGAGGGATTCGAGTTCATCCCCGAAGAATTCGAGGCGGATGGGCCAGGGCGAAGACAGGGGCCAGACATCGACGATGCCGCCGCGCCAGGAGAGTTCGCCCTTGCCGGTGACCTGGGCCTCGGGTTCGTAGCCCTGTTCCTCCAGCCATTCGATGAGGTCGAGGGGATTGAGGGTGTCGCCCCGTTTCAGGGTGCGCGTGCGCGTGCGGAGGTCCTGGCCGGTGAAGGTCCGTTGGAGCAACGCGACGACCGAGGTGACGATGATGGGGACGATCTGCCGGACCCGAGGTCAGGCTGATCAAGGTTTCGAGGCGCTCGGAGATGACGTCGGCGTGGGGGAGCTTGTTCTCGTGGGGAAGGGTTTCCCACGCGGCGTGGAAGAGGGGCGCGGGGCCGGGTTCCAACCACGTGGCGATGTCGGCGTGGACGCGTTCCTGCGATTTCAGTCCATCGGTGACGACGACGAGGACGCGTTGGGGTTGGTTTCTGTGGAGGAGCGCGGCGAGGTACGGTTGGGCGGCGGCAGAGATGCCGGACAGGTCTGTTTCCGAGGCGGCGCTCGCGGCATCCACCAGGGCGTGCGCGAGCGACTCCGGGAACAGCGCGGGAGGGCGCGGTGCGGAGGTCTTCGTGGGCACTGGGGTGGCGGGAGCGCTCGACAGACGGCGGAAGCTGGGAACGCCGGGAGGCGGTTTCAAGGCGCAAGTGGGGAAGAGGGTTTGAAGTTGGACGTGTTTTGCAGGCCTGGCGCCCTTACCCGGTGCTTTTCACTACCTCATTCCATTCAGACGCCGGGTGGAGCCTGCCTGCTGAGGTGGTGGAAGGGATCCCAGAACCCAGCATCCAGATCTCTGCTTTCTGGGCACTTTCCCTTCCGGGGATCCGGGAGCACAGTAGGGGCAATGTTTCGGCAGTTGGTCCTGTGGGGATCGTTCGTCAAGTTCAGCCACACCGTCTTTGCCCTCCCGTTCGCCCTGGCCGCCATGATCGTGGCGGCGCGGGAGACGCGCGGATGGCCGGGGTGGCGTGTATTCGGCCTGATCCTGGTGGCCATGGTGGGGGCACGGACGTGCGCGATGGCGTTCAACCGCATCGTGGACCGGAAGTTCGATGCGGAGAATCCGCGGACATTGAACCGCCACCTGCCGATGGGAGCGGTGACGCTGGCAGCGGCATGGGGATTGTGCCTGGGCAGCGGAGCGTTGCTGGTGGGGGCGGCATGGGCCCTGAACCCGATCTGCTTCCTGCTGTCACCGGCGGCATTGTTCCTGGTGTGCTTCTACTCGCTGACCAAGCGGTTCACGGATTTCACCCATGTCTGGCTGGGCATCGCCCTCGCGGCGGCACCCGTGGGGGCATGGTTGGCGGTGGAGGGTGGTTTCCACTTCCTGCCGCGGATCGAGGGAAAGCTGGACCTGCGACACAGCGCGCTGGTGCCGCTGGCGCTGGGGTTGGCCGTGATGTTGTGGCTGGTGGGGTTCGACATCATCTACGCGACCCAGGACTACGAGTTCGACCGGAAACGCGGCCTGCATTCGCTGGTGGTCCGGTGGGGACCGAAGAATGCGCTGGCCGTGGCCTTCCTGAGTCACCTCTTCATGTGGGGGGCGCTGGTGCTGTTCGGGGCGTTGTGCGGATTCCGGCTGACGTACTGGATCGGGTTGGTGCTGATCCTGGGGTTGCTCCTGCTGGAACACATGATTGCGAAACGGCGGGATCCCATCGCAGTGAACATTGCCTTCTTCAAACTGAACGCGGTAGTGAGCGTGACGTTCCTCGTGGTGACGGCGGTGGAGGTGGTGTTTCCGTGGTTCCGCCTGCGCTGGACGGAAAGCGTGTTCTTCTGAGGACTGTAAAATGTCATGGGGTGGGATGACAGCGATGGTCCGGTTACGGACCGACGGTCCGTCCGGGAGCGGACCGCTCCGACGGGGCCAAAGGTTGGGTTGGGGGGCGGAATTTCCAAAATACGGGCCAAATCCGGTGATTTTCCGGCCTTGGCATGCGACATGATGTGGGATGACGGTCAGAGAAAATTTACAGTCTGTGTCCAACGCTACTTCCATCGTCCGGAGTTGGGTGATCCGCCTGCTGGTGCTTCTGGCAGGGTTGGGGGTGGCCGCGCAGGCGCAGGGATTCGTGGACGCCTTCGCCGTGCGGACGGACGTCACCGGGCTGGCAGGAACGCTGACCGGCAGCAACGTCGACGCGACCATCGAGGTGGATGAGCCGCGGCATGGCAACAAGTCACCGGCTAAGTCGGTGTGGATCACGTTTGTGTCGCCGGCGACGGGCTTGATGAGCCTGGAGGTGGATGGGCAGGATTTCGATGTGTTGCTGGGGGTGTACCGGGTGAAGGCGGGCCAACCGGCCCTCCTGAAGAATCTGGAGCGGGTGGCGCGCAACGACGACGAGGGGGATGACGGATCGGCGAGCGTGAAGTTCGGGGTGAAGGCGGGCGAGCGGTACGAGATCGCGGTCGATGGGTTTGCGCGGAGCTCGGGCACGTTCCAGATGAATTGGCAGGTGGAGGATCTGGGAGTTGCGGTGCCGACGCTGGTGGCGACGACGCCCGACCAGGCGTTCCGGCCGGGGGACCGGGTGGTGATCACGTACGCTGCGGAGGATCTGGATGACGACGACGACGACGTGAAGCTGCACTGGTTCCTGAACGACGTGGAAATCGAGAACGAGGAGGAGCCGACGCTGGTGATTCCCAGCCTGAGCGAGGCGAACGTAGGGCAGTACCGGGTGCGGGTGGACACGGACGACGTGCGGTTCTTCACGGAGGCGGTCGAGGTCCAGATGAGCACCGAGGGCCTGACCACGACCCTGGCGCGGAACAAGCCGGAGGATTCCATGGAATCGCCGTTGGTCGGCGCGGGAGGGCTTCGGCCATCGCCCCGGCGGCAGGCGGCCCCGGCGGGGGGCGGGGTTTCGCGGGGGTACAACGGATCGCAGATCTTCAACACGGTGTACGCGGGGCGCGATCCGCTGGAGCCGGTGCATTGCGGGCAGGGCTCCGGCTCGTCCTACTGGTTCGCCTATCAGGCGCCTGAGTCGGGTATGGTGTTCATGGACACCGTGGGCAGCACGTTTGACACGGTCCTCGCGGCGTACACGTACGACATCCCCTACGCCGGATACGCGAGTCTCCGGGAGATCGGGTGTGACGACAATTCAGGCCCGGACGGCAAGGCTTCGGTGGTGTCCTTCCGGGTGAGTCCCACGCGGTATTACGTCGTGGTGGTGGATGGCGTGAACGGGGCGAAGGGCCGGGCGCACCTCAACTACCGGCTGGAGACGAATTCAGCACCGGTCCTGGTGGCTCCGCGCATCCAGCAACTGTCGTCGGACCGGGTGGTGGCGCAGGGAACACCGGTGACTCTTGAAGTCGTTGCGGAAGGCACGGCGCCGTTGGCCTATCGTTGGATCCGACCGTTGGCCGAACCACTCGTCACGACGAATGGCATGCTGGCGTTGGGCGAGGTGCAGCTTCCACAGGGCGGCCTGTATCAGGTGGAAATCTCCAACGCCGCCGGTGCGGTCACCTCCGCTCCCGTGGGGTTGACCGTGTGGTCGGATCCCGTGCTGGAACTTGATGGGATGCCGGGTGCTGCCTGGGTTCGGTATGGGTTGCAGGGACCGGGCTCCGTGCCGGTGGAGGTCG
The DNA here is from genome assembly GCA_965283655.1 of Limisphaerales bacterium. GTDB lineage: Bacteria > Verrucomicrobiota > Verrucomicrobiia > Limisphaerales > UBA9464 > UBA6176. Next base: position 75,805 of record CBDIPJ010000001.1, on the reverse strand, counting down.
CGTCCGAGGTCCAGGGTCCATGGACCCCGTGGACGAATGGCGTTCCCGATGCGGCGGGCATCGTCCGGCTGAATCTTGATTTTGCAACGGAGCCCCGGCGGTTCGTCCGGCTCCGTATTCCTTCCCTTTCGGCAGTGTCGGTGACCAACACGATTTCCCCATGAGCGTTTCGCAGGATCCTACCTTTTCGTGCCTGTTGATGGACGACGACCACGGATTTGCGTCGATGCTGGCCACGCTGGTGCGCGAGCAGGGCGGACAGCCGGTGCACTGTGCCTCGGTGACCGAGGCGCGCGCGATGCTGTCGCGGCGCGGGTTCGATCTGGCCGTGATCGACAACCGGCTCCCGGACGGCACCGGCTACGAGTTCTTTCCCGAATTGCGCCGGCGTTGTCCGGACGCGGTGGTCATGATGATCACCGGTGCGCCCGAACTGGCGAAGGCGGTCGAGCTCACGCGGAATGGGTTGTTCGACTACCTGACGAAGCCGCTGCGTGCGGAAGATTTCTCCGCGTCCCTGCAACGGGCGCGCCTGCGGTTGAGCCGGCCGGACCCGAAGTCCGCGGGCGATCTGATTGGACGCTCGTCGGCGATGCGGACCGTGCTGGAGCACCTGCAACAGGCGGCGCGGCATCCCGGGGTCACGGTGCTGCTGCTGGGTGAGACTGGCACCGGAAAGGACCTCGCCGCGCGCGTGCTGCACCGGATGTCGCATCCGAAGGATCCCGAGGGTGCGCCCTACATCCCGTTGAACTGCTCGGCGGTGCCGGCGGAGATGTTCGAGTCGGAATTGTTCGGCAGTGACAAGGGAGCGTTCACGGGTTCGGACCGCAAGCGTGCGGGGTTGGTGGGTGCGGCAGAGGGCGGGACACTGTTCCTCGACGAGGTGGCGGAGATTCCGCTGGTGCAGCAGGCGAAGTTGCTGCGGTTCCTCGAATCGCGGGAGTATCGGCCGCTGGGAACGACGACGCCGCGGCAGTTCACGGGACGCATCGTGGCGGCAACGCACCGGGACCTGGCGGCGGAGGTCGTGGCGGGACGGTTCCGCGAGGATTTGATGTACCGGTTGGATGTGATGGGAATCCGGATGCCCGCGTTGCGGGAGCGGCCGGACGACATCCCGGCGCTGACCGAGGCGATGGTGCTGCAATTGGCGACCAAGTACGGGCGTCGGACACCGTTGGTCCGCCCGGAGGATCTGGCGACGTTGTCGGGCCATCATTTCCCCGGGAACGTCCGCGAGCTGCGGAACCTGCTGGAGCGTTCGCTGCTGAAGACGCCGCCGGAGTCCTCGTGGATGAACCTCGACATCGCGTGGCTGCGGCAGCGGTCGGGCGCGTTGATTGCACCGCCCCCGACCCTGAGCGTGGTGCGGGATGCGGTTCCCGCAGCACCGGTGGCATCCGTGGCACCCGTGCCTCCCGCTCCGGTGGTACCTTTGGCTGAAAGCAGTGTGGATGCGCGCACGGTGGCTTTTCCGAAGTCGGAGGAACCGTCCTTTGAACCGCCGACGGACCGGGTTCTCTCGCCGCTGGAGTTGCAGGAGTACCAGCTCATCGCCCGGGTATTGCGCGAGGAACGCGGAGGCATCCGACGGGCCGCGCTGCGGCTGGGCCTCACACATCAGGCGTTGTTGCGACGGTTGCAGAAGTGGCCGGAGTTGCGTCCGGCACAGGCGTCATGAAAACCACGTGGACGGTGCGGCTCGGGTTCTGGGGGGCGTGCTGTGGCTCTGGGCCACGATTGCTTTGGGCGCTGCGGAGCCAGCCACGTCGCGGTTGGTGGAGTGGGCCGGTGCGGTGGACGTCTCGATGACGAATGCCGCCTTCGTGCCGGCAACGACCAATCAGGTGCTTCGGGTGGGCGATCGTCTGCGGACCGGTCCCGCGAGCCGCGCGACCTTGCAGTTGTCGGACCGTTCGGTGGTGCGCGTGGGTGCATCCACCGTGCTGGAGATCCGGGATCCTGTGGAGCCGACCGGCACGCGGCGGTTCCAGCTCCGTTCCGGGTTGCTGTTCTTCCTCAACCGCGAAAGGCCTTCGAGCGTGGAGTTCGACACGCCGCTGGTGTCGGGAGCAATCCGCGGGACCGAGTTCCAACTGCGGGTGGATCCGGCGGATGGGGCGACGGTGCTGGGCCTGTTCGCGGGTGCGGTGGAGTTGAAGGGCGCGTCCGGAGCGGTTGCGGTGGAAGCCGGGCAGGAAGTGGAGATCCGGCCGGGTCAGGCCGCGCAGGTGCGGCCGGTGCTGCCGCTGCGACGTGGTATCCAATGGGCCTTCCATTACCCGATCGTCCTGGATGCGACCGCGCCGGAACTTGGCCTGGCAGGCAACGCAGCATGGCAACCGGTGGTGGAGGCGTATGCGTCGGGCGATCTGCGGAGTGCTTACGCGCGGATGCCGTCGGCGGCGGCCGGTGGTGAACCCGCGGGGGCGCGCCTGCTGCGGGCGGCGCTGGAACTTTCGATGGGGCGGGTGACGGAGGCCGCGGCGTTGCTCGAAGGCGTGGAGGAACCCGGGTTGCGCGGAGCCGTGGACGCGCTGCGGGAGTTGATCGCGGCGGTCGCCTTGGAAGCGCCCGCAGGATCGTTGACCGAACCCGCGCAGGCATCGGGATGGCTGGCGCGGTCGTACTTGCTGCAGTCGCGACTGGATCTTCCCGGAGCGTGGGCGGCGGTGGATCGGGCCGTGGCGATGTCTCCGGGATTTGGCGCGGCGTGGGTGCGTCGGGCGGAGTTGGCGCTTTCGATGGATCGTCGGGCGGAAGCACGACGCTCGCTGGAACAGGCGCGGGGGCTGGCCTCGCAGCATGCGGGTGCCCGGGTGGTGGAGGGGTTCCTGGCGATGGAAGAGCGACGCTGGAAGGAAGCCGGCGAGGCGTTCAGTGCGGCGATCGCGATGGATGGGTCCTTGTCGACGGCGTGGCTCGGACGCGGGTTGCTGGGATTGCATCTGGGGCATGATGTCGAGGCGTTGTCGGATTTGCAGGTGGCGGCCGTCTTGGAACCGCAGCGCGGGGCGTATCGGGCGGCGTTGGGCAAGGCGTTCAGCGCGTCGGGTGATGTGCCACTGGCGGACAAGGAATTCCGGTTGGCGCGGGAACTGGATCCGGCGGATCCGACGCCGTGGTTCTACGCGGGCCTGCATGACCTCCAGCAGAACCGGTACAACGCCGCCGTGCGCAACCTCGAGGAGGCGTCAGCGCGCAATGACGGGAGCGCGGTGTTCCGGTCGCGCCAGCAGTTGGACCGGGACCAGGCGATGCGCAGTGCGGACCTGGGCGTGGCCTATGCGGTCACCGGTTTGGACGAGGTGGCGTGGCGCGCGGCGACGCGCGCGGTGGTCGAGGATTACACCGATTTCTCCGGACACCTGTTCACGGCGCGGGCTCTCCAGCTGCGAGAGGATCCGGCCGGATTCGACCTGCGCTGGGAAACGGCGCGGCAGGCGGAACTGCTGGTGGCGAACCTGCTCGCACCGCCGGGTGCCGGGAACCTTTCGCGGGTGTTGTCGCAGCAGGATCACCTGCGGGCGTTCGGGCTGGCACCGATCGGGGCAGCGAGTCGCACCGAGTACCGGTCGCGGGGCGACTGGGAGCAGACGGGTAGTGTGTTCGGGCAGGTGGCGGCGGTGGGGTACGCGGTCGACACCGAGTACCGCAGCCTGCGCGGACAGGGTCCGCTGCAGGGACAGGAGAGTTTCCGGTCTTCAGTGCAGGTGCGCTTCGATCTGGGACCCTCGGACGCGATCTTGATCCAGACCGCAGTGGGCGAGGGCAACGCAGAGGATGTGGCCCGCCGGTATGATCCCAACGGGGCGACCGCGTTGCGGGCATGGAGCCGTCGGGAGCCGGAGTTGCAGGTGGGTTATCGGCATGAGTGGCGCCCCGGTGTGGTGACATTGGGGTTGGTGTCGCACCTGTCCGATCGGTTGCGCGTTGAGAATCCGGAGGCGCAGACGCCGTTCCTGGTGCAGCGCGGCGGAGCGCCGGCGGGATTTGGAACGGTGGCGAGCCATGGGTTGGAGTTCGAGAGCGAGTTCGAGGTGAACTCGGTGGAACTGCAACAGGTGGTCCAGGGCGAATGGCAGGGAATCATCGCCGGCGCCCGGTATCAGGCGGGAGACGTGGACGCCCGGTCGCGGTTGGTACCGGTGCTGCCTGGTCCGGTGATCGAGAGCGTGAACCGCTCCGACCTCGAACGCGTGAACGGCTACGCCTACTGGCAGGTGCGCCCCTGGAACTGGCTCCGCGCCTGGGCCGGGGTCTCATACGATCACCTGGAGTACCCGGCGAATGCAGACCTCGCCCCCATTGGATCGGACGGATCGGACCGATCCGACCGGTCCCTGCTCGCCCCGAAGCTGGCCCTCGCGGTGACGCCGTGGAAGGGCGGGGAACTGCGGGCGACCTTCACGCGGTCGATGGGCGGGTTGTACTTCGACGATTCCATGCGGTTGGAACCAGGGCAGGTCGCCGGGTTCGGACAGTCGTTCCGAAGCCTCGCGCCCGAGTCGGTGATCGGGTTGGTGCCCGCCACGGCCTTCGAGACGATCGGGGTCCGGTGGGATCAGAAGCTGCCCCGGGACATCTACGTCGGGGTGGAGGCGCTGCGGATGGAATCCGACGGAAGCCGCGGTGTGGGTGTCCTCACGAATTCCCTGCCGTTTCCGGTGGCGGATTCGCCCTCGCAGATCGGGCAGGACGTGGATTTCACGGAGCGGTCGGTGGCGGGGTATGCGGGGATGCTCGTCGGTGAGGCGTGGTCGCTTGGAGTTCGGCCGCGGGTGTCGGAGGCGGAGTTGCGGACGCGGTTTCCCTCATTGCCCGAAGGCCTGCCCGGCCTCGAGGCGATGTCCGGCGCGCGGACCGCGACGTTGCTGGAGGTGGGGCTGTGGCTGCGGATGAATCATCCGTCGGGGTTCTTTGCCGGATGGGACAGCACGTGGCGGCAGCAGTGGCTTTCCGGAGTGGGCGCTCCCGGGATGGGCGACGTGTTCTGGCAGCACGACGTGCACGTGGGATACCGCTGGCCGCGGCGGCACGCGGAGGTGCGCCTCGGGGTGCTCAACCTGACGGATACGGACTACCGCATGGATCCCCTGAACCTGATGGCGGAACCCGCCCGGCAACGCGTGGTGCAGGCGAGTCTCCGGTTGAATTTCTGAGGAGAATCGGACGGGTCAGTCTGATCCGTCCGATCAGACTGATCCGTTTGGGTGAGGAGGCTGTCCTTTAAACCTGCCTCGTGACCTCGTCAGCTACGGCACCCGGTGGATGGTCTGCAGGATCTCGCTCTCGACGGGTTGGCCGGTGGCGGACTTGAGGGCGAAACGGATGCGTTGCTGCATCGCGGGGACGGTGGATGCCAGGGTCAGGCGGACGGTCCGGCCGTCCTTGGCGAGTTCGGCGCCGGTGACGTCGACGGTGTCATGGCCCTTGGCAGCGGGATCAGAAAGGCGGAACTCGGGTGAACCGTACTTCTCGGTCCATTGGTAGTTCCAGCGCTCGACGCTCCAGTTCTGGAGGTCGGCGACGGTGGCGGGATCGAGCTTGTCGGTGAAGGTGATCTCGACGCCGGTCTTCTGCACATGGAGGTCGCGGGGCATGACGACGGGTTTGCCGGTGTAACGCACGCGATGGAAGGCCCCCTGACGGGCGCCGTTGGACTGCCAGATGACGAGGCCACAGGTGTAGAGCTGGCCATCGAGGGGGCTGAAGCGGGAACGCATGATCCCGGACTCAAAGCGCAGCGGGAACTTCACGACGCCGGCCTGACGGACACCATCGACCTCCTCATGCATGACCTTGAACAGGGAGCAGGTGCCGTAGCTGGTGTGCAGCAGATCGCCTTCGAAGGGGCCCCAGCGCTTGCTGGTGACCCAGGCCTGACCGCCGGAGGAGTTGTCGGCGTTCTTGGGCAGCCAGAAGAGCGGGAGATCGTAGTCGGTGGGCTTGGGCGTGCGATGCGCGGTGAAGACGTGACCGTAGAATCCGCCGGGCTTCATCCAGTTCACCCGCGATGCAGGCACCCAGTTGCCCTCGTTGTCGGAGGACGTAATCTGGTCCTTGGGACCCATGCCGATGCCATTGGGGGCGCGCAGGCCGGTGGCGACCACCGAGAGGGTCTTGCCGTCGGGGGTGACCTTCAGGAGCGTGCCGTGATGCGGGATCTTCGCATCGCCGAGGTTGCCACCCTTGTTGAAGTAGAAGTTGCCGGCGCGGTCGGTTTCGAGACCGAGGCAGAACTCGTGGTAGTGATCGGTGATCGTGGTGTCGTTGTTGAAGTTCTCGTAGTGGTCGGCCTCGCCGTCCTTGTTGAGGTCGTGGAGGCGGGTGATCTGGTCGCGGCCGAGGACGTACACGGTGTCCTTGACGATGCGCAGGCCAAGCGGTTGGAAGAGTCCGGAAGCGAACCGCTGCCAGCGGAGGTTCTGCAGGCCCTCGTCGAGCCCCGAGACGATCCACACGTCCCCGGAGACATTGCAGATGGCGGCGCGGGTGGCGTCCTTGAAGAAGTCGAATCCGCCGAAGCGGAGCCACGATTTCTGCGGGTTGTCATCCGGCCAGGTGATGGTGTCGACGACATAGGGTCCGTCGCCGCCGCTGGTGGCGAGCTTGCCCTGGGTGACGACCGGTTCGCCCCAGATCCGGGGACCAGGCTTGAGGTCGGCGCGGAGATCCGCCGGGGCGCTGCGCTTCGCCATCGGGCTGCCCTCGGGAAGGTAGGTCAGGCGGAAGGGTTGGTGGGCCTTGATCGCGGGCAGGGAGAGCCAAAGGGTGGAACCGACCAAGCGGAACTCCGCATTCGCCGTGACGCCATCCACACGGACCTCGACGGAGGGACCGTTGGTGCCGGACTTGAACGTGGCGGAGTTCGGGCCGATGGCGAGGTTGCGTGCAGGGACTTCAGCGATCCGCAGCAGGCGGGGGCCGGAATCGCGCTGATACTGGATCACGCGGTTGAACCCGCCCCCTTCATACGAGGGCTGTTCGAGGACGCCAACCTTGCCGAGGTCATACTCCAGCACGACGCGGTCGCCGTGCCGGTGCAGGCCGCGCCAGTGGCCCCAGGCATCGGGAAGACGTTCGAAGCGTGTGGGGCGTGGGTCGTCGAGATTGTCGGCGGTGGCCCAGCCTGGGCCATTGGAGGTGTGGAACAGGATGTCGCCCCACGGTTCGGGAAGGCCCTCCATGCCGTCGCGGCCACGGGGAAGGTGCAGGAATCCACCGGACCAGGCGGCGTTCCACCGCAGCGTCATGGTGTCGAAGTTGACGGCGGCGGGGTTGGCCTCGGAACCAACGCGCAAGGTCAGGGTCTTGAGCGCGGCGACGGAGCCCTTGAGATTGGAAGAGAAGAACGGCCCCTGTTCCATCTGCTCCCACTTCCAACGGCCCGCGGCATCGGTGGGGATGGGCGGCTTTGCCTTCTGGGCGTGAGCGTTGAAGCCGGTTGCCAGGGTGGTGGCAACCGCCAGCGAGAACAGCAGCGTGCGGGGCATGCCCGCATCATGCCGTGGGAGGGGAGGCCGTTTGAAGTTTGAAGATTCGAGAATGAAGCCCTCTTGAAACCTGAAACGGAAAACTTCGAACTCCCTTCGACGGTCACGTTGCACATCCGGGGGACGCGGTTGATGCTGCGATGACATGCAGGGTGACACCAGACATGGACCGTGGGTCCTGGCGATGCGCTGGCAGGATCTCCTGTTCGCGCACTGGCGGGTGGATCCGGCCGCACTGAGGCCGTTCATTCCCTCGGGACTCGAACTGGATCTGCGGGATGGTGAGGCCTGGTTGGGCGTGGTGCCGTTCCGGATGAGCGGTGTCCGACCCCGCTGGACGCCGCCCATGCCCGGCCTCTCCGCATTTCCAGAGCTCAACCTTCGCACCTACGTCCGCGGTGGCGGTCATTCCGGCGTCTGGTTCTTCAGCCTCGACGCCGCCAGCCGTGCCGCCGTCCGGATGGCCCGCGCCACGTTCCACCTGCCCTACTTCGATGCGGAGATGCGCTGCGATGTCGGGGCCGATGGCAGCGTCGACTACCAAAGCCGACGGGTGCATCGGGGCATCGTGCCGGCGGAGTTGAAGTGTCGGTATCGGCCGACGGGTCCGGTGTTCCGGTCTCGGCCGGGGACACTGGAGCACTGGCTGACCGAACGGTACTGCCTGTTCGCTGCGGATCGTCGTGGGCGCGTCTATCGTGGGGACATCGCCCATGAGCCCTGGCCATTGCAGCCGGCCGCGGCGGAGTTCGAGACGTGCTCGATGACGGGATTGGTGGGCATCGACTTGCGGCCGCAGCCCGACCACCTCCTGTTCGCCCGTTCGATCGACGTCCGGGCTTGGTGGCTTTGCTGAAGATCAAGCGGGGGAACCTGGCGACAATAACCTCATCGCTCGGATGGTTTGCGTGTCCTAAGCGGGCCAGGTTCCGGTGAATCGCTCCGCGTAAGTCTGCCAGCGTCCTATGGAGTCCCGGTTGATCGGTCGTCGAACCTGCTCATGGCTGAGAGTCATGACCGTCCGCAGATTCTTCTCCGGCTCCAGGCACTCGGGATGCCAGGTCACATCCATGAAATCCAGGACCCGTCGGATTTCCTTCTCCGGATTCTCGACCAGGGCTTCGTAGCGCACGGTGATGTGCTCGATTCCGACAGCATCCAGAAGGGTTGGTACCGCCCGACGTTCGGCAGCGATGACGCGGCGGATCGATTCGAGCGACCCGGTCCAGCCCCAGGTGGGGTCGAAGTTGGACAGGAACAGGCTCGTGGCGTTGTCACGGGAATCCCGTGCGATCCGGATGACCTTGGATTGAGGAAACACGGAACCCAGGATCAATGGCTGCAGCATTGGAAAGACGGTCTTGTCCAAAGACCATGCGTTGTTGGGAATACCGAAGCTGCTCCGGACCTCGTTCGTATACCTTGCTTGCCATTGATCGAGCATCGCGGGTGAGACTTCAAATACCGAGTGGGGCCACCCTCCGCCCGCATCGGCCAAGGCGTCTGACAGGTGCGGGATCATCGGGGTCTCCCCGACTGCGTGCACGAGTGGATGGCGATCCAACATTTGCTCCAGCAAGGTGGTGCCACTGCGAGGCATCCCGAGGATGAAGGCCGTACGCTGCGCCGGACGGCTTGCCTGAATCATCCGGCGCAGCAACCCCCGTTGCGCCCAGTCGAGGCTGACATCCAACGCATGTTCCATGAGTCGGACGTCGAAGGGGCGCGTCGTGCGGCGGTGAGCCTCCTCGGCAAGAGTCCATGCTTCCTGTGGGCGTCCCTCTTTGTTCATGAGACCCACGCATTCAAAGGCGCAGAGGCGATACAGCGGCTGGGCTTCTGGTAGTGCCATCAGTCCTCGAAAGAGGGTCAATGCACCCTCGATGTTCCCGGATCGCGACATCCAGCGAGCCTGAAGGGTCTTGATCCTTGGGTCGTCGCAAAGGTCGGGATGGGACTCCAGCAGTTGACCCAGATCGTGGATGCGCCCGGCACGGAACAGGCATTCACCGACCAGCACCGTAGCCTCCAGGCGCCAGCGGCCTCCGGATTTGGCAGCTTCAGCGGCTGCCTGCAGTGCACCCGCTGTCTTTCCCTGACGGTGTTGCTGGACGGCGAAGGACAACCATTCGTCCGGAGGGCGTGAGGACTGGGCTCTCAAATGACTCATGCGTGCGCATACCATCCTTCTCGGATCATCCGGGAGCAATGCCTCTCTGTTTTGGTTATATTACCCATAAATGGCAGGTGTCTTGATGGTGGAATGATGAACAATTCAAAGTATGAAAGCTGCCTTCTCTCCACTCCTGCACAGGGCTGTCGTCGCCTCGCTGATGGCCATGGCTGCGACGAACACCTACGGAGATGTCACTGTCAATCTCAGCAATCAGACCTTCACTGCTTTCAATTTTTCTGAGGTTACCGATTACAACCTGAACGAGATCACTGGGACGTTCACCGGGGTAACCATCAACGTCACCCTCAATGCGTCCGTCTCCTTTACGTACGCGAACGATTTGGCCATCTACGTTGATGTGGCTCCCCTGAGCACGGGTGGTTTCCTCCAGTTGGGAGGTTTCTCCAGTCTTTCCGCTGCCCAGCGCTACAGCTGGCCGAATGGCGGAAGCGATACCCCTGGAACAACAGTGACCGGCACCGTCAATTTCACCACGCCCCTCACTTTCAATGGGAACCGCGCGGTTGATGGAACCATCTGGGTGGGCAATGGCTATGGCGCTGGTGGTACGTCCGGGACCTGGACGGGTACCCTCACCCTCCACGGCATTGACATCACCCCTCTTGGTGCGACCCCCGTACCGGAGGTTTCGACGTTGGGTGCCGGAGGACTCCTGGGTGCCGGGGCGTTCTGGGCCTTGCGCCGTCGCCAACGCATCCAACAGAGCGGGAACGCCTGAGACCTCCCCTGACCTGTGCGTCAGCCCAGGTTGCAGGAAGCTGACCAGACCGAGAATTCCTGCAGGGAGTGTTTCGGTGTCTGGTCGATCTGCTTTCCGACTAACGAATGGTCTCCACGCCTGCAGTGTCTCGGCGCCGCCGATTCGGTCGCTCGCTGTTGACGTTGTGGGTGGCAGGAGGACTGGGTGTCGCTTTGGTGGTCAGTGGCTTCCTGGGGCTGCCAGCTTATCGCGCCTACAAACGCCAACGGGCTCGTGAAGCGGCCCGCCGATCCCTGCAGCATCTGGGCACCAACGGTGTCGAGCGTTCCCTTCAGGAGGCGAGACTGGCGAGCGCCTTGGCACCGAATGAGCTGTGGACGCGTCGTGCCCTTGCGCGGGTGGCGGAGCAGGTGGGTTTCGCTGACTCGCTGGCCTTGCACCAAGCTGTGGTGGCGACGCCGGGCAGCACCCAAGAGGACCTGCTTTTCGCCGCGCGCGTTGCCTTGCGCACGCGGACGCTCGATCTGGGCTTGGCCTGGACCCGCCAGTTGATAAAGGAAGCCTCCGGTGAGCCCGAGGCATGGTGGATCCATAGCCAACTGCTCAGGCATGCAGGGTTCATCCCTCGACAGGCTGCGGCCGTGGCAGAGGCCCTCAAGAAGTGGCCCGATGATCCACGATTCCTGTTCGACCTTGCGGATGTCCAATTGAAGCTCCGGGATCCGGAGGCCAACAAGGCGGGTCAGGCCATGCTCTGGAGGCTCGCAACCCAGAGGACAGACCCGATGGAGGTGCAGCTCAGGGCGGCTGAGTTGCTGGCGCAGGCGCCCGGATTGGGAGATGCTGAGTGGACACGACTGATCTCCGCGCTCGAGGAATTCCAGGCTCAATCCTGGTCACACCGTTTGCTCGCCACCCGGTTCCAGCTCGCACGCCATCCTTCGACGCGCCGGCAGATCATGGAGGAGTTGCAGAGCAACATGCCAGTCGACCTGTCGGAGCCGGATCGACTGAGCTTCGCGGTCTGGTTCCTCCAAAACGCTGAACCGCAACGGGCCCTCGCGGTGCTCGACTCGGCGACCGCCCCGTCCGCACTCCGAATGGTCGAATGTCGGGTGGACTGCCTCTTTGCGATGGGAGCAGCGGACCGGTTGGAAGCCCTCTGTCGTGAAACCGGCCTACTTCCAGAGCCGATGCGCCTTGCCGTGAAGGGAGCCTTGAAATTCCGGGAGCAAAAGCCGGGGGACGCGGAGCCATTGATGCGGGCATCGCTGACGACCGCTGGGCCCTATCTCGCCGTGGTTGCTCCCTTCATCCTTCGGCACTCCCAACAAGCCAGTCATCCAGTCCTTGTTCGTGAGTGCCTGGAGGCACTGCTCCAGGTTCCGGGACCCGACCTGGATGCGGCCCGGCAACTGTTGCGACTCCATTCGCGGGATCGCAGCGTCGGGCCTTCCCTCCGGATCCTGCGTCACCTCAACCAGCGCATGCCCTCCGAACCAGCGATTGCATTGGAACGGGCATGGTTTGAACTCCTCACGGGACAGAACCTCGACTGGGCCACCGCACAGGTGGAAGCGTTGGCTGCCCAAGCTCCGGATAATGCCGACATTGCGTTCGCCAGCGCACTCGCACGCTGGCGGCGCGGCGAATTTGAGCAAGCCCTGGATCTCATCGAATCCAAAGCTTCGGATCCCTCAACACTCTTGCCGCGAAGGCGCATCGTTTATGCGCTTGTGCTCCATTCGGTGGGGCGACGGGAGGCAGCGCGTCGCGTGGTCCAGACGCTTTCGAACGACGATCTTCGGACGGAAATGGATGCCCTTGTCGCACCTCTCCGTTGACGTTGGAGCAACCGTGCGGGTTGCTCAACCCCACGCCGTCATCCAGTGAAGTCGTTTCCCGATTCCTCGGGCGATCACCGAAGCTCGCGGGTCTCCGTCACGGAGCGAGGATCAGCGTGACCGGGGTTTCTCGAACGGACCCAAGGCAATGGGGTCGCGTCTATAAATTTGACATTTGGCGGCGCCCGCCCGAAGCGTCACAATATGGCCCGTCCACTCCGGATCCTGACACCCAACGCGTGGCATCACGTCGTCAATCGCGGCAACCGTCGCGAACGCATCTTCCGCACCGACGACGACCGCCGTCGCTTCCTCGGCTGCCTTTCGGAGTTCCCGGTGCGGTTCCGGATCGAGGTGCACGCGTTCGTCCTGATGGACAATCACTATCACCTCCTCCTGCGGCCGTCGGAGAAGAACCTCAGCCGGGCGATCCAGTGGCTCCAGTTGTCCTATTCCGTCCGCTTCAACTGGGCGCACGAGATTTCCGGGCACCTGTTCCAGGGCCGTTTCAAGGGCGTGGTGATCCAGAAGGACGAGGATGTCGCGGAGGCGGTGCGTTACCTGCACCTGAATCCGGTGCGCGTCGCCGGGTTGGGCCTGGGCAAGCCGGATCGGGCCCGTGCGAAGGTGGCCGCGATCGAGGATCCCGGGGCGGACCTGGTGGCCCGTCGGTTGAAGGCGCTGGAGAGCCACCCATGGAGTTCGTGGCAGGTGTACGGCGGCAAGGAGACCGCGCCGAAATGGCTGGAGACCGGATTCGTGCGTCGGGCCAACGGCGGCCGGAGCGTGAAGGAGCAGTCTGCGGCGCTGCGGGCGTACACGGAGGCACCGCTGCGGCAGGGACGGTTGGATGATCCGTGGGAACGGGTGATCGGCGGTGCCGTGCTGGGTGATGCCGACCATGCCAAGCGGTTGTTCGCCGAAGCCAAGGCCGACGTGCGGGTCAATGCCCAGGAACAGACGGAGGCGCGGAAGTTGTCGCGTGTCGGCCGTGTGCCGTGGGAGACGCTGGTGAAATGGGCGGAAGAGGAAGCCGACGTGAAGTGGGAGGAGGCCCTCCAGCAATACGGCGACTGGACACGGGATGCGGTGTTGTACCTCGCCGTCCGACACGCTGGGTATGGGTTGTCCGAGGTCTACGGACGGATCCCGGGATTGAAGTACCAGGCCGGAGCGCATGGGGTGCGGCGGATCGAGCGGCGTCGGGCGGAGGACCCGGCCTGCGAGCGGTTCCTGCGGCGGTTGGTGGCCAGAATGTAAAATTTATAGACGCGACCCCATTGCCTCCAGGGAGTTGCCAGAGTCCAGATCCTTGAAACTGAAAACTTGGAACTCCCCTCCCACTACCTCGCTGCGAGGAGTGCGCCAGCCATGAGGATCAGGACGACGACGGCGATGATCCGGCCGGCGGTTCCGCCTTTTCGGAAGAGGACCGCCAGCAGACCAATGCCGATGATGGCGATTGCGAGCCGTCCGAGCCACGCTCCCCAGCCGGCCCGTGGAGTGGCGTTTGGTTCGTTGCCCGCCGGCATCACGGTGACGTGGAATGATGTTCCCTGGAACTGGCAGAGCTCGACGGGTGTGTGCACGACGGCTTTTGCGCTGAGACAGGCGGTGCGGCGCAGTTCGTCGGAGAGGTCGCGGAAGTTTCCAGCAAACTCCTCGCGCGTCGTCGTGCCATGCACCTCGGTTGTGAGCAGCACACGGTTGGTGGAGAGCTTGATCAGCGTGAGGCGCGCGGGAAGCCCCTGGAGCGAGCCGAACGTCCCTTGCTGCGGCTGCAATACCGCGATCGGCGTGCCGGCGCGGGAGAAGCGGGCCAGGCCGGGGCGCGATGCGAGGATCTCCCATCGGAGGTCGACGGCGGTCGCATTCTGGGAGATCTGGCCCATGACGGAGACCCACAGCGGATTTCCGGACGAAATGACGGGAAGCATGCGCAGTTTCGCCCCGTAGTGTTCGCCGGTGTCATCCTGCAACTGAAACAGGGATTCGGTCCGGAAAAGGTCCCGACCTTCGGGCTTGGCCTGGCTGGGTTTGAGGTTGTCGAAGGCCTGTCGGGCCAATTCGGCATCCGGCAGCACGAAACCCATGCGCAACGTCTGGCGCCCCACCGGCAGGATCTTCCAGGTGTGGTTTCCCGCGAAGGGCAACGGCTTGACGAAGGTGCCGTTGAACGGTGGGAAGAAGTTATCTGCGAGTGCGTCCTCGGTGGCCGCCAACAATCGGGGTCCTGTGAATTCCACGCGCATCTCGGCCGAAGTCCGTTGAATGTCCGTGTTCACATCCACGATCACGACGTTGTTGGTCACGCCGACCGGGACGTAGCCGAGGCTCACCTTCGGAGTGGGCGTGGCGAAAAACTGTTCCACGGCTCCCGGGGATCGCGCTTCAAGCCCGGTCAGAAATCTCGCCGCGGCGAAGGCGATAGCGAGGGTGGCGGCAGCCGGGATCGTGTCGCGTAACGACTGGATCCACGGTGAAGCCTGACTGGACTGGCCGGGTTCGTCGGAGCGGACAAGAGCCAGGCCGGCGATCCCGAAGGCCAGCGTCAGCACCCAGGATCCGACGGCCACGAAGGCTTCGGCCGGAGCCGGGTTCCAACTCGGGTCGTTCGCAATCTGGACCAGTGCCCACAGGCCGAACGCGGCCGGGCAGACTGCGAGCCCGAGCAGCGTCCGCCCCAGCCAGCCTTTCCAGGATCGTTGGACGGCGCCTGCCGTCGGGCTCGGTGGAACCCCGCGCCGGAGCAGGAGGAACAGACCGACCAAGAGCAGGGGTGCCGTTGGCAGCAGCGCATACAGGACGTTGGCCTCGGTGGGAAACCTCTTCCAGTTCATGATCTGGAAGGCCCGATCCGCTGCCTTCCCGCTGTCCGTCGCCGTGTCTGCCTGGACCTCCTGGACGACTCGGGCGCGGCGTGCCGCCTCGTGATCCCGTTCATCCATCCACCGCATTCCTCCCCAAAGTAGCCCCAGAGTGAGAAGGCCGATGCCCAGACCTCGGCTGACACGACCGACGACAGGAGCGGGGCGATTGCGACGACTCCAGATCCAGGCCGACACCAGCACCGCGCCGAATCCCACGGAGAAGACGCAGGCGGCAATCCATGCCGCTGAGGGCGGCGACGCTGGCGACGTGCCTTCACTGCTTGCACTCCAAACCACCAGGAGGACCGCAAGGATCAGCCCGAAGAACATCGGAATGGCCGCGAGGACCAGCAGCAGGGCAATCAGTCCCTTTTTCCAAATCCCCGTTCCCTTGGCACCGGCGGTTGTGGCGTTGGGTTTCTGGGTCACCGTTTCGTGGCTCGTGTTCACTGTCCCGGTCGTGTGCGTCGCTGCGTCCACCTGGGTGCGGAACTCCGCCGCCGTCTGGAAGCGCAGTTCCGGTTTCGACTCCAGTGCCCGCAGGACGATCTCATCGAGTCGGACGTCGATCTGCACGCCATGCACGCGCGACGACGGCGGTTGGAGGCGCGTGCCCGGCATCTCGCCGGTGAGCAGTTCGTAGAGCACCACGCCGAGGGAATAGATATCCGCCCGATGATCGGTCCGGCCGTGGTCCTTCTGTTCCGGCGCCATGTATTGGGCGGTGCCGGCGGGCTGGCTTTCAGCGGGGACGGGATCAGGGGCATCGGCGTGCAGCATCCTCGCAATGCCGAAATCTGCGATCTTCACGCGGCCGTCCTTATCGAGGAGCAGGTTCTCGGGCTTGATGTCGCGATGGACGATGCCGTGATCGTGGGCGTACTGGAGCGCTTCGCAGACGGGCGGGACGACGGCGAGAGCCTGCTCCGGGGTGAAGCGACCGGCCTGCATCGCCTGCCGGAGGTTCACGCCGTCGACGAACTCCATGAGCAGGAAATAGAACCCGCCCGCCTGACCGAAGTCGTGGATCGTGACGATCCCGGGATGGCTGAGGGCGGCGAGGGCGCGGGCTTCCTGCGCGAAACGGGCGGCGAACTTCGCGTCCCCGACCCGTTCCGGGGCGAGCAGCTTGAGGGCGACCAGACGATCCAGCGATTTCTGACGGGCCTTGTAGACGACGCCCATGCCGCCACGACCGAGGCAGTCGAGGATCTCCAGTTGGGGGAAGTGCGGCGCCAAGGTTTCCAACGGAACCGTCCCACCCGCGGTGCCGGGATCTGCGGCCGCCTCCGTCACCCGCATCGCCTCCGCCATCAGGCAACGTGGGCAAAGTCCCTCCGTGCCGGCCGAGGGCAGGGCGGTGCCACAGTTCGGACAGGAACCGGGCGATGGTGAGGATCCGTTCATGTGGAGGTCCTGACGCGTGGGCGGAGAATGGTTACCGTCCTCCTTTCGCCGTCATCCGGCCAGTGCCGCGAACAACGCCTGCATCTCGGTTTCGACGGCGTCGACATCGGCGAGCGTGCCGGCAACCTCGTCGCGCAGGAGTTGGCGGAAACGTCGCTTCAACCGGTGGATCGCGACCTTCAATGCGTTGGGGTTCATCTGGCACCGTTCGGCGAGTGCGGTCTGGTCGCCATGGGCGGCGTCCCCGGTGAGCCAGGGTTTGACCTGCTCGAAGAACGCCGCCCGTCCTTCGGCCACGCATTCCTGACGCAGGGATTCCAGGGCGTGCGCGAGCACCGTGATCGCCCACTGCCGGTCGAAGGCGGCGTCGGGTGACAGGGATCCGACGTCGGCAATCGGCCGGTCCTCGCCGGTCTCGGTGTCGTGGAGCGGCACACGTTCCGACGCCCCACCGCGCTTGAGCCGGCCGGTGGCCTCGCGGTGATGGGAGAGGAAGTGCTTCACCGCGCCCAACAGGTAGGAACGGAAACGGCCACGACCGGGCTCGGCCCCGTCGATGGTTCCGCCGGCGAGCATCCCTGCGAAGAAGTCGTGGGCCAGGTCCCGGGCAGCGTCGGCGTCCCGGAGTTCGCATCGGAGGAAGGCGGCCACGGGCGCATAATAGGCTTCGCACAGTTCTGCGAGGGCACGGCGACCGTCGGACGAGGGCGCCTTGGCACGCCCGACCCGGGTCCAGCGCGTGGTGCGGAACGACGCGTCGGGAGCCGGTCCGGATGGACCGGGCGGAGGCCGATGGTGGTGTTCAGTGCTCATCGGTGGGTGGACACGCCATGTCCTGGAGTGCTGACGCGTTGGAGGGGGATGGTTACTTGCGGCGATGTACCTTGTCACCGCCGTACCCCGGGGAAGCTGAACAGAGGGCGCATCTTGAAACTGCCCCCTCCTGGAAAGGATTCGGGGCGGCGACGTCCTCGTCGCCTTGGGAATGGCTTTGGAACGGCGACGAGGACGTCTCCTCCCCGTTGCTTCGTTCCGCTCCCGTTCAAACCTCGTTGGCTTCGAGGAACCGGCGGCCGGGGCCGTTGGCCAGGCGTTCGAGGATCGCGTTGGCGGCGCGGCGATGGAGCGGAAGATGCCGGTCGAAGACGGCGTTGAACTCGAGGCAGGGTTCCGCGCCGCGGCGACGTTTGAATTCGCCTGCGCCGGAGCTGTAGTTGAGCACCAAGCCGCGCGCGGCGACGTCCGTGAGAAGCATGCTGACGAGCAGGCGGTAGAGTCCGAGATCGGGCGGAAGCGCGGTGTCGTAGCCGATGAAAGGCGTCGACGTGCAAGCGCCCTGACGGAAGCAGGCGTAGACACCGTCGAGCCGACCGGAGACGTGCCGGAGTCCGCGGAACTCCAGCCAGCGATGGCGGAGGGCCTCCGTGACGAAGCCGACGGTGTACTGCGGGTTCAGCGGGGAGTGCTTCTCGATGTAGAGCTGCCGGTAGAGCTCGGCGATCCGCGGTGCATCCGCGGGTTGAAGTTCCTCGTGTTCGACGATCCGGTGATCCTTGAGCGCGCGGAGTTCCTTCAGGTCGCGTTTGACGGCGCTGCGGCTGAGGTAGGTGGGATTCCGGCCGTCGAAGAAGTAGACCTGTCGGCTGACAAATGTGCGGTAGCCTGCGCGGACGAAGGCGGAGGGAAGGTTTGGGTCGAGGTATCCATCCACGCTGCGGACGAGGATGGCGCGGTCCGGGAAGGCGGCGACGAGGCGCTCGGTGACGTCGGGCACGGCCTGGCGGAGCGACGCATGATGAAGATTGGTGGACAGCAGCCAACTGCTCCACTGGACCCAGTGATCAACGGAGCCGGCCTGCAGCAGGAGGCCAAGTCCCTTCAGGCCGAGGCCCGCGCCGAACCTCGGGAGGCGGCCGGGAACCAGGTGCAGTTCCGAGGCCGGATAGGCGACGTACTGCGTGTGGAGGGAGGTGGGGTACGAGGCCCCGCGGGTGGATTCGGAGAGCAGGATCGGCCACGGCACGCCGCCCGATTCGAGGATTCCCGGCTTTCCCATCAGGTTGGGGGCCACCCATCGGGTGCCGTGTTCGAGGACGTGTTGCCAATACCCGTGGTGCGGATCCGACGAGGGCGTGAGCTGCCGGGTGGCATCCGACCCCAGCAGTGCAGGCGGGTTGGCGGCGAACGGCGGAAAGGCGCGGGCGGTCACGCGGTGAGGTCGGCGATGTAGAAGCTGCCGTAGGTGTGGACGCGGTCGCGCCGGTGGCAGTCCTTGGCGAGGTCGGTGCGGTATTGGAGAAGGTCTCCGACAGCTGCGGTCTTGCCGTCGCGTTGCACCCGGATCGGGTCGACGAAGTCCACCTGGAAGCCGGCGCTGCGCCACAGGATGCGGGCGTTGGGGCGGGCGCGGTCGACGAGGGCCTGCCACTCGGCCTGGAGAAGCTCGGGATGCGCGTGGCTGAGCCAGTCCATGTGATCGAGGAGCACGAAGTGCGAGAACGGTTCGCGGCTCCTGCGGAGGAAGTCGGTGAGGTTGTCGGTGTGGATGTGGATCCGGTCGGTGAGGCCGGCCTTCAGGCGTTCAAAGCTCGGGCGGCGCAGGTACTCGGGGCAGCACTCCGGGGAGTAACGGCCAAAGAGGTAGAGCCGCCAGAAGTAGTTGTCGTGGGTGGGCAGACGCGTGAAGACGCTCTCGATGCAGTCCTCCATGAAGTCGGCGACGGTGCCGGAGGAGTTGCGTTCGAGGTGCGCCTTCTGTTCGGCGGGGACGCCGAGCAGGCTCAGCATGACGTCGGTGCGGAGGGCGCGTTTGACCGCGGGACGCCAGAGCTTCTCACGGATCGATGTCTGATAGATGTGGCGCTGCTCTTCGAGCGAGCCGGCCGAGAACAATTCGAGTGCGTCCCGGTGGACCCCGGCCATTTGCAGGTACTTGACCATGACGCGACCAAACACGCCGGTGGTGCCGCGATGGTAGAACGAGGACGCGGGTGTGGGACGCTCGAGATAGTGCTGGCGGGTGTCCCAGTAGCGCCGGGCACTCTCGGACAGTTCCGGCCGGAGTTGGCTGCGGTACAATTGCGGGAAGGCGGGATGGCCGCCGTCGCCGAAGAGGCTGAAGAACACTTCGAAGGGGAGACGCCGGATGCCGGCGATCTTGAGTTCAAGCAGCGCGTTCTGGCGGAAGTTGAGGTCCACCGCGTGAACCTCGTGCGGCGTGTCGAGGACGTAGTCCAGCGCGTTGCAGCCGGCGGAGGTGATGAGGACGACCCGACTGTCCGGTGCCAGGTTCAGGACTTCGCGATCAAGCCGAGGGTCTTCCCAACAGGTGTTGTAAACCAGGTAGTTTCCATGGACGTAGGAGAAGAGCCGGTTCGAGGTCCAGCGGGTGAGTGTCTTCATCGGTGATGGCGGGGATCCAGGACGGATGCGTTGAGCCGGGGGGACTGTTTCAACCGCTGTGGATACTGCGCTGCCCGCCATCGTTCCGGCAAATGCCACGCGGTTCCTCGCAGGAAATCTCCCGGGCCGCCACGTGGGCTCCACATGGTGTCGATCAGGCTTCCAGACATGAGCGATCGTGTGGCGAAAGCCGGCTCCTCCCGTAGCCGGTTGCATCGGCTGTCCTGTGCATGGCGAACCGTGCGACGGGAGGGATGGGCGGCGAGCGTGCGTACGTTGGGATCGGAGTGGTGGTTCGACCTGCGGCGCGGCACCGAAACCTGGTGGCCTGCGGCGGCGGTCCCCGCTGGGGGTGGGGACACGGCGGTGCCTTATCAGGGCGTGCCGCCGCGAATGTTCCGCGTGTTGATGGCGGCGGTCCCCGCACATTGTTCGGGCGGGACGTTTGTGGATCTTGGGTGTGGAAAGGGGCGCGCGTTGGTCATGGCCGCCGAGCTGGGTTACCGGCGGTTGCTGGGCGTTGATCTGGATCAGGAACTGGTGGCGGTCTGCCGCAACAACCTGGCGCGGATCCGGTCGCGCAACCGTTGGGAGCATGCGGAGGTCCGGAGCGAAGACGCGACCCGGGTCCAGCTGCCGACGGGGGTGTGCGTGGTGTTTCTCTACAACCCGTTTCGAGGAGAAACGTTTGTCCGGGTTGCAGCCAACCTCGCGAAGCACGGAGCGGAAAGCGGCAACGCGGTATGGGTGGTGTACGTGAACCCGCTGGAGCTGGGAGCGTTGGAGGAGGTGGGGTTCCAGGTGGTACACCGGGTGCGGTTGCGGGGGCGTGTCACGGGAGCGGTGCTGCAGTTCCCAGGGTAAATGTACAATTTATAGACGCGACCCCATTGCCTTCCCGGGATCTACCAAAATTCCGGTTGCAAAGGTTGGGGGTGGGAGGCCCACTGACGCTGTTCTTTGCACGGCTGCGCCGGAAGGCGCGGCCACATGTCAGACACCATCGAAACGCGGGAACCCCGTTAGAATCGGGGACGGTTCCGCCACGGTATCGGGTTACAGACTCCCAGGTCGAAAGACAGCCACTGCACGGTTCGCCGTGTGGGAAGGCGGGAGCGAGGATTGAAGCCCGGAGTCCGGATATCGCGCCGAGGGTGCTCGTCAGGATCCAGAAGTTGTCCCTGGGAATACCATTGCAGGGAACGGCTGGATCCCACTTCGCCGGCAAAGCGAAGGATGAGGCCAGGTCCGGGCGTGTGTTGCGTCCGGACATTCGAGATTTTGCTGCCTTCATTCTCACCGTGCCGGGGATGAAGGCTTTTTTGTGGGCGCATCCGGCGTGAACCGGGGCGTCCGCACAGGGCCGTCATTTCCGGACTGGTCTCCAGACACACACAGGAAAGGTGTTCCGCCTCTGACCGGAACCCCTAAGAACAGGAGATCGAAGCAAGATGCGTGGAAATGAATGTCGGGGCGCGTCCCTCAGCGGGACGGTCGCCGTCGGGTTGGTGTCGTTGATGGCCGCCGGCGCGCTGCCTCAGGTGCAGGCGCAGTATGCGACGGAAGTGCGGGCGTACAACCCGGGGACCGGGTTTGCGACCGAGTTCGGCACGGGCGCGGGATACACGAATGCTGCGTCCATCCTCGGTGAACCAACCCGGGTAACCCCGGGAATATTCGGTGGGCCGGTGGACGTGTTCAGCCCGCCCTATCTCGTGGATCAGTTGCTGTCGGTGGGCACCGGCGGATGGCTGGAGCTGCGGTTGGATACGCCGGCAACCCGGAATCCGCTGAACCCGTTCGGCATCGACTTCCTCGTGTTCGGCGGGGCCGGTTTCGTCATCACGAATGGCGACTACTGGGGGGTGGCATCACCGATGGTTCGGTCTTCGGCGGTGGTCTTGCGGAGGCGAAGGTCTCGGTGAGTTCGGATGGCGTGCAGTTCTTCACGCTCGACGGGTCGCTGGCGCCGTTGCTCGACGAACTGTTCCCGACCGATGGTTCCGGTGATTTCACGCGGCCCGTGAACCCCGGCCTTTCCTACGCGGACTTCGCCGGCCTGGGTCTGGGTGGCATACGGAGCCTCTACGCCGGCAGCGGCGGCGGTGCCGGGTTCTCGCTGGACTGGGCGCGGGACGGATCCGGGGCGCCCGTCTTGATCGAGTCGGCCGCGTTCATCCGCATCGAGGTGATCTCGGGCCGCGTAGAGCTGGATGGCGTGGCGGCGGTGAGCGCGGTGCCGGAGCCGTCGACGTGGGTCTTGCTGGGAGTGGGCGCCCTCGCCCTCGGGGTCCAGGCGCGGCGCAGCCAGCGGGGAATCACGAAGCCATGAGTGTTGCGCCCAGCGATTCCCCGGGGGGTGCCGGGGCTTGTTCCCGCGAGGGGACGCTCTGTCCGCTCTGCGGCGGACCCAACGCGTGCCAGATGTGCACCGATGCCACCGACAAGGGGAATTGCTGGTGCTTCCACGTCGAGATGCCCGACGCGTTGTTGAAGCGCGTGCGGGCCGAAGACCGGGGCCGCGCGTGCATCTGCCACCGCTGTGTGGCGGAGGCCCGCCGGGCCGAACGTTGGGTGCCGCGGGCCCGGGCAGGGGAATTCTATTTCACGGACGACGGTCGTTTCGTTTTCACCGCCGCGTATCACCTGCGACGCGGCTATTGCTGCGGCAGCGGTTGCCGGCATTGCCCGTTCGATGCCGAGGGCAGCCCTCGGCCGGAGTGTCTGGTTCCTGCCGAACCTGGTTCCAAAACCACCGGAAGGACCACCGTTTGAACCGTACGGTCCCATCCTGGTTGCGGGCATGGATGGCCGCGTGGTTGGCCGGCCTGGCCGTCGATGCGTGGTGCGGTGAATCGTTTTCCGAAGGGTTCCAGGAATCGCCGTTGGATCGCGGATGGGAGATCGTCGGGGACGCTTCGTTGTTCCGATGGGACGCCGCCGCCGGTGGCTTGGGGGTGACGTGGGATTCGTCGCGTTCGAACAGCTTCTTCCTGCGGCGGCTTGAGGCTCCCGTCACCCACGCCGACGACTTTGCCTTCGGGTTTGGTCTCACGCTCTCGCAGCACGAAGTCGGCACGTCGCCCGGAAAGTCCGGGACGTTCCAGATCGCCCTGGGCCTGATCAACGTGGCCGATGCCATGGATCCGGGATTCCAGCGTGGCGTGTTCCTGCGCTCGCGGAATCTGGTCGAGTGGACCTGGTTCGCCGCGCAACCCGACGGCGCCATCGGGGCGTCGTTGTCGCCGGCGATCGTGCCGGCCGACGGACGGTTGCCGTGGGGATACAGTGACAGCTTCGTGCAACTGGAGACGGGCGTGCGGTACGGGTTTGGACTGCGGTACACGTCGACCAACCGGACCCTGCGGATTTCAATGACGGCGGATGGCGTTGCCTTGCCGGATCCGGCGCCCGTGGTGTTGCCCCGCAGTTTCACCCGGTTCCGCGTGGATGCCCTTTCCATCCACAGCTATTCCGACGCCGGGCAGGATCCGCGGTATGCCGGATCGGTGCATGCGGTGGGGATTGTCGATGATGTGTGGTGGGAAGGACCCAGTTCGGCGGTGGGCCGTGCGCGGTTGGAGGGACAGGGAAGTGCGCGTCGGGTGCTGACCACGACGCGGTCGGGTTGGGTGTACTGGCTGGAGGGCAGTGACGACCTGAAGGTGTGGGGAAGGATTGGTGCGGAGGTGACGGGAACCGGTGGGGACGTTGCCTTCGAGGATCCGGGGACCGAGGACGGCGGGGAACATCGGTTCTATCGCGTGGGAGCGCGGTTGCCATGAATTTGGACCACGGCCTCCTCACGTCGTCCGCTGCGCTTGGAGAGGTAGCAGCCGACGTCCGCCTCGTGACCTCGTCGGCTACGTTCGTAGCCGCCGACGTCAGGAGGCTGGGATCACGAACCAAGGGATTCTCCCTGGTCGAACTCCTGGTCGTGCTGGCCGTCATCGCGATCCTCGCGGGATTGCTCGGTCCCGCCCTCAGTCGCGCACGGCACGCCGCCCTCGGCGCCCGGTGCGCCTCCAACCTTCGGCAGCTTGGGATTGCGTCGCACCTGTACTGGGATGATTCCGGCGGAAAGGCATTCCCGGAACGGTTCGGTCGCGAGGGCGAAGGATGGCGGTATTGGTTTGGCTGGCTGCAGGATGGGGCCGAGGGCCAGCGGCGGTTCGAGGCGGACCGCGGTGCCCTGTGGCCGTACCTCAGTGGTCGTGGGGTGGATCTTTGTCCGGCCTTCCAGAAGTCCGGCGACCGATTCAAGTTCAAGGCCCAGGGCGGTGCCTTTGGCTATGCCTATAATCTCCTGATGGGACCGCGCGGACGTGATCCGATCGCGCTGTCGCAGGTGCGGGATCCGTCGGGACTGGCCGTGTTGGTGGATGCCGCGCAGGTGAACGACTTCCAGGAACCCGCGACGCCGGAACGTCCGATGATCGAGGAGTTCTATTACTTCGGGACCAACCGGATGGAAGCCACGATCCACTTCCGTCACGGCGAACGGGCGCAGGTTGTCTTCGCCGATGGCCACGTCGGGATGGAACGGCTGTTGGAAGGGTCGCTCGATCATCGCGTCCCGCCGCACCGCATCGGACGGCTCGATCCAGCGCGGGTGGTTCCCTGACGGCGTAGCTGACGAGGTCACGAGGCAGTGGGAGGGGAGTTCGAAGTTTTCAGTTTCAAGTTTCAAGACCGGGTCCGCTGGGCTTCAGACTTGAATCTTCAAACTTCAAACTGCCCCACAGCCTTCTGGCGTCGGCTGCTACGATTGAGGGGGGTAGCTGACGAGGTCACGAGGCAGTGGGAGGGGAGTTCGAAGTTTTCAGTTTCAAGTTTCAAGACCGGGTCCGCTGGGCTTCAGACTTGAATCTTGAATCTTCAAACTGCCCCACAGCCTCCTGGCGTCGGCTGCTACGATTGAGGGGATGCGCCGGGTGGGGGCACCCGGCCTTCAAGGGGAGATTCCAGATCCCAGTCGCCAGTTTCCACGACACAGGCGTAGGGTGGGTTCATGGTCTTGGCATTGAGGCGGGCTGTGGCTTCGGCGGCAGCGTTGTGGGCGTTGATGGTGTTCCCGGTGTCGGCGGCGCCGCTAACGCAATGGCAAACGAAGGAAGCAACCTTCGCGGCGGGCACACAGGGAGCATGGGAATCCGTTTCACGGCGTTCGGACGGACGCGAGTACCTGGCTTCGGGCCAGCCCGCGCCCATCCTGAGCGTGCGCGTCGGGGGTGCCCTGCATGCACCCTCGACGGCCGCATGGGACGCCGCGGCGCGGACGCTTTCCCTCGGTTTCGGCGAGGTGGGGGTGACGGCGCGGGTGCGCGTGGAAACGCGGGAATCCCACCTCACGCTCGAGCTCGTCGGACTCGAACCGGCCGCGGCGGTGGGGCGCGTGTCGCTGGTCTTGTGGGGTCCCGTGCCGACCTCGATCCGGAAGACCATCGGTGAAGTCGTGGGCGTGGTGCGGGACGGCGAATACGCGCTGGGCGTGCAGGCCCTGAACATCAAGACGCTCGGGGGTTACCCGGAGAACGACGAGGGCAGCGCGGATCGTCCCTACGCCGCGCGGGCGACCGAATGGGGCAGCGTGTTGCAGGCCTATTCCATGGACCGTTCGAAGCCGCGTCGGATCGCCGTGTGGAACAAGCGGGCACCGAACATGCCCGTGCCCGCGGTTCCCGGCGAGACGGTGGTGGGGTCGAAGATCGCGTTGTTCGGCTGCGCGGAGTCGTCGGCCCTCGAGACGATCGGGCAGATCGAGGTGGCGGAGGGGTTGCCGCATCCGCTGATTGACGGCGTCTGGGCGAAGGTGTCGCCGGAGCGGGGTCGTTCGTACCTCATCGCCGGATTCTCGGAAGCGAACGTCGACGAGGTCCTCGCGCACGTGAAGCGGGCGAACCTGATGAGCCTGTACCACGGCGACGCCTTCAAGAGCTGGGGACACTTCGAGCCGAGTCCGAAGTTCTTCCCCGGGGGCATGGCGGGGTTGAAGGCGTGCGTGGCGAAGGCGCGCGCGCTCGGGATCCGACTGGGCGCCCACACGCTCTCGAACTTCATCCAGCCAAACGATCCCTACATCACGCCCGTGCCCGATCCGCGGCTCGCGCGCACCGGCGAGAGCCCGCTCACGGCGCCGATCGACGCCGAGACGCCGACAATCCCGGTGGCCTCGCCGGAGTACTTCACCAACCGCCTCGGGAACGAGCTGCAGACGGTGATGATCGGGCAGGAGTTGGTGCGGTACCGGTCGGTGTCGACGAACGCGCCGTGGCAGTTGCTGGATTGCCAGCGGGGCGCGTACGGCACGAAGGCGTCGGCCCACGGAGCGGGTGCGTTCGTCGGGAAGCTGATGGACCATGCGTACAAGGTCTTCTTCCCGAACCTGGAGATGCAGCGCGAGATCGCGCGCAACCTGGCCCGCGTGTTCAACGAGTCCGGTCTCAGCCACATGGATTTCGACGGGCACGAGGGATGCCTCGCGCCGGGCGAGGGCACGTACGGCAACGAACTGTTCGCCAAGGAATTCTTCGATCACCTCGATCACACGGTGATCAACGGGACCAGCCCGCCGTTGTCGCACTTCTACTGGCACATCAACAGCTACTGCAACTGGGGTGAGCCGTGGTACGGCGGGTTCCGCGACAGCATGCAGGAGTATCGCCTGAACAATCAGGCGTTCTGCGAACGCAACTTCGTCCCGAAGATGCTCGGCTGGTACCTGCTCACGCCCACCACCGCGCTTTCGGACATGGAATGGATGCTCGCCCGTGCCGCCGGTTTCGACGCTGGCTTCGCCCTCGCCACCAGTCCCGATTCCCTCCGGAAGAATCCCGCCACCGGGCGCATCATGGACGCGATCCGCGAGTGGGAGTCGGCGCGTCGGCGTGGGGTCTTCAGCGCCGCCCAGCGCGAGCAACTGCGGAACCCGAAGCTGGAGTTCCACCTGGAAGCGATCGACGGGGGCGGATGGGAACTGTTCCCGTTCCATGCCTCGTCGGAGTTCACCCATGAGCAACGCATCCTGCAACCGGGCGAACCCACCGGCGCCGCGTGGGAGGTGTCCAACCCCGATGCCGCCCAGCCGATGCAGTTCAAGGTGCGCGTGGTGGGCACGGCCGGCCGGGTGTCGAATCCGACCTTCGAGGTGGACCGGTCGGTGACGGTGACGATCCCGGTGGAGATTGAGTCGGGTCAGACGCTGCTGGTGGAGGAGGAAGGCATCGCGCGGATCTACGACGCGAAGGGCAGCCAGGTGAAGTCGGTGACGCTGCCCGGCCGCGTCCCGCCACTGAAGGCCGGCGTGAACCACGTGCGATTCGATGCCGAGTTCCAGGGCGACGCGCCCCCGAAAGCCCTCGTCACGTTCAAGACCCGCGGTACGGCGACGCGGGTGGGCAAGGGAGATTGACGCGATTGGTTGGCGTCCTGGCGATGCGGTTGGACATGGTGATGGATGGAACCAGAGCGCCTCAGCCGTCTCCATGCATCAGACATTTCGCGCAGAGGCGCAGAGACGCTGAGGGAGAAAGGAAAGCGGGAGCTTGGGCACCCGTGAACGGGCGCACCGATGGATCGAGCCCGGTAGTCGACGGCCGCACCAGGATGGTGGGGGCGGGCCGCCGGGTGAGGGCTCCCGGCCTTCAGAGGGGGTGCCAGTTGCTAGATCGGTTTTCGCGCAGAGGTTGGGAACAGCGATGTTGCGGCGTTCCTCGCGATCTTCGCGGCTTCGCGTGAGGCAAAGTGGCGATGTCCGTATGGCCCTGGGAAAGGCTTCGGAACGGCGACGAGGACGTCTCCACCCCGTTCCATGGGGTGGCAGTGTCGAGAGGCGCTCCGGGGTGAACCTCGGCAATCTCGGTGGTTTCCTTGCGGGGGGCGGGTCGGGTAGCGTTGGACGCAGGCGCGCATGTCTTCCACGAATCCGATCCTCGAACCGAGTCCGTTCAGCGGGCATTACCATTGCCTTCGGCAGTTGCGGCGCGTGCTGGAGGCGTTCCTCCCGCGGACGCGTCCGGCGTCGGGCGGGCTGTGCGTGGATCTCGGCTGCGGCATGGGGCCGTACCGTCCTTTGGTGGAGGGCGCGGGATTCCGCTATCTGGGCGCGGACATCGCGATCACGCCGACGAAGGACGTGGAGATCGGGGAAGATGGCCGCGTGGCGATGGCGGATGGCACGGCGGCGTGCGTCCTGTCGACGCAGGTGTTGGAGCACGTGCCGGATCCTGCCGGATACCTGAAGGAGGCGCGGCGATTGCTGGCACCGGGCGGGGCGCTGATCCTGTCCACACACGGTCACTGGACCTTCCACCCGACACCGACGGATTTCTGGCGGTGGACGAATCCGGGGTTGCGGAAGGTGATCACGGAAGCGGGGTTCGAGATCGTGGAGATGGAGGGCGTGATGGGGCCGCTGGCGACGTCGCTGCAGATGATGTCGAATGCGCTGCGGACGCAGATTCCGCGCCCGATCTTGCCACTGTTCCACGGGGTTTGGCAGGCTTTCATCCGCTGTGCGGACGCCCTGCACCGGGCGCCGGCCCGGAACGCAGATGCGTGCGTGTTCGTGGTGCGAGCGGTGAAGAGAGGCTGACATCATGGCATTGGAACGACTGGGACTGGACTGGGCCTCGTGGTCCGAATGCGGTCAGGAACACCTGGAACGGTACCTGTTCGCGTCGGAGCGGATCCGCGGGGCGCGGGTGCTCGATATCGCTTGCGGCACGGGCTACGGCTCGTGGGTGCTGGCGCAGGCGGGTGCGGCGGCCGTCGTGGGCGTGGATCGCGATGAAGAGGCCGTCGTGGGTGCCGCAAAGCAATTCCAGCGCCCGAATCTCTCGTTTCGTCGGGTGGCGGCGGAGGAGTTGGGAACGAAGGGGGAATTTGATGCGGTCGTCAGCTTCGAGACGATCGAGCATGTTCCCGATCCCAAGGGTTTCATCGCGCTGCTACGCGGGGCGCTGCGTCCCGGGGGCACGTTGATCCTGAGTTCGCCGAATCCGTTGCTGCATTCGAAGGAGCCTGGCGCAGACCCGAATCCGTACCACATCGAGGAACCGACCCACGACCAGTTGATGGAGTGGATGAGGCCGCACTTTTCCGAGTTCGAGCATTACGGCCAGTTCCGGACCTTCTACGGCACCAGTTACGAACACGCGCGGCTGACGGCGCTGTCGCGCTCCCGCTTTCTCAAGCTGATCCTTTCGGCGGAATCGGTACTCCGGAAGGTGATGGGCCAACCGCCGCTGGAACAGCCGATCGTGAGCCACCGGCTGGTGTCCACGCGGCAGATCCTGCCGTTGCCGCCGACGATGCGGGAGTTCTGCCAGAACTTCGTGATCGTCGCGCGCTGAGGCGTGCGGTCCCGCCCGTCCTGCGCATGCACTCCGCTTCCCATCCGATGAACGGCGGCGGCGAACCGATCTCGGTGGTGATCCGGTCGCGCAATTCCGAGGTGACGCTGGATCGCGTCATCTCGGGACTGGGTTTGGAGGCGGGGGACCAGTTGCTGGTGGTGGACGATGGATCCCGGGATGGGACACGTGCGATTGCGGCGCGGCATGGCGCGGAACTGATCCTGTATGAGGGGCCGTTCAATTTCAGCCGGGCGTTGAACATCGGCTTCCGTGCGGCGCGGTGCCGGTTCGTGCTGGCGATCAGTTCGCACTGCATTCCGGCGCGACCCGGCTTGCTGGGGAGGTATCGCGAGGCGATCGCGCGGTTCGAGGGCGGCTTCGGGGTGGCGTGCGGGTCGGCGGCGGATTCGCCGGTGTTGGCGGCGGCGTTGTCCGGGCCGGCTGTCGAGCTGACCGCAGAACGGATCCTGAGGGATGGCGGGGAACTGCCGGGAAACCAGAACTCGTTGTACCGGCGGGAAGACTGGGAACGGCACCCCTTCGACGAGCGCATCCTGACCGCCGAAGACCTGGAGTGGCGGGTGTGGGCGGTGCGGAACGGGGTGCGGGTGTTGAGCTGTCGCGATTGCGCCGTGCATTACCGGAACCGCGGTTCGGTGCGGCACATGCTCCGGCGCGGGTACCATGACGCGCGGGTGGTGACGCATCTGCTGGGTCGGTCGCCGATGCGGTGGCGTCGGCTGGCGGGCATCTGGGTGGGGGCGACGCGGAAGTTCGTGTCGGGGGAATACGATCGGGTGGACCTGTTCCGGAACTGGTCGCAGAGCCTGGGAACGTTCGTGGGATCGCGGGTGCGCCAGCCGGATGTGTATCGGGCGTGGGAGTGAGGCCAGAAGTTTCAAGTTTCAAGATTCAAGATTGAAGGTGGAGGCCGGGTGCCCTCACCCGGCGCCCAGCACGGCTTCAAACTTGAAACTGAAATCTTGAAACTACCCCGCCCGCCGGGTGAGGGCACCCGGACTACAATTGAGCGTTCGCGGCGGGCGGGGGCCCGGATCGTTCCTTGAACCGGGGGAGGGTCGGGGCGAGGGTGGGGGCAATGCGCGACGGCATCCTGAAGCTGATTTCCACGGACTTTGACGGAACGATCCATGAGGATTTTTCCGATGCCCCGATTCCCGAGGCGCTCGAGCGGCGTCTGGCGGAGTTGCAGGCGGCGGGGGTGACGTGGGTGATCAACACCGGACGCGAGATGCAGAGCCTGATGGAGTCGCTGGCGCGGTCGCGGGTGAGCGTGCGACCCGATTACCTCGTGTTGGTGGAGCGGGAGATCTTCAAGAACGACCGCGGGCATTACGTTCCGGTGGAACCGTGGAACACGCACTGCAACCGGGACCACAGCCGGTTGTTCGCGGAACTGGCGGACGAATTGCCGGACCTGCTCGAAGGGTTGCAGTCGCGGTATGACGCGACCTTCTACGATGATCCGTGGTCGCCGCTGTGTGCCATCGCGCGCAGCAACGCGCAGATGGACGCCATCGAGAAGGAGTTGTTGGCCTTCGCGGGGGCGCGTTCGGAGGTGACGGTGGTGAGGAACGACGTGTACGTGCGCTTCAGCCACACGGGTTACAGCAAGGGCACGGCGTTGGGCGAGTTGCAGCGGTTGCTCGGGATCCGGCCGGAGGAAACGCTCGCGGCCGGGGATCACCTCAATGACCTGTCGATGCTGGTTCCGCGGTATGCGCGTTTTCTGGTGGCGCCGGCGAATGCGGTGCCCGTCGTGAAGGCGCAGGTGGCCGGACATGGCGGGTGGAACATGACCGAGCGGACGGGCATGGCGGTGCTGGCGGGGATTGATCGGGCCTTGGCTCTGTAGGTCGCGTGCCTTCACGCGGCGCAATGCAAAGCCACGAGAACTCCGCCGGGTGAGGGCACCCGGCCTTCAACGATGGGGGGTAGCTGACGAGGTCACGAGGCAGTGGTCTGGGAGTTGGCTTCTGGAAACTGGTCACTGGGAACTCTCCACCCAGCCTCCTGACGTCGTCTGCTACGATTGAGGGGGTAGCTGACGAGGTCACGAGGCAGGATTGGAGCGGGTTCCCAGTCTCCAGTCGAACTGGGAACTGGTATCTGGGAACTGGAGACTTCGACCTCAGCCTCCTGACGTCGTCTGCGACGCCATGATTGCGCATGGGCGAGTCGGGGTTACGGTCGCGGACCATGGCGAAGAAAGTCGAACTGGCCCTGAAGGTGGGCGATGTGGCGCCGGAATTCGCGGTGCCGGCAACCGATGGACAGGTGGTCCGGTTGTCTGCGCTGCGCGGCAAGCACGTGATCCTGTATTTCTACCCGAAGGACGATACCCCCGGGTGCACGAAGGAGGCCTGCGCGTTCCGCGACGCGTATGCGCAGTTCCAGAAGAAGGGTGCGGTGGTGCTGGGCGCGAGCACGGATCCGGTGAAGGCACACGTGAAGTTCACCGACAAGTTCTCGCTGCCGTTCCCTCTGCTGGCCGACGAGAAGAAGGAACTGGTGCAGGCCTACGGCGTCTGGGGTGAGAAGGTCTTCATGGGACGCAAGTATCTGGGAACGTTCCGGGTGACGTTCCACATCGATCCCGAGGGACGCATCGCCCACATCTGGCCGGAGGTGAAGCCGGAGGAACACGCGGCCGAGGTTCTTGCCGCGATTTGACACCAGGGAGCCGCCCCTGTATCGGTGCGGCTCGCGTTTCCTTAGTTCAACGTAACCAAAATCATTTTTAGACCATGCCTATTGCTGTCGGTTCCAAAGCCCCCGCGTTCACGCTCAAGTCCAAGACGGATGCGGGCCTGGTGGATGTCTCCCTCGCGGCCAACCTCGGCCAGAAGAACACGGTCATCCTGTTCTTCCCCCTCGCGTTCACCGGCGTCTGCACGCAGGAGTTGTGCGACATCACCTCCGGCCTCTCCCAGTACGCGAGCCTCGGCGCGGATGTGATCGCGATCAGCGTCGACAGCCCGTTCGCGCAGGAGGCCTGGGCCAAGCAGCACAAGATCGGCATCCGCATCGGCAGCGACCTGAACAAGACGGTGACGGACGCGTACGGCGTGCGTTTCCCGATGCTGGCGGGCGTGGGTGACACCTCGGCGCGCGCGGCCTTCGTCGTCGACAAGAGCGGCGTGGTCCAATACGCCGAGCAGACGCCGACCCCGAAGGATCTGCCGAATTTCGAGGCGATCAAGGCGGTCCTGGCCGGCCTGAAGTAAGGCTCGCGAAAGACGCAAGACGCGGCGGGAATCCGAAAGGTTCCCGCCGCTTTTTTGTTTGTTGGGGGTGGGACGGGGACGTTTTCGCGCTCTGTATGAAAGATGTCACTACAGGATTTGGCAGCTGAAGTTGCCGGCTGTGCCTTTGGGGTCGAAGCCTCCAGACATGCATCCCGCGCCCGCCCTCGCCGCAACGCGGCGCACGGCGACAGCCCGGGGTGGAGCGGAGCGGAACCCTGGGTCACCCCAACCCATGACACCTCGCCCCAACGGGGCGAACGGTGACCCCACGAACCCTGTTCCGTGTGCCCTTTCAGGGCACAGAGCACGTTGTGTGGCGTGGTCCCCGGGGTTCCACCCCGGGCTTTCACCGGTTGCCCCTTCGGGGCACGAGCACGGAACGCCGGAGACATTCCAGCGGTTGGTCAGGGGTGCGGATTCCAAAGGGACGCCCTGTTCCCCGGGTGCGTGCTGCGCACGACCTGGGGCTATCCGCTGAAACGCCTCCGGCGTCAGGGCCGGACCTGGCGACTACCGCTGGCCGCCGGGTGAGGGCACCCGGCCTTCAAAGGGGGAGGTGAGGGCACCCGGCGTTCAGGGAGTTGGCCATGCCCCAGCCGGGGGCTTGCGCGGGCGGGATGGGCCATTTACCAAGGCGTCCGCGGTTTGACGGAGTTCGTGGAGCACTTCGGGCCGCGTTGAACGGCTGCATCAACAACACCCTGTCATCCCGCATGAAAAACGTCTTCCTCGCCCTGGGTCTTGCCTTCACCACGACGCTCGCCGTTGCCCAGCGCACCACGCTGACGCCGGTGAAGTCGGTGCCGATCTCCGAGGCCGCGCGCGTCATGCTCAAGGAAGTGGACGAGGCGCACCTGGTGCTTGGACCGCAGCCGCAGGGCTATTTCGACGGCAAGAGCCGCGCGGAAATCTTCCTCATGCGGGAGAAGGCCATGCAGCGCATGCGCGATGCTGCGCTGGGATTCATGGAGACGAGTCCGAAGGATCCGTTGCGGTGGGAGGGGATCCTGCACGTGTTGATGACGCCGCCCGAGTTCATCACGGGGTTCAAGGAAGGCTTCGAGGCGTCCAAGACGGCGGGGAAGGAATTCTGGATCGTGGACGAGAAGGCCAAAGGCGAGTGGGCGCCGCGGGCGGCCGCGCTGGAGAAGTCGATGCTGGAGGCCAAGGACGTGCCCTGGGAGATCCAGGAGAAGTTCGCGGACCTGATGTATTCCCGGAACTCCGGCAAGAAGGAGCCGGCGGCACGCGAGGCCCTGCTGCGGGCGCACGCGGAGGACCTCGCGCGGCGGTTTCCCGAGGGACGTTCGGCCGTGAACGCGTACCGGTCCCTGGTCCGTACGAGCGGCGTGCAGGGAACCCCGGCGGCGGTCGGGTTCTGGGCGGGGCTGACCAACAGTCCGAACGCGGGCGTCCGGGAACGGGCGGCGTCGGAACTGCGCGTGGCCGAGAGCTTCACCAAGCCGATCGAGATGAAGTTCACGGCGGTGGACGGCCGGGAAGTGGATCTGGCCTCGATGCGCGGCAAGGTGGTGCTGATCGATTTCTGGGCGACGTGGTGCGGTCCGTGCATTGCCGAGTTGCCGACCGTGAAGAAGGCCTACGCCAAGTATCACTCGAAGGGATTCGAGATCGTCGGCATCTCGCTCGACCAGGCCAAGGACAAGCAGAAGCTCATCGACTTCACGGCGAAGCAGGAGATGCCGTGGCCGCAGCACTTCGACGGCAAAGGTTGGGAGAACGAGATCTCCACCCGTTACGCCATCTCGGCCATCCCGGCCATGTTCCTGTTGGACAGGACCGGCGTGGTGATCTCGACCAATGCGCGCGGTCAGAAGCTGGAGGACGAGCTGAAGCGGTTGCTGGGCGAGTGATGGCAGAACGGTGGTTGGATCCGCAGATGACGCAGATAACGCAGATCATCAGGAGCTTGGAACGGGCATGCCATTCACCTGCAAGGTGATGTCTTCACGAGCATCGGGTGCTGGCATTTCTGCCCTTCCATCTGCGCAATCGGCGCCATCTGCGGATAAACAGACTGCCGATTCTCAAGGCATGGATTTGCGTCAGCGGTTCATCCAGGTGATCGAAAGCTGCAACACGGTGGCGGTCGACACCCACACCAGGTAAGGCACCTGCGCGTACGTCACCCATCGGTGATACCGCCAGATGGCCACCATCATCCAGACGATGCTGGCCCACACGACGAGGATGTCGACGGCGGCCCATTCGAGGTTCCGCAACCCGAACTGGATCGGCGTGAAGATCACGTTCGAGACCACGTTGACGCCGAATGGAATCAGGACCTTCCACGGCACCTTGCGCCGGATGACCTGCACCAGCACGAACACCACGCTCACGAACAGGATCGGGTAGAGGATGCTCCAGATCATGCCGATCGTGGACCCGGGCGGGGTCCACGAGGGCTTGTGCAGGGCGTTGTACCACTCGGTCCATGACATGGCGTCACGGTGGAGCAGGAAGGCCTTGGGGGGAATGGGGATTGTGGGTGGGGTTGGTTGGGGAGGGATGGGGCGGATGGGACTTATGGGACAGAGGGGACCCATGGGACTGGGATCGGCGATGGCCCCCTGCTCCCTGTCGCCCAAAGGTTCGCCCTTGTCCGGGATGGGGCGTGCGGGGGAGTGTCCGCGGCATGCGTACGGTTCAGGTGGCCTTGGCGGAGCGGTCGTATCGGATCCTGGTGGCGGGTGGGTTGCTGGCGCGTTTGGGGGCGGAGTGCGCGCGGCTGAAGCTCGGACGGCGGTGTGCGGTGATCACGGATGCGCGGGTGGGTCCGCTGCACGCGGCGGCGGCGATGGATTCCCTGAAGGCGGCGGGGTTCGAGCCGTTGTTGATCACGGTTCCCGCGGGCGAGAAGGCGAAGGCGCTGAAGGTGGTGGCGTCGTGTTACGATGCGCTCGCGAAGGCCCGGCTGGAACGGAAGTCGTTCGTCGTGGCCCTTGGCGGTGGTGTGGTCGGGGATCTGGCGGGATTCGTGGCGGCGACGTATCTCCGTGGCGTTCCGTTCGTGCAGGTGCCGACGACGCTTCTCGCGCAGGTCGACAGTTCGGTGGGTGGGAAGGTGGGCGTGAACCTGCCGGCGGGTAAGAACCTGATCGGCGCGTTCCACCAACCGCGGTTGGTCCTGTGCGACCTCGACGTGCTGGGAACCTTGCCGGAGCGCGAGTTCCGGTCGGGCTTCGGGGAGATCATCAAGTACGGGATCATTTACGATGCCCCGCTGTTCCGTCGGTTGGAGCGTTCGATCGACCGGTTGCTGGCGCGGGATCCGGCGGAACTGGCCGCCGTCGTCGCCCGGTGTTGCGCCATCAAGGCGGACGTGGTCGGGCAGGACGAGACCGAGTCGGGTCTCCGGGCCATCCTCAACTACGGCCACACCATCGGGCACGGGCTGGAGGCGATCTCCTCGTATGGAAAGTATCTGCACGGCGAGGCCATCAGCATCGGGCAGGTGGCGGCGTCGCATCTGAGTGCCCGGCTGCTCGGGATGCCGGAGGCGGATGTGCAGCGGGTGCGGACGTTGTTCGAGCGGGCCGGGCTGCCGGTGACGGTCAAGCTGGGGGCGGCCCAGCGGAAGGCGTTGTTCGCCGCCATGCGGCTCGACAAGAAGGTCAGCGGGGGGGAGATCAAATTCGTCCTCGCGCGGTTGGTGGGGAAGGTGGAATTCGGATGCGCAGTGCCGGACGGGGACGTGGATTGGGCGCTGGATCAGGTCGGGGCCTGACGAAGATTTCTTAGGGGCGATGAGGACATCGCCTCGCCGCGCGGGGACGGGGTGGCGACGTCCCCGTCGCCGACCCGAAGTCATTCTTTGCCGGCACCCTTGCGGGCTCGGGCGTCGAGTTCGCCGGGGGCGAGGCGGAGGCAGAGGATGTACGGCTGTTGGCCGGGCTCCCAATGGCCGTAGGTGATGGTGACGATGGTACCGTCGGGCAGGATCTCGAGGCCGGGGTAGGCGCAGTCGAAGTTGTGGTGATTGTCGGCGAGGCGCAGGCGGTACTGGCCTGGGCGGCCCTTCACGACGTCCTCATAGCTTCCGACCCAGGCGACCCAGTCACCCTTGGTGGTGGTTTGCCGGGCCATGTCGCGGAAGGTGATGAAGAGGCGCCCGTCCTGGAGGTACTTGGCGACGTGTCGATCGCCGGTGAGGGCGGCAGGCAGTTCGCGGGGTTCGGACCAGGACCTGCCTTCGTCGCGCGAGGTGATCAGCCAGGAATTCCGGGTGCGTGAATTCTCGCGGAGGAGGACGGCGAGTTCGCGTCCGTCCGGGGAGCGGACGAGGCCGGGTTCGCAGAGGTGGATGTCGGCGCGGGCGAGGAGGGTTTCGGGATAGGACCAGGTGATCCCGCCATCCGAGGACCGCGTCTGGAGCAGGGCGAAGGTAGGGGGCTTGGTGGCGACGGAACGGGGGAACTGAAAGCGGCCATCGTCGTGGAACAGGGCGAGGTAATGCCCGGGTTGGCCGCGGACCGCTTCAACACTCCCCATGGCCACGATCCCACCCCAGTCGCCGGCGGGCATCAGGTCGGTCCA
Source organism: Limisphaerales bacterium (assembly GCA_965283655.1). Taxonomy (GTDB): domain Bacteria; phylum Verrucomicrobiota; class Verrucomicrobiia; order Limisphaerales; family UBA9464; genus UBA6176. The sequence goes on along the minus strand of CBDIPJ010000001.1, from coordinate 38,704 downwards.
GTGGTTTCCGTCGTCTTCGGAGAGGGCGGTACGCACGGGGTGGAGGCCGGAGAACAGGACCAGGCGTTTCCGGCCGGAGGCGTCGACAACGCGATGGAGGGTGGGTGTCTCGCGGGAGGTGGCCCAGTTGGCGGGAACGGGGAGGTTGGTGGACCACGTCTGGCCGCCATCATTGGAGCGGCGGAGTCGGATGGCCCCCTTGCCATGACCCTCGGGGTAGACGCAGAGGATCGTCCGGCCGTCCTCCAGCAGGACGGTGGTGGGGTGGCCGAGGTACTGGCCGGGTTCGCGATCGACGACGATGTGGCGCTGCTTCTCCGCGGCGAGGTCGACGACCGGCAGGGTGAATCCGGCGGGTTGCGGAGCGGGTTCTGCGGCTCCCAGGAGGGAGCCACAGAGGAGGACAAGCAGGGCTTTCAATGGAGCGATGGCTGGGCGACGGAGGTGTCCCGTGGGTCGCTCAGCGCGTCGTGGAGAAGCGGTAGGCGGTGGTGGACCGGAAGGTCTGGCCCGGGCGCAGAACCGTGGAAGGGAAGTGCGGGTGGTTGGGGGCGTCGGGCGGGTGCTGGGTTTCGAGGCAGAACGCGGGGTGACGCGGCCAGACACCGGAACCATCCGGACGACCGCTGATGTGCTGCGCGGTGTAGAGTTGCACGCCAGGTTCGGTGGTCAGGCACTCCATGACGCGACCGGAGGCGGGATCGGTGGCCTTGGCGGCGCTGCGGAGCTTGCCGGCCGATCCGCGCAGCACGAAGTTGTGGTCATACCCGTTGGGTCCCTGGCGGTACTGCTCGATGCGTTCGCCGATGGCGTGGGGTTGGCGGAAATCGAGTCCGGTGCCGGTGACGTCCTTCTCGGGTCCGGTGGGGATCAGGTCCTTGTCGGCGACCGTGGTGCGGTCCGAGTGGATCTGGAGTTGGTGGCTGAGGATGTCGCCGGAGCCGGCGAGGTTGAAGTAGGCGTGGTTGGTGAGGTTGACGACGGTGGCTTCGTCGGTGGTGGCGGTGTAGTCCATGCGCACTTCGCCATCGTCGGTGAGCGTGAAGGTGACCGTGACGTCGAGGTTGCCGGGGAAGCCTTCCTCGCCGGCGGGGGATCGGCGTTGGAACCGGACGAAGCTGGAGGAGCGGTCGGATCCGGTGGTGGCGGACCACAGTTTCGAGGCGAAGCCTTCGCGGCCGCCGTGGATGTGGTGTTGTCCGGCGTTGGCGGTCACGCGCACCTCACGACCGTCGAGGGTGAAGCGTGCGTTGCGGATGCGGTTGGCGAAACGGCCGATGGTGGATGCGGCGCCCGGGAAGCTGCCCAGGTACGGTTGGAGGGTGTCCTTGCCGAGAAGCACGTTCGTGAAGTTCCCGTTGCGGTCCGGGGCGAGGATCTCGGTGATCGTGGCGCCATAGTCCATCGCCCGGACCTGCATGCCGGACTTGTTCCGGAGCGTGTGGATCTGGACCTCACGGCCGTCCGGGAGCTTTCCGAAGGATTCCGACCGGGTGCGCTGGAGGGCGGCAGCGGGCGGGTGGGTGGAGCAGGCGCTGAACAGGAGGCAGGCCAGGAACGCCAGCAATGCTGGCGCACGACGCACGATGCGGGCGGGGGACATGAGGGAGAGGATGCCGGGGGCGTGGATTGGGGAAAAGTTTGAAGTTGGGAGGGAGTTTGAAGATTTCAGGTTCAAGTTTGGTGCGCGTGAGGGCACGCGGCCTGCACGGGCGGGTTGGGATCAATGCGCGTGGGCGATGCCGCGGGCGTGCTGCCAGGCGTGGAGGATGTGCCCGACGATCTCGGGGACGCCGACGCCGTTGCGGACCTGCGCGAAGAGGAAGGGTCCGACGCCCCGCATGCGCTGCGCATCGCGGGCCATGACGTTGAGGTCGGCTCCCACGGCGGCGGCGAGGTCCGTCTTGTTGATGACGAGAAGGTCGCTCTGGGTGAGGCCGGGTCCGCCCTTGCGCGGGATCTTGTCGCCGCCGGCGACGTCGATGACCTGGATGGTGTAATCGGCCAGTTCGCGGCTGTAGCAGGCGGCGAGGTTGTCGCCTCCGGATTCGACGAGGAGGAGATCGGTGTGGAACTGGCGTTGGAGTTCCTCGAGCGCGAGGAGGTTGGCGGAGATGTCGTCGCGGATGGCGGCGTGGGGGCAACCACCGGTCTCGACGGCGCGGATGCGTTCGGCAGGAAGGGCGCCGTGGCGGACGAGGAACTCGCCGTCCTCGCGGGTGAAGATGTCGTTGGTGACGGCGGCGAGGTTCACGCGTTCCCGGAGGCCGCGGCAGAGTTCGAGCATGAGGGCGGTCTTGCCGGAACCGACGGGTCCGCCGATGCCGACCGTGAACGCCCGCTGGGTGTAGTCGCGGTGGATGGGGGATTCGCGGTCATCGAAGTTCCCGGCGCCGTCGTACGGTTCGTGGGTGTGCCCGTGGGGACCGTGGGAATGGGAGTGAGAATGTCGGTGCGACGGATCGGTGCAGGTGCCGTGGTCGTGAGCGTGGTCGTGGGAATGGGAATGGGTAGCCATGGCGCGAGGGAGATTGCGGTCAGGTTTGGAAGAGTCGGGAGTAAAGCCGGTCCTGCGTGCCCTGCCACAGGTCGAGGAGTGGCGCGGTCTGGGCGAGGTCGTCCAGGGAAAGGGAGAGGCCGAGTGCGGTGGCCTCGGAGGCATGCCGGGCGACGGAGGCCTGGACGGCCTGTCCGGCGAGCGGGCCGACGATGTTGAGTCGGACCGCGGCGGCGATCCACCCGCGGAGCTGGATGAAGACGAAACCTTGGGCGGTGTCGGCGAGCGGGAATTCGAGATGTCGGGCGAGGGCTCCGAAAAGCGGGGCGAGGTGTTGGCAGGGGAGTGGTTGTGTGCCGGTAGGAAGGCGCGCGCCCAGGGCGCGATCGGCGGCGAGGACAAGGGCGGAACCCTGGAGACGGCTGGCGCGATTGGCGACGTGGTTGGTGAGGAAGGCGTCGGAGAGGTCGTCGAGTTCGTGGATCCGATGCGGTTCGCGGTGGGCGGTGCAGACCCACGGGAGGGAGGCGTGGGCGAGTTGGCGGAGGCTGGTCAGGATCCAACCTTCGAGACCGGCGCGTCCGGAGATCTCGCCGTGCTGACGCGCGGCTTCGAGGCCGCCGGAATGGGCGAACCCACCGGTGGGAAAGGCGGAGTCGAGGAACTGCCAGAACCTCCACAGGGAGGGTGATTCCAGGGATTGTGAGATGGAGAGGTCCACAGATTACGCGGATTCAACGGGTGGGCATGGGGCGGAAAGATGGAAGGGTCGGTCTGATACTGCCTTCGCCTGAAAACGGACTTGGGGTGGCGATGTCCTCATCGCTTCTGGAAAAGCTTTGGAACGGCGACGAGGACGTCGCCACCCCGTCCTTCGCGTTGGGAAGGGCTTTGGGACGGCGACGGGGATGTCGCCACCCCGTCCTTCGCGTTGGGAAGGGCTTTGGGACGGCGACGGGGATGTCGCCACCCCGTCCTTCGCATCGGGAAGGGATTTGGAACGGCGACGGGGACGTCGCCACCCCGTCCTTCGCGTTGGGAAGGGCTTTGGGACGGCGACGGGGATGTCGCCACCCCGTTCTTCGCGTTGGGAAGGGCTTTGGAACGGCGACGAGGACGTCGCCACCCCGTTCTTCGCGTTGGGAAGGGATTTGGAACGGCGACGAGGACGTCGCCACCCCGTTCCGTGTGAAGGCAGTGGTGGCATGTGCCTGGGTTCTCTGGCTTGAAACTTGAAACTTCAAACTTCGAACTCCCCCTCAGAACAGATGATAGCGTTGGGCGAGGGGGACGACGGTGGCGGGTTCGCACTTGAGGAGTTCGCCATCGGCGTGGACGGCGTAGGTCTCGGGATCAACGGTGATACGGGGCATGGCGTCGTTCCACTTGAGGTGGCGCTTGGTGATCTCGCGGCAGTTGCGGACGGCTTCGATGCGCTTGGTGAGGCCGTAGCGGGCGGCGACGCCCTGGGCAGCGCAGAGTTGGGAGACGAAGGTCACGCAGCAATCGCCGGGGGCGCGTCCGAAGGCGCCGAACATCGGTCGCATGAGGACGGGCTGCGGGGTGGGAATGCTGGCGTTGGGATCGCCCATCTGGGCCCAGGCGATGAAGCCCCCCTTGAGGACCATCTCGGGCTTGGCACCAAAGAAGGCAGGACGCCAGAGGACGAGGTCGGCGAGCTTGCCGGGTTCGACCGAACCCACGAGATGGGAGAGGCCGTGGGCGATGGCGGGATTGATGGTGTACTTCGAGATGTAGCGCTTGATGCGGAGGTTGTCGTTGCCGGCGGATTCGCCGGGGAGCCGTCCGCGTTGGCGGGACATCTTGTCGGCGGTCTGCCAGGTGCGGGTGATGACCTCGCCGATGCGGCCCATGGCCTGGCTGTCGCTGCTCATCATGCTGATCGCGCCGAGGTCCTGGAGGATGTCCTCGGCGGCGATGGTCTCGCCGCGGATGCGGCTTTCGGCGAAGGCGACGTCCTCGGGAAGGCTGGGGTCGAGGTGGTGGCACACCATGAGCATGTCGAGATGCTCGTCGAGGGTGTTGCGGGTGTAGGGGCGTGTGGGGTTGGTGGACGAGGGGAGGACGTTGGGTTCGCCACAGATCCGGATGATGTCGGGGGCGTGGCCGCCGCCGGCGCCTTCGGAGTGGTAGGTGTGGATGGTGCGACCCTTGAAGGCGGCGATGGTGCCTTCGACGAAGGTGGACTCGTTGAGGGTGTCGGTGTGGATGGTGACCTGGATGTCGTGGAGGTCGGCCATGCTGAGACAGCAGTCGATGGCGGCCGGGGTGGTACCCCAGTCCTCGTGGAGCTTGAGGCCGATGGCGCCGGCGAGGATCTGGTCGGCGAGTCCGGCGGGGTGGGCGGTGTTGCCCTTGCCGGTGAGGCCGAAGTTGAGGGGCAGGCCGTCGAGGGCCTGGAGCATCGCGCGGAAGTGATTGGGAGAAGGCGTGCAGGTCGTGGCGCAGGTGCCGGTGGCGGGACCGGTGCCGCCGCCGACCATGGTGGTGAGTCCGGCGGCGATGGCCTCGTGGGCCTGCTGGGGACAGATGAAGTGGATGTGGGTGTCGAGTCCGCCAGCGGTGACGATGAGACCTTCGGCGGCGATGACCTCGGTGGTGACGCCCACGATGAGGTCGGGGCTGACGCCGGCCATGACGTCGGGGTTGCCGGCCTTGCCGATGCCGGCGATGAGGCCGTTCTTGATGCCGATGTCGGCCTTGTAGATGCCGGAGTGGTCGATGATGAGGGCGTTGGTGAGGACGCAGTCGAGGGCGATGTCGGCACCGACGCCGGCGGCCTGGCCCATGCCTTCGCGGATGACCTTTCCGCCGCCGAACTTGCACTCGTCGCCGTAGACGGTGAGGTCGCGTTCGACCTGGGCGATGAGCTTGGTGTCACCGAGGCGGACGCGGTCGCCGGTGGTGGGACCGAACATCTCGGCGTAGTGCCGGCGTTGCATGCGGTGGGCCATATCAGGATTCCTTGTGGGCGAAGCCGAGTTGCTGGATGCGGGTCATGGCGGCCTGGAGGCCGGCGGGTGAAACAGGGCCGGAAGCGAGGGCGTTGCCGCCGCTGAGGATGCGGTTGCCGGCGATGTCGACGAGGCGGACGGTGCGGGTTTCGCCGGGTTCGAACCGGACGGCGGTGCCGGCGGGGATGTCGAGGCGACGGCCGTAGGCGGCGGCGCGGTCGAACTGGAGGGAGCCGTTGGTCTCGATGAAATGGTAATGGCTGCCGACCTGGATGGGGCGGTCGCCGAGGTTGGTGACGGCGACCTCCACGGTGGGTCGACCCTCATTGAGGATGATTTCGCCCTCGGGGGTTTCGAGTTCGCCGGGTTCGGCTTCCGGACTGTCGTCGGTGGCCGGCGGCAGTGCGGGGATGGGAATGCACGAACCGTAGAGCGCGAGGCTCAGGTCGCCGTTCTCGGCGGCGATGGGATGGTGGACGGTGACGAGCTTGGTGCCGTCGGGGAAGGTGCCTTCGACCTGGACCTCGGTGACCATGGAGGGGATGCCGGGCATGACCTGTCGACGACCGAGGAAGCGGCGGCCGAGGTCCATGAGTTCGGCAACGGTGCGGCCGTCGCGGATGAACTCGAGGAGGACGGTGGCGATGAGGGCCACGGACTCGGGATGGTTGAGTCGGACGCCGCGGGCGAGGCGGCGTTGGGCGAGGAGGCCTGCCTGGTTGAGCAGGAGCTTGTCCACGTCTCGGGGTGTGAGGTGCATGAGATCCGTTGGGTTCAGGTCAGTTCACCATTTGCGCCGCCAGGGGTCGTCGCCCAGCAGGCTGGAAATGGGGGCGAGCCAGCGGCGGAGTTCGGTGCCGACGGCTTCGGTGTTGGCTCCGGCGATCCGCGCAATGGCGCCATCAGCGAGCGGACTCGCGGCGACGACCGTGGGTGCGCGTTGGGTGACGGGGCGGGCGGCGACTTCGGAAAGGAGCTGTTGGGCCGCGGCGCGCAGTCGGGGGCCGACGAGGATCAGGGTGGAGAAGCATCCGTGGCGGCCACCGCGGAAGGGATCCGCCATCGGGCCTTCGGCAGGATCGAAGCGCAGGGAGTCGAGGCAAAGGGTGCGGCCCGAGGCGCGGATGAGGTTGCGGCTGGAGAAGTGGTGGAAGGACCACGCCTCGCCGCGGGCCACGCGGCCTGGGGTGAAGCTGTCGACGAGGGCGAGGCTGGCGCCGGGATCGAGGGTGAACGACTGGCGTTGCCGGTAAGTGGATTGGGCGAAGAGTTGGGTCGGGTCCGGAGTGAAGGCCAGGAAGGCATCCTGGCCGACGTGCGCGTCGGTGGCGTGTCCGGAGGGGCGGCCAGCGGGGTTGCGGTAGACCTTGGTGGAGGCCTGGGTTCCCACAAAGGCGGTGGTGCCCGGAGCGAGGGAGAGTTGGAGCGAGGTCTGGTCGCCGGCGACAAGGCCGCCGCCGTAGCTGCTGGTGAAGACCCAGACGCTCGTACCCCGGGGCCGTGGGACGAGGAGTTTGAGCGGGCTGCTGGCAAACGCGCGGGTGACGGCGCTGAGACCGTCGACGAGGGCGACTTCCAGGCGCGCGGTTCCGGCGGGTGGGGCGGAAAGTGGGGGTGGGGGAGCCACAGGATCGGGGGGGGCCGCCGGGTGGGGGCACCCGGCCTACAGTGAGGGGCGCGGGTTTGGGGAGAGTCGGAGGAACCGCCGGGTGGGGGCGCCCGGCCTGCAAAGGGAGGGGTGGTGGGTCATACGGTGAGGTGCTGGCGGACGATGTCGTCGTTCAGTTGGCCGATGGGGCCATGCGCCACGATGGAGCCGCGATCCATGATGTAAAAGGCATCCCCGACTTCGAGGCAGAAGTCGAGGTATTGCTCGACGAGGAGGATGCCGAGGCGGGCTTCCTTGCGGAGGGTCTGGATGGCGTTCTGGATCTCCTCGGCGCGCTGGGGTTCGTCACCGGTGAGGCCATGGGTGCTGAGGCGTTTGATGGTCTCGCCGATCTGGTCGATGATGTTGGGCTGGATGCCTTCGGTCGGTTCGTCGAGGAGGAGGATGCGTGGGTCGGTGAGGAGGGCGCGGCCGATGGCGAGCTGCTGTTGCTGGCCGCCGGAGAGGACACCGCCCTTGCGTTGGAGCATTTCCTTGAGGACGGGGAAGAGGGTGAGGACGCGGTCGAGTTCGCCGGCGAGCTTCCGGCCCTGGGCGACGGCGCCAATGCGGAGGTTTTCCCAGACGGTGAGGGTGGGGAAGATGTCGCGGCCCTGCGGAACGAGGCCAAGGCCGGCGCGGGCGCGGTCCTCGGGGCGAAGCCCGTTGAGAACGGTGTCGCCGAGACGGATCGTGCCCTGGTCGGTGCGGGCGAGACCGGTGATGGCGCGGAGGGTGGTGGTCTTGCCGACGCCGTTGCGGCCCATGAGGCAGACGACCTGGCCGGGTTGGACGGCGAGGGAGACGTCGCGGAGGATGCGCGAGCCGTCGTAGGAAACGTGGATTCCGGAGAGTTCGAGGTTCATGCGGCGGCGGCGTGTCCCTTCTTTTCGACCGAGATAGACTTCCTTCACGCGTTCGTCGGACTGGACGTGGTCGACGGTGCCTTCGCAGAGCATGGAGCCCTGGTGGAGGACGGTGACCGTGCGCGCGATCTGGCGGACGAAGACCATGTCATGTTCGATGACGACGATGGTGTGCTTGCCGGCAAGGGAGAGCAGGAGTTCTCCGGTGCGCTCGGTTTCGGCGTCGGTCATGCCGGCGGCGGGTTCATCGACGAGGAGGAGGCGTGGGGATTGGGCGAGGAGCATGCCGATCTCGAGCCACTGCTTCTGGCCGTGGGAGAGGGCGCCGGCCTGCCAGTGAGCGCGGTCGACGAGGCCGATGGTGGTGAGCACCTCGTGGATGCGGTCGCGTTCGGCGGGCTTGAGGCGTGAGAAGAGGCAGGACCAGATGCCGCGGTCTCCGCGCAGGGAAAGCCAGATGTTCTCCTCGACGGTGTGGTGGACGTAGACGGAAGGCGTCTGGAATTTCCGTCCGATGCCGAGACGGGCGATCTCGTATTCGTTCAGTTCGGTGAGGTTGACGTTCTCGCCGAACTCGATCTTGCCCTTGTCGGGTCGGGTGCGGCCGGTGATGAGGTCGAGCATGGTGCTCTTGCCGGCTCCGTTGGGACCGATGATGACGCGGAGTTCGCCCTCATCGAGGTAGAGGTTGAGGTCGTTGATGGCGCGGAAACCGTCGAAGGACTTGGTGACGCCTTCGAGGGTCAGCAGGAATGGGCGGCGGGTGCTGCTCACGGTTTGGGGGTGACGGTCGTGGACGATTCCGGGGTGGTGGGGGCGGGCTTCCGGCGGAGGCCCTTGAGGCGTGCCGGGAGACCGGCGAGACCCTCGGGAAGGAAGAGGGTGACGAGAATGAAGAGGATGCCGAGGAAGTAGGGCCACTGCTCGGCGAAGGAGTGGGTGGCGTAGCTCTTGAGGGCGTTGACCCCGACGGCACCGAGGATCGGGCCGAAGATTGTTCCGCGGCCACCGACGGCGCACCAGACGACGGCTTCGAGGGATTTCTCGGTGCCCATCTCGCTGGGGTTGATGATGCCGACCTGCGGGACGTAGAGGGCGCCGCCGAGCGCGGCGATGATGGCGGCCATGATGAAGACGAAGAGCTTGAAATGGGCGGTGGCGTATCCGGAGAAGAGGACGCGGTTCTCGGAGTCGCGGATGGCGCGCTGGATGAGGCCGAACTTGGTGGTCGTGAGCCATCGACAGAACGCGTAGGTCAGGAGGAGGAGGATGCCGGAAGCGATGTAGAGGGCGCGCTTGGTGGCGGGTTGGTTGATGTCGTGGCCGAGGATGAACTTGAAGTCGGTCAGGCCGTTGTTGCCGCCGAAGGTGAAGTCGTTCCGGAAGAACAGCAGGGTGGCGGCGTACGTGAGCGCCTGGCTGAGGATGGAGAAGTAGACGCCCTTGATGCGCGAACGGAAGGCGAGCCATCCGAAGGCAGCGGAGACGAGGGCAGGCACGACGACGACGGCGGCCATGGCAAAGGCGAGGCTGCGGAAGGGAATCCAGTGCGGTGGCAGGCCACCGGTGTCCGGGTACCGTTTCGGGAATTCGAGGAAGACCATGAAGTCGGGGATGTCGGCCTGGTACTGTCCGAGCTTCCCGATCAGGAGCATGAGGTGCATGCCGAGGGCGTAGCCGCCGAGGGCGAAGAACAGGCATTGGCCCAGGCTGAGGATGCCGGTCTGGCCCCAGAGCAGGTTCACGCCGAGGGCGAGCACGGCGTAGCACAGGTACTTCCCGAAGACGCCCATCTGGAAGGTGGTGAGGTGAAACGGGGAATCGATGGGCACCGCGCCGTTGAGCAGCGGGAGGACGACCAGGCCGATGAGGGCCAGGGCGGCAACGATCCAGAGTTCGCGTTGGGTGGAGGATTTCATGTCAGCCTTCGAGACCGCGGCCGCGGGAGGCGAAGAGCCCGCTGGGACGCCATTGGAGGAAGAGGATGATGGCACCGAGGACCGTGATCTTTCCGAGCACGGCACCGAGCCACGGTTGGAGGATCTGGTCGGTGACGCCGACGCCGAGGGAGGCGGAGACGGTGCCGGGGATGCTGCCAACACCGCCGAGCACGACGATCATGAAGCAGTCGACGACGTAGTTCTGTCCGAGGCCAGGACCGACGTTGCCGATCTGGGAGAGGCACGCGCCCGCCATTCCGGCGAGGCCGGAACCGAAGGCGAAGGTCATGAGGTTGACCCGTTCCGTGCGGACGCCGAGGGCGGAGGCCATGGCGCGGTTCTGCATGACGGCGCGGATCTGGAGGCCGAGGCTGGTGCGCGTCATCAACGCCCAGGTCAGGACGACGATGGCCACCGCGAAGGCGATGACGAACATGCGGTTGTAGGCGAGAAGGACGTCGGAGACGACCCAGGAACCACTGAGCCAGGAAGGGGAACCGACCTGTACGTTGGCGGCACCGAAGATGTGCCGGAAGACCTGCTGGAGGACGAGGCTCACACCCCAGGTGGCGAGCATGGATTCGAGTGGTCGGCGGTACAGGAAGCGGATGATGCCGCGTTCCAGCGCCAGGCCGACCAGTGCGGCAGCAAGGAAAGAGGCGGGGAGAGCGACGATGAAGTAGCAGTCGTAACCGGTGCCGGAGGTTCCGAAGGCGGCGCTGAACCAGCCCTGGACGACATACGCGGTGTAGGCACCGACCATGATGAGTTCGCCGTGGGCCATGTTGATGACGCCCATCAGGCCGAACGTGATGGCGAGTCCGAGCGCAGCGACGAGCAACACGGCGGAAAGACTGAGGCCGCGGAAGGCGGTGCCGAACAATGTTCCCCAGCGCACGTAGGTTTCGAGTTCGGCGACTGCCGCGCTGACGGCCTTCAACATCTCGGGATCATTCGCGGAGGCCAGTTGCGTGCGGAGCTTCTGGAGGGGCGGCAGGGAATTGACCGAACGGATCTCGGCGAGCGTGGCCACGGCGCGGAGGCGGGCCGCTCGATCTTCACCGGCCAGTTGCGTGAAGGCGATGGCCTCCGTCAGCGCCTTGCGCACGGCGGGTTCCGTCTCCTTGGAAAGGCGTCCTTCGAAATGGGGCAGGTACTCGGCTTCCTGTTCCTGTCCGAGCTTCACGATGGCGTCCTGCCGGACGCGGACATCCGGATCGGCGATCGCATGGAGGTCGAGCACGACCTTGATGGCACGTCGCAGTTTGGCGGTGGTGTCGATGGGCGAGAGATCCGACATGACGGGCCGGACGGGGGCCCCGGTGGCGTCGACCAGGGTTTTGCCGTCGCGGACGCGGAGGCCGTTGCTGCGGCCCTCGGCATCGGTGGCACCGTCGACGAGGAAAGGTTCACCGGTTCCGCCATCGGGGGGTTCCCAGAGGAAGAGGTTGCCGAGGCGCCACGCGGCAAGCGCCTGGAGAACCAGGGCGTCGTCGGTGCTGATGAGTTCGCGGACAGCGGAGACCTGTTCGGCGGCGTCTTCGGCGCGGATCGCTTGCAGGAGTTTCCCGCGGGCGGCTTCGTCGGCGAGAGATCGGACAGAAAGCAGGAGGGCCAACCAGAAGGGGAGCAGCAGCAGGAGGCGTGCGGGGAGCGTGAGTGAGGATCGCATGCGAAGGGTGGAAAGCGGGATGTATGCTGCGTGAAAGCCGGTGGAGCAGGGGGAATGCCGGGATGGGTGCGGAAGGCACAAATCCTGGTGTCTGGACGGAGAAGGTGGTCCGCCGTGTGGCGGGCGAACCACCCTGAACCCCGGTGCTGGCACCGGGAAAGCGAGGGGGGGAAGAACAAGGGGGGTGGGCGGCCCTCCGCCCACCCCCGGTCGTTTCAACTCACTGACGGATGCTCAGTCCGTTCAGTTCGCGCCGAGGAACTTGGCGCTAAAGGGTTCGCCGGGGACGTTCTTGATCGTCTTGATGATCTTGAACTGGCCGGTGGGCAGGGTCTCACCGATGTAGGCGTTGTTCACCAGGTGGTGGTTGGCCTGCATCGTGACCTCGCCGGCGGGTCCCTTGAACTTCAGGCCGACGATGGATTCGCGGACCTTGTCGACCTCGAAGGAGTTCGCCTTCTCGACCGCTGACTTCCAGAGATGGACGCCCATCCGGGAGAGGTTCATGGGGCTGCAGGTGACGCGGCCCTTGGGATCAACGCCGGTGACCGGGAAGTCCACGCCGGTGACCTTCGGGCTCAGGAGCCACTTCTGGAAATCACCGACGAACTTGGTGTTCTCCGGGCTCTTGATGGACATGAAGTAGGTCCAGCAGCCGAGGTGACCGGCAAGGGCCTTGGCCGGGAGGCCGCGGAACTCATCCTCGGAGATCGAGAAGGAGACAACGGGGCAGTTCTCGCTGGTCAGGCCGGCATTGGAGAATTCCTTGAAGAACGGCACGTTGGTGTCGCCGTTCAGCGTGGAGATGACGCAGGCCTTGCCACCGCCGGCGAAGGACTTGATGGAGGAGACGATGGTCTGGTAGTCGGTGTGACCGAAGGGAGTATAGATTTCCTCGATGTCGGAGTCAGGGATGCCCTTGGACTTCAGGTACTGCTTGAGGATCTTGTTGGTCGTGCGCGGATAGACGTAGTCGGAACCGAGCAGGTAGAACTTCTTCTTCCCTTCGCCGAGCATGTAGTCGACGGCGGGGATGGCCTGCTGGTTCACAGCCTCGGCGGTATAGAAGATGTTCTTGGAAAGCTCCTCGCCCTCGTACTGGACGGGGTAAAAGAGGAGGCCGTTGTTGCGCTCGAACACGGGCAGCACGGACTTGCGGGAGACGGAGGTCCAGCAACCGAAGACGACGGCGACCTTGTCCTTCACGACCAACTGCTCGGCCTTCTCGGCGAAGAGCGGCCAGTTGGAGGCGGGATCGACCACGACGGGTTCGATCATGTAGGGCTTGCCGCCCACCTTCACGCCACCGGACTTGTTGATCTCGTCGAACGTGAACAGGAGTACGTCCTTCAGCGAGGTCTCGCTGATGGCCATCGTTCCGCTAAGGGAGTGGAGGACGCCCACCTTGACGGTGTCGGCGGCTTGAGCGACGCCGAGGACCAAGGTGATGACTGCGGCGGAGAGCCACTTGATGGGATTTGCTTTCATGGGTGATGCGATCGAATCGATGAGTGTTGAACGGGATATAGTTGAAGGTGGACTAGAACAGGTAGTTGAGGCCGAGTCCGAAGATGACGCGGTTCTTGTGGCCATCGAGCCCACCCGTATAGGTGGTGTAGTCGTACCGGATCTCAGGCTGGATCTTCACGCGGGCGGTCGGCATCCAGTTGAGGGTCAGGGTCAGGCTGCCGAGGGATCCGTCCGCGTCCATGGACAGGATCGAGCTTCCAGGACGGCCGGGGAGGTTGATGCCCTTGAGTCCGCCGCCATCCGGGTCGTCCAGATACTCGGCACGGAACGCGACCGACAGAGTCGATGCGAGATCGTAGGAGGTGAAGATGCCGATGGAGGTCAGGTCCGAGGACTTGCCGATGGCGGGATCGAAGTTGAAGTAATCGAATTCGAGGCCGGTGTGGAACTTCTCGGTGAAGTCATAGCCGGCGAGGACGGAACCGCCCTTGATGTCCAGGTTGCGGTTCTCGGGGCCGCCGAAGCCGATGAGGTTGAACCAGCCGTTCTTGACGGGCTTGAAGTTCAGGCTGCCGATGAGGGTCTTGCCGTCGTTGGAGTCGATGGGACCGGCATACATGCCGTTCTGGACACGGACGCGGGCGGTCAACCAGTCGGTGAAGGTATAGGACATCTGGACACCGGCGCCGGGGCCGTTCCCCGTGAAGAACCACTGGTAGCCCTGGGAGAAGTTGGCGTTCGCGGCGCCGCCATCACCGGACTCGTAGTTCAGCAACGAGATCAATTGACCGGCCTTGATGTTGAGGCCGGTGCCAATGGGAGCATTCACTTCGACGAACGCCTCACGCAGGGCTTCGAAGCCAGCGATGGGCGAGCCGGTGTTGAGAACCGTGGAGTCCTCGCCCCAGATCATGGAGGTGCGGAAGCCGGCATCCCATTTCTCGCCGCTGGCCTCGACGGGCTTGCTGGCGAGGGTGAGCTTGACCTTGTTGACCGAGAAGGCGTTGTGCGAGGTGTTCCAGAGGTAGCCGTCGCTCTTCTTGTCCGCAGGATTCCTGGAATTGTAGAAGTAGGACGTCTGGACGAATCCGGAGAGGCTGATCTCCGACATGGCGGTGGTCGCCTTGAGCCCGGACTTGGAAGGCTGGAGGCCTTCGCGCTGTGCGAGCTGTTCGAGCGCGTCCAGACGCTGCTTCAACGCGGTGTTCTCGGATTCCAGCTTTTCAAGCCGGGTCGGGTCCTGGGCAATGGCGAGCGTCAGGCTGCCAGCGATGGCGGCCGCGTAGCGCAGGTGGTGGGTCGGAGTTCTGAATCTCAGCTGGTTCATAGGGTTCACGCGCATGACACACGGCGGTTGCCGGAAACGGCGCCGATCCATTTCGCACGGTTTTGGCGTCTGAGGGGCGCCTGCGGTCTGGAGCGGATTGCCATGTGTGTCGGCCGCCCCCCAACCTTGCCGCATGCCAAGTCCGCATTTCTTGTCATCGGGTTGTTTTCATCTGCGCGATGCGTTTCCCTCATGCGAGCGCGTATCATCGGTGGATGGTTTGATTGCGGGATTCTTCTGAGCTCGAACGTGGGCTGTTTTCAGGGGGGGATTCCGAGGTGCCGAACGGAAGGATCGTAGGCAGCAGTGAACGTGAGCCGAGTGGTTCGCGCGGGTGGAGGTGTCGCGACTTCCTCCCGGCGGTCAAAAAAAGACAATGTGTGCGGTATGCGTCGTCCCGCTCTGGACGAGGACCACTGCTTCTCCCGCAGGAGGTCTTTCGAAGGGCCACGATGACGTCGTCGCTCCCTTCGAGGCGGGGACGGCGTCAAGGTGCGTCCAGTCGCCTCACCTTCTGAAGGCCGGGTGCCCTCACCCGGCGGTGCCCAGGAATCTCCGTGTTGTGCGGTCCGAATCGCAGGCCAGCACGTTGAGGCCGGCGCTGGTGATGAAGGCTTATGCATCAATTTTGGGTAATGTGCTTTGGGTGGGAATTCAGTGGCGGGCGTTGGTGGCTTTCTGGGATTACCTTGGAAGTTCCATCCCATGATTGCTCCTGGGTTGGTCCCAAGCATGAATTCGCACGCTTCAATCTGGCAGGGAGGGCTTCTGTGTGTCCTGGGTGTTGCGGCCGGAGCCGGTGGATTGACCGCGGCCTCCGCCACCAACGACCTCAGCCGGGTGGTGGTGGAAGGGTTGCCGCTGGATGAGACCGTGTTGCCGACGGGGCGGACGGTGGGCTCCGTCACCGGAGACGAGCGGACGGTCCTGGAGACGCCGCGGTCGGTCAGCGTGGTCACCAAGGCCCAGATGGAGGCGCGCGCGATCTCCCGGGCCACGGACTTCGACCAGTACGCGCCCGGGGTTTACACACCCTCCCGCTACGGTCTGGCGAACGTGCCCGTGATCCGCGGTGACCTCGGCGAGATCTACCAGAACGGGCAGCGGACCATCTACAGTCGCAACGCCCTCCTCGCGAGTTTCAACCAGGTCGAGGCGATGGACATCGTCAAGGGACCCGGATCGGCGGTGTACGGGCCGCAGGGGGCGGCACCGGGCGGGTACGTGAATTTTGTGACGAAGGCCCCCCGTTTCGACGCCTTCCATGGGGAAGTGACCAGCCGATGGGGGACGTACGTGCCCGGCGGCCAGTCGTATTTCACGCCGGAATGGGGCCTCGATGTCGGCGGGCCGATCAGCGAGAAGGTGGCGTATCGCGTCAGTTATCTCGGCCGCGAGGCCGAAGGGTACTACCGGGACACGAAGGACAACCGCCAGGACCTGTTCGCCGCGTTGACGTGGGTTCCGACGGAGCAGTGGTCGATCGATTGGAACGCCCAGTTCTACACCGCACGCTTCAACGAGGTAGTCGGGATCAACCGCGTGACGCAGGAGTTGATCGACGACTGGCAGTACATCGCGGGTCCCGTGGTCGTGAATCCAAACCGCCCCGGGTGGGCCGCTCCCTACCAGTACGCGTTGCTGGATCCGGCGAATGCCGAACGGGTGAAGGTGTATCCCTGGCAGACCCTGAACTCGCCGTCGGACAGTGCGGCCGGGAAGAAGTTCTCGTCGCAGATGGTGGCCACCTACGCGATCAGCGACACGGCGCGGATCGTGAATCGGGCGTACGGCGAGACGCAGGAGAGCCGGAAGATCTCCGGGTACGGCTACACCGAGTGGATCCCCGAGAACTGGATGATCAATGATCGCCTCGAGCTGCACCTCGATGTGGATCCGGAGGTCGGCGGGAGGGCGTTTCCGATCCGCACGATCTCTGGGTTGGATGTCCGCTACTCGGAGTTGGTGTCGTATCAGGATTTCACCGCCGAGCCCTTCTTCATCCATGACGTGACGCGGGCGGAAGGCGGGTTCTCGGTTCCGGGACTGGCTCCCGGGACGAGCATCGCGGGGGGATACAATGTGCCGGGAGCGCCGGGGTATGGCGGTGTTCCGTGGGCGTCGGTGGGGAGCCAGGACAGCACGCTGTTGCAGACCGGCTTCTTCACGCAGTGGGACATCGCGCTGGGCGAGAAGTTCAACCTGCTGGTGGGCGGCCGCGGCGACCATTTCGATGCGGCTGCGGCGAGTCCGGAGTTCGTCGAGGTGGCGCGGGGTGGGCTCTACGACGCCTCCGCCGAGCGGCTTCGCGGATCGGTGTTCGTCAGCGGGCTGTACAAGTGGACCCCCACGTTGTCGTCGTACGCGACCTACAACCTCGCCGCGGCGGTGGCGGGGAGCGTCAATTTTGGTGGGGTGGATGGTTCCGGCGGGAACGCGGGCCTCGAGAACTCGCTTGGCTCCGAAAGCGAACTGATCGAAGTCGGATCGAAGGCCAGCCTGTTCGGGAACAAGGTGTACGTGGGTGCCGCGCTGTTCCGGCAGACGCGACTTGCGCCGCAGTTGGTGGGCAGTCCCATCGGCATCGAGACGCGCGGCGTGGAGTTGGAGGCGTTCTACCAACCTGATCGCAACTTCAACGCGAGCGCGAACTTCACCTTCCAGGACGCGAAGCAGGACGATTACTCGTACCAACAGACGTGGTCCTACCTCGATGGGTTCCCGGTGGGATTCGAGGTGGATGGTCAATCGGGAACGGGCGTGGGCAGTCCCAACTACAACGACGCGGCGGGTCGGACTCGGCCGACGGGACGGGTGCGTGCCGCCAGCGTGCCGCGCGTGATGTTCAACGCGTACGTGACGTATCAATTCGACAACGGCTTCGGGGCGAGTCTCGGACCGCAGGTGACGGGCGAGCAATGGCAGGATCAATTGGGAACCCTGCGCATCCCGACCCAGTACACGATCAACGCCTTCCTGTTCTATCGCCAGCCGCGATGGGACGTTCAGATCAACTTCTTCAACATCACGGACGAGCGGAACTGGACGTCGATCGACCCGAGCTTCGCCGGCAACGACGTCATCTTCCCCGAGCAGCCCTTCCGGATCAGCGGCCAGGTGCGGTACCGGTTTTGAGGCGGGGGGAGCCCTGCTGCCCCTCTCGGTATCGGGATCGCTATCGCCATCGGAATCGAATTCCTGGGCCGGATTGGTCTCAATCCCCCACGGAACGGGGTGGCGACGTCCTCGTCGCCTTCGAGATGCCTTCTCGGAGATGGGATGGACCTGAAAGCGGCCGTTGGAACCGCGGATTTCCCTGCCTACTGAGGACGGGGTGACCACAGGTGCGAAATCGGCAGTCCGTGCAGGTTCGCCGCGAAGGGAATGACCTCACTGCCGGTGTAAAGCACCACGCCGCGAACCCAACGCTGGCCCGCCGCATTCGCCATCGCCTGCAATCCCCTGACATCCGAGCCGCCCAACGTCGAGCCCGCTTTGATCTCAATCCCTACCAATCGCCCCGAGCTGTCTTCCAGAACAATGTCCACTTCCTGTCCCGATGCGGTGCGCCAGAAATAGAACTCCGGCTGGGTTTCGCTCCAGGCCGATTGCTTGCGCAATTCCATCAGCACGAAGTTTTCCAGGACGCCACCGGCCAGAGCGCCATCCACTTTCAATCTCTCCAGGGTCAGTCCCAAGAGATGTGCCAGCAGGCCGGTGTCCTGCAGATACACCTTGGGCGTCTGGATGATTCGCTGGCCAAGGTTGCTCGACCACGGCCGCAGCAGCTGAACCAGGAACGTCGCTTCGAGCAGGGCGAAGTATCGCTTCAGCGTGGTCTGCGGGAGCGCCAGTGAGCGCGACAGATCCGCGAAATTCAACAAGTTGCCGGCGCGAGTAGCCACCACCGACAGCAGGCGCGGCACGGCCGTCACGTCGGCGACATGGGTCAGGTCGCGAATGTCGCGCTGAAGGATGGTCGTCAGGTACGACTGAAACCACGCCTTGCGACGGGTCAAGGTCTTGCGGCCAATCGCCAGCGGATACCCCCCTGTCAGCACCGTTTCAAACAGGTCATCACGCTGCAGGCGCTGGTTTTCTCCGGATGTCCAGACGGATTGGCTGGAAAACAGTGCATCCACGAAGCCTTCTTTGACGCCATGGACTTCGCCCTGCGAGAACGGCCAGAGGGTCAACAACTCCATGCGACCAGCCAACGACTCGGACAACTTCGGCAGCAGCAACACATTCGCCGAGCCGGTGAGCAGAAAACGTCCCGGCTCACGCTTGCGGTCAATCGCCATCTTGATGGCTGTGAAGAGCTCCGGGACGTGCTGGACTTCATCCAGCGTCACTGGCGCGCTCAAGCCGGCAATGAATCCATTTGGGTCCCGCTTCGCCGCCTCCAGAACGCCAGGGTCGTCAAAGGTCAGGTATTGGCGACCTTGCTCTTCGAGTTCAGGCAATCGGACAAGAGTGCTCTTGCCGGTCTGCCGCGCGCCATTGATCAGGACGGCGGGTGTGTCCTCCAACGCCTGCAGGAGTTGCCCGGTGAGGTGGCGGCGAATCATGGTGGTTAATCAACCAAAGAATGGATGATAATCAACCACAGTTTGGCCGGACTGGGTAGCCGATGACTCCGCCCCGAAAGTCCTGTTGCGATCCCGTCTGCTCCTCTGCCACAGCGACTGCCCTAGGTTCCAACAAGTGGCTTTATCGGCCACCTGGCTGGAAGGAAACGCTCATGCCAAGGCATTGACCCTGACGCTGCGCAAACTCGACGGCAGCGTGGTCCATCAAGTGCGGGTGCGGCCGATGGCCGTTGAAGGAGACCAGCGGACGGGTACTATCGGCACACAAAAGACAACCGGCAGGACATCTTTGCGGCGGTGACGTCATCTTCCCCCAGCAGCCCTTCCGGATCAGCGGTCAGGTACGGTACCGGTTTTGAGGTGGGGGTGGAGCCTTGCTGTTCCTCTCGGGATCGGGGTCGGGATCGGCATCGAATTCCTGAGGCGATCCCGATCCCGCACGGGACGGGGTGGCGACGTCCTCGTCGCCCTGGGTGATCGCCTTGTCCCATTGCTGCCGTACCCGCGCCCGCACTTCCGCCGCGATCCGCTTCCTCCCCAGCCTGGTGGCTGTCCTTCGGAGCCCTTCGGAGTAGGGTCCGCAGTCATGGATCGACGTGGATTTGTGCACGCCCTGGCGGTGGGTGCGGCGGGATCGGTGACCTCTGGCGGCAGGGCAGCGGAGGCGGTCTCGAGCCCGGCAGGCCCCATTGGGGAAACCGGCCGGCTGGCCACCACACCGCTGGTCCTGCAGGCCCCCCGGGCGGATGGCGTCGAGGCGCTGTGGGGTGTCCGGGAGCGATGCCTCGGGCGGATCGAGTGGCGATCGGTCGATGGCGCGAGCGGCGTGGTGCGGTCGGATGCCTTCGGATTCAACCCGCAGGGGACACGGTTCCTGCGGATCCGGTTGTCCGGGTTCAAGCCGGGCACCGTTCTTGAGTTGAGATCGGTCACGACCGCCGTGGAAGGCCCAGCCCGGGAAGAGTTCAGCGAGTGGAAACGGTTCCGGACCCTGGATCCTGGGGCTCGTCACACGCGGTTCACGGTCTGGAACGACACCCACGTGAACCAGGAGACGATCCAGCGGCTCGACGAGGTCACACCCGCGTCTGATTTCCACATCTGGAACGGCGACACCTGCAATGACTGGCACCGGGAGGAGGACCTGATCCCCACGCTCCTCAATCCGGGCGGTCGCGACATCACACGGGGCCGTCCGATGCATCTGGTCTGGGGCAACCACGATGTGCGCGGCGCGTGGGCCTTCCGCTTGCCGGAACTGGTGGCCACGCCCACGGGTCGACCGTTCCACGCCTTCCGATCCGGCCCGGTCGGCGTCCTCTGCCTGCACACCGGGGAGGACAAGCCCGACGATCACCCCAGCTTCCGCGGTCGCGTGGCCTTCGATACCCTGCGACAGGAGCAGGCCGCGTGGTTGCAGGAGGTCCTCCGCACGCCCGAGATGCAGAAGGCGCGTTACCGGGTGGTGTTCTGTCATATCCCGCTGCGGTGGACCGACGAGTCCGCGCAGGACTACGCGAAGGGCGGATTCGACCGCTATAGCCGAAGGAGTCGGGATGCGTGGCACGGCGCGCTGACGCGTTGGAAGGCGCAGGTGATCGTATCAGGCCACACGCATCACACGGCATGGATCCCGGCGGACCGGAGCCATCCCTATAGCCAGTTGGTCGGAGGCGGCCCGCAGCCTGCGTCAGCCACCTGGCTGGAAGGAAACGCTGATGCCAAGGCATTGACCCTGACGCTGCGCAAACTCGACGGCACCGTGGTCCATGAAGTGCGGGTGCGGCCGGTGGGGGGATGAGGCTGGGGTAAATGGAAAAAGTATCGGACGGACACCGTTGCCTTCTCAGACATCATTGCCTTCTCACGATAGGTGCGGAGCACCGACAGACGATAGCCCACGGCTTCAGCCGTGGGTCCCAGGTGCCGAAGGATCACCAGCCCCAGCGGGGCGACAGACGCGGCATGCTCCAATGCACTAAAAACTCACGCGAAACCGCGAGGATGCGCAGGAGCCACGGAGCTGCCTCACGCAGAGACGCCGAGAACGACGAGGGAAACTCCACTTCATCCGCCGTGTGTCGTCTTGGCGAGTGTTCGAGGAGGGCTGCTTCGCAGGATGGGAACAGCGTCCTTTTGCGTCTCCTTGCGATTCTTGCGGCCGTCCTCCTGGGCTTGAGGGCAAAGGGTCTCACGCGAAGCCGCGAAGACGCGAAGCAGGCCGGGCGGATTCCAAACCCGTGGAAGCAGCGGGATTCCAGAATGGCGATGACGCACACCTTGGCGGCTTCGAGGCTTTGCGGCTTATCCGCTTCGTGTTCCGGGGCGGAACCCAGCTGCGTCATCTGCGGATCCAGCGGCCGTTCTCGGGTTCAGGGCACCAGCGTCCGGAGGTGGGTGAGGTTCCAGAGCTGGATCTCGCCTTGGGTGGAGGCGGCGGCGAGCCATTGGAGGTCCGGGGAAAAGGCGAGTTGGTAGAGGACGCGGCCTTCGGGTGCCTCGAGGTTGGCGATGACCTTTCGGGTAGCCGGTTCGATGAGGACGATGCGTGTGCCGCCGTTGACCAGGGCGAGGAGTGACGTGGATTGGCCGCTGGGCGTTGGGCTGAACGCGACCCCGCCCGCAGGAGGAGCGCAGGGAGCGATGCCCTCGAGTGGATGCGATGTCCATGTCGCCGTGTCCCAGAGGACGTGGGCGGCACCGCTGGCGGCCAGCCATCGGCCGTCGGGGCTCCACGCGAGATTCTGGCTGCCGGGCATGGACAGCTTCTGTTCGATCCGTCCGTCTTTCAGGTCGATGATGTGCAGGCCGGGGTCGTATCGGAAACCCATGGCGAGCCGGGAACCGTCGGGAGAGAGCGCAAGGGAACCGGCCCCCTTTTCGAGCGCAAGAAGCCGCGGCTGGATTGCGTCGGCTGAGGGTTTGGAGCGCCACAAGGCGATGCGGGCGTTGGCGACATCGGAAGCGGCCAGCCAGGGGCTGTTCGCGCTGGCGGTCAGGCTGTCCCAGCCCTGTTGCGAAGGCTGCGTGATGGCCCGTGGGGCAATGGATGGGTCGAGGCCGTGCAGAAAGACGCCCGCTTCGCTGGCGCTATGGAAGCGCACCGGTGAGTTGGGATCGACCGAGACGCTCTGGGGCTTTCGCAGGGGATGGAGGGCAAGGGGCCGGCAATCCGGGACGGAACATTGCAGGAGTCCGTTGTCGGTCAGACAGAGGAGGGACTTGCTGTCAGCCGCGAAGGACGCGACCTGAGGCAATCCTGTCGGGGGGTACGGCCGGAATCGGTGGAGGATGGGCGAGGGACCAAGGCGGGCGAGCGCAACGCGTCCGGCATCGATGCCCACACCGATGGAGCGGTGGTTGGTGGAAAAGCTGACGACGCCCGCATCGAAGTGGAGGGATGTGAACTCACTTCCGGCGCGGCAATCCCAGACGCGAAGGGTCCCGTCCTGGCTGGTCGAGGCCAGGAAACGTCCATCACCCGAGAAACGGAGGGCTCGGATGCCTTCGGAGTGGCCGTGGAACTCAAGCGGTGGTCCGAAGTCACCGCCGTTCCGCCATACGGTGATCCGACCGGATGGATCGCCCCCGGCCGTGAGTTCGGCGCGTGGGCTGAGCGCGAGGGCCGAGAGCGGTTCGGTGAGGCGCCGGGTGAACTCTTCCAGCAGCTCGCCTTCAGGCCACCTGCGGACTTCGAGCATGGGAGTGGTTGGGAGCGCGACGCCGAGGAATCGGCCGGAAGGATCGATGGCGATGGCGCCCGAGTGGCGGTCCGCGCCGTCACCGAAAGGGAAGCGCGCGACGTGGGAACCGGAAGGAAGCGTGCTGGCGACCACGGAATCGCCGTCGGTCCAGAACACGGTGGCATCGTCGGGAGTGAAGGCGACCTTGTTGAGGTTGAAGCCGTGTCGGCCTGGCCAGGCGCGCTGGATGAAAACCAGGGGTTTGGTTGCGCCCGGGGTGGTATCCCAGATCCCGAGTTCGTCGCGGTGCCGGATGGCGAGCCAACGGCCTCCAGGGCTGAATCCAATCAGGGCGGTGACCACACGCGGGGCCGTGGGAAAGGTGGCAATGTTCGTGACGGAAGCGAGGTCCCTGATGACCACGCCTTCATTGAACTTCGCCTGCGCCCAGCGTCCACGGGCGAGGTCGCCAACGATCATGGTCCAGTCGGACGACGGAGCCGCAGGGCCTGGGAGCACCTCGGTGTGGGCCTGATGCAGGCTGTGGGCGGCAACGAGGGCGTCGTGGGCACGGTCCCGCCAGAGGGCGGGCGGTTGGTCGGCGAGGATCTGTTGGAGGAGGACTTCGGCGCGCGGGCGGCTGTCGGCCTTGCGGAGGCGGAGGATGGCGTGGGCTTCCCCGAGCCGCGCCTGGAGGAGGGCGCTGCGGGTGGCGGCCTGTTCACGGATCAGGGCTTCACTGTGGCGGCGTTCGGCTCGGACGTTCCAGGCGAGGAGGAGCCCGGTGCCGACGACCAGCAGGGTGGCGAGTGAGATCGCCGCGGCGCGCCAGGGGTGACGTCGCGACATCCGCAGCACGTGGCTCACGGGGCCGATGGGACGCGCGTGGACAGGTTGACCGTCGAGATAGCGATCGAGGTCGTCGGCCAATTCGCGCGCGGAGGCGTAACGGCTGGCGGGGTTCTTCTCGAGGCACTTGAGGCAGATCGTCTCAAGGTCGACCGGGACGGCCGGGTTCAGGCGGCGGAGTGGAATGGGATCCGCGGTCTCGACCTGCGCGAGCACGACCGCGGGGGAATCCCCGAGGAACGGCGGCCGTCCGGTGAGCGTGTTGAACAGGACGGCGCCCAGAGCGTAGACATCGCTGCGGGCGGTGAACGCCTCGCCACGGGCCTGCTCCGGAGGCATGAAGGAGGGTGAACCGATGGTGGCCCCCGTACGTGTGATGCCGGGGTCGGAGTCGGCGAGCTTGGCGAGGCCGAAGTCGGTGACGCGGAGCGTGGAGCCGTTCGGCGTTGTTTCGATGAGGAGGTTGGAGGGCTTCAGGTCGCGATGGAAGACACCCTGATCGTGGGCGTGCTGGACGCCGTGGGCGGCGGATTGGAGCCACTCGGCGGCGAGCCGAGATGGCACCGGATTGCCGCCGATGACTTCGCGCAGGTTGCGTCCGGCGACCAGTTCCATGACGAGGAACGGCGTGCCGTCGGATTCGCCCACGTCGAACACGGGAACGATGTTGGGATGGCGGAGCCGGGCGGTGGCCTGGGCTTCGGTGCGGAAGCGGGCGCGGGATTCGGCGTTGTCGAGGCCGGTGCCGGCGAGCGTCTTGATGGCGACCTCGCGATTCAGGGCGCGTTGGCGACCGCGCCAGACGACGCCCATGCCGCCGCGGCCGATCTCCTCGAGGAGTTCGCAATCACCGAGCAGGCGTCCGGGCTCGGGCGGATCGGCAGGAATCTCCCAGCCGCAGATGGAGCAGGGATGGCCCTGTTCGTCGGCGGGAGTCCAGGCACCGCACCCGGGGCATTGTTCGGTATGGCGGGAATGGGACATGTGGGCGGCGGGTGGGCGGGACGGCTGGGGTAAATGTATAATTTATAGACGCGACCCCATTGCCTTCGGCGGGCGGAAATTCCACAGGAGCCAGAGCGGGAAGAGGGCGAGGAGCGGCAGGAATCCGGCGAGGGCCAGGCCCAGGTCGAAGGATCCGGTGCGGTCGACGACGATGCCGAAGAGGCGCTGGGCCTGGGCGGGGAGGACCCACGCGGCGACGCCAGCAATGCCGGTGATCTTGCCCTGATGCTCGCCCGGGAGGTCCTGGGTGAAGGCGTGGTAGAGGGGAAAGACGCCCAGGGCACCAGCGGCAACGAGCGCGAGGACGATGAGGAGCGGGGCTCCCTGGGCAAGCCAGGGTACGGCACCGGCCGTGGCACAGAGGAGGGCGCATCCGGCAAACACCCAGACCCGGGAGGCGTGCACGTTCATGCCGCGATGGGCGAGGCGCGCCGCAATGGCTCCGGCGGCGATGCATCCGATGTCCGCCGCGCCGAACCACGCGGAGTTGAAGTAGAGGGCCTGCGCTTCGGTGTAGCCGCGGCCTTCCTGGAGGAACTTCACCAGCCACGCGCGCAGGACCTGCCACGTGGTGTTGATGCAGGCAATGGTGGCCAGGAGGACGAACATACGCGTGCTCAGGAGCACGGACAGCAGGGGCGTCGGTGGTGTCGCGCCGGGTTGCGAACCCGGGGAAGCGGGACCGGTGCGGTTGCCGGTCAGGTCGGAGGCACGGACGAGCAGGAACCAGGGAATGATCCAGAGCAGCCCCGCCGCACCGACCACCAGGAAGGGAGTGCGCCAACCGCCGGCGACGCTGGGGTCGCCCATGAGGACGCGCAGGATGAGCGGCGTGAGGATCGCGCCAAGGGATGCGCCGCTCTGGAGGAGGCCGTTGCCCATGGAGCGTTGGCGTTCGTCCAGGAGGAGTCGGGTGGTGCGGATGGCGCAGGGCCAGTGGCCGGCTTCGAAGAATCCGAGGAAGGCGCGGCAGAGGAAGAGTTCGTTGGCGTTGGAAACCATGCCGGTCGCGAATCCGGCGATGGACCACAGCACCAGGACGACCGCGTAGAGCCCCCGGATGCCGAAGCGGTCGGCGGCCCAGCCGAAGACCACCGAACCCGCGGCGAAGGCGTACCCGAACACCGCCTCGACCTGACCGTACTGGGTCTGGGATAGCCCGAACTCCCGGGTGATCCGGACGGAGGCGCCGGCGAGGGTCTGGCGATCCATGTAGTTGATCGCGGAGGCCAGCAGCAGCAGGCCGCAGACGATCCACTTCCAGGAAGGGGGGCGGGGGTTCAAGGGGGAGCGAGTTTCAAGATTCAAGTTTCAAGATTCAAGGGCCCAGAACCCAGATCTCAGACCTCGGGCGCAGCTTGGCACCGCCCCCGACTGAGAATGGGAACGGGGCGGCGATGTCCTCATCGCCCTGAGAAAGGCTATGGAACGGCGACGAGGACGTCGCCACCCCGTTCCATTTGGGGGCTGGGAGCTTGATCTGCGCCGGGTGGGGGCACCCGGCCTTCAGTTGGGAAGTTGGCGTCCGGTCTTCAAACTTGAAACTTCAAACTTGAAACTCCGCCCTCATCCTTCCCAGGAGTGGCCGTCCCAGCAGAGGACGCGTTCGAGGAGGGAGGCGGCGTCGGCGGCGAAGACGCGGAAGAGGTGTTCGCCCTTCTCGGCGGAGGCGAGGTGCGGCCATCCGATGTGTCCGGGGGTGCTGCGGTCCCGGGTTGTCCAGCCGCGGGCGGCAGGCAGGAAGGCATTGCCGGGTTCGACGGGGACGGTGTTGCGGTAATCCCCGACGAGGTGCGGTGCGAGCCGCAGGATCATGGACGTCTCCCATTCGCAGGCGTGGCCCATCTCGCGTTGGTGGAGGGTGGGGTCGGATTCCCAGGGCTTGGCTCCGAGGCTCCAGTAGGTGGCGAGCAGGAGGAGGAGATCCGCGCGCTGCCGGTGGCGTTGCCGCAGTTCAAAGACGGCCTGGCGTCCGGGGACGTCGTTTCCGCCGTGGCCGTTGAGGAAGATGATCCGGTGGAAGCCGTGGGTGAGGAAATTCTCGGCGAGGCCGGACAGCAGGTCGAGGTAGGTCCGCGGCGGTGCCGACAGCGTTCCCTGGAAGTCGAGGTGATGGTCCGAGTTGCCGAGCCAGGTCAGGGGCGCGAAGAGGACCTTGTCGGCGAGGGGTTCGCGGATCCGTCGGACCACCTCGCCGAGCAGGAGGCTGTCGGTGAAGAGCGGCAGGTGGTGGCCGTGCTGTTCGAGGGCGGCGATGGGGATCACGACCGGCGTGTCGCGTGGAAGCGCGGCAACCGCCGGCCAGGAAAGATCCGAGAGGTCCATATGCGGTGCAGGTTCAAGATTCGGGATTCCTGTTTCAAGGGTGACGACGCAAGAATGCGTCGGTGCGTGGTCCCCGGTTTGAGTACGTGAAGGGTGCGTTGCATCTGCCGGGATGGCGGATGTGGCTGGACGCGCATGAGGCGATCGGTCGCGGGGAATCGGTGTTCGTGAGCCACGCGCATTCGGACCACACGGCGCGTCATGCGGAGGTGTACCTGACGGAGGCGACGCGGCGGTTGATGCGGGCGCGGATCGGGGGCGAACGGACGGAGCATGCGCTGGCCTTTGGCGAGCGGCGGAACCTGACGGAGGGGGCGCTGACGTTGTTGCCGGCGGGGCACATCCTGGGATCGGCGATGTCGTTGCTGGAAGGAGCCGAGGGTTCGCTGCTCTACACGGGCGACTTCAAGCTGCGGCCGGGGTTGGCGTCCGAAGTGTGCGAGCCGCGCAAGGCGGACGTGCTGGTGATGGAGACGACGTTCGGCCGGCCGAAGTATGTGTTCCCGCCCGCGGCGGAGGTCATCGCGGGGATCCACCGGTTCTGTCGGGAGACCCTGGAGGAAGGTGGGGTTCCGATCCTGCTGGGGTATTCGCTGGGGAAGGCGCAGGAGATCCTGGCATGCCTGTCGGGAGCGGGGTTGCCGATCATGGTCAGCGAACCGGTGGCGAAGATGACGCGGGTGTATTCGGAGCTGGGTCATGTGTTTCCGGAGTTCCGATTGCTGGAGGTGGCGGAGGCGCGGGGACATGTGGTGGTGGCGCCTCCCGGTTCTGCGCTGAAGACCTTGCGGGAAGGATTGGGGCGTTCGCGCGTGGGGGTGATCACCGGATGGGCGATGGATCCGGGGTGTCGCTTCCGATACCAGGCCGATGCGGCGTTCGCGTTGAGCGATCACGCCGACTATCCCGAGTTGATGGAGTTGGTGCGGCGAGTGGAGCCGAAGGTGGTGTACACGGTGCACGGTTTTGCGACGCAGTTCGCCGCGGACCTGCGGCGCGCGGGGGTGGAGGCGTGGGCGTTGGGGCGTCAGGAGCAGTTGGAGTTGGGTTTGGGGTAGGACACCACGTGACGCGGACGACTGTGGATCTGGAACGGGGAGGCGATGTCCTCATCGCCGTGGGGAGGAGCTTTGGGAGAGGGCGACGTGGACGTCACCGCCCCGTTCAATGGGGGATTTGAAGCGCTTGGGGTTTCCGTTCAGGGTGGATCTCATGAAACGTGGATGCCGTGCCGTCATGGGAGCGTTGGTGGGGTGGGCGTGCTTGGTTGGAGTGGACGCTGCGACGCCAATGGAAGACGTGGCGGCGCGGTTCCGCTCGGAGGAGGCGTCGCTGCACCGGTTGTACCGTGAGTTGCATGCGAGCCCGGAGTTGTCGTGGCACGAGGTGGAGACGGCGAAGCGTTTCGCGGCCGAGCTGCGTTCGGCGGGGCTGGAGGTGACGACGGGCGTAGCGACGAACGGTGTCGTGGCCGTGTTGCGGAACGGTCCGGGACCGGTCGTGCTGCTGCGGTGTGACCTGGACGCGCTGCCGTTGAAGGAGGAGACGGGGCTGGAGTTCGCGAGCACGCGTCGGGTGGCCGACGGAAAGGGTGGGGAGACGGCGGTGATGCATGCGTGCGGCCATGACCTGCACATGACGGCGGCGGTGGGCGTGGCGCGGGTTCTGGGGACGCTGACGAACCTCTGGCAGGGCACCGTGGTGTTGATCGGGCAACCGGCCGAGGAAGTGGGCAGCGGCGCACGCGGGATGCTGCGCGATGGATTGTACCAGCGGTTTCCGAAGCCGGACTTTGCCCTGTCGCTGCATTGCCACGCCGGCCTTCCCGCGGGAACCGTGGGTGTCGTCGAGGGATATGTCCTCGCCAATGTGGACAGCATCGACGTGCGGCTCCGTGGCGTGGGTGGCCACGGGGCGTATCCGGAGAAGACCCGCGATCCCGTGGTGCTGGCGGCGCAGTCGATCCTCGCGTTGCAGACCATCCGTTCGCGGGAGATCAGCGCGCTGGATGCGGTCGTGGTGACCGTGGGATCGGTACACGGCGGATCGAAGCACAACATCATCCCGGACGACGTGGCCCTGCAGTTGACGGTGAGGTCCTACAAGCCGGAGGTGCGGGCGAAGGCGATCGAGTCGATCCGGCGGATCGTGCGCGGGCAGGCGATCTCGGCGGGGATTCCGGAAGACCGGATGCCGGAGGTGAAGGTGCAGGATGAGTTCACGCCGGCGTTGTACAACGACCCGACGCTCACGCGGCGGTTGGCAGGCGTGCTGAAGACGTGGTTGTCCGCGGACCGTGTCCGGACGGTGGACCCGGTGATGGGCGGCGAGGATTTCAGCGAGTACGG
This sequence comes from Limisphaerales bacterium, assembly GCA_965283655.1. Lineage (GTDB taxonomy): Bacteria > Verrucomicrobiota > Verrucomicrobiia > Limisphaerales > UBA9464 > UBA6176. The sequence goes on along the minus strand of CBDIPJ010000001.1, from coordinate 9,507 downwards.
GCGGACGGCGGAGAAGGTGCCGCTGTTTGACCTCTGGGTGGGCACGGTGCCATCGGGAACGGATCCTTCGAATGCGCCGGGGCTGCACTCGAACCGTTTCGCGCCGGAGTTGAAGCCGACGCTGGAGACGGCGGTGACGGCGTTGGCGGGCGAGTTGCTGGAGTTGTTGCCGCGGCGGTAGGGGGAAGGGCTTTGTGATGCACGGCCGGGTGAGGGCACCCCGCCTCCAGATATGGAACTGGGAGGTTCAACCACCGCCTCCTGACGTCGTCGGCTACGCTTCGGTTAACGGGAACCGGTTACTGCTTCTTCCCCACAGCGGCGACGACCTTCTGGAGGGTGGTCTCGTCCATCTCGATCAGGTTGGCGGGACCGGGGAAGCGGCCTTCGCGGACATCGGCGATGTACTCGCCGAAGGCGGCGACGCGTTCGCGTTGGAGGCGGCGATGTTCCTCGAGGAAGTTGCGGTAGGCCTTGGCGTGGCGGGGGAGGCGTTCCTCGTAGTCGCCAAGGATGTCGCAGGAAAAGAGGAACTGCGTGTCGCAACCGGTGCCGGAGCCCAGCGACATGAGGAGCATGCGGGTCTGGGAGGAGAGGAAGCGCGCGAGGTTGTGGGGGACGCACTCGAGTTCGGCGGCGTAGGCCCCGGCGGATTCAAGGGTCTTCATGCGGTCGAACAGCAGGCGGGCTTCGGCTTCGGTCTTGCCGATCGCCCGGTAACCGGTCCAGGTGACATGCCGCGGGACGAGTCCGAGGTGGCCGACCACCGGGATGCCTTCGCGGGCCATGGCCTCGATGATGAAGGGGCTGGCGGAACAATAGACGGAACTGGCCCCGGCTTCGAGGGCGCGGAAGGCGACCCGGATGGCCTCCTCGGGAGAAGCGAGACCGTGCGGGGTGGCCGCGGAGAGGAAGCTGTTGGGCGCCGCCTCGACGAGGCGCGGCAGGCGGGCCTGGCTCTCCGGGGAATCAAAGCTGCACGACATCAGGTCGACCCCGGCAGCCTCGGCCGCGGTGGCTTCGTCCGGGGATTTGACGTGGATGTGCGTGAGGCAGCGTTTGCCCTTCAGCTGCTGGAGGTCGTAGACGGTGTACTTCTTGCGGGGTCGGAGCATGTGGGGAGCGTTCCCCAAGTGGACCGCAGCTTCAACCGTCGAGGTCGAACGGGATCGAATCAGGCCGTCTCGTTTTGCCTGCCCGTGGAAAGGATTCTTCGGTGAACACGCGAAGGTGCAGCTTTCAGGTGCGGAGCACCGACAGATGGTAGCCCACGGCGTGAGCCGTGGGTTTCCGGCATGTGGGAGGTCCAGCCCCGGAGGGGCGAAAGATTCCGGCAGGAGTGGGTTCTGTCGCCCCGCTGGGGCTGGGGATCCATGACCCACGTCCACCCACGGCTCACGCCGTGGGCTACTGTCTTTCGGCCCTCCGGGCCTGGGAGGGCCGGGCACGAGGTGCGGAGCACCGGCAGACGATAGCCCACGGCGTGAGCCGTGGGTTTCCGGCATGTGGGAGGTCCAGCCCCGGAGGGGCGAAAGATTCCGGCAGGAGTGGATTCTGTCGCCCCGCTGGGGCTGGGGATCCATAACCCACGTCCACCCACGGCTCACGCCGTGGGCTACTGTCTTTCGGCCCTCCGGGCCTGGGAGGGCCGGGCACGGGGTGCGGAGCACCGGCAGACGATAGCCCACGGCGTGAGCCGTGGGTTTCCGGCATGTGGGAGGTCCAGCCCCGGAGGGCGCAAGATTCCGGCAGGAGTGGATTCTGTCGCCCCGCTGGGGCTGGGGATCCATGACCCACGTCCACCCACGGCTCACGCCGTGGGCTACTGTCTTTCGGCCCTCCGGGCCTGGGAGGGCCGGGCACGAGGTGCGGAGCACCGGCAGACGATAGCCCACGGCGTGAGCCGTGGGTTTCCGGCATGTGGGAGGTCCAGCCCCGGAGGGGCGCAAGATTCCGGCGGGAGTGGATTCTGTCGCCCCGCTGGGGCTGGGGATCCATGACCCACGTCCACCCACGGCTCACGCCGTGGGCTACTGTCTTTCGGCCCTCCGGGCCTGGGAGGGCCGGGCACGAGGTGCGGAGCACCGGCAGACGATAGCCCACGGCGTCAGCCGTGGGTTTCCGGCATGTGGGAGGTCCAGCCCCGGAGGGGCGAAAGATTCCGGCGGGAGTGGATTCTGTCGCCCCGCTGGGGCTGGGGATCCATGACCCACGTCCACCCACGGCTCACGCCGTGGGCTACTGTCTTTCGGCCCTCCGGGCCTGGGAGGGCCGGGCACGAGGTGCGGAGCACCGGCAGACGATAGCCCACGGCGTGAGCCGTGGGTTTCCGGCATGTGGGAGGTCCAGCCCCGGAGGGGCGAAAGATTCCGGCAGGAGTGGATTCTGTCGCCCCGCTGGGGCTGGGGATCCATGACCCACGTCCACCCACGGCTCACGCCGTGGGCTCCTGTCTTTCGGCCCTCCGGGCCTGTGGCCCCAAAGTCATGAGTCGTGGGATTGGAACCAGAGGGCGTCCTTTGGGTTCCATTGGATCCAGACCGTGTCGCCTTCGGCACCGTGGGTGGCCGTGGGCGGGACCGGGATTTCAAGGCGTTGGGCATTGCCCCAGTGGACTTCGATCCACGTCCGGGGTCCGACCGGCGTGATCCGACTGATGCGCACGGGTCCGATGGCGGGACCGGACGGACGCTCTGGCGTGAGAAGGAGTTGTTCGGGTCGCAGACCGAGGATGCTCCGTTGCGGGGACGGTGCGGAATCGGGCGGAAGGTGGACGAGGTTCCGGGACCATTCGCCGGAGGCGCAACGCCAGATCGGCGAGTCGCCAGTGAGGTCGGCGAGCCAGGGCGTGCGGGGTTGGCGGTAGAGTTCGAGGGGACGACCGGATTGCAGGAGGCGGCCGCCTTCGATGACGGTGAGGTGGTCCGCTCCCGCGATGAGATCGGCCGGGTGATGCGTGACGTGGAGGAGGGTGAGGTCGAAGTCGCGCTGGAGATCCCGCAGGAGACGGCGCAGGTCGCGGCGCAGGGTGGGATCGAGGTGGGCGAAAGGTTCGTCGAGGAGGACGAGTCGGGGTTGGAGGATGAGGGCGCGACCGAGGGCGGTGCGCGCCGCCTCACCGCCGGAGAGGGCGGTGGGGAGGTGATGGAGTCGCGGACGGAGGTCGAGCCGGTCTGCCATCACTTCGGCACGGGCGCGGCGCTCGTGGCGGTCGATGCCCTGGAGGCGGAGGGGAAGTTCGAGTTGTTCGACCAGGGTCAGGTGCGGAAGGAGTCCGGGAGATTGCGCGACCCACCCGCAGGGGCGTTCCTCGGGCGGGAGACGGGTGACGTCGGCACCGTCGAGGAGGATCCGTCCGGCATCGGGGAACTCGAGGCCGGCGATGAGTCGGAGGGTGGTGGACTTGCCACTGCCGGAAGGACCGACAAGGAGGTGATGCGTGCCCGCGGCGATGTCGATGGAGAGGTCCTGCACCGCATGGACGGCGCCGAAACGTTTGCTGATTCCCTGAAGTTGGATGCGAGGCACGATGGGGGGGAGATTCAAGATTTCAGATTCAAGTTTGAAGCCCTGCGTTGTCTGCCATGGCCGGAACCAGCCTCTTGACGTTGGCTAGATGCGGGAGGGGTAGCTGACGAGGTAACGAGGCAGTGATGAAGGCTTGGAACTCGAGTCTTCAAGATTGGGGCTCCTTCCACAGCCTCCTGACGTCGTCTGCTACATCCGAAGCACCTTCACGGTCCGTTCCGTGGGGCAGACCTGGTAAACCAGTTCCCGTTTTCAGGTTTGAAGGCTCAATCCCGGAGAATGGTGCCCATGAGGTCCAACGGCCTTTTGCTGTCCGGGCTTGCGGCGGATCCTCCGTCATCGATGCGGTTCGGTCCCACGGACCAGACGGTGTAGCCGACGGTGGGGAGTTTTCGGTAGCGCAAGGGTTGGCCATCGAACGGATCCTTGGGAACCCCGTTGGGCAATTCGGCGGAAACGTCGGCCAGCGTGTCGGGCAGGGTGCTGCCGTGTTTCCGTCGGTAACGCTCCACCGCGAGAATCGATTGGCAAATGCGGAGGCGGGCAACGGCTCCTGCGCCCTGGACAACGAAATCAGCGGGCTTGGGAAGCAGCATCGCCGAGAAGACCTGTTTGCCGGAGGTCGCCTCGACGTAGCCCGGGACCTTCAGGGTGGCTGCCGCATCGAGTGCCTGTGGGTAGGGCAGGGCGACCGAGGCCACGAGATTCGACATGAAGTCCAAGGCAAAGGCGAAGTCGCCCTCGAGATGTCCTTCCGAGCGATAACTGCGCAGGCTCATCGTCGGAGCGCCGCCGCCGCCCTCCATGGCCATGGCTTGGGACAATCCTTCATCGGATGATTCGAAGACGGACACCAGGATGGCCCGCTCACCCACCATCGCCTGGTGAAAGCCCATCGCTGGCTCGGCATCGTGCAGGGCCGCCATCAGACGGACGCATTCCGCATCGGTGAAGCCGTGCTGGTTGAGCGAATCGAGCAGGCTTTCGCAGGTCAGGGCGAGGGCTGCGAGTTGCACCCGTTTGGAGATGAGCAGCGGTTCGTTGTCGAGGGATCGGGCCAGGCGGATGCCGGCGAGGACGGCCGTGGTGGCAGCCTCTGCATTCCCGCGCGTTGCCTGTCGGACGGCCTCCTGTCCCAGCAACGCCGCACTGGTCCTGAGCTTGCTCAGGTGCGGTGCCAGGACGAGCAGTCCATTCGTGAGCGCGATGGGATAACGGCAGGAGGCTCGATCCGCGGCCTGGATCAGGAGTGGCAGCGCGGCTTGGTTGTCGGCCAGGAAGGAAGGTGAACCTGCATCGCTGGACCGGAGCGCGGCGAACGCGGCGAGGTAAAGAGGCCCGGCATCCTGTGCTGGCGATGGTTGGGCGTAGCTTCGATCCAGTTGCCCGAGCGAAACAGGTTCCCCCGCCGCCGCGATGGTCGCGAGGTGATTGCTGATCGCCATGGCCTGGGGCGTGGGAGCGACCGCCGGAACACGCGTTTTTCCACACCCTGATGCGGTGAAAAGCAGGACAGCGGTGCTCAGGCTCACGGCCATGGCGTTCAGCTTCAATTTCACGTCGCCCATAGGGAAGGCTCTGTACCACGGACCGTGATGGGTTGGTTTCTGGGACGGCGCGAACGCCGGGTTTCGTGTGGCTGGCTTGTTCGACACCGCGGCGCACCGGGCCTCACGGATTCTCTGGGAGTGGGCGTTGCCTGAATCCGGACTCCCGAACTTCGGCGACGTGGTCAGGCACGCGCCCGGTAATCGGTTAAGTGCTGGCCTGTCCTGATTGTCTGATGCGCTCGTGCCAATAACCAGGGTCCCGGCTGCAGTGCATGACGGCGTAGATCGTGACTCGTTCGCATTGCTGCTCCCAACGGTAGTAGATGACGTAGGGAAACCTTGGCTGACGGGCATCAGGTCGTCGCTTGTTGCGAGGCCACAAGACGCCGGACCTGCGCGAGAGCTTCCGCGCCCGGAACCAGCAGGATCTCACCCATCTCGATCTGGGTGATACGGCGACGAACCTCAGAAATCTGTGCCTTCGCGAGGTCAGGGGGAATGTCGTGCCCAAGCTTCCCTGCGATATGGTCGGCAAGTTCGGCTCGCTCCGACGGAGACAGTTGGTCCACTTCCTCCAGGATTTGGGCGACGGCATGTGTCATGTGAACACTTTAGAAGGGGTTGGGCTGCGGGCAAGCGCGGAGTGGCGTCCGCCCCCCGTTCCTCGATGGATAGGGCAGGGCGCGAACGCCCGGTTTCGTGTGGCTGGCTTGTTCGACACCGCGGCGCGACGGGCCTCACGGATTCTCTGGGAGTGGTCGTTGCCTGGATCCGGATTTTCGAGTGTCGACGACGTGGTCAGGCACGCGACCGGTATTCACGGCTTGGCGCTCGTGGGTTGGGCGATGAACTCGAGGAGACGGCTCGGCGCGTAGGCGATCCAGACGTCGAGGGAGGTGGCGTTGGTGGAGACGTTGAAGTTGAACGTGCGGTTGTCGTCGCTCCCGCTCCAGCTGTTGGCGGTGACGTCGCGTCCGGTGGAATCGACGGCGCGGGCGATGGTGAGGTGCCAGCGGCGATCGTCGGGTTTTTTGGAATCGGCCCTCACTTCCAGTTCGATGGCGTGTGTATCGCTGTGGGCGTAGCTGCCGTGTTCCGGTGGACCGAGACGTTCGATGACGATCGGAGCACCTGCGAGTCGGTTGGTGAGGGTGGGGAACTTGGCGGAATTCGTCAGGATCGGAATGTTGCGGGCCTCCCAGAGTTCGTTGGTGGGAAAGCCCGCGCGTTGGCAGAACTCGACCTTGAGCTTCCAGGGTTCGGACTCGGGCAGCGGCCATCGGGCGAACGAAACGAAGGTGCGGTCCTCCGACCATCCGTGGTTCCAGTTGTTGCCGTCGGTCGAATTTCCGGTGGCATCCGAGGCTTCGCGGACATGGTAGGCGACCCAGTTGGTGGTGGGTTGTCCGGCCTGGCGGCAGGTGAACTCGAGGCGGGCCTTGCGATAGTCCGAGGAAGGGTCGGGGCGCCATTCGTCGGAGGGGGCCACCTTCAGCGAGGTGAGCGTGGCTTCAAGGTCGCCGGAAGATTGGGTCTGGGGAAGGGGCGGGGCAACCAGCGGCGGGGTCTCGTTGCGTGGAACAAGGCCCGGGTTCCGGATGCGGAACTCATGAAGGAATTTTCCCTGGCCCCAGGGGCTGTCGTAGATGCGGATGCGCAGCTCCGGGGAACGGCGTGGGAACACCGACATGCGATGGCCCTCGTAGTGCGCGACACCGGGGGCCTTTCCGGTGGCCGAGCCGAAGCCGCTGCCGGAGCCGGCGAAGTTGCCGGCGTCGTCGCCCACGAGGACGCCGAGCGATTGTTGGTTCGCGTTGGCGGGAGCCTTCGAGGAGGTGAGCCAGACGCTCAGGACGGCGTTGGTGCCGGAGGTGTTGAGGTTGGCGGGCAGGTTGAGCTTCAGCTTTCGGGTCCAGGGTTCCGGGAGCCGCGACATCCACTGTTTCCACGGCGGGCTGAAGGGATCGATGTGGGTCTTGCCGTACTGGACGGAGACGAGCCGGAGCACGGTACCGTTGGTGAGCGTGACTTGCTGGGCGGCGAAGCCGAGGGGGTCGTTGACGCTTCGCAACAGGACAAAGGCCGCGCAGGCCACGCCGGCGAGGAGGGCGGACGTCCACCAGAAGCGGGAAGTCATGGTGGCGGCGGGGATGGCCGGATCGCGTTTGGAACGACGTCCGGGAGGCGACGCGAACGTCGCCTCCCCGGATCGGAGGCCGCTTCAGTTCTCGGGACGATCGTAGGTGCCGATGTCGCGGATCCAGATGTTGCGGAAGCGGACGGGATCGCCGTGGTCCTGGAGGCGGATGGGACCGGTACCGTCGTACTTCACGTACTTGGGCACGTTTTGATGGCCGCTGGGTCCGATGAATTCCTGGCGGTGATGAAGCACGGCGCCGTTGTGGAGGACGGTGACGGAGGCCTTGCGGGTGACGTTGCCGGCGTCATCGAAGCGCGGGCCCTCGAAGATGATGTCGTAGCTGTTCCACTCGCCGGGCTTCTTCATGGCGTTGACGAGGGGAGGCCAGCTGCCGTAGAGGCCGCCGGCCTGTCCGTCGGCGTAGGTCTTGTTGTTGAAGACGTCGAGGACCTGGACCTCGTACCGGCCATGGAGGAACACGCCGGAGTTGCCGCGGCCCTGGCTGTCGCCCTTGGGCGGGGTGGGCGCGGACCATTCGATGTGCAGCTGGAAGTCCTTGAACTTGTCGCGCGTCTCGATGTCGCCCGTGCCCTTCACGATCTCGAAGTAGCCGTTCTCGACCTTCCACTTGGCGTCGTTGTTGCCGCTCTTCCACGCCGCGAGGCTCTTGCCGTCGAACAGCACCTTGGCATCGGACGGAGCCGGCGCCATGTGGCTGAAGGTTTCTGCCGGGGTGATGATGGGCGGGTTGGGCCGGGCCTTGTCGTGGACCTTCCACGGCTGGCCGGGGATCTGGGGGGTGTTGTCGTAGCCAACGCCGGCGGCGAAGACAACCGAGGCCGCCGCAGCGACGGCGCACGGCAGGGTGAAACGCGAGATCTTCATGTGAGTGTCCAAACCTTCCCGGGCTTGGCAGGGAGCGGCAATCGCAAACTTCGGGGAGCGGCTGCTGCGGGCTGGAGCGTTTCTCACGCGAAGGCGCGAAGGATCATGGGCGTTGTTTCACGCAGGGACGCGGAGATCGCCGAGGGAGCAGGCGGAGGTTTCACGCCGCGGTCCGCAGGTGCGGAGCACCGACGGACGATAGCCCACGGCGTGAGTCGTGGGGCCCGCGTTCCCACACGAAAGGACCGCAACGAAGGGATGCCGAATGACCATTGCACCCCTCCGTCAGTGCTTGGGGGCTCAGGGAACCTGCATGATCCGAAAGAATCGCCCGGCCACATCGACATCGAAATCCTGGGTCAATAATTCGTCCTGTGCGACGAAGGGGGCCCCGGCAGCACTCCATGTTGACATGTCCGATGAGGACTCCAGTTGGTAGCGGCGACCCAGAACCACTTCCATGGTCACACGAACTCTGCTGACATCCACGCCCACCCGCGGACTGAATGGCGGCGAGGCGATCATCACCTTTGGAGCGGATGTATAGCCCATTCCTGGATTCGTGATCGATATGCCGGTCACGATGCCGTTGAGTACGGTTGCTACAGCCGTGGCTCCGGAGCCTCCTCCTCCGGTAAGCAAGACGGTGGGTGGCGTGTCGTAGCCTTGTCCGCTATCGATCATGCCAATGCAGTCAACAATCCCATCGAGGATGGATGAAACGGCTTCAGCTTTCCGCCAGGCAGGATTTGGCGGGGCAATGAGGATCGCGGGTGGAGTTGTGTACCCGGTTCCTCCAGTGACCGTTCTTAAGCTGGTTACTACACCGTCTTCTGTCACAGCGATGACAGACGCTCCTTGGCCGTTGCCGCCTGCCACTCTGACTTCGGGGGGTGATGAGTAGCCATAGCCAGGGTCGGTCAATACAGCTGAAATGGATCCTCCAGCTACGGTCTTGGCTGCGGCCAATGCAGGCAGGTGAAGTCTCTTTGGGAAGGAGACCAGAATGTGCGAATCCGGACTATACCCCATGCCGGGATTGAAGACCTTCAGACTTGCGACTGATCCATTGGTCACTTGTGCGGCAATAATAGCGCCAACTCCAGGCCCGGAGAAACTAATGCGTGGTGGTGCCAGATATCCGTAGCCAGGATCCAAGATCCGCGCGCTGACAACTTGATCACCTTCTATCGAGACCACTGCCTTGGCCGGCCGACCCTCAGCCTCATGCCTGTACAGTTCAGAAACCGCAGAACCATCGAGCTGAGCCCCGTATACTCGTACATCGTCGACTGCTCCATGAAATGGCCAACGGATCCCAGAGTCAAATTTGTGGGCACCGATGACAAGACCCCTTCTTGGTGTAATGGGAATACCCGGAAGGTTCCTCAAGTCCTGAAGGAT